>NZ_LXOV01000001.1:1052780-1372834 GCF_025331195.1 Mycolicibacterium llatzerense | reverse complement strand
GTCTACCACCCGCCGGCCGAGCCGGCCGCACCTACCCGCCCACCCGAGATCAACGTGACCCGGATGCCCATGAGCGTCGCCCCGAACCCGCGGCATCGCTGATGTCCGACGCCGCCGCCGAGTTCGCCGCCGCGCCTGTCGCGGTGCTGGCCACGGTTTCCGCCGAAGGCCAGCCACATGTGGTTCCGGTCGTCTTCGCGGTCAGTGGGGACCTGCTCTACACGGCTGTGGATGCCAAGAGGAAGTCGACGCAGCATCTGCGGCGGCTGGACAACATCGCAGCCAACCCGCGCGTGAGCCTGCTCGCCGAGGACTACGACGACGACTGGTCCCAGCTCTGGTGGGCCCGCGCCGACGGCAACGCCACGGTGCACCCGAGCGGCGACGAGATGGCGATCGGCTACTCGCTGCTGCGGGCCAAGTACCACCAGTACGACCGGGTGGCGCTGGACGGCCCGGTGATCCGGGTCGCGATCACCAGATGGAGTTCCTGGCACGCTTGAGTCGTACGACGATCAAGCGGCGAGGCACGAGCCGCGTTGAGGAGTGCGGCCAGTGTATTGAGTCTTGTACCTGAGTCTTGTGCCGACGGTCGCGACAGGAGCATGGTGGACGTGAGTCGTCGATAGGGGCACGCCATGGCGGACAAGTCGAATAACTCATCCGGCGCCGCGCCCAGCGCGGAAAGTCCGGCGTCGATCCGAAATGTGGTTCTGGTGGGGCCATCTGGCTCCGGCAAGACCACTCTGGTCGAGGCGCTGCTGCTGCATGCGGGCGTGCTGACGCGGGCGGGGACGGTGCTCGACGGCACCACGGTCTGCGACCACGAGCCTGCCGAACTCGAGCAGCAGCGGTCGGTCGGGTTGGCGCTGGCCTCATTGCAGCACGGGCCGGTGAAGGTCAATCTGTTGGACACTCCGGGGTATGCCGATTTCGTCGGTGAGTTGCGGGCCGGGCTGCGGGCTGCCGACTGTGCGTTGTTCGTGATGGCGGCCAACGACGTGGTGGACGCTGCCACCAGGTCTTTGTGGCGGGAATGCGCCGACGTCGGGATGCCGCGCGCCGTCGTGGTGACCAAACTCGACCATGCGCGCGCCAGCTTCGCCGGCGCCGTGGAGTCGGCGCAGGAATCCTTCGGGGACAAGGTGATTCCGCTGTATCTGCCCGACGGCGACGGGCTCGTCTCCCTGTTGGCGGACGACGCGACCCTGATCGAGGGCATCATCGAGGAGTCCGAGGACGAAACGTTGATGGAGCGGTACCTGAGCGGCGAACAGATCGACAACGCGGTGCTGGTTGCCGACCTCGAGCGCGCGGTGGCCCGCGGTTCGTTCTTCCCGGTGATCCCGGTGTGCAGCACGACGGGGACCGGGGCAGCTGAATTGCTCGATGTCATCGCCCGCGGATTCCCCTCTCCCCCAGAGCATGTGCCGCCGCAGGTGTTCACGCCGGCCGGTGTGGAAAAGCCCGCGCCCGCCTGCGATCCGGCCGCACCTCTGTTGGCAGAGGTGGTGAAGACGACGTCGGATCCGTATGTCGGCAAGGTCAGTTTGGTCCGGGTATTTTCCGGCACCATCAGGCCCGACACGACGGTTCACGTGTCGGGCCATTTCAATTCATTCGCCGATTCGGCCGCCGGGTGCGCCGAGCACGAGGACCACGACGAGGACGAGCGCGTCGGGGCACTGTCGTTTCCGTTGGGCCGCAAGCAGCGGCCGGCTCCCGAGGTGATCGCCGGGGACATCTGCGCCATCGCACGACTGACCTGCGCCGAGACCGGAGACACCTTGTCGGACAAGGCTTCCCCGCTGGTGTGCCGGCCGTGGACCATGCCGGCGCCGCTGCTCCCGATGGCGATCGTGCCGCACGCCAAGACCGACGAGGACAAGCTGTCGGTGGGGCTGGCCCGGCTGTCCGCCGAGGACCCGACGCTGCGCATCGAGCAGAATCCGCATACCCACCAGATCGTGTTGTGGTGCATGGGCGAAGCCCATTCGGCGGTGGTGCTCGACGCGCTGTCCCGACGGTTCGGGGTCGCGGTCGACACCACGGAACTGCGGGTACCGCTCCGAGAGACGTTCGGCGGCAACGCGAAAGGACACGGCCGACACGTCAAACAGTCCGGCGGGCACGGACAGTTCGCGGTCTGTGACATCACCGTCGAGCCGCTGCCCGAAGGCGCCGGGTTCGAGTTCGTCGACAAGGTGGTCGGCGGTGCGGTGCCGCGCCAGTTCATCCCGAGCGTGGAGAAAGGCGTTCGCGCCCAGATGGATCGGGGCATCTGCGGCTACCCGATGGTCGACATCCGCGTCACGCTGCTGGATGGCAAGGCGCACAGCGTTGACTCGTCGGACTACGCCTTCCAGCTCGCGGGCGGGTTGGCGCTGCGCGAGGCGGCTGCTGCCGCGTCGGTGAATCTGCTCGAACCCATCGACAGCGTGCACATCGTGGTGCCCGACGAAATGGTCGGCGCGGTGATGAGTGACCTCTCGGGACGGCGCGGCCGCGTGCTGGGCACCGACACCGCCGGCGATTCCTGCACCGGCATCGATGCCGAGATTCCCGAGATCGAGCTGACCCGGTACCCGATCGAACTGCGGTCGTTGTCCCACGGCGCCGGGTCGTTCACCCGTTCTTTCGCCAGGTACGAGCCGATGCCGGAGGCGGCGGCAGCACGGGTGCGCTGATCTCGCGCAGTGATCCAGGCATTTGGCAAACCTGATCGTGACTGACATCACCCGATGTCATAGTGTCGTCAGATTCGTGCGCGCGTCAGCGGGCACCTGGGATGTCAAAGGGGACACCTGTGGGGACACAGTCGGGGCTCAGTCAGCGCAAATCCAATCGATACCGCCTCGCGGTGCTTGCCGCCGCCGTAGGTATCGCGGCCGCGACCAGCCAAAACGTTGCCTGGGCCGAGACCGGGGCCAACGATTCGAACGGCAGCCCGACCAGCCAAGCCGGACCCCAGAAGCCCGGCCCCGCCAAGCCCAAGCCGGCGAACACGGACAAGAAGGACACGAAGAAGCCCGGGAAGAAGACCGGCAAGGACACCAGCAAGGACGCTGACAAGTCCGACACCAAGCAAGACACCGCCACTGATACGTCGGCCACCGACCCCGCCAAGTCAGGCGCGGAGCCGGAGGCCAAGCCGGACACAAAGCCGGACGTCAAGCCCGCCACCAAGCCGGCGAAACCCCCTGTCGTGCAAAAGGGCTCCGACTCGATCAAGCCCGCCGGCGACGGCAAGAAGGCACCGAAGCTCAAGCCGGCCACCGCGACCGCCCCCGCCAAGGACGCCCCCGCAAAGGACGCCGCGGTCAACGCCACCGCGGCCACGCCGCCGGCCGCTGCCACCAATACCCCCGCACCGGCCAAGACGCCCGCACCGACCACGCGCCTCGCGGCCCTGTCCGCCACCAACAACACCGTCGGCACCCTGACAACACCGACGCCACCGCAGCCGCTGAACCCGATCGCCAAGATCATCCAGCTGCCCGGACGCATCATCAACACCGTCCTGCAGGCGCTGGACCTGACGGTCGCGCAGACCGGCCCGAAGAGCCCGTTCAACTGGTCGCCCATTTCCGAGGCGCTGTTCGCGGGGTTCCGGCGCATCGAGGACATGCTCGGGCTGAGCAAGACCCCGACCTCGAAGCCCGTGGTGCCCGAACTCACCTACACCGGCCCGACCAGCGGCGACACCCCGACGGTGGAGCAGTTCCTGAATGCCTCGGCCAATGCCTACGTGCTCGGGGCCCAACCGGGTGATCTGAAACCGTTCACTGTCAACGGCTTTCAGATGCAGACCTTCAATCCACTGTCCGGCGCCGTCGGCAAGGCCTGGGTGACGCCGGAGGGCCAGATCATCGTCGCCTACCAGGGCACGACGGGTGGCACCAATCTGCTGTTCCATCCGCTGATCGCGCTGTCGCAGATCTTCACGGACATGCAGGTCATCTTCACCCACACCACGCCGCAGGCGTTCTGGGACTCACTGGCGTTCGAGCGGAAGGTCGAAGCCGCGGCCCTCGAACAGGGCTACACCACCGACGACATCTTCGTCACCGGCCACTCGCTGGGTGGTTGGGAAGCCCAGTTCGTCGCACAGAAGACGGGCCGTGGCGGCATCGGCTTCGAGGGCCCCGGCCTCAACACGTCGGTCCCCGGCAACGGCATCAACTCGAACTTCGTCAACATCGAGACCTACGGCGACACCGCGGCGTACTTCTCCACCGACCTGCCGGGGCTGCAGCCGTTCATGCCGGCCTACGACCCCACCGGCGGCAGCAAGCCGCACTACGGCAACATCGTGATGATCGGTGACCCGGAGGCAGCGAATCCGCTGTTCAATGCGTCCGCGCTGTGGGGCCCGAACCCGATCAACGACATCATCTTCGCCGTCGACATCCTCGGTAACTTCTTCGAACACCACCTGCCCGGCATGCAGGCCTACAACCTGGGCGTCGCGCCGGATCCCGGTGTGGTGCCCTGGCTGGGCTCCTACACCGGGCCGATCAACGACTGGGGTGACCTGGACATCTACGAACTGCAGCACGCCGCATCCGATGCCGGTGTCCTGATCGCTCCCTAGCCCTCTGCCCTTGAGCGATTTGTGCACGATTTTCCGCGGCTGCCGCGGAAAATCGTGCACAAATCGCAGCTGATGGAACCGTGGGGCCGCCGCATACGTCCGAATCTGTGTGCTTGATGACTACCTTCGCCGCCACGATGGCGTAATCACCCGCGCCCAAGCCCTGACCGCCGGGATCAGCGATGACGCCATCAGCCGCCGGGTCCGCTCCGGCCACTGGCTGCGATGCGCCCCCGGAGTGTTTTTCGTCGACGATCGTCCGTTCAGCGACGCAGCCCGCATACGCAGTGCAGTGTGGTCCTACGGCCCCACTGCAACCGCCAGCGGACTGGCCGCCGCGTGGTGGCTGGGCGTCACTCACTACCCGCCGGAGACGGTGGAAGTCACCGTGCCGAAGGTCAGCAATCATCGCAAGCGCGACGGCATTCGGGTCCGACGCCGCGACCTGCTGTCGCAGGACACCATCGAACGCGGTGGACTGCGCGTCACGGCACTCCCACTGACTGTCATCGAAGCCGCGGCACGCCGTGGAGGTGGCGCCAAGCTGATGGACACGGCGTTGCAGCGGCACGTCGAGCTGAAACATCTCTGGGATGCGCACCTGCGCAACAAAGGACGGCACGGTTCACCCGCGGCTCGGATACTGCTGATGTCCGCCGAAGACGGAGCCCGCTCTGAAGCCGAGCGTCTACTCGTAAAATTACTGCGCCGCAACAAGATCACCGGATGGAAGCCCAATTTTCCCGTTGCTGGATACAAGGTTGACGTCGTTTTCCCGGCGACAAGACTTGCCATCGAAGTCGACGGGTGGGCCTTTCACAGCAGTGCCGACGACTTCGAGAACGACCGAAAGCGGCAGAACATCATTTCGCTGCTCGGCTACCAGGTCTTGCGGTTCACCTGGCTCGACCTGACCGAATATCCCGACCGAGTGCTCACCGAAATTCGGAATGCCCTGCGATTCAGGCAAGTCGCCTGAATATTTGTGCACGATTTTCCGCGGCAGCCGCGGAAAATCGTGCACAAATCACCGGGTCAGAGCAGGCCGAGCAGTTGCAGATCGGTGATGTACTTGACGATCACCGGCGCAGTGACATGCGGAATGTCCTTGTCCGGGCCCAGCTTTGCGTCCTGCACCGCCTCGCGGAACACCACCACCGGGGCGATGGACCCGTTGTGCGGGTGCTCCGGCTTCTGGTAGTTGTGCAGCAGCGGCAATAGTGACGCCTGGCGCTGCCGGTCCGGCAGGGCGCGCAGGGTGGTCTCGAAGCGGGCCAGCCATTCGGCGTAATCATCAACGCGGGCAATGGAATACCCGGCATCGATCAGCCAGTCGACGAACTCGTCCATGCCCAGGCCGTCGGAGTGCGGGTTCATCACGTGATAGGTGACGAACTCGCCTGCGGGCCGCACGCCCAGGGTGTCGATGGCCTCGGCGATGAACTCGACGGGCAGCCCGTCGTAGTGCGCGGCCTGCCGCTTGCCCTCGGCGTCCCGCTCGTAGAACGAGTACGGGGCGATACCGGTGGCCACCAACGAGAACATCATGCGGGTGAACATGTCGGGCAGGTTGAGCTGTCCGGCATAGCTGGTGTCGGCCAGGATCATGTCGCAGCGGAACACCGAAACCGGCAGGCCGCAAAGATCATTGGCCTCACGCAGCAGCACCTCGCCGGCCCACTTGCTGTTGCCGTAACCGTTGGCGTACCCGTCGTGCACGGCACGCACCGCGCTCATCACGCGGACGTCCGCCTCTTCGGTGAACGTGCCCGGTGCCAACTGATCACCGACGCCGATGGTCGAGACGTAGATGTACGGCTTCTGCCGAGTGGTCAGGGCGATGCGGATCAGTTCGGCGGTACCGAGCGCGTTGGGTCCGAACAGTTCGCTGTACGGCAGCACGTGGTTCACCAGCGCCGCCGGGTCGACGATCACGTCGACCTCGTCGGCGAGCCGCTGCCAAACCTCCTGCGGCAGACCAAGATTCTCGTCACCCTTGTCGCCGGCGATCACCTCGAGGTGGTCGGCGGCCAGCGCCTGGTAGTGCGCCAGCAGCTTCGGGTCACCGGAATCGAAGGTGGCGTCGAGACGGGCACGAGCCTCTTCGTCGGACTTGGCGCGCACCAGGGCGATCACCTTGCCGTCGACCAGGTCCATCCGCTCTAGCCACTCCAGCGCCAGGTAGCGGCCCAGGAATCCCGTTGCGCCCGTGAGCAGTACAGTCCGCACCTCCGACGCGGGCGCCGGCAGCGACGGTGCCGCCGCCAGCGTCTGAGCGTCGATGAACTTGTCCAGCGTCAGGTCCGCGGCGCGCACCTCGACGGCGTTCTTGCCGTGCACCGAGCTGAAGCTGGGCCGCTTGGCGCCACCGCTGCGTTCGTTCTCGATGTATGCCGCCAGCACGGCCAGATCGTTGGCCGGGCTGACGATGATGCCGACCTGCACCTCGACGCCGAAGATCTCTTCGAGCAGATTGCCGAAGGTCAACGCGGACAACGAGTCTCCACCGAGATCGGTGAAGTGGGCGTCTGCCGACACCTCGCCGGACGCACCGAGCAGTGCACTGGCCGCGCGAATGACGGTCGGCAGCGCGGGGCCCTCGGCGCCGTGCTGACGTAGCGCGCGCAGCTCATCGGCCTGTCCCGCGGCAAGACTCACGTACAGGTCTTCCAGCGCCGGGCCGTAGTGCGCCTTGAGCTTCGGCCACGCCAGCTTGCGGATGCCGGTCAGCAATCCGTTCTCCAACGAGAACGGTTCGGTCTCCACGATGAAATCGCGGGGGATCTCGTAGGACTGCAGTTCGGCGGCCTTCGCCACTTCCTGCAGCGAGTCATTGATCCGCTGCTTCAGTTCAGCGGAATCCCAACGCGCCAAGGCGTCTTCGGTCGGCACCACCACGGCCAGCAGGTAGGGCTGGGCGCTGTTGCCGTAGACGTAGATCTGCCGGACCAGCGGGCTGTTGTTGCTGAATGCCGCTTCCAGCTTGGCCAGCGTGACGAACTCGCCCTGCGCCAGTTTCAGCACATTGTTACGACGGTCGACGTACTGGATCTGGTCCGGGCCGATCTCGGCGACCACGTCGCCGGTGCGGTAGAAACCGTCCTCGTCGAACACGCTCGCGGTGACCTCGGGCCGCTTGTAGTAGCCCGGGAACAGGTACTCGGTCTTCACCAGCAACTCACCACGCGGGTACGGCTGGTCGGTCAGGTAGTAGCCCAGGTCGGGCACGTCGACCAGTTTGTAGTCGAGGGTCGGCGGGCGCTGGATGACGCCGTCGAAGAAGACCATGCCGGCCTCGGTGGAGCCGTAGCCCTCCAGCACGTGGATGCCGAGGAACTTCTCGACCCAGGCCTTGAGCTCGTCGGTGATGGGCGCCGAGCCGGTCATCGCCTTGATGTAGCGGCCACCGATCAGGTTCTCCCGCATGTCGGCCATCACCTGCTGTTCGATGCCGTCGCGCTCGGCCTCGCCGGCACCAGCCGGGACGAGCTTGTCGACGCGGCTCTGGAATTCCAGGTACAGCATCTCCCAGACGCGGGGCACCAGGTTCAGCTCGGTGGGGCGCGCCAGCGCGAAATCGTCGAGGAGAGTGGACAAGTCGCTCTTGGCGGCGAAGTAGACGATGCCGCCGTTGGCCAGGCTGGAGTACAGGATGCCGCGGCCCATGACGTGGCTCATCGGCATGAAGGCCAGGTTGATCGACGCCTCGCTCGGGCCGAACCACGCCGAGCTTGCCCGCCGCCAGAAGCTCGTCATGTTGCTCTCGGGGTACATCGCGCCCTTGGGGGCACCGGTCGAGCCGGAGGTGTAGATCAGCAGGGTCAGCGGGTCGGCCTCATCGAAGACCGGAGTCGGGACGGACGGCAGGTCGCGGCCGCGGGCCAGTACCTCGCCGAAAGTCTCGACGGTGACGTTCAGACCCGACAGCGCGGCCCGCGCCTCCTCGACAGCCTCGCGCTCGTCGTCGACCTCGGCGTGGTGGTCGAACACCACGAACCGCGCCGGGGCGGGGCCACCGACCGCGAGTTCGACCGCGTCGGCGACGTAGCCCGCGCTCACCGCGATCAGCACCGGCTCGGTCTCGGCGACGATCGGTAGCAGCGACGACGCCGCGGAGCTGGTCTGCAGCGGCACCGACACGGCGCCGATCTGTCCGAGCGCGGTGTCGATGACGGTGTAGTCGGTGCTGGTGAAGCCGAGGATGGCGACCCGGTCGCCGGCCTTGACGCCGTCAGCGTGCAGCGCGGCAGCGACGGCGCGGATGCGGTCCCACAGTTCGCGGTAGGTGATGGTGTCGTATTTCGGCAGCAGCCTCGCGACGGTGCGGCCGTTCTCGGTGACGAACTCGACGGCGCGCTGGCCGAGGGCGGTCCGGTCGGCGTAGCCCTCGAGAACTGTCTTCACGATCTCGGGCAGTCGCATGCCGGGCTTTTCGACCGACTGGGCCACCGACTGGAGCGGTATGGCCGCGGCGAACTGCGGATCGTTGGCGGACAATTCGGTGATCCGGCGGGCAAGAGCGCTGTCGGCATGGTCAATCGACATGAAGAAACCTCACGAAAAATCGAAATATCGAATGGGTACGCCCCGTTGCATCCCCACTAATTGAATGACGCTGGCGCGGTCGCCGTTGTTCCGGCGATTTCCTGCCAGTTCCCTGTGATTTGTGCACGATTTTCCGCGGCCATCGCGGAAAATCGTGCACAAATCACCCGGTTGGCCTAGAGCAGGCCGAGCAGCTGCAGATCGGTGATGTACTTGACGATCACCGGCGCACCGATGTGCGGAATATCTTTGTCCGCACCGATTTTCGCGTTCTGCACCGCGGCCCGGAACCGCTCCACCGGGGCGATGGACCCCGGCACCGGGTAGCTCGGCTGCTGGTAGTTGTGCAGCAGCGGCAGCAGCGACGCCTGGCGCTGACGGTCCGGCAGGCCGCGCAGACCCGTCTCGAACCTGGCCAGCCAGTCGGCGTAATCATCAACGCGGGCAATGGAATACCCAGCCTCGATCAGCCAGTCGACGAACTCGTCCATGCCGATGCCGTCGTCGTACGGGTTCATCACGTGGTACGTCTCGAACGTCGAGTCGGACGCACCGGCCGCGACCTGCACGGCCAGCGTCGAGATGGACTCGGAGACGAACTCGACCGGCAGCCCGTCGTAGTGGGCGCGCTGGCGCTTGCCGTCGGAAGCCAGCTCGTAGAACGAGTACGGCGCGATGCCGGTGGCCACCAGCGAGAACATCATGCGGGTGAACATGTCGGGCAGGTTGAGCTGACCCGCGTACGTCGTGTCGGCCAGGATCATGTCGCAGCGGAACACCGAAACCGGAAGGCCGCAAAGATCATTGGCCTCGCGCAGCAGGACCTCGCCGGCCCACTTGCTGTTGCCGTAGCCGTTGGCGTAGCTGTCGTCGACCGACCGCACCGCGCTCATGACGCGCACATCGGCGTCCTCGACGAACTTGCCGGGCGCCACGCCGCCGCCGACCGCGATGGTCGAGACGTAGGCGAACGGCTTGATCCGCGTGGTCAACGCGATCCGGATCAGTTCGGCGGTGCCCAGCGCGTTGGGCCCGAACAGCTCGCTGTAGGGCAGCACGTGGTTCACCAGCGCCGCCGGGTCCACGATGAAGTCGACGGTGTCGGCCAGTCGCTGCCAAACCTCCGGCGGCAGACCGAGATTGGCCTCGCCCTTGTCGCCGGCGATGACCTCAAGGTGGTCGGACAGCGACCGGTAGTGCTCCAGCAGCTTCGGATCGCCGCTGTCGAACGTCGCGTCCAGGCGGGCCCGGGCGTCGGCGTCGGACTTGCCACGGACCAGGCAGATGACCTTGCCGTCGACCAGGTCCATCCGCTCCAGCCACTCCAGCGCCAGGTAGCGACCCAGGAATCCGGTTGCGCCCGTGAGCAATACGGTCCGTACCTCGGACACCGGCCCGGGCAGCGACGGTGCCGCGGCCAATGTCGCGGCGTCGATGAACTTGTCCAGCGTCAGGTCTGCGGCGCGCGCCTCGGTGGCGCCGCGGCCGTGCACCGTCGAGAACGTCGGCCGCTTGCTGCCGGGCGCGCGCTCCCCTTCGATGTAGGCCGCCACACCCGCCAGGTCGGTGGCCGGGCTGACGATCACGCCGACCGGCACCTCGACCTCGAAGATCTCCTCCAGCAGGTTGCCGAAGGTCAACGCCGACAACGAATCTCCGCCCAGGTCGGTGAAGTGGGCGTCGCCCGCGACGTCGGAACTGGCCGCTCCGAGCGTGGCGCCGACAGCGCGCAGCACGGTCTCGAGCACCGGCGCGTCGGACGCCCGCAACGAACGCAGCGCGCGCAGTTCGGCGGCCTGGCCTTCGGCCAGTTCGGTGTACAGCT
Organism: Mycolicibacterium llatzerense; assembly: GCF_025331195.1. NCBI lineage: Bacteria > Bacillati > Actinomycetota > Actinomycetes > Mycobacteriales > Mycobacteriaceae > Mycobacterium > Mycolicibacterium llatzerense. The sequence goes on along the minus strand of NZ_LXOV01000001.1, from coordinate 1,361,870 downwards.
GCTCCAACTCGGCGCCGTAGCGGGCCTTCAGCTTCGGCCAGGCCAGCTTGCGCACACCGGTCAACAGCCCGTTCTCCAGTGAGAACGGTTCGGTCTCGATGATGAAGTCGCGGGGAATCTCGTACGACTGCAGCCCGGACTCGCGGGCCACTGTCTGCAGTGCTTCGGCCAGTTCGGGACGCAAGGCCTCCGGAACGCCGGCGCCGCTCAAAGCTTCCGAGGTAGGCACGATCACCGCCAGCAGGTAGGAGCGAGAACTGTTGCCGTACACGTAGATCTGACGGATCAGCGGGCTGGTGCCGAAGGCCGCTTCGAGCTTCGACACCGTCACGAACTCGCCCTGCGCCAGCTTCAGCACATTGTTGCGGCGATCCAGATACTGCAGGTGATCGGGGCCGAGCTCGGCGACGATGTCGCCGGTGCGGTAGAAGCCGTCCACGTCGAAGACGTCAGCGGTGACGTCGGGCCGCTTGTAGTAGCCCGGGATCAAATCTGTTGATTTCAAGAGCAATTCGCCACGCGGGTGTGGCCGGTCGGTCGACAGGTAGCCGAGCTCGGGCACGTCAATCAGCTTGTAGTCGATCACCGGCGGGCGGCTCAAGTGGCCGCTGATCATGACGCCGCCGGCTTCGGTCGAGCCGTAGGCCTCCATCAGCTCCAGCCCGAGGAACTTCTGCACCCAGGCCTTGAGCTCCGGCGAGATCGGAGCCGACCCGGTCATCGCGACGAGCTGCCGCCCACCGATCAGGCTGACGCTGCGTTCGTCGAGCACCTGCTGTTCGGACACGCCGTCCATCACCCGGCGGTCGACCTCGCTCTGTACCTCCTGGTGGATCATCTCCCAGACCCGTGGCACGAACGTCATCTGCGTCGGCCGGACCAGCGCGATGTCCTCCAGCAGGGTGGACAGGTCGCTCTTCGCGGCGAAGTAGACGGTGCCGCCGTGCGCCAGCGTGCGGTAGACGGTGCCGCGGCCCATCATGTGGCTCATCGGCAGGAAGCTCAGGACTATCGACGGCAGCGCGGGCTGCTGATGCGTCAGCCCGGTCCGCCAGGCGTTGGCGACGAGCCGCTCGGGGTACATGGCGCCCTTGGGGGTGCCGGTGCTGCCGGAGGTGTAGATCAGGACCAGCAGCGGGTCCGGATCCGCTGAGACGACGGGCTCGACGGTCGGGAGCGCGGTGCCGCGCGTCACCAGATCGGCAAGAGTCTCGACAACGATGCCGCGCTCTGCCAACTGCGTCGCGGCCCGTTCGACGGCCTCGCGGTCGTCATCGACCTGGGCGTGGTGGTCGAATACGAACACGCGCCTGACGGCAGCACCCGAGCCCGAGACCAATTCGACGGCCTCGTCCAGGAACTTCACGTCGGCGAACAAGGCGACGGGCTCGGTCTCGTCGAGGATGGGGCGCAGCTGCTCGGCGGGTGCGCTGGTCTGCAGCGGGACGGCGACGACGCCGGCGCGCGCCAGCGCGGTATCGATGATCGTGAATTCGGCGCTCGTGAAACCGAGCATGGCGACGCGGTCGCCGGCGACGACGGCATCGGGTCCGGTGAGCAGGGCGTTGCCGATGGCCTTGATCTGCCGCCAGGCCTCGCCGTAGGTGATGGTGTCGTAGCGCGGCAGCAGCCGGGAGACGGTGCGGCCGGCGTCATCGGCGACGTATTCGACGGCGCGCTGCCCGAGAGCGGGCCGGTCGGCGTAGGCCGCCATGACCGCGCTGATCATGTCGGGCAGCCGGATTCCGGGCTCGTCGAGGGCGGCGCCGACAGCGGCGAGGGGCCGGGCGGCGGCAAGTTGCGGGTCGGTGGCGCAGAGGTCAGCGATGCGCTGCGTCAGCTCGTCAGTAAGTGCGGTTTCTTCGTTCGACATAACAACCTCATCAATTAGTTCACCAGCGTCGCCATATACAACGTTAGCAAAACTAACGATATGCCCGAGTCGGCTGTGTGACAAACCACACCGCTGAGGTCAGCGTTCTGAGGTCGGTTGCACCTGCTGCGGTGCGATCGGCGGCGCCACCTTCGCGCCCGCCTGCGTTTCGTACGCGCCTTCGTCTCGACCGAGGGCAATGGTCGCCGCCGCCATGGCGCCGATGGCCGCCACGAGCGCGACGGCCTCGACTCCAGTTGTGTCGAAGCCCTCGCCGAGAACCAGGGCACCGAGGAGAACGGCCACCACCGGTTCCAGCACGAGCATGGTCGGCACCGAGGTCTGCAACGCGCCGGCATGGAACGCGGACTGCTGCAGCACGGTCGCCACCGCGCCCAAGATGATGAGCAGGTATGGCGCCGGCGTCGTCAGCAAGCCAAGCCAGCCCCGGTTCTGCAGGATCGCCATGAAGATCTTGGTCACCACGGCGACGACACCGAACAGCACGCCGACACCGACGGCCAGCAGAACCGCACGCTGCCAGCCGCTGCACCGCACTGCCAACAGCACGCAGCCGACGATCACAGCGGCGCACACTGCGGCGACCAGAACGATAACCCCTGGTGAGGCCAGGTGCTCGTCGCGCTCAGGCCGGGCCAGGACGACGAATCCGGCGAGCCCGATGGTCAGCAATCCGGCCCACAACCATTCGCCGCGGGTCACCCGGCGGTGCGCCTGGTGTGCGCTCAGCGGCAGTGCGAAGAGCAATGCCGAGACCAGCAGTGGCTGGACCAACATCAGGGATCCGTGCGCCAGGGCCAGGGCCTGGAAGACATAGCCGGCGACGGCCGCGCCGGTGCCGGCCCACCACAGTCTCCGGCTCAGGAGCGTCGACAGCATGACGACGCTGACGCCATGTTCGGGCGGCACGTCGATGGTCGCGCGCTGGCGCACCACGATGCCGACGGCGGCGCAGACGGCCGCGCACAGTGCGAACAGCACCACAAGTGCGTGTTCGATCAACGGAGGCGTCCGATCAGCGTGGCCGCGTACCGCGCCACAGGCGTCACCGGAAACGTCACGCCCAAAGGGTAGTCGAGCGGGACTGTCCGTCCCAGTCGCGAGCCGCGTCCAGCCAAAGCGCCCGACAACACATTTACCGTTGCCTTAGATTTCTCTTATCTTTCTTAAGTTTGGGGTACGGTCGAAGCCATGCACCCCAGGATCGCGCTCGTCACCGGAGCTTCCCGCGGCATCGGAGCCGCCGTGGCTCAACAGCTCGCCGAGCCGGACACCCATGTCCTGGTGAACTATCGGGAGAAGGCCAAACGCGCCAACGCCGTCGTCGACGGCATCCGCGCGGCCGGCGGGCAAGCCTCCACGATCGGCGCCGACGTGTCCGACGCCGCTGCCGCCAAAGCCATGATCGACCGGATCGACAGCCGATTCGGGCGCCTGGACATGCTGGTGCTCAACGCCTCCGGTGGCCTCGAGTTCGGCGCCGCGCCCGACTACGCGATGCGGCTGAACCGCGACGCGCAGCTGCGGCTCGTCGACCTGGCTCTCCCCCTGATGCCCGCCGGTGCGCAGATCGTGTTCGTCACCAGCCACGAGGCCCACTGCTATCCGCACCTGCCCGTGCCCGACGACTACGTGCCGATTGCCGCCAGCAAGCGGGCCGGTGAAGACGCGCTACGGGCACTACGCCCCGAATTCGACCGGTGCCGAATCGGATTCACCGTCGTCTCCGGCGACATGATCGAAGGCACGATCATCGCCCGGTTGTACGAACGTCGCGATCCCGAGGCGGTCGGTGCCCGCCGCAGCCAGGGACCGCTGACGACCATCGAGGAATTCGCCACCGCGATCACCATCGCCGCCGCCGGACGCGACCTGCGCGACACCGTGTACGTGGGAGGCGAGGACCATCTGGTCCGACCGGCCTGATCAGGGCTCGAGCAGAACCTTGATGGCCGTGCGCTGATCCATCGCCGTGTACGCGTCGGCCACCTGAGCAAGTGGCAGTGCGAGATCGAAAACCAGGCCGGGCTCGATGGCGCCGGACAGCACGTCGGGCAGCAGTTCGTCGAGGTAGGGGCGGACGGGCGCGATGCCGCCCGCGACGTGGATGTTGGTGCTGAACAGTTGCTGCATCGGCAGTTCGGGCGCGCCGGCCGGCACGCCGACGAAGCCCAGATAGCCACCGGGACGGACCGCCCCGAGTGCCTGGTGCATCGAATCCTTGGTGCCGACGCACTCGAGCACGGAGTCGGCCCCGACACCGCCGAGCAGTTCCTCGATGGCCGCGATGCCATCGTCGCCGCGTTCGGCAACGATGTCGGTGGCGCCGAAGGTCCGGGCCAACTTCTGCCGGTCTTCGTGCCGCGACATCACGATGATCCGTTCCGCACCAAGGCGTTTCGAGGCAAGCACGGCACACAGCCCGACGGCGCCGTCGCCCACGACCACCACGGTGGCGCCGGGGTGGACGTTCCCGGATCGCGCCGCATGGTGGCCGGTCGACATGACGTCGGCCAGGGTCAGCAGGTGCGGGAACAGTTCTGCGTCAGGCGATTCCGGCACTGCGACAAGAGTGCCGTCGGCGAAGGGCACCCGGACGTACTGTCCTTGGGCCCCGTCGAGCGGCTCGCCGGTCTTGGCGGTGCCGCCCCACACCCCGAAGTTGACGCACGAGGTGGTGATCCCGTTGCGACAGTGCACGCAGGTGCCGTCACTGTCGGTGAACGGCGAGATGACGAAATCCCCGACGCGCACATTCCTGACCTCGGCGCCGACAGCTTCCACGATCCCGATGAACTCATGTCCGATCGGATGCGGCGCAGGCGTCGGGCGCACCCCGCGGTACGGCCACAGGTCCGAACCGCAGACGCAGGTCCGCACCACCCGGACCACTGCGTCGCCCGGTGACTGAATCTGCGGATCAGGGCGCTCTTCGAATCGAATGTCGCCCGGCCCGTGGATGATCGTGGTCTGCACGGTTGTCCCGCCCTTTCAGGAGTCGAATCCGACCCCTGAGTCTTGCCGATCTAGCCCGTCGGCGCGAGCACCAATCCGCCGGTGACCGGCGGGGCAGCCGCCGCAGCAGGCGCCGGGACCGCGGCCGGAACCGCAGCGGGAACTGCGGCAGGAGCGGCAACAGGCACAGCCGCAGGGGCCGCAACAGGTGCTGCCATCGCAACCGGCGCCGGGACCGCGGCAGGCGCGGGCACAGGAGCCGGGGCAGGCGCAGGGGCCGGCGGCGGAACCGGAGCACCCACACCCAGCACGCGCAGCAGGTCAGGCTTCATGGCCTGCAGCTGCTGGCCCCAGTAGCCCCAGCTGTGAGTGCCGTCCTTCGGGAAGTTGAAGACCGCGTTGCGGCCACCGGCCTGCTGGTACACCTTCTGGAAGTCCCGGTTCGAGCTGATCGTCAGGTTCTCCAGGAACTGGGCGCTGTACAGAATTCCCATGTCACCCGGGGTGTCGAGGTCGGACGGCGTGCCATTGCCGCAGTACACCCAGATGGCGGTGTTGTTGGCCACCAGCTGCTGGACGTTGACGGTCGGGTCGTTGCGCCGCCACGCCGGGTCGCTGGCGATGCCCCACATCTGGGTCGGGTTGTAACCGCCGGCGTCCTTCATGGCGAAGCCGATCAGGGTGGGCCACAGGCCTTGCGACGGGTTGAGGAAGCCCGAGAGCGAGCCGGCGAAGATGAACTGCGCGGGGTGCCAGGTGGCCAGGGTCAGCGCCGAGCCACCCGACATCGACAGACCGACGACGGCGTTGCCGGTCGGCTGCACGCCGCGGTTCGCCGCGAGCCAGGCCGGCAGCTCCTGGGTCAGGAACGTCTCCCACTTGTAGGTGGTGACGCCGCCCGAGTTGGTCGCGGGCTGGTACCAGTCGGTGTAGAAGCTGGACTGTCCGCCGACGGGCATCACCATCGAGACGCCCGACTGGTAGTACCACTCGAACGCGGCGGTGTTGATGTCCCAGCCGCTGGCGTCGTCCTGGGCGCGCAGACCGTCGAGCAGGTACACCGCGTGCGGCCCACCGCCCTGGAACTGAACCTTGATGTCGCGCCCCATCGCGGGTGACGGAATGTTCAGCACCTCAACCGCTTTCGCGGCAGCGTGCGCCTGCGGCACCGCCGCGGGCATCGCCATTCCCGGGACCGCCAGGGCGGCGACAGCCGCCACCGCGAGTCGCCGCAGTTTCACGCCGAAATTCCTGCCAACCAGAGTCGCCAACACGAGTGAAAACTAACGCCGGGCCGACGCCACCCCGGTGACCAACGCGCGGCGTGATCGCCTTGTTATCAAGGCGTTTGGCTATCGAGTCCGGAACATCTCACGCCATGCCGTGATCGGTGCCATCGCCGACGACGGTGACGTCGCCGGTCGTGCACGGCTCCTGGTGCCAGTCGCCGAACGGATCCGGGTAGCCGGACCAGGCGTCCTGCGCGGCGAATTCCTCGTCGGTGAGTAGGGCGTCGTTCAGCGCGGCGGTCACGTCAGCGGGCCGCGCGCCGCACACCAGGATCGCCATCGCGGTGTGTCGGTCGCCGAATTCGTTGTCCCACATGAGGTCTGCCAGGGCTCGGCGCTCGCGGTCCAGGTAGGCCGCTTCACTGACGGTCATCGCGGCGATCCATCGGCCGGCGTTGCTGACGCGCAGGCCACCACCGGCCGACTCCAGCCACATGACGTGGTCGGGCCGGTTGGCCAGCCACATCCGGCCGCGGGTCCGGATCACGCCATCCAGGAGGTGATCGATGGCGTCGTGCAGACGCTCGGGGTGGAACGGCCGGCGCGAGTTGAACTCGACAAGCTGAACGGGCCCTTCGGGATTCAGGCTGGGCTGCCCGGCCAGCAGCGGCCCGTGCGGCTCGTCCGCGCGGCCCAGCCGGGCGTCCGGCCACACGATGCGCAACGCTTGATCGACCAAGGCGGGCTCGGTGATGAGCTGCGCTCGCGGCGCCAGCCGGCGGCATACCGCGAGCAGGACGGGTTCGGCGTGCGTCATCATGAGCACGTCGGCGAATTCGGTCTGTCCCACCGCCACCTGCGCGACGGTCCGGCCGTCGGGCAGCTCGTCGTCGCCCAGCGCGTCGGTGAGCCAGTCGGCGGCCTCGATGCACGTCACCACGCCGGCGATCGCCACGTCCCGGGCGGCCGGTCCGTCGATGTACCCGGGACCGACGTGCACCCGAACGTGGTTGATGGCCCAGCAGATCGGCTCGGGTTCCATCCACGGCTCCAGGTGGACGACGATCCGGTGGACGTCGTCGCGCCGGTGCAGCAGGCGCAGGTAGATCAGCAGGTCGTTACGGACGGTGCAGGACACGCAGCCGTGGGCCAGTTCCAGGGCAGCTTCCGTCTCGTTCACGATGCCGTGCGGTGCCGTGATGGTGCGACGGCGCACGACGTGACCGTCGAACTGGTGCTCCACGAGCACCGTGCCCGGCACTTTCACTAGTTCCTCGGTCACGTGTCCGGTCGGTCCCTGACCAGCCACGACGATCACCGGCGTCCTCATCGCCACCCCTTATCGACAATCATTTTCAATTCTGTTGTCGTCACGCTACAGTGGCGACCGGCACTTGTCGAAAATGATTTTCATTAAGGATGGAGCATGTCAGCGCACTGCCAGGTCACCGGGCGCAAGCCCGGCTTCGGCAACACGGTTTCGCACTCCAACCGGCGCACCTCGCGTCGGTGGAACCCGAACATCCAGAGCAAGACCTACTACCTGCCCTCGGAAGGCCGGAGCGTCCGGCTCCAGGTCAGCGCCAAGGGCATCAAGGTGATCGACCGGGACGGCATCGAAGCCGTGGTGGCCCGGCTGCGCCGGGACGGAGTGCGAATCTAGATGTCCCGCACCGATATTCGTCCCGTGGTGAAGCTGAAGTCCACCGCGGGCACCGGCTACACATACGTCACCCGCAAGAACCGGCGCAACGATCCCGATCGGTTGGTGCTGCGCAAGTACGACCCGATCGTCCGCAAGCACGTCGACTTCCGAGAGGAGCGCTGACCATGGCCAAGAAATCCAAGATCGCCAAGAACGAGCTGCGCCGGCTGACCGTCGCCCGCTACGCCGAGCGCCGGGCCGAGCTCAAGGCAATCATCAAGTCCCCGTCGAGCACTGTCGACGAGCAGTCCACCGCCATGAGGGAGCTGGCCCGCCAACCACGCGATGCCAGCGCGGTGCGGGTGCGCAACCGCGACGCGGTCGACGGCCGTCCGCGCGGCCATCTGCGCAAGTTCGGCCTCTCCCGTGTCCGGGTGCGTGAGATGGCGCACGAAGGACAGTTGCCCGGCATCCGGAAAGCGAGCTGGTGATGGCCAAGCGCAAACCCACCCGGCGACCGACCGAGGCGAAGCGTCCGGTCAAGAACATGCTGACCAAGCTCGGCGTGGACCAGCTCGATTACAAGGACACGGCCAACCTGCGGCTGTTCATCTCCGAGCGCGGCAAGATCCGGTCTCGGCGAGTGACGGGCCTGACGGTCCAGCAGCAACGGCAGGTTGCCACCGCGATCAAGAACGCCCGGGAGATGGCGCTGCTGCCCTACCCCGGGATCAACTGAACATCGTCAGCAAGGCCTGGGTGCGCCACATCGTCAGCCCGGCGAACAGCACCAGCAGCACCGCGGTCACCGAAATCAGCGCCAGGAGTCGTTGCCGCGCAGGCACATACGCGAAGACCGCCGCCACCAGGGTGCCGGTGACCAACCCGCCGACGTGACCCTGCCAACTGATCGACTGCGAGCTGACCGCGGGCAGCACGAAGGTGATCACCAGGTTGATGACGATCAGGCCGACGATCCCGCGGACGTCGAGCTGCAGCCGGCGGAACAACACGAAGGTCGCGCCGAACAGGCCGAAGATCGCGCCCGACGCGCCGGCCGTCGCCGAGTTCAGCGGCGACAGCAGGTACACCAGCACCGAGCCGCCCAGGCCGCTGAGGCCGTACAACAGCCCGAAACGCAAGCGCCCCAGCCACTGTTCCAGCTGCGGCCCGACGGCCCACAGCGCCCACATGTTGAACACGATGTGCGCCAGGCCGTAGTGCAGGAAGGCCGACGAGGCCAGGCGGTAGTACTGGCCGTCGGCCACGGCGGGCGGCCACAGCACCAGGTCCTGCTGCATCTGCGTCGAGGTGTGTTGCAGCACGAACATCACCACGTTGATCGCGATCAGCGTGTAGGTGACCAGCGCGCCCTGGGTGATCCGTCCGCCGAAGTGGGTCCGGGCCTGACGCACCGACCGCTTGCCTTCGTTGACGCACTCCGGGCACTGCTGGCCGACGGCGGCTGCGGTCATACAGTCCGGGCAGATGGGTCGTGCGCAGCGGCTGCAGCTCACGTACGTCGGGCGGCTGGGATGCCGATAGCAGGTCGGCGTCGGGGCAGTCATCATCTTCTCCGGACTACAGCCGCCACAGGGCTTCCTGGCTGGTGCTGGCGATCAGCACCCCACCAGTGTCGTACAGGGCTCCGGTCACCAGCCCGCGGGAGTCGGTGTTGTTCAGCCGGGTGACCTCGTAGCGGTGCCAGTCCCGCGGGACGAAGGGCCGGTGGAACCACACCGCGTGGTCCAGGCTGGCGGCGAAGCCCTGACGCAGATCCGTGCCGTCGGGCCGCGTGACAGGCACCGGCCCGAAGTCGGACATGAAGGTCAGCGTGCACGCCCGGATCAAGGCGTCGTCCTCGATCTCGTCTTTGGTGCGGATCCAGAACGGGGGCACCGCGAAGGCTCCGACGTCTTCGGGCCGTACCCGAATATCGAAGAAGTCGGCGACGGTCAGGCTCGGCGCTTTCGGCACTGCCACGTCGAACTCGACGCCCAGGACTTCCGGGCGCTGCCAGTCGGCACCGGGTTCGGGGACGTGGAACGACGCGATCATCTCCAGGATCGTCTTGCCGTTCTGCTTCGCGGTGACGCGCCGCGTGTCGAAGGACCGGCCGTCCCGGGTTCGTTCCACGTGAAACTCCACGTCGATGCCGTATTGACCGCCGCGGACGAAGTAGAGGTGCAGTGACTGCGGCAGCTTGTCCGGTTCGACGGTGCGGCCCGCCGCGCCGAGCGCCTGTGCGGCGATCAGCCCGCCGAACAGGGACCGTCCCGGTCCGTCGGTCGGCTGCGGCGCGATGAAGGTGTCGCCGTCGCGCGCGAAGTCGAGGAGCTGGGCAATCCAGCTGGGCGCAGTGGAACTCATAAAGCGGCAGCGTATCTATCCACGATCCCGCCTAGGCTGAGCACCATGGTTCAACGCCGGGGATTCAATGACACCGTCACCCGTTTCTGGGGCTTCGCCGCTCCCGCTTACGACACCCAGGTGCTGCAGCGTGTCGTCTACCAACCCGCCCAGGACGAGGTCTTGGCCCAGCTGCGCGCACACGATTCCCTGACCATCGCCGATATCGGCTGCGGCACCGGTATTTTCGCTGACCGGATCCAGCGTGAGCTCAATGCCGTCGTCACCGGGGTGGACATGTCCGAGGGCATGCTGGCCCAGGCCAAGGCCCGGTCCTCGAAGGTCAACTGGCTCACCGCACCTGCAGAGGAGCTGCCGTTCAACGACGGCGCCCTGGACGCGGTCGTCACGACGTCGGCGTTCCACTGGTTCGATCAGCCTGCCGCGCTGCGCGAGTTCCACCGGGTCCTCAAACCGGGCGGTATCGCGGCCGTCACCACCATCAGCCCGCGGCAGGTGCTGCCGCTGCATGCGCTGTCGTCGCACATCCTCAACCCCGCCCACAATCCGTCGCCCGCGGAGATGAAGGCGCTCTTCGAAGGCGCCGGGTTCACCGTCTCCGAACAGCACCGGGTGAAGCGGCCGGCGTGGTCGCTCATCGTGTCCGATCTGCTGACCGTCGGAACGAAGTAGCCGGCCATGCCTGATCTGCATCCCGACGTCGCGGTCCTGGCCCCGCTGCTGGGCACCTGGGCGGGCACCGGCTCCGGCGAATATCCGACCATCGCGTCGTTCGACTACCTCGAAGAGGTCACCTTCGGCCATGTCGGAAAGCCCTTCCTGGCCTACAGCCAGAAGACCCGGGCGGCCGACGACGGACGTCCGCTGCACGCCGAGACCGGCTACCTGCGGGTGCCCGCGCCCGGACGCATCGAGTGGGTGCTCGCGCATCCCACCGGCATCACCGAGGTCCTACAGGGCACGCTCAGCACCGACGACGAGTTCGTGCTGGATCTGGCCACCACCGACATCGGGCGCACCGACTCCGCGAAAGAGGTTGACGCGCTGCGTCGTTGGTTCCGCCTCGACGGAGACACGTTGAGCTACAACATCCGGATGGCCGCCGTCGGCATCCCGCTGCGCCACCACCTCGCGGCCGTCCTGCATCGGAAGGACGCATGACCGAACCCCAGACGGGCCGCATTCGGGTCCCTGCCGACCTGGATTCGGTGACGGCCATCGGATCCGAAGACCACACCGGCGTCGATCCGCAAGCAGTGGAACGCATTTGGCAGGCGGCACAGCACTGGTACGCGGCCGGCATGCACCCGGCCATCCAGGTCTGTCTGCGCCAGAACGGCCGGGTGGTGCTCAACCGCGCGATCGGTCACGGCTGGGGCAACGGGCCGGACGATCCGGTGGACGCCGAGAAGATCCCCGTCGGCGTCGACACCCCGTTCTGCGTGTACTCGGCGGCCAAGGCCATCAGCACGACGGTGGTGCACATGCTCGTCGAGCGCGGCGAGCTCGATCTGGACGCCCGCGTCTGCGACTACCTGCCGACGTACACCAGCCACGGCAAGGACCGCACCACCGTGCGGCACGTCGTCACCCACAGCGCCGGGGTTCCGCTGGCCACCGGCCCGCGCCCAGATCTCAAGCGGATGAACGACAGCGACTACGCCCGCGAGATGCTGGGCAATCTCCGGCCGATCTACCGGCCGGGCCTGGTCCACATGTACCACGGCCTCACGTGGGGGCCGCTGATCCGCGAGATCGTCTCGGCCGCAACGGGTCGCAACATCCGGGACATCCTGGCCACCGAGATCCTCGAACCGCTGGGCTTCCGCTGGACCAATTACGGCGTTGCGCCGGAAGACGTTCCGCTGGTCGCACCGAGCCACGTCACCGGCAAGCCGCTGCCCGCACCGATGGCGGCGGCGTTCAAGAAGGCCGTCGGCGGCACCCCGAGCCAGATCATCCCGTTCAGCAACACCCCGGACTTCCTGACCAGTGTGGTGCCGTCGTCGAGCACGGTGTCGAATGCTGTCGAACTATCGCGCTTTGCCGAAATGCTGTGCCGCGGTGGGGAACTCGATGGGATCCGGGTACTGAAGCCGGAAACCCTGCGCGCCGCGACCACCGAATGCCGGCGGCTGCGGCCGGACATCGCGGTGGGGTTGATGCCGATGCGCTGGGGCACCGGATACATGTTGGGCTCCAAGCGATTCGGCCCCTTCGGCCGCAATGCGCCCGCAGCCTTCGGACACACCGGGCTGAGCAACATCGCGGTATGGGCCGACCCGGCCCGCGGCCTTGCCGCCGCCGTGGTCAGCAGCGGCAAGCCCGGTGGTCATCCTGAGGCCAACCGGTACCCGGCCCTGCTCGACGCGATCGCCGCGGAAATCCACTAGACGCCGAATGGCCAGTTATCGCACGGGTTTTCAAGATTCGCGTGCGATAACTGGCCGATGGGCGGGGACTAAGCCTTGGAAGCGGCCTTTGCGAACAGGCGCAGCAGCACCTGGTTGATGGCCGTCAGCGCCAGCTTCACCGGAGGGAAGGACGCGGTCGAGTTCAGCGTGTAGTCGATGCGCGTGCCCGAGCCCTCAGGGGTCAGCCGCACCTCACCCGAGTAGCCCGGGAACGGGACGCCCGAGCGGGCCTTGTAGCCGAACACGTGGGGAGCGTCGAAGGTCACGACCTCTTCGACGATCGCCGGTGCCGGTCCGGGCGCCGAGATACGCCGGACGGCGCCGAGGCCGTTCGGCTCGGGGGTACCGGGCTGATCGATGGTCACGCTGACGCCCGGGCCCCAGTTGGACATGCCCTCGTGGTCGATCAGGGTCGCCCAAACAACGTCGATCGGGCGGGCAACAGTGGTGGTTGCTGTCGATTGCATGGCTCGATCATGCACCACCCCCACCCAGGGCGCCTGGCAGGCTGTCCCCATGCCCGGCCCAATGCCCGAAGTACCGTTCCGCGACGATCACGCCGAACTGTTGCGGCGCCGCAGACTGACCGAGGACGCAGCCCGGCCGGACGCCGTACAGCGCCGACATGACGCCGGCGGCCGGACTGCCCGCGAGAACATCCACGACCTGGTCGATGCCGGCAGTTTCGTCGAGTACGGACGCTTTGCCATCGCCGCCCAGCGGGCGCGCCGGGAACTCGACGACCTGATCGCGCGCACTCCGGCCGACGGTCTCGTCGCCGGTACCGCCCATGTCGACGGCAAGCCGTGCGCGGTGCTGTCCTACGACTACACCGTGCTGGCCGGCACGCAGGGCGCCCTCGGGCACCTCAAGAAGGACCGGCTGTTCGAGCTGATCGAGCGGATGAAGCTGCCCACGGTGTTCTTCGCCGAAGGCGGCGGTGGACGCCCCGGCGACACCGACCATCCGACGGTGTCGTCGTTGGATGTCCGCGCGTTCGCCCTGTGGGCCGGGCTGTCCGGCGTGGTGCCGCGGATCGCGGTGGTGAAGGGCCGCTGCTTCGCCGGCAATGCCGTCATCGCGGGCTGTTCGGATCTGATCGTCGCCACCGAGGACACGTCGATCGGCATGGGCGGCCCGGCGATGATCGCCGGCGGCGGCCTTGGTGACATCGCACCGGACGCCGTCGGCCCGATCTCAGTGCAGGCACCCAATGGCGTCGTCGACGTGGTGGTGCCCGACGAGGCGGCGGCGGTCTCTGTTGCCCGACAACTGCTCGGCTATTTCCGCGGACCCGGCACCCCGGGCATCGCACCGGACCAAAATGCCTTGCGCACAATCATTCCCGAGCGCGCCCGGCGCGCCTACCGAGTCGCGCCGATCATCGAGACGCTCGCCGACGAGGGCTCGATCACGTTCCTGCGGGAGAAGTTCGCCCCCGAGCTGGTGACCGCGCTGACCCGCATCGAGGGCCGGCCAGTCGGGGTACTGGCCAACAACACCATGGTCATGGCCGGGGCCATCACCGCGGCGGCGTCCGACAAGGCGGCCCGCTTCCTCCAACTCTGCGACGCCTTCGGGATTCCCGTCGTGTCCCTCGTCGACTGCCCGGGATTCATGGTCGGCCCCGCGGCCGAGGCCGAAGCGCTGGTCCGGCGCGGGTCACGGCTGCTGGTCGCCGGCGCGGCACTACGGGTACCCCTGATCGCGGTGATCCTGCGCCGCGGTTACGGCCTCGGCGCGCAAGCGATGTGCGGCGGCAGCCTGCATGAGCCGCTTCTGACAGTGGCGTGGCCGGGCGCGCATCTCGGGCCCATGGGACTCGAAGGCGCAGTGCGGCTCGGGCTACGCAAGGAACTCGAAGCCATCGCCGACGACGACGCCCGCGAGCAGGCAGTGCGAGATGCCACCGCGGCCGCGCAAGCCAATGCCGCGGCACTCAATTCGGCGTCGATGTTCGAGATCGACGACGTCATCGACCCCGCCGAGACCCGGTCATTGATCGCGGCGACGCTGGCGACAGCCGAGCCGGCGGGCCTGCCTCCGCGGAGAGGATTCGTCGACACCTGGTGAGTTCCGGTGATCCTGCGGCTACGGCGACTTCTCTCGAGTGGCCTGCGCCCTGGTTACAGGGTCAACAGTCTTCAGTCGCGTACACCCCGGTACAGCTGACGCCGCACGACGAAGCGTTGCAGGACCCGGTCGACCGTCCAGGCCGGGAACCGGACCGCCTGCCCCCACGGGGTGAAAACCTCGAGTCCGTCGGGCTGCGGGCCGAGCACCGAACCCCAGCGCACGGACGGCGGCCGGTAGCTGCGCAGTTTGCCAGACTTCAACTGGGCCAGGATGTTTCGTGCCACCAGTGCACCGCCGCCATTGCGGGCCGAGGTCCGGAGCGGATCAGTGGCCGCGACGTCACCGACCGCGAAAACACCCGGATGGCCGGGGACCGTCAGCTCCGGGGTGACGGTGACGAAGCCGTCGTCGTCGAGAATCTCCGACGGTAGCCACGCGGTGTTGGGCCGCACCCGGCCGACGGCCCACAGCACCGCATCAACGTCGGCGTCCGGTTGGCCGGTACTGAATTCGATTGGTCCGGTGGTTATTTCGTCGCGATCCGGGGGCAGGATCGCGCGGTGCCCGAGGTGCAGCCGGACGCCGAGTTCGGCCAGCCGCTGCGCGACGCGTACCTGGGTTCCGGAGTGGTAGCCCGGAAGTATCTGGGCGCCAGGGAAATACAGGTCGATCACTTTGTCGGGCCAGGTGCGAGCCAGGTTCCCCGCGCTGCTCACCGCCGTGGCACCGCCACCCACCACAGCGACGCGCCGGGCACCGGCCAACCGCTCGTGGGTGTCCCGCAGGTCTGCCGCGACGTCGTCGGCTGATTGCAGCGTCGGCCGGCGCCAGAACCCGTTGGTGGTTCCGGTGGAGATGAGCAACACGTCGAACGGCTCGATGGTCTCGGTGCCGTCCGCAGCCACGACCGTGACCGTGCGTGCGTTCAGATCGGCACCAGTCAAGGCACCGTGCACGATGCGCACCGGATCGAGGCCCCGGAACCGGCGGAAACCGATGAAGTAGTCACGCGCCCAGTCCTGCGGCCGTGACACCCGCATGCCGAGTTCCTGCCCGCTGACCAGCCCGTCTTTGACCGAAATGCCGACGACATCGGCGTGCCGGGCCAGCCGGACGGCCGCGAGGATGCCGCTGTCCCCCAGCCCGGCTATGACGACGCGTTTGCGCACGTCAGGGCAGGATCGAGTCGACGTAGCCACCGTCGGCGCGGACCGCGGCGCCCGTGGTGGCCGAGGACTGCTCCGAGCTGAGGTAGACCACCATGTTGGCGATCTCTTCGGGCTCAATCAGCCTGCGTAGCAGCGATTGTGGGCGGTACTTGATCATGAACTCGCGCTGCGCCTCGTCCCACGGCAGGTTCTTGTCGACCAGTTGATACACGAAGTCCTCGACACCGCCAGTGTGCGTCGGGCCCGCGATCACCGAGTTCACCGTCACGCCGGTGCCCGCCGCGTCCTTGGCAAAACCGCGGGTCACCGCCAGCAGCGCGGTCTTGGACGTGCCGTAGTGGATCATCTCCTCCGGGATGACGATCGCCGAGTCGCTGGCGATCTGGATCATGCGACCCCAGCCGCGTTCCGTCATCCCCGGCAGGTAGGTGCGGATGAGCCGGACCGCGGACAGCACGTTGACCTCGAAATACCGCCGCCATTCGTCGTCCGTGATCTCCTGGGCCGGGGTCGACCCGAAGATGCCGAGGTTGTTCACCAGGATGTCTACATCCGGAAGTTGTTGTGTGAGTTGAGCTACGCCCTCGGCGGTGGTGACGTCCGCGGCGACGCCGACGACATCGGCGAGGCCTTTGCCGGTCAGCTCGGCTACGGCCGCTTGGACTCGTTCCTCGCTGCGTCCGTTCACTGCGACGCGGGCGCCGCTGGCACCCAGTCCCTCGGCGATGGCCAGTCCGATGCCCTGGGTGGATCCGGTTACCAGGGCGGTCTTACCGGTCAGATCAATGTGCACAATCAGCCTCCAATGAATACTCCGGTCACACAACGCTAGCGACCCCGCTGAATAATCCGGGGCATGACCGAACTTTTGGTGCTGCACATCGCCAAGCGCGAGATTCAGGCCGTGTCGCTGGACGGTTCGCAGGTCCGGACGCTGGTCGCCGATGTCGATGAGACGCCCGACGGCATCGTCGTCGACCAGGCCCGGGGCCACATCTACTGGACGAACATGGGCACTCCCGACCCGGACTCCGGACGCGGTGCCTTCTCCACCTTCTTCACGCGCAACGGATCGCTCGAGCGGGTGAATCTGGACGGCTCGGACCGGCGGACCATCGTGCCGCGGGGCGCGTTCACCACGGGCAAGCAGTTGACGGCTGATTTCGACGCGGGGTTGCTCTACTGGTGCGACCGCGAAGGCATGCAGGTGCTGCGCTGCCGGCTGGACGGTTCCGGCCTGGAGACGCTGGTGGTGGCGGGAACCGACGCGCAGGATGCGCGCAATCACTGCGTGGGTATCGCTGTCGACCCGGTCAATCGCCTGGTCTATTGGACGCAGAAGGGCGCGCCCGACGCCGGTCAGGGCCGAATCTTCCGGTGCGGCACCGATATTCCGGTGGGCCGCACGGCCCTTGACCGCGACGACATCGAGCTGCTGTGGCAGGACCTCCCCGAGCCCATCGACCTGGATCTGGACGACTCGGGGCGCCTGGTCTGGACGGACCGCGGCGCTGAACCGGACGGCAACACGCTCAATCGCGGTCAGGTCCAGCCTGCGGTCGGGGTCCACGAAATCCTGGCCCGCGGGTACCAGGAGGCGATCGGTGTGGCCACTGCCGACTATGTGACCTACTACGTCAGTGAGCTACGCACCGGCGGTATCCGTGTGCTGAACCTTGCCGAAGGGACCGACCGCGAGCTGGCGCAACTGGGCCCCGGTGTCACCGGTGTCGCGCTGGCCGAGCTCTAGCTCGCCTGGATGAACGCGGCAATGCCGCGGGCGACCGCGTTGGCGATGCCCTGCTGACCCTGCTGTGACGACATCAGCGCCGCATCCTGCGGATTCTTCATGTTGCCGCACTCGACCAGGATCGACGGGTACTGCGCGAGGTTCAGGCCGGTCAGGTCGGCTCGGCCGTACAGACCGTTGCTGCCGATGTACGTCGCCGGCGTCATGCCCCCGGCCACCAGTTGATCGCGCATGATCTGCGCAAATCTGACCGAGGGGCCGGCCTGCACCTGGTTGAGCGGAGGCGCGGAGTAATTGACGTGGAATCCGTGGCCGCCGGGGGGACCCCCGTCAGCGTGAATCGACACAACGGCGTTGGGGTGCAAGGCGTTCGCCATCGCCGCCCGCTGGTCCACACACGCGGCCAACGCATCGTCGTTGTCCCTCGACAGACCCACCTGCACTCCGGCATTGATGAGCTCCTGCCGGATGAGCAGCACCACGTTCCAGGCGAAGGTGTGCTCGGGAAAACCTGCGTTGGTGGAGGTGCCACTGGTCTGGCAGTCCTTGGTACCGCCGCGGCCGGTGGGTACCTGTTTGGTGATCGACGCATCGTTGGCCCCGTTGTGGCCGGGGTCGAGGAACACGATTGCGCCGGCCAGGTTGGTCGCTCTGGCCACCGGAGCGGTGAGCGACGACGCGATGGCAGGCATACCGACCAGGACCGGCGCCGCTGCAGCCATTCTCAGCATGCGCCGGCGCGAGATGCAGCCGACGCCCTTGGCCTCGTCGTCTCTTTCACACGGACTACTGGTCACTGATTGGATGCTACGGACCGACCCTGGGAACGCTCGCGAGCGCCCAGACACGGTTCCGTCACGAAGCCATAACTTCTTTCGGGTTCGGCGTACGGTCGAGGCGTGGAGACGAACGTCGAGACAGCAGGCGTGGGGGCGCGTATCAAGGCCATAGCCGGTTGGGCCGCCACCCGCACACGCAAGACCAGTCCATCGCCGCTACTGCCATCGTGGGAAGCCCCGCCGGCGCAGTACGGCATCGGTGTCCACCACAACGTGGCGGTGCCGATGAGTGACGGCATCACGCTGCGGGTGGATATCCACTATCCGACCGATCCGGGGACGGGCGAGCCCGCTGCCGGGCCCTTCCCCGTGCTGCTGTCGATGACGCCGTACGGCAAGAAGGCACCCCCTCCGGCTGCCCAAATCGGCGGCGGCGCAACACCGTATCTGATTCGCCGTGGCTACATCGAGGTGATGGCCGACGTGCGGGGCACCGGTGTGTCGGGCGGCTCCTTCGAGATGCTGGGACCCGAGCAGGTCCAGGACGGCGTCGATCTGGTCAATTGGGCTGCGGCGCTGCCCAACTCGAACGGCCGCGTCGGCATGTTCGGCATCTCGTATCTGGCCATCAACCAGCTGATGACCGCATCCGCAGTGGGACCCGGCTCGCCGCTGAAGGCGATCTTCCCGGCGATGGCCGCCAACGACTTCTATCGCGACGTCGTCACCATGGGCGGCGTCCCGCACATGCGTACGGTCCGCGCCTACGGCGCCACCTACTCGCTGTTGAACGTGATCAACCCGGCGCTGGAGTTCGCGCATCGCGGTGGACATGAAAGGCCCAGGGCCGGCGGCATTTCCGCCGTGCGGCAGCGGGGCCGCGACCAGCGCACCTACTTCAAGAGCCTGATCGACAACGCGGTGGCCGGCGGCGATACCGCATTCGATGGCGCCTTCTGGGACACCATGCGCCCAGCGGACGTGGTGCCGAAGATCGCCGAGAACGGCGTCGCGGTGTTTCTCGTGGCCGGCTGGCATGACGCATTTCAACGCGGTGCGCCGCTGAACTACGCGGCACTGCAGAACACTTTCGCCGGCCGCCCCGCCGGCGCTGCCATGACTGCCGACCAGCCGGTCTCCGACAAGTTCCAGCTGATGGCCGGCCCGTGGTATCACGTCTCGGATCTCGACGGCCAGCATCTGCAGGCCTTGCAGCTGCGCTGGTTCGACTACTGGCTCAAAGACGACGGCACCGCGGCCGTCACCGGTCAGCCCGTGCGGTTCCGGGCCATCGGGAGCTCAAAGTGGTTCCGCACCAACGCCTATCCGTTCCCGGAAGCAAGACCGGCCCGGCTTTACCTCGGTCTGGGCGGCGGCCTGCATGCCACGCCGTCGACCGACGAGTCGACCGCCACGCTGCAATACCTCTCTCGCGGACCGGTTTCCGGGCGCAGCCTGGAGCAGTGGAGCCTCGGCATGGGCAGTTTCATGGTCTCGCAGACGGGCCGGAGCGTCCGCTACGACCAGGACAACACCCGGCTGCAGCGCCAGGCCCTGACCTACACCAGCGAGGCGTTCGACACCGAACAACTGCTGGCCGGGCCGGTTGGGCTGACGATCTTCGCCACTGCAGATCGCACCGAAACCCTGTGGGTCGCACACCTCGACGACCTCTCCCCTGACGGCGTCAGCCGGCCGCTGACGCAAGGCGCGCTCCTCGGTTCACACCGTGCCCTCGATCCCGAGGGGAGCTGGGTGCTGCCCGACGGGACGGTGCTGCGGCCGCAACACTTCAGCACCAAGGCGGCGGCCGAGCCCGTCGTCCCCGGTGAGCTGACCCGCTACGACATCGAGATCTTTCCCACGGCTGCAATCATCGCCCCGGGCCACCGGTTACGGCTGACCGTCACCACCTACGACTTCCCGCATCTCGTGCCGACCCGCCCGCAGCGGGCAGCACTGGCCGGCGGGGTCTACCGGATTTCCCAAGGCGGTATCCACGCCTCGCACCTGGTGGTGCCCCTGGCCGATCCGGTGACCATGGAGCAGCCCTAGCTGAGGAACCGCTGGGTGTAGGGCGCGAAGCGGGCCAACAGGTCATCCGGGTCGAGCCCGAACATCTCGCAAGACGTCTCGACCCGGCCCAGCCGGCCGCGCTGATGAGCGGCCAGGTAATCCGCCATCTTGCTGCGTTCGACTTCCGAAAGTTGTTCCTCCGCAAGGGCGAACACGCTTTCTGCGGCGCCGAGATCGTCGGCCATGAAATCGTCGAAGCGGATGTCGATGGACCGGTCCCGGCCGATGATCTCCCGGTTACGGACCAGGCCCGCGAGCATGTGCTCCAGCCGCTGCACCCAGTACGCCGCGATGTGTTCGACCGGAACCGGGCTGCGGTGCATACGCGCCGAGTAGGTGATCATCGCGATCATCGACAGCACGACCGGCACCGGATCGCGGTGTGTGAAAACGCCGACCACGCCGGGCAATTCGGCGTTGAGGACCGGTAGTTGTTCGAGATGCTGCGGCGACTTGAGCAACCAGCGCCGGCCACCGCGCAGGAACTGCAAGGCCTTCAGCTGGGTCACCATGTGCCGGTAGTGCGGCGTCTGGTCGTGGGATTCGTAGTAGTCACGCCAGGCGGGGACGTCCGCCAAGGTCTCGAAGTACATCGTGGAAAAGTCGTTGGCCAGCAACTGAATTTCCTCGTGCACATGGTCGGTGGTCATCTCGTGCATCAGCGGGAAGTGCGGCATCACGATGTTCATCACGCTGACGGCGACGTCCATCCGAGTGCGCCGCGGGTCCGGCTCGATACCGATCTCGGAAGCCAGCGGGAACGGCTCCATCGACTCCCAATAGGGCAGAGTCCGGAAGGTCCCGGAGGCAGCCAGCAGGTTGTGCAGGTGCGTCGTGCCGGTGCGTGGCAGCCCGACGATCACGACTGGTGGCAGTAGGTCGATATCGTGAATCTCGGGGTGACGCTTCAACAGATCGGTCAGCAGCAGCCGGTTCTTCAGCAGCTGCAGTAGTTGACTGTAGAAGTTCACGATGCCGGGGCCGTTGAAGCCATCGATCTCCCGGAGCGCGGCCAGCAGCACGTCGAGGCGCTCTCGGTAGTCGGCGGGGCCGAAGTCGTCGAGCCCGGTGTCAATACTCGCCTTGGCGTGCAGCGCAGCCGCGTCGAGCGGACAGTCGGGCGCCATCATCGTCATCATGTCGCGGAACTGTTGCGCCTCGGCCGTGAAAGTGGGTTCGGCCAGGTCATCGAGCCGGACTACATCTGTGGTGTCAGTCACACTACTTATGTTACTATGAGTTTCGTAATGATGAAAGAACTTGGCCGCCCCCGTGATTCACGCATCGACAACGCGGTGCTCACCGCCACGGCAGAGCTGCTCGGCGCAGTGGGTTATGCCGCGCTGTCGGTGGACGCCATCGCCAAGCAGGCCGGCACCAGCAAGCCGGCGATCTACCGGCGCTGGCCCAGCAAGGCACATCTCGTCCACGAGGCCGTGTTCCCCGCCGGCATCGCCACCGAGTTGCCCGACACCGGGTCGCTGGCCGGCGATGTCCGGGCCATGGTCCGCGGCACCGTTGCAGTGTTCAGCACTCCCGCGGCTCGCGCCGCCCTACCCGGACTGCTCGGCGAAATGACCGCCGACGCCACCCTGCACAGCGCTCTGCTGGACCGGTTCGCCGATGCATTGGGACCCGAACTGCACGCCCGCCTCGCAGCCGCCGCAGCGCGCGGCGAACTCCGCGCGGACGTCACCTCCGCTGACCTGACCGAGGTCATCACCGGTATCGCACTGCTAGCCGCACTCACGCGGGGCGCTGCCCCCGATGACGACTGGATCGACCGCAACACCACATTGATTCTGAAAGGTATTGGCGCATGACCGAATCCGCTGCCGCTTGGCGGGAACTCCTTGACACCATTCGCGAGCTCGACACCTCATTCCTCGAGGGTCCACGCGCGGTCACCGACGACCGACAGGTGGCCGACGGCTACCGGATGCTCGCCACCGGACTCGGCGTGGCGCTCGACTGCTACCTGTATCCCGAGCCCGGCCGGCCACAGTTCATCGTGGTCAATTCACCGTTCCGGCATGACCGTCGCTGGGGCGGCGACAACACCGACGCGCACTACTACATGTGCCCGATCGACCCGCAGGGCCGCTACCGGATCAGCGGCAACAAGGGTGACAGCGTCTATCTGTCACTGACCGCGTACAACGAACCCTCCCCTGGCGCCTGGTCCAACCGCGTGGTGGCGATAATCCGGGACGACGACATGGATTTCGACGACGAGGGCAACTTCTCCTTCGAGATCGGGCCGTTGCCCGACGCCGCGGTCTTCTTCACCCGCGACTATCAAGCAGACCCCGACACCGGCCGCGCGGCCACCTGGCACATTGAGGCACTCGACGCACCTGAGCCGTTGCGGCACAACGACGTTGCCACCGCTGCCGCGCTACGGGCCAGCGCCACCTGGCTCCGCACACTGTTCGCCATCATGCCGATGCCGGTGGGCACCCGGCCCGACGAGACTTCCCTGGGCCACTCCGTCGCCCACTCGGCCAACGAATTCGCCGCGCCCTACCAAGTGCCGGACGCAAACTTCGGCTGGTCGGCGCGCGATGCCTGTTATTCCTACGGCAGCTTCGTGCTGGCCGAGGACGAAGCACTCGTCATCACCCATCGACCGCCGGCGTGCCGGTTCTGGAACCTGGTGGTGTGGAACCAGTTCATGGCTAACCCCGGTGTCCGTGACGCCCGCAGCTCGGTCAACGGGTACAGCGCGGTGCCCAACTCGGACGGCACGGTGACGGTAGTCCTGTCCGGCGGCACCACCGCGCACCCGAATTCATTGACCACTCTGGGCTATCCGCAGGGCATTCTGGCATTCCGGTGGTTCCTCACCGATCAGGTGCCGGACCGGCCCGAAGTGCAGCTGGTCAAGATCGCGGATGCCCCCACCTCACCTTCCTGAGGGATTTGTGCACGATTTTCCGCGCCGACCGCGGAAAATCGTGCACAAATCACGGGACGACGGCGTCGATCGCCCGGTAGATCCGCTGCTCGCTGACCGGCCGCGGGGTGCCCAGCTGCTGGGCCCAGAGGCTGACGCGCAATTCCTCGATCTGCCGGGCGATGTCGCGGACGTCGTCGCCCTGGCAGCGTAGGGGTGAAAGTGCCTGCCGCAGTTCGTCGTATGCGTCTTCGACGGCATAGACCCGATCCATCCGTTCGCGGTCCGCGGCCGGAGCCTGGGGCAATCGCTCGAGCCGCCGGCCGACCGCGGTCAGGTACCGGGTCAGATCGGCGAGGTGCGTGACACCCGTAGCCGCAACGAATCCCACAGGCAACAGCCGAGCCAGCTGCGCCCGAATGTCGGCGACCGCGTCGGCCTGGAGGGCAGATGGCTTGTCGGGCAAGGCAACCTGCGCCGCATGCGCGGCGGTCAGCACCCGCTCGACGCGGCCGACGACGTCGAGCGTCGTCGGGACCAACTTGGCTGCGACCGCGTCACGTAGCGACGCGAATTCAGCGGCAGTCCAGACCGGTTTGGGCGCCAACACCCGCATCGCGGCGTCAGCACAATCCTCCAGCAGCGCGGCCAGGCTACCGTCTGGATTACTCGACAGCGCAAGTCGCGCACGAGGATTCAGCCCGCGTTCAGCTGCCTTGACCGGCGACGGTGCGGCGAGCCGCAGCAGCCGTCGCAGCCCCGAGCCCATGGCCGCGGCCTGTTCGGCCACCGTCGGGAACACCCGGATATCCACCGCCGCACCGGTATCCACGAATGCCGGGAATCCGCGCACCGTGTGGCCGCCGGCCGAGCTCTCCACTGTCCGAGGCAATTCGGCGAGGTCTTCGGGCCAGGATTTCAGACCAGTCCGCTGCAGATCGCCCGCAACGGCACCGGCAACCGCCTGCCGCACCGATCCGGCCAGCTTGTCGTGCAGCGCACCCAGGTCCTTGCCGCGCGCCACCTCGGTGCCGTCTTTCTCGACTGCGAACGTGACCCGCAGGTGATCGGGAATCTTGCTCAGGTCGAAAGCGTCGATCGGCACCAGAATGCCACTGCGCCTGCGCAGTTCACGCTGCAATTCCTCGAGTAGCGAGCCGTCGCCGGGGTTCAGGTCCGGCAGTACCGCCCGTGCCGTGTCGGGCGCCGGCACGAAGTTGCGCCGCAAATCCTTGGGCAGCGACTTGATCAACGCCGACACCAACTCCTCACGCAGCGCAGGCACCTGCCAGGCAAAACCATCGCCCCCGAGCCTGGCCAGCACCTCGACCGGGACATGCACCGTGACACCGTCATCAGCAGCCCCCGGCTCGAACCGGTAGCTCAGCGGCAGCGACAAGTCGCCCGTCTGCCAGCTGTCAGGCTGATCGGCATCGGTGTCCGCACGCAGGAGGTCGCTGCGGGTCATGGTCAGCAGGTCCGGCGTCACATGCCGCTGCTTCTTCCACCAGGCATCGAAATGCCGCGCCGACACGGCACTTTCGGGCACGCGCTGGTCATAGAAGGCGTAGACCTCGTCGTCGCCCGCCAGCAGATCACGGCGGCGGGCGCGTTCCTCCAGCTCCTCCAGTTCGGCACGCAACTGCGTGTTGTCTCGGAAGAAATGGTGCCGCGTCTGCCAGTCCCCCTCGACCAACGCGTGCCGGATGAACAGCTCGCGCGCGACCACCGGGTCCACCTGCGCATATCCAACCCGCCTGCGAGGTACCAACGGCAGCCCGTAGAGCGTCACCCGTTCGAACGCCATGACGGCACCACGGCGGGCATCCCAGTGCGGCTCACTGAAGGTGCGCTGCACCAGATCTCCGGCGACCCGCTCGACAGTCTCGGGTTCGATACGAGCCGCGATGCGGCCGAACAGCCGGCTGGTTTCCACCAGGTCCGCGACGACGATCCAGCGGGGCGGCTTCTTGGTCAGCACCGAGCCCGGCGCCAACACGAACCGAGAGTTACGGGCGCCCTGGTAATCCCGCGTCTCGCCTTCCCGCAACCCGACGTGCGACAGCAGCCCGGCGGTCAGCGCGGTGTGTACTTGCGCCGGGTCTGCATCGTCACCGGACTCCCGAATGCCGAGATCGCCGGCGATGCTGCGCAATTGGCCGACCAGGTCCTGCCATTCGCGAATCCGCAGATAGTGCAGGAAATCGTCGCGGCACATGCGACGGAACGCGCTGCCGGACAACTGGTTCCGCTGCTCGCGCAGGTAGTTCCACAGGTTCAGGTAGGACACGAAGTCCGAATGTTCGTCGGCGAAGCGGGCATGCTTCTGCCGGGCCGCTTCTTCCCGGTCCGACGGCCGTTCCCGCGGGTCGGGAATCGACAGCGCGGCCGCCAGGATCAGCACCTCGCGCACGCAGCCTTCGGTGTCGGCCTGCAGGATCATTCGGCCGACCCGCGGGTCCAACGGCAGCCGGGCCAGCCGGCGACCGACGTCCGTGATGGCACCCTTCGCGTCGAAAGCGCCCAATTCCTGCAGCAATTGGATGCCGTCGCGGATGCTGCGCGCGTCCGGTGCATCCAGGAACGGGAACGCCTCGATGTCGCCCAGTCCAAGGGCCGCCATCTGCAGGATGACCGCACCCAGGTTGGTGCGCAGGATTTCCGGATCGGTGTACCGGGGCCGAGACGCGAAGTCGTCCTCCGAATACAGGCGGATACACACACCGGGTGCCGTACGGCCGGACCGGCCGGACCGCTGGGCGGCCGAGGCCTGTGAGATCGGTTCGATCGGCAGCCGCTGCACCTTGGTGCGCCGGCTGTAGCGCGAGATGCGGGCGGCGCCCGGGTCGACCACGTACCGGATACCCGGGACAGTCAGAGACGTCTCGGCGACGTTGGTGGCCAACACAATCCGGCGCGGGCCACCCGGTTTGGCGTTGAAGACCTTCTGCTGGTCCGCCGTGGGTAGCCGGGCGTACAGCGGCAGGATCTCCGTCGGGAACACGTCGCCGGATAGCGCGTCACGCAATGCCTCTGCGGTATCCCGGATTTCACGTTCGCCGGACAGGAACACCAGTACGTCGCCGGCCGGTTCGGATTCCAGTTCGCGCACCGCGTCGACGATCGCTTCAGTCTGGTCGCGCGTCTCGGTCCGGACGATCTCGTGGTCAGGATCGTCGGGATCGTCACTGTCGTCAGCAGCGACGGGGACTTCCAGTGGCCGGTAACGGATTTCGACCGGGTAGGTGCGGCCCGAGACCTCGACGATCGGGGCGTCGAAACTGTGTCCATGTTCGGCTCCGCCGAAGTGTTTGGCGAAGCGCTCCGGCTCGATGGTCGCGGACGTCACGATGACCTTGAGATCGGGGCGCCGCGGCAGCAACTCGCGCAGATACCCGAGCAGGAAGTCGATGTTGAGGCTGCGTTCGTGGGCCTCGTCGAGGATCAGGGTGTCGTACCGGAGCAGCCGCCGGTCCCTCTGAATCTCGGCGAGCAGAATGCCATCGGTCATCAGTTTGACCAGGGTCGAGTCGCTGGCCTGGTCGGTGAAGCGCACCGTGTAGCCGATGGCGCCGCCCAGCGGGGTGCCGGTTTCGTCGGCAATGCGCTGCGCCACGGTGCGGGCCGCCAGCCGGCGCGGCTGGGTGTGCCCGATGGTGCCGCGGATGCCGCGGCCGAGTTCCAGGCAGATCTTGGGCAGCTGCGTGGTCTTGCCCGACCCGGTCTCGCCGGCGACGATCACCACCTGGTTCTCGGTGATGGCCTTGGCGATCTCCGCGCGCCGGTCGGTGACCGGCAGGTCCGGGTAGGTGATGGCCGGCACCGCCGCGAGACGGCCGGCGATCACGCCCTCCGCCGCGGCGATCTGTTCTGCGATCTTCTCGGGGGTGTCGCCTCGCAGATTCTTCAGCCGGCGATCGAGCCGCGCGGCGTCACGGATGGTCAGCCCATCGAGACGGTCACGCAGATCGCGCAGCTGAAGGTCGGACACCAGTCCCAGGATAGGTGGTGACCTGCAGCACGGTCGGTTGGCTTCAGAGATCGAGGACCCTGGCACTCTTCGAATTCGCAGCAACGCCCGCTGTCATGCAACACGGCTGACGTGCGCGGCCGATTCTCCGATCGTTGTCGCGCTGTCGCCGATCATGGTGCGTAGCAACGCTTCTTGCTCGCGTTGCCCACGAACGTCAGCGCGGGCCATTGCACCGGGCAGGGTCAGGGCGGCCACACTGAGAGCCAGGTTTACCGGGATGCGCACTACCGGGTACCACGGCAGCACGTAAGTCAGGCCCAGGTTCCGCATCGCGCGTGGTCCCAGGAAGGCACTGGTGACAGACAGGTGCTGGACCTGTGCGATGCGGCGACGCAAGCCCGGTAGGACGCGGTAGTGCCAGGCCAGCGGGTCCTCAGCCATCGGCATCGCCAACTGCTTCGTTGATTCGTCGGGCTCGGCCAATGCGGTGAGCGTGTGATACAGAATCCGGACGCCGTCACGGAAGCTGCGAGGCAGCCACTCATCCTGCACACCGATCAACCACCCGACATACCGGGTCAGGTGCGCAAGACCGTCAAGTTCAGCCGGCGAGAACACAAATCCCATGCCGATGGATGCGGCAGGCGGCGCAATGAGCGCGCCGACCAGGGTGGCGGCCATATCGGTCTGGTTGACCGGCATACCCCATTCGTCGGCTCGCCAGTCCGGCATCGCCGCGACATGGCGGCGCACGAACGCGTGGATCAGCCGCACTCGGACCGTGGACCGGTAACCCACCCCGAGCGGTTCCAGGCCATCTTCGGCGATGACATCCAGGGCCCACTGCATGGTCTCAGCAAAACGCTTGTTGGACCCTTTCTCCAAAGCACCGGTGCGCAGCAGCGTCTTGTTGAAGCCGGAGAACTGATAGCCGCCCAGCAGTGACACATCGCGCGCGATGTACATCCCATCAGCGCCGCCTCGGCGCAAGGTCCGCGCACCGATACGCAACTTGTCGCGGTCGACCCAGTCCGGCGTGTCCTCGATCTGAGTGAAGAACTCCCGCAACGGCTCCGGCGCATCGGGCACGTTGGTGATGCCCTCGGCCAGGGCCAGATCAAACAGGGTCCGGGCCTGCTGTGTCCCGGTGGTCACCATCCACTCGACGAGGCGATCCGCCGGCTCGTCGCCGACCGTGAGCCGCTGACCGAGCCGCTCCCACTGCTCGGCGTTGGGGTTGCCGATACCCAGCAGCAGCACGAGCGTCCGCACCAAAGCCGGGACATCGCGGGGCTGCTCAGGATGCCGAGCGGGAACAGAACGCCGTTGTTCTTGAGTCGATGGGGCCATGTTCAAATGCTGACACGAGCATTTACTCGCATACAATTCGTGTCGTGACAGCCCGATGAACAGCACGTCAGGGGTTCCGCGACGTACACCGCGACAGGAACGCTCGCGTTTGATGGTTGACCGCATCCTCGGCGCCGGTCGGCAGGTGCTGATCGATCGCGGATACGACGGAGCCACGACGAACCGGATCGCGGAGGTCGCCGGTATCAGTCCGGGGTCCCTCTACCAGTACTTTCCCAACAAAGACACCATCATCGCGGCGATCATCGATGACTACACAGACCACGTCCTGCGCACGGTGACCACGCGCCTCGTGGCGCAGGTCGGCCAACCCGAAGACGTCAGCTCCCTGCGCGAACTCATCGCGATTCTGCTCGACGCAATGATGGATCAACCCGAGATGCTCCGGGCGCTCATCGAACACACTCCCCGGCTCGGCCTGGGTAGCAAGATCGCCGATTTCGAACAGCGCGTCGGTGAGCTCGCGATCGCCCATCTGCGGATGCGCCCAGAGCCCACCCGCCACGCCGATACCCGAGTCTGGATCGCCGTCCGCGCTGTCGAGCATCTGACCATCCGATATGTGCTCGACCGTCCCGCGATCGACCATGACGAATTCCTCGATGAACTCGCCGCGCTCACGTCGTCCTACATGATGGTCCACAACACCACCACGACGACCGACCAGACAGCCAATTAGGCTGGGGCTGAACCAGTTTCAGCAAGCAGCAACACACTCCGACATCACGGGGCGAGGAGATCGCGGCCGGAGCCCAACGCGGCACCGGCGAGCCGATGCCCCAGACCTTCGACGACGCGCAGAACCGTGTCCCGCTCCTGATCGTTCAGACCGCCGACGGTCATCTCCTCGAGCTGCCTCCACACGTCTTCGATCTGTTGCTGCAATCCGCGACTGGCGGGCGTTGCTTCCACCAGGTGGGCACGCTTGTCCTCGGGACTCGGGAAACGACGCACGAACCCGGCGTGCTCCAGTCGCTGGATCATGCGCGTCATCGTGGGGGCGTCGGAGCTGGTGAGGCGCACCAGATCCGTCTGCCGCAGCGGGCCGCGGTCCCACAGGTACATCATCACCAGCTCCTGGCCCGGATACAGACCGAGCGGGCGCAGCAGCGTCGCAACGATCGTTCGGGTCAGCCGCGTGAGCTGGAAGACCGCATGACTGACCGGGCCGCTGCGGGCCGCCGTCGGCGATGCCAGCGCCTCACAGGTCTCCCCACCGTCCGCGCTCTCCGTTGCCATCAACGCACTCCCTAGTCAGTTAGTTGTTCAACCATCATAACTGAACTGATCCAGATAATAGTCCCTGTTGGAATAGCTTTTCCAAAGTACTTGTTCGAGCAAGTATTGGACGAAAGGCGATGACATGAACACCACAGGCACCGACCACACCAGCGCCAGTTCGCGCACCCGGGGTCAGCACAAGCTCCACCACTCCGTCGTTCGCGTCATAGCCGCAGGCGCCGTCGGACTATCGGCTCTGTCCATCGCGATGGCTGCGCCGTCCGCGGCGAAGGGACCCCATCCCGGCCCCGTGATCGACCGCCCCGAGCCGACCAGTTCACTCAGCGCGCAGAACAATGACGGCCGCATCTCTACCGCTCCGGTGAGCCCCGCGCAGCGGATGGCGCCTGGCGCCATACCGCGGTCGCAACCGGCGACGTCGATCAGCGCGCAGCAGACCGCCGGCGGTACTCCACAGTCATCGACAAACCGTGCCGAAAGCCCGGCGCCCCGCCCGGATCCGGCCAGCGGGGCGCGCGACACCGCGCATCGTGCGGAACCAAGGACTCCCTCAATGCCAAGCGGTATGACGCCCGCCGATGCTGTCCGTTCGTCCGGAGGCATGGGTGCAGCTACGTAGTCTCAAAGTCGCCGCCCGTTGCGCACCCGAATGGAGAACCCCATGGCCGACCGCGAAGACATCATCGACCTGCTGACCAGGTACGCCACCGGCATCGACCGGCAGGACTGGCCATTGTTTCGCTCCGTGTTCACCGCTGACTGCGTGTTGGACTACGGCCAGATCGGGTCGTGGCATGGAGTCGATGGCGTCACGGACTACATGATCCAGGTGCACGTGCCGTTCGAGCACACGCTGCACCGGCTGAGCAATCACGCCATCGAAATCGATGGCGATACCGCCACCGCCCGTACTTACGTCGACGTGTTGCTGATTGCCCGAGACGCCAAGCCACACAAGACATCTGACGTCAATGCGACCGGCTTCTACGACGACGAACTGGTTCGCACCGGCGAAGGGTGGCGCATCAACCGTCGAAAACTCACCATGGTCCGCAACCGCTCCCTCTGAGCGCCCAAGGTCTGCCGAAACGCGGTTTCGCCGGAGAAGGCTAGGGCTGGTCGGGTGCCCAGTAGTCCAACATCGCCGCGAACGTCTCAAACGCCGGCTTGGACACCCCATACGCCGCTTCCAGATGGATGCTGATCGGGAAACCCAACTCACCGACCCCATCGATGACCCGCTTGTACAGATCGAGCATCAACGACCGCTTGACCGCCGGCTCCTCACCCGCCAGCCGCGTCACGAACTCCTGCTCCGCGGCCACCAACGGATTACCCGGATCCTGGATCAGCCAATTGATCAAACCGACCTTGGACTCCATCTTCGGCACAAACCCGAACGACAGCAGAAGTTCCGGCCGATGCTCGGTGGTCGCAGCGAACTCCTTCAAAAACCCCACGATGGTGTCCGAATAGAGCAGCTGCGTCATCCCGTACGTGGCGCCCTGCTCGATCTTGAAATTGAAGCGCCCCTGCTCGCCGTCACGCGTCGGAATCAGGATGACACCGCGGTTGGGCACCTGATCTCGGTAGATCGTCAACGCATCGGTCGGGGCCACACCCGTACCGTCGCCGTCGCTCATGGTGCGCGGCACACCCACGAACGCGATGCCATCGAAATCCGCATCCTGCAGCACACTCAGCCGCTTGCCGAGCGCATCCTCATCCAAAAACGACGTCACCTGGGTACACAACCCACGCATCCCCGCCAGCTCAGGCTTCATCAACTGCCAAAAATCCAAGACGTCCATCTTCGGCTTCATCTCGATGGGCCGATCGCCGTCTTCCTCGATCATCCCCGGGATCATCACGTGCCGAATACGGCCCTCGAGGCCGACGGCCGCGGCGTTGAGCAGCACCTTGTGCGCCTCGTCGACCGCAAACTGGGGACCGCGCTCAATATTGGGCGGGACCAGTTCGAAGGCGATGGTGTTCAGGGTCACGACTCTGCTCCGGATCTCAGGACTACATACGGGGCGCAGGCGTCACTGACCGCTACGACCCGCAGGCCGTGTTTCCCGTGAAACCTCCACCCTACCGATGGCCTCCAGCAAAGAATCGGCCACGTCCGGCTTGCCACACGTGATAAACCCGTCCCGTGGCTGAACGCGTCAAGTTCCAGAGTTCCACCGGCCCTATGCTGGCCGGGATCATCGACCTACCTGAAGGCACCCCGCGCGGTTGGGGCGTCTTCTCCCACGGCTTCACGCTCGGCAAGGACTCCCCCGCCGCGGCACGCATCTGCAAGCAGCTGGCATCCGACGGCATCGGGATGCTTCGCTTCGACGCCATCGGGCTGGGCGACTCGGAAGGCCACTGGGGCGACGGGTCCTTCACCCACAAGACCAACGACGTCATCGAGGCGTGCAAGTTCATGACCGAGCGCGGCACGCCTTCGGCGTTGTTGGTCGGGCACTCGTTCGGCGGGGCGTCGGTCCTGTCCGCGGCGCGGCAGGCTCCCGGAGTCCGCGCGGTGGTGACCGTCGGTGCACCCATCGACCCGTCGCATGTCGAGAAGCAGTACGACGACATCCTCGACTGCGTGCTCGCGAACGGCAGCGCACAGTGGATGGTCGGCGGGCGTGAACTGACCCTCAAGCGCGACTTCGTGGAGGATGTCCGCGCGGCCAAGCTCCACAGCAAGATCAAGGAGCTGCACCTGCCGCTGCTGATCCTGCACTCGCCGACCGACAACACCGTGGGCATCGAGAACGCCAGTGAGATTTTCCGGACTGCCCGGCACCCGCGCAGCTTCGTCTCGCTGGAGGGCACCGAGCACCTGCTCACCGGACCTGGCCAGGCCAAGCGAGCGGGACGGATCATCGGCGCCTGGGCCGACGCCTATCTGGGAGCTAAGTAGCCTCGTTCGCCTTGGCGATTGCCTCGGCGAGTTCCTCCAGTAGCGGCGGCACGTCCAGCGCGGTCACCACGGCTTCGATGAAGACCAGATCGTTCGGGTGTGCTGCCGCGTCGGCCAAGGCGGCGTCCAACTCTCCGCAGGTGGTGGCCCGGTGGGACAACGGGTTTCGGATGCCGAGCGCTGCCGGAATGTCGCGCCACCGCCAGCTGACGATGTCGTTGTACGGGGCCGTGGGACCGTGGATCGCCCGCTCGACGGTGTAGCCGTCGTTGTTCACCAGGATCACCACCGCGGGCACGCCTTCGCGCCCGAACTGGCCGAGTTCCTGAATCGTCAACTGTGCGGCACCGTCCCCGATCAGCAACACCGGACGACGGTTCCGTTCGGCCAGGCCCGCGCCGAGCGCGGCCGGCAGCGTGTAGCCGATGGACGCCCATAGCGGCTGACCGATGAACGCCACGCCGCTGGGCAGTCGGTGTCGGGCCATGCCGTAGTAGGACGTGCCCTGCTCGGCCAAGACCACATTGCCCGGGGTGAGGGCGCCACAAACCTTGTCCCACAGAGCTTTCTGCGTCAGCGGCTGATCCGGTGTCAGCACCGCGTCAGACGTATCAGGCACGGGCTGGGGCACCGCCGGCGACCGGGTGGGGCGGCCCTTCAGGATGCCGGTGATCGCGTCGAGCGCCGCTGACATGTCCAGTGGTGCAAAGACTTCACCCGCCACGACGCTCTGGTTGGGGCCGATGTCGATGGTCCGCGCGGGGTCGATCTGCTGTGTGAACGATGCGCTCACCATGTCGGTGAACTGAACCCCGGCGGTGACCAGCACCGGGGCCTCTTCGATGGCCCGGCGGACCGACTCCTGACTGGAGGTGCCCGCATAGATGCCGAGGAACTCGGCCGCCGACTCGTCGACCAGGCTCTTGCCCCACATCAGCGTGGCGTGCGGGACGACGTCGGCCGCCAGCAGTGCCTCCAGCTGCGGCACGGCTTCCAGTCGATGCACGAGGAGGTCGGCCAGCACCGTCAGCTGATGCTCGCCGATGAGGCGGGCAGCGGCCGCGGTGAACAGCGACAGCGCCCGCGGGCTGGTGCCACTGGTGTACCGCGGCAGGGGTCCGGTCGGAGGTTCGACGGGGAACCGGGCAACGTCGGTGGCCAGCATCAGGTAGCCGGGCAGTTTGCGCTCATGCACCTCGGACAGCACCCGGTCGATCTCCCGAGTGGCGGTGGCCGGCACGAGTTTGGCTTGTGCGCAGGTGATTTCGCGGGCGATACGCAGGAAGTGGTCGAAGTCGCCATCCCCGAGCGAGTGGTGGATCACCCGGCGGGAGCCTTGGACGTCGATGGATGGGGTGCCGACGATGTGGACCACCGGCACGTGCTCGGCGTAGCTGCCCGCGATCGCGTTGGCGGCGGACAGTTCCCCGACGCCGAACGTGGTGATCAGCGCCGCCATCCCCCGCAGCCTCCCGTAGCCGTCGGCGGCGTATCCGGCGTTGAGTTCGTTGGCGCTGCCGACCCACCGGATATCCGGATGCGCGATGACATGGTCGAGCAGCTCCAGATTGAAATCACCTGGGACCCCGAATATCTCGGTGGCGCCGAGTTCAGCGAGCCGGTCCAGCAGGTAGTCACCGACGGTGTATTCGGGCATGCCGGCCTCCTGGATTCGCGGGTACTGCGATGGTATCGGCCGATCATCGCCGGCGTTCGACGCAGAGAGGCTGGCGAGATCGCGGACATCGACGGGGAGTCGCTCTACAGTTGCGGAACTGTCTTGTTCCGCTGAAACCAGGAGCGTCCCATGCCGACCAGTCGAGCCCCCAAGCGTGCGGCCGGTCGCTGGGATCCGACGCTGGAGGCCACGATCCTCGACGCGACCCTGGCGGCAGTCACCGAGCTGGGCTACGACCGGATGACGATGGATGACCTGGCGACGCGCGCCGGGGTCGGCAAGGCGGCGATCTACCGGCGCTGGTCGTCGAAAGGCGAGGTCGTGGCACAGGCCATCGCGCACTGGCGGCGCTCGCTCGGGACGCCACCCGCCCCCGACACCGGCTCGTTGCGCGGCGACCTGGACGCCTTGGTGGATGCTGTTCCCGACTACGACGCCAAGGACATTGACACGATTCGCGTGGTGGTCGGTGTCGCGACGGCCGCGATGCGCGACCCCGTACTGTCGGCAGCCCTCGACGATCTGGTGCTGAGCGTGCCGCGCCAAGTACTGCGCTCGATCCTCGATCGGGCCGTCGCCCGCGGTGAGATCTCCACCGCGCGCGATCTGACGCTGTTGCCCGACGCAGTCCTCGGGCTCAACATCCTGCGGATGATCTCCGGGCGCCCCATCGACCGCATCTACGTCCGGCGGGTGCTGGACGACGTGGTGCTGCCGCTGGCCACTGCGTCGCCTTCCTGACCGTCAGGGCTTGCACCTGGCCGGAAACCGTGTCACCGTTGAACGGAACTATTTAGTTCCATTCAAACTCGGGAGGCCCCGATGACTACCCAACGCACGCCCGTCCTGATCGTCGGAGCCGGTGCGGCCGGGCTGGCGACCGCCGCCCTGCTGGCCAAGCACGGCGTCGAGTCCCTCGTCGTCGAGAAGCGGCCAGAGCTCTTCCGCTATCCGAAGGCCCGCAACCTGAGTTTCCGCACGCTGGAAATCTTGCGCGGGTTGGGACTGTCCGCCGAGGTGCACGCGGTCGGCGCCCAGACCGCGGACATGGTGATCAAGCCGGCCCTGAACAGTTCGGAAGAACTGCCCGCCCTCGACATCGGCGCCATCTTCGCCGGGCTGGACCACCTCAGCCCTGAACCGGTGGTCCAATACTGTCCACAGAGTCGGCTGGAGCCGATCCTTCTGCGCCACATCAGAAATCGTGACGGCGAAGTCCGGTACGGCACCGAACTGGCGTCCCTCGACCAGGACGCATCGGGAGTCAGCGCTGTGCTGCGTGACATCGCGTCCGGCCAGAGAACCGCGATACGCGCCGACTACCTTGTCGCCGCCGACGGTGTACACAGCAGCATCAGAAGCACCCTTGGCGTCCACACGACCGGCCTCGACACGCTGCCGATCTACGTGGTGTTCATCTACTTCCGCGGCCCCTGGCTCCAGTTCGTCCCGCACCTCGGCGACGGTGCCAGCGTGCAAGTGAAAAACACCAGGGTGGACGGCATCTTCGTCCCGGCGGACGGTGATCTCTGCCTGTTCATCACCACCTACTTTCCGCAGCGTGGGCAGTCCGCCGACCAGTTCACCGAGCAACGCTGCCGAGACCTGATCCTGGCGGCAGTGGGCGAGCCGATCGACATCGAGATCATCGACGTCGCACCGTGGCAGCCGCACCAAAGGGTGGCCGCGTCATTCTTGTGCGGCCGCACCTTCTTCGTCGGCGATTCCGCCCATGCGATGCCGCCTTTCCGGGCCGGTGGCGCCAACGTCGCGATCCAGAGCGCCGACAATCTGGCCTGGAAACTGGCCGCTGCGCTGCAGGGCCGCGCCGACCCTGCACTCCTGGCCACCTATCACGACGAACGGCATCCGGTAGGGATGTTCAGCAGCCGGCAGTCGCTGACCGGACCGATCCTCGCGACCCTGGACTTCGATGCCCCCTCGGGCTTCGACGTCGACGAAGAACAGCCGATGTTCGCGCTGTTGGCGGGGTATCGGTACCGGTCGACGGCCGTCATCGCCGACACCCCACCCAGCGGGGGGCAACCCGAGCTCGTCACCGAGTTGCGCGGACAGCCGGGTACCCGGATGCCACACGTGTGGCTGCAAGGCGGCCGCGTTTCCACGTTGGATCTCGTCGGCACCGAGTGCGCCCTCCTGACCTCGGACGACACCGGCAGCTGGCATCGTGCTGCACCGGAAGGCGTTGCTGTGCAGACGATTCCAGCAAGTGATCGGCCGGCGTGGCTCGCCGCGACCGGCTTGCAAACCGACGGCGCCCTGCTGATCCGACCGGATGCGTTCGTCGCGTGGCGTGCCGAGACGTTGCCCCCTGATCCGGCCGCGACGCTGTCGGGGGTGCTGGCCGACATATTCGGAATCCGATCCGGCCAGAGCAGGTGACCTTCACGCCACGGCAATCACGTTGGATATCAACATGATTGCCGCCCCGAAGCACTAATATGATCAGCATGACCGTTCGCCCACATCGGCTCGTGTGGCAGGTCGCGGCAATGTCGCTGCTCGCGGCCTGTGGTTCGAATACGTCGGCGACACCATCGCCGAGCACTGCGAGCACAGCGCCCGCTGGGCCCGCCGCGACCACGACCGCGGCCCCGTCACCCTCACCGGTCCCCATCGTGCCGATCAAACCGAATGCGCGGCAGGCCAAGTGGGTCGATCTGCAGGTCGGCGACTGCCTGAACACGCCCCCGCCCACCGACCCGAGCGTCGTGGAGGTGACCCTGGTCGACTGTTCCGCACCACATATCGCCGAGGTCTTCCTCCGGGCCAGCGTCGCGGTCAACGACGCCGTCTCCGGTGTCGCCGATCAGCGGTGCGCGGCGGGTCTGACGCAGTACACCGGCCAGAACGGCGGGTACACCTCGACCTACCTGATCGACTCCAACATGGACCGGACGGGACACACGCCGCTACCGAGCACGGTCATCTGCCTCTTGCAGTCGACCACCGGCCTGTCGCTGAACGGCTCCGCTAAGGCTTAGCTGTCAACAGAATGTATTGCGCGGCAACCTGTTCGTGCACGTCTTTCAGTTCGGCGCCACGCGCCTCGATGGCGTAATTGCCTGCCGGCGCGACACAGTAGAACTGCTTCGGGTTGGCCAACAAGATGCAGCGGCTGAGCGTCAGTGCCGGCACCGGATCGGCCGTCTCGGTCCCGTCGACCGACACCTCTTTACCGAAGGCGTTCGCCACGTTCACCGCTGACAACGGGTCCTTGGCCTGATACACACTGGTCTTCCCCCGCGCGAACCCGGTCACGCCGTTGTCCTGGAACACCTTGCTCGACGTGATCGGGTTGCTCTGGAAGTGCAGGGCCCCGGTACCGGAGTAGACGGCGTTCTGGGAGTTGCGGGGCGCATCGGTCAGCAATGTCAACGCCAGGAGTCCCGTCGGGTCGACCGGCACCGCAGCCAGTTCAGCCGCCGGTTTGAACGGCTCGATCGCACGGACCTGGGCCGCTATCGCCTTGGCCACCAACGCGATGGCCGGATCCGGACCGCCTGTCGACTGCGCCAGCTGGATCAGCACGTACGGGCCGCGCGCCGTGAACGACCGGGCGGTGGTCACCTTCGCGCCACGGGAATCGACGTCGTACGTCGACGCCAACGCATCCGGATGCTCGGGGAGTGCAACAGGTTTCGGCTCCGCGCCGCGGATCTTGAGCTGCAGCGCCGCCGTATTCATCTCGCTGGCCGCGG
Source organism: Mycolicibacterium llatzerense (assembly GCF_025331195.1). NCBI lineage: Bacteria > Bacillati > Actinomycetota > Actinomycetes > Mycobacteriales > Mycobacteriaceae > Mycobacterium > Mycolicibacterium llatzerense. The sequence goes on along the minus strand of NZ_LXOV01000001.1, from coordinate 1,323,711 downwards.
CGGTGGCATCCGCCGGTCCGGCGAACCGCAGCACACCGTTGATCAACACGGACTTGGTCGCGGACTCCCGCGCCGAGGCGAACCCGTCGATGAAGTTGTGCCGGCCGGCAGCGGAGGCGATGCTCTCGGGTCCGAACTGAGCCAGCGCACCCGGCGCATCGATCACGAAATACGTTGACAGATAAGGCTCGGTGAGGGTGCTGTCGACCTCCCACGGCCCTACCACGTAGCCGGCCAGCTGTTGCGCCTCGACCTTCGCGCCGACCTCCGGGGCACCCGCGGTGCCGTACGGCTCATGCGCCTTGGTCGGGTAGGCCCCCGGCTTCAGCTGCGCCGGGGCGACGATCGCCGGCGGTGGCGGTGCCGTCGAGGTCGCCGGCTTGGCGGACGAGGTGGCTGGGCTGGACTGCGTAGACCCGCCGCCGCAGCCCGCAGCCAGCACTGCCACCGCGAGTACCGCTCCGCAGTTGACCAGACCCCGCATGTGTTCCTCCCCCGCCGACTGCAGACCAACCTACTCACCGTCAGGTCTTGGTGGCACTGAACTGCATCACATGCCCAAACACCTTGGTACTCGTATCGATACGGAGCCCATTGCTCCGCCCCTCGGCAACCAGCTCATCGGGGTTCAACAGCCGGAACGGCGACCGATCCACCCGATGAACCACAGTGGCGACCGGTGTCCGCGTGAGGTCGTAGCCGACGAACAATCCGCCGGGTTTGAGTACCCGGGCGATCTCGGCGACCGCGGCCTCCCACTCGATGACGTGGTGCATCATCAGGCAACTGACCACCGAATCGAATTCATCGTCGTCGAACGGCAAGCGGGTGGCATCGGCGCGCTGCACCGTGACCTGCGGATTGTCCTTCAGTCGTTGCGTCGCCGCGTCGACCATGACGGGGTCCAGATCAGTCGCCGTGATCGACACGCCGGGACGCGCCGACGACAGCCCCTCCGCTATTGCGCCACTGCCCGAACCGATTTCGAGCAGCTGCTCCCCCAGCCGATCGGTGGGCAGCATGTCGAGGACGGCACGGGTGGTGGTTCGCCACATGGCCCCGCAGCAGAACGCCCGCTCGACTTTGGACATCACCGGCATTGCGGTCTCCTCCTCGTAGGGTGCTTCGAGTATGGAGCCGCCGGTGCCATCACTGCTTGGACGGATCCGTCGAATTCCGCAGCGCCCGGGCGATCTCCGACGGCGCGGCGCCGGTCATCTCGCGGCACACCCGGTTGGCATGGGACCCGTCGGCGAATCCCGCCAGGTGTGCGGCATCGGTGACCTGTTCGCCATCGGCGAGATGCTTCAGCCCGGAAATCAGTCTGGCCCAGCGGGTGGCTGCCGAGAAGGACACCCCGGTCTGCTGGCGGCACAGGCGACCGAGGTAGTCGGGCGACACCGCCACCTCATGGGCGACCGATGCCAGATCCACGGAATCAGTTGTTCCGCTGTAGATCAGGTCCATTGCCTGCCTCAGCTGGGGATGAAGTCCCGGCTGTTCCTCGGGGGCACCGCACAGACTGTCGACCAAACATGCGGCGGCAGTTTCCGGGCCGGCATCGAGCGCCGACTCGACGGCGCGCGCCAACTGCTGACCGCCGGACGGAAACCAGATGCCGTCGCGGGACTCGCTGAGACTCAAGGCGTGCAGTGCCGCCCCGGGCCAGCTGTGCGGCGCCAGGTAGAGCGCCAACGTCTGATCGGTGGGTTCGGACCAGACCGCGTGACCGGCGCCGCTCGCGATGACGACGACGTATCCGCTCCGGGCCGCGACATCGTCCGTCCGGACAGTCAGCGGGCCGGTCAAACCGACGCCGACCTGCACCGCGGGATGGTGGTGAAGGTCCAGGTCGCCGAAGGTGCCGACGACCATCATCTGCGCCGGACCCAGCTCCCAGACGGGCATACCCGATGCTAACGCCGCGGCTGCCGCCGCTCGATGACCGCCAGGGCCGTTTGCGCCCACCGCAGGTTCTCCTGCTCGAACGAGATACCGCGCATCAGCGTCAGGTAGGGCCCCACCCGATCCGCCTCGGCCAAGAACACCGCCTCGCTACGGCCACCCAATATCCGTGCGCGGATTCGCTCATAGAGTTCGAGTTGCTTTGTGGTCCACTGGATTCGATCCCGCAGACCCGCGCACACCGCCACATCGTTGCCGCTGTCGACGGTTGACACCTGGACCAGCAAGTCATCGCGCATGGCCAGCGGCTTGGGCGTCGCTTCGGTGAACTCATATACCGCGGCCCGGCCGGCATCAGTCAGCGTGAACATCCGCTTGTTGGGCCGCCGCTCCTGTTCCACGACCCGGGCCTCGATCAGCCCGTCGGCTGCGAGGCGGTCGAGCTCCCGGTACAGCTGCTGAGGGGTGGCCATCCAGAAGTTGGCAACGGACGCGTCGAAGCCCTTGGCCAGGTCATATCCCGAGGCCTCACTGTCGAGCAGGGCCGCCAAGACGGCGTCGCGCAGAGCCATGCCCGTGAGTCTAGTAGTCAACAAAGTGATTAGTCACATATAGACATGCTGAGCTTGTCCCGCTAGCGTCACCGATACCTAATCAACAAATTGACTATGCGAGGTATGCGATGCAGGCATTCCGCAAGGCCGTGGAGACCCACGACCCCGCCGCCATGGTGGCCTGTCTGGCCGACGACGTGGTGTTCACCAGCCCCGTTGCGTTCAAGCCCTATCCCGGTAAGCCCATCACCGCAGCCATCCTGCGCGGTGTGATGCGGGTTTTCGAGGACTTCCGCTACGTCCGCGAGATCAACGACTCCGAAACCAGCAGCCACGCACTGGTTTTCGAGGCCACCGTGGGCGGCAAGAAGATCACCGGATGCGACTTCATCCACGTGAACGACGAGGGCCTGATCGACGACTTCATGGTGATGGTCCGGCCGCTGTCCGGCGCCCAGGCCCTGTCGGAGGCGATGGGCGCCCAGTTCCCACAAATCCAAGCCGAAGCAGCCGAAGAGATCGCCGCCCTCGCCGCGAAGGAGCAGTGACATGAAGATCGGTCTGGGCATCAACTACGCCGGCGGCTTCAAGGAGGTCGTGGCCGAGGTCGCCGACCTCGAAAAAGCCGGACTGGACGTTGTTTTCGTCCCCGAGGCGTACTCCTTCGACGCCGTCAGCGCACTCGGCTATCTGGCCGCCGCCACCGAGCGGGTGGAACTGGCCTCCGGCATCCTGCAGCTCTACACGCGCACCCCGACCCTGACGGCCATGACCGCCGCCGGCCTCGACTACGTGTCCGAAGGCCGGTACATCCTGGGCCTCGGCGCTTCGGGCCCGCAGGTGATCGAGGGCTTCCACGGCGTGCCCTACGACAACCCGATCGGGCGTACGCGCGAGGTCGTCGAAATCTGCCGGCAGGTGTGGCGCCGTGAGCGACTCGCCTACCAGGGTAAGCACTACACCATCCCGCTGCCCGAGGGCCAGGGCACCGGGCTCGGCAAGTCACTCAAGCTGATCAACCACCCTGTGCGCGAACGCATTCCGGTGCTGCTGGCAGCACTCGGCCCGAAGAACGTCGAGTTGGCCGCGGAGATCGCCGAAGGCTGGCAGCCGATCTTCTACCTGCCGGAACGCGCCAAGGACGTCTGGGGCGACGCCCTCGAGGCCGGGTACGCCAAGCGCGACGCGACGCTGCCGCCCATGGACATCTACGCCGGACCGGCACTCGCCATCGGCGACAACGTCGAGGGAATGCGCGAATTCATCAAGCCCCACATCGCGCTGTACATCGGCGGCATGGGCGCCAAGGGCAAGAACTTCTATCACAACGTGGCGACCAAGTACGGCTACGGCGCCGAAGCCGACCGCATCCAGGAGCTGTACCTGGCCGGCGACAAGGACGGCGCGGCGAAAGTCGTTCCCGACGAACTGGTTCGGGACATCTCGCTGATCGGCAGCCGCGAATTCGTGAAGGAACGCGTGGCCGCGTTCCGGGAGTCCGGCGTGACGGTGCTCAACGTGGTGCCGATGGGCGCGACGACCGCCGACCGCGTCAAGCTCATCGAAGAGCTCCGCGACCTGGTCTAGATCGAGGACAAACCGCGGGCGGCCACGGGAAGATGGGCACACACTCCTGAGCCGGAGGGCGCCTTGACCACCTACGACCCGCCAGGCCGCCTGGTACTGCTGCGCCTCTTGGCGCGGCCGTACCTTCGCGGTGGCATCCGTCTGCAACGGCGGGCGATCCTGCTCGTCTACATCAGTGTCTCGTCGATCTGGGTAGCGGCCGGACCGCAGTTCGTCCGGTTGTTCGCGCCCGACCTGACCGGCACCGACCTGGTGATTCTCACGAGCGTCGGCGCGACCGTGTATCTGATCGACGACCTGTTGACGTATGCGGCGATCGCACCGCAACTGCGTAAATTGCAGCGCTGGTTCGACGATCCGGACCCCGCAGAGGCCGCCGAGATGTGGCGGACGGCGGCCGAGATGCCGGTGACGCCGATGCTGCGGCCGGTGTCGTTGGTCTTCATCGCCGCTCTGAATCTGTTGTGGGTCGCCGTGCTGATCCGTCTGCAGCATCTACCGGCGATCGGATTCCTGCTGTTCATCCCTGGCGCCATACTGTTCCGCTTCTACTGGCTGGTGTTGCGATCCATGCTCACCGAACAGATGATGCGTCCGGTCTTGGCCGACATCAGCCGGCACGTCACGGATTTCGGTGACCGGGTCCGAGTTCGAGTCGGGTTGGCGTACCGGCTCCTCGGCACCATTCCACTGATTGCGGTCGTGGCCGGCACGATCGTCGCAGGCATCGTGGGGCCGCACACCATCCGGACCCTGGCCATCGGCGTCGGGTTGTCCGTGGTCATTTCGCTGACCATCGCCGCGCCGCTGCTGCTGTTGGTCACCCGTTCGGTTACCGAGCCGCTCCGCGATCTGCGCCGGGCCGCTGACCGGGTGGGTGACGGTGACTTCACCGTCCGGGTGCCGATCACCAGTACCGACGAAATCGGACTACTGGCAACGGGATTCAACGCCATGACCGAAGGCCTCGCCGAACGAGAACGCATTCGGAGCGCATTCGGCACCTACCACGATCCCGCGATCGTCGAGCACATCCTCGCCGACGACGGCGGTCGGCTGGCAGAGGGCGAAGAAGTGGAAGTCACCGCGCTGTTCATGGACGTACGTGGGTTCACCGGATACTCGGAACAGCGACCGGCACGGGACGTGGTCGCCATGCTGAATCGGTTGTTCGCAGCCGTCGTGCCGATCGTCGGGAAGCACGGCGGGTACGTGGACAAGTTCATCGGCGACGGGCTGCTGGCGGTTTTCGGTGTGCCACAGCGCTGTTCGGACCATGCCGACCGCGCCCTGGCAGCAGCCTGCGAAATCGCCGCGGCGCTGCATGACCGCAACGGCGATCCCGACGTCGGCATCGGGTTGAACTCGGGCACAGTCGTCGCGGGAAACCTCGGCGGCTCCGGGCGCTTCGACTTCACGGTCATCGGTGATCCGGTCAACGTCGCGGCCCGCGTCGAATCGGCGACCAGGCAGACCGGCGACACGATCCTGCTGAGCCAGCACACCTGGGACCTGTTGAGCCCCACGGCGCGTGCGGCCACCGTGCCCAGACCGGCAGTCCCGCTCAAGGGCAAGACCCAGACGGTGAGTCTCTACGCCCCCGGCTGACCGTAGACGGCAACGACCACCGAGCGGTCGAAACTGTTCTCCGACCACACACCCATGACCGTGTTGGCGCAGTTGGCCATGATCGCGTAGGTCGGCGGGTCGTAGTACCACTGGTTGAGCACGTCCAGGTTGTTGATGGCGATCGACCGGTTGATCGCCACCGTCTGAAACACCTTGCCCCGGAAGCCAGCAGCCTGGGCCCGCGTCTGCGGGGTCGACCCGTCTGAGCCGAGGTCACCGTCCAGGTCGCGGTTGTTCAGCACGTCGTTGGCGTGCCACTCCGCCGCGAGCCGCAGCTGCGGGCTGACCGCGACATCGTTCGTGCACCCGGCCTGGTGCTGAATCGTGAAGACGTTCGCGACCACGCTGTTGTTCAGGCGGGAGTTGTCGGCGTGGGCCACCGCAGGCAGCGCGGCGCCGAACGCGAAGACCGCCAGGATCACCCCGGCCAACCGGGTACTCACTGTGCCCCTGGCCGGTAGTTGGCCGCGGAATCGCGCAGCGGCCCGATCAGTTCGGGGCACAGTTCGTTGGCAACCTGTCCGACAAGGTAATTGGCTTGGCCTTCGTCGCCGCCCGTGACGTCGACCTTGATGTCACCGATGATCTGCGCATAGCTACGGCCCGCGGAGATCTTGTCGCACACGCCGCGCCCGTAGACGATGGCGGCCTCGCCGCTCGGGAAGTTGAAGCCGGGTCGCGCGTTCACGCTGTTGACGTACGTCACCGGATCGGCAAGGGCCGACGGCGCCGTCCACCCGAATCCGGCGGCGACCACGACCAGAATCCCGGGGATCACACCGGGTCGAACTGCGAAATCAGCCATCGATCGTGCACCTTGTCGAGAGTCACCCGCACGGTCGACGTCGAACCGGTGGGAGCATCATTGCCGATGGTGGTGGTCTGGTTCACGAAAACCAGTGCCACCGCATGATTTTCGGTAGCCGAAACCGACGCGGCATCAGGCACCGTCGCTACCGCCGAGATGTGCTTCTGCTTGGCCCCAGGGGCCACGACGGTGTCAACCAGCTTCGTGTACTCGCCGCGGAAGCCTCCCGTCAGGCGGTCAGCAGCGGCCTTGAGTTCCGTGTCGACGGTGTCCGGGCGGTAGGACAGCATCGCGATGGTGCCCTCGCTGGCCACCCGCACCGACTCGGTGGCCGCGGTCTGCGCCAGCCGCACCGAATCATCCTGCCATTTCAGGTATCCCGCACCGACGGCGAGGAGCATTGCCACGGCCGCCAGCGCAACCCCAACCCACCGCGCCCACGGTTTCCCCGAATCACTCTGCACTACCGCAGGTTCGGCCTCGACGACTTCGGCCGCCTCGACCGATACGGGGCGTTCTTCGATGTCCACTGTCATGATCTGTCCTTCACGTTGCCCTGATCGTCCGGTGTCTCACGACACGAACTGGACGTTGGAGATCCTCGCGCCGGCACCGTCTTTCGCGACACTGATCCGCATGCGCCAGTTTCGCGGTGGTCCGGCCGGCGCCTCGGCCAACGACGTTCGCACCGATACCGCGAGAAGCACCTGTGCGCCATCACCGGTCGCCGACTCCAGGCCGGCCTCGGTGACTGTGCCCTCGGATTTCGATCGGGCCTGTTTCACCACGGCGACGAACGGCTCCGACCGACGCTGAAAGTCCTCCCGGAACGCACCGGTGGATGAATCGAGAATTCGCCGGATGTCGGTGTCCGCCTCGGTGTAGCTGATCGTGGTCAGGTTCAGTGCTGCCTGGCGCGCGGTCTGCACGTACAAGTTCTTCAGCGCTTGCCCCTCCTGCGCCTGGTGAGCGCGCAAACCCAGCCAGCCCACCAGGGCACCGACGGCGACCACCAGCGTCAGCCCGACCGCAACCACGGGTGAGATACGCGGCAACCGTTGCCGCAAGGACGATTTGGCCGCTACTTCCGTCTCGTCGACTGTGTCGCTGAGATCGGCAATTGCGTCTAGTTGTTCGGCGTCAGCATGCTCTGCCATGTCTTGCCTTTCGTGGTGGCGGCCAGGTCTGAGTCGGTGTACGGCTTGCCGTCCGGACCCACGTACCCGCCGGTCGCGGGGTCATAGGGCACGAAGGCCACCGGTGGTGCCGGTCCGGGCGGAGCACCGGGACGCTGCCGTGGATCGGTGCCCGGTGCGTACTGCGGAACCCCCTGACCCGTCAGGGTGGCGTTGGGGTCGCCCTTCCAGACGTAACCGTCGTTGAGGGGCACGTACGGCTCGTTGCTCTCGCAGAGTTCAACTGTCGGTGACCGCTTGGCGGGGTTGTTCTCGCACGGAATGTTCCGCACGCCGCGAACATTCAGATCAGAATCCTGCGGCACCCGGCAGTACAGCTCACCGGCCGGCCGCTCCGGGTAGTCCACCTCGCTGGGTATCCGCTGCTGTTTGATCGGCAGGAACCCGGTGTTGCACGGTGGCGGCAGGTTCATGTTCAGTTTGAAGTCCAGATAGATGCCTCGGTAGGGCGTCTTGAGGTCCGAGTCGGCGACGGCGATCGCCGACATCAGCGCGGTGCCCTGCGGGAACAACACCAGCAGTTGCTCGATGTCGTGCCGATAGGTGATCGCGATGTCACCCAGGCTCACCATGTTGGCCAGCAACAGCGGTAGCGCGGGGGCGAACCTGTCGAACAGGGCCCGGCCCTCGTCCAGGGTCGGTTGCCCCAGCTTCAGCAGTTCGGCGAATGCGACGTTCTGAGCTTTGAACTGGCCCGTGATCGAGGCCAGCCGCTGCGCCCAGGTCGCGATCGAATCCGCGGTCTGCACTTGGGAGTTCAGCACCGCGGGGCTTTGGTCGATCAGCTGCGTGATCGGGCCGACGTTCTTGCCGGCCTCGATGGCCAGCGCCGTCGAGCCGTTGACGATGCGCGACAACTCGGGCCCGAGCCCGCTGACCGCCTTGTCGGCTTCGTCGACGACAGTACGCAGATTGTCCTGCGGGATGGCTTCCAACGCCCGGTTGGTGGCATCGAGCAGGTTGCCGATGTCGGGCGGAATTCGTACCTTCGCGACCGGGATGGTCGCGCCGCTACGCAGTTCCGCTCCACTGCCGGATTGGCCTGCCGCAGGGATCAATTCGACGAACTGCTCGCCGACGGCCGAGCGGCTGTGGACCGCGGCCGACACGTCCGCAGGCACCTTGATCGACGAGTCGAGGTTCAGCTCGACGCGGACGCCGCCCGCGGTGACATCGACCGCGCTGACCCGGCCGATCTCGGTGCCGCGGTAGGTGACCACCGATGTCGGATACAGGCCACCCGATTCGGGCAGTTCGACGGTCACCGTGTAGCGGCCGTACCCGAGCAACGTCGGCACGTGCACGAACCCGAATGCCATGACGCTGCACGCAACTACGGTGACGGCACCGAGGATCGCCAGCTGGGTCCAGACGGTGCGGGACAAGCGCAGACGCAACATGTCAGTACCCCCCGAAGTGGTAGGGAGCGATCAGTGGATTACCCGCGGTGTATGGACTGGGCATCTGACCGATGGTGCGGCCCCACTGCATCTCCAGTTCGGTGAGGTTGCCTTCCCACCGGGTTCCGGTGAACAGGCTGCTGTCGAGCCTGCTCAAAGTCAGGTCGATGACCATCGTGATGTTGGCGAAGTCGCCCCGGAACCAGTTGCCCAGATTGCTCTTCACCCACGGGTAGGTCGACAGGAAGTCCAGTCCCTTGGTCAGCGCGGGCCCTGAATCGGCCAACGACCGCAGCACGGGCACCATGCTCCGCAGATTCGCGACCAGGCTCTCCTTGGTCTGCGTCACGGTCGACGAGGCAACAGCGCCGAACCGTCCGACGGCGTCGATCGCGTTGGCGAGGTTCGCGCGCTGCTCGGCCAGCACGGCCAATGCCTGCGGGATGGTGGTCAGCGCCTTGTCGACGGTGTGCTGGTTCGCCGCGACCTGGCCGACCAGGGAGTTCAGACTCTCTGTGGCAGAGATGATGTCGTCGGTCTGGGCGTTGAGCCGGGCGATGAACGTGTCGAGCTGGGTCAGCAGGCTGCGCATGTCGTTCTCACGCCCGGCCAACGCTTTCGCGAAGGTCTGGTTGATCTCCTGGAGTTGAGCCAACCCGCCACCGTTGAGCAGGATCGACGCCGACGCGAGGGCCTGCTCTGTGGTGGGATACGTTGCGGCCCTGGACAATGGGATCACCGCGCCGCTTGTCAGCTGTCCCTGCGGCGGCTCGTTGGTGGGCGGGCTGAGCTCGATGTGCATCGAACCGAGCAGGCTGGTCTGCCCGACCTTCGCGGTGGTGTTGGCGGGCAGGTGGACATCTCCGTCGATCCGCATGGTGACCAGCGCGTGCCAGTCCTGCACCTCGATCTTGGTGACGTTGCCGACGTTGACGTCGCCGACCCGCACCCGGGTGTTCTGCTGGATCACCACGACGTCGGGCAACTGCGCTTGGATCACATACGAGCCCGGTCCGTCGCCGACGGTGCCGGGCAGCGTCAGTGAATTCAGGCCCCGCCATTGGCATCCCGGCAGCACCAGCACGCTGACGAGGATGAGCATCACGGTCACGAGTCGCTTCATGGCTGTGTCCCTTGCGGCGGCACCATGAGGCCGGCCAGTCCCTGGCTCGGGTCGGTCGGCGCGGCCGCGGGCGCGGGCGCCTCTGCCGGCAGCGGACCCGGCGTCGGGGCCTCTTGGGGCGGAGCCCCGCCTGGTCGCAGCCGCGGCTCGCTGTAGGTGACTTCGTTGGGCCGGGCAGTTGCACCGACGAACGGGTTCCCGCCGATCGGCAGGAAGTTGTACTGCCGGTTCTTGATGATCGGCGCCAGATACTGCACGCACAGCTTGGCCGACTGAGCGAAGTTCTCCCGCGCCGCGGACTGGATTGCGCCACAGAGGAATTGCACGGTGTCGGCGAAGTTGACCGGCGCCAGGATGCCGGTGATGGCGCTCTGCGCGGGGTCGTAGATGTTGGTGAAGTTCTGGAACACCGTCGGCGTGATGTGCAGGACCTGTTTGAGGTCCGTGCGGCTGTCGTTGAGTGCCGTGGTGATCGCGCCCAGGTGGTCGAAGGTGGTCCCGAGCGCCTCCCGGTTCTCCGCGATGAACCCGCGCAGATCCTTGACCGCGGTGTCCAGATTGCGTGTCGCGTCGGCGATGTTGTTCGGCGTACTCGACAACGCGGTGGTGATGGCGGCCATGTTGGTGTTGAAGTCCGCGAGCAGGTCGCTGCTCGACGACAGTGCGGACACCAGCATCTGCAGATTGCGGACGGTACTGAAGATGTCGGTGCTGTGGTCGCCGAGCGCCGACATCGCGCGGGACAGCTTGATCACGGTGTCGCGTGCGGTGTCTCCCTGGCCACGCAGGTTGTCCGCGGCGCTGTTGATGAATTCGCCTACCGTACTGGGACCGCCGGGGCTGGTCGGTTGCAGCGAATCCGTCAGCTTCTCGAGTTGCTGGCGGAAGTCGTCCCACTCCACCGGCACCACGGTGCGATCCAATGCGATGGTGGACCCCGCGGCGAGCTTCGGGCCGCTGGTGTAGGCGGGCACCAACTGGATCGCCCGAGCGCTGACCAGTGACGGCGACAAGATTGCGGCGCGGACGTCGGCGGGCAGTGCGTATTGCGAGTCCACCGAGAAAGTGACCTTGGCGGCACGCGGCTGCGGTTCGATCTTTTCGACTGTGCCGACGGTGACGCCCAGAATCCGGATGTCGTCGCCGGTGTACAGGCCGTTGGTGTTCGCGAAGTACGCCACGTAGGTGCTCGTCGTGGCGGTGACCCACCAGGATCGGGCCAGTCCGGTGACCGCGACGGTCAGCGTCACAGCGAGACTCACTGCGATGGCGATCCGCCAAATCCCGCGTCCGCGAGGTTCTTTCGTACCGAGGTCGACTGCCATCGTCACCGCCCTCCCACCGGGGAGACCGGGTCCGAAACCACGCCCGGTGAACCGCTGGGCGAATGGCTCGACGGCGGCAGCGGGGTGGGCGGCGGGACGGTCGGTGCGGGCACCTCACCGGGAGCCGGGGCCAGCGCCGGCGGTCCGGGCGGCGGACCACCCGGCGCGGGTGCGGGCAACGGCTCGCGATACGGGTAGCGCGGATCTCCCGGATTGCCGGTGATCGCATCGGGCAGAAACAGATTCGGCGGTCCCCCTTGACCGGTGCGTGGGTAGGGCGTCGGCAGGGGCGGGATACCGGGCTGGCCGGCGCCGGGCTCGGTCAGTTGCGACGGCAGCAGCACATTCGGGTCTAGTCCCAGGTCGGAGAACGCCGCGTCGACGAACGGCTGATCGAATTGTCCCGGGAACAGGTTGACCAGTGACGCTTTGAAGAACGGTCCCGCACCCAGCACTTCGCCGAACGACATTGCGTACCGGCGGAGCAGGTACAGCGTGCGTTGCAGTTCCTTCTTGCGGTTGTCGAGGATGCCCAGTACGCCGTTGAGCTTGTCGACGGCGGGTTTGAGTTGCGTCCGATTGTCTTTGACCAGACCGGACAGCTGCTGGGTGGCCGCGCTGACATTGACCATCAGCGTCTCGACCGAGTTGCGTTGCGACAGAATCTCGCTCAGCAGCGCGTCCGTGTTCACCACCAGTCGTGCGATCTGGTCGCTGCGCTTCGCCAGCACCCCGGTGACCTTGTTGGCATCGGCGAGTAGCCGGCGCAGCTTCGCATCGCGGGTGCCGAGGGTGTCGGAGAAGCGCGCCACGCCCTCCAACGCCAGTTTCAGATCGGGCGGGGTGTTCTGGAAGGTCTGCGCCAGCGTCTTGAGCGCCGACGACAGCTGGGTGGTGTCCAGGCCACTGATCGTGGTGGTCAGGTCACCCAGCGCAGCGGGCAGATCGTACGGCGACGTGGTGCGTTCAATCGGGATGGGACCGGCCAGGTTTCGGTCGCCCCGGGGTGTCAGCTCCAGCACCTTGGTACCGAGCACTGTTTCGGTCTTGATCGCGGCCTCGGTGCGGTCGCCGAGTTCGACGCCGTCACGCACCGTGAAATCGACCAGAACCTTGGCGCCCTCCAGATGGATTCCCGAGACGCGCCCGACCCCGAGTCCCGACACCCGTACGTCGCTGCCTGTCTTGATGCCGCCGGCATCGGCGAAGTACGCCTGATAGTCGGACGTCCCCTTGATGAACGGGATCTTGTCGTAGCTGAATGCGGCGGCGACGATGGCGACGATCAACACGATGCCGGTCGCACCGACCGCCAACCGGTTGCGTTCGGCTAGTGGCTTGATGTTGAACCTTTTTCGCGTCATTTCGGTGTGCACCGCCCGGAATCCTGGCCGGCGACCTTGACGTACACGGGTTGTCCGCCTTTGCCGTTGAGCTTGAGCAGCGCGTCGCAGAGGTAGAAGCCGAAGTAGTCGCCGTACAGCCCGTTGCGCGAGAGGATCTGGTATGCGTCGGGCAGCGTCCTCACCAGGTCGTCGACGTAGTCGTGGTCCGCCATGATCTGCCCCGACACCCGATCTGTCTGTTGCACAGTCTGTTTGATGGGTTCACGAGCCGCGGTCAGCAGATCTGCCACTGATTTTGTCGCCGCGTTGATGTTGGCGACCCCGGTGGCGATGTCGGACTTGCGTTCGGCCAGGCCCTGGACGAGTTGCGAGAGTTTGTCCAAGCCGTCGGCGAACTGAGTGTCGCGGGCGGCGAAGGTGCCCACCACGGTGTTGAGGTTGGTGATGACCTCACCGATGAGCTGATCCCGACCGGCCAATGTCGTTGTCAGCGCCGAGGTCTGGGCCAGCACCGACGAGATGGTGCCGCCCTGGCCCTGGAACACCCGAAGCAGTTCGCCGCTCAGCGCGTTGACCTGGTCCGGATCGAGTGCACGGAACAGTGGCCGGAAGCCTCCGATGAGCGCGTCGACATCCAAGGCTGGCGCGGTCCGGGACAACGGGATCGTCTGGCCCGGAAGGAGTTTCCGCACCGACCCTGGGCCTTCGTCGAGCGACAGGTAGCGGTCGCCGATCAGGTTCTCGTAGCGGATCGTCGCCGTGGTGCCCTCAGTCAGGGTCAGCTGCCGGTCGACGGCGAAGTCGATGGTGACGGTGCCATCCTTGTGCAGGGCGAGGCTCTTGACCTTCCCGACCTCGACGCCGGCGATGCGAACGAAGTTGCCGCCCTTCAGACCCGAGACGTTGGTGAACACCGCCTGGTAGGTGGCGCGCGAATCGAATCGGAACTGCCCGAACACCGTCAGCAGGCCGAACATGAAGAGCAGGCTGACCAGGGTGAAGATCACGACGCGGGTGACGGTCCCGCGGATGCGGCTTCTCACGGTGACCCCGAATCGGGTTGGGGTTCACCCATCTCAACCCCTGGCAGCCCTGGCGCCGGGCCACCGGGGTACCGGATTCGCGGCGGCTCCGGTTGTGGTTTGGTCACCGGGAAGTAGTTGGCGAAGCCAGGGAATCCGATGCCCGGGTTGGGCCGCATATCCAATCCGTCACCGAAACCGGTGTCGGTCACCAGATACTTGACCGGGAAGTTCTTGCTGACGTCGGGCAGCGAACCGCAGCTCGGTTTGCCGCCCGGTCCGCCGCTGGCATTGACGACCGGCAGGTTGTCGGGGAAACGGTAGGGGTCGGCACCGGCCAGCAGCGCGGCATCCATGATCACCGATTTCCCGTTGCCGCCCATGGCATACCGACCGCCGTGGTCCAGGAACCACTGGGCGCCCTGGAACAAGCAGGTGTAGGTCGGCGAGTACTTGTCGAGCAGCGCGGTGGTCGGCCTCAGCAGGTTCGTCGCCAGCACCAGGTTGGTCTGGTTCGCGCCGATGGTGTCGATGCCCGAGCGGGAGAATCCGACGGCGGACAACAGGAGTCCGTCGAGTTCTTTCGACTGCCCCGCGATGGTGGTGGCGGTCGTCGAGAACGAGTCCAGGGTGGACACGATGTCCTGCGCCGCAGTCGAATACGCCTGCGCGGTCTGGCCGAACAACTGCCAGTCCCGGCGTACCGTTTCCATGCGCGGATTCACCGCCAGCAGTACCTGGTTCGCGTCGGTGATGGCTTGTCCGATGACGTCGCCTTTGCCGCGCAATGATTCGGCCACCGCCGAGAGCACCGAGTTGAGCTTCGTCGGGTCGATCACCTGGACCACCGACTGCAGGTTCTCGAACACCGTGTTGACCTCGACGGTCACATTCCGCGACTGCAGCACTGCACCTGACCGAAGGTGGCCTCCGCTTGGACCGGTCGGGGGCACGTTGAGTTCGACATACTTGGCGCCGAACGCGGTGCTGGACCTGATCTGCGCTTCGACGTTGCTGGGCAGCTGCGCGAAGGGACCGGGGTCCATCCGCAGTTTCAGGCTCGAAAGTACGTGTCCCGCAGTGTCGGTGCGGCTGCCGATCGATTCCACTTCGCCGATCTGCACGCCCCGCAGTTTCACCTTCGCACCGTCTTCCATCACCAGACCGGCCCGATCCGAAACCAGGGTCAACGGCACGAATCCCCGCAGCGAGCCGGAGAACAGCAGCCACGTCATCGTGGTCATCACCACGACCACGATCACCAGCACCGGCGCCCACCAGATCGGGTCGATCTGTTCACGCCGAGTTCCGTTAGCGCCCTTCGCCATTCGGTTCAGCCCGCCAGGTGGAAGTTGCCGGACTGCCCGTAGACGGACAGCGTGATGGTCAGCAGGATGAAGACGCCCGCGGTGATCGAGGTGCGTACCGCGCGGCCGACGGCCTCGCCGACACCGGCCGGCCCACCGGTGGCGGTGAAGCCGTAGTAGGTGTGCACCGCCATCACCGCGGCGGCCATGGCCAGTGCCTCGAAGAACGACCATGCCAGGTCGTTCGGGTGCAGGAACGTCGTGAAGTAGTGGTCGTAGACGCCGCGCGACTGGCCGTAGATGATTGTGGTCCCGAAGCGCGTGGCCAGGAACGACATCAGCACCGCGACGGTGTAGATCGGGACGACCGCCACCACACCGGCGACGATCCGGGTCGCGGCCAGGTACGTGACGACCCGGATGCCCATCACTTCCAGGGCGTCGATCTCCTCATTGATGCGCATGGCGCCCAGTTGTGCCGTCGCACCGGCGCCGATCGTGGCGGCGAGTGCCACCCCGGCGGTGGCCGGCGCGATGAAGCGCACGTTCAGGAAGGCGCCCAAAAAGCCGGTGAGGGCTTCGATACCGACGTTGGACAGGGTGTTGTAGCCCTGGACGGCGATCAACGCGCCGGTGGACAAGGTGAGGAACCCGACGATGACCACGGTGCCGCCGATGACGGCAAGGGCCCCGGTACCCATACCCATGACGGCGATCAGCCGCAGCACCTCGCCCGGATACCGCCGGACGGCGTCCCCTGTGGCGGCCAGCGCGCTGCCGTAGAAGGCCGTCTGCTCCCCCAGCCGACGGGTCGCCGCGATCGCCTGGCCCGCCAGTTCGCTGAGCTGAGATGGGCGGTCGACATCCACATCGGTTGTCATGGCGCGACTTTCACGCCGAACGCGGTTGCCAGGATATTGATGAGGAAGAGCGCCATGAAGGAGAAGACGACGGTCTCGTTGACCGCGTTGCCCACCGCGGTCGGGCCGCCACCGACCGAAAGCCCCTTGTAGCACGCGATCAGGCCGGCCGACAGACCGAACAGCAACGCCTTTACCAGGGAGACGATCACCTGGGGCAGGCCCGTCAGCAGGGTCATCCCCGCGATGAACGCGCCGGGGGTCACGTGCTGGATATAGACGACGAAGAAGTAGCTGCCGGCCAGGCCGACGACGGCGACCATCGAATAGAGCATCGCCGCAACGAACGTCGCGGCCAGGACGCGCGGCACGACCAATGCCGGAATCGGGTTGACACCAATGACTTTCATGGCGTCGATCTCTTCCCGGATGGTGCGCGCGCCAAGGTCGGCACACATCGCGGTCGAACCGGCACCGGCCACGACGATCGCGGTGACCACCGGCCCCACCTGCGTCACCGAGGCCAGCGCGGCGCCGGCACCGGACAGGTCGCCGGCACCTACCTCGATCAGCACGATGTTGAGCGTGAAGACGATCAGCACCGTGTACGGAATCGACAGCACGACCGTCGGGACGACGGAGACCCTGGCGACGAACCAGATCTGCTCGATCAGCTCACGCCAGGCATATGGCGGACGCAGCATCGCGGCGAACGTCTCGCCGGTCAGGACGATGAAATCGCCAACCGCCACAGCGGGACGCGCCCAGGCCGCGGAGGCGCGCGGAGACGACTGAAGCGTTTGCGCCACAAGCTGCCTCCCAGTGCCAATTTTCGTAGAGCTTGGCCCGGACGTTAGGAAGGCACCAGTTTGCTGTCAACGCAAAAGAAGTCGCATGTGACGTCGTCAATAACCGAAGATGCAGGTCGACTCAACGCAATTGCTTCGGTTCACCCGGATTGAATCGCCCTGAGCCAAAACCTACTGTGTGTGGCCCCGCAGTAGCTCAGTTCTGGTCGGCTTTGGCGCCCTGCGCAGTTTCGCCCGTGGCCGCCGCGGTCTTCGCCGGCTTTGGCTTGGACTTCGGCTTCGACGGCGACTTCGGCGCCTTGCCCTTCGGACTGTCGCCGGACGCCGCGCTGTTCGCCGCCTTGTCGTCGCCGCCCTTGTGCTGGCCGGGCTTCGCGCCCTTGTCGCCCTTCGGCGCGTCAGACGTCGGATCCTTCGAATCCTTTTGACCCGCAGGCTTTTTGCCTTCGGACTCCGGCTTGACCGCGTCCTTGGCGTCAGGCGTCTTCGCCTCGGGTTCCCCGCTCGCCGGGTTCTTCGCGTCCGCGGGCTTCACCTCAGGCTCGGTCGCCGGTTCTTTCGTCGGCTCCTTGGCAGGTTCCTTGGCAGGCTCTGCGGCCGGCACCTTCACGGCATCCTGACTGCCGGCGTCCTTCACCCCGGTTCCCTTGCCCGGCGCAACCTTGAGGTCGGCCTGGGCGGCTGCGGACTTGGTGGCCGCGGTGGCCTTCGGCGAATCCAGCTCCGTCGCAACCTCTTTCATGGCTGCCACTGCCTTCAGCGCTGCCGTCGGGTTCACTGCGGCGACCGATGCCGACGGACGAATGATGTCGCCGATCTTCTTGATCACGTTCGAGATACCGGCGACCACAGCCTTCGTCACGTCGACCGCAGTGTTCGCAACCCATTTCACGCCCTGCACGACGGCGTTGGTGACCCATTTGACCGTGTTGACCAGGGCTTGCGTCACCGCCTTGGTGACGTCGACAAACGCATTCCACGCGGCGTCGACGACTTTCACCACTGCTTGGCCAATGTTGACGGCCACGTCCACAACCGCCCCGATCGCCAGCCGCACTCCGGCCAACACCCGGGCCAGGATGCCCTCAACACCTCCGACACCATTGAGCCGCAGGATCTCCTGCGCGATGACGAAGGCGGCTTGTTTGGGGATCCAGTCCGCATAGAAGACGCCGAACTTGCCGCTGCCGGGCTGGTCGTCACGGGTGGTGTAGATGAAGAGCGGCCCGCCGAAGGACATCGTCTGCCAGGTCTCGATGAGGTTCTTGATGAAGTCGGCTTGCGTCTGTTCGCTGACGTGATCGGTCGGCACGCCGTACTCGGTGATCCAGATCTTCAAAGCCCCGTCGCCGTTCGCCGCCATGAGGTCGTAGATCTTCTGAATCTGGGTGAGCGGCGAGAGTGGCACACCCTCACCGTCGGAGAATTTCAACGTCTCCTGGTACGGATGGAACGCGAGGGCGTCGAAGAAGCCTTTGGCGCCGGCGGCGTACATCGCGTTCACGTAATCCACCGGGTTCATGGTGATTCCGTTCACGGTGAAGACGCTGCCGAGCCCGGCTGCGATGACCGTCGCCGTGGGGTCGGCCGCTTTGATGGCCGGGTAGGCAGCCTGCAGCAGTTGGGCATAGCTGGCCGGCGAGATCGGGTCGTAGAAGCAGACGCAGTTGACCTCGTTCCACACCTCGTACGCCGAGATGGTCTTGCCGTAGCGGGTGGCGACCTGAGTCATGAAATTCGCGTAGGCGACCGGGTCAGGCGTCTTCGCCCCAGGGAAGTTCCCTGCCGTCCCGGCCCACACCGGCGTGCTGTTGACCATCGCGAGGACACCCATGTTGCGAGCCTTCGCCGCATTCATGATGTCGTCGATCGGCGCCCAGTTGTACTGATTCGGCAGCGGCTGTGTGTACACCCAGGGGATGTAGACCCGGACGTTCTCCACTCCCATGGCTTGCAGCATGTCCAAAGTCGTGTCGATGTCTTGCCGCGACATCCCATACAGGCTGGAGTCAGCCATCCCGATGGTCGACGGCGCCGAAACAATCTCCGCTGTCGGCGTCACCGCGGTATGCGAGACGGGCTGCACGGGCTGCAGTGCATACGCGCCGAACACCGCCAGCGGAATCAACACGGTCAACATCCGGTGCGCTAAGCCGCGCCCGAGTCTGCCGATCCGTCCAGCCACTGAAACCCCCTCGAAAGTGCCATCGGTGCGACACGAAAGTCACCGCTCAAGGCAAATTTACGTCGAGGGATGGTAACCCGTGGGCGATTTGCCGGAGTCCTCTCATCCAGCGCACAGCTACAGAGCGAGTCGGCACTACCTACCGGCGGCGGATCCCCGTTGTCCGCCGCCTTACAATATTGACGGCGTTAACAAAATTCTTTGCCAGAAGCGCTGCGGCAGTCGTTCACAACTGTTAATTTTCTGTAGTACTGCGGCACGACGCCGGTCTGCCACACTGCTATGCGGTAATGCCGCAGCAGCGGTTGATCTGCCGGGGTCAGAAGGCCGCGCGGCGTGACTCTGGAGGATCCGAAATGCCTGGTGCGCACCGTCGTTCGCAGCCGCGGAAGTTAGCCGTATCGACGTGGCTGGGCACGGGAGTCGCCGCTGTCGGCGTCAGCGCGGCACTGCTGGGGAGCGCGGCGGTCGCAAGCGCCACCCCGTCCACCGATTCGGACTCCTCGTCGTCCTCGTCAGCTCCGGCGCAGCCCAAGAAGCCACCTGCGCAGAAGAACACCAAGAACAAGAAGAAGGACGCCGCTGCCGCGGCCGACGCGACGTCCCCCAAGGCGGCGTCGGACACCAAGGCCGCCTCGGACACCGATGCTTCGGCTGACGCATCGGCGGATTCCGACAACGATGCGAAGCCGGCGCGCAATCGCCGCACGAAGGCCGAGAACAACGGCCGGTCGACGACCGCCCCCAATGCCGGGACCGTCGCGAAGCTCCCGTCGGCCGCCGCCCAGGCAGTAGCCAACACCCCGTCGACGAAGAATCCGCTGAAGACCGCGGCCGCGGTGAAGCCGACCACGGACACCGCGGCCAAGGACGCGCCGAGCTCGGTGACGCCGGCCGCCGCTTCGGCACCGGAAGCAACAGCACCCAGCACCCCGCACGTCACCGTCGCCGCAGCCGAAACGCCCTCGGCCACAATCACTTCCATTCCCAGCACCAAGGCGTTGAGCAGCGTCGCGGCACCGACCATCCCCGCGAACGTGTCCGGACTGCTCTCGGTGCTCGCCGCCGTCGGCCAGGCACTCGGCGCCGCCACCCTGGCCACCGAGGAGTCCTTGGCCGGGGCCGTGGTCGGCACGACCAAGACCGTGAGCAAGCTGCTGGGCATTACCCCCGCCCTGGCCACCACCACGGAAAAGACGAGTGCCGCAGCGACTCTCACGCCGGCACCCACCGAGACGTGGCAGCCGGGCCAGACCGTAACCGCGGACGAGTACATCGACACCGCGCTGACGGAGATCGCGCAGGCGCGCACCCTCCTCGGCACCAGTTGGGTCAACGGGTACTCGCGGTACGAGTTGAGGATGGCGGCCACCTATCTCACGACGTACCAGGCGAACCAGCAGACCCTCATGGACGCCTACGCGGCAGATCCCACCAATACGACAGCCCTGAAGGCACTCAAGGACAACGAGGCGCTGGTCGGCAAGGCCGTGACCGCGCTGAAGACAGCGCGTTACTGGGCCGCGAATCGCGACATCAAGGCCGTCATCGTCGACGCCACCACCAACGCCCGCATCTACGCCTCGGTCCCGCTGTCCATGTACGCGGGCGTCGAGCCGATCGTCACCATCTCGGTGAACGGCGGGCCGAGCATCAAGGTGCTGGTGGACACCGGATCGTCCGGCCTGGTGGTCAACGCCAAGAACGTCGGCCAGACCGGCCTCGGCAACTCGGTGGGTACCGGCACCGGCGCCTACAGCGGCGGCCTGACCTACAACTACAACACCTACAACACCACGGTGAACTTCGGCAGCGGCATCGTCACGGCGCCCGTCTCGGTCGACGTCATCACCGACCCGACGCAGCAGGCCGCGTTCGCCAACTTCCTGAAGAACAACGGCGTCGTGGGTGTCCTGGGTGTCGGCACCAACGCGGTGGGCCCCGGCCCCGGGCTGGTCACCACCGGCCTGCCCGGCGCACTGAAGAACGGCATCTACATCGACGAGGCCGCCAAGACGCTGACCTTCGGCCCCAACCCGCTGCCGGCCCGCGTCACCACGTCGGGTTCACCGAACGTGATCGGTTCCGTCAGCATCAACAACGGGTCGAAGACGCCGATCAACCTGCTGATCGACTCCGGCGGCGTCACCGGCACCCTGCCGTCGACGATCATGGGCAGCACCGTGCCCGTCGGCACCGTCATCTCGGTCTACGACAGCAACGGCACGCTGCTGTACTCGTACAAGACCACGTCGTCGTACACACCGGTGGTGACCTCCGACGCCTACAACGCCGAGTTGATGAACACCGGCGCAATGCCGTTCCTGCACAACCGGATCTACATCGACTACTCCACCGCAAACGGGTCGACGGTCTTCGACCTCTAGGCCACGCCGCGAAATCGTCCGCTGTTTCGCCGCACTCAGCGGCGAACAGCGGACTGTTTCTGTGCGCAGTTTCCGCACGCAATACCGAATTATCAGGCGGTTCGAGCGGGGTTAACAAAATACGCGATCCCGCGCCCGAGGATCTGACGTGCCCGTTAGTCTTCTCGCACGTAGTCGCCGGTTAACGTAGTCCAGCTACTCGCTGGACGCGACTGATGGGAGACAGCCAGGTGGAGAATCTCATGGCGAACGCGTTCGCCTACCCCTGGTGGGTGTACGTCACCATCCCGCTGGGCGCGGCGTTCGTCGGCTGGATCACCAAGATCATGGCCCTGAAGATGATGTTCTATCCCGTCGAATTCAAGGGCATCCCGCCCTACCTCGGCTGGCAGGGCCAGATCCCCAAGCGCGCGCCGAAAATGGCTGCGGTAGCGGTGGATTCGCTGACCTCGGAGATTCTCAAACCCGAGGAGATGTTCGACAAGATCGATCCGAACGAGCTGATCAAGGAACTCGCCGAACCACTGCGGCAGACGTCGGCGGAGATGGTCGACACCATCATGATGTCGTTCCAGCCGCAGGTCTGGCGCGCTACGCCCGACCAACTCAAGGACGTCGTAGTCAAGAACGTCGAGAAGCGCATCCCGACGGCCATGGCCGCGATGTTCGACAAGCTGCGCGGCCAGGTCGACCAGATCTTCGACATCAAGCACATGGTCGTCACCAACCTGGTGCGCGACAAGGTCACGCTCAACACGGTGTTCCAGGACATCGGCAAGCCGGCGTTCAAGTTCCTCATCATGTCCGGCCTGCTCTTCGGCTTCCTGATCGGTCTGGTCCAGGCCGTGGTGTTCGGCATCACCAACTGGCACTGGTCCCTGCCGCTGTTCGGCCTACTGACCGGTGGTCTGACCGACTACGTTGCGCTGCAAATGATCTTCCGCCCACTGGAGCGCAAGAACGTCTTCCTCGGCATCAAATGGCAGGGCGTCTTCCAGCGCGAGCGCGCGCAGGTCGTCGAGGGCTACGCGGCGCTCATGGCCCGGGAGATCTTCACGCCCCAGGCCATCATGGAAAGCATGCTGAACGGTCCGTCGTCGGACCGGTTCTTCGACATGATCTCCACCGAGATCAGCGCGACCATCGACACCCAGATGGGCTTCACCGGCAAGATCATCAAGTCCGTCGGCGGCCGCCAGTACGTGGACATGAAGAAGCAGATCACCGATTCGATCATCGACAAGCTGCCTGAAACGTCCACCTACATCGAGGGATACATGCGGGATCGCCTCGATCTGGAGAACGTCATGGTGACCAAGATGATGCTGCTGGATTCCCTGTCGTTCGAGAACCTGCTGCGGCCGGCGTTCAAAGATGACGAGTGGATCGTCGTCGTGCTCGGCGCCACCCTCGGCTTCCTGTTCGGTGAGCTACAGGCCCAGTTGATCCTGCTGCTGGCCCACTGACCGGTGATTTCGGCGTGATTCGTAACGTTCGCCGCTACGAATCACGCCGAAATCGCATGAGGAACTAGGTCTGGCCGGGCGCCCCAGTCAGCTTGCGGACGGTGAGGACCTCACTGTCCCGGAAAGCCCGCCCGTTGGGGTAGAGCAGGTCGCTGAACCAGGTCTTGGGCTCCGACGGGTACGGGTGGTCCCACGAATCCCATGGGAAGTAGGTCTGGGTCTTGCCTGCCACGAGCCCCCAGCTGTACGCACCGACGTTGCGCTGCTTGGCAATTGGCAAAATACCCTCGACGGTGCTGCCCTGATTGCGAGCCAGGTACTCGGTGCACAGGATGGGCCGGCCCATCGGCGCGAGCTCATCGATCCGGGCCGAGAAGTCGGCCGGCTTGGCGTAGCTGTGGAACGAGACGATGTCCGAGTTGTCCAGCTGGATCGACGCGATGGCGCTGCGCTGCGCAGGGTTGGCCCAACTGCCTTGCCACACACCACTTGTCAGCGGCTGCACGGGGTCGACGGCTCGCGCCCAGGCGAACACCTGCGGTAGCAAGTCGGCGACGAGCTTCATCTTGTCGCTGCGCTCGACCTTGCGATAGACCGCGGCCGGGTTGTCGGGCTCGTTCCACAGATCCCAGCCGAGCACGCGGTTGTCGTTGCGGAACAGGTTCAGCACACCGGTGACGTAGTTCTGCAGTACGGCACGGTAATTCGGATCACCGATCCGGTCGGCGCCCGGGCTCTGCACCCATCCCGAGTTGTGGACGCCCGGTGTCGGGGCCCGCTGCACGCCGAGTTTTGGATGCGGGTCCCAGCACGAGTCGAAGAACACGAACAGCGGCTTGATGCCGTTGCTCGAGGCGATGCTGACGAATTGCGTCAACCGCTGCGAGAAGCCCTGCGGGTCCTGCGCCCACAGCAGATCGTGCAGGAAGACGCGGACGGTGTTGAACCCGAACCAGCGGGCGGCACCCAGCTCGGCGTTGATCCGGCCGGGGTCATAGGTACCCGACTGGAACATCTCCAACTGATTGACCGCGGTGGAGGTGATGTAGTTCCCCCCGACCAGCCAGCCCTGCCCCTGGTACCAGCTGTTGGCCCGCTCGGGCGTCCAGCGGGCCCCGGCCGCAGACGCCAGGGCCGGTCCGGAGAATCCGGCCATGGCAGAACCCGCTGCCAGCAGCAGCGGCACCTTGAGAGCGGTTCTGCGGTCCACCGCACGAGGCTACTGATCTTGATGGGGCTATTGGGCCGTGCTTATCGAGTTGCAATCAACCAGTTGTCGGCCAGTGACGCTGAAGCCGACGCGTCAGGCATTGATCCCCGCCGTGAGAATCGCGGCCAGCTCGCGATACGCGCTGGCATCGTCGAGTCCGGTACTCTCGCGGACCCGGCGCTGCTGGATGCGCACCATCATGGTCGACGCCAAGTCGGCGGCGAAAGCTGCGTGGACATCGCGAAATTCGCCGCTCTCGACGCCTTCGGCGATCATCTCCTGCACCCGGCCGGCGGCGATCTGGGTGTTCTTCTCGTAGACGCTGCGAGCTGGGGCGAAGGCGTCGAGGTCCGCCATGAACTGGTCGGACGCGGCGTCCAGCACCGTCCCGACCGCCGACAGATAGGCCGTGATCCGGGCCCGGGCGCCATCGACTCCGGCCACGAGTCGCTCCACCTCGTCGGTCGCCTGGCGAAAGAACTGCACGGTGGCGGCGCTGACCAACTGTTCCTTGCTGCCGGCCAGGGTGTACAGCGTCGACTTCGAGCACCGCAGCCGCCCGGCAATGTCGTCGAGCGTGAGGTGCGCGAATCCCTCGTCGAGGAACAGCGTGATCAGGGCGTCGAACAGCTCGGTGCGTCGGCGGGTGCCGAATGCCGGGGACGTGCGCGCGCTCACAACGGCATAGTACTGCGGACCCTTTACTCAGTACTACTCAAACAGTACTGTGTGAGGTAATTCAGTACTGCCTGACGTATTAGTGGAGTATCCGGTGCCTGTTGATCGCCTCTTGCCCAACGACGAAGCCCACGCGCTCATCGAACTCACCCGCGACATCGCCGACAAGGTGCTGGACCCCATCGTCGACCAGCACGAGAAGGACGAGACGTACCCCGACGGGGTGTTCCCCACGCTGGGCGAGGCCGGGCTGCTGAGCTTGCCGTACCCCGAGGAGTGGGGCGGCGGAGGCCAGCCATACGAGGTCTACCTCCAGGTGCTCGAGGAGCTCGCGGCGCGGTGGGCTTCGGTGGCCATCGCGGTCAGTGTGCACAGCCTGTCGTGCCATCCGTTGATGACGTTCGGCACCGACGAGCAGCGGCAGCGTTGGTTGCCGGAGATGCTGAGCGGCACCCTGGTCGGTGCCTACAGCCTGTCCGAACCGCAGGCCGGTTCCGACGCCGCGGCGCTGGCCTGCAAGGCCGTCCGGTCCGACGACGGCTACCGCATCACCGGCTCGAAAGCGTGGATCACGCACGGCGGCTTGGCCGACTTCTACACCCTGTTCGCCCGCACAGGTGAAGGCTCCCAAGGCATCTCGTGCTTCCTGGTGCCGAAGGACACGCCGGGACTGTCCTTCGGCCGGCCTGAGGAAAAAATGGGCCTGCACGCGGTCCCCACCACCTCCGCGCACTACGACGATGCTTTCCTGCCCGCCGAGCGCCTGATCGGCGCCGAAGGCCAGGGCCTGCCGATCGCTTTCAGCGCGCTCGATTCCGGCCGGCTCGGTGTCGCCGCGGTCGCCGTCGGCCTGGCCCAGTCCGCGCTGGATCAGGCGGTGGCCTACGCCCAGGAACGAACGACGTTTGGCCGCAAGATCATCGATCACCAGGGCCTCGGCTTCCTGCTCGCCGACATGGCTGCGGCAGTTGACTCTGCACGGGCCACCTACCTCGATGCCGCCCGCCGACGCGATGCCGGGCTGCCGTACTCGCGCAACGCCTCGGTGGCCAAACTGGTCGCCACCGACGCTGCCATGAAGGTCACCACCGACGCGGTCCAGGTATTCGGCGGTGCCGGCTACACCCGCGATTACCGCGTGGAGCGCTTCATGCGCGAAGCCAAGATCATGCAGATCTTCGAGGGCACCAACCAGATTCAGCGGTTGGTGATCAGCCGGAGCCTGGCGAAGTAGGCACCGACGCGCGCCTGGACTTGCCGACGGCGCGAATCACCAAGGCCGCCAGGATGATCAACAAGAACGGTCCGTAGAACAGCGGGTAGGTGATCCCGCGACGCCAGTACGCGACGAAGAATGTCAGCCAGATGACATAGTTTCCGGTGACGTGCAGCCTCCGCCAGGTCGCATACTGCATCCGCTTGGCGATACGGTCGAACGAGGTCACCGTCATCGCGATGAGAAATCCGTAGGCGACGGTGTCGAGGGCATAGACGGCGTGCGGGGTGCGCTCGACACCCGCTTTGAACCGCTCGCTGCTCAGTACCACAGACGCGACGATGAACCCGGCGTGGACCAAATGAGAACCCGCGAAGCCGACGCCGAGATAGCGTCGATTCGTCCGCACCCATCTGGTGAAATTATTGGGCCACAGCCGATATGCAGATGACGCCGTGAACGCCAGAAGGAACAGCACCGCTGAGGTGCGTGCCGTGATCCGGATGCCTTCGTTGGCTCCGGCAACGCCGCCCGCCACAACCGCAACCGCGGTCGTGCCAACGGCAATCAGTAACACGAGCGTCCAGGTCAGCCGCCAGCCGGTGAGCCAACCACTCGGCCCAGGCGCGAGCTGCGCCGATCGGGCTTCCACTGCGTCGACGATCGCCATCCGGTCTTGCTCCTTTCAGTCAATTGCTTTGAACGGCGGTCATTCCGACGTCAGCCGACTACATCCGGCTGACGTCGATGACGGCATTCGCGAATTGCGTAGGCGCCTCCTGCGGCACGTTGTGACCGATGCCGTCGAGGACACGGTGCTCGTACGCCGCGGTGTACATCGGGCGATATCCCGCGCCGTCTTTCGCCGCACCGTCGAAGTCGCTGCCGATCGTGATGGTGGGGACATGGATCAGCGGTTTGGTCTGCAGGCGTTGTTCGTCTGCGTCGTAACGACTTTCACCCTCTGCCAGGCTGAGCCGCCAGCGGTAGTTGTGGATCACGATGGCGACGTGGTCCGGGTTGTCGAACGACCCGGCGCTCAGTCCGTAGGTGGCGTCGGTGAAGTGCCACAACGGTGAGGCCTTCTCCCAGATCAGGCGATTGAACTCCTTGGTGTTCTTGCGGTAGCCGAGTTCACCGCGCGGCGTGGAGAAGTAGTACTGGTACCACCACCCCAGCTCGGCCTGCGGCTCCAGCGGCTGCAGGTTGGCCGCGCGATTGACCACGATGTACCCGCTGACCGCAACCAGACCTGCGACCCGCTGCGGCCACAGCGCGGCAACGGCATTCGCCGACCGCCCGCCCCAGTCGAAGCCGCCGAGGATCGCCCGCGGGATGTTCAGCGCGTCCATCAGGGCAATGACGTCCGCGGCCAGCGCAGCTTGCTGCCCGTTCCGGACCGTCGCATCTGCCAGGAAGCGGGTCGATCCGAAGCCGCGCAGATACGGCACGATCACCCGGAAGCCCTGATCCGCCAGGAGCGCGGAAACGTCTGCGTAGCTGTGGATGTCGTAGGGCCAGCCATGCAGCAGGATGACCGGCCGACCGTCTGCCGGCCCCGCTTCGACGTATCCGACGTTCAGGTCGCCGGCGCGAACCTGCTTGACCGCATTCAGGTTGTGCTCCGGTGCGGGCGGCGGCGTCGTCTTCACGGCCGCCGGCTGCTCGGACGACGACCCACAGGCCGCCAGCGACGCGGCGCCGACCGCTGCCGTCGCCATCAAGCCGAACTGTCTTCTGCTGAAGCCGTTCACGGTTCGTCGTTCCTTCCAGAGCGTCTCGGTAGGCCGCCCACGATTCACCACCGCGGCGCACGGCACCTATCTCACCCGCTGATGCGTATCGTGTCCAACGATAGATTTTGATGGCTGACATCGATTTCAGAGATGAGGTCTGGTCACGGCGTTGCGTCAGACGGCCGCCCACCCACCGTCGACACTGAGGACGGCGCCGTGGATGTTGGCGGCGTCATCACTGGCCAGGAACGCCACCGATGCGGCGACCTCCTCCGGTGTGCTCATCCGCCGAGAGGGCAACCGGTCCAGCACCGGTTTGATGTGGTCTGCGAACTCCTGTTGCCGCTCGGTTGCGATCGGCCCCGGGGCCACCGCGTTGACCCGCACCCCGAACGGTCCGTACTCGTCGGCCCAGGATGTGGTGAGCGAATGGATCGCCGCCTTGTTGGAGTTGTAGATCGCCGACCCGCTCGCCCCACGCAGCCCGGTGATCGATCCGATGTTCACCACGGCACCGCCACCAGCACGCACCATTGCCGGGGCGATCACACCGGTGAGCAGGAATGGCGCAAAGACGTTGACCTCGAACGCCTCTCGCAGCACTGCAGGCACGATGTCACCGGTCGGGGTCGGCATCAGCAGCGTGGCGGCGTTGTTCACCAGGATGTCAAGGCGCCCACCCACCGCCTCCGTGGCGCGTTCAGCGAGGTCGCGGATCGCGTCGTCGCCACCCGCCAGGTCTGCCGCGACGAACGACGCCTCGCCGCCGGAAGCACGGATAGCCGTCACCAGCTGAGCACCGCGCTCCGCGTTCCGGCCGCTGACCACGACATGTGCGCCTTCCTCGGCCAGCCTGCGTGCGATGGCCGTTCCGAGTCCTCCGGTGGAACCCGTGACAAGTGCTGTGCGGCCGGACAATCGCGTATGTTCTGGACTCATGAGTCCACATGCTGCACGGGACAAAATGGACCTGCAAGTCCAAAAACTGACGGCCAAGGGACAGGCCACCCGTGCCCGGATCGTCGACGGCGCCGCAGCCGAAATCCGGGAACGCGGTGTCGCGCAGACCACCATCGAAGACGTGATGGCACGTACCCGAACCTCGAAAAGCCAGATTTTCCATTACTTTCCGCACGGCAAAGACCAGCTGCTGCTCGCTGTCGCAACCCTCGAATCGCAGCGGGTACTCGACGACCAGCAGCCCCACCTGAGCTCGCTCACCTCGTGGGCCGCCTGGCAACGCTGGCGGGACATCGTGGTCGAGCGGTACCGCCGACAGGGCCAGAACTGCCCGATCGCCGTGCTGATGTCCGAGATCGGACGCACCAGTAGCGGCGCGCAGGCCGTCACCACCGAACTGATCGACTCGTGGCGGGGCGCCATCGCCGCCGGCATCACGGCAATGCAGCAGCAGGAGAAGATCGCCGGCACCGTCGACCCCGAGCGCGCGGCGGCCGCGCTGCTGGCCGGCATCCAGGGCGGCGTCGGGATCATGCTCGCCACCGGCGACCTCACCTATCTGGAGGCCGCCCTGGATGAGGGCATCGGGGCGCTGCGACAGCGATAGCTATTGCAGCGGAATGTCGTGCCCCGGACCGCGTTCCGACTCCGGCCGCACGCCGAACCACCGTCGCTCCGCTTCGGTGATCTGCAGACTGTTGATGCTGGCCTCCCGGCGCCGCATGAGTCAGGTGAAGGGCGGGACCCAACGGCCCGCCGCCCTTCACAACCGTAGGGGCATCGTCGACATTTCCTGCGGCTCACACGTCACCCGTAGTTGTTAGTTCGCCTACACGTCACCCCATCTGCGTTGACAGCTGTCAACGCCGCCGAGAAGGATCGACGGCGTGTCCGCCAAGACTGAAGAACAGGTATTCAACGAAATTGAGAGCCGCCTGACGGCCAAGTTTGCGGACCTGCCTCCGGCTCGCGTGACTACCGTCATCGACGGCGCGCGCGAGCAGTTCGCCGGCAGCACGATTCGGGACTTCGTACCGCTCCTCGTCGAGCGACGTGCCGACGACGAGTTGACCAGGCTCTTGGCCGACAGCTCCGACGCCCGGTAACTTCCTCACTCGGCATGGCGCCGAGTTTGCTGGCGCCACAACGGGTTCCAGTACCAACCCGTTACCCTCTGAGACCTTTCTGTGAGGACTTTGAGGCGATTGAAACGGTGCGGTCACGGTCGCAGCTCAGTCCCATGTCGAGCGCGCATCCGATTGAGAACATGTCTTGAACCGGCCTCCCGCGGTGCCCTACGGTTCAGCTGCGCAAATTTTCGGCGCTGGTAATTTAAGGGCACGTTCAAGGAGACGCCGGTGATGATCAGCTTTGGTCGAATCGCTGTGAAAGTAGTTGCCAGCGCCGGTGTGTGCGCTGCCGCCGTGGCCGTGAGCCCGACTGCAGCGGCAGTCCCACTCAAGACTGGCGGATACGCGTGCGACACGGGCGCCGCAGCGCCTGCAGCCGGGGCACCCGCCGCGGCAGCAGCTGCCGCGCCCTGCGCCGCCCCCGCCGTCGAATCGTCGGGCATCATCGGCCCCCTGGCCGCCGCTCCGGTGGTCCCGGCCGCGGTCCCGCCGGTTCCTGCGGTGGTCCCGCCGGTCCCGGTAGGCGTGCCTCCGGTCGTGCCGCCCATCCCCGCCGGCTTGCCGCTCGGCGCCCCGATCCCGATCGCCGCGGCTCCCGCCGCGATCCCGATGGACATGGGCGGCATCGCCGACGGCAAGGAAGCCCGCACCCTACGTCCCGTCGACGCCGGCGGCCCGACCCCGAACCTGCCGACCCAGCCGGGCCCGCAGAACTGAATCATCTAGCTGCACAACCGCTTTCACCGAAGCACCCGAGCCCTCGCGGCTCGGGTGCTTCGTGCGTTGTGGGGGTTGACCCTGTATTCAGGGTGAACTTGTGCGAGTGACGAGCACCGTGGACTCAAGGTCAACAGTCACCCCACGTTGACCCTGTACTGAGGGCGAACTTGTGCGAGTGACGACCGCCGTGGCCTCAGGGTCAACCGACGGCGGCAGCCCACACCTAGTGACCCTGTACTCAGGGCGCACTTGTGCGAGCGACGACCGCCGCGGCCTCAGGGTCAACGCGGCGCGAGAACGCGAATTGTCCTGCGGCGCAGGCTATGGCTCGATGATGACGGGATCGCCGACGTTGACGGTGTTGAAGTACCACTCGGCTCCCGCGGGCGCCAAACCAATACAACCGTGGCTGACGTTCTCGAAGCCCATCGACTCGACGGCCCAGGGCGCCGAATGCACGAACAGCCCGCGTTGGCTGATCCGTACCGCGAACTCGACCTCCGTCATGTACCCGTCCGGATGATCGACGGGAATGCCAACGCTGCTCGAATCCATAAGTACATTGCGGTCTTTCGCCAAGACGGTGTACTTGCCCGGCGGTGTCTCGTACTCCGGCCGACCCATGGTCGCCAACAGCACGCCCGACTCGCCGAGATGCGGAAGATGGTGCGGCGCCGGCATGTCCGGCGGAGTCTGACCGTCGATCGTGACGGTGAAGGTGTGATCGGCGACGTGAGCCGTCCCGATGACCGCCGGGCCCGTCGTCAACGCCATCGGCTGACCGCCGACCGTCAACTTGATCGTGCTGTGCGCGGGCCAGAAACCGTCTGGAACCCATTGCACCACTTTGTTATCCAGCCATTCGAACTTGCCCGTCATCGCGGGTGTCGATGTCACGTCCAGCGCCAGCTCGGCGGCCGCACGGTTGGTGATCGGCCGCTTGAACGTCACCACGATCGGGTGTGCGACGCCCACCGGAACGCCCTGCGTCGGCTGCGTCGACTCGATGATCGAGCCCAGTGGCAGTCGAATGCCTGCCGTCTCGATACCGAGCGCGCCGCCAGTGGTGGTCGTGGCGACCACGACCACGGCAAGGACACCGTGTACAAACACCCGCATCTATCCGACCCCTTCGTGCGCTGGCCGCATGGTTGAACTCCGTCATGGTATGGGCCGACGAACGCCGAAATCCGTACGGCGCGTCAATATTTCGGTCAAAGATTCGTCACGGATTGGCTACCCGATATCACGAAACGTGATGCCGATCGAGATGCCGGCCAGCGGGACGCGCGCCACCGACGACCGGCAATACCTGCCGACATCTGCGGTTTCCCGACATCCAAGGTTGACGAGGGCGACAATTACGGCCGGCGCCACGGAAGGGGCAAGCCATGACAACCGAGCGACTAGCGGTCCAGACCGCAGCCGACGAAGAATGTGTCGACTGCGGATACACACCAGAGCTGAAACGGACCCTCGGCGGCTTTCAGGTCTTCGCGGTCTCGTTCGCCTTCATGTCGGTGGCGGTCGGCATATTCGGCACCTACGACGACCTCCTCAGTACTTCGGGCCCAGTGGGCATCTGGCTGTGGGTGCTGGTCGCCGTCGGACAGACTCTGGTGGCCCTCGTGGTCGCACAGTTCGCCGCCCGCATCGCGCTCAGCGGATCGTCGTATCAGTGGGCGTCGCGGTTGGCCAATCCAAAAGTCGGCTGGTTGTTCGGCTGGCTGTCGTTCTGGTACCTCGCGATAGCGGTGGTGGCCGTGGACAACGCGTTGGCCAGCCAGGCCGTCATGCCGCTACTCGGCATGTCCGCCAGCGAAGACACCGCACGGGTGATCACGGTGGCGGTGTTGATCGCACAGACGATCCTGGTCATCGCCTCCACTCGCCTGCTCGGCCTGATCACCTCCGGCGCGGTGGGGCTGGAGCTCGCCATCATCGTGCTGATCGTGGTCGCGCTGGGGATCGTCATGGCCGTCACCGGCGACAGCAATGTCGACAACCTGACCAGCCGTGGAATCGCGTCGTCTTCCCCCGACTACTTCGCGGTCGGCGGCGGGTTGATGGCCGGCATGGTCATGGGGCTCACCACGCTTGTCGGTTTCGACTCGGCCGCGAACCTGGCCGAGGAGGCCAAGGATCCGTTCCGGAGCGTGCCGCGCGCCATCGTGGCGTCGGTCGTTGCGGCGGGTGTGGCCGGTCTGGTCTTCCTCATCGCCCTGACCATCGCGATCAAGGACGTCGGCGCGGTGAGCCACAGTGGTGCGCCGGTGGCCATGATCGTCCGCGAGCAGCTCGGATCCTTCACCGAACGAATCCTGTTGGCCGGCATTGCCTTTGCCATGTTCGGTGCCGGCATGGTGGTGATGGCGGCGTGCTCGAGGCAGGTTTTCGCGATGGCACGTGACGACCGCTTCCCCGCCCACGCGCTGATGCGCCGGGTCAATCCACGCACCCAGACACCGGTTCCCGCGACCCTGCTGATTCTGATCGTCGGGGTGGTGCTGATGGTGACCTTGCGCGGCGGGGCTCTCATCCAGCTGATCATTGCGTCGACGATCCTGCCGGCGCTGATCTACGGAGCCATCGTCGTGCTGTACCTCGCCGTCCGGAAACGTCTGGAACACAAGGAAGGTGGGTTCGGGCTGGGCCGCTTCGAACTGCCCGTCGCCGCCGTCGCACTGATCTGGGTGGTCTTCGCACTCTTCGTTCTCGTGACACCCGAATCCGCGCGGGTACCCAGCTTCATCGTGCTCGGCCTCATCGCCGTCGGCCTCGGATACTTCGTCAAGATATTGGTCTTCAATCGCGAGGTGCTCGACACCGAGCCCGGTATCGACGAATTCGCCGTGGCAGCGGCCGACCGATGATCCCGTTATCGTCCCGACCTGGGACGCTCACCGGACGGGTGGTGTGCGCGGATGACGCCGAATACGCCACAGCGTGCGCCGGATACAATCTGCTCTACACCAACCGGCCCGCGGCCATCGTATTTGCCAGGGAAACAACAGATGTCGTCAACGCTTTGGCGTGGGCACGCCACCACGGTGTGCCGGTCCGCGCGCGCAGCGGACGGCACTGCCTCGAAGGTTGGTCCACCGTCGACGACGGTCTGGTGATCGACGTCAGCGAGATCAAGTCGGTGACCGTCGACGCCGCGGCCAGGACCGCCACGGTCGGCGCCGGTCTCAATCAGTCCGAGACGGTCGCCGCACTGGGCGAGGCCGGCTTCGCCACCGCGACCGGAACCGAGGGCACCGTCGGGCTGGTCGGCGCGACGCTCGGCGGCGGCTTCGGGCTACTCACCCGGGCCTTCGGGATGGCGTGCGACAACCTGGTCGCCGCTGAGGTCGTCGTCGCCTCAGGTACCGGCGGCGCCGAGTCGGTTACCGCCGACCTGAACTCCAACCCGGATCTGTTGTGGGCCCTCCGGGGCGCCGGCAACGGCAATTTCGGCATCGTGACGTCACTGACCTACGCGATTCATCCACTGGCACAGACCATTTACATCGTCGCCAAGTGGTCCGGACTCGACGACCTGCCGGCGGTTTTCCAGGCATGGCAACACTGCGCACCATTCCTGGATCATCGCCTCACCACTCAATTGGAGATCCTGCGTGACCAGATTTCGATGATCGGCGTCCTCGTGTCCGGTTCGGAGACCGAGGCGCTGCAGATCCTGGCGCCGATCCTGTCTGTGGGCACACCCCGCGTCGAGGCGACGGCCGCGGATTGGGCCGGCACGTACGCCGGCTTTCAGATACCCGCCGAAGACGAAGCCGCGAATTGGAAGTTCTTGTCACAGTTCATCTCTCAGCCTTTTCCGCCCGAGGCCGTGCAGGTCATCGGCACCTACATGGCGGCTGCGCCCACCTCCACCTGCAACTATTTCACCAATGCGCTGGGTGGCGCAGTCACTATCAGCGAGCCACGCGGCGGCGCGGCCTACGCTCACCGCAACGCCCTCTTCTACGCCGAACCCGGCGCGGGGTGGGGCGTTCGCGGCGACATTCCCGCATCCGTTGACCCACTGACGGCGACCTGCCTGACCTGGATCGCCAAGTTCGGAGAAGCCTTGCAGCCCTTCATAACCGGCGCCTACACCAATGTCCCAAACGCCGGGATGCCCGACTGGGAATATGCGTATTGGGGAGCCAATGTCGACCGGCTGCGCGCCATCAAGGCCAAGTACGACCCGGAAAATATATTCCAGTTCGAGCAGAGCATCACCCTCGCGAAAGCGCATTCATGACTTTTCTCGCGAACAGACATAAAGCTGTCGTTCTTCACACGAATGCGACAGTTTTACGTCTGTTCGACAATTGCAGGAAAAGTGCAACAACTAACTCAGTTCACTTGGTAGCGACCCGCTGAATAGCGGAGAACCGCTGATAGGCGCCGAATTTCAATCTCGCTGACTGGGAAGTAGCAATCGTAAAGCCCTCGCGTGTCGATACGTTATTGCCGCCACACGTCCGTGGTATATCGAGGGGAGTTTTCGGTGAAGCGCTTGTCCGGCATGGATGCCATGTTCTTGTCCATGGAGGGCACCGAATGGCCTCAGCACACGCTGGGGTTGATGATTCTGGACCCCAGCGACGCGCCGGGATTCGACTTCGAGCACCTCCGCGCTCACCTGGATCGCCGCCTGCCCTACCTGCCGTCGTTCCGGCGCCGGATCCAAGAGGTTCCGCTGGGCCTGGACCGGCCCGTGTGGGTCGACGATCCCGCGTTCAAGCTCGACTACCACATCCACCGCGCGGCACTCCCCGCTCCCGGTGGCGAGAAAGAGCTCGCCGATGTCGTCGGCGAGATCCTGGCCCGTCAGCTCAACCGCAACCAGCCGCTGTGGGAGAGCTGGTTCGTCGAGGGCCTCGAAGGCGGCCGCGTCGCCTTCATCGCCAAGACCCACCACTCCATCGTCGACGGTGTGTCCGGCGCGGGCCTGTCGTCGGTCCTGTGCGACGTGACGCCGGACGCCACGAAGCCGATTGTGGACCTGCCCAACGAGGGCGAGCAGACGCGCCACTCAAGCCTCGAACTGTTCGCCAAGGGCGCGCTGACCGCTGCGAGCACGCCGCCGAAGGTCGTCCAGTACCTGGGCCAGACCGTCCGCAACGCGGTGACCACCATCAGCCACCTGCGGCGCGACGATCCGCCGCCACGCCCGATGAGTGCCCCCAAGACCAGCTTCAACGGCGCGCTCAGCTCGCACCGCAGCTTCGCGTACACGTCGCTGCCGATGGCCCACATCAAACACGTCAAGAACGGGCTCGGCGTCAAGGTCAACGACGTGATCCTGAGCGTCGTGGCCGGCGCACTGCGCACCTACCTGACCAAGCGCGACGCACTGCCCGAGACCCCGGTCCTGGCGACCGTGCCGATGTCGACGCGCGACGCGGGCGACGAAACCCCCGGTAACCACGTGCACACCATGATCGCCTCGATGTGCACCGACGTGGACGATCCGGTCGAGCGGCTGTCCGCCATCCACAACGGCATGAACAGCGCCAAGGCCCTGGCCGAGGACCTGCAGGCCGGCCAGTCCATCGGCCTCACCGACTTTGCGCCGCCGGTGCTGCTGAACCTGGTGTTCAAGGGTTTCCGCGCCGCCAAGCTCGAGGACAAGCTGCCGCTGGCCAGCAACCTCATCGTCTCGAACGTGCCCGGCCCGCCGCTTCAGCTGTACATGGCCGGCGCCAAGATCGAGCACATCGTGCCGGTCGGTCCGCTCACCGTCGGCATGGGCATCAACGTCACCGTCTTCAGCTACGGCGGCAACGTCGACGTCGGTATTCAGGCTGATCCGGACCTCGTCGAAGACCCGTGGGAGATCCTCGAGGGCGCCAAGGCCGAACTCGACCGGCTGCTCGCCGCATCCGGCTGGGTGGAGCCCGCACCGAAGAAGGACGCCCCGGCCGCCAAGCAAAAAGCAGACGCCGCAGTCCCACCGGGTGGGAGTTCGTCCGGCAGCGCCGAATAGATGTGATTGCCTTCACACGAGGGCGGACGCGACAGCGATCCGCGCCCTGACGACGTCGAAAGGAAGTTGCTGCGATGGCAGATTCGGATAGCTTGTCGGACGTGGTGGCGATCGTCACCGGTGGCTCACGCGGTCTCGGTGCATCGATGGCCCGGCACATCGCGGCCGGCGGCGGCAAGGTCGTCATCGCTGACGTCCTCGACGACGAGGGCAAGCAACTGGCCACCGAACTCGGGGACGCGGCCCGGTACGCGCACCTCGACGTCACCGACCGCGCCCAGTGGGACGCCGCCGTCGCACTGACGGTCGCCGAGTTCGGCAAGATCACCGGTCTGGTCAACAACGCGGGCATCTCCACCGGCCAATTCATCGAGCACGAGCCCCTGGATCACTTCCGCACCGTGCTCGACGTCAACCTGGTCGGTGTCTTCAACGGCATCCAGGCCGTCATCGCACCGATGCGTGCTGCCGGCGGCGGTTCCATCGTCAACATCTCGTCGGCCGCCGGCCTGATGGGCCTGGCCCTGACCGCCGGCTACGGCGCCTCCAAGTGGGCGGTGCGTGGCCTCAGCAAGATCGCCGCTGTCGAACTGGGCACCGACCGGATCCGAGTCAACTCCGTGCACCCCGGCATGACCTACACGCCGATGACGGCTGCTGTCGGCATCCAGCAGGGCGAGGGCAACTACCCCAACACCCCGATGGGTCGCGTCGGCGAGGCCGACGAGATCGCCGGCGTCGTGACCTACCTGCTCTCCCGCGCTGCCTCGTACGTCACCGGCGCCGAGATCGCGGTCGACGGCGGCTGGACCACCGGCCCCACCGTCAAGTACGTGATGGGTCAATAACTGAACAGGTGACCAGCCAATCGTCCGTCAGGACAGTGTGTTTGAGCTCAACGCGGGTGCGCGCCGATGGCCATCGGCGCGCATCTGCGGGCGGGACGACTTCAAGCAAGGAGACAATGGTGTCTGCCCGACTGAGGAACGATGAGTTGCCCGAGCCGCCCATGGTGAGCCGTCCGGAGTGCATGGACATCAACGAGCGCATGGCCGTGGCCCCGCACATCGCCATCGACGAAGCCGTGCTCGCCGTCATGCGCCTGCGCCAGCCGAAGCTGCCGACAGAAGCCGCTCCGGAACGGCTCGCCGCCGACTTGGACAAGGCCGCGGCCATGTTCAAGAGGCGCGGCTGGGTCTCCAAACCATCGAAGTACCACCGCACTCCGCCGAAGCTGAACGACGCCGACGTCCTGCACTGGAGCACCCACAACGGACCGCTGCGCCACGAGTCGATGTCCTTCACATCGGAATTCGACGTCCGGTCATTCGAACTGGGCGCGGGCCGCTGGCCCGGCAATGACCGCAACGACACCGTCACGGTCCGGCTGCTGCGCCGCCCCGACTCCCCCGCCCCGTGGGTCGTCATCCTGCATGGCTTCGGGATGGGGTCGTCACGTTTCGACCTGAACGTACTCTGGGCCAACTACCTGCACCACAAGCTCGGATACAATGTGGCACTTCCGATTTCGCCGCTACACGGGCCTCGGCGCGAGTCCGCCGACGGACAGCTGCTGTCGCTGGATCTGACCTCGATGCTGCACGGCATCACCCAGGCGGTGTGGGATGTCCGCCGATTGGTGAGCTGGATTCGCAGCACCACCGATGCCCCGGTGGGCCTCTATGGCGTTTCACTCGGTGGCTACCTGTCCACCGTGCTGGCCGGGCTGGAACGCTTCGACGCGGTGGCCGCGGCGCTGCCGTTCGCCGATCCGTTGGCCCTGCTGACCCACCACGGGCCGCCCGAAGAGTACCGGGACGTCATCGCGTCCGACGACGCCCGGACCGTCTTCCAGGTGGTGTCCCCATTGGCGCTGCCGACGGTCGTCGCGCCACGGGACCGGACGCTGTTCATCGCCAGGGCGGATCGGCTGATCCCGGTGGAACAGTCTGAGGCACTGGCTGATTCGTGGCACGCCGACCATGTGCGCTGGGTCAACGCCGGGCACGTCGGGTTCACCTGGACCCGCGCGGCGCGCGGAATTCTGGGCCGTCGCTTCCGGGAGTCGCTGGGCACCGCCTAGTCCGGTATCCCGGTGAGCGGCACACACGACGTCCCGACGGTTGACGCAGTAGCGATGATTGATCATGGCGAACTCCGGACCGTTCCCGTCCTGGGACTCGTTTCCGAGCTGGGACTCGCTCCCCAACTGGGATGCGTTCAAGCCGCTGGACGCGCTGTCGTCCTTCTGGTCATCGACCGCGGGCAGTGCGCTCACCAGCGGGCCGGCCGGGGCCTACAAGAGCCTGTTCGACACGTTGCGCAAGCAGCTCGTCGGCCGCCGGATGACCGTCAAGCTCAAGTCCGGCGAGATGACGCTGACGGTCACCGCGATCGACGCCGATCTCGACATGCGCAGTCTGTCGGTCGGGCAACTGGGCGACGTCTCCATCTCGGCGTCCGACATCGTTTGGAACGGATGGCAATTCGACAAGGCCACTGCCTTCCTGCACAACGTGCACATCAAACCCAGCAACACGCCGGTGCTGGTTGCGGCACCGCTCGACCTGACCATCGAAATGTCCACCACGGCGCTCGACGAGATGATCGACAAGGCGTCGTCGCTGCCGGGTCGTGCCGCGCCGCGGCTGCTCGGCCAGATCGACGCCGGTGGCGTCGCTCAAATCCGTTGGGCCCGAAAGCCTGACATCGGTCACCTCGAGGTCGACGCGACCATCGACGGGTCGACGTTGTTGATCAAACCGAGGATGGTCGCGCTGCGCAAAGCCCGGTGGCACCTGCCGAATCGCGTGCCCGCCTACCGGATTCAGCTGCCGAAGCTGCCCCGCGAACTCACGCCGACGTCCGTCAGCTTCAGTCCGGAAACCTTGCAGCTGACCGGCCGGATGCCGGAATGGCGGGTCGAGGTGCCGCGGCGGCGGATCGAGGAGGCCATCAGCCAACTCAACCAGGTGGGCAGGTCGCTCAACCTGAGCTGGATGGGCCGCGCGCTCTAGCCGCCGATTGCCGGGATGCGATCTCCGAAGAGCCGCAACGCATTCTCGTAGCCCACCTTGCGCCGGTCCGGCTCGTCCATCGGATACGACGCCAGGAAGTTCGCCCCATCGACATTGTCGTCCATCGGGTAATCCACCGAGAACATGACGCGGTCGGTGCCCATGACCGACAACGTGCACGCCATGGCCGGAGGCGAGAAGTTGCCGCTCGTGGT
This sequence comes from Mycolicibacterium llatzerense, assembly GCF_025331195.1. Classification (NCBI taxonomy): domain Bacteria; kingdom Bacillati; phylum Actinomycetota; class Actinomycetes; order Mycobacteriales; family Mycobacteriaceae; genus Mycobacterium; species Mycolicibacterium llatzerense. The sequence goes on along the minus strand of NZ_LXOV01000001.1, from coordinate 1,283,934 downwards.
GAAGTAGAAGTTGTTCCGCAGGTACTCCGACGGCAGCTTCTGCAAGTGGCCGCCCGAGCCGCCCAGCCCGTAGTACCGATCGGTGCGAAAAGCGGTGAACGGCAACATCTCTCCGAGATGGCCGAGGATCATCTGCAGGTTCGGGTGGCGGTCGAACAGCCCCGAGTAGATCAGCCGCAGCGCGTGCGTCCCCGCTTCGACGGCGAACCCCCACGACGCCAGGTGCAGACCCTGGTCGACGTACGGCGCGAACCAGGCGTCCATCACCGCCGGGTGCGGGGTGGTCGGATGCAGATAGAGCGGGACACCGAGCGTCTCAGCGGTGTCGAACAGCGCCCCATAGGCGGGGTCGTCCAGGTAGCGGCCATGGGTGTGGCCGTTGATGAGGGCGCCCACCAGTCCGAGATCAACGACGGCCCTTCGTAATTCGGCCACCGCCGCCTCGGGGTCCTGGGTGGCGAGCGTGGCGAAGCCCCCGAACCGGTCGGGGTACTGGCGCACAGTCTCGGCTAGATCGTCGTTGGCGCGGCGCGCGTAGTCGACGGCGAGCGCGGCGTCGTCGTACTCCTGCACCCCCGGGTCGAACAGCGACAGGATCTGGAAGTCGATGCCGGCGGCGTCCATCTGCTCCAGCCGGAGCGGCCCGCGATCGTAGAGCCGATCGAAGCCGGTGCGGTTGTTGGACTCCAGCCATGTCGCGACCACGTTGCCGTCGCTCGCCGGATTCCAGGCGTAGTGCTCTTCCAGCGCGATCAGATGCATAGGCCGAGGATAGGTCAGAGAGCGAACACTTGGCCGTCGCGCGCGACGGTGATCTTGCCCTGGTAACGGCTGCCGATCGCGTCCCGCCACTTCGAGTCGGGCAGGTCGGTGGGCGAATAGTGGCTCAACACAACATGCTTGGCGCCCGCGGCTGCGGCGACTTCACCGACCTGCTCGGCGGAGGTATGCGAACGGACCAGATATCCCGGCGGGAACCTGCTGTTGTTACCGCCGTCGGCCAGGCTGAACTGCGCCTCATGCACCAGGATATCGGTGCCCTGCGCCAGCGCGATCAGATTGTCGGACTTGGTCGTGTCGCCCGAGAAGGTCACCGACACACCAGATTTCACCAGGTCGAACCGGAAGGCGAAGGCCGGGTAGACGTCGTAGTGGCTCACCAGGGTCGCGGTGACCCGCACGTTGTCGTCCACCATCACCGAGAATGGGTCGGTGCGCGGCGACCTGTTCCGGTAGTCCGAGCCGGGTGGCACGACGACTTCGTTCACGTTGACCAAGCTTTGGATGTCATCGGTGCCCATGTCCCGGATGAAGATGTTGCTGGTGTAGGCGAAAGCCCGGTGCAACGCATCGGTCATGGCCGCGATCCCCGGCGTGGGGTTGGCCGGTTCGACGGTCGGTGGGTTGGGGTTGCCGACCTCGCTGGGCGGCAGACCACCGGCCGGGCCCGGCCCGTACACCGTCACCGCGCCCTTGCCCGGCGAGGCGGTGTAGCCGCCGGACAGGAAGAAGCTGTAGTAATCGACGATGTGATCGGTGTGCAGGTGCGTGATGAAGAGGCTGCGCAGCTGGTCGAATCTCAGGCCCGCATTGGTGAACGCGTTCAAAGAGCCTAGGCCGCAGTCGATTTGGTAGACGTCGCCGCCGATCTTGAGCGCCGATGAGATGCCCGTCCGGTTGGGCACCGGCGGCGGACCCGCCTGCACCCCGAGCGTGATCAGTGCGTTCTGCGGCAGCTCATTGCCCCGCGGCTCGGCTGAACTGCCCGCCGACGTCGCCAGCGCCGCGCCGCCGAGCAGCGCCGACACCGAGGCGGCAATCGCGGTCCGCCGGGAGATCGCGTCGACGCTGTCGGCGCAGTCAGGGCCACACCCATGCATGACGGCAAGGTATCGCCCTTTCGCCGAAACCTCCGTCCCGGCGCGCGGTAATCAGTGCGCCGCGTTGCGAGCCAGGTCGATGGCGTACGACCTCACGAAGGTGCCCGCACCGGGCTCCCCACGGCCGCATGACCCGTCGGACTCTCCGACCCGCTTGACCCACAGGTACGCGTCAGCGTGCGCGCCCGCGGTGTCGGTGGTCGGCGCGGCACCCAGTGCACGGCCATCGGGGTTGCACCAGTACATCGGGTCGCCCTCGGCCGGCCCGGCACCGTTGCGCGAGGTGTCGATGACGTAGTGCGCGCCGTTGGTCAGTCCGGAGATCGCCTCGCCGTAGCCGATTTCCTCACCGGTGGTGAAGTAGTTCGTCGTGTTGAGGCTGAAACCACGCGCCTTCGCGACACCGACGTCGTTGAGCCGCGAGGCCATCGTCTCGGCGCTCACCCAGCGCGAGTGTCCGGCGTCGATGTAGACCGCCGCGGCCGGGTCGCGGGTCAGGGTGTCGACGGCGTAGCGGATCAGGTCGTAGCGCTCCTGACGCTGACCGGCGGACAGGCAGTCGGCCATGGCGAGCGCGTCGGGTTCGACGATGATCGCCGCGGGCGAGCCACCGAGGCCTGCCGCGACGCTGTCGATCCAGCCCCGGTAGCTGTCGGCCGATCCGAAGCCGCCTGCTGCGTAACTGCCACAGTCGCGGTGCGGGATGGCGTACAGAACGAGCACCGGCGTGGCGCCCGCGGCGTTAGCGGCGCCGGTGAGCCCGGCGACGGTGCCGCCGACCGTGGAGGCGGGGAACGCCTGATCCAGCCAGTAGGCCTGCGGCGTGTTGGCGATGGCGGTCAGCTCGGGGCTGGGCGGGTCAGCCTGCGCGGCGGCAGTCCGGGCCTTCGAGATGGGGTCAGCGTAGAAGGGCCGGCCGGCCAGCGGGTTGCCGCCGTCGACCAGGCGGATCGCCGGGGCGTCGGCGCGCGGAGCCGGGTCGAGGGACAGGCCCACGCTCGCGACCGCGGCAACAGCGAGGAAAGGAGCAGTCCAGCGGGCAACAACGCCAACAGCTGAGGAGATCACCTCAAGGAAAATAGTTCGAGTTGGTCAATAAGCGCCAATCGGGGGCCAAAGTTGGTGTGCGAGTGATCGATGTGGCGACTTGCCGCGCCGACTCCCCTGCGAGGTGACCCGCATCCTGGCCCCGCGAACACCAGGATCATCTCGGCCTTCCTACCGGGCTCCATCAGTCGCAGTGTGTATGTATGACGACGAGTGAGGCTCACGAGCTCCCCTTCAGCGGGGTCCGGGCGCGGTTCGACAGTGACAAGACGTTCGATGAGCTGCGCGACGACTTGCTCGCCGATATCGGTACAGAACCCGCGCAGATAACGGATCTCCGGGCGTTGGCCGATCGCGACTGGAACGCGTTCGCGGCAGACGTCCAGCGCCAGGCCGGGCCGAGCGATTTCATGTTGATGCACCTGATCGACCACGGGTCCTGGCTCCCAGCAGCCGGCGTAGAACGCAAGGTCCTCCGCGTCATACTCGGCAATCCGCTCATCGCAATCACCATGATTCGTCACGACCTCACAGCCGGGCTGTTCGCTCCCGTGGAAGTTCTTCTGACGGAAGAGGCCGACAACCGGAGCGCCCTGACCTACGTCAAGCCGTCGTCGCTGATGGTTGTCGAGGAAAACCCGCCGCTGCTGGCGGCGGCACTTGTGTTGGACGACAAACTCGCCGCCCTGGCCAAGAAGATCGCGAGCACCGGCGATGCACCATGAACTCCGCGTCGGCTCTCCCCCAAACACACGCGATCTGAAGGCGTCAACTTTCCTTGACGTCAAGGAAAGTTGACGGCGCCCGGCGAAACAGGGCCGAGGAACAGCCGCACTCGTCCTAGCGGCGCCCGCCGCCGCCACCCCAGTGGTTGATCACGCCCGCACCGGGATAGAGGTACCACTCGTCGTCGCCGAACGGGAACTCGTCGTTGTCCGCGATGACCGATGGCGAAGCCGCCGGCACCGAGGTCGGACCACTGATTTCACTGCCCTGACAGACGGTGACCGAGGGGTCGCAGATGTCGGCCTGTGCGGCCGGGGCGACCAGGATGCCCACTGCCACGCCTGCGGCCGCGAAGAGCGTCGCCTTCTTCTTCAGATCCATGGCGGTTCCCTTTCGCTGTCCGCAGACTGTGTGTGCACGAAACTACCGCCGCGCGTCACTGTCCGCGCGGGGCCGCGCCTGCCGACCCCTGCGCCCGTCAGATGTCCGGGATGCGCTCCGGATGCAGCATCTCGGCGTAGCGCAACTGCTCGGGAATCCCGAATCCGTCGACCAGCACTTCGGCGTAGGGCCGCAGCTTGCGGCAGCGGTCGTTGATCGCGGCGGTCACGGCCTTCGCCCGGTCCGTGGACAGGAAGCGGTGCTCGATGTACCAGGCCTTGTCCTCCTCGATCACCGACAGCGCGTACAGATCGCAGACGAGCTCGAAAATCTTGCGCGCCTCGGGATCAGGACACGCGTCGATACCGGCAGCGAAGGACTCGAACACGATGCGGTCGATGTGTGCCGACGCCGCGTGCAGCACGTGGTCCTGCACGGAGTTGAACGCCTCGAACGCGCTCATCTCCTTGGAGTTGGCCTGCAGGCGGCGGGCGACCGTCGACAGCAGGTAGTCGGCCCGGTCCTCGAACATCTTCGCCTGCGTGCCGCGGTTGAAGAGGCTGCCCTCTTCCTCGTTGTCCTGCCGGGTGTCGAGCAGGTTCTGCAGGATGGTCTCGGTGCCGGTGCTCCGGCGCACGCGCTCGCGGGCCGTGCTGGTGGCGAACTTCACCCACTCGAACGGGCTCATGCCCTTGATGTCGTCGGCGTACTCGGTGAGCAGGTGTTTGGCCACCAACTGGGTCAAGACGTGGTTGTCACCTTCGAAGGTGGTGAAGACGTCGGTATCGGCCTTGAGCGCGATGAGCCGGTTCTCCGCCAGATACCCTGCGCCGCCGCAGGCTTCGCGGCACTCCTGGATGGCGTGGGTGGCATGCCACGTCGCGGCCGCCTTGAGTCCCGCGGCCCGTGCCTCCAGTTCGCGCTGTACCTCGCCGTCGGGTTCGGCGACCGCACTCAGATCGTGCAGGTCCGAGACCAACTCGTTCTGGGCGAACTGCAGCGCGTACGACTTGGCGATCAACGGCAGCAGTCGACGCTGGTGCACGAGGTAGTCCATGATGAGGACTTCGTCGTCGGTCTTCGGCGCCTCGAACTGCCTGCGCTGCAACGCATACCGGGTGGCGATGTCCAGTGCGACGCGGGCGGCGGCCGCGGCGCTTCCGCCCACCGTCACCCGGCCGCGGATCAACGTGCCGAGCATGGTGAAGAACCGCCGGTTCGGATTGTCGATTGGCGAGGTGTACGTCCCGTCCTCGGCGACGTCGCCGTAGCGGTTGAGCAGGTTCTCCCGCGGGATCCGCACATGATCGAACTGGATGCGGCCGTTGTCGACTCCGGGCAGTCCGCCCTTGTAGTGACAGTCCGAGGTCCGGATACCGGGCAGGTCGTTGCCGTACTCGTCGCGCAGCGGCACCATGAAGCAATGCACGCCCTGGCTCTCGCCGCCGGTGATCAGCTGCGCGAAAACCGCTGACACCTGGGCTGATTCGGCGGCACCGCCGATGTAGTCCTTGCGTGCGGTGGGGGTCGGGGAATCGATGACGAATTCCCCGGTGGCCGGATCGTACGTGGCGGTGGTCTCCAGGGACTGCACGTCACTGCCGTGCCCGGTCTCCGTCATGCCGAAACAGCCGACCAGATCCAGATCGATGGCCTTGCGCACGTACGCCTCGTGATGGCGTTCCGTGCCCAGATTGTCGATCGCGCCGCCGAACAGGCCCCACTGCACCCCGGCCTTGACCATCAGCGACAGGTCGCTCATGGCGAGCATCTCGATGCGGGCGATGGTGGCGCCCGCATCGCCGTTGCCGCCGTGGCCCTTGGCGAAGGCATCCTCGGCGGCGCCGCGCGACGCCATGTACTTCATCTGTTCGGTGACCTTGGCTCGGGCCACCGCGGTGTCCGGGGTGTAGTGCGGCTTGAACAGGTCTACGGAAAGCTCTTGCCGAATACGGTCTTTCACCTCGCGCCAACGCCCGTCGAGGGCGTAGCGGAGATGTTCGGCGGTCGTCGTCACAAGGGTCCCCTCCGTGGCACGGTCGCGTTGACGACCGAATGGTCCATCTAGCGTTCGATGCTGATGCCGTACAGATCGATACTGTGCGGCAGTGACTTCTGCGGATTCAGCGTAGCCCCGCGCAGCACCGGAGTGGTCCCCTTCAACACGTGCGCCAGGAAGGCCTGCCCGAGGAACACCGACAGGCCGGCGCCCGGGCAGCCCTGCGGGCCGTGACTCAGGAAGTTGTACGACCAGTCGCTTCCCGCGTCCCCACCGACCCACTCACCCGGCGAGAATCGGTCGGCGTACGGGATCCGGTCCCGGTTCCGGTGGTTGAAGACGTTGTAGATGAGCACCTGCTTCCCTTCGGGCAGCACTGCACCGCTGGGGAATTCGATGTCCCGGGTCGCGACGCGGCCGAACAGCCCCGTCGTCGGCCACAGCCGCATGGTGTCGAGCAGGCATCCGCCGAGGTACTTCAGCGAGGCGATGCCCTGCCCCGACGCGATGTCGGCCGACTCCAGTTCCGCCCGCACCTCGCGCAGATGCTCGGGGTGGGTGGACAGCACCGCGAGGGCCCGGAAAGCGTTGGCTGCCAGGGTGTCCCCCATCGCGAACAGCCAGTGGATCACCTGGCTCGCGGGACTCGCGGTCTCGGGCGGGGTGGTCTCCGCGATGAGCGCAGCCAGGCTGTTCGGCTCCGGATTCTGCAGATAGGACTCGATGTGCGACAGGAACTCCGGATATCCCGGCGCGGGCTCGCCGGGCATGCCGTTGCCCGCCGACATCAGCTCGCTGAGCTGAGAGGTGAGCCGGGTGTCGTCGGCGGCCTTGTCACCGAAGACCACACACCGGGTCAGACGCTGGAACGCGGCATTCCAGTCCGACCACTTCAGCGCCCCGGACTCGAGGCCCGCCACCGTCTGCGCGACCTTCTCGACGAACGCCTGCGCCAGTCGGTGCACCGGGTGCCCGGTGTCCAGGACTGCTTCGGCGAATCGGCGGCGGTCCTCCCACGGCTGGCCGCGGGAGATGGTCAGCGCATCCGGCTGGAACGCCGCCATGCCCTCCCGTTTGGGCTTGGGGTCGGAGGCGAACGGATCGGGCGATCCGCCCAGCACGAACTCCAGATCATCAGGGTGGTGCACCAGCAGCGCCTCGTCGGCGACGACCCGGACGTAGAACGGGCCGGGGCCATAGCTGCGCACCATGCCTTCGACCAGCTGGTATCCCAGATAGTCCGAACTCAGCCCAGATGCGATGCGCGTGGGCAACTCTCGCTTGTTGAACAGTCCCAGAAGGACATTCGGCACACCGATCTGGGCGGTGAACCGAACACCTTCGACGATGGATGCGTGCGGGAAATCCTCGGCCATCGTGTCAGCCCCAGGGCAGGTAGGCGCGGACGGAGTCGGCCAGCTGCACCACCGGGTTCTTCTTCCCCGGCACCGGTGCACCCAGCTTCGGCCACGGCGCGAACACCCGCTCGACGTCGCCGATCACCGGATCCAGCTCCGGGTAGTGCCGCAGCATGACGTCCTTCATCGTGTTGTTGTTCACCCAGTCGAAGCCTACCTGCGTGTACACCTCGGGCTTGAAGTCGTTGGTGAAGAAGCGGTCGCTCTTGAGCCGGCGTGACGCCATCAGGATGAAGATGCGGAAAGCGGTGTCCGAGAAGCCGAATCCCTTCGGCGGCTGCTCGGCCTGCATGCCGATCTGCAGGTCGACGGCGTCGACGTCGCCGTTGTAGACCTCGTTGATCTCCCGCGCCCACTGCTTGTTCGGGGTGATGTCGTCGATGGTCTTGCGGCGCGGCATCCGCAGTGCTTCACGGAAGTCGTTGTAGCGCGGCACACCTCGCTCGCGGTCGCGCACGATGTCGAGGGTCGCAAGGTCGGTGACCTGACCGTCGACGCGCTTGAGGTTGCGCAGCGCATTCGGGTAGTTGTGCAGGCACACGGCACCGGCGCTGGCCAGGCCGAACGAGTACCACATGTCGCCCATCTGGATTTTGTCCATGAAGTCACGCGTGTAGCTGCCCTGCAGCTGGGTGAATTCCGCCTTCACCAGGTGCTCACCGGACTCCAGCGAGAAGAAGTTCCAGTCGTCCGGAATCAGCGGGTGCATGCGGTAGACCGAGACGAACTCCTCGGTCAGCGAGAACGGCGCCGCATGGTGATCGGTCGGCGAGCCAATGATGCCCGAGATCGCCTCGTTGTCGCTGATCCGGCCGAACTTCTCCTGGAACGTCTCCCCCAGTGCCCCATACCAGTTCGCGTTCATACCGATCTGCAGCGCCGGGTGGCGCAGCACGCACGGCGTCCACTCCACGGTGTGGATCTTGGCGATCAGCGCCGAGACGACCAGCATGCCGATCTCGAAGAGGCGCTGGTCATCGAAGCTCGGGTAGGCCTTCTTCAGCGCGTCGCAGACGGCGTTGTGCTCGCGCGCGAACATGGTGTGCAGCAGACCGGTGCCGACCCAGTAGTTCTCTTTCATACCGGTCAGGTCGATACCCGGAATGTCGCTCTCGGGCAGGCGGCCGTTCGGGTCGACCTTGACCTTGCCGTCGACGAAGGTCCGGACCTCCGATTGGCGTTCCTTGCCACTGCCGTAGACCTGGGAGCCGTCCCACCAGTGCGTCTCCGCGTTGGCGAAAACCGGTGCGGGACAACCGTCTGCGATCTCGCCGCGCAGCGGGATGGTGCACCGGATCTTCATCGGGTTCTCGGGGAACTGGTCGTCGGCGCTCAGCGGGATGTCGATGGTCTTGTCGGGCACACCGTCGCCGTGGAAGAACCAGTTGTGGTTCTCGAACTGCAGCCATGCGGCGGCGAGGGCGTTGATGATGCCGGCGGGCTTGAAGTCGTCGCGGGCCATGAGCTTGCGGCTGATGACGCGCGGATCCGGCTTGAGAAGTCGCTTGACGTCGGTGACGGTCATCGACAGCGGCACGTTGCGCCCGAAGCCGGTGCCCTTGGCGCCCATATGCGGATCTTGGAGATCGTTCCAGGTGCCGTCAGGCTGACGAGCGCGGCGCACCTCGTCGTTGGGCTGGCCCAGGTCGTCGGACGGCCGCATGCCGTACGCCTCGTACAGGTTGTGCTCGCGCAGCTCGTCGCGGGTCTTCGCCAGCGCGTTCAGCTGCAGCAGGAGAGAGGGGTATTCGTGCCACTGGGACGGAATCATGTTGTCGCCGTTTCTCTTTCGAAGTTTGTCGGTGGTCGTCGGATGATCTGAGGTCCGTCAGCGAGGCGTGCGCAGCGCAAAATATCCAATCTTGCTGTACCGGTCGGAGCCGGTGTTGAACAAAATCTTGCCGAGGTAGATGCCCGGTACCAGCTCCACCAGCTCGTCGCGAATGCTGCGGATCACCAGGCGCGGGTTGGATTCCACGTTGGCGTAGTCGATGACCATCACCTGACGGTCGGGGTCGTCCTTGCCGGCCTCGACGTACGTGGCGAAATCGAAAGCGAGTTTGCCGGATTCAGCGTCACGCATCGAATACAGCGGCCACAACAATTTGCCGACCAGACCCGTGCTGCGGGTCAGCCGGTTGTCGCCGGTACCGCTGTCCGAGTCGAAGCGTTTGCCTTGCCACGGCATCCACAAGGCCGTGACAGCCCGGGTCACGGTGTCGAGAGCCGGATTCGTTGTCGTCATGACCAGGATGCCCTCCGTCGGGCCGTCCAGATCGACTGGCGGTTCCCCCAACCGAAAAAGGTCGTTGAGCTGCGCTTCGGCTGCGTCCGCATCGTTGTCGGCCAACGTGGACAGCTCGACGATCCAGCTCCATGCCGAGTCAACTGCCCCCGATTGACCCTCCGCCGCCGATTTCCGCAGCCACGCCAACCTGTCGTCCGCAGCGGAACTCGCGGCGGTTTCTTGTTCGCTCATCGGCACCATTTCCGTTGAATTTCGAGCACCCGCGGAGCATGATAGTGGTCTGCGCCACTCTTCGGGGGCATTTCAAGACGATCGTCCAAACTTTGCCGCCGAGTGCAGAAGTGCCTGCTCAGAGGAATAGACTTAGAATTTCCCGCCAGTTCACTGACACCTCATCTGCCACTGGAGCCCTGTGGATACCCCTTCGAGCCGCGTCGCTGGACGACTGACGGGTCCGCGCGGGCAAAAGTTCGCTGCGCGCCGTCAGGCGCTGGCCACCCAGGCCACCAGTGGGCTTGCTGAACTGGGTTTCTCGCGGGCCAGCATGCGCGAGCTCGCCCAGCATTGCGCGATATCGCTCGGCGTTCTGCACTACTACTTCGACGACAAAGACGACCTCGTCATGTGCTGCGTGCGGCAATACAAGGACCACTTCATCGACCGGTACAGCTCCATCGTCATCGACGGCGGTTCCGGCCCGGAGCTCAAGACCCGGATCAGTACCGCGCTGAGCAACTCACTGCGCGAGTCGGCCGTGATGCACCGACTCTGGTACGACCTGCGCACCCAAGCGCTCTTCGACGATCGTTTCGCCTTGAGCATCAACGAGATCGACGACAGCCTCGCCGCGCTCACCTGGAAGGCAGTCACCGCCTACGCGCGGCTGACCGGTAGTTCTGTCATCGTGACGCCTGCCATCGTCTATGCGACGGCCGACGGCCTCTTCCACCGCGCACTGCGCGACCTGATCACCGGAGACACTGACGCCCCGCAGCGACTCGCACACGAAATCGAGTCGGCGCTCGACGATTTCGTCGGCCCCGCGCGTTAGGCACCGAGCGCCGAGCGGCCAATTGGCGCACGCTTTTTCAGCAGATGCGTGTGATATCTGGCCAGTCGCGGGCGGCGGCATCCGTCCCTGATCGAATACCGAGCCATACCGTAGGCGGAGACAAAGATCAGTCCGCGGCGCGATGCCTGCGGCCGCGTGTGTTCGTAGCGTCGATGACATGACACAGGCACACGTCCCAGCTCTCGGACATCAGCTGCGAGGCTGGATCGCACGAATCATTGCTGAAGCCTCGTGGTCCCGGACCCGGGCCCCACGAAGACCACGACAACATGAGTACTACCCGCCCTCACTGGTCGGGTTGCTCGGTGACGCTGCGATGGAGCGCGAAATGTACCGGCTCTGAAGCTTTTTCGATGAAGATCGGCACTACCCGCCATCGCGGTTTGCCCGCCGAGCGAACTCGGCCGGCGAACACCCCGCCACCCGCGTGAACGCCGCACTGAAGGCGCTCGCCGAGCCGTAACCGACCTGTCCTGCCACGGCAGACAGCGATGGCTTCCCGCCCAACATCAGTTCTTTGGCACGCACGACCCGCCACTCCGTGAGGTACTGCATGGGCGGCATCCCGACCGTGCGGGAGAACCGCTCGGCAAAGACGGCCCGGGACATCCCCGCGGTGCGCGCGAGCTTCTCGACCGTCCATTGCTCGGCCAGGTCAGCGTGTATCGCGCGCAGGACGCGGGCCAGCGCTGGATCTGCCAGTCCCCCAAGCAATCCCCGCTCCACGGCACCGTGTTCGGTCTCGAATCGCCATGCCTCGATGAGCAGCACCTCCACCAGGCGCTCCAGGATGAGGTCCCGGCACCGGTTTCGCTCGCCGGCCTCTTCGGCGATCAGTTCCACCATGCGACCGAGCCGGGCGGCGCCCGGATCGTCCCGGCGAATCAGCATCGCGGCCGGCAACAGCTGCACGATGAGTGCGGCGTTCGCCTGGTCGAATTGGAAGTACCCGCCCAGCATCCGCATCGTCGCCGCGCCGTCGCCGTAGACGGCATCAGCGTCGACGTCGAGTGGCGTGTCCGTCGGCGCCAGGTCCGGGTCGCTGGCCAACACAAAGCTCGGTGTCTCCGGCAGGAGCAGAAAATCACCCGCACGCAGCTCGACGGCGTCGCCGTCCTCCGGGATGAACCAACACGTCCCGTCGAGGATCAGAGAGAAGGACGGATCGGCGTACCGCGGCTTGCGGATGCTCCATTGCCCGCCACCCGCCACGATCTTCGATCGCACCGCGCGAGGCTGCAACACTGCGATGGTGAAATCAAGCGGGTCCGTTGCCATTTCGACACGGTACTCGCGACACTCAATGGGCCTGCGCAGCGACCAGGGCCAGCGCATCCGGGCCCGCCGCGAACCGGAGTTGGCCCGACGTATCGGTCGCGGCCGCGTAGACGACCTCGGCGACGTCGGCCGCCGTCGTGAACACGTCGATATCCCCGAAAGCGGCCATGACCGGTGCCGCGAAATCCTGGTACTCCGGTGGCAGCAAGCCGTCCATCCGGGAGGCTCCGTTGGCCGTGAAATTGGTGCCCGGCCCGTAGCCTGGTTCGACGAGTTTGGCTGCCACACCGAAGAATTCGAGCTCCAGTGCCAACGATCCGGTGAACCCCTCGATGGCCGCCTTGCTCGCGGTGTAAACCGCGGCGAGCGGCATCGGGGCCAGCGTCGTACTGGAGGTCACATTCACGATGACACCCGACCGCCGCTCGCGGAACTGCGGAACAACCGCCTGCGTCATCGCAATGACACCAAAGGTGTTGGTTTCGAACACCTCCCGAGTCGTCGCCATCGGCGTGGCCTCGAACGCGCCTACCACCCCGACGCCGGCGTTGTTCACCAGCACATCGATCGGGCCGGCCGCCGCGATGGCATCGGCGATGCTCTGCGAGTCCGTCACGTCGAGGGCCAGCACCCGGATACGGTTCGAGTCCGGCAACAGTTCGGGCCGTGGGGTTCTCATGGTCGCGACGACGTTCCAGCCCTGCGCGTGGAAGTGGCGCGCGATCTCCAGCCCGTAGCCCGACGAACAACCCGTGATCAACACTGTCTTCATAGGTCAAAACCTAGACACGCTAAGCGCGACGATCAATGCGCTTTCGTCTGAGATTCATGCGTGATCGTCTTGGCGACTTCGCGGGCGGCACGGTTGCCGGCCTCGATGGCGCCCTCGATGTAGCCGGCGTGTTCGGCGGCCGTCTCTGTGCCCGCCCAGTGAATGCGCCCCGTCGGTGCGGAGGCCACGGGGTAGAACCCCTCGCTGGTACCCGGAACCGGCAGAGCCGTGTAGCCACCTCCGGCGAATACATCTTGGTGCCAGGACTTTTCGTGCCAGCTTGCCGGTTTCTCCACGTCGTCACCGAGATGGCGAGCCAGCTGACGCAGCAGTAGCGCACGTCGGCCGTCGGTATCGAGGTCGTCGAGGGCACGGGCGGCCGGACCGCCGACCAACAGGCAGAGATGTCCGGGTCCGTCGGGTGGTGAGGTGTCGAAGACAGCGACGTTGGGCTGTCCCAGCAGTACGCATTCCGCATCGCCACGTGTCCGCCAGAACGGGGTGTCATACACCGCGATCGCCTTGTAGACCGTCCCCATGACGGTGTTGCGCTGCAAGGCGATCCGCTCGGCCGGCAGTGGTGGTTCGAAGGCGATGTGCTTCGTCATCGGCGGCGGCACCGAGACGATGACTCTCTGCGCCTCCACTCCGCCGGCACTGGTGTCGAGCACTGCCCCGTCGGCGGTCTGACGGATCGCTGTGACACGGCAGCCCGTCCGTACGCGCGCACCGAGTTCGGCGGCGAGCCGCTCGGCGAGGGTCCCCGCACCCTCTGTCACAAGTGAATCCTGAGCTCCACCTCGGGATTTCATCATGGTCTGCAGTCCACCCTGATAGCGGATCAGTTCGAGAAACGCCCGCACCGAGAGTTGCTCAGGGCCTGTGCACGACGTGATCTCCACCAGGACACCGAGCAGTCGACGCGCGCGGTCAGATGGAATCTTGCGCAGCCACGACTGCACGGTCGCGGTATTCCACCGGCCCGCCAATGGAATCCTGCTGAGCAGTTCGGCACCAACCAGCGCCGCATTGGCCGCGAGCATCGGTGACGAGGTCGGCGAGACGGTCTGTGCGCCGTCGAAGATCGCGGGGGTCTTCGGCGTGTGCATCTGGAAGCGGGCCGCACCGAGCTCGTCCGCGAGTTGTTCGAACCGGTGATGGCCGTGGCCGATCCACTGGCCGCCTAGGTCGAGTCGCGAACCGAGAGCCGATGTTTCGGCCAGCGTCCGCCCACCGACCCGATCCGCAGCTTCGAGCACCAGCACCTCGATACCCTGCCGGCGCAGGTCGCGCGCAGCGATCAGGCCGGACATGCCGGCGCCGACAATCGCCACCGTGGTCTGCTGAGATTCGCTCATGGTCAGGCCCTTTCAGCCAGGATGGCGTCAGCGGCGCGGTAGCCGGAACGAATCGCGCCGTCCATGTAGCCATTCCAGACGTCGGAGGTCTCGGCACCCGCCCAGTGAATGCGACCGACAGGCGCCGCCACCGCCTTGCCGTACTGCGTCCACACGCCCGCCCCTAGCCGGCCGCCGTAACATCCACGCGTGAATTCCTCTGCGGTCCAATCTTGTTCGAGCACGTCGAACGGTTCAGCCGCCTGCGGTCCGAAGTACTTCACCAGATTTCGGATGACGATGTCCCGCCGTTCCGCTGCGGTGAGCTCGGCAGCCCGCCGGGCGTGTGCGCCTTCGAGGAAGCCGACCAGGACGCCGCAGGATCCGTCGTCGGGTGAGTTGTCGAGCACGACGTTGAACTCGTCATCGAGACTCATGACGAAGCCGGAGAGGCCGGCCTCGCGCCAGAACGGCGTCGGATATCCGATGTTGAATTTGATGACCGAGCCCGCGGGGAACTGCTGGGTGAGTGCATCCCGTGCCGCCGGCAGCGGCGGGCTGTAGCGCAGCCGCCCGGCCAGCGTCTGCGGTACGGCGACCACCACTCGGTCCGCCGAAATCTGCCCACCGTCGAAGGTGACGATGACTCCGGACGCATCCTGGGCGATGGTGCTGACGAAGGTGTTGAGCCACAACGCATCTCCGAGCTCAGCGGCCATGCGCTCGGAGATCTGATGGGTGCCGCCCACCACGCGGGACTCCTGCGCGCCGCCGGTGGTGGAGATGAGCACCGCAAGGCTGGTGCCGGATTTGACGTAGAACAGGAAGTGCAGGAGCGACAGTTCAGGTGACTCGGCGGAGAACAAGGCCGGGACCACAAGTCGGAAGAACCGCAGTGCCACGGCATCGGTGGTGTGGTCGATCAGCCATTGATCGAGCGTCTGACGGTCCAGGTCGGTCGCGCCGGCGGCGGTCCATGGCGAGTGGGTGTCGACGGTTTGGGCCAGCTGCTCGATCTCCAGCCACAACCGTCCGACTTCCGCCAGGGTTTCCGGCGGCAGTCCGAACGTCGCGTCGGCGTAGCGGTGGTTCTGTCCCTCGTACACGGTGATCGCGTCCCCCTGGTCGTAGGAAGCGAACGTCTCCAGCCCGAGTTCGTCGATGAGCGCGAGCACCGCGTCCTGCGTAGGCCCGACCCACTGTCCGCCCATCTCCACCGGCACTCCATTGCTGAGCATGCCGCCAAGATTGCGGCCGGCCACGCGGTCGCGTGCCTCGAGCACAACGACGGTCTTGCCCGCCTGAGTCAGCTTGCGGGCCGCACTGAGCCCGGCCAGTCCGGCTCCCACAATGACGACGTCGACACGATCCATGGAGTTCTCCTGACGCTTGCCCAGTTCCAAGTCATACAACTGACTGACTTTGACGATAGGGCACGTACCCGCTGGTGGCAAGGGGGCGGTGACTCAGTCAGACGAGACGGGCCGCACCGCAGCAGCCCCGAGGATCATGGTGATCAGCGTGTCGAGGTCCTCATCAGCGCGGGCCCGATCGGGATCGACGACGTACTGCACGATCAGTCCGTCGATACCCGCGAGGATGGTCCGGGCCATGCTCCGATAGCTGATCGCGACCGTCTCCTGCGCCAGCGCGGCGGCCTGTTCGCACCAGTGCGCCACGACGTCGACGTACCGCTCGTACTGCCAGCGGGCCAGGTCTTCGAGCCCGGGCGTACGAAGAGCCTGGACCACCAGCTCGAACTGAACCAGTTGCAAACTGTTGTGGCCCACCACCAGGGTGTTCCAGAAGCCGCGAATGCCCTGCCGGACAGCGTGTTCCAGCCCGTCATCGAGATCGGCCGAAGTACGCAGGACTTCCGCGATCTCCTCGACCACGTCCTCGATCACGGCCCGCAGGAGTTTCTGTTTCGTCGGGAAGACGTGTTGCAGTGTGCCCAAGGGGATTTGCGCCTCATCGGCCACCGCCCGCATGGTCGTCCGGGCGACACCGTCGCGAACCAGCACGTCGCGCGCGGCGGCAATGATCTGCCTGCCCCGGACGGCTGATTCGACGTAGACCACCTGTAGCCCCTCGGTCTGGGTTCATCTGACAGCCGTGAGACTACGCGCCCTGCATCCACCGCCGGCACGTTTGCCAGGTGGCGGCGCCCGTTCCCGTGGAATCAGGGCGACCCAAAATCTTCACGTCCCGCGACCGGCCTCCTACGTTCGGTGTCACGGCGTACCCGCCTGACCAACTGCCGTCGACGTAAGGAGCGTGATGACCACCCGCGAGGCCCCGGTGGCCGCCGCGGCCCCCGGTACCGAACCTGCTGCGGTGCAGGCAATTTCCTGGCGGGGCCGCGTCCATGCACGGCGCTGGGAAATCCTCCGCTGGCTGTCGCCGCTGGCGATCCTCATCCTGTGGCAGGCCGGCAGCGCCTGGGGCCTCATCGATCCCGCGATCCTGCCGGCGCCTCAGACGATCGCGGAGGCCGGCATCGAGCTGATTGGAAACGGCCAGCTCGCCGAAGCACTGCGCATTTCCGGCATCCGCGCAGCCGAAGGCCTGTTCCTCGGCGGAGTCATCGGCGCCGCCCTCGGTGCCCTCGTGGGCTTCTCGAAGTGGGCCGATGCCACTGTCGATCCGACGATGCAGATGATCCGCGCGCTGCCCCACCTCGGCTTGATCCCGCTGTTCATCCTCTGGTTCGGCATCGGCGAACTGCCGAAGGTGCTCATGGTCGCGTTGGGTGCGGCATTCCCGCTCTATCTCAATACCTCCTCGGCGATTCGCCAGGTCGACCCGAAGCTGTTCGAAACCGCTGCAGTACTCGGCTTTTCACCGCTACAGCGGCTACGGACCGTCGTCATCCCGAGCGCCGCTCCCCAGATCCTGGTCGGATTGCGGCAGTCATTGGCCATCGCGTGGCTCACGCTCATCGTCGCCGAACAGATCAACGCCGACTCCGGTGTCGGCTACCTCATCAACAACGCGCGCGACTTCCTGCGCATCGACGTGATCATCTTCGGGCTCGTCGTATACGCGCTGCTCGGCATCATCACCGACGCACTGGTGCGAATCCTGGAGCGCCGCGCCTTGCGCTATCGAGTCTGAAAGGCACGCCATGACAACACTTTACGAAGCCCCTGTGGAGGCGCCCAAAGTGTCCGAGCCGCCCGCGGCGGTATTGCGCTCGGTATCCAAGTGGTACGGCGGCAATCGGGTGCTCGATGACGTCAATCTTCAGGTGAAACGCGGTGAGATCGTCGCGCTGGTCGGGCGCAGCGGTTCGGGCAAATCGACGATACTGCGCGTCCTTTCCGGCCTGGCCGGTGATTTTCAGGGCGAGCGCGAGGTGCGGGGCGCGCCGGCCGTCGCCTTCCAGGAGCCGCGGCTGTTCCCTTGGCGGTCCGTTCGCGACAACGTGCGCTACGGCCTGACGCGGGCCAAATTGTCTCGCGGCGAATCACTTTCACGAGCCGACCAGGCCCTGACCGAGGTGGGCCTGGCCGACAAGGCGGAGTCGTGGCCGCTGACCCTGTCGGGTGGGCAGGCGCAACGGGTGTCACTGGCCCGCGCGCTGGTGGCGGAGCCACAACTGCTGCTGCTCGACGAGCCGTTCGGCGCACTCGACGCGCTGACCCGGCTCTCCATGCACCGCCTCCTGCTGAACCTCTGGCGCCAGCACAACTTCGGGGTACTGCTGGTCACGCACGACGTGGACGAGGCGATCGCGCTGGCCGACACCATCGTCGTGCTCGAGCACGGGCGAGTGGCCCACACCCTGCACATCGACAACCCCCGCCAGCCCCCTGGCGTACGGGACCAACGCACCGACGAACACCGCGCCGAGTTGCTGACGCAACTCGGTGTCTGACAGGAGAAGACTGTGACGCATTCACGAATATCGCGGCTGCTATCAGTTCTGGCCGCCGGCGCACTGCTCACTGCCTGCGTTTCCAGTCGCGACGCCAAAGACGAACTGGCGGTGCCCCAAACGGTTCCGGTATCGGGCCTGTCCGGACTGACGCTCCAGGTGGGCGATCAGAAGGGCGGCACCGAAGCGCTGCTGCGTGCCGCCGGAGAGCTCGACAATGTGCCCTACAAGGTCCAGTTCTCGACGTTCACCTCCGGGCCGCCGCAGGTTGAGGCAGCCACCGCGGGCAAGATCGACTTCGCCGTCACCGGGAACACGCCACCGGTCTTCGGAGCCGCGGCCGGCGCGAAAATTCGTGTCATAGCCGCATATTCGAACGATGCGGGCGGCGACCAGATCCTCATCCCCGCCGACTCGCCCGTCCACTCGGTGGCCGAACTCCGCGGAAAGAAGGTCGTTGTCGGTAAGGGCAGTTCGGCGCACGGCCATCTGCTGCTCCAACTGCAGAAGGCCGGCCTGACGGTCAAGGACATTCAGTTGGTGTTCCTGCAGCCGGCCGACGCCTTCACCGCACTGAGCCAGGGGCAGGCCGATGCGTGGGCCATCTGGGATCCGTACACGGCGCTGGCCCAGAACCAGCTCAAGGTGCGCACCCTGGTCACCGCCCAAGGCGTCACCAATGGGTACGGATTCGGGATCGCTTCGGTGGCCGCCCTGCAGGACGCCAAGCGCAACAGCGCGCTGGCCGATCTGGTCCAGCGAGTGGCCCGGGCTTCGCGCTGGGCCAAGGACCACCCTGACCAGTGGTACCAAAAGTACGCTGCCGCAATCGGAATCGATCCACAGGTCGCCCGCGTCGCACAGTCACGCAGCCTGCGCCTGGCCATCCCCATCAACGACGCGGTGATCGCGTCCGAGCAGCAGCTGGCCGACGTGTTCGAACAGTCCGGACAGATCGAGCACAAGCCCACCTTTTCGCACTTCGTCGACAACCGTTTCGGCGACCAGTTGTCGCAGTTCTGGAACACCGAGAAATAGGAGAGTCACCTTGTCTGCCAAGTTCTTCTGGTTCCTGCCCACCAACGGTGACAGCCGCTCGATCGTCGGCGCGTCGCACGCGTCGTCGCACCACACCGTCCCTGCCGGATACCGAAAGCCCAGCCTGCGCTATCTGGGTGAAGTGGCCCGGGCCGCCGACCGACTCGGCTTCGAAGGGGTGCTGACCCCCACCGGGACCTGGTGTGAGGACGCCTGGTTGACGTCCGCTGCGCTGCTCGAACAGACCGACCGACTCAAGTTCCTGGTCGCCTTCCGGCCCGGCCTGGTGCCGCCCACCCTGGCCGCCCAGCAGGCGGCGACCTTCCAGCGATTCTCGGAAGGCCGGCTGCTGCTCAACATCGTCAGCGGCGGCGACGACGTCGAGCAGCGCCGATTCGGCGACTGGCTCAGCCACGACCAGCGCTACGAGCGCACCGGAGAATTCCTCGAGATCGTGCGCGACGTCTGGCGCGGCCAGCCCGTCGACTACCGCGGCCGGCACTACTCCGTCACCGACGCCCGGGTCTCCGAACCGCCGAACCCGTTGCCACAGCTCTACTTCGGTGGCTCGTCGCCGGCGGCGCTGCCGATCGCCGCCGAGCACGTCGACGTCTACCTGACCTGGGGCGAACCGCCGGCCGCGGCGGCCGCCAAGATCGCACAGGTACGCGAACTGGCCAAGGCCCGCGGACGCAACCTGCGGTTCGGGATCCGGCTGCACACCATCACCCGCGACACCTCCGAGGCCGCCTGGGCCGTGGCCAATTCCCTACTCGCGGAGTTGACGCCCGAACAGATCGCCAAAGCCACTGCCCTGCACGCCAATTCCGAATCAGAAGGACAGCGACGAATGACGGCGCTGCACGGTGGACGGCTCGACCACCTCGAGGTCTATCCGAACCTCTGGGCGGGCGTCGGCTTGGTGCGCGGCGGCGCCGGCACCGCACTCGTCGGCAGCCACGAGGAGGTGGCCTCGCTGATCTCCGAGTACCACGACCTCGGATTCGACGAGTTCATCCTCTCCGGCTACCCGCACCTCGAAGAGGCCTACTGGTTCGCCGAAGGTGTGCTGCCGCTGCTGCGCAAGCGCGGCGCCCTGGCCGCCTAGCCGAGGCGCGCGCTGGGATCCTCGAGATCGCTGTGCTGCAGCGCCATCGGGGTGATCACCGGTAGATCCCCGCCGGCGACCACCTGTCGGGCGATCGGGGTGAGCGCCTGGAACAGGGTCTCGACCTCGTCATCGCTGAGCACGTCGAGCGTGGGCAACGCGGCGGCGTCGGTGCGGTACTCGATGTCGCGTTTGAGGGCGCGACCGTCGTCGGTGAGCGCACCGTCGGACGTCAACAGACCGCACTCGACGAGCTGTGCGGTCACCGCCGCCCACTCGGCTTCGTCGTAATCGCGAGTGGTGATGACCTTCTCCTTGGTCGTCCGCCCCGCGGCGACGTGCAGCACGTTGGATTGGCGGCCCGTGATGCCGCTAGCCACCAGGGCTGCGACGTGGGCGTCACCTCGTTGTTCGCGCAACAGGGTCGCCGCATGCCACAGTGCGGCCACCGGCTCGTCCGGCCACGGCGCCGCAGACAGCGCGGCGAACAGCGGCCTGCCGTCGACCGCGGCGGCGCGGGCAACGCGGCCGAGCAAGTCGGCGGCGGTGCGCAGGTTGTCGTCAGCGGTGAGGCCGTACCGGCTCAATGCGGCGACCGCTCCCGTTTCCCTGGCTGCGAGCGCCTGCTGCGGCGTGGCGATGTCCCATGCACCGGCCAGCGACTTCGCGACGCGGTGGGAGGCGAAGTTGTAGAAGATCGCCGTAACGACCTGCGGAGGCACCGGCCCCAGCGGCGCCGATCGGGTGACGAAGTATCCGCTCCAGAAACTGCGATAGCCGAGGTCGACGGCAGCGGCCCGCGACTCGGGTGCGAAGTAGGTGATCGCGTGCACGGGTTCGAATCGCTCGAACAACCGACGGGCCAAAGTGGGTGTGCGGGCCATGCTGCCAGTCAAGCACGGACCCGCCAACACCCGCGAAGAGCCACGGATGTCCCCTGAATCGCGTGGTTTTCCGCACAATTGTGCCTGTTCGGCGCAGGTAGACGACGGATCGACGTGTGTTGTCGGCACCTCGCCACGTAGTGTGCTTTGGTCGGCCTCAGCGAACATGCCGATAGAAAAGTTGGGCACAGTTATGACGACAGCAGCAGACGCGTCGCCGCTCGAAGCGCGGATCGGCCACCACTACCAGATGGATGGCACCTATCTGGTCGGCCGCGAGAAGCTCCGGGAGTACGCGCGCGCGGTGCAGGACTACCACCCCGCGCACTGGGACGTCGCTGCTGCCAATGAGCTCGGCTACGCGGATGTCATCGCGCCCATCACGTTCACCTCGACCCCCGGCATGAAGTGCAACCGGCGGATGTTCGAGACGATCGTCGTCGGCTATGACACCTACCTGCAGACCGAAGAGGTCTTCGAGCAGCACCGCCCGATCGTGGCGGGCGATGAACTGGTCATCGATGTCGAGCTGACAGCGGTGCGCCGGACCGCGGGCCGCGACTTCATCACCGTGACCAACACCTTCACCGACACCAAGGGCGAGCGGGTCCACACCCTGCACACCACCGTCGTCGGCGTGACGGCCGAAGATGTCGACGCCGACATCAAGGCAGCCGCGCAGAAGGCCATGATGCACGACATGAACATCCTCGACATCGGCAGCGAGGCGTACCACAAGACGGTGCGCCCCGAGGGCGAGGTCCGGATCGCCGAGGACTCCGCGCGCACGCCGGGCACTCTGTCGTTCGATGACGTGGCCGTCGGCGATGAGCTACCCAGCAGCCACTTGCGATTGTCCATCGGCGACCTCGTCAACTACGCCGGCGTGGCCGGCGACGCCAACCCGATTCACTGGGACAAGGAGCTGGCCCAACTCGCCGGCCTGCCCGACGTGATCGCCCACGGCATGCTCACCATGGGCCTGGGTGGCGGATACGCGTCGGCGTGGTCCGGCGACCCCGGCGCCGTCACCCGCTACACGGTGCGGCTGTCCGCGCCCGCGGTCGTGCCCGCCACCGAAGGCTGCGATATCGAGTTCACCGGCAAGATCAAGTCGCTGGACCCGGCGACCCGCACCGGTGTGGTCATCGTCGGCGCGAAGTCGGGCGGCAAGAAGATCTTCGGACTCGCCACCATGGACGTCCGCTTCCGCTGATCTCGGGCGAGCGCACTACTGCGCGAACAGCACCGCCGGATTGCCCGACATCGCCGACCACCGGCTGATCCGGTTGACGATGCGCCAGCCTTCGGGCCGGCGAGCCCAGGTATCGGTGTATTCGCCGTTGGTGTCGAAGGTATCGGCCGCGAGCGGCCCGAGGCCCTGATGGCGGGCCTGCACGTACGCCCGGGTCACGGCCGTGTCGTCGTCGCGCACCTCGACCTGGATAGACCCGATGAGATGCTGTGTGCCACCGCAGTTTTCGAGATACCGGCGGAACGTGTCCACCAACGCCGGCAGTCCTGACTGCTGCCCCTGATCTCCGTAGTCGAACGTCACGTCGTCGGCGAAGACCTGCGACACCTCCGACCACTGCTTGCCGTCGACCAGGCGCGCGAAAGTGCCCAGACCCGTCCGCAACTCCTCGGCGTCCACCAGCCGTTGCACGGCAACCGGCAGTACGTCTCCTGACACCTGGCCCTCCTCGCGTTGGTGCCCGGCATCTTATTGGCGGGCGAATGCCGGCTCCCCCTTTCGTACCGCAAGACGGAACAACGGCAGGAAACCCTTGTCTCGCCGCTTGATTTTGGGGTAGCGTCGCCATTCGAATAGCGTGGCTATCTCAAAGCAGGAGGAACCATGAAGGCAGTTCGCTTGCAGGACGTCGCGATGCCCAAAGCGGAGCGGCAGAGAATCGACCGGCGGTACGACTTCTTGTTGAAGCTGCACGGCAAGAACGGGAAGAAAGCGCTGGCGATCGCGGAGGCCCCGCGGATCGACAACGGCTACTTCGGACCAGAGTCGATCAGCTGGAAGGTCTACGAGAACGTCATGGTCGCCGGAATGGGCGCCCTCTCAGGTCTTTTCATCTCGGTCCTTGACCCTGACGGTGCGTACGGCGTCGGCCATCACACGACCTACTACTACGACACCATCGGCCGAATCCGGCGTAGCCTGCACTTCTTCGCCGGCGCCGTCGCCGGCGATACCGTCAACGCCGAGAAGGTGGGAGTTGACCTGTTCCGCAAGCACTCTCACATCAACGGCGAGATTCCCGCGACCGGTGAGCTGTTTCAAGCCAACCACGTCGAGACGCTCAAGTTCACCTACGTGGTCGGCTGGCCGCACCTGTGGCGGGCGTACAAGACCTTCGGCGACCCGAACGCGACGGACGCAGACGAGCGGCAGTTCTACCGGGAGCAGGTCAAGGTCTGCCAGCTGATGGGGATGCCGGCCGACGAATTGCCCGACACCCCCGAGGATGTCGAAGCCTGGGTGCAGCGCGCCGAGCAGGAGCTCATGGCCTTCACGCGGCCGGCGCAGGAACTCACCGATTTCATGACCCATCCGCCGGTCACGCCGCTGTACCCGAATCTGGTCATCGGGATACTCATGCGGGTCGCGATCTGGGCAGCCATCCCGCTACTGACGCCGTATGTGCGACAAATCTGCGGCCTCGAGGACTACCGGTTGCGACCACGACTGGGCTCGGTCCTGGTACGGGCGACCGTCAAGGCGCTGGAGAATCCGATTTTCGACCGGCTCTTCATCCCCTACTTCGGACCCGAGATGTGGGGCTACCTGCACAACGTCATTCGGCACGCCGACAGCAGCGGCTTCGTGGAGATGTCGCACGATCCGGGCCTGAAGTTGCAGCAGGGCAAACTCGGCACGATGTGCCCCTTTGCGCCCACGGCCACGGATTCAGCCGACGATGCGAACACCGTTGTGGGAGTGGGGATATGAGCCGCGTCGACGTCATCAGCAACGAGCGCGTGTTCGATGACCGTCACCACCTGCACGAGTTCCAGGACTTCTGGCGTGACGGACCGGTGGCGCTGGTGTTCTTGCCGCAGTTCGGCAGCGCCTTCGGCCTGGCGCAGGCCAGGGCGTTGACCTCCCGCTTCGACGAGGTGGAAGCGCTTGGGGCACAATTGATCCTGATCGGAATCGGTACGTCGATCCAGGGCTTTACTTTCCGGAAGCGGGCCGGTTCCCGTTTTCCGGTGATGGTCACCGAGGACCACACACTTTATCGCACAATGGGATTGGCCTCCCGACGGCGGCTGCTGAGCCCGATCCGCAATGCGACTGCCTTCATCAAGTTCGTCCGGGCCGGGATCTACCCGTATCAACGCACCGGCGATCCGAACCGGCTCGGTGGAGTGTTCGTCGTCGAACAGGGCGGCCGACGGGTCACGTGGGAACACCGGGCACGGTACGCCGCCGACCTGGCCGCGGGGGCCGACGTGGTCGGCGCACTTCGCGCCGCCGCCCGGCCGAGGCTGACGGCTTAGTCAGACGTGCCGTTGGCGAGCGCGTCGAACCACAACCGCATGCTGGCCACCATCAGCGAGGCGCCCCGCGCGGCGTCGATCGTCCCCAGCGCCTGGGCCATGGCAATGCCGGCACCGGTGGCCACGGCGACCTCGATGGCGTCGTCCATCAGCGGGTGATCGGCGGGAACGCCTTCCGGCACCGCGTCTTCGAGCAGGACCCGGGTCGATTCCTTGAACCGTTCGAGCGCCTCACGAGCCTTGGCGAGTTGCTCTGGATTGTGGAAGGTACTGGTCACGTATTCAGCGGTCAGCACGACGAGGTTGGGTTCCGCACCGATGCGTGCCCACCAACTCGCGAGGGCCGCGAGCCGCTCGTCAGTCGAGACACCGGCAGCCACCAGCGGCCCCAGGAGTTGATTCAGTTCAGCCATGGAACGATTGCGGATCACCTCGAGGCACAGTGCTTCTTTGCCCTCGAAGTTGCTGTAGACCGCGCCGATGGTGCGTCCGGCTTCCGCCGCGATCGCCGCCAGGGAGGTGGCGTGGTACCCGTTTGCGTAGAACAGTTGCTCCGCGGCGTCCAGCAATTCCTGCCGCGTCTGCGCCTGGCTCTCCGCCCGAGTCAGCACCTTACGAGCAGCCACCACATCCTCCGATTCCTCCGTGCAACGAGCCTCGATACT
Source organism: Mycolicibacterium llatzerense (assembly GCF_025331195.1). Lineage (NCBI taxonomy): Bacteria > Bacillati > Actinomycetota > Actinomycetes > Mycobacteriales > Mycobacteriaceae > Mycobacterium > Mycolicibacterium llatzerense. The sequence goes on along the minus strand of NZ_LXOV01000001.1, from coordinate 1,258,685 downwards.
ACCGCTATCCAGATAACCAGCCAGCTTAAGGGCACTTTTTCGTTAGATCGCACACCTTCGGATAGCATTACAATCCCAATGTGCTAGTTATTTAGGATGGACATGGCCACTGCAGCTGCCGACAATCCCCTGCTCGACGAGCTCGGACAACCAAGGGCGGTGCTGGAGAAGCTCACCCCCGAGGAATCAGCGCAGCTGCTCGGCCTGCTCAGGAAGGCGAAGGTGGCCCACCAGCGCAGCCTGAACGACTCACTCGACGACGGGCTCAAAATCCTGCCCCGGCTGATCCGGCCCGCCGCTCGCAAAATCCTGTTCGGAAGGTGACCCGCTGATGGCCGATATCCTGACCCGCGCACAGCTGTCGCTCCTCGCCGCACTGCTGCAGACCGATGCCGCAAACCTGTCCAGCCTCGAGCGACTCGGCGCCGACGATCTCAAAGCCCTACGTGGCGCCCTCTCCGACGCCCTGTTCGACGAACAGGCCGAGGCCTTCGCACGCGTGAGCAAGCTGGCGCCACTGGTGCCAAATGCCTTGGTGGTTACCGTCGCTCATCGAGCAGTGCCGCCGGAAGTCGCGGGGCGCGTCGGCGGTGCAGTGGGACTGGCGCACGGAGACCGCGCCATCGGTGTCCTGTCCGGCATGAAGCCGGCCTACCTCGCCGACGCGGCGCCGTACGTCGATCCTCGCGTCATCCCGCACTTCGCCCCACGGCTGCCCGCCAAGCTGTTGATCCCGGCAGCGAAGGAGCTGCTGCGTCGGCGCGACTACCTGACGGCGTCGCGGTTCGTCGAATTCGCCACCGATGACCACATCGTGGCGTTCGAGCAGGCCATCGACGATGACGAAGGCATCATCCTGACCGGCGTCCTGGTATCGGACACCAAGGTCATGAACGACATCATGCGAGCGGCCGGACCGGGCCGATCGCTGCGGATGGCCCGGACGGCCGCGGAGGGCAAACCAGACGTGCTGGCCGCGCTGCTGTCGCTGCTGAACCGGATCGACCCCGCGCTCGCGAAGCCTGCGGTCACCGAACTGCTCGGGCACTCCGACGTCGATGTCGTGGTGCACGTACTCGAGGTGGCCATGGCCGAAGGCGTTGTTGTGGAGGCGCTCGAGCTTTCCGCCGTGCTGGACAGTGAAACCCGGGCCCGGCTCGCGGGCCTGGAAGCCTGGCAACGCATCGCCCGCGAAGCCGAGTCCTGGGCGCACGAGACTCCCGCCTGATCGGGCCGGTACGTTGAGGGGATCGTCGCACCGATTCCGTGGGAGGCAGCGTGGCACGCCGACTACCTGAGGGTCGTATTGCGCGGGGCGGGAAGTTGGGCGCCCTGGCCGCCAAACAAGCAGTGCGCGGTGGCCGAACCCGACTGTCCATGGTCGGCCGGTCGGAACGCGCCAAGGAGCTGCTGTCCGAGCGCGCCACCATCGAGATGGCCGAGAACCTCGTGACGGTGCTGGGGTCCATGAAGGGCGCCGCGATGAAGCTCGGCCAGATGCTGTCGGTGATCGAGTTGGACCTGGTGCCCGAATCACACCGGGAGCAGTTCCGGCAAAAGCTTGCCGCACTGCGTGATCAGGCACCGCAAGCGCCGTTCAGCGCCATGCGTGCAGTGATGGAAGCCGACCTGGGTTCGATGTCGGCCGCGTTCGCCGATTTCGACGAAAACCCCACGGCCGCAGCGTCAATCGGCCAGGTGTACCGAGCCCGGTTGCACGACGGCCGCGAGGTCGCCGTCAAGGTGCAGTACCCGGGTGTGGATCGGGCGATCCAGGCCGACATGCGCAACCTCGCGCTGCTGATGAAGCTCTGGCGGCTGTGGCCGTCGGCGAACACCGCGATGCTCGACGAGATAACCCGAAACTTCGAAAGCGAACTCGACTACCTGCGCGAAGCCGACACCCAGCACCTGGTGGCCGAGCAGTATCGCGGGCACCCGTTCATCGTCGTCCCCGACAGCGTGCCGCAGTTCTGTACGCCCCGGGTGCTGGTCACCGAATACCTCGACGCCGCGGGCTTCGATCACATGCGGACGCTTCCGGCTGCGGACCGCAACCACATCGGCGAACTGATCTACCGCTTCTACATCGGGTCACTGTTCACCAACCACGAGTTCTGCGGCGACCCACACCCCGGCAACATCATGCTGGCCGCCGACGGCCGAGTCGGCTTCGTCGACTTCGGGTTGTACAACCGCATGGATCCGGTCAACGTCGCGTTCGAGCTGGACTGCTTCCACACCGCCATCGAAGGCCGCGCCGACGACCTGTACCGCCTGATGCTCGACCGCGGCATCGTCGACGCGGAATCCGGTGTGACAGCGCAGGATTGCCTGGACTACATCTGGGCTGCGAGCGAATGGCACATGGTCGACGAGGACCTCACCATCACCCCCGAGCTGGCCACCGGTGCCGTCATGTCAGCAATAGACCCGCGCCAGACCGAATTCGCCGGGATGAAGCAGCAGATGCTGCCGCCCGAGCACGTCTTTTCCCGGCGCGCCGATTTCCTCACGTTCGGCACCCTCGGACATCTGCAGAGCACCAACAACTGGTACCGGATCGGCCAGGAGTGGTTCCTCGACGGCCCACCGGAGACCGAGATCGGCCGCGAGATCGCCCGCTGGCGCGCGAGCCGCTGACTTACTGGGCCACAACGCTTTCGGCGGCCATCACCTCGGCCGCGGCGCGTTCGCCCGACCGCACCGCGCCGTCGATCCAGCCGCACATGATGGCTGAGCTCTCGGTCCCGGCCCAATGGATCCGTCCGCACGGGGTGCGCAGCGCGTGGCCGAACTCGGTGAGCACGCCGGGCGGTGCGTGACTGATCATGCCGCCGCCGGAGTAGCGCTCGACGGTCCAGTTCTGCTCGTGGTAGCTGACCGGAGACGAGGCCTTCGGCCCGAACCGGTCGACCAGTTCGTTGATGACGACAGCCTTGCGTTCCGCCGGATCGAGCAGCCCGAGCTTGCGCGCGGCGGGGCCTTCGGTGATGACGCACATGATGCCCGGGGTACCGGTGTCCGTGCAGGCGTCGATGGTCAGGGTGGCCGGACTGCCCGGTGCGGCCGACTGCCCGCACAGACCGTCCGTACGCCAGAACGCCGTCTCATAGACGATCGAGATCTTGTACACGGCACCCCCGGGCATCCGCCGGTGCAGGAAGGTCCGGTCGACGGGAAGCATTGGTTCATAATCGATCTGGGTGGCGACGGCCAGCGGGACGGCGACGATCGCGTGCCGCGCACGGACCGTCAGCCGCGCCGAGTGCACCGTGACGCCGTCGTCGTCCTGCGCGATGAGGTCCACCGGCCGCGAAAGATGCAGCGCGTCACCGAGTTCGGTGGCCATGGGCCCGGAGATGGCTCCCATGCCACCGCGCACCCGGGCATCCTGCGCGCCGCCGGAGTTGGAGATGACGAACGTCGGTCCGCCACCCGAGCCCATCTGGTGCAGCGCCCACAGCAATGACGTCTCCGAAGCCGCCGAGGTGTAGATGCCGGCCATGGCCATGTCGAGCATCTCGCGCGCCTGGTGCGAGCGGATGTTCCGATGAAGCCACTCCCCCAAGGTAATTCGGTCCCATTCGGCGGCCTTCTTGGCCTCCCACGGAGCATCGAACGGAATCGCCTTGCACATCTGGCTGATCTCGAGCAGGCCGGCGCCGAGGTTCGCGATGGCCCATGGGCTCATCGCCCAGGGGATCGTCCCGGAGTACCGGTGCTTCTTGCCGTCGACGATCATCATGGCGTCGCCGTCGACGTACTCCTTGTATTCGCCGACCCCGTATTCGGCCATCAGCGCTTTGATGCGGTCCTGTCCCGGTCCGACCCACGCACCACCGCGGTCGATCCACGTCCCGTCCGGGAGCATCTCGGTGAAAGTGCGGCCCCCGACCCGGTCCCGGGCCTCCAGCAGGGCCACCGAATGGCCCGCCTGCTTCAGGCGCAGCGCCGCCGTCAACCCGGCGAAGCCCGCACCCACGACACAAAAGTCGACATCGGCCGCCATGAGAGTCGTCCCTTCGTTCGGACGTTCGGCGTAGCTCAAGTTACGCCGGACAACCCGCACGAAATCGGAATTGGCGAATTAATTGACGGCACCGCCAAGCCGCGTTGGGCTACATGGCCCCCGGCATGCCAGGCGGGCTCATCGAGCCGTCGACGTTGGGCACCATGGCCGGGGCCGGGATGCCGCCTTCTGCCGCGTTGTCTCCCGGAATGCCGTCGTCGGCCGGCGTGTTCCAGTCCCCGGCACTGCAGTGCGGTTCCCACGGCCAGCAGGCGGGAGCGGGCTGGATCGCCAGCGACGTGTGCGCCGGCGGGTTCGCGCCCAATAGGGCAACGGCCACCAGCCCGACGCCCGCGGCCAGCAGGCCACTCGTTCTCGACGCCATAGCAACCCCCAGTTCCCATCGTCAGATGCACCTGAAGCTACGCCGGCAAAGCGCACGAGTAGCAGGAATGCAGGAACTAGTCGCCCAGTGCGTCGACGACGCCCAGCGCGAGGTCCTTGGCGCACACCAACTCGGTGTCGTCGGCAAACAGTTCCCGCCGGGCATTACCGGCGTTGAGAAACGCATCGATCTTGAACGCGTCGACAGCTGGGTTCGTCGAGCCCGCGGCCGTCAGCTCGGTTTCCAAGAACGTCAGCCAGCCACGCTTGAGCTTCCTGACCTCGTCCGCTACCGGGCCGTCGCGGCGGCCGTATTCGGCCGTGGTCGCGGCGATGAAGCATCCGCCCCGGAACACCCCGGCGAGCAGGTAGTCGGTCCAGATGTCGATGAATGCGCGCAGTCGCGGCGCCCCGGGGGCGGCCTCATACACCTTGGCGAGCACGGTTTCGCGGTAGATGTGCCGTGCCTCGGCCACCGCGGCGATCTGAATGGCCTCACGATTTCCGAACACCGTGAGGATGCCGCTCTTGCTGACCCCAGTGGCTGTGGCCAACGCGCCCACCGTGATCGAGTCGAGCCCGTGCGTCGTCGCGATCATGGCCGCCTCACGAGCGACCTTCCGCCGCGTCGCGTCGCCGCGGGCGCGTCGCCCATCGAGCTGATCGTCGGTTGCCACCTCTGCATTTTATACGTTCGACTGGACGTAAATCTCTGCGATCGCTAGGCTCCAAAATGCGTCCGATCGGACGCTTAACTTCGCGATTGGGGTGCCCACATGACTTCGAATCCGCAACCGGTGCTCGAGGAGAGCGTCGATATTGCCGCCGATCCGGACACGGTGTGGACATTGGTCAGCGATGTCCGCCGCATGGCGGACTGGAGCCCACAGGTCGAATCAACCCGGCTGCGCAACGGTGCCGAGCAGGTCGCCGACGGCGTCGAGTTCACCAACCTGAACACCAATGGCAGCTTCCAATGGACGACCCACGGAACCGTGGTGCGGTTGGACAGTGGTCGCGAGATCGCGTTCCGGATCAAGGAGAACTGGGCCATCTGGTCCCTGCACGTGGAGCCCACCCCGGAGGGGACCAAACTGACGCAGCGGCGCGAGAGCCCCGACGGCAGCCCGGACGAGACGGTCCAGGTCATCGCCACCTACCTCGGCGGGCAGGACGCCTTCACCGAATCCATGCGCGAAGGGATGCGTCAAACGCTGCGGGCGATCAAAGCCGCCGCCGAGTAGTCAGCGGCTGACGTCGTAGGAATGGTGAACGACGTCGTGCAGGTGGTACAGCGAGATGGTCGCGATGGTGAATTCGCTTCCGTTGCTGCGCAATCCGCGGCGGCCCCAGGATTCGGCGGGCACGTTGGCATACGTGGTGGCGACGATGTTCGCCGCATCGAAGAGTTCCGTCGCGACGACGGCGGGGTCCTGCGACGGGTAGTCATCGGCGAGCGCCGTCTCGTCCTGGTCCCAGTTGGGGAACCGCGGATCGTCTTCCGTGAGCATCAACCGGACGCGGTGCTCGAAGATTCGGTGCACGTCGCGGACGTGGCACCCGTATTCCAGGGTCGACCACACGCCGGGCTGGGGTCGGGTCCTTACAGCGGGTGACGCGAGTCGGTGCACCCAGTCGGCGGCATCGTCGCGAATCCTGGCGGCGACGTCGGCGGGCTGCAGGGACGACGCATCGAAACCGCAGTCCGGGCAGGCGCGCGACAGCACCCACGTCCAGTCTTTGGTATCGGGTTCGATCGGGTCCGGTGTCGTCACGGCACCAGTGTCGCACTCACTCCGGTGCCGTGATTCAGATCGGTACGCCAGCGCGTCGGGATAGCCTCTACGGACTCATCCGGCGAATGGAAGGCAACCCGATGGCTCCGAGCACCCGTCCCACTGAGGGACCGGAGGTCGCCGTCACCACGACTGACGCCCCGATGCACCGCGAGCTGAAAAACCGGCACCTGCAGATGATCTCGCTCGGCTCGGCGATCGGGACCGGGCTGTTCCTCATCTCCGGTACGTCGGTGCAGACCGCGGGGCCGATCGTTCTCGTCGGGTATGCCATCGCCGGCATCGTGCTCTACGGGGTGATGCGGATGCTCGGCGAGATGGCCGTCGCGCATCCGGTGGCCGGGTCATGGTCGGCCTACGCGCGCGAATACCTCGGCAAGCCAGCGGGGTTCATCGCCGGCTGGAACTGGTGGTACGTCTGCGTCGTCGTCTGCATGGTGGAGTTGACGGCGGCCTCGGAGTTCATGGCTTTCTGGTTCCCCGGTCTGCCGCGCTGGATCACGACCGCCGTCTGTCTCGTGCTGATCACCGCCGCAAACATGATCAACGTCAAGGCATTCGGCGAGTTCGAGTTCTACTTCACGCTGATCAAGGTGACGGCCGTCATCGCCATGATCGGGCTCGGCATCGCGATCATCTTCGGCGCGGGCGACTACAACGTGCACGGCCTGCAAAACCTCTGGGCGCATGGCGGTTTCGCCCCGAAGGGGCTCGGCGCCTTTATGATCTCGCTGGTCGCGATCACCTTCTCGTTCGGCGGCATCGAGTCGCTGGGCACCGCCGCCGGCGAAGTCGAAGAACCCGCCCGCAACATCCCCCGCGCCATCAACCAGGTTCTGCTGCGAATCCTGGTCTTCTACGTCGGTGCCATCGGCGTCATGCTGATCATCTGGCCGTGGGACCAGGTGGGCACCGAGGGCAGCCCGTTCGTGCTGATGCTCGTCGGCCTCGGAATCGGCGGCGCCGCAACGCTGCTCAACGTTGTCGTGCTGACCGCCGCGTTGTCCGTCGCCAACGTCATGACCTACAGCAACGCGCGGGTCCTGTACGACCTCGCCGCCAGCGGCCAGGCCCCCCGGTTCCTCGCGCACACCAACAAGCAAGGCGTGCCCGTGCGCGCACTCCTGCTCAACTCCGGATTCGTCGCCGTGGCAGTGCTGCTGAACATCGTGCTCCCCGGCAAGGCCCTGGCGATCCTCATTCCCGTCGTGGTCGGCAGCGAACTGATCACCTGGAGCATCATCGTGCTGAGCCACCTGCGCTTCCGGGCCCGCGAGGGCGCGGGCGTCTTCAAGGCACCGTGGTCACCGATCACGAACTACCTGTGCCTCGGGTACTTCGCGCTCATCTACCTGCTGATGACCCAGGACCCGTCGTCGCACTCCGGAGCGATCGCGTTGCCTCTGTGGTTCTGCGCGCTGCTCATCGTCGGGTTCGTGCTGAGCAGAGTCAGGCGCTAGCGTCGGACCGGTGAAGGTGTCTCACTGCGCACGGCTGGCCGCCGTCGCGCTTGCCCTCGCGGCATGCGGGCATCCGACGCCGCCACCGGCATCCGTCACGTCACCGCCGGCCTCGCGCGCGGCTGCCGCGGCGCCGAGTCCCGTCCCGATACCGACCGTCGTCCCCGCCGGCCCGTTCGCTGCGGTCTCCCGCCTGGTCAATGACGCGATCGAGGCACATCGGTTGCCCGGCGCGGTGATTCAGATCGGGCACGCCGGGCAGGTCGTCTTCCGGCAGGCCTATGGTGCGCGCAGGCTCGGCGACGAACCCGGACTGGACGGGTCTGCGTCCCCGGCCGAGCCGATGACCGACGACACCATCTTCGATCTCGCATCGTTGTCGAAGAGCATCGCGACGACGGTGGCTTTCCTGCAACTGTACGAAAAAGGGTTGGTGCAGGTCGACGAGCCCATCCAGACGTATTTTCCGGAATTCAACGCCACCAACGACCCGCGGCGTGCCCAGGTGACAGTGCGGATGATGTTGACGCACACGTCCGGTACCGGCGGCGACCTCAGTCACCAGGGCCCGTGGGGGCTGACGAGTGCCGACAAGGCCGAGGGTATTCGTCGTGCGCTCACCGCGCCGTTGGAGTTCGGCCCCGGCGAGGGATTCCACTACTCCGACCTCAACTTCATCATTCTCGGCGCGCTGATCGAGAAGATCACCGGCGAATCTTTGGACAACTACGTGCAGGACAACGTCTTTGCACCGCTCGGGCTTGCCGATACCCGCTACCTCCCGGCCACCAAGGCCTGTGGCCCGCACCAAGTTCGCGGTACGGCAATCGTTTTCGAGGGCGTTCCCTCCGGTCCGTGCCCGGCTGGGACGTGGAGCACCGACCTGTTGGCGCGCGTCGCGCCGACGGCGCATGACGACGACACTCCAGGCATCAACCCTGACTTCGATCACCTGATCCGCGGGACGGTGCACGACCCGACGGCTCGACGCATGGGCGGCACCGGAGGGAGCGCGGGCGTGTTCTCGACGGTCGCCGACATCGGCCGCTACGCGCAGGCTCTGCTCGACCGTCTCGCCGGCCGCCCGAGCCCGTTCCCACTCCAACAGGCGACCGCGGAGTTGATGGCGACTCCGCAACAGCCCGGGCACACGGCGTCGCAAGTTGAGGCGGCGAATGCCGCAAGTCGGTACGCCATCGAAAAGCACCCCAACACAACGGATCCGCTGCTCGCGCCGAATTACCCGGCGATCCCGGGGCAGGAGCTGCGCAGCTTCGGCTGGGACATCGACACCGAGCATTCTCGACCGCGCGGCATGGTGTTTCCCGTCGGCAGCTTCGGCCATACCGGCTTCACCGGCGTCACCCTCTGGATCGACCCTGAGTCCGACACCTACGTGGTGGTGCTGGCGAACGTGATCCACCAACGCGGCGGTCCGCCCATCGCGCGGCTGAGCGGCGACATCGCCACGGAGGCCGCACGGGCGCTGCGGCTCTACGGGAACTGACGCCGCCAGAAGCGCGCCGAAATCACCGCCACCGCAGGAGAATGCGTGGGTGACCTCAATCTCCGGCGCGAACAGATTCTGGATCAGCTTAACCGCGGGCCTCGGCGTCGGCCTGGCGACCGGGCTGCTGTTGCAGCGTTGGCCCGTCGGCCTGCTGGCGGTCGTCATCGTCACCGCGGCGTGCTATGTCTCATGGGCGCTCGTGGCGCTCTGGCGGATGGGCCCCGAGCAGACAAAGGAGCACGCGGGTGAAGCCGACGTCGACGACGAGATCGGCGATCTGGTCCTGTTCCTCATCCTGACGGCCAGCCTGACCTCCATCGGAATCCTCCTGTTGTCCGCCAACGACGCGGACAAGGCGTCGTACGCAGGCATGTCGCTGGCCGCGATCCTCGCGACGTGGGCGTTGCTCCACACCATGTACACGGCGCGCTACGCCCGCATCTACTACGACGACGAACCCGGCGGAATCGACTTCAACAGTCCCGATGTCGATCCGCAGTACAGCGACTTCTACTACTTCTCGTTCAACCTCGGGATGACCTACCAGGTGTCCGATACCGACGTCACGAGCTCGCAGATTCGGGCCGAAGTCCTCCGGCACTGTCTCTTCAGCTACATCTATGGCACCGTGATCATCGCGTGCACGATCAATCTCGTGATCAACCTCGTCGGCTGAATCCTCCGCTCGCCGATCAACGCGCGGCCGCCTTCACGACTCGGCCGAATCCGGTGTCCTGCATCCAGCATCCGGTTGTCGTCGGTGCAGTCACGACATACCGCCGACGGCGATGTCCTCAATCGCAACCACAGATCGGGTCGAACAACCATGAATACCAACCGAATTACCAATGGCGCCGAACGGGCGCTCCTCGAGAACATGCTCGACCGCAACCGCGAGGCACTCATCGCGACGGTACGAGGTCTGCCCGAGGCCGAGGCCCGTCAGCGGCGCGTGGCGTCGCTGACGACTCCGATCTCGTTGATCAAGCATGCGGCGGCCGCGGAACGAATCTGGTTTCAGCGGTTCTGGGCGGGGCTCGATGAGGCTGACTGCGACGGCTACTCCAACCGAGACGAAGGCACGTTCGCGGTCTCCGACGACGAGTCGCTGCCCGACGTGATCGCCGAGTTCGAGCGCGCCAGCCGACGGTCGCGGGAGATCGCCGGGCGCTTCGCCCTGGACGACACCCTGGACATCCCTCGCGAAGGCACGGTGAGCATGCGATGGACCCTGCTCGCGATGATCGAAGAGTTCGCCAGGCACGCTGGTCACGGCGACATTCTGCGGGAGCAGATCGAGCAACCGGTGCAACGCTGATCGCCAGGTCGGAGTCATCACGGCGCGCCGACGGGAACTGTTCAGTAGTCTGCCGCCTGTGCCCAGTAGGCCCTACCTGAGGATCGACCTCGCGACGGTGCGCAGGAACGTTGCTGCGTTGCGCGGTGCGCTGCCCACGGCCGAGATTCGGTACGCGGTGAAGGCCAATCCGGCAGAACCCGTCCTCCGGCTCCTCGCCGACCTTGACTGCACGTTTGACGTCGCGTCCGTCGGCGAGATCGACCTGTGCGCGGCGGCCGGGGTCGACGGCGCCCTGATGACGTTCGGGAACCCGCTCAAGAAGCCCGCCGAGGTCGCGTACGCGTTTGCGCGGGGCGTGCGGCGTTTCACGTTCGACACCGCAGCCGGCTTGGAGGCGATCGCCGAGAACGCACCCGGGTCGAGCGTCGAATGTCGCATCGCACCGGCGTTCCCCTCGTCGGTGACACCGTTCGGGCACAAGTTCGGCTGCGCACCGGACGAGGCGGTGGGGCTGCTGAGCCAGGCTGCCCGGTTGGGTCTGCGAGGGGACGGGCTGGCCTTCCACGTCGGCTCACAGCAGCTCGACCCGGGAGCGTGGGAGATCGGCATCCGTTGCGCACGTGATGTTTTCGACGCTGTACCCGGCATGGCCACGCTCAATCTTGGCGGCGGAATCCCGGTCTCGTACGATTCGCGCGTGCCCAGCGTCCGGGTCGTGGGCGACGCCATCGCCGACGCACTGGAGCGCCATTTCCCGGCGCTCCCCCACATCGTCATCGAACCGGGACGCGCGATCGTCGGGTCGGCGGGCACGCTCTACTGCGAAGTGGTGTCGGTGCGGACCGGCACCGATGGCCGCCGCTGGGTATACCTGGACATCGGGCGCTATGGCGGGCTCGCCGAAACCGAGAACGAATACATCCGGTACCGGCTGCGCACCAGCCGCGATGGTGATCCCGTCGACGACGCCGTCGTCGCCGGCCCCACGTGCGACGGCGACGACGTGCTGTATCGGCGGTATCCGCTGCCCGTGACGCTACGTCCGGGCGATCTGGCCGAGATCGAATCGGCCGGCGCGTATACGACGAGCTATTCGTCGTCATTCAATGGATTTGCGTTTTTGGCAACAGAATTCGTGGAGGTCGATGATGCAGTCACAACCGGGTAGCAGCTTCGCGGGCTGTCACGTGCTGGCCGAATTCTCTGGCGTCGATCGCGAACTGGCCAACGATCGCGTGCGGCTGCGCCACCTACTGCGCACCGCGGTCGAACGCGCCGGAGCCACTGTGTGCGACATGGTGGACAAGCGTTTCGAGCCGCACGGCGTGACGGTGCTGGCGTTGCTCGCTGAGTCGCACGCCTCGATCCACAGTTACCCGGAGCGCGGCGCCATGTTCGTCGACGTCTTCACCTGCGGCGAGTCCGCCGACGCCGAGGAGGCCGTCCGGCTGCTGCGCCACGCTGTCGGCGCAGCAGATGCTCACGTCCACACCGTGTTTCGCGGCGCCGGTAAGCAGATCGTCGAGCCGATGGCACCCGGCATCGTCCGCACCTGGCAGCTGACCGACGTGCTGTGTGACGTCCACACCGAGTTCCAGCATCTGGTGATCGGCCAGACGGAGCAGGGCATTTCACTGTTCAGCGACTCGGACCGGCAGAGCACCGAATTGAGCCAGCTCGTCTATCACGAAGCTCTGATGGTGCCGGCGATGCTGCTGGCCGAGGCGGTCGATCGGGTACTGATCATCGGCTCCGGTGAGGGCGTGGCCAGCCAGATGGCGGTCGCTGCCGGCGCCACCCACGTCGATCACGTCGACATCGACCGCGACGCCGTCCGGCTCTGTGCCGAACATCTGCCCTACGGTTACACCCCCGCTGAATTGGCAAGCGCAGAAGCCGGACTCGGCCCCGTCACGGTGCATTACACCGACGGATACGAGTTCGTCGCCAACCACACCGGCCCCCGCTACGACGTCGTCGTCATCGACCTGCCGGACGAACGACCCGAGCCCGCCCAACACAACCGCCTCTACGGCGCCGATTTCATGAAGCTGTGCGGCGACATCGGCGCCATCGTGGTCGGCCAGGCGGGCTGCCCCACGCTCTGGCGCAACGAGACGCTCATCCGATCGTGGGAGCGCTTCGGCGAAACCTTCGCCACCGTGGTCTATTTCGGCAGCGACGAGCACGAGTGGGCGTTCCTGTCGGGAACCACCGGGGTGCTCGAGGATCCGCTCGGCACGATGACGGCACGGCTGGAGACACTCCCGTACCGGTGTCAGACGATCGACGCGCAATCGCTCGCAGCCGCCGTTACGCCGCCGATCTCGCTGCGGGAGAATAGGATCGGCGCGGCCGGGTAGTGTTGGCTCCCATGCGACTCGCTGCAACCACGTTGGCCTTGGCAGGTGCGCTCACGCTGCTCGGACCGATGCCATCCGCGTCCGCCGATGCGGCGAGCCCCTTCGATGTTTCTGATCCGGCGGTCGGCCGGCTTGATCCGGCCTTGTTGGCAGCGGTCCAGCATGCGACGACCGCGGCGGCCGCCGAGGGGATCCCCATGACGATCACCTCCGGCTGGCGCTCTCCAGAGTTCCAGCAGCAATTGCTCGACGACGCGATCCAGACCTACGGCAGCTACAACGCCGCGCGGCAGTACGTCCAGACGCCGCAGCAGTCCAAGCACGTCAGCGGCCAGGCCGTCGACATCGGCGGCCAGAGCGCCGACAAGTGGCTGATCGCCAATGGTGGGCGCTTCGGCTTGTGTCAGATCTACGCCAACGAACTCTGGCATTTCGAGCTGGCCACCGATGCCCACGGGGACTGCCCTCCGTTGCTACCCAACGCCGCCAGCTGATCCGCTGCTCGATTCCGGCGTCGTGGTGGCTGCAGGTGCCCGCGCGCCGGTAAGGCCAAGTGCCACAGTGATTTCCAATACCGCATCTGGATCGTCGAGCCGCTCGCCGTAGAAGTCGCGCAGCTGGGTCATGCGGTAACGCACCGTCTGCGGGTGCACGAACAGCGACTCGGCGACGGCGTCTCGGCGGCCGAGGTGCAGGACCCAGGCCCGTAGCGTTTCCTCGAGCCGTTCGGCTGTGCTCGGTCGCAGCCCGGCGAGCGGCGCCAGCACGCGCCGACGCAGGTCGTCGACGGCGTCGTGGTCGGCGCTGAGCACCAGGTCGACGAGGTGTTCTTCGGTGTCGATGACACTGGCGCCACCTGCCACCAGGGTCCGGGTGCGCATCGCGCGCAGGTAGGAGGATTTCACCTGCCACCACTGACGCGAAGGTCCGACGATCACGCGGCTGCCGGTCATGGCGTCGAGGACCCGCTGCCGCTGCTGACCGTCGGCGTCGGGGACGAGCACCACGGCCAGCGATTCACCGGCGTCCACCTCAGACACGTCAAGACTCGTGTGGAGGGTTTCCTGGGCGAAAAGGACGGACAGCTTGCGGGTGTCGACCTCGGGCAGCAACACCGCGCTCAGCGTCCTCGGCGGCTTCCAGTCGGCCTGCTCGGCACTGGCGAGCAGCTGGTTCATCGGCGCGCCCGCCAGCAATTCCGCGGCGAGCCGGTCGAGGTGGCGTTGCCGGACCCGGCCGGCGGCGGCGAGTTCATCGGCGTGGCCGGACACACTGGCCGCCGACAGTTCGTCGATGAACGCGAACACCATTTCGGCGAACCTCGCCGTGGTCGCCGCAGAGAGTCCGGCTGCGACCGCGGTGGCCGAGAGCTCTCGCCACGACACCCGAGCGCCGACCCGGTAGGCCGACAGCAGCGCATCGATCGACCGGCCGGTGCGGGCCTCACCCCGGCCCAGGTCGTAGGCACCGTCAAGCGCCGGAGACAGCCTCGGCCCCGGATCGGTGTCGTGGGACCGGGTGGTCAGACGCAGGAACGCTCCCAGTGCCAGCTGTACCGCGTTCTCGATGGTCTGCCCCATCGGGCCGCTGAACGCGTCGGTGTAGCTCGGCACCTCGGCCGTGACCGCCGCGACGGTCCGCTCCGCCATCTGAGGCAACACCCCTTCCAGTGCCCGGACTATCTCCTCATCGAGGTCCAGGCCACTGAATCGGGCAGCGGGATCCGTCATAACTGTTCTTTCCGAACAAATTGCTCCGGATCTATCACCCTCCCAGCATAGGACTTTGTACCGCCTGCTCATGGAAGCTAAGAGCATGACCACGACATCAGTTCGCCCGACCGCTGCAGGATTGCGCCGGCGTGTGCTCGAGCTGGCCGAGCGGATCACCACCCCACTGCTGCCCGGCGACTACCTCGACCTCGTCGCACCCCTGCGTTCCGGAGCCCCGCTGCGCGGCCGGATCACCGCTGTACATCCCGAGACGCGCGACTGCGTCACCGTGACGATCAAGCCCGGCAGCGGATGGCAATCGCACATCCCCGGCCAGTACGCCCGAATCGGGATCGATGTCGACGGGGTACGCCAGTGGCGCACCTACTCGCTGACCTCGCACACCGATCGCCCCGATGGGCACATCGCGATCACCGTCAAAGCCATCACAGACGGAACGGTCAGCAACTACCTGGTGCATCGCGCCACTGTCGGCACGCTGGTGCACCTCGACCAGGCCGCCGGCGACTTCGTCCTTCCCGCCGCTGCGCCGGACAAACTGCTGTTCGTCGCCGCCGGCAGCGGCGTCACCCCGATCATGGGCATCCTGCGCAACCTCGCCGACAGCACGGACTCCGACGCGGTGGTCGTGCTCTGCGCGCCGACGCCCGACGACATGATCTTCGCCGGCGAGCTGCGCGAACTGGCTGCGCGCGGCCGGATCCGGCTGATCGAGGTCCACACCGCCACCGACGGCCGGCTTGACGTGACGCGCCTGCAGGAACTGGTCGGCGACCTCACCGGGCGCCATACCTGGGCGTGCGGACCCGCCGGACTACTCGATGCGCTGCAACAGCATTGGACCGCAGCCGGCATGGCCGACCGGTTGCACACCGAACGGTTCCGCGCCGAAATCCTCGCCACCGGCGACGGCGGCACCGTGACATTCAGCAAGAGCGGCACCACCACCGAGGCCGCCGGAGATCAGACGCTGCTCGACACCGGAGAGGCCGCCGGCGTCCTGATGCCCTCGGGCTGCCGGATGGGCGTGTGCTTCGGCTGCGTCGTCCCCCTCCGCCGCGGAGCAGTGCGCGACGTGCGCACGGGCGACCTCACCACCGCCGTCGAAGGCGACGGCGTCGCAATCCAAACCTGCATCAGCGCAGCCGCCGGCGCCTGCGATATCGACATCTGATCGAAAACTGCCTTCACACAAGGAGTTACGCCATGACCGCAATCCAACGCAAACTCAACAACCCCGTCGCGCACCTCTCTGAGGCCGACATCGAGAACATCGGCATCGAACTCGACGCGATCCGCGCCAACGTCATCGCCAGCCGCGGCGAACAAGACGCCGCCTACATCCGCAAGGTCATCGCCGGCCAGCGCAAGCTCGAGCTGACCAGCCGCGCCGTGCTGTTGTTCTCGCTGTTCCCGCCGGCATGGATCGCCGGCACCGCCGGGCTCGCCGTGTCGAAGATCATCGACAACATGGAAATCGGCCACAACGTGATGCACGGCCAGTGGGACTGGATGCGCGACCCGAAGATTCACTCCACGACGTGGGAATGGGACAGCGCGTCGCCCGCCGCGATGTGGAAGCACTCGCACAACGAGCTGCACCACACGTACACCAACGTGCTCGGCAAGGACCAGGACCTCGGCTACGGCATCATGCGCGTCGACGAAGATCAGCGGTGGAGTCCCTTCTACCTGATGCAGCCGCTGACCAACTTCATCAACGCCTGCTTCTTCCAATACGGCATCGCCGCGTACGACCTGCAGATCGGCCGCTACCTCAAGGGCAAGACCGACAAGGAAGAGTTCCGCCGTCAGGGCAAGGAAGTGCTGGCCAAGACCGGCCGCCAGGCGCTGAAAGACTATGTCCTGCACCCGCTTCTGTCGGGACCGTCGGCACTGACCACGCTCACCGCGAATCTGACGGCCAACCTCATCCGCAATTGGTGGACCCACTCGGTCATCATGTGCGGACACTTCCCCGAAGGCGTCGAGACGTTCGAGAAGGCGTCCATCGAGGGCGAAACCCGCGGCGAGTGGTACCTGCGGCAGATGCTCGGCTCGGCCAACATCTCCGGCGGTCGGTGGATGCACTTCATGACCGGCAACCTGTCGTTCCAGATCGAGCACCACCTGTTCCCCGATCTGCCCAGTAATCGCTACCAGGAGATCGCGCCGCAGGTCGCCGAACTCTTCGAGCGCTACGGGCTGACCTACACCAGCGGCTCACTGCCGCGACAGGTTGCGTCGGCGTGGCGGAAGGTGTTCCGGCTCTCCCTGCCCAACCGATACGCGACGATGCGCTTGCCGCGCCTCCGGTTGCGGCGGGCACCGGCAGCCACGCCGGAGCTGGCAGCAGCCGCGTAATTCTGTTGTTACCGTGAGCTATTCACTTCATCAGTGAGTGCCTGGGCTTCCTCGCAGGACAACGCGCCGTAGATGGTGCTGCCTACGGTTACCGACGCCTATGCCGCGGATTGCAGTCACTATGTGACCGCAATCCGCGGCGTAAGCGCCTTCAGGAAGCAGCGTCGCGACCGACGGTGACGGTGCAGGCCATGACGTCGGGTGGCCCGTCGCAGGTCAACGGATGTGCCCGCCCAGCGAGGCCGTGATCAGCGCTGGTGGCGTGTAGGAAGCGAACAAGTTGGCCCGTTCTTGGAGGGTCAAATTCCGTCGGGCCCACAGGCGTCGAAATCCCTGTCGCGCCAATGCAATCCACGAAGGTAGCAGCGAAGTCGTCATTTCGTGGTGGTGACGTGCAACCATGACCATTGAGAATCTCCTTGATGTGAGGTGGAACGGCCGTCTGTCAGATTCAGTCGAAACCGTTCAGGGACAGTGATGTTCGTTGGCGGTTTGGGCTGCTCCGAGCCGGTCGTAGACCTGCCACCAGATCGCTTCGTGAGCGCTTGCCGACAATCGGCCGTGATCACGCAACATGTCCGCGGCCCGGAGCTTGCCCACCAGTACTTTCAGCTCGGCGTACTCCGCTTCGAATTGTTCGTCTGGTCGGCCGGCGAACCGTGTGACGCACCGTGTCCGAATCTGAGCGTGCGAGCGTGCGACCCGGGCGAAGAGTGCGACCCCAACTCCCAGCCACACGACGGTGGGAATGACGAACTGCAGCCACGATGTTGCGGCGCCAAGCAGCAGAAGGGAAAACAACCACAGGACGGTGCCCCACGTCGGCCAGGCCCGCCACGCGCGCAGCCATCGGCGCTCGACATTGTCGATGCCGGGTGGGTACACAACCAGCCAATAGCGTGTGACGCCGTAGCGGGTGGGTGAGACGCTCAACGACCCCCACATGTGGTCGCCGTCCAGCAGGCGAGTCCACCACCGCCTGGAGGCAGGCGTCCAACTGGGCAGCGGCTGGGGCCAGCGATCACCGCCGACCCAGTAGCGCGGGTTCTCCATGTATGTCGGTCTACTCGCTCGGCGGAGCGGCGGACGGGATGCTAACGGAATCCGTACACGGCTGACGACCTTCTTTACAGAAAGCGTCCATCTCCTGCCGCACCAGACGTGGCAGCTGAATCGATCCTCCGCGCCAACGCCACGAATGGCGCGCGCTGAACCGCGTCACTGGTGCCCGGTGCCTCCGGATGCCACTGCACCGCAAGGACCCATCCGTCGGCGGCCTCGAACGACTCGATCAGGCCGTCGGCCGCGTAGCCCGTCGCCACCAGCCCGGCGCCCAGCGATGCGATGCCCTGGTGGTGCGCCGACGCCACGACGATCCGGTCAGCGTCATGTGCGGCTTGGACTCGACTGCCGGCCGCGAGAGCAAGCGGATGCCACCCGAACACCTCACCGGCGGTGACGCTCTGGTGCGGGACTTCGCCTGGTACCAGGTCGATCTGGAGATCACCGCCCCTAGCGACGTTCAGTACCTGCGCTCCACGACAGATGCCGAGCACCGGCAAGCCGGCGTCCTGTGCCCGTGCCGCCAAGGTGAAGTCGAGTTCGTCCTGCTCGTCGTTGACGTCGTACACCGCAGCGGTAGTGACCTGCCCATAGCGACGCGGGTTGATGTCGCCGCCACCGGGCAGCACGAGTCCACTGACGCCGGACAGTGCGACGAACGGGTCGTCGACCACCAGTGGCGTCAGCCCGGCATCGGCGACCAGATCGACAATCCGGTCGAAGAGCTCATTCGCCGCGACGACCCGTGGGTCGTCTCCCAGTGAGAACCGGCGGGGCACGACGACAACCGGTCCGGCCACTCCTGTCGCCACGGGATCAGAAGTATCCGGAGTTGGGCGGAAGCGCGCCGTTGACGACGAAATCTCCTGTCGCCCAGGCCTTGTAGGCGAGCGGGTTGTGGCTTGCGATGGTTCGCGCATTGCGCCAGTGCCGGTCCAGGTTCAGTGTTCGCGCGGTGGCCGACGCACCGCCGGTGTCGAACAGCCGCTGCGCGGCGTCGAGAGTGAGTCGTTCCGCGACGAGTTGGGCCTTCGCCACCTCGATCGCGGCTTCACCGATGGCGCGCTGATCGTCGATCTGCCCGGCGTCCACCACGCGATCCAGCGCCTCCGCGGCGTGGAGGGTGACCGCCGTGGCCGCCGACGTCCAGGCCGCGATCTCCCCAACTGCCTGCAGGATGAACGGATCCTGCGTCGCTGCGGGGTTGAGCGCATGTGCCGCAGGGCGCGCCTTGTTCTGGACGAACCAGATGGCATCGCGCAGGACGCCGTTGGCAATTCCCACTGCCACCGCAGTCAGGTACAGCTGCAGGAAAGTCTGGCTGTGGGCGAGCCGGTGGTCCTCAGGGACCAGCGAGACCTCATCGTCGTAGACCGGCACGGCATCGAATGTTGTTGCACCGCTGGCGGTCAGTCGCTGTCCGAAGCCGTCCCAGTCGTCGTACAGCGTCACGCCTTGCCGATCGACGGGAATGATCGCGTGCACTTCGCGACCATCTTCCCGTTCGGCGGAGACCGCGATCAGATCCGCGTACAGGGTTCCGGTCGAGTAGAACTTCTTGCCGTCCAACCGATACCGACCGTCACCGGTGGAACGCAATGTGGTGCCGACTGCCGCCGGGGACGCGCCTACCGCTTCGGTGATCGCGTTGCCGACGATCTTTCCGCCGAGGACTTCGGGGAACCACTGGGCGCGCAGACCTTCATCGCCCCGGTTGCCCAGGAGCCGTTCCACGAATCCGAAATGGGCACGGAGCGCCTGCGCCACGTTGGAGCTGGCCTGCGCAATGTCGATCACCGTCTCGACGACGTCGACGATGGAACCGCCTGGGCCGCCGTACTCCTGGGGGATCCGCAGTGCCAGTACTCCAGTGTCGGCGATCGCCCGAGTCGACTCGTGGTGCAACGTGCGGTTCAGTTCATGGTGGGCGTCGTCGCCGCCGAGCTTTTTGACGACCGACGCCAACAGCGACCGCCGGTCAGCGACGGAGCCTACGGCCAACGCCGTAACAGTCATGGGGTTTCCTTCTCAGCTCATCGAAACAGGGGCAGGATGTGGGTCGCGAAACGTTCCATCTCGGTTTCCAGAGGCTGAAACTGCAACATGAACAGGTCGATACCGAGATTGGCGAACGTCGTGATCCGTTCGGCCACTTGCTCGTAACTGCCGATGAGGCCGGCCAGGGTGCCGCCGTTGGTGCCCACCCGCGCAACACCTTCATGCACCTTGAACATCGCGGTGGCGGGATCGGCTCCAGCGGTGCGGTCCCGTTGCCCCTCCCCGCCGACGAGACTTTGCAAGTACCGGAACTCGTGCTCCGCCTCCTCCGCCGACTCTCGGGCGATCACAAATGCAGACAAGCCAAACTGCAAGGGGTCCGGCTTGTTCCGTTCACGACGCCGCATGTCATCGATGAGGTCTGCGGCATCCTGTGGCGGGCGTCCGTTCAGGAAGAAGACGTCGGCCTGCGCGGCCGCCAAGGCGCGCGCCGCTTCGGATTCACCGCCGAGGTACACCCGGGGTGTGCGCTCGAGTGCCGGCCGCAGCTGAGCACCTGCCGCCACGGCTCCGTCCAGTCCCGACTCGATGGCATCGCCACGCCACAGCCGGCCCACGACGTCGAGCCATTCGCGGGAGTATTCGTAGCGGTCGCCGTGGGTGACGTCCCCGAGGCCGATCGCCTCCAGTTCAGGGAGGAACCAGCCGCTGACGAGGTTGATGGCCAATCGGTCGGCGGCGATTTCCTCAATGTTGGCAACGGTTTTCGCGAAGACCAGCGGATTGAACAGCAACGGTTTGATGGCGCCGATCAGCTCGACCCGGCTGGTGGCCTCGGCGAGCCCGGCCAGCGTCGACCAGGTTTCCAGCACATCGTGTTCAGCGCCACCAGGATGGAGCACGTGTTGGGCCACCAACGTTGAATCGAAGCCCAGCTCTTCAGCCCTGACGATGAGATCGCGCGTCCGCCGGTAGCTGGCGTCGGGAATCTCGGTGGGATGCGTTCTGGCGCCCCAGGTTCCGTATACGGGCGCCCAGACCCCGAATCGGGGCGCGGCCAGTATGGCGGTCATGAATTCTCCAGGTAGCGCCGGAACTCCCAGTCAGTGACCGCACTGGAATACTCATCCCACTCGCTCTGTGCGATCTCGGCAAAGTCATGCACGGAGTCCGCGCCCAAGATGTCCACGATGGCGTCATCGCTACGCGCCAGCGCGATGGCGACGCCAAGCGATTCAGGTAGCCGCACCCCCACGTCGTAGAGGTTGCCGGTCAGTGGTTCGGGCGGATTGCGTCTGGCTTCCAGGCCCGCCACGACAGCAGCCAAAGCGGATGCGATGAGCCAGTACGGGTTTGCGTCGGACGCGCCCGTACGCAGCTCGATCCGGGTGGCCTGCGGCGTCGACTCCAGAAGGGACCGGACCGCGGACGTCCGGTTGTCCCGACTCCACGTCAAGGTTGCGGGGGCGAACGATCCGGGGACGTATCGGCGGTACGCGTTGACCGAGTGCGCCCCGAACAGCGTGATCGACGGCAGGTGTTCGAGCAGGCCGGCGATGGCATGGAGGCTGACCTGGCTCTCGGTACCGTCGGCGCCGGCGAGGACCGGCTCGCCATCTCGCCACAACGAGATGTGCAGGTGCGCAGAGCTTCCGGAGTGCTCGGAGAACGGTTTGGGCATGAACGTGGCCAGTTTGCCGTTGCGGCGGGCGATCTCCTTGACCGCGTACTTGAGCCGAGCGCTGTTGTCGGCGGCATCGAGTGCGTCGCTGTAGACCAGGTTCGCTTCGACCTGCCCGGGACCGTATTCGGTGAGCAAGCCCTCCAGTGAGGTGAACGAGCGCAACACCGAATAGAGCTCGCTGAGTAGGGGTTCGAGAGTGTTGGCGTTCTGCAGCGAGTAGGCGTGGACGTCGTTCTGGAAGATCGATCCGTCGGGGTTGAGCAGATAGAACTCGAATTCGGCGCCGACCTTGGCCGTGTATCCGAGTGCCTCGAGACGCTCGATGACCCGCCGCAAGACACCGCGCGGATCGAGCGGTGACGGCGTCCGGTCGTGGGTGACGATGTCGGAGATGACGTGTCCCACGCCCGGCCGCCACGGCAGCTCCCGGAAGGTGCTCAGGTCGGGAACCGCGAAAGCGTCCGGGTAGCCCGTGTTCCAGTTGGTCGACCGGAGGCTTTCGATGACTCGCGCGTTGGAGTTCCACGCGAGCGCGCCATCGCAGAAGCCGAACCCGGATGTTTCGGCGCGACCGCGGAACTGGTCGGCGGGCACCCGCTTGCCCAGCGCGTGGCCGAACTGATCACTCCACGCCACCTCGACCTCGGTGATGACTCCGGAGTCGAGCAGATCGACAACGCTCCTGTGCCGCTGGTCCGCTGCGGCTTCGGTGGTCACAGACATCTCAGCCCTCCGCTCCGACCGGGGTGGGCAACTCTGCTCGGGCGCGGCGGTAGCCCAGCACGGCGCCGCCCACGAAACCCACTACGAGCACCAGGATTACGGCCAGCGCCAGACCCGATGAGCCGCCGACCAGATCCTTGAGGTTCACCAGGATGAGCCCAAGGAAAGCGACCAGCCCGGCCAGGCCGAGGGCGGGGGCCACTCGGACGCGCCAGACCGAATAGTGCCGTCGGTCCTTCGCGAAGAATGCCAGCACCGCCGCACTCGTCAGCACCATCAAAACCAGCACACCGACCGTGGTGATCCCGGACAGCCAGGTGTAGAACTCCGTGCTCGGGTCCAGCTGAGTCACCGTCGCGACGCCGATGACCGCGAGGATCAGGGCCGACAGGGCCAGCGACGCGACATGCGGCGAGCCGTGGCGGACGTGCGGCCGGCTGAACGCAGCGGGCAGCACACCTCGTCCGGACAACGCGAAGAGATAGCGGGACACCACGTTATGGAAGGCCAAGATGCAAGCGAAGAGGCTGGTGACGAACAGAACTTGAATGACGTCGGCTCCCACCACACCCAGGTAGCGCTGCGCGGTATCAACGAGCATGGTCCCACCCGAATTCGTCGCGCGCTCAACGGCTTCGCGATCACCCCACGCCGAGATCAGTGCCCAACTCGACACCGCATAGAAGATGCCGATCACGGCCAGCGCGAGGTACGTCGCATAGGGAATGGTGCGGTCCGGATCGCGAGCCTCATCCCGGAAGATGGCCGTCGCCTCGAATCCGAGGAACGAGATGATCGCGAAGAGCAGTCCGATTCCTGGTGCCCCCGAGGCGATCTGCGCCGGGTTGAGCAATCCCGTCGACAGTCCATGGTCGCCGCCGCGGCCGATGATGACCGCGTCGAGGACAACGACGATGGCGATCTCGGCGACAAGAAGAACCGCGAGTACTCGACTGGAGAGCTCGATGTTGCGATAACCGAGGTAGGTGATCACCGCCAGCCCGGCCAGCGCCCACACCGGCCACGGCAACTGCGGTACGCCGACCAAGCTCAACAATCCACCGAGCTGCGGCCCCAACAAGCCGTAGACGGCAGCCTCCATCGAGGCGTACGTGAGGATCGCCACGAAGGCAGCGCCGATGGCCGCAGTGACCCCAAAGCCCTGCTGCACATACGAAAAGAACGCGCCCGCCTCGCGAACGAAGGGCGTCATCGCCGTGAAGCCGATGGCGAACAGCAGCAGCACGACGGTGGCAATGACGAACGTGGCCGGGAACCCGGGCCCGTTGCCGGTGGCGATCCCCAACGGCACCGGTCCCCCGATGACGCCCAGCGGAGCCGCGGCGGCCAACACCATGAAGACGATGGCCGGAATTCCCAAATTCCCGCGTAGGCGCTGAGCGACGGCAGGAGGCCCACCGCCGGTACGCACCGCAGTATGTTCGACCGCCATGG
Organism: Mycolicibacterium llatzerense; assembly: GCF_025331195.1. NCBI lineage: Bacteria > Bacillati > Actinomycetota > Actinomycetes > Mycobacteriales > Mycobacteriaceae > Mycobacterium > Mycolicibacterium llatzerense. Next base: position 1,234,841 of record NZ_LXOV01000001.1, on the reverse strand, counting down.
CCGGACCCCTCACTATTCGGCGAATATTGTTGTATGCAAAAGCTATTGGCCATCGCTGGCCAGCTCCAGCCGGCGGGACACCGGCGCTGACATTGCGTCACATGCGGTAACACTCGGCACGTCAGATTCGGGATTGGGTCGGTAGTCTTCGAGACAACGCGCCGTGCGCGCATCAGCCAAAGGGGTTGTCCGTGGGGACCATTCGATCGATACATGGCGGGGGCCGCGTCCTACGCGTGGGCGCGACCCCGGTACCGCACGCCGAAATCCTGGACCACGTCCGCCCTGCGCTGGCACGCGACGGAATCGACCTCCACATCGAAGTGTTCGATACCTTCGACGAACCGAACCAGCACCTGGTCGCCGGGGCGATCGACGCCAACTTCTTTCAGTACCTGCCATTCCTCGACGAATTCAATGCCTCGTCGGCCCAGCGGCTGGTCGCTGTCGCACCGGTACACATCGAACCGTTCGCGCTCTATTCGGAATCGATTGCCGCCGTTGGCGAGGTGCCACAATACGCACAGGTCGCGCTGCCCGGCGATCCCGCGAACGTGGGGCGGGCATTGCGCATCCTTCATGACCTGGGCCTGGTCACCCTGCGTGACGACGAACTGTCCATCCCCGACATCGACTCGATCGCCGAGAATCCAAAACGGTTGCTGTTCAAGGAAATCGCCAGTGCCCAGCTGGCCGATGTCCTCGCGGACTTCGATCTGGTGTTCCTCTTCGGCAATTACGCCATGGACCGCCAGATCGACCTGCAGTCTGCCCTCTACTGCGATCGCGCGAATCGCGGCTATGCCGAATACCTGGTCGCGCGACCGGACAACCATCAGAGCGAACCCATCAGAATGTTGGCCCAAGCCTTGCAATCAGATTCCGTACGATCGTTCATCGCCCGGTCGTACGGAGACCTCGTCGTGCCGGCGTTCTGACGATCAGGCAGACCGGATCGGACGCTGATCCCGGAACCGCGTCGAAGGCTGCGGATCAAAGCGATAGCCCTTGCCCCGGACAGTCGTCAACGTCAGGGCATGCACACCCAGCTTCACCCGGAGTCGTCGCACATGGGTATCGATGGTCCGCATCGAGGCGAACCCCGCGTCCCACACGTTTTCGATCAGCTCTTCTCGCGAGACGATCCGCCGGGGATGTTGCGCCAGATATGCCAGCAGTTCGAATTCTTTGTACGCCATCGCGATCAGGCGACCGTCGGCGCTGACCTGCCGGGTGGTTCGGTCGATGACCAATCCACCTATCGGCGCCGGTGGAGCACTACGAGCCGGGCCCGCGGCGACGGCCGACTTCTCCACCCGGGCGCCAGGCACCCGGTACGCGAGATACGCGCTGAACTCATCCATCAGGGTCGTCACCTGCGCCAGCGCATCGCCGGACGTGGTGGGCAGCTCCACCGTCAGCACCAGCTGCGATGCCCGGACAGTGCGGCCCTGATACATCCACTCTCCCTTGTCGATCCGGGCTCAAGTGTCCGCGAGGAAGGTCGCCATGGACATCGTTAGCGTCACTCTGAATCGAAGCGAGCCGTCGCGTTGACCGATGAAACAGTCCGGTCACGATCTGAACTCAGCAAGGACCGGCCACAACTTTCACATCTGTCGCATTGTTAACATCTCGAGATGCAGGACTTCCCGGAGACCACCGGCCTTCGGCGCCCGTTCTCGCGACGTGACGCGCTGCGCTATGCCGGCGCCGCATCGGCGCTGGCCGGCCTCGGCGCAGCAGGGCTCGGCATACCGACGGCGTCAGCCGCCGCTCCCACGCTGATCGACTTCGCCATGAAGCAGATTCCGGCGCAAGACATTCGGGCCGCAGGCCACGCCGGCGTCGTCAACTACGTCTCGACGTCGCGCCCCGGCTCGACCATGGGCGCCAAGCCGATCACCCTGCCCTACGCCAAGTCCCTGACCGCGGCGGGACTGGCGATCGTGAGCAACTATCAATACGGCAAGCCGGGTGGGACCGCGCCGTCGGACTTCACCCGCGGATATGCGGGCGGCGTCGCCGATGCGCGCACCGCCTGGCAGCTGCACACCGCGGCAGGCGGCGGCCAGAGCGCACCGATCTTCTTCTCCGTCGACGACGACATCAACCGCGAAACGTGGAACAACGTTGCGTTGCCGTGGTTTCGGGGCATCAACTCGGTGATCGGTGCGCAGCGCACCGGCGTCTACGGCGGCATCAACACGTGCCAGTGGGCCGCGGCCGACGGTGTCATCGGCCGCTCGACCACGCCCGGTCACGTGTGGGCGTGGCAGACCCGATCCTGGTCCGGCGGAAAGATCTACCCGGCCGCCGTGATGTACCAACGCATCGTGAGCACCGCGTCGAACCCGGGCCCGGTCGTGGGTGGGCTCGAAGTCGACGTCAGCGACGCCCTGGCCTCCGACGTCGGGCAGTGGAACCTGCATCCGTGAGGCGGCAGCGCCGGCTATGGCTCCGTAACCCGCCCGTTGTCGACCAGCCACGATCGGTCCAACCGAACGTTCTGCAGCATCCGGCGATCATGGGTCACCAGCAGCAGTGCCCCGTCATAGCTCTCGAGCGCCTCCTCGAGCTGCTCGATGGCCGCCAGATCGAGATGATTGGTCGGCTCATCGAGCACCAACACGTTCGTCCCGCGCGCCTGCAACAAGGCAAGGCCCGCGCGGGTTCGTTCACCGGGCGACAGCTCGTCGACCGTGCGTTCCACATGGTCGGCGCGTAACCCGAACTTCGCGAGCAGAGTACGCACATCCGCGGTCGGCCACGTCGGTACGTTTTGCTCGAAGCGATCGACGAGTCGGCTGGCACCCGTGAAATCTGCCCGCGCCTGGTCGATTTCGCCGATGGCGACATTGGCGCCCAGACTCGCCCGGCCCTCATCGGGCTGCTGCCGGCCGAGCAGTAGCCGCAGCAGGGTCGACTTTCCCGCCCCATTAGGGCCGGTGATACCGATCCGCTCGCCGGCGTCGACCTGCAGAGACACGGGCCCCAGCACGTAATCGCCTTGGCGCACAACGGCGTTGTCCAGTGTCGCGACAACGGAACTCGACCGCGGTGCGGCACCGATGGTGAACTGGAGCGTCCATTCCTTGCGGGGCTCCTCGACTTCCTCGAGGCGGGCGATCCGGCTCTCCATCTGCCGCACCTTCTGCGCCTGCTTCTCGCTGGACTCGGTTTGTGCGCTGCGCCGGTTCTTGTCGTTGTCGGGCGCCTTGCGCATCGCGTTGCGCACACCCTGACTGGACCACTCCCGCTGCGTGCGTGCACGCGCCACGAGATCGGCCTTCTTATCAGCGAATTCGTCGTACTGTTCGCGGCGGTGCCGACGGGCGACCTCGCGTTCTTCCAGATAGCTCTCGTAACCGCCGCCGAAGATGGTGGTCCTGTTCTGCGCCAAATCGAGTTCAAGGACGCGGGTTACGGTGCGGGCCAGAAACTCTCGGTCATGACTGACCAGCACGACCCCACCGCGCAGGTTGCCGACGATCTCTTCCAGCCGGGCAAGTCCGTCGAGATCGAGGTCGTTGGTCGGCTCGTCGAGCAGGACGATGTCGAACCGGGACAGCATCAGCGCCGCCAGCCCCACTCGCGCGGCCTGGCCGCCCGACAACGCGGTCATCAGGGTCGATTCCGGCCGCACCGAGTCAGAATCGAGCCCCAGGTCCGCCAGTACTGCCGGCAGTCGTTCGTCGAGGTCCGCCGCGCCGGTCGCGAGCCAGTGATCCAGCGCAACCGAGTAGCCGTCCGCATCCCCCGCCGGATCTGCCAGCGCCTCTGCCGCCGCGTTCATCGCCTGCGTCGCTGCGGCGCATCCGGTCCGGCGCGCGACGTACGCGGCGACGGTCTCCCCCGGCACCCGCTCGTGCTCCTGCGGCAGCCAGCCGACGAACGCGTCGGCCGGCGCCAGGCTGACCACCCCATCGAGCGGCGCGAGTTCCCCAGCCAGAATCCGCAGCAGCGTGCTCTTACCCGCACCGTTCGAGCCGACCACACCGATCACATCGCCGGGTGCCACCGTCAGGTCGAGCCGCTCGAAGAGCGTGCGGTGGGCAAATCCGCCGGCCAGATTGTTCGTGACAAGCGTTGCGGTCATGGGTCAATGGTCGCATCACGGCGGCACGCCGATACCGGGCAAGCCCCTACGCGGGTTGGCGCGTACCGCCCGACCACGCCGGGTCCCGACCGATGAACCCCATCAGCCTGGTAACCGGGTCCGCATCGTCCGCCACCGCGACGGGTGGCCCGTACTGCCCCGATGAGCGCAGCAGGTCCTCGATTTCGGTCATCCCGGCGAGCATCTGCGCGGCGAATTCGGGGTCCAGTCCCGATTTTCGGCCGCCGGCAGCGGCGAGATCCCAGGTGTGCATGTACACATCGGCGGTATAGAACCGGTCGATAGCGTCGGCAAGCCGATGCGAACCAGCCATCGGATGGCTGAAATCGCCGTCGGCTGCGTCACTGTCGAGCAGACCCTGCACCGCCGCGGTGTGTGCGATCCACGCCGCGAGCGGGTCGTCGGTGACGGGCGGACCGACCGGCAACGCCACGCCACCCGCACCGAGGAACCCCGTGAACCAACCGACCAGATGCGCGACGATGTCGCCCGCGGTCCAGTCGGCCACCGGCGTTGGAGCTGACCAATCCCGCACTACCGCAGCATGTTCGGTGAACCCAGCGGCGACGGCGCGGTGCCGGTCGGCGGGCGTGAGTTCGCTGACGGCGACCACGGCGCTCAGAGACCGCCGACCAGTGCGTCGAGTTTCGCGTAGCCCTGGTCGACGCCCGTCTCCATCCCGGACGCCAGCCAAGCGTCGCGTCCTTCGAAGCTGTCCACCAACGATTGCGCATGCAGCCTGGTGCGGCCGTCACCGAGATCTTCGAACCACAACGTCTCGAGGGAAACGTCGTCGGGCATGCCCTCGAAGGTGAAGGTCTGCACGATCTTGTCCTCGCCAACGGTGTGGAAGCACCCGCGGAAGCCGAACTCCTGGCCGTCGCGGCTCGCCACATAACGCCAACTGCCGCCGTCTCGGGCGTCCCACTCCAGTATCCGGGTGTCCATACCGTCGGGTCCGACCCAGCGGGCGAACACCTCCGGATCAGTATGTGCCTTCAGCAATTGCGCTGGGGTGGCATGGAAATCGCGGGTGATGCGGATGAGTGGCACATCCTTGTCGGCTTCGATCACGGCCTGTGCGGTGTTCATGATGCTTTGCCCTTTCGTCGCGGTTTCGCTTCGGTGTCATTCATCTCTGCCAGCACCGCATCCAGGCGCTGGTAACGCTGTTCGGCCTGCCGTTGGTAACGCTCGATCCACTTGGTCATCAGGTCGAACACCTGCGCTTCCAAGTGCACCGGCCGGGTCTGTGCCGCACGGCCCCGGCTGACCAGTCCCGCATCCTCGAGCACTTTCAGGTGCTTGGAGACCGCTTGCATGCTGACGTCGTACGGTTCGGCGAGTTCGCTGACCGTGGCGTCGGCCGTCGTCAGCCGGGCGACGATGTCCCGACGGAGCGGATCACTCAGCGCCGCAAATACTTTCGACAACTGGTCCGTCATTCTGTTCCTCAACTATTTGGTTGAGTACGAGTGTGCGCGCCAGCACCGAGCTTTGTCAACCTTTTGGTTGAGTACGAGTCCGCGCGGCGGTCACGGTGAGTGTGTCCACTCCGACTGATACCGGGCTGAGGCGAAAGCGTGGCTCAGTACAGCAACCTGACGCGGCACCAACAGATAATGTGCACTCGCACAGGCGGCAAAGCCACGCATGGTCGCGGATCAACGTGCTCGACGAAAGGCGGTGAGGACTACGTTCGGCGAATTCTGGAGTTGGTTTGTCAATCGAGACTGGACATTGAGCCAGATCCACACCCCGATGGAGTGGTTCGCGTTCCTCAGCATCCCGTTGTTCACCGCGGTGATCGGCTGGCTCATCAACTGGACCGGCCTGATCATGCTGTTCTACCCGGTCAACTTCCACGGGTTCAGAATCCCGGGGATGCGAGAGCTGGCACGGCTGCTGCCGCACAAACTGCAGGAAATCCCCGGCATCCTGCAAGGCGGTGTCGGCTGGCAGGGCATCGTGCCGGCGCGCGCGGCCAAGATGGGCTCGATCGCGTCCGACAAGGCCATTGCCAAGCTCGGTACGCCTGCGGAGTTCTATCAGCAGCTCGAGCCGGACAAGATCGCCGAGCACATCGTCCGGCTTTTCCAGCCCGAGATCCCGCAGCTCGTCGATGAAGTGATGGTCGCCAACGACCCGCAGTTCTGGCGCGACCTACCTACCGTCGGCAAACGCGCGATCGTCGCCCGGGTCCAGTCGCAATTACCGGAAGTGGTGCAGTCGATCACCACCGAGATCGGCATCCACATCGACCAGTTGCTCGACCCCAAGATCATGGTCATCGAGCACTTCCGCAAGAACCCTGACCTGGTCATCCGCGTCTTCAAGGACATCGGCCAGCGCGAGCTCAACCTGATGGTCAACTTCGGCTTCATCTTCGGGTTCGTGTTGGGCATTCCCGTCGCGTTCATCGATCACTGGTTCCACACGTGGTGGATGCTCCCGACGCTGGGCGTCTTCGTCGGCTGGATCACCAACGCGCTCGGTATGTGGCTCATCTTCGAACCGACCGAACCGACCCGCTACTTCGGCATCAAGGTCCAGGGGCTGTTCCTGCGGCGGCAAGAGCAGGCCGCCGAGGTCTACGCCGGGATCATCGCCGACGACGTCATCACGCTGGAACGCATCGGCGACTTCCTGATCGACGGCCCGAGCGGCGACCGCACCCGCCAGCTGATGGGCGCCGCGCTGGGCCCGGCCATCGACCGGGCAGCCGGCCCGATCCGGGGCGCCGCACGCGTAGCACTCGGAGCCCAGGCTTACGACTCGATCAAGGCAGGCTTCGCCGCCGAGGCCGTCGGCCGGACGCTGACACCCTTCAAGGACGAAGAGTTCTCGAAGGCGCAGTCAGGGAAAATCCGCACGCTGATTGCCCAACGCACCAAAGAACTTCCGCCCACCGACTTCGTAGAGATGCTGCGGTCGGCTATCAAGGAAGATGAGTGGATGCTCTACGCTCACGGCGCGATCATGGGCGCGGCGGGTGGCTTCCTTCACTACGGCATTTTCTTGGGACTTGGTGTGGCATGAGTGACGACCGACGTCAGGGTTCCGGACGGCGCCACGCCCAGTGGGGACCGTTCAGCGCCACGTTCTCTCCCCCAGCGGAGCCGTCCTCGTCGCTCATCCCCACCGGCGTCGGCGAAGCACTGCCCGGCCTGGTCCGCCTGGCCGCGACAGCCTGGGTGCGTACAGCCGAGTGGACGCTGGTTGCGGGGCTCAAAACCGGTCGTCGCGCACTCGAGATAGCCGCTGACCCGGCATCCGCGGCCGACTCCGCCCGCGAGCTGATCGCCGGCGTCGCCCAGGCCGGCGCTGTTTTCGGTGAGGTGGCCAAGGCAGTCTCGAACGGTGTCTCGGTGTCACAGGCCGTCGTCCAGGTCAGTGCCTCGCTCACCGAGACGGTGACGACGACGCACGACGTGTCGCATCAGCAGGAAGAGCAAGAGCGCCAACTCAAGATGGAGCAGTCGTTGCGGGCTCAGGGGCAGGCACTGCTGACCCGCTCACGCGACGTGTGGAACACCGAGCGCGGCCACCCCGCCTACGCCCGCATCCTCGAGGAGATGGCTCCCGACGAGGCCCGCATCCTGCTGTTACTCCTGCGCGGCGGGCCGCAGCCGGCGGTCGACGTCCGCACGGGTGGCCCCATCGGCATGGTGTCCTCGAGGTTGGTAGCTCCGGGCCTCAACATGATCGGCCCGCGGGCTGGGCTGCGCTATCTGGACAACGTTCCCGCCTACCTCAACAATCTGTTCCGGCTGGGACTGATCTGGTTCTCGCAGGAGCAACTGCGCGACCCGCTCGAGTACCAGGTCGTCGAGGCGCAACCGGACGTCCTGGCTGCGATGCACTCGGTGCGCGCGCACAAGGTCGTCCGTCGCTCGATCCATCTCACGCCGTTCGGCGTCGACTTCTGCCGCGCCTGCCTGGTGGACGAGGGCGAAGACGTCGCGGCCCTGCCCGAGCACCAGGCGCCGCACGACATCGACTGACCGTCGCCTTACGCCGTGACGCGCATTTCAGCGCCCGGGTGCGAACTCAGCGTGATAGCCACGGTGCCGCTGCCCGTCGCGAACGAGGTGCTCGCGTAGCCGATGAATCCGTAATGGCCGTCGATCGTCGACACCGAGGTGATGTCTCCGCGTCCGGCGGCACCGGTGTCGAGGTTCTTCCATGCGGCCGTCACGGTGAGGGTGCACGAACCGTCGTAGATGCCGGCGTCGTAGCGAATCGATACGCCGACGCCATGCCCCACCTGGTCACCGATCTGCACCGGCGCCGCCTGCGCGTCGGCGCTGACGGTGCCGCCGCACGTCGGGGAGGCCACGACCGGAACCGCTGCAAGTTGCGCGAAGGCGTCGGCATTGGCCGTCGCCACCGACAGCGACGGCGCCAACAGTGCGGCGACAAGAGCTGCGGCAGGACGCGGTGAAATCATGCCTGTCCTATCGGCGATCACGCGGGCAGTGTTAGCACGCCGGAGTACGCCGTCAGCCGACGCCCGGAACGACCAGCTTCGCGAGTTCGACGTCATCGGCGCGATCCTGATCTGACCAGTCACCCTTGATATTTGCGACCTTCACGGAAACCACCAGTCCGTCCTTGACCGCTACGAGGCTCTCACCGGGGCCGAACCAGTAGGCCTCGAAACCGAGGGCGTCGACTCGGTTGTCCGGGCTGATGACATGGAAATGGTTGATAGGGGCGGTCGGGTCAGTTGGCCTCGGCCGAATCGACACTTCGATTTCGCGGGTGGCGCCCGTGTAGTAGCAGGCGCCATCGCCGACAGGCACCGGCGGGTGACCGTCGTAGGAGAACTGCCTTTGGGCATCGTCGCCCACGTACTTCCTGGCGACGTCTGGGGTGAGCAGGTCGCACGGATGCGTCGTCTGCGCCGCGGTTGTTGGCGCAGCCGTGCGACTCGGCGCCGCGCTCGCAGTGGCGCTGAGTGTCGCACTCGCGGTGGTGGTCGATACAGACACAGTGGTGGTCGCCAATGGAGGCGCTGTGACCGTCGTCGTCACTGACGGAGAGCTCGGCGTTTGGCACGCCGTAGCCGCGGCAATCACGGCCGCACCCATCAACGCAGTCAACCGAATTGCTGCAGACATCAGACTCCCTCGAGTTTGAATCAGCCGGCGCATCAGCCCGCCGCCGACTTCACGACGCATCCGCTGTTGTCGCTCCACCATGTCAGCATCAAGGTTGCCGTGATCGCCTTGGGAAATTCTTGGGACGCAGTTCCGACGCTTACTGGCGGGCGTGGTGCGTGAGCTGGGAGGCGATGGACTCGATTGCCTGTGTCAGGTCCAAGTACGGGATGTTGGGGTCACGTTCGTGGTAGATCGCGGTGACGATGACCGGCAGTGTCGCAACAGCTTCCGGATAGTTTTCGATGTTCATTCGCGCCACCGCCTCAGCCACTGGCACACCCTGGTCGAAGAGACGCGTCGCGTCGGAATGCAGGCTCGACCAGAATCTGATTCCGCGATCGATGGCCGCGTTGATCTCGCCACCGACAAGTACGGGACCGTGACCGGCCACGACCTTCCGGGCGTCGAAAGCGCGAATGCGCTCCAGTGCTTTGATCCAATTCGGGATCGAACCCGACCACGTGACCGCAACGGGGTTGTGCGTCAACAGATCTCCCGCGTACAGCACGCCCAGCTCCGGGAGGTAGGCGACGGCGTCACCTACCGTGTGCGCGGGTCCGAGTTCGTGGAGCTCGACATCCAGTTTGCCTACTCTGAGCGCCTTTTCGCCGTTGAACGTGGTGTCAGCGGCCCGGACCTGCACCTCGGAGAAGTTGAATGGCCGCCCGAGCGGTGCGAGGGCCTGCAGGGCGCCGCCCGGTTGGGTGTCGGTATTCAGCAGTTTCGCAGTGAGGTCGGCATGTTCCTGCGTCATCAACGCACTGGCAGCTTCGGTGGTGATGATCTCGGTATCGGCGGAGAACACCTGGTTACCGAAGAAGTGGTCGCCATCGGTGTGGGTGTTGAAGACGTACCGCACCGGCGCTGACTTGGTCAGTTCGTCCATGGACGCGCACATGGCCCGCGCATGTCGCACGTCGTAGAGCGTGTCGATGACCAGTGCTTCGCCGGCGCTCACCACCAAGCCCGCGTTGGCCAACCCGAGGGCTTCATTGCCGGAGAGAAAGGCGTGCGCGCCACCGCCGAGGTCGAATAAGCCTTCCTCAAAAGGGATTTCGTCGGTCACTGTCCGTCCTTTGCTCGCTCGTCGTGCAGCTTGGCGGTGGCGTCGGCCAGAATGTTCGCGACATCAGCGGCACCTTCTTCGGGGACGATGCCGAGGGTCTTGATGAACATCGCGGTCATCACGTAGTGGCCGACCAGTAGCGTCACCTCGGCAATTTCGTTGTCGGAGAAGAACTCCTGCATGGCAGTCGGGTCGGCTCCGTCGCCCTTGATCCGCGCCAGCAAGTCGTCAACAAACCCGATGAGCACATCGACGGACCGGTCCCCGAACGACGTAGCCCCCGACAGCACGTCGTCGATCGTCGAATCCGAAACCCCGACGGCCCGCGCCTCGGGCACATGGTGATGGATCTCGTAGGAAGCGTTCGTCACCGCACCGACACGCAAGATCACCAGCTCCCTCGTGTCGGCGGACAGTGCACCCGTACGGAACGAAAGACCCAGTGCCAGATAGGGCTTCGCGCTGGACCGGGTCATGACCAAGCCCCTCGACAGGTTCGCCGGGAAAAGCTCGTAGACCTCGCGTTGCGCCGAGTCCAGGTCCTCCACATTTGGCAGTTGAACAGCCACGAGTCCTCACCTTCGCTCCAAAAGAGTCTTGTTCGGCGCCGCTCATAAGAAACGGAGCGTTTCCTATTGATGAGGGTAGCGCGGCTCGCTAAGATACGCAACGTGTCTAATCGAGAAGCGGCAGTGCCGCCCGAGCCCGTTTCACGGCGCCGGGACGACGCACTGATGTCCGCCATCCGCGACGCCACTTGGGCGGAGCTGACGGATCACGGATACTCCGGTGTCACCTTCGAAGGTGTCGCCCGCCGCGCTAAGACCGGAAAACCAGTCCTCTACCGCCGCTATAGTTCTCGGGCACAAATGGTCACCGACGCCCTGCCGACGCTTCGCACCCCACCCGCCGAGGTGCCTTCGTCTCAGAACCTTCGTGAGGACATCCTCACGATGGTCAATTCCCTGGTCAATGAGTGGCGAGAGATCGGACTCGACACCTTCCGCAGTCTCATCGCCGAAGCCGACGACGCCACCCTGGACACTTTCCAGGCGAAGGTGGCCGCACACACGGATCACACGATTCGCCGCACGCTGGACGCCGCGCGAGATCGAGGCGAGATAGGACCTGCCAGAATTCCCGACCGCGTGGCAACGAGCATTCTGGCACTCGTGCGTAACGAATTATTGTTTGGGCGCAACATAATTCAATCCAGTAGCCTGGCCGAGCTGGTCGACCTCATCTACCTGCCGGCAGTTGACTCAGCGTCGCGCAAACAGGCATAGGGCCAGCCCATCTATCGTGGGGCTGTGACCACTTGGCATGGCGACGAACTCGACCTTGATGCTTACCTGACGCGCATCGGTTTCGATGGCGAGCGCCACCCGACGGCCCAGACCTTGGCGGCACTGCACCGCGCCCACACCACGTCGATCCCGTTCGAGAATCTCGAGATCATGCTCGGCCGGCCGATCGTCCTCGATCTGGATTCCCTTCAGAACAAGCTGATTCGGCACAACCGCGGCGGCTACTGCTACGAACACGTCACGGTGTTCGCCGCGGCGCTGGAGCGACTGGGTTTCCGGTTCACCGCGCTCGCCGGCCGCGTCACGCTGGGCGCGGAGGCCGTGCGCCCGCGAACGCACGCGCTGATCGTCGTCGAATTCGACGACGATCGACGCTGGCTCTGCGATGTCGGATTCGGCCGCGGGCCACTCGAACCCATCGAACTCATCGCGGGTAACGAGGTCGATCAAGACGGATGGCAATTGCGACTGTCCCGTGCGCCGCTCGGCGCCAGCACTGAAGTACTACACCCCGACCAGTGGACCTTGTGGCAGCGGTCGAGTGTGGACGGCACGGTCGCATGGCTCGACAGGCACGTCTTCACACTCGACCCGCAGTATCCGATCGACTATGCGGTCGGCAACCACTTCGTGTCGACCTCGCCCAGATCACCGTTCACAGCCCGGCCGTTCGTCCAGCGATTCGCCGCCGACGTCCAGCATGTTCTCGACGGAACCACTTGGACCACAACGAATCCCGATGGATCCTGCTTCACACGTGACGTCGAGGTCGGCGACGTGCCGGCGTTGTTGGCCGACACCTTCGGCGTCGAGTTGTCCGACGACGACAATGCGGCCCTCGTGGACTGGATGCGCGCACGCCTCTAGCGACGGAAGACCGCCGGTTCGGTTGGTACGAAAGGCTTTACGAGGTCGACTCGGCGCGACTATCGGATTCCGTTCAGGGATGGAACCCGCGCAGCACGGTGTCGAGGTGTCGCCGCCAGAGGTCATCGGGACCACCGGCCGCGACTATGCCGCGCAGCGCCCACACCGTCGCAGTCACATCCGCGGACGTCACGTCATGCCGGACCGCCCCGGCGCGCTGGGCGCGCGAAAGCAAAGCTTCAGACTGCTGCCGGAGCTCCTCGACAAGTGGCTGCGGCGCGAGGTCGCCCCACAGGTAGGCGGACAGCCCGCTCTTGCGGACCAGTTCAGCGCCCACGGTGTGGAGGAAGACACCCAGGCAGCGCTCGTCAGGTGCCGCGTGCGCTTCCTGAGCGGCCGTCAGCAGACGCCCGAAGAACTCACTCAACACTTCGCGGACCAGTGCCTCCTTGTTCGGGAACCGCCGATAGAGCGTCGCCGGGCCGGTCCCGGCGGCCCGAGCGACATCCTCCAGGGTCGCCTGCGTTCCGTACCGCGCAAACACGTCCTCGGCAGCGGCGACCAATCGGCTGCGGTTGGCTGCCGCATCTCGTCTCATCGTCAAATCCCTTTCCGGGCGTATCATCTGATAGTGAAACTATCACTTATGAGTGGAGGGGTCCGACAGTGACGACAGTTGATGGCATGGCACGGACACGGATCGGCCATTCGGACCTGCATGTGCGGCCGGTCGGTCTCGGATGCATGGGAATGTCGCAAAGCTATGGGCAAGCCGACGATTCGACCTCGATAGGAACCATCCGCGCGGCACTCGACCTGGGGGTGGACCACCTCGACACCTCTGACGTCTACGGAGCGTCCGACATCACCTGGGGCGTCCCGATCCGCGGGTTCGGACACAACGAGGAACTGATCGGCAAGGCCATCTCCGGGCGTCGGGATGACGTCGTGCTGGCGACGAAGTTCGGCGCCCGGATCAACGAAACCAACGACGGGATCGCCATCCACGGACGGCCTGAGTACGTGGCCGCCGCGTGCGAGGCCAGCCTGCGTCGGCTCGGCACCGATGTGATCGATCTGTACTACTACCACCGCCTGGATCCAGACGTCCCTGCCGAGGAAACGGTTGGGGCGATGGCTGATCTGGTAACCGCGGGCAAGGTCCGCGCGATCGGCCTCAGTGAGGTGGGGTCGCAGACCTTGCGCCAAGCACACGCGGTGCATCCGATAGCCGCATTGCAGAGCGAATACTCCCTCTGGGAGCGCGGCATCGAAGATGACATCGCCGGGACTTGTGCCGCGTTGGGGATCACACTGGTCGCCTACAGCCCGCTGGGCCGCTCCGCGCTCACCGGAGCATTGGCTGCAGACGCGACCTTCGCGAAGGGCGACCTGCGCGCCACCAACCCGCGCTTCACCGCGGAGAACCTGGGCGCGAACCTGGCTCCAGTGGCCGCGCTCAACGCCCTGGCCGATCAAAAGGGCTGTCGGCCAGGACAACTGGCGTTGGCCTGGCTGTTGTCACGCTCGTTCCCCGTCGTGACGATTCCCGGCACCAAGCGCGCCGAGTACGTGGCAGAGAATCTCTCCGCCACCAACGTCGCCCTCAGCGCCGACGAAACCGCCTACCTCTCAGAACTTTTCGCGCCGGGAACCATCGTGGGCGACCGGTACGCGCCCGCGCACGCCCAAACCGTCGCGCCGCGCTGAACACACAATGGTGTCCCTCAAGGCACGGCGCCCCATCGTGTTCGGTCAGATCGCGTCCCTGACGGGCTCCAACTACATGGGGTTGGAGAACATGGTCGGCGCCGAGTTGGCGGTGCAACAGCTCAACGACTCGGGCGGCGTACTCGGACGCAGCGTCGAGCTGCATGTCGAAGACGACGGCAGCCTGCCGCAGGGTGCCGTCGACGCCTATGGTCGGCTCGCCGGTCAGTCGACAGTCGCGGTCATCGGCACGTCCTTCTCCAATGCGAGCCTCGCCGTCCTGCCATACACCGACGAACGCCAATTGCTCTATGTCTCAACCGGTGCTGCCCACACCCAGGTCGACCCGGTGCGGGCCTATGCGTTCATGACGCCGCCGCCGGGGCATCTCGTCGCCGAACAACTGCTGCGGTTCCTGCGCGGCGGTGGCATCACCGAGATCGCCGTCGTAATCGACTCCGACAGCGCATTCAACCGGGACGCTTGGACGGCTCAGAAGAACATGCTGGGGCGTCACGGCATTTCGGCCGCCGCCATCGAGTACGTCAACGTGGACACCGAGGATTTCGGTCCAGCACTCCGTCGGATCGCCGAGAGCCCCGCGCAAGCTTTGATGGCGTGGGTGACCGGGCCTCCGGCGACGGGTTTGGCGCGTGCCTTTCGAGCTGCCGGCCACAACATGCCGATGGTGATGGGCCTCGGAGCAGCAAGCCCGGGATTTGTGGACTCGGTCGGACCCGTCGCCGACGGCATGATCGTCGCAACTTCGTTGGTGAGCGTCGGTTCGGATGTACCGGAGTCCGCGACGCGCCTCGCGATCCAGGCCCTGACCGCACCTTTCGAGCAGCGCCATGGCGCATTGCCATCTCAGTTCGCCGTCGACGGGTACATCGCCGCCAAACTCATCGCGGCAGCAGTGGAAGCCGCGGGAACCGAGGAACGTGATGCCGTCAGGGACGCGATGGAAACGCTGACGTGCGTGACGGCCGCCGGCCGATATGCCTTCTCGCCCAACAACCATTCGGGCTTGGATGTTGACGACGTCGCTGTTGCCGTCATTCGAGACGGCCGGTTCCGGCTGACGCCGTGGTCGGCAGGCAAGCTGCGAGAGCACCTGCGGCCAACATCCCCTTTAGGTGCCCTGGGAAACCCAATGGCAGGCGGCCGCGCCCCGACCGCACACTGACCCGTCAGGTTGGCAGCGTTCGCCTGTTCGACGACGAGGACAGTCTTGCCCCGCTCCACGGGCTCGCCGGCTGCCGCCGGGCGACACTCGGGTCATGGGTTGATGGTGTACTCACCGTCTTGACGGCCCCAGACGTATTCGGACGCGAAAGGCGAACCCAGGCCGAGGTGGTTGTACGGCGCGATCGACGCGCCAGTGTCCATCACCATGTACGGCATCGGCCAGATGTCCTTGCTGACTGTCCAGCAGCCCGGTCGACCCATCGGACCGCCGGAAGCGTTGATGCGGGGCAGGTTGTCCGGATAGACATACGCGTTGGCGGCGCCGACCAGTTCTTGATTCATCGCCAGCGAGTAGCCGTTACCGCCCACGCCCTTGGCCGCGGCCGGCGCGCCGGTGGCGAAACCGCGGAACATGCAGTCGAGCTCAGGGCTGTACTTGTCCAGCAACCGGGCGGTCGGCAACAGGTCCTCGGCGCCCCGGGTCAGGTACGGGCCGCCCCGTTCGAAGATGTCACCACCGGTGTTGCCGAAACCGACCGCGGCGATCAGCGCCTGGTCCAGGTTGGCATGCTGGTCGTTGAAGGTATGAGCCGTGGTGACCCCGCTCGCCAAGCCGTCCCACAGATCCGGGGACGCGTTGGCGTACACGTCGGATAGGTCGGCGAGGGCCGTGATGTCGTGCCGGAAGGTCGGCATCCGCTGGTTCAGGTCGGCCAGAATCGTGTTGCCATTGACCAACGACTGCCCGAACTTGTCCCCCAGCCCGTCGAGCGCCTGGGCGGCCGCGGTCAGCGTCGCGTTCAGCTTGATCGGGTCGACCTGGTCGGAGATCGCGGTGATGGTCTCGAACAGCGTATTGAACTCGGTGGTGACGCCACTGGCGTTGATCACGTCACCACTATTGATGCGCTGCGGCGACGGGTTCGCCGGCGAGGTGAACGAGATGTACTTGTTGCCAAAGGCGGTGGTGGCCAACAGTTTGACGTCCACATTGGCGGGCAGCAGGCTCACGTACCGCGGATCGACGTTGAGGACGAGTTTGGCTTGAGTCCGGCCGTCGCTACCGCTTTGGGCCTCAGCGGCCTGCAGCCGGCCGATCGGCACCCCGTTGTAGGTGACCTTAGAACCGGGATCCATCGACAATCCGGACCGGTTGTACATCACATACAGCACTGCCTTCGTGTCGAAATAGCCTCGGAACTGGGACCAAGTCAGCGCCAGCACCAGCACAGCGAACAGCACCAGCCCCAGCGCTGCCGCGCGGTAGGGCGGTGACCGGTCAGGGTTCAACGGGGCGTGGACCTGCCCCTCGGCGATCGGCGGCGGCGGCAGCGCGTCGCCGTCTTCCGTCGAGTCGGGACCGGCCATTGCGCCTCCTTGCTGATTCGCTGGCGCCGAGCGCCCTGTCATTAAACGCTGTACCGGCGGCTTGCCGAAACTCTCGCGCCTGCATGGTGTTCGGGCTCACATGAGCCCGATCGACGTATCACCCGTCACGCACATCGCGCCGGCGAAACCTATTGCGCGCCGATGACTTCGAGATGCCATGAGATACCGACAAGCCGCGCTGGGTTGCCGGCACTGTCGTTTGCTGTGTGCTAGGTCACCACCGGGTGGCATTCGGTTTCGGGACGGACTCCCGACTACACCTTGCAAGAACGTGTCTGACATTGAGGTCGGATATCAGACCGCGTGGATTCAGAGGGAACTGTCATGGAGGTCCTTTCGCCGGGCGACCGGACGTGGTGGTGTCGCAGTCGTTGGTGGCGGGTGCCGGTGGTTCTAGTGGTCACGATCGTGATAACGACCTGCGGGATATTTTGGATAGCTAGCGTCGATCGCCCGCGCCAACGAGACGCTGGCGCATCACCTGCACAGCGTTTCGCCGATGCGGCAGCGCTGGTATTCAGCGGATCGACGCCCTAGAAGCGTTGTGCTGAAGCCTTTTTGGGCGACTTGGGCACTATTGGTTTGTCCGCAATAGCGTCTCACGACCGCAGTGTCCCCGTGAGGGCTGACTTAGCCGTTTGCAGACTGTCTCAGGGCAGCAGCGCACGCTAACGTGTCGTCAGCGGCGGGCGCAGACGCGTCGGTGAGATCTCGGCATCTGCGCCAAGGTCGGTTACCAGCGCACCGGCCCAGGAGCCTAGGCCGTCGATGTCAACACGGTGCGGCGCCGGCTGGCGCACCTCGCCCAGGTGACCAGACCCGCGCTGAAGCAGAGCGATTGCACCGTTGCGGTTGCCACGCTGGACGTGAGTGATGCCGACTGCGAGCTGGGCCAGGCCTTGCCACAGCGGTCTCTCGTCGTCTGGGCCGTTCTTCCACGCGGCCTCGAGAACCTCATGCGCCTTGAACGCGAAACCCTCGTTCAATAGACCCTGGGCATAGGCGAGGGTTTCGGTCGGTGACAGCTCAAGGTCGTCTGGCACGCGGGGAATGCCCTCGCTGCCCGCCGGAAGGGGGCGGCCCAACGCGTCGCGGGGTCGATCGTTGCGAGGCCGCCCGGATTCATCGCGATCGCGTTCTGCCATGTGTTCATTAGACCGCTCTAGCCTTCAAGAAGACGACCGGCGTGAGTCCGAGTGCCACACCCGCTGTTACAACAATGCAGGCTCTCGGTTGATCGGCCGGATCAACATCGGTGCCACGGCAGGGTCCTGGCCCACGTGGGCACGACGGTGACTCCACAGGACAATGGCGGCGATAAGCGCTGCAGCGCCACCGGCGCCGACCGGGAGCGTGGTTGATTGGCGATCAGACAGTATCGATTGGCACTGCTCGACATAGTTGCTCGTCACGAACATGGGCCCGCCGCTGGTGTGCTGATCGAAGTTGAGTTGGTCTTGTTCTTGGGCGACTTCGAGGCGTGGGTGAAAGCCGTTGCCGCAGGGAATTGGAGTTCCGGCCCGGTCCACAGAGCCCAGGTGCACAGGGATTGCGGTGGATAGCAACGCGCCGAGGACCGCTGCGGCGCCGGCGAGCGACAGTAGACGACTAAACATGCTGCTCCAGTTCCCCTTTCGAGAATGTCCCCGCCGAGGAGGGGTTCTCCCGGGCCATCTGGGTTGTGCGTAAGCGGTGGGTTCGCCGCGAAGGTTCCGGAACGCCTGAACCTTCATGGAATTAGCCACCGCTACATGTGGTTAGTCGTGAACCGTGGCCGGAACCGAACGTCGGTATTACGTGATCCGAGGCACACAGGACCGGCACGCAACTCAAGCTGGCCTGTTCAAGGCCATTCGGTCGCGGCTGTAGCTGTGGTTGGCCCGGCGAGGATGTTTCTAACAAGCCTTCTGGTGCCGACGACGGGCCTTGGCCCGGATCTCCATCATGGTCGGGTTCGGCGAGTCATCGATATACGGCGGCGCCTCGGAGATCGACTGGTTGAGGAATATCATCTCGCCGTGGCGACTACCCGCAGAGCCTGGCGGGTTGGATTGAGCGGCAGCAGATTTAGCCGATCGGCTTAGCTCGTTCCCAGCACGGTCTGGACGATGTCACTGATGCTCGGAATATCACTGATGCCGAGAATGTCGGGGGTAGCAGAATGACCGGTGCTGTTGAAGGCTGCGGCGATGTCTTCCCACGTGCGGCCGGCCTTGCGGGCATCTTCGACAGTGTTGCGCAGGGCGGTCTGCGCCTCCCGGACGGCCGCGTTTGCTTTGCGCACGCGCTGAAGATGTATTGCGTGTGCATGCTGCGCGGTCCGCTCGTCGGTGACACCGGTTTGTTCGGGCTCGGCAGTCATGGGTGGTTCTCCTGGGGTGGGGCGTGATTCGCGGTTGTCACCGTCCACGTGATCGGTGACGGCAGCGGCCGGGGCCACCCGCCATGGGGGAAGTGTTGCCTCGGTTGGGCTTTGGCTCGTCCGAACGTACCCGGCGTGGGTGGGGACGACGCCCAGGATGTGGCCCGGGTGGGTGGGCCGGCCCGGCCGCTGTCGCGGTGATGCCATCACCTCGCTTTCACGGAACTGGTCGCAGAGTCATCGGATTGCGTTGCGGGGCCGGTGATCTGCGCATCGGAGGGCTGCGCTGCATCGGATCGATACGCTGGACCGGCTCACTGTGCGGTCGCGGCGCCGAGCGATTGGAAGACCGACCAGCGCGCCGGGGCCCGCGAAGGGCGCACCCGACCGCTGGTGGTGCCGGCCGCCGACACCGGGGAGCTTCCGCAGGCACGCGGAAGATGGCGTCGACTTCGGCGATCAGCGCCATCACCCCCGTGGGGTCATCGACACCCAGGGACATGGCCAGTAGCTCTGGCTCGGTGGGGCTTGGCGCTGCCGGCGCCGCCATCGTTGTGCTCTGCATCAGTGCTCACCTCCTCTTCCTGTTGTCAGCAGGTCGGCCATTCAAGATTGTGGGATGCGACCGCGCGAGACCCCGAATGTCGCTGCGGCAGCAATAAACCGGTCATTGACGGCGACTGGGACCCGGGGAACCGGGCTGGGCGAGGGAGCAGCAGCCCGGTTCCCCGGAGGGGACAAACCTGGGTCAGGCGCCGACCGGCTCCCTGACCGCACTACCGCCGCGCACCTGCTCGCCGTCCTCGGTGATCACGGTGGTGTCATCGATCGATTTGGTCGCATCGGGGCGGCCCACGGTGATCTTGCGGGGCTTGGCTTTCTCGGCCACTGGGATCACCAGGCGCAGCACCCCGTCGTGGTAGTCCGCGGTGATCCGGCCGGTGTCGAGGTTGTTGCCCAGCACCAGCTGGCGAGAGAACACCCCGCGGGGGCGCTCGGCGGCCAACATCTCCCGGGCCGGATCCACCGGGGCGCGTTCGGCGCGCACGGTCACCACATTGTTCTCGATATCCAGATCCAGCGAATCTGCGGAGATACCCGGCAGATCGAACTCCACATGGAACTCATCTCCGTCGCGCCAGGCATCCATCAGCATGCCCGCCGGGCGTGCTGCCGTGCCCAGCACCTGCTGGGTGAACCGGTCCAACTCCCGGAACGGGTCGGTACGCATCAGCATCGTGGCCACCTCCATCTGTCCTTTCCCTTGTGCCATCTGTTGCGTCAACCAGACTGGTTTATCTGTGCCATCTGGTATAGATTTTTATATAGCACTGGCAGATATCAGATGCAAGTGGGGAACGAGAAAAAGATTGTGGACCTGACCAACGACGGCGCCGCCCTGCCGAACCCGGCACCCGGACAGCGGATGCCCGCACCCGGCCACGGGGTGTACGGGATTACCGTGGCCGCTGAACTATCCGGCGCCCCAACACAATCACTCCGATTGTGGGAACGTCACGGTCTCCTGTCCCCGGCCCGCTCCGAGGGCGGCACCCGCCGATACAGCGCCGATGATCTGGCCCGCATCGAACGGATCGTCACCCTGGTCGCCGCCGGCGTCAACATCGCCGGCATCGGCCGCATCCTGGACCTACAAGACCAAAACGGCGACCTTCAAGATCAGAACAGCCAACTCGCATCGGACAACAGCGCATTGGAACTGCGCAACGCCGCACTACAGGCTGGCCAACAGACCCCGCTACCCACACGCACGCCCAGATCATCCAGACGCAGTGGCGCACGAAACACCGACAGGCACACGTAGCAGGAGGTGAGATGCATGGTGCGCCAACACCAGAGCTGACAAACCGAAGGAGGATCGGCGAAGCTCGTGGACGCGCGCACCTACCCGCTCACCGGAAAGTGCTGCGTTCGAAGGATTTACAGTGACATAGCGATCATCGACCTGTCCGTTACGCGCGGTGTGACGGTGATCGAGACCTTCGGCGTGTCCGTCGCCGACCTGCAACGGCGACTGGGCGTCGAGTTGCGCTTTCAGGGTATCGATACCGACCTCACCGCGACGGCACCATGACGGCCGGTCCGCTGAACGGTGGTGTCGAGAGCCGAGCTCGGAGCCGGCATCCGGACTCTGCGGCAGATTAGCTCGGCAGGCGTCAATGGGTGACCGAGGCCAACTCGGAGTGGCGTTGTCATGCAAAGGCAGGGGCTACGAAACGTTGGAGTGCGGCTTGCTCGGCACGATGGTTGGGTGTCGGCCACAGGGCTAGCGAAACAACCACGCGCACAATCCATTGCGCAGCCTCGGGATCGTTGGTGATGCCCGTCAGCTCAGCGGCAAGGTGGCTGAGCATGGGTGAGGCGTGCAATTCGCCGGGCTGAGGTGAGTGGCCAGACTCAAGCATCACGCGCCGCAGGGGATCGGATCTGATTTGTTCCAGAGCCACGCTGATTGCCACGATGACCCGCTGCTGGCCGCTCATGCCGACCACGGCGCTGCGGACGGTGTCGATAATGCTTGCCGCCAGGCGCAGTAACACCGCATCGCGTATCTGGGCTTTGCCACCGGCATATCGGTAGATCGTTGCGCGAGAACAATGCAATCGAGACGCGAGTGCATCAATGCCGAAGGCATCCAAGCCCTTGGCCAGGACCAGGTCGGTAGCTGCCGCGTAGATACGATCAGCCGCCGCAGCTTGTCGGTCACCGCCAACTACCCAGTCCTCGCGCACCATCAAATGCAGCGTCCCTCCGCGTGTCGATGCAGGCGTCGTTTCTCAAATCTGAGACGAATTGATCGTCATGTATCAGTATCGGCGCTGATCAACGCACGCGCAATGAGACACGAGCAAAAACAGCCGCATGCTGCACATTGCGACTTGCGCCAGCTCCATTGACCTACAGATGACTTCACGGTCAGCGTGAAGCGATGACTACGTCCGACGGCGCGCTCGGCCTCACACTGTTCGATGACCAGTACGTTCAGAACCCGCACCCGCTCTATGCGCAGATGCACCGGGCTGGACCGGTGCATCGAATAGGAGCATCCAGCTTCTACGCGGTCAGTGGCTGGGAAGCGGTCAACGAGGCTGTCACGCGCTGCAGGGACTTCTCCTCGAACCTGACGGCCACCATGATGTATCAGCCCAACGGAACTATCTCAGCATTTCACGTCGGCGAACTCGGTGGACAGACACAAATACTTGCTACCGCCGACGAGCCCGCTCACGCCATCCATCGCAAAGCACTCCTGCCGCAGCTCGCGGCCAAACGCATCCTGGCGTTCGAACCGTTCATCGCCGACACCATCGCTCGCCTCTGGGACACCCATCTCAACGACCGGCATATCGAATGGATGGGCAGCATCGCCAACAGGTTGCCGATGATGATCGTCGGCAGAATCATCGGCGTGCCCGACGACGCTACCGACAAACTCATCCAATGGGGCTACTCGGCCACACAAATAGTCGAAGGTCTTGTGACACAAGAACAAATGGATGCCGCAGGTGTCGCGGTCATGGAACTGGCCGCCTACATAATTGATCAGTTCGAGCACGCCGCAGCGAACCCCCAAGACAACCTGCTCGGCGACCTGGCTACCGGATGCGCCACCGGCGAACTCGACAACCTGGTCGCGTTGGCCATAATGATCACGCTGTTCAGCGCCGGCGGAGAATCGACCGCATCTCTCATCGGCTCAGCCGCCTCGATACTCACCACCCACCCACATATCCAGCGCCAACTGCGCGAGCAGCCGGAACAACTCGGCGTGTTCCTTGAAGAAGTCCTGCGCTACGAACCGCCGTTTCGCGGGCACTACCGCCACGTCGTCAACGACACCGAACTCGGTGGGATGCAGCTTCCAGCGGGATCACGGCTGCTCCTGTTATGGGGCGCCGCCAACCGCGACCCGGCACAGTTCATCGAACCCGACGAATTCCGGCTCGACCGGCCAGCAGGCAAGGGGCACATCACCTTTGGAAAGGGAGCGCACTTCTGCGTGGGAGCGGCACTCGCCCGGCTGGAGGCAAGGATCGTGCTCAGTCACCTACTTGACCACACCTCGAACATCACAGCGTCATCGACTGGCCAATGGCTCCCAAGTCTGCTGGTCCGGCGCCTCAAACAGCTTGATCTACTCGCTAGTTGAGCCAATGATGTTGAACCACAACATATTTGATGCGCACTTCCAGTGCAAATCCTTCGGCGATATAGCCGGCGTCCACACTGTGCACTGCGAGATGTCGCTGCCGCCATCGGGCCGCCGAATGGGCGTGGCCGACGGCGCCTCACATACACGAACAACCTTGCCATCAAGTCGCGATCGCTCTGAGCGCGCGCCCAGTTAATGGCAACGATTCTGAGCCACGGCACATTCGTGGTGGCCTGGCTATCGTCGGCGATGTCGATAGCCTGTGCGGCGAAATCCCAAGTGAGGGTTGCTCCAGCACGACCCGACAGCCGACCGCGGGCTATCCGGACTTGAGCTCTCCCTTGACATCGGTCGACATTGCGGCAGTCCCGTCGCTTCGGTGGTCGAAATTGTCGCGGCACTCGCCAAGAACATCAACGCTGACGTGCGCAACCGGTGGGTCATTGGGCAGCGGTGGCGGTATCACCCAAACCTGCACATCGACGCCATCGCGTTTGAATGTGGCAGCGTGCGAATGAAAGTCAGGATCCGTCCGCCAACCACGTTCCCGCAATCGGCTGAGGACTGATTCGGGAGTCACTTCACGGGACCGGTCGGCCCCAGGCATCCACAACCCCATACTGACGTGACCTCGGAACGGTGCTTTGCCGTAGTCGTTGCACGAGTCGTACCCGAACTTCGCCTCAGCCACCTCGGCACCCAGGTCGGTAACCACCTGGCGGGAGACGTCAATGACCTGGCGGCGCGCTTCCTGCGGAGAAATTGGATTCAGCACGAAATCAGAGCACCCCGTCACAGCCAGCAGCGCCAGCAGCGCCGCAGAAACTCGTATGCGTGTCAATCGTCATTTCTCCCTGTCCGTTTGGCCTCAAGGCTAAGTGCCCGGGGGCACCGTATGGCGATGGTCGTTGTGGGGAATACGTGGCAGTTCCGGATCGACCACCGGGGGAATGGGCGACCCCGGAAACGGCGGGAAGTACGTCTTGTGGCGATGCTCAGCGGTCATGCCGTCATGCTCGAGCGCGTCACCGTGCCCCGACACGATGTCGGCGACGCTGAACAACGACTCCGATCCAGGCGTGAAGTACTCGCTGTGGTCATGGATCGGATTGATGCTGACGCCCGGCACCTCTGCGTGGAATCGGGTGGAACCGTACCCATCCATGGCTGGGTCGGCCCCTAACCCGACGCCGGGCACGTTGATATGTTCCCGCCCAAAATTCGTGACGGGATCCGACGAGGCCGCCCCCACATAGAGGTGTCCACCGGGCGGCAGATGGAAATCGGCTGCCGACTTCGCGAGGTCAGTTCCGGGGCACCCGACCAGGATGACGTCGTCCGCGCGCATGCCGTACCCGGCCGCCGCGTCGGCGACCGTGGTCGACCCATATGAATGACCGATCACCGTGGTATGCGAGTGCGCGCCCTCGTGCGTGACCCCCAACGCATTGACGTCCGCAGCAAGAATCTGTGCACCGTCGCGGGCCATGAACGGCTCGGCTACCCCTATGCCCTTGAGGTCCAGGCCCGGAGCGTCGTACCCCATCCACTGCATTACCGCCGTGGAGCTGCCTGGATCCGCCTTGTTCGCCTCGTTGAACACGTTGACGGCGGTGCCGTCTGCCATCGCCCCGCCTGCCACGGAGGTGGTGAAGCCGGAGACCATCACCGTGGTGTTCTTGGCCTCATCGGGGTTACCAAGCGCGATCGCAGCCGAACCCTTGCCACCAAATGCTTCGGGGTCGTACTTCACCAGGAAGGCCTGGGGTGTCTTGCCGCGGGCGTCCTTCGCGTCGGCGTCCTTGACGAATGCTTCGTTGATTTTGCAGGCGTTTTTGTAGCGATCCATGGTGGGGCCGGTCAGCCCGTAGAGCTCAGGGTGTGCGAGAACCTCATCCCTGGTTACGCCGCGGGATTCCGCGATGGTGTCAGGCAGATGGAGGTCGCGCTCCCAGACCTTCCGGTTGGCCTTATCCCGGTCCACGATCGGAATGCCGTTGAGGTTGCCCAACTTGTCGGGCCACTTATCCCGCAGTTCGGCCTGCTTGTCCGGCGGCAGCGAATCCCACCACTTCTTGACGTCCTCGGGGCTCTTGTCGGTCGGGATTTGCGAGCCGTCGTCATAGGGTGGCTTGTCCTGCGGTAGGTCGCCGAAGCCGAGCTTGGCCGGCGAGCCGTCCAGGCCGCCAACCGCGGTGCGCAGATTCTGGCTCAGCTGCCGGTCGGTGGTGTCGAAGCGGGCCAACAGCGCCTTGACCGTGACGGAGTTGCTCGCCGCGAGCTGGAGCACTTTCATCTCATTGACGGTGCTGGCCTTGGCGTATTGGTCCAGTGGGCCGCCCGGACGCACCCCGACCGCGCCGTCAGGGGAGACTTGCCAGCCCTGACCAGTGAGCTGACTGACCGTATTGACCACGTTGACCCGGTCCGCTGCGAGTTGTGTGCCGCCAACCTGCAGCACCGCCTGCGCACGGCCGAGGGCATCGTGGATCTTCTGCATCCGTGCCATAGTCGGTTGCACTTTGGCGACCGCGGCATCAGAAGCGGTGCCCTGCCAGCTGCCCCGCAGCCCATCGATCGTGGCGCGCTGCGCGTCGATCTGGCCGGCCAGCCGCGACGCCTTGCCACCCAGTTCAGCTGCCGACTCAGTCAACGACTCCGGCCGCGACGCCTCCACCTGCGGCACCGTCACCGTCATCAGCGTCCCCGGGCCTCAGCAGCAGCCGATTGAACAGCGGCACAGACGATCACCGGATAAGCCGGTGCAAGCGCTCACCGATTTCCTTATCGGCTCGCTGATACTTGTCAGCGGCCGTCGACAACTTGCCGGCATGTGACGCCAACTCCTCGTGCGCCGCCGTAGCCGCGGCATTGAACAACTCGCCGACTAGTCGGCACCCGGACTCACTATGGAGCCCAGACACTCCCTCCCCAGCGCTGCTCATCGACTCATGTACCGCCATCGTCGATATGAACGTCGCTACCTCTGTCTGCGCCAGCGCAGCATCACGCAGTGCCTTCGGAACCACCCGCAACACCCCCGCCACACACCCAATCGTAAATCCACCCGCGACCCCATCAATGCACCTATTTGGGTCTTCCTCGGGTTGCGTGGCCGAGCGAGGTCGTTCGCGTATCCGCAGCACGAAACCGAGCCCACCGCGATCGGAACGTAGTTGGAGCGTGAAACCTACCGCGCCATATTCGTGAACCGCGAGAAGTGAAGCTGGTGTGCCACAGTGATATTCGCGGTCGGGCCGTTACGGTGCTTGCCCAGGATGATGTCGGCTTCACCACCGCGCGGATCGTCGCGGTCGATGGAGTCCGGGCGGTGCAGCAGCATGACCATGTCGGCGTCCTGCTCCAGCGATCCGGACTCACGAAGGTCCGATACCTGCGGGCGCTTGTCGGTGCGCTGTTCGGGACCACGGTTCAGCTGGCTGATCGCGACCACCGGAACCTCGAGTTCCTTGGCCATCAGCTTCAGCGACCGCGAGAACTCCGAGACTTCCTGCTGCCGGGACTCGAACTTCTTACCCGAGGTCATCAGCTGCATGTAGTCCACGACGATCAGCCGCAGCTGGGCCTTCTGGTGCAGACGACGGGCCTTGGCCCGGATCTCCATCATGGTCAGGTTCGGCGAGTCGTCGATGTACAGCGGCGCCTCGGAGATCTCGCTCATGCGGCGGGCCAGCTTGGTCCAGTCGTCGTCGCTCATGCGGCCCGAGCGCATGTCGCCCAGCTTGATCTTGGCTTCGGCCGAGAGCAGTCGCATGACGATCTCGGTCTTGCTCATTTCCAGCGAGAAGATGACGCTGGCCTGCTGGTGCTTGATCGAGCAGGACCGCATGAAGTCCAGCCCGATCGTCGAATTGTGCGTGGGCACCATCGACCGCCCGGCCAGGTACAGGTGGGCCGGGTTGTCGACCTCGACGCAGCGCACCGGCACCGAATCCACCCGGCGCACATCGGCAATCGTCACGGGGCGGGTGAGCACGGCCAGCCCACCGGCGGTCAATGCCGGCTCGAGCCGGTCCGCGCCGGGCCGCAGGGTCGCGGTGGTGACGATGCCGCGGCCGGTCGGCCACTGGTGCGATGCGTCGGCCACGATGGTGGTGCCATCCGAGAGGTCGATCTCGTAGCACGGCCGCTCCTCCATCACCGGAGTCGCGGCGACCACGCGGGTGGGCCGTCCGCTGGCGTCGATCAGCTCGTCGCCCACCGAGACGTCACCCATGGTGGTCCAGCCGCCGGGCGTGGGCAGCGGGGTGTCGAGCGCCAGCGCCTTACCCACACCGGGGCGCGCGGCCACGATGATCATCTGCCCCGGGTGCAGACCGTTGGTGATCTCGTCGAGCTCGGTGAAGCCGGTCGGGATGCCACGCGAGATACCACCATTGGAGGCGATGGCGTCGATCTCGTCCATGGTGGGCTGCAGCAGCTCCTCCAGGACGGTGAAATCCTCGCTGCTGCGGGTCTGGGTGACGTCGTACATCTCGGCCTGCGCCCGGTCCACCAGATCGGCGACATCGGCGCCTTCAGCGCCCGCGTAGCCGTACTGCACGACGCGCGTGCCGGCCTCGACGAGACGGCGCAGCGTGGCCTTCTCCGCGACGATGCCGGCGTAGAAGCCGGCGTTGGCGGCCGTGGGCACGGTGGAGATCAGGGTGTGCAGATACGGCGCGCCACCGATGCGCTTGAGCAGACCGCGACGGTCCAGCTCCGCGGCGACAGTGACGGCGTCAGCGGGCTCCCCGCGGCCGTACAGGTCGAGGATGGCGTCGTAGACGTTCTGGTGTGCCGGCCGGTAGAAATCGCCGGGGCGAAGGCGCTCCAGGACGTCGGCGACCGCGTCCTTGGACAGCAGCATGCCGCCCAACACCGACTGCTCGGCAGCCATGTCCTGCGGCGGTTGCCGGCCGAAATCCTCGCTGGGCGGCTCCTCCATGTCGGACCGACCCAGGTCGTCAGCGACAGCCACGAAGCGCTCCTCTTCCCCCGAAAACCAACAGCAAACAAACGTTCGAACGAGCTACTCGTGACCGTACTTCACCCTGCCGACAGACCGGGCTCGCAAGCCGCTCACCTGCCGTGCGACGCACCACGTTAGGCGTTGCTGGAGCAGTCCGGAACCGCCCCTGTTAGCAACCCTGTGGATGAAATGTGGAAAGACGTGGACAACGATGTTGAGCGCTTGGGGAGAACTTGTGGAATACCCGCGAGTAAATTCCCGAACTTCCAGGTCAACGGCCTATATATCGGCTCTGAGCCTGTGCATGAGAATTGGTGCGGCGTGTCGTGCCGGGTAGCCATCTCGGGCGTGTTGTGTTGCGGGCGCGTAGCAGAAAGGGGCCGCGCAGGTTAACAGCCGGCGTAGATCACTGTTTGCAGATTGGCTGAAAAAATTCGCCCGCTGTCAACAGAAAACGCCCGAGCGAAGTCAAAGATTGACTCCACCCGGGCGTTCTGCTGTTTGAGCTACTGCATGCCTATCCGGCGACGACAGCCAGCGACACCGGCACGTTGACCGACGGGTGCAGACGCACCGCGATCTTGTGGGTGCCGACCGACTTGATGTGCGCCTTGGGCAGCTCGACGGTGCGCTTGTCGAGGTTCGGGCCACCGGCCTTCTTGATCGCGGCGACGACGTCGCCCGCGGTCACCGAACCGAACAGCTTGCCGCTGTCGGCACCGGCCTTGACAGCCAGCGACACGGGGCCGAGGGCCTCGATCGCCTGCTTCAGCTCGTTGGCGTGGTCCAGGTCGCGAACCGTCTTGGCGTCGCGCGCCCGACGGATCTCGTTGGCCTGGCGCTCGGCACCACGGCTGGCCAGGATGGCCAGGCCGCGGGGCAGCAGGTAGTTACGGCCGTAGCCGTCACGAACCTCAACGGCGTCGCCGGCCGAACCCAGGTGGTCGACCTCGGTGGTCAGAATGAGCTTCATATTTCTCAGTCCTCCCTATCGCGTCGACGAGCTGAACGGAAGCAACGCAACCTCACGGGCGTTCTTCACGGCGATGGCGATGTCGCGCTGGTGCTGCACGCAGTTACCGGTGACGCGACGGGCACGGATCTTGCCGCGCTCACTGATGTAGGTCCGGAGCAGTCCGGTGTCCTTGTAGTCGATGATCTGCGCCTTCTTGGAGCAGAACACGCACTTGCGGGTCTTGACCGGCTTTTCCGGGGCCGGACGCCGCTTGGTGGCCTTAGCCATGTGTTTCTCTTTCTGGGTCTAGCTGGTTTCCCAGCCAATTACGTGGATCAGAAGGGCGGCTCGTCGTCGGCGCCGCCGAACGAACCCGATGCCGGGGCGCTGCCCCACGGGTCGTCGGCCGGAGCGCCGCCGCCACCGGCGGGCTGGCGGGAACCGCCGCCGCCACCGAAGCCGCCACCACCGCCGCCACTGCGGTTGGCCTTGTTCACCTTCGCCGTCGCGTACCGCAGGGACGGGCCGATCTCGTCGACCTCGACCTCCATCACGGTGCGCTTCTCACCCTCACGGGTCTCGAACGAGCGCTGCTTCAGCCGGCCGGTCACGATGACACGCGACCCCCGGGTCAGGCTCTCGGCGACGTTCTCGGCCGCCTCCCGCCAGATGTTGCAGCGCAGGAACAGCGCCTCCCCGTCCTTCCACTCATTGCTCTGCCGGTCGAACATCCGCGGCGTCGAGGCCACGGTGAAGTTCGCAACGGCAGCACCGGACGGCGTGAAGCGCAGTTCCGGGTCAGCGGTCAGGTTTCCGATAACGGTGATGGTGGTGTCACCAGCCACGAGATCCTCCTGGGACGGATTGAGTGAATTAGGCGCGAGCCTACGCAAGGCTCGCGACAAATCCGCAGAGCTTCGGTGCTTCTAGTGCTTGTCGGTCCGCAGGACCTTGGTACGCAACACCGACTCGTTCAGGTTCAGCTGACGGTCGAGCTCGTTGACCGTGGCCGGTTCGGCCTTCACGTCGACAACCGCGTAGATGCCTTCACCGTGCTTGGCGATCTCGTAAGCCAGCCGGCGGCGGCCCCAGATGTCCACCTTTTCGACGCTGCCGCCGTCTTTGCGGACGACGTTCAAGAACGTCTCCAGCGACGGAGCTACGGTGCGCTCGTCAAGTGTGGGGTCGAGAATGACCATGATTTCGTATGGACGCATGTGGAACCCATCACCTCCTATGGTCGTGTCGGCCACGGCGTGTTCCGTGGCAGGAGGGTCGCCTGCGTCGGCAACCGGGTCAGGTTACCCGAAGAGCCCCTGAGCTGCGAAATCGGCGCTCAGAAGTGCCGCACTGACGGAGCCGTAAAGATCGATAGGCTGGGTGCACGATTGTTGTCGGCGAGGGGGACGCATGACCTATCCGCAGGGGCCTTACGGCCAGGGGTTCCCCGGGCAGCCCGGCTACCCGCAGCAGCTGGGGTATCCGCCCGGCTACCCCGCGCAACCCGCCTACCAGCAGGGATACCCGCAGCCGGGCGCCTATCCCGGCGGCCATCCGGGCAGTTTTCCGCCCGCACCCCTGCCGCCCGCGTCGACTGGCGGGGTCGGTGGAGTCATCGCTGGCGTGCTGTCGATCATGGGCGGACTGCTGCATGGCTGCCTCGGTGCCATGGCCTTGGCGGAGTCCCTCACGAAAGAACCGGGCCCCTTCACCACCCGCTCTTCGTCGCACGTCGGCCACTTGTTCCTTGCGATGTCGGTCGTCGGCGGCCTGCTGATCCTGGTCGGAGGCTTCATGCTGCTGTCGCGCAAGCCGGCCAGTCGGTGGCTCATCGGCATCGGATGCGTGCCCATCTTCGCGTTCGGGCTGGGAGCCTTCCTGGCGGCGAATGCGGACGGGGCCGGCCCTGTCGGGGTGATCGCCCTCCCGATCGTGATCTTTTCGGTGGCGACCGTCGTGCTGACCTTCCTACCCTCGACCACCCGATGGATGCACGCCAAGCGGAATCTCACTGCGCCGCAGTACTTTCCGCAGTATCCGCCGTACCAGGGCTGAGTCGGGGCCAGCCGTCCGCACGGGGCGTTGACCGTGCGTCTACGCAGACACTCACTCGACCTTCTGCTGCGTCAGTTCACAATCAACGCAGGAGTCTTCTGTCACCCCGGCATACGCGTCACGGCCGATAGGCTGACTTCACAGCGTTTTGTCAGCGAGGGGGACGCATGACGTATCCACAGGGGCCCTATGGCCAGGGATTTCCGGGGCAGCCGGGGTATCCGCAGCAGGCGGGGTATCCACAGGGCTACCCGGCACAGCCCGGCTACCAGCAGGGATACCCGCAGCCGGGTGCCTATCCCGGCGGCTATCCGGGCAGTTTTCCGCCTGCGCCCATGCCGCCCGCGTCGCCTAGCGGGAGCACGGCAATCAGTGCCGCGGTGCTGTCGATCCTCGGCGGACTGGTGAATGTCGGTATCGGGCTGTCTGGCTTTTTCGCCGTCATCGCGATCAAGAACGACTCCCCCGTCAACTTCTCCGGCGGGACTTACGCGCTCGCGCTCGTCTTCACTCTGATCGGCGTGGTGGCCGGACTCCTCCTCCTGGCCGGTGCCACGACCTTGCTGCTGCGTAAGCCGATCAGCCGCATGCTCGTCGCAACCGGATGCGGTCTGGTGATCCTGGGGACGTTGATCAGCTTCGGCCTGCACGCCGCCATCACGGAGTACCAAGGCGGCCCCCGATTCGGATTCTTGGGCCTCGTCTTCCCGATCCTGACCATGGCGTTGGTCCTGCAGCGTTCGACCACGGCATGGATTCAGGCCAAGCAGAATCCCGCGGCGCCGCAGTACTTTCCGCAGTACCCGCCGTACCAGGGCTAAATGGATCAACCTGGGGTCAGAGGGGAAACATGACGTATCCGCAGTACCCGCAGCCAGGCGCCTACCCCGCCCCGCCGGCGGCACCGGCCCAACCGAGCGGCGGCACCGCGATCACCGCCGGAGTGCTGGCGGCATTGGGCGGATTGCTCGGCCTCGGCCTCACCGCCGTCTCACTGTTCTTCCTGATCGCCATCGCATCGATCGGCAGCAACTTCGACCATTCTGATCTCGAACTCCTCGACAGCATCTTCGGCGTCCTTGCCATCGGAATGGTCGCCGTGGTGATCATCGGGTTCGTGCTCGGCACGCTGCTGAGCGTGTTGCTCATCGCCGGCGCAGTGCTGCTCTTTCGACGCAAGATGCTCGGCCGGTGGCTCGTGGTCAGTGGATGTGCGGTCGCCATCGTGAGCAACCTGATGACCTCCGTCTTCACCACCGCCGTGACGTCGGATGGCCGGTACTCGCCCGAAAGTGTCGTCAGTGCCTTTGTCGGCCTGGCATTTCCGATCATCACGATGGTCCTGGTGCTGCTGCCGTCAACCACCGCGTGGATCAGAGCGGGGCAGAGTCAGGCTGCACCACAACAACTTCCGCAGTATGCGTATTACCCGCCGTATCAGGGCTGAGTCGGGGCCGGCCCTCCCCGGCGTGTTCGATTCCGGGCCGTCAACTTTCCTTGACGTCAAGGAAAGTTGACGGCTCCAGATCGAAGTTGCCAAGGGAGAGAGCGACGGACGAGAACCTAGGACTCGGCCGTCTTCTTGATCGCGGCCAGCGTCACCGGGATGCCTTCCTTCGCGTACTTCGTGCGGAGTGCGATCTGATGCTCGGCGTCGTCGGGCCAGCGCCCGTGGAAGCCCTCGATACCGGCCGGCAGGAACTCCCACGACTGCGTCAGCCGGGTGCCGTCGTCTACGGGATCGACGGTGAAGCCCCACCGCACCCAGCCGCCGTTGACCTCCCACACGAACTCGCGGCCGGGCTCGGCGACGACCACCTGGCTGCGGGTCTCCCAGGTCCGGTCGCCCTCCTCGTTGCGGCCCTTGAACCAGGCGCCGGCCACCGGGCCGCCGTCCTCGTCCTCCCACCAGCACTCTTTGCACTGCGGGCTCCACTGGCCCATGTTGGTCACGTCGGAGACCAGCGCATAGAGGGTCTCGGGATCGGTGTCGACGACGATGGAATCGGAGAAGGTCAGGTCAGTCACGCCTCGACCCTGCCACCGAGCGCGACAGAACGCAGCCCCTTTATGCCGTGGGCGCAAGCTCCGGTTCAGGCTCGGACGCGGGATCGGGTTCTGCGACGGCCGCCGGGCGCGGACGGAGCCGGGCGGGCAACCAGCGCGGCGGATTGTCGTCGGCTTCGTCGAACACGCCGCCGGACGGATCGTCCACCCGGCCGCCCCAGCGGACCAGGTCCACCTCCGGCCGGTAGATGGCTCGAATCACCAACGCGCACAAGCCGATCACCGCGATGTCCCGCAGCAGCACGGTCGTGGTGAAGAACTGTTCGGGCAGCCCGAGCTTGGGGTCGTCGTACAGATACAGCATCCGCGGAATCCAGATCAGTGCGTCAATGGTCATCCACGCCAACAGGATTCGACGATGCGGCAGCGCGAGCGCAGCCAGCGGCACCAGCCACAGCGAGTACTGCGGGCTCCACACCTTGTTGGTCAGCAGGAACGCCGCGACGACCAGGAACGCGAGCTGCGCCAGCCGCGGCCGCTGCGGGGCCGTCCACGCGACGTAAGCGATTGCCGCACAACACAGGACGAAGAGCACTGCGGTGACGGTGTTGAGCACCGTCGGCGGTTCCCAGAACCCGAGGTTGGTGTCGAAGCCGCTCCAGCCGGTGAAGGACTTCACCACGTTGTACAGCGAGTCCATGTCGTCCCCGCGCCGGGTGTTGAGCCGGAAGAACTCCGACCACCCGCGCGGGTACATCAGCATGATCGGCAGGTTGACGGCAATCCACGTCACCAGCGCGGCGATCGCGGTCTTGACCACGGGCCGCCACTTGCCGGTCCGCACCGCCAGCATCGCCAGCGGGATCAGCAACAGCAGCGGGTAGAGCTTCAGGGCCACGCCGACCCCGATGAGCACCCCGGCGACCACCGGTTTGCGGCGGGACCAGGCCAGCATGGCGCCGGCCGCGCACCCCGTCGCGAGCGCGTCGAAGTTCGTGAACGCCTGGAAGATCAGGATCGGCGACCCCGCCACGATCGCGGCGTCCCAGACCCGTCGGCCGGACATTCGCATCGTCGCCCAGACCGTGGCCATCCACGCCAGGGCCAGCCCGAATGCCGAGATGTTGAAGAACATGATCACCTCGGCGACCACCGGTATCCGGACCAGTTTCGACAGCGCCGTGTAGGTCTTGGCCACCGACATGGACGCGTACTGGTACATGCCCGTCAGCACCGGGTATTCCATGTAGCGGATGGCGCGCGTGCCGTCGTACTGGATGCGCGGCTTGTGCGCGCTGTCGGTCTCGATCCAGCTGGACTTGTACGGGAACTTGCCCAGGTTCAGCAGCTCCGCGGTGTACAGCGGCACGGTGTCCGAATAGCAGAACTCGTAGTAGGCCCGCTGGTTCTGCCAGTTCGCCACCCGCTGATCGGCGGTGCCGGAGCCCGTCGTCACCAGGCACGGCGCCTTCGTGGTGTAGCCCAGCCCCAGGAAGACGAGCGCGATCAGCAGCATCACCCGGAACGGGGTCAGGAACGGCGCCCGCCCGATCATGGCGTGCCGGCCCACCGGCCCGCCCACGACACCGGACAGCGCGGCACCCAGGACGTCGGTGCGGCTGGGCAGGTCGCGGTCGTCGGCGCTGCGCAGGTCCCGGGCCAGCCGGGCCGGCGAGACCGTCGGGGCGCCGGGCTCGTCTGGTTCCTCGACCGTCACGGCGGCGGCGGGGGGCCAGGCTGGTTCGGGTCACCGCCGCCAGGAGGCGGCGCATCCTGGTGCGGGCCGACCTGCATGGTCGTCGGCGGACCGAACGGGATGGTGATACCCGGGGCGATGACGAGCGTCGGCTGGACCACCGTCTCCGATGGCGCGCCCGGCGGCGGCCCCTGCGGGTCATCGGGCGCCGGTGGCTTGATCACCGGGGCCTGCGGGACGCCCGCGTACCCACCGATGGCAGTCGGCTTGGGGAACGACTCGTTGTCGGTGCCCTTCAGCGCGCCGTCCATCGTGGATTTCCAGATGTCCGACGGCAGCCCCGAGCCGTACACCGGTCCGCCGCCCTTGTTCACCAGTGGCTGCGTCCCGGCCGTCGTGCCGACCCACACCGCGGTGGACAGCGACGGCGTGTAGCCGACCATCCACGCGTCACGGTTGGCGCCGGTGTCACCGAGCTGCACGGTGCCCGTCTTGGACGCCGAGGCCCGGCCGCCGGCCAGGTTGTGGCCGCGGGAGTATCCGGCGATCGGCTGCATCGCCGAGGTCACGTTGTCGGCGACGGCCTTCGGAATCCGCTGCTCACCCGAGCCGTCCTGCGACGACGCGTCGAACAACACCTGCCCGTCGCCGTTGACGACCTTCTGCACGAAGTGCGGCTTGTGATACTGACCGGACGCGGCGAGCGTCGCGTACGCCGACGCCATGTCCAGCGCGCGGCTCTGGTACTGACCCAGCACCACACCGTTGTTGGGCGGTCCGCCCTTGCCGTCCTCGGACAGCGTGTGCTCGACGCCGGGGAAGCTGTCGGCGACGCCGGCCTTGTGCGCGGCGTCGGCGACATCCTGCGCGCCGTGCTTGAGCTTGAGCATCAACCGGTAGTAGCTGGTGTTCAGCGACCGCTTCAATGCCTCGGCGATGCTGCAGGTGCCGCAGCCCTCGCCCTCGACGTTGGTGATGTTGATGCCGTTGACCGTCACCGGTGAGCTGTCCACCTGGTAACCCAGGCCGATGCCCTGCTCCAGCGCCGCCACCAACGCGAAGACCTTGAACGACGAACCCGTCGGCAGACCCGCCTGCGCGAAGTCGAAGCCGTTGGCGTCGGAGCCGCCGTAGTACGCCTTGATGCCGCCGGTGTGCGGATCGACCGACACCACCGCCGCCCGCATGTCGTCCGCCTGGCCGTCCAGGTACTTCGACACCGCATCCTCGGCGGCCGACTGCGCCTTCGGGTCGATGGTCGTGGTGACCTGCAGCCCCTCGGTGTTCAGCGCCTGCTCGTTGATGTTGAAGATGCTCTGCAGCTCCTTCATCACCTGCCGCTGGATCAAGCCGTTCGGGCCCTCGGTCTGGTTCTCCTGGCGGGCCTGCTCCGGCGGCACGGTGGCCGGGAACTTCTGCTGTGCGCGGTCCTCCTTGGACAACGCGCCCATGGTCACCATGCCGTCCAGTACCCAGTTCCAGCGCTCGGCGGCGCCCTCGGGGTCGACGGCCGGGTCCAGGGTCGACGGCCGCTGGATCAGAGCAGCGAGCAGCGCGCCCTCGGCCACGTCGAGTTGCTCGACCGGTTTGCCGAAGTACGCCTTCGACGCCGCGCCGATGCCATAGGTGCCGCGGCCGAAATAGATGATGTTCAGATACGCCTGCAGCACTTCGTCTTTCGACCACTGCCGGGACATCTTGGTGGCGATCACCAGCTCCTTGGCCTTGCGGACCAAGCCGCCCATGCCGGAGCGGGCATCACCGACCAACGCGTTCTTCACGTACTGCTGCGTGATCGTCGACCCGCCCTGCAGGTCGCCGCCGAAGATGTTGTTCTTGAACGCGCGCGCGAAGCCGGAGAACGAGAAACCGGGGTTGGTGTAGAAATCGCGGTCCTCGGCGGCCATCACCGCGTTGCGCACATGCACGGGAATCTGGTCGATGTTGACGTCGACCCGGTTGCCTTCCGGCGGGACGAACTTCGCCAGTTCGGTGCCGTCGCTGGCCAGGATGGTCGACACCTGGTTGGTGCGGATGTCACCCGGCTTGGGGATGTCGACGATGAGGTACGCCATGCCGAACGTGACGATCGGCAGCACCAGCAACACGACGATGCCGGCGTAACAGAGCCGCCGGAACAGCTTCCAGTTCCACTTGAACTTCGGCAGCTGGGGTCCGCCGGACTTTCCGCCGCCGGTCCGCGGGGGCGGTGGCGGCGGCGACTTCGGCGGCGGGTTCATGCCGCCGCCCGCGCTCATCGGGGGCTGGCTCGGCCGTTTGGTGCCGTCCAGCGCCGCCTTCACGGCGTCGATCGGATCCCGCAGCCGCGGGTCGTCGGCCTTCCCGACCGACGGCAGGATCATGGTGCGCCGGTCATCCGGCGGCACGGGGCCAGGGCGACCTTGCTGCGCGCCGGCGGCCGCTCCTCTGGTCGCGTCGTCGCCGGACCGGCTGTGACGCCCAGCCCCACTCACTCCGTCACTCACTGGCGGTGCGCGCTTTCGAGCGCGCCGCGCGCGTGCCACGAGGCTTCGCCGACTTCGGGGGACTCGGCGTCCCTAATACATATGACTTGACCAAATGATTCCAACTGCAAGTGCGGCATACCTCCACCACGTGAACCGCGAATTCGTCGAACTTGGCGGCCAGCAGGACGAGCTCCTCGGTGGAGCGGGCCGAACCCGACACCGCCCCGAGGTGATCGCCGAACACCCACGACACCAATGTCAGTGGTTCCTTCCGGCAGATGGGGCACATCACCGAACTGGACCGGCCATGAAATTTTGCTGCGCGCAGCAGGTAGGGATTGGCGTCACACACCTCGGTGACGCCGGTACGGCCTGAGTAGACCTCGGCCAGCAGCGACCTGCGCCGGAGCGCATAGTCGACCACCTGCCGCTGCAATCGCACGTTGACCAGAGTACGTCGGGCAGCTGGACGCCGATGCGTGATGGCACGCATGTAGCCGGGTTGTAGCCAGCTTGAGAGGTGCAGTGGTAGACGGCTTGTGGCCGGGCTCACGCGGCCGTGCCACCTGACCTTTACTCTTTCCCGGTGGCCACCGCAGCGACCCGGGCGAAAGACAGCGACCGCAACGACACCTGCCAGATTCTGGACACGGCGCTGGCCGACGGCCAGTTGTCGGCCGAGGAGCACCGGCAGCGCGTCGCAACGGCCACCAAGGCCGTCACCCTCGGGGAGCTGCGCTCGCTGGTGACCGATCTGCAGACCGGGAACTCGTCGGTCAAGCTGCCCAAGTTGAAGACGGGCGCGGGCCGCGCGGTGCCGTCGACCGGCTGGGGCGTGCTGGCCGCCGGCGCCGCGGTGATGCTCGTGGTCGGTCTCGCGATCGGCTGGGGTGTCTACGCCGCGCCCGGTCAGTCGCCGCTGAGCGCAGCCGAAGACCCCGGCGCCAAGCCCGACGGGATCGCGCCGATCGTGCTGACCCCGCCGCGCCAGCTGCAGTCGCTCGGCGGGCTGACCGGGTTGCTGACCCAGATGAAGAAGAAGTTCGGCGACACCACCGGCTATGAGCTGAACATCTACGGGGACTACGCGATCCTCGAGCGCCCCGACCCGGGCGAACCGCGCCGAGTGCTGCGGTACGACTACCGCGGAGGCTGGGACGACCCCGACACCACCTCGGTGAGCAGCGACGAGCGCGTCGTCGACCTGGGCAAGTTCAACGTCGAGAAGATCGCCGGAATCCTGCACGGCGCCCCCGAGACCCTGGGCATCAAGCGCAACGAGATCAACACCGTCTACATCTCGATCAAGGCCGGCAAGGACATCACGGCGCCGCAGGACACCGTCGAGATCTCGATCTACGTGTCCGGCAAGTTCAACAACAGCGGCTACATCAATCTCGACCCGGACGGCAACCAGAAGCAGATCAACTACCCCGGCTGATTCGCCCCATGTTCGGGCCGCGTTGACGCCCGCATCGAATGCCGTTCATCTCCATGTGAGCGCTCGATTGGCTCCGTATATATCGGCGCGATACTATTGTGCGAGGTGTTGAGGCGTCGTAGCGCCTGATAGGTAACGCCGTCAGTCAAATCGGGAGGTGACACTGTGCTGGAGCTGGCCATCCTGGGGCTTCTGCTGGAGTCCCCCATGCACGGCTACGAGCTGCGCAAGCGCCTGACCGGACTATTGGGAGCCTTCCGGGCTTTTTCCTACGGCTCCCTCTACCCGGCGCTGCGTCGCATGCAGGCCGACGGCCTGATCGTCGAAGACGCCGCACCGCTCGGTTCGACGAAGGTGCGCCGCGCGCGCCGCGTCTACCAACTCACCGATACCGGCAAGCAACGGTTCACCGAACTCGTCGCGGACACCGGCCCCCAGAACTACACCGACGACGGATTCGGTGTGCACTTGGCGTTCTTCAATCGGACGCCCGCCGAAGCCAGGATGCGAATCCTGGAAGGGCGGCGCCGTCAGGTCGAGGAGCGTCGCGAAGGTCTGCGCGAGGCGATCGCACGGGCCAGTAGTTCACTCGACCGCTACACCAGCCAGCTGCATCAGCTCGGTCTCGAGTCCAGTGAGCGCGAAGTGAAATGGCTCAACGAACTGATTGCAGCCGAGCGCGTGGCGCAGGGTCACGCCGACCAAACCTGAGCGCTCACGCCCCGGCGAACGCACTGAAAGAGTAGGAAAAGGAGACCGTCACATGTCTGAGTCGAACGAGGTTCGGGTCGCAATCGTCGGCGTAGGCAACTGCGCGGCATCGCTCGTCCAGGGCGTGCAGTACTACCAGAACGCTGACGAGAACACGATCGTGCCGGGACTGATGCACGTGAAGTTCGGCCAGTATCACGTGCGCGACGTGAAGTTCGTGGCCGCGTTCGATGTGGATGCCAAGAAGGTCGGCTTCGACCTGTCCGAGGCCATCTTCGCTTCCGAGAACAACACCATCAAGATCGCGGACGTGCCGCCCACCAATGTGACGGTGCAGCGCGGCCCGACCCTGGACGGCATCGGCAAGTACTACGCCGAGACCATCGAGGTGTCCGACGCCGAGGCCGTCGACGTGGTCAAGGCACTCAAGGACGCCGAGGTCGACGTTCTGGTCTCCTACCTGCCCGTCGGCTCGGAAGAGGCCGACAAGTTCTACGCGCAGTGCGCCATCGACGCCAAGGTCGCGTTCGTCAACGCGCTGCCCGTGTTCATCGCCTCCGACCCGGTCTGGGCCAAGAAGTTCGAGGACGCCGGTGTGGCGATCGTCGGCGACGACATCAAGAGCCAGGTCGGCGCCACCATCACCCACCGCGTGATGGCCAAGCTGTTCGAGGACCGCGGCGTCGCCCTGGACCGCACGTACCAGCTGAACGTCGGCGGCAACATGGACTTCAAGAACATGCTCGAGCGCGAGCGCCTGGAGTCCAAGAAGGTCTCCAAGACCCAGGCCGTCACCTCGAACCTGACCGGCTCGCTGGCCGACAAGGTCTACGACAAGAACGTCCACATCGGCCCGTCGGACTACGTCGCGTGGCTCGACGACCGCAAGTGGGCGTACGTCCGCCTCGAGGGCCGCGCCTTCGGTGACGTGCCGCTGAACCTGGAGTACAAGCTCGAGGTCTGGGACTCCCCCAACTCGGCCGGCATCATCATCGACGCCGTGCGCGCCGCGAAGATCGCCAAGGACCGCGGCATCGGCGGCCCGATCCTGCCGGCCTCGGCCTACCTGATGAAGAGCCCGCCGGAGCAGGTCGCCGACGACCTCGCCCGCACTCAGCTGGAAGCCTTCATCGAGGGGTAAATATCGACGTCAGAGTGGGCGGCCAGGTGAAACCTGGCCGCCCACTTTGTATTTGGTACGCCGGGATGATCGGGTCCGGCGCTGTGAGACTGGCCACAACCGCCCTCCTCAAACTGGAACTAGTCCAGAAAATGGGACTAAGCTACGGACTCGTAACCAACATCCGATAGTGACCCGAAGTGAGGTTCCCGTGGCCCTGATCAACAAGCAGATCAAGCCGTTCTCCGCCACCGCGTACAAGAACGGCACCTTCATCCCCGTGTCCGACGCCGACATCGCGGGCAAGTGGGCGATCTTCTTCTTCTACCCGGCCGACTTCACCTTCGTCTGCCCGACCGAGCTCGGCGACCTCGCCGACCACTACGAGGAGCTGCAGCGCCTCGGCGTCGAGGTGTTCTCGGTGTCCACCGACACCCACTTCACCCACAAGGCGTGGCACGACTCGTCCGACACCATCGGCAAGATCCAGTACGCCATGATCGGCGACCCGACCCTGCAGATCAGCACCAACTTCGAGGTGCTCCGCGAGGACCAGGGCCTGGCCGACCGCGGCACCTTCCTGGTCGACCCCGACGGCGTCGTCCAGTTCACCGAGGTCACCGCCGAGGGTATCGGCCGCAACGCCGCCGAGCTGGTCCGCAAGGTCAAGGCCGCCCAGTACGTGCGCAACCACCCGGGCGAGGTCTGCCCGGCCAAGTGGGAAGAGGGCGAAGAGACCCTGGCCCCGTCGCTGGAACTCGTCGGCAAGATCTAGCTCTGCACTGTTGGTTGACGGTGCGGGTCTGGTTCGTCCGGCCCGCACCGCCCATCAAAACTGTTTTCCACCAATATCTTTCGGGCCACGAATGGCCCTGCCAGTCCTCTCATCGATGGAGTTGATCCGCATGCTCGACACCTCACTCGCCGGCCAGTTGAAGTCCCTGCTGGAGCGCCTGACCGCGCCCATCGAGCTGGTGTCCTCCCTCGATGACGGCCCCAAGTCCACCGAACTCGCCGCACTGCTCACCGAGATCGCGGCGATGTCGGACAAGATCACCTACTCGCGTGCAGACGACGACGCCCGTCGGCCATCGTTCGCCATCCGCCGGGCCGGCACCGACGTCGAGGTCCGGTTCGCCGGCATCCCCCTCGGCCACGAGTTCTCGTCGCTGGCCCTGGCCCTGCTGCAGGTCGGCGGATACCCGTCGAAGGAAGCCCCCGAACTGCTCGAACAGGTCCGAGGCCTCGACGCCGACCTGCACTTCGAAACCTACTTCTCGCTGTCCTGCCAGAACTGCCCCGACGTGGTGCAGGCACTGAACCTGATGGCGATCCTCAACCCGCGCATCACCCACGTCGCCATCGACGGCGCGCTGTTCAAAG
Source organism: Mycolicibacterium llatzerense (assembly GCF_025331195.1). NCBI lineage: Bacteria > Bacillati > Actinomycetota > Actinomycetes > Mycobacteriales > Mycobacteriaceae > Mycobacterium > Mycolicibacterium llatzerense. Next base: position 1,192,685 of record NZ_LXOV01000001.1, on the reverse strand, counting down.
ACGAGGTCGAGCAGCGCAAGGTACTGGCGGTGCCCACCGTCTTCCTCAACGGTGAGGTGTTCGACTCCGGCCGGATGACCCTCGAACAGATCATCGGCAAGGTCGACGTCGGCGCAGCGCAGCGCACCGCCGAAGCGATCGCCGAGAAGGACCCCTTCGACGTGCTGGTGATCGGCGGCGGACCCGCAGGAGCGGCGGCCGCAATCTACGCTGCCCGCAAGGGAATTCGCACCGGCGTGGTCGCCGAGCGATTCGGTGGTCAGGTCCTCGACACCATGGCGATCGAGAACTACATCTCCGTCCCGCACACCGAAGGACCGAAGTACGCCGCGGCGCTGGAAGCCCACGTCGGCGAGTACGACGTCGACGTGATGAACACCCAGCGCGGCGCGAAGCTGCTGCCCGCGATCGACGAGGGCGGGCTCATCGAGATCTCGCTGGAAAGCGGCGCCTCGCTGACCGCTCGCACCGTCATCCTGTCCACCGGCGCCCGCTGGCGCTCGATGGACGTGCCGGGCGAGGCCGAGTACCGCAACAAGGGCGTCACCTACTGCCCGCACTGCGACGGACCGCTGTTCAAGGGCAAGCGCGTCGCCGTCGTCGGCGGTGGCAACTCCGGCGTGGAGGCCGCGATCGACCTTGCCGGCGTCGTCTCCCACGTGACGCTGATCGAGTTCGATTCGGTGTTGCGCGCCGACGAGGTGCTGCAGCGCAAGCTGCGCAGCCTGCCCAACGTCGACATCCTGCTGAGCACGCTGACCACCGAGGTGCTCGGCGACGGCGATCAGGTCACCGGCCTGACCTACCAGGACCGCACCACCGGCGAGGCGCACACCCTCGAGCTGCAGGGCGTCTTCGTCCAGATCGGCCTGCTGCCCAACACCGAGTGGCTCGAAGGCAGCGTCGAACTGTCCAAGCGCGGCGAGATCGTCATCGACGAGCGCGGCCAGACGTCGGTCCCCGGCGTGTTCGCCGCCGGCGACTGCACGACGGTGCCGTTCAAGCAGATCGTCATCGCGGCGGGAGCCGGTGCGACAGCGGCACTGTCGGCGTTCGATCACCTGATCCGGACCTCCGCCCCGGTCGGCAGCTGAGCGCTCCCCGGCACCGGGGGTAGTGTCCGAAACGTGGCCCTCGAGATTTCCGACGACGACCTGCTGGCGCTCGACGAGTTCGCGCTGCTGCCCGAGAACGCCGAGCAGATCGGCGCGACCGGTCCGCTGCCCGCGGTGTCCCGGATCGAGGACGGGCCGATCAGCCTGCTGAAGTGGGGCACCTCGGAACCCGAGGTGGTGTTCCTGCACGGCGGCGGGCAGAACGCGCACACCTGGGACACGGTCATTCTCGGTCTCGGGGTGCCGGCGCTGGCGATCGACCTGCCCGGGCACGGGCGGTCGGCCTGGCGCGAGGACGGCGACTACGGGCCCAAGCTCAACGCGGAAACCCTGCGGCCGGTGCTGCGCGCGCACGCCCCGTCGGCCCGGCTGGTGGTCGGGATGTCATTGGGTGGGCTGACCGCGCTGCGCATCGCGGCGACCGAGGCTGCCCTGGTGCCCTCGCTGGTCCTGATCGACGTCACCCCGTCGGCGCCGGAGCGGCACGAGCAGATGACCCAGGCCCAGCTGGGCGCGGTCGCGCTGGTGAAGGGCGACCGCAGCTTCCCCAGTTTCGCCGCGATGCTCGACGTCACGATGGCCGCATCCCCGCACCGCAGCCGGGACTCGTTGCGCCGCGGCGTCTTTCACAACGCCAAGCAACTCGACGACGGCACCTGGACCTGGCGCTACGATTCGCTCCGCGTCGGTGACGGTTTTGCCGGACTGTGGGACGACGTCCCGTCCATCACCATGCCGACCACCCTGGTGCGCGGCGCCAAGTCGTACTTCGTCAACGACGACGATGCCGCCGCCTTCGCCGCCGGTGCGCCGGGTTTCCAGCGGACCCACCTGGTCGCCGATTCCGGGCACTCGGTGCAGGGCGATCAGCCCGCGGCGCTCGTGGACATCCTGCGGGGCGTCCTCGGCCGCTAGCGTGGGGACATGACCTTTCCCATCCGCATCGGGGTTCAACTGCAGCCCCAGCACTCCCCCAACTACGGCCTGATGCGCGACGCGGTCCGTCGCAGTGAGGACCTCGGCGTCGACGTCGCCTTCAACTGGGACCACTTCTTCCCGCTGTACGGCGATCCCGACGGCGCGCACTACGAATGCTGGACCATGCTCGGCGCGTGGGCCGAGCAGACCTCGCGGATCGAGATCGGTGCGCTGGTCAGCTGTAACTCGTACCGCAACCCGGAACTGCTGGCGGACATGGCGCGAACAGTCGACAACATCTCCGACGGGCGGCTGATCCTGGGCATCGGATCGGGCTGGAAAGAGAAGGACTACGACGAGTACGGCTACGAATTCGGCACGGCCGGAAGCAGACTCGACGACCTGGCGGCGGCGATGCCGCGCATCATCTCGCGGTTGGGCAAGCTCAATCCGGCCCCGGTGCGCGAGATCCCGATCCTGATCGGCGGCCAGGGCGAACGCAAGACGCTCAAGCTCGTCGCCCAGTACGCCCAGATGTGGCACAGCTTCACCACGGCGTCGACGTATCCGGAGAAGGCCGCCGTGCTGGACCGGCACTGCGCCGACGTCAGCCGCGACCCGAGCACCATCGTCCGCTCGGCCGGCGTGGACGACAGCGGCGACGGCCTGATCGCCAACGCCGAAGCCCTGACCGCGCTGGGTGTTTCGTTGCTGACTGTGGGCGTCAACGGACCGGACTACGACCTGAGCCACGCCGAAACCCTGTGCCGGTGGCGCGACAGCCAGTAACCGACGCGGCCCGGCCGGATCAATTCCGGGCGAGCTGAAGCCGCTGCATTCGGCCGGGCACCCGCTAGGTTGACCTGCGTGACCTCTTTCCTGCGTGCGACGGTAGCGATACTGGTGGCACTCCTGGTCTGCTCGCTGTCCGTGGGCGTCCCGGCCCGCGCCACCACCGACCAGTGCGCTCCGCCGGGCGTGCAGAGCGCCAGCGCGCTGCCCACCAACCTGGCCACCGCCGCCCAGGGCGACGGCACCGACAAGTACACGACGCCTGGTACCCAACCGCTTTCGACAGTGCGGCCGGACACCTTGGGGCTGGGCACCCCCGGGGTGCTGACCGTCGGCACGCTGTCCGATGCGCCGCCGAGCATCTGTATCAACTCGGGCGGCCAATTCACCGGCTTCGACAACGAGCTGCTGCGGGCCATCGCTGAGAAGATCGGGCTGCGCGTCAACTTCGTCGGCACCGACTTCGCCGGGCTGCTCGCCCAGGTCGCCTCCCGTCGATTCGATGTCGGGTCGTCATCGATCACCACCACCGACGCCCGCCGCCGCACCGTCGGATTCACCAATGGCTATGACTTCGGCTACTTTTCGCTCGTCGTACCGAGCGGGTCGGCCATCAACGGGTTCGGTGCACTGAAGGCGGGACAGCGCATCGGCGTCGTGCAGGGCACCGTGCAGGAGGCCTACGTCGTCGACACCCTGCACCTGGAACCGGTCAAATTCCCGGACTACGCAACGGTTTACGCCAACATCAAGACCCGGCAGATCGATGCCTGGGTGGCGCCCTCGCAGCAGGCCTCCGGCACCGTGCAGCCGGGTGACCCGGCGCGGATCGTCGAAAACACCTTCAGCTTGGACAATTTCGTCGCCTACGCGGTCGCGAAGGAGAACAAGCCGCTGATCGACGCGCTCAACGCGGGCCTCGACGCGGTGATCGCCGACGGCACCTGGGCGCGGCTCTATTCGGACTGGGTGCCGCGAGCCCTGCCGCCGGGCTGGAAGCCCGGATCGAAGGCCGCTCCGCTGCCGCAACTGCCCGACTTCAACGCCATCGCCGCGTCGCATGCGTCCACGGCGCCGACGTCCGGTCCCGCACCGAAATCCACCCTGTCCCAACTGAAAGACGCATTCCTGGACTGGCGGCTGTATCGGCAGGCCATCCCGGATCTGTTCAAGACCGGCCTGCCGAACACCCTCATCCTGACCGTCAGCGCCAGCATCATCGGCCTGATCATAGGTATGACGCTGGCCATCGCGGGCATCTCCCGGTCACGCTGGCTGCGGTGGCCGGCGCGGGTGTACACCGACATCTTCCGCGGGCTGCCTGAAGTGGTGATCATCCTGGTGATCGGGCTGGGCATCGGTCCGGTGGTGGGATCGCTGACCGGAAACAACCCGTACCCCTTGGGAATTGCCGCGCTGGGTCTGATGGCGGGCGCCTATATCGGGGAGATTCTGCGCTCGGGTATTCAGAGTGTCGACGCCGGCCAGCTCGAGGCTTCGCGTGCGCTTGGCTTCGGCTACCCGGCATCGATGCGGCTGGTGGTGGTGCCGCAGGGCGTCCGCCGAGTGCTGCCGGCGCTGATGAACCAGTTCATCTCGCTGCTGAAGGCGTCGTCGCTGGTGTACTTCCTCGGGTTGATCGCCAGTCAGCGCGAGCTGTTCCAGGTGGGCCGCGACCTCAACGCGCAGACCGGAAACCTTTCTCCCCTGGTTGCTTCCGGCTTGTTCTACCTGGCCCTGACCGTGCCTCTGACCCACCTGGTCAACTACATCGACCGGCGACTCAGTAAAGGTCGGCCCGCCGAACCCGAGCTCACCGCCGCGACCGAGGAGATCGCATGACCGCCCCGCAGCCGGTTTCCCTGGCCGCCAACGACATTCACCTCTCCTTCGGTACCAGCACCGTCCTGCGGGGCGTCGACCTGGACGTGCCCGCCGGCACCACGACGGCCGTCATCGGCCCGTCGGGCTCGGGCAAGTCGACGCTGCTGCGCACCCTGAACCGGTTGTACGAGCCGGATCGTGGCGACATCCTGCTCGACGGGCGGTCGGTGCTGAAGGACAACCCCGATCAGCTGCGTCAGCGGATCGGGATGGTCTTCCAGCATTTCAATCTGTTCCCGCACCGGACGGTGCTGGAGAACGTCACGCTGGGGCCCCGGAAACTGAAGGGCCTGGACGGCGCTGCGGCCCGCGAACTCGGGCTGCAACTGCTGGACCGCGTGGGGCTCAAACACAAGGCCGACGTGCGCCCGGCAACCCTTTCCGGCGGGCAACAGCAACGTGTCGCGATCGCCCGCGCCCTGGCCATGAGCCCCCAGGTGATGTTCTTCGACGAGGCCACCTCGGCGCTGGATCCCGAACTGGTCAAGGGCATCCTGGCGCTCATCAGCGAACTCGGAGCGGACGGCATGACCATGGTGGTGGTGACCCACGAGATGGGTTTCGCCCGGTCAGCGGCAGATTCCGTGGTGTTCATGGATGGCGGCCGGGTGATCGAGACCGGAACGCCCGAACACATCTTCGAATCCGCCGAAACTCAACGTTTACGTCAATTTCTGGCGCAGGTTGTCTAATACCGACCAGTATCCGGCATACACGTTAGACTATCGAACTATGTCGTCGACGGAGCCGCAGGTGGCGGACCTTGCAGGAGACCTGCAACAGGTCCTCTCCAAGCTGTTCAACGTGATGCGCCGACGCGTCGAGATCCCCAAGGACGCCGAAGCCGGTGCCGATCTGACGTTGGCGCAGCTGTCCATCCTGCTGACCCTGCTGGACCGCGGCCCCATCCGGATGACGGAGTTGGCCGCGCACGAACGGGTCCGCACGCCCACCACCACGGTGGCGATCCGCCGGTTGGAGAAGCTGGGACTGGTCAAGCGGTCGCGTGACCCTTCCGATCTGCGCGCCGTCCTGGTGAACGTGACGCCGCGCGGACTCGTGCAGCACCGTGAGGCCCTCGAGGCCCGTCGCAAGGTCCTGATCGCAATGATGGCCAAGCTGACACCCGAGGACATCGACAACATCTCCAAGGCCCTTGCGCCACTGGAGAAGCTGGCCACCAGCAACGACGACTAGCCGCGCGAGGATCAAGCGGCGAGGAACGAGCCGCGATGAGAAGCGCGGCAATACGGCCTAGCTCAACCCAGCCAGTCCAGTACGGCCGCGGCGGTCCACGACTGCTGCATGCTGCCGAGCGGTTCCCCGGTGAAGGGCTCGTAGTATTCGGCGAACGTGCCGTCACTGGCCTGCCGCAGGCCTTCCCGGCGCAGGATCGATGCCCGCTCCGACCACCCGCGGCGCGCGAAACACCACGAGAACAGCCACGTCATCACCGGCCACACCGGGCCGCGCCAGTACTCCCGCGGGCGGAAGTCGCGGGACACCGGTGACGTCGACGGGATCAGTGGGTACTTGAGGTCGGGGTGCGCGCAGAACCGCGGACCCTCCAGCAGCCGCAGCAGCGCGCGTTCGCGGTCATGCGGCAGACCGCCACAGAGCAACGGGGCGAACTGCGCCACGGTCTCACTCGGGATCCACTTGTCGGCCCGCAGATCGAAATCGCGGGCCGCGCCCGTGCGTTCGTCGGTGGTCGCCACCACACCCTGACGGAACCGCTCGGCCCACGAATACAGTTCGCGCACATCGGCATTCGGCCGCTTGTAGTCCTCGCCGATCTCTGCCAGGACCGTGCACGCCACCGACAGGATGGCCGAGACGAACACATCCTCGACCTGAAAGCTCATCACCTTCGGCAGCAGCGCGTCGTCGTACCGGACGGACTTCATCTCCTCCAGCAACCACAGGTACCGGTCGTACTCGACGTCGGACGGGCGCTGGCTGGTGTCGGTGATGATCGCGTTGTCCTCGCGCTGGTATTCGGGCACCGCGCCCGGAATCACGTTGGCGTAGGAGCTATCCCACCGTGGCGAGTTGTCCATGCCGGATTCCCAGCCGTGATACAGCGTCACCCGGCCGCGCTCCTGCGGATCACGCGCCTCGGCCAGCCAGCGGTGCCAGCGCACCAGGTCGTCCCACCTGCGGTCCAGGAACGACTCTGCCACCACCCGGGTGGACCGCCCGCGGGTGCGCGCGTGGTCCAGAATCCGTTGCACCGCAATGGCATGCACCGGAGGCTGCGTGATGCCGGACGTGTCCCGGTTGCGCGGCGCGTTGATCGCCAGTGTGGAGGTCTCCCATCGAGCCGGCCCGGGAAAGTAGCCGTCGACGCCGTTGGCGAACACGATGTGCGGGATCATGCCGTTGGCCCACTGCGCCGACAACAACGTGTCCAGTTCGACGACAGCGCGCTCGACGGTCAGCGACGCCAGCCCGATCGACACGAACGCGGCGTCCCAGCTCCACATGTGCGGGTACAGCAGCGGCGCCGCCGTCGTCATGACGCCCAGGTCATTACCGCGCAGCAGGTAGGCGGCGCGGGCGGAGAGCTGGGTGGGCGCGAAGCTGTGGTCGGGTGGCATCGCTGTCCATTGTGCGTCGCGGCTCCGGGATTCGCTGATCGGTAGGCTCGCGCCATGCCGACCGCAATGATCACCGGCGCTTCCCGGGGCCTCGGACTGGCCATCGCCGAAGCCTTGGCCCCGACCCACACGCTGTTCCTGGCGGGCCGGCCGTCGGCCGAACTCGACGCCGTCGCCGAGCGACTCGGCGCGACCACCTGGCCCATGGACCTCACCGACTATGAAGGCGTCGAGGCGACGGTCGAGCCGATCGTCGAGCTCGACGTGCTGGTGCACAACGCCGGCGTCGCGTACCCCGGCCGGGTCGGCGAATCGTCCGTCGAAGAGTGGCGGGCCACCATGGAAGTGAATGTGATTGGCGCCGTGGGACTTACGCTGCCCCTGCTACCGGCGTTGCGCGCGGCCCGAGGTCAGGTGATCTTCGTCAACTCCGGCGCAGGCCGCAGCCCGTCCCCCGGCCTGGCGTCGTACGCGGCGAGCAAGTTCGCGCTGCGGGCCTTCGCCGACGCCCTGCGCACCGACGAACCGTCACTGCGGGTGACGACGGTCTACCCGGGACGGATCGACACCGACATGCAATGGAACCTGGTGGCCTACGAAGGCGGCGAGTACAAGCCCGAGCGGTTCCTGAAGCCCTCGACCGTCGCCCAGGTGATCGCGCAGGTGGTGGCCACCCCCGACGACGCCCACCAGCACGAGGTGATCATCCGCCCGCGCTGATCCGTGGGATTTGTGCACGATTTTCCGCGCCGACCGCGGAAAATCGTGCACAAATCACGAGTCAGGCGACGATGTTGACCAGCCGGCCGGGCACCACGATGACCTTCTTGGGGGCCGCGCCGGCCAGGAAGGCCTGCACCTTCTCGTCGGCGAGGGCGGCGGCTTCCAGCGTGGCCTTGTCGGCATCGGCGGCGACGACGATCTTGCCGCGCACCTTGCCGTTGACCTGCACCGGATACTCGACGGTGTCGTCGATCAGGTAGCGCTCGTCGGCGACGGGGAACGGGCCGTGCGCCAGTGACGCGGCACTGCCCAACCGGCGCCACAGTTCCTCGGCCAGGTGCGGGGCCAGCGGCGCGACCATCAACACCAGCGGCTCGACCGCGGCGCGGGCGGTGACGCCCTCCTTGGTGAGGTGGTTGGTGTACTCGATGAGCTTGGCCGCGGCGGTGTTGTTCCGCAGCGCCGCGTAGTCCTCGTTCACCCCGGCGATGGTCTTGTGCAGCTGACGCAGCGTGTCGTCGGACAGGGCGTCATCGGAAACCCTTGGCTCACCGGTGGTTTCGTCGACGACGACGCGCCACACGCGCTGCAGGAACCGGTGCGCGCCGACGACGTCCTTGGTCGCCCACGGCCGCGACGCCTCCAGCGGGCCCATCGACATCTCGTAGACGCGCAGGGTGTCGGCGCCGTACTCCTCGCAGATCTCGTCGGGCGAGACGGAGTTCTTCAGGCTCTTGCCGATCTTGCCGAACTCCTGGTTGACCTCGATCTCACCGTCCGGGCCGGTCCAGAAGAACTTGCCTTCGCGCTCAACGACTTCCGCTGCCGGCACATAGGCGCCGCGGGCATCGGTGTAGGCGAACGCCTGGATGTAGCCCTGGTTGACCAGGCGCCGGTACGGCTCGCGCGACGACACGTGGCCGAGGTCGAACAGCACCTTGTGCCAGAACCGCGAGTACAGCAGGTGCAGCACCGCATGCTCGACGCCGCCGACGTACAGGTCGACACCACCCGGGTCGTCGGCGCCGTGGGTCTCGGGGCGCGGACCCATCCAGTAGGCCTCGTTCTCCTTGGCGCAGAACGTTTCCGAGTTGTGCGGGTCGGCGTAGCGCAGCTCGTACCAGGAGCTGCCTGCCCACTGCGGCATGACGTTGGTGTCGCGCGTGTACGGCTGCAGACCGTCACCCAGATCCAGGTCGACGTGCACCCATTCGGTGGCCTTGTTCAGCGGCGGCGACGGCTCGCTGTCGGCGTTGTCCGGGTCGAACAGCACCGGCGAGTAGTCCGGCACGTCCGGCAGTTCGACGGGCAGCGCCGAGTCCGGCAGCGGGTGGGCCCGGCCGTCGGCGTCGTAGACGATCGGGAAGGGCTCGCCCCAGTACCGCTGGCGGGCGAAAAGCCAGTCGCGGAGCTTGAATTCGACACGGGCCTGTCCGCGGCCGGCCGCCACCAGCTTCTCGGTGACCGCCGCTTTCGCATCGGCAACCTGAAGGCCGTCGAGGTAGTCAGAGTTGACCAGCGCGCCGTCTCCCGTGTGGGCGGACTCCGAAAGATCGCCTCCGGCAATGACTTCCACGATGGGCAGCCCGAACGCGGTGGCGAACTCCCAGTCACGCTGGTCGTGGCCGGGCACCGCCATGATGGCGCCGGTGCCGTAGCCGGCCAGCACGTAGTCGGCGATAAAGATCGGAACCTGGTGTCCGTTCACCGGATTCGTGGCGTAGGCGCCGGTGAAGACGCCGGTCTTGGTCTTGTTCTCCTGGCGCTCCAGGTCGGACTTGGCCGCGATGGCGGCGCGGTAGGCGGCGACCGCTTCGGCCGGGGTGGCCGCGCCGGACGTCCAGCGCGCGTCGACATCGGCGGGCCAGGCATCGGCCACCAGCGAGTCGACCAGGTCATGTTCGGGGGCCAGCACCAGATAGGTCGCGCCGAACAGGGTGTCCGGGCGGGTGGTGAAGACCTCGATGTCGGCGTCACCGGCCGAGAAGAGCACCGCGGCACCGGTGGAGCGGCCGATCCAGTTGCGCTGCATGGCCTTGACCTTGTCGGGCCAGTCCAGCACGTCCAGGTCTTCGAGCAGCCGGTCCGAGTACGCGGTGATGCGCATCATCCACTGCCGCAGGCGCTTCCGGAACACCGGGAAGTTGCCGCGCTCGCTGCGGCCGTCGGAGGTGACCTCTTCGTTGGCCAGCACGGTGCCCAGGCCCGGGCACCAGTTGACCATCGAGTCGGAGCGGTAGACCAGGCGATACGAGTCGATGACCTCGGCGCGCTCAGCGGCAGACAGCGCCGACCAGTCCCGGCCGTCGTCGAGAGACCTTGCACCGGAATCGAATTCGGCGATCAACTCAGAGACCGGGCGGGCCTTCTGCGCCGACGCGTCGAACCAGGCGTTGTAGATCTGCAGGAAGATCCACTGCGTCCACTTGTAGAAGTCGGTGTCGGTGGTGGCGAAGCTGCGCCGGGCGTCGTGCCCCAGGCCGAGGCGCCCCAGCTGCCTGCGGAAGTTGACGATGTTGGCCTCGGTGCGCGTGCGCGGGTGCGTCCCCGTCTGCACCGCGTACTGCTCGGCCGGCAGGCCGAAGGCGTCGAAACCCAAGGCGTGCAGGACGTTGCGGCCCGTCATCCGGAAGTAGCGGGCGTACACGTCGGTGGCGATGTAGCCCAGGGGATGCCCGACGTGCAGGCCGTCACCCGAGGGGTACGGGAACATGTCCTGCACGAACATCTTGTCCGCCGGCACCGGCGAACCATCGGTGGGCGCGAGCGAGCCGACCGGGTTCGGCACGTTGAAGGTGCCGCGGTCCGTCCACACCTGCTGCCAGTCGGCCTCGATCGCGCCGGCCAGTTCGGCGGTGTAACGGTGCTGCGGGCTGTCGGCGTCTACGGCCACAGCCGCCTCGGGACGCGCGTTGGCCTGCGCATTCGTGGATTCGCTCACGTGCACAGGGTAGTCAACACCCCCGGCGCGACCTGCATCACGCCAGCCGATCGGCGTTGGTCTCGGTTCCGTTGCAGTGCGGTCAGAGCACGGTTGCAGGTGCGCGCCGGACCTGGTGGGCAGGGCACCCACCTACATACAGTCGGCTCGAGTGCAACGCGTGATGCAGAAGTGAAGCGGAAGGACCGGCGCCACATGTTCGAGAACGCCCGCCACTGGCGACTGCTGGCAGGAGGAGTCGCCGCAGGCCTGGCGGGCGTCGTCGGCTTCGCCGGCAGCACCGCCTCCGCTGACCCGCTGCCACCCCAGCCCGTCCTCCCGGCACCCGCGACCGTGACCCAGACCGTCACCGTGCAGGCCGCGCCGGCGCCGGTGGCGGCCGCGCAGCCCGCCGGCCCCGCCTTCATCCCCGCCGGTCAGCCCGCCGGGGTCCCCCAGCCGGCCACGCTTCCCCAGCCTGCCGTGGCCCAACCCGTCATCGCGCCGGCCCCGGTGCCCACGCCGACCATCGCGCCGGCCGCCTCGGGCACCATTGCCGAATACCTCCGCGCCCACAACGTCGCCATGCAGCGGCAGACGCCCGCGGGCTTCACGGCGCTGAACATCGTCCTGCCGGTGCCTCCCGGCTGGGCCCCGGTCCCGGATCCGAACGTGCCCGACGCGTTCGCCGTGATCGCAGACCGCGTCGGCGGCGACGGCCTCTACACCTCGAACGCCGCCCTGCAGGTCTACAAGCTGGCGGGCGACTTCGATCCCAGGGAAGCCATCAGCCACGGCTTCATCGACAGCCAGCAGCAGGTCGCGTGGCGGTCCACCGACGGCTCGATGGCCGATTTCTACGGCATGCCGTCGGCGATCATCGAAGGCACGTTCCGCGAGAACAACATGACGCTGAACACCTCACGGCGACACCTCATCGCGACGTCCGGCGCGGACCGCTACCTGGTGACGCTGTCGGTGACGACCAGTGCGCAGGTGACCGTCGCCTCCGGCAACGCGACCGATGCCATCGTCAACGGGTTCAAGGTCAGCGTGCCGGGCGCACCGGCCGCTGTTCCTGCACCCGCCGCCGTACCCGCTCCGGCCGCCGTACCCGCGCCGGCCGCGGTGCCCGCACCTGTCGCACCTGTCGCACCGGCTCCCGCCCCGGCCCCGATGGTTCCGGCACCGGCCGCTGTCGTGCCGCACACCGCAGGCGCCGTGCCCCTCACCGCGTCGATCCCCGGCGTGGGCCGCTGACCGGTCGCCGGTTTGGAGCGGCCGCCCGGCCGCCCCTATTCTGAGACGCATGCTGATCGCCGCGGTGCTGTGCCTGTGCGCGGCCGTGGTGACCGCGGGCGTCGGCGCCTGGTCGCTGCGTCGCCCCGATTCCACCGACACCGTGCCGCGCGTGCTGCGCTCGGTGGCGCCGATCCAACTGGCGACGGCCGTGATGCTGGCCGCCGGCGGCGCCGTCGCTCTCGTCGCACCGCCGAGCACCGGTGTGATGGTGCTGATGGTGTGCGTCATCGGAGCCGTCGGCACCTTCGCCGCGGGCTGCTACCAGGGCGCAAAGGCCGGAGCCGCCATGATGGCCCGGGACAACGCCCCCGCCGCTGACAGCTGCGCCGGCAGCTGCGCCAGCTGCACGCTGTCCTGCAGCTGAATTTGCCGCTAGTTGCGGCTCACATCGATCGGGTGCGTCGCCAGCATCGCCATGGGCATCGGCTGACGCCGGAGCACCCGCGACCACAGATCCACGCGCGGTTCCACGAGGACGTCCGACGGCAGCGCCGACAGCACGATCCAGTCGTCCCGCTCGATCTCACCGTCGAGCTGGCCCACCGACCACCCGGAGTAGCCGGCGTAGATCCGGACGCCCTCGACGGCGTCTTCGATGTCCTCGGGTTCGGCGTCCAGATCGACCATCGCGATGCGGCCCTGCACATGCCGCAGCCCAGGCACCGATGATGCGTCGACGCCGACTTTCATGGTCGCCAGGCACAGCGCGGAATCACGCTTCACCGGACCGCCGATGAACATGGACTTGGGTTTGGTGGCGAGCTTCGCCCACTGCGGCAACACGTTGTAGACGGCCGTCTCGCTGGGCCGGTTCAGGACGACGCCGAGCGTGCCACCAGAGTTGTGCTCGACGATGTAGATGACGCTGCGCCGGAAGGTCGGCTCCAGCAAATCGGTGTTGGCGAGCAGCAGCGTCCCCGCCCGAATCCGGTGCGTGGCAGGGGCGATGAAATCCTCCGGTTCCTCTGACTGCGCCACGCCTCCATCATGGCATCCACAGGCGCTCGCCGTGACCAACGCACACGGCTTGCCAGGATATTTGTACTGTGGAGCAGGTCGCTTCAATCACGCCCGGCACTCACAAATCAGGACACGAATATTCCAGTGACCGACCGCCGCCCCCACCACGTCGTCCTGCATGCGGTGCAGGCGCTGCCGGACTTTCGCCGGCTGCTGGAACTGCGCGTGGTCAGCCAGTTCGGCGACGGACTTTTCCAGGCCGGTCTGGTCGGCGGCCTGCTGTTCAATCCCGAGCGCGAGGCCGACCCGTGGGCGATCGCCGGCGCCTTCGCGGCGCTGTATCTGCCGTATTCACTGCTGGGTCCGTTCGCCGGCGCGCTGCTGGACCGCTGGGATCGCCGGCAGGTGCTCATCGTCGCAAACCTGGCGCGACTGCTCCTGATGATCGGCGTCGGCGCGCTGCTGGCCACCGCCTCGGGCGACACGTCGATTCTGTTCGGCGCGTTGATCATCAACGGCTTCACCCGCTTCGTCTCCTCGGGTATGTCGGCCGCCCTGCCGCACGTCGTACCCACCGAACAGGTGGTGTCGATGAACTCGGTGGTCACCGCGTGCGGGGCCGTCTCAGCGTTCGCCGGCGCCAACCTGATGCTGCTGCCACGGTGGCTGCTCGGCGCGGGCGACGCCAGCTCGGCCGTCGTGATCTGGCTGGCGGCGCTGCCGGTCGCTCTCGCGCTGTGGCTGGTGGTGCGCTTCCACCCCCACCTCCTGGGACCTGATGACAGCGCCCGCGCGGTCCACGGGTCGGCCTTCTACGCCGTCGTCACCGGCTGGGTCTACGGACTGCGGTCGGTGGTCAATGTGCCGACGGTCGCCGCGACGCTGACGGGCCTGGCCTCACACCGCATGGTGTTCGGGATCAACACCCTCATGGTGCTGGTGTTGGTCCGGCACGGCGGCGGCGAACACGTCGCGGGCTTCGCGGTGACCGTCGTGTTCGTGGCCGCCGCGGGCCTCGGGTCGTTTCTCGGCAACGTCGTCATGCCGGCCGCGGTACGACGCTGGGGGCGCTACGCCACCGCGAACGGGGCCCTCGCCATCGCCGCGGTGGTTCAGCTTTCCGGTGCGGGCCTGCAGATCCCGGTGCTGATCGCGTGCAGTCTGGTTCTGGGCACGGCTGGGCAGGTGGTCAAGTTGTGCGCGGATTCGGCGATGCAGCTCGACGTCGACGACGCCCTGCGCGGCCACGTGTTCGCGGTCCAGGATGCGCTGTTCTGGATGGCGTTCATCGCCGCGATCACGGTGTCCGCGGCCGTGATTCCGGCCGACGGCAAGTCCTCGGCGCTGATGGCCAGCGGTGCCGTCGTCTACCTGGTGGGCCTGGCCCTGCACGCGACACTGGCCAAGCGCAGCAGGACCGCCGGTACCGTCTAGGGTGCTGCCATGGCCCCCAATGCTGCTGCCGGTGTGATCGCCGATCTGCGTGCCGAGAGTGACGACCTGGACCGCTTGGTGGCCGATCTGCCGCCCGCCGAATGGGCCACTGCCACCCCGGCCGAAGGCTGGACCATCGCCCATCAGATCGCACATCTGTGGTGGACGGACCAGGTGTCCGTGCTGGCGGTGACCGACGAAGACGCCTTCGCCGCGACGCTCACCGAGGCGTGGAAGAACCCGCTCGGGTTCGTCGACGTGGCGGCCGAGGAACTCGCGCAGACTCCGCCCGCCGAGATGCTGGCGCAGTGGCGCGCCACCCGGACCACGCTGCACGACGCGCTGGAAGGTGTGGCCGACGGCCGCAAACTGCCCTGGTTCGGCCCGCCGATGAGCGCCGCGTCCATGGCCAGCGCCCGGTTGATGGAGACCTGGGCGCACGGCGCTGACGTCGCCGACACCCTCGGGGTCCGGCGCGAGCCGACGGCCCGACTGCGGTCCATCGCGCACATCGGCGTGCGGACAAGGGATTTCGCCTTCTCACTCCATGAGCTGACCCCGCCGGCCGACGTGTTTCACGTGGAACTTTCGGCACCCGACGGTGGCGTGTGGGCCTGGGGTCCGGACGACGCCGCGCAGCGGGTCACCGGCTCAGCCGAGGATTTCTGCCTGCTGGTGACCCAGCGACGGCCGCTTCGCGAGCTGGACGTGACGGCCGTCGGCGAAGACGCCCAGAAGTGGCTGACCATCGCCCAGGCCTTCGCCGGGCCGCCGGGAGCGGGCCGGGGCTGACCGCCTAGTAGACGTCCCGCAGGTAGCGGTGGTTCTTGATCAGATCGTTGACGTAGGCGTGCGCAGCCGTCGGGTCCAGCCCGCCGCGGTCGGCCACGATCTGGTGCAGCATCGCGTCGACGTCCTTGGCCATTCGCTCGGCATCGCCACAGACGCAGAAGTACGCGCCGGCTTCGAGCCAGTCGAATACCTCCGCCGCCTGTTCCCACATCCGGTGCTGCACATACTCCTTCGTCCCACCGTCGCGGGAGAACGCCAGATCGAGTCGGGTCAGGGTGCCCGATTCCAGGAAGCCCTCGAGCTCGTCGGCGTACAGAAAATCGGTGGCCCGGCGCCGGTCGCCGAAGAACAACCACGACCGGCCGGGCGCTGACGCAGCGGCCCGCTCCTGCAGGAAGGCCCGGAATGGCGCGATCCCCGTCCCCGGGCCGACCATGATGATCGGCACGTCGGCGGCAGGCAACCGGAAATGATGGTTCGGCCGCAGGTGCACCCGTGTCGTCTCGGCGCGGTCGCACAGGAACGTGGACGCCACACCACCGTGGCGGCGATCCGCCTCGGCGTACCGCACCGTCGCCACCGTCAGATGCACGGTGTCGGCGTGGCGCAGCGGGCTCGAGGCGATCGAATAGTCGCGGGCCTGCAACGGCCGCAGGGTGTCGAGCACCTCGTCGAGGGTCAGCTCGGCCAGCCGGATCAGGTCCAGCACATCCTTGCCGTACCACCACGTGCCCGGCCCGTCGCCGAGTTCATCGGCGTCGGGCGCCTCTGCCACCCGGCCGGCCACCAGTGATCGCAAGGCTCGCGACGGCAACCGGATCTCCAGCTGCTCGGTGAGCATGGCGCGCAGCGGGACGTCCTGGCCGTCGACGACCTCGCCGCCATCGGCGCCCAGCGCGGTCAGCATCTCCTCGACCAGAATCGGGTCATTGATGGCATGCACCGCGATCGAATCACCTGCCGCATAGCTGATCCCGGTGCCGGCGAGATCCAGCTCGTAGTGCCTGACCTCCTTGTCCGACTCGGGCGCGGTCAGCAACCGATTGACCGCGATCCGCACGTCGACCGGCTGATTCGGGTCGGACCGACCCGCACGTTCCGGGGTCGCCGGCGCAACGACTCGGTCGGTGGACGCGGTGGGCTGCGCCTCGATCAGCAGCTTCACCACCTCGGTGGTCCAGGCTGCGGCCTCTTCCCGGTAGGGGCCGTCGATGTCGACGCGGCCCGCCAGCCGGGTCGCGCCGAGTGCCTCGAGTCGTTCGTCCAGCAGCCGACCCGCATGGCAGAACAAGTCGTAACCGCTGTCCCCCAGGGCCAGCACCGCGAAGCTCAACTGCTCGAGGCGGCCGGCCGTGTCAGCGCTGAGCGCTTCCCAGAAGAGCGTTGCCGTGTCGGGAAATTCGCCGTCGCCGAACGTCGACGTGACCGCCACGAAATGGCTGACCGACGCCAGCGCGGCGACGTCGACCTGGTTCAGCTCGGTGGCCACGGTGGTGATCCCGGTGGCCTCTTGGAAAGCCTCGGCGAACGACATCGCGGCGTCCTCGGCATTACCCATGTCGGTGCCGTAGCCAACGATCAGCGAAAAGCCGGGTCCGACAGTCACGATCACCCTCCCCGCGCCTACCTCAGGCGCAACTTAGGGTGACCTTAATTCGGCGGATGCCCGTTGTGGGCGCTCCCTGTTTCGGCCGGGCTCACCGCCGCGGCACCGTCCGCCGCCCCATCGCCGTCGGCGTCGGACAGCTGCACGTCCCACCGCCCGTCGCCGTCGGTGTCCGCGTAGGCGACGGGTCCGGCCAGCACCCGGTCCGCGAGCCCGTTGCCGTCGGCGTCGATCAGGCGGTCGTCGGCCGCACCGTCACCGTCGAAGTCGACGACCGCTCCCCCGCTCTGCTCGGTGCCGTCCAAGCCGAACCACCGCAGCCCCGAGCCGACGGCCCAGGTACCCGACCCGTCATCGGTGAACGCCACCCGCGCCCCATCGACGTCGACGTCGACGACGGCGTGGTCGGCCCGGCCGTCACCGTCGAAGTCGGCCAATGCGTCGTCGAACAACCCGTCGCCGTCCACATCCAGCCGCACGCCGTCGAGCGTGCCGTCACCGTCGGCGTCCACGGCCGGCTCCCCCGGCCACCACGACGCCGACCCATCCCCATCACTCAGGCAATAGTCCATACCTGAATGGACGGCTGATCAGCCCCTGGCGTTCCACCATTTCTGCAATTCGGCGATGGCCTCGTCGTGGTCCAGCGGGCCGCGGTCCAGCCGGAGCTCCTTGAGGAACCGCCAGGCCTCGCCGACCTGCGGCCCGGCCGGAATGCCCAGCAGCCTCATGATCTCGTTGCCATCCAGGTCCGGGCGCACCCGCGCCAGATCCTCCCGAGCGGCCAGCTCGTCGATGCGCCGCTCGAGACCGTCGTAATTGGCCTGCAGGCGCGCGGCGCGACGACGGTTGCGCGTCGTGCAGTCCGCACGCACCAGCTTGTGCAACCGGCTCAGCAGCGGGCCGGCGTCGGTGACGTAGCGCCGGACCGCGGAGTCCGTCCACTGGCCGGTGCCCTTGTCGTCGGCGTAGCCGTGGAACCGCAGATGCAGGTAAACCAGCTGCGAGACGTCGTCGACCATCTGCTTGGAGTACTTCAGCGCGCGCATGCGCTTGCGCGTCATCTTGGCGCCGACGACCTCGTGGTGGTGGAAGCTGACGCCGCCGTCGGCCTCGTGGCGACGCGTGTCGGGCTTGCCGATGTCGTGCAGCAGCGCGGCCCAACGCAACACCAGGTCGGGTCCCTCATCCTCGAGGTCTATGGCCTGCCGCAGCACGGTGAGCGAGTGGTGGTACACGTCCTTGTGCTGGTGGTGTTCATCGATCGCCATCCGCATGGCACCGACCTCGGGCAGCACGACGTCGCCCAGCCCGGTCTGCACCATGAGGTCCACACCGGCCATCGGGTCGGCGCCCAACATCAGCTTGTCCAGTTCGGCGGCCACCCGCTCGACCGTGATCCGGCCCAGCTGCGGCGCCATCTCGAGCAGCGCTTCCAGTACCCGCGGCGCCACCGAGAACCCCAGCTGTGAGACGAACCGGGCGGCCCGCAACATCCGCAACGGATCGTCACCGAACGACACCTGCGGCGCCGACGGGGTATCGAGCACCTTGCCGGCCAGCGCGGTCAGCCCGCCCAGCGGATCGTGGAACTCGCCGATGCCGCCGGGCAGATCCGGGTTGATCCGGACCGCCATCGCGTTGACGGTGAAGTCCCGGCGCACCAGGTCGTCCTCGAGCCGGTCGCCGAACACCACCTCGGGGTTGCGCGACACCTGGTCATAGCTGTCGGCCCGGAACGTGGTGATCTCGATGCGTTCCCCGTACTTCGCCGCACCGATGGTGCCGAATTCGATCCCGGTGTCCCACAACGCTTCTGCCCAGCCGCGCAGCATCTTCTGCAGCTGCGCCGGGCGGGCGTCGGTGGTGAAATCCAGGTCGTTCAGCTCGCGGCCCAGCAGCGCGTCACGCACACTGCCGCCCACCAGATAGAGCTCATGGCCCGCCGCGGCGAACACCCGGCCCAAGTCCACGAGCAAATCCGCATGCTTGTTCAGTGCGACCGCAGCAGCGGTCAGCAACCCGGCATCGGCACTTGCATCGTTCGGCACGTCCGATGAGCCTAATGCGCCCACCCCGCCGCCGGAGTACCGACCATCGCGGCACGGTCACAACTGGGCCACTGACCGGCGAGTGGGGATAGAGCGCCCAACCTGAGCAGCTACTATCGCTTGGGTGTCGGAAGGCGAGCGTGCCAAACCACGACGGCGCCGCGGGCGACGTCGCGGTCGACGCTCGGCAGGTCCGCCCAGCGACAGCGCCCAGCGCACCGACTCCGATTCGGCTGCTGCCCCCCGCAACAACAACGCACAACCGGTCCCTGCCGCCGCGGCTCCCGTGGCACCGGCCGCCCGCAAGGCCAACAACGATCGGCTGCGCACCGTCCACGAGACGTCGGCCGGCGGGCTGGTGATCGACGGCCTCGACGGCCCCAAAGATACCCAGATGGCCGCGCTCATCGGCCGCATCGACCGGCGTGGCCGGATGTTGTGGTCACTGCCCAAGGGGCACATCGAACTCGGCGAGACGGCCGAACAGACCGCCATCCGTGAGGTTGCCGAGGAGACCGGACTGCAGGGCAGCGTGCTGGCCGCACTCGGCAGCATCGACTACTGGTTCGTGACCGAGGGCCGGCGCGTGCACAAGACAGTGCACCATTACCTGATGCGATTCCTGGGCGGCGAACTCTCCGACGACGACGTCGAGGTCACCGAAGTGGCGTGGGTACCCCTGCGCGAACTGCCGTCCCGCCTGGCCTACGCCGACGAGCGCAAGCTCGCCGAAGTGGCCGGCGAACTGATCGACAAGCTGCACACCGATGGACCGGGCGCCCTGCCGCCGCTGCCGCGCACCGCGCCGCGCCGCCGCCCACAGACCCATTCCCGCACGCGGAACCATCGCACCGACGACTCCGCCCATACTCAGCCCGGCCGCCGCGCGAACGGCTGCGGACCCGGGTCGTGAACGTCAGGTCGGTGCTGTCGGGGCTGGCCTCGACAGCACTGCTGCGCGTGCTTGCGGTCACCGCCCTGCTGTTGTTGCTCACCGCTCCGGTCACGCCGCATTCGTCGGCCGGGGAGCCGGGCGGGACGACGTTCCTGCAGCTGCGCATCGACCACGTCACCCCTGATGTCGTCACCACCACCAGCGAGCCGGTGGTGACGGTCAGCGGCACCGTCACCAACGTCGGGGACCGTCCGGTGCACGACGTCATGGTGCGTCTCGAACACGCATCCGCGGTGACGTCGTCGTCCGGGCTGCGCACGACGCTGGCCGGGGAGCCGACCGACTTCTCGGCCGTCGGCGACTTCACCACGGTCTCGCAGGATCTCGCGCGCGGCCAGAGCGTGCCGTTCCGGCTGGCGTACCCGGTACGGTCGGCTGAACATCCCGCCCTGGGCATCGACCGTCCCGGTGTCTATCCGCTGTTGGTCAACGTCAACGGCACACCCGACTACGGGTCGGCCGCCCGGCTCGACGACGCCCGCTTCCTGCTGCCGGTCCTGGGCGTGCCCGCCACCCCGGCCACCCCGGGCGGCACCGGTGGCCAGCAGCCGATCGACGCCGTCGTGCCACCGGACACCGCGCACCCCGTCGCACTGACCCTGTTGTGGCCGCTGGCCGACCGCCCGCACCTGGCTGGCGGCGTCCCCGGACGCACCGAACCCGCCCGCCTCGCCGACGACGATCTCGCCACGTCGCTGGCCAACGGCGGCCGCCTCGACACCCTGCTGGCCGCGGCGGACTTCGCCACCAACGACCAGGTGGATCCGGGCGGCCTGATGCGCGGCGCGATGTGCCTGGCCATCGACCCCGACCTGCTGATCACCGTCAACGCGATGAGCGGCGGCTACGTCGTATCCGACGACCCGGCGGCCGGCCTGAACTCACCCACCCACCCGGGCACCGGACAACAAGCCGCGACCGAGTGGCTGAACCGGCTGCGGCAACTCGCCCAGCGGGTGTGTGTCACCCCCACCGTGTACGCCCAGGCCGACCTGCGCGCGCTGCAACGCGTCGGCGACGCCGTCCTGAGCTCCACCGCCACCACGGACACCGGCCCGATCGTCAATCAGCTGCTCGGCATCCAGTCCCTGCGCGGCGCCACGGTCGTCGGCGACGGCCCGCTCACCGGCCCGGCGGTGCGGCTGCTGTCCGCGCAGCCCGAACCGACCGTCGCAATCGCCGCGGCCCCCGTCACCGCCGACGAGTCCGGCCAGCCCGCCGACACCGCACCGCGCCGCTACAGCAGCAAGGTCACCGTCGCGCCGTTCGACCCGTGCGTGGCCGCGGCCCTGGCCGGCGCCGGGCGGACCCCGATCTCGCCGGGATACCTGGACACCTCGCTGCACGTGCCGCTCATCCATGACTCACCGGTGGCGCGTCGCCAGGACGCCATCGCCTCCGTGCTGTGGCGTGGGTTGCAACCCGATGCCCAGCCCCGCAACCAGATCCTGATGCCGCCGCTGGCCTGGGACGTGACACCCGACGACGCCCAGGCGATCCTGACGTCGGTGGCCACCGCGATCCACTCCGGGCTGGCCGTCGCCCGCCCGATGCCCGCCGTGATCGCCGATGCCCAGGCCCTGCCGCCCACCTCGTCCGCCACCCCGCCGGACAACGGGACGGGTAACCCCAAGGCCCGCTACGGCGACGGCATCACCAGCCAGATCTCGACCACCATGGAACGGATCTGGGGCCTGACCGCCGCGTTGACCGTCAACACCCAGACCGGGCTGACGGGCGACCAGTACACGGCGCCGCTGCGGGAGGACATGCTGCGGGCACTGACCCAGTCGGTGCCGCCGAGCGTCCGCGAGGCCCTGGCCCAGCAGCGCATCACCACCACGCAGCACACCATCAACGACCTCTTCCACGCCGTCACCGTCGTCAACCCCGGCGGCTCGTACACGCTGGCCACCGAACGCAGTCCCCTCCCCCTGGCCCTGCGCAACGATCTGCCGCTGCCCATCCGGGTGCGGCTGGTCATCGACGCGCCGCCCGGCATGACCGTCACCGACATGGGCGAGATCGAACTGCCTCCGGGCTACCTGCCGCTGCGCGTGCCCATCGAGGTGCACTTCACCCAGCGCGTCGCCGTCGACGTCGCCCTGCGCACCGCCAACGGACTGACGCTCGGCGAACCGGTCCGGCTGTCGGTGCATTCCAACGCCTACGGCAAGGTGCTGTTCTTCATCACCCTGTCAGCCGGCGCGGTGCTGTTCCTGCTGGCCGGCCGACGGCTGTGGCACCGGTTCCGCGGTCAGCCCGACCGCGCCGACCTGGACCGTCCACACCATGCCCGGCCGATCCGGCCCGATCCTCTCGACACCGCCATCGCGCACGCTCCGGAGGATTCATGAGCGCGCCGCGCAGTCCCCGTGCTGCCGCCGCTGCCGCCGGTCCGCCGCCGCGACGAGCCGAGCTGTCCGACGCCGCCGTCGTCTCCCGGTCCTGGGGCATGGCGTTGGCCACCCTGGTCAGCCGCATCACCGGCTTCCTGCGGATCGTGCTGCTCGCCGCGATTCTCGGTGCGGCACTGTCCAGCTCGTTCACGGTGGCCAACCAGCTGCCGAACATGGTGGCCGCCCTGGTGCTCGAGGCCACCTTCACCGCGATCTTCGTGCCGGTGCTGGCCCGGGCCGAACGCGACGACCCTGACGGCGGCGCCGCGTTCGTCCGGCGCCTGGTCACGCTCGCCACGGCGCTGCTGCTGGTGACGACGGTGCTGTCGGTCGCGGCGGCACCGCTGCTGGTGCGACTGATGCTGGGCAGCGACCCGCAGGTGAATCAGCCGCTCACCACCGCGTTCGCGTATCTGCTGCTGCCCCAGATCATCTTCTACGGGTTGACCTCGGTCTACATGGCAATCCTGAACAACCGCAACGTCTTCGGGCCACCGGCCTGGGCGCCGGTGATCAACAACGTGGTGGCGATCATCACGCTGTGCGTGTATGTGCTTGTCCCGGGCGAACTCTCGATCGATCCCGTCGAGATGGGCAACGCCAAGCTGCTGGTGCTCGGCATCGGCACCACCCTCGGCGTCGTCGCCCAGGCCGCGGTGCTGCTGTATTCACTGCACCAGCACCGCGTCGACCTCCGGCCACTGTGGGGTATCGACGACCGGCTCAAGAAGTTCGGGACCATGGCCGTCGCCATGATGCTGTACGTCCTGATCAGCCAGATCGGCCTGATCGTCGGCAACGAAATCGCCAGCCACGCAGCCGCATCCGGCCCCGCCATCTACAACTACGCCTGGCTGCTGCTGCAGTTGCCGTTCGGCATGATCGGCGTGACGGTGCTGACCGTGGTGATGCCGCGGCTGTCCCGCAACGCCGCCGCGAACGACAACCCCGCCGTGCTCGCCGACTTCTCGCTGGCCACCCGGCTGACCATGGTGACGCTGATCCCGATCGTCGCTTTCATGACCGTGGGTGGCCCCGCCATCGGCACCGCCCTGTTCGCGTACGGCAACTTCGGTGCCGCCGACGCCGGCTATCTCGGCATGGCCATCACCCTGTCGGCGTTCACCCTCATCCCGTATTCCATGGTGCTGCTGGAACTTCGGGTGTTCTACGCGCGCGAACAACCGTGGATCCCGATCGTCCTGATCGTCGTGATCACCATCGTGAAGATCGTCGGCTCGCTCATCGCACCCCACCTGACCGATGACCGGGAACTGGTCGCCGGGTACCTGGGCCTGGCCAACGGGTTGGGCTTCCTGGCGGGCGCGACCGTCGGCTACGTGTTGTTGCGGTCCGCGCTGCGGCCGCCGCGCGGCCGGATGATCGAGCTGCCGGTGATCCGGACCATCCTCGTAACCATCTGCGCCTCCCTGGGTTCGGGGCTACTGGCCTACGTCGCCGACCGCTTGCTGGGGTTCGATGGGCTGACCGAGCACGGCGGCGCCGCTGGATCGTTGCTGCGGCTGTTTCTGCTCGGCCTGATCATGCTGCCGGTGATCGTGGCGGTACTGGTGGCGGCCAAGGTGCCCGATGCCCTGGCCGCGGTGGCTTTCGTGCGGCGCCGACTAGGCCGCGGCACGCCGGCACCGACTCCCGCAGTCCAGGTCAGCTCGGCTGTACCGGACTCGGGACGGACCGCGGTCCCGTACCCTGGACACGGCAATTCATCTCCGGTACCACGGCGGCCCGGCGCGTCCGCCACAGGCGGGACAAACCCGGAAGGTGGTACCACGGGCGGGCTTCGGAAAGGATTTGCGGTGACCGACGCACCCGCGGACCAGGGATCCGCCCACATCTCGGATACCTCAGGCAGCGGCGACGATGCCGCGCTGCGGGCCGGCGCGGTCGTCGCCGACGGCCGCTACCGCCTGCTCGTCTTCCACGGTGGTCCACCCGATCTGCAGTTCTGGCATGCGCTCGACATCGCGCTCGATCGCCAGGTGGCGCTGACGTTCGTCGACCACGACGGCGAGCTGCCCGCGTTGATGGTCCAAGAAATCCTCACCCGGACAAGCAAACTGAGCCATGTCGAGGGACCCGGGCTGGCCCGGATCCTGGACGTCACCCGGCTCGGCCACGGTGGCCTGGTGGTCAGCGAATGGATCCGCGGCGGTTCCCTGGCCGAGGTGGCCGCGACGGAACCGTCCCCGATGGGCGGCGCCCGCGCCATCCAGTCCCTGGCGTCGACGGCGGAGTCCGCGCACCGGTCCGGCGTCGCGTTGTCGATCGATCATCCCGGCCGAATCCGCGTCAGCATCGAAGGCGACGTGGTCCTGGCCTTCCCCGGCACCCTGCCGTCGGCCACCCCTGAAGACGACATCCGTGGCGTCGGCGCCACGCTGTACGCGCTGCTGATCAACCGGTGGCCGCTGCCCGAAGCCGGTGCCCTCAGCGGCATGCTGCCCGCGACGCAGAACAGCGCGGGCCAGCCCGTCGAACCCCGCTCGGTCGACGGGACCATCCCCTTCCAGATCTCTGCCGCCGCGGCCCGGGCCGTGCAGGAGGGTGGCGGGATCCGCTCGGCCCCAACGCTGTTGAATCTGCTGCAGCAGGCGACCACCGTCGCCGAGACCACGGAACTGCTGGAGCCCGTCGACGGCTCGCAGCGCCCGGAGCCCGCGGACGCGGCGGAACTCGAGGCCGCCGCCAAGCGGCGCAGGGCAGTGCTCATCGGTGTGGGTGTCGGCGGCGCGGTCCTGCTGGTGGCACTGCTGGTGCTGGCGTCGGTGCTCAGGGGCATCTTCGGCGACGTCGGCGGCGGCCTGGACAAGCAGCAGCTCGGCCTCAACAGCCAGCATCCGACCACGAGCGGCGCCCCGACGCCCGGCAATGTGGTGAAACCCGTTGGTGTGACAGTGTTTTCACCCGGTGGCGGCGCGGACTCCCCGGAGACCGCGGGCAAGGCCATCACCGGCGCGTCCGGTGATGCCTGGTCCACCGACGTCTACACCGATCCTGCCCCGTTCCCCGGTTTCAAGAACGGCGTCGGCCTCATGCTGAACCTGCCCCAGGCCACTACCGTGGCGTCGGTCAGCCTGAACCTGACCAGCACGGGCACCGCGATCCAGATCCGGTCCGCCCAGTCGGCCACCCCGGCCTCGCTGGACGCCACGACCGTCCTGACGCAGCCGGCCACCATGAAGACCGGTGCCAACACCATCACGATCAGCAACGCACAGCCGACGTCGCACCTGCTGATCTGGATCTCCACGCTGGGCACCGTCGACGGCAAGAGCAAGACCGACATCTCCAACGTGGTGGTGAAGGCCGCCGGGTAGGTTATCCACAGGCCCACACACCGCATCTGCGCTGGTCAAGGCCGTACCGACCAATTCGCGTCGGGCCCGTTGCAGAACCCGACTTATGGTTCGGAAGTGGGGAGTTTCGGGGCGCCACCGTCGGACGCATCAGACGCAGAATTGCTCGCGGCGCACATCGCCGGCGAGCGGTACGCGTTCGAGGAGCTGTTCTACCGGCACCGCCACCAGCTGTACCGGCTCGCGCGATTGACCAGCCACGACCCGCAGGATGCCGCAGACGCCCTCCAGGACGCCCTGTTCAAAGCTCACCGCCACGCGCCGCGGTTCCGGCACGACAGCTCCGTTCGCAGCTGGCTGTGCCGCATCGTGGTGAATTCCTGCCTGGACCGGTTGCGTCACAACCGCTTTCACCGAACCGAAGAACTCAACGAGGCCGACTGCCGGATCGCCGACCCGGCACGCCGCGTCGAGACCAGCATCGTCATCGAGCGGGCGCTGCTGCGACTACCCGTCGAGCAGCGGGCCGCGGTCGTCGCCGTCGACATGCAGGGCTACTCGGTGGCCGAGACCGCGGCGATGCTGGGCATCGCGGAGGGCACCGTGAAGAGCCGCTGCTCCCGGGCCCGCGCGAAACTCGCCCAGTCCCTGGCGCATCTGTCGCACTCGGCGGACTGACGAGCAAAGCAGCGCAGGGCCCACGCACCGCACCGGATTAGGCTTCGGCTCGTGGACGACGAACACACCGACGAGTCCGTCACCCACCAGCAGCTGGCCGACCTGCAGGCCGGACTGCTCGACGACGCCACGGCTGCCCGACTGCGCCAGCGGATCCGCGACGATCCGGCAGTCGCCCGGCGGTACACGGAGCTCGAACAGGTCCGCCGCGATCTGCATGACCTGACGGACGACGACGCCGAGAGCGATATCCCCGCAGAGGTCACCTCGCGCATCGGATCCGCCCTGCGCGACGCGGGAACCCAACCGGCACGTCACGCCGTCGTCCCCGGTCACTCCGCCGGTCACGGAGCACGCGGGTCGCGTCCCATCGCCATCGCCGGGGCGGCTGCCGCACTGGTGGCGGTCGGCATCGGCGCCGTCGTCGTGATCAGCGGGTCCGACGAACCGGCCCGCACCTCGGCGGGCCCCACCGCGGCGTCGCTGACCGTCCAGCGCCAGGCGGGGATGCCGTGGGCCGATCGGCAGATCCTGGGGCTGCGGGCCAGACCGCCCGAGTTGGGGCCGCTCGCCGGGCCGGATCGATTGCAGTCCTGCCTGCAGGGGCTCGGTTACGCCCCCACCACTCCGGTGCTGGGCGCCGCCACCGTGACCGCGCACGACCGCGCCCAGGTGCTCCTGCTGCTGCCGAGGACCGACCCCGGCTCGATGATGGCCCTGCTGGTGTCTCCCGGCTGCAGCTCGACCGATGCCGGCCTGATCGCCGATGCCGTCATCGTGGACGCCCCGGCAGAGCCGCGCCGCTGACCGCCCCGTGGCCCGCCAAACGGCCGGGAACACCGGCACTTACCCTGGTGTTATAGGCGTACCGACTCTGGCAGCAGGCCAACCAGGTATGAGCCTGACCAGAGCCAGATGAAAGGCGGCCATGACCACCCAAGACACCGTGCACGACGTGATCATCATCGGCTCCGGGCCGGCCGGCTACACCGCAGCGGTGTACGCGGCTCGCGCCCAGCTCAAGCCGGTGGTTTTCGAAGGTGTCCAGTTCGGTGGTGCCTTGATGACCACCACTGAGGTGGAGAACTACCCGGGCTTCAAAGAGGGCATCACCGGCCCCGAGCTCATGGACGAGATGCGCGAGCAGGCCCTGCGGTTCGGCGCCGATCTGCGCATGGAAGACGTCGACGCGGTGTCCCTCGACGGCCCCATCAAGACCGTCACCGTCGACGGCGAGACCCACCAGGCCCGCGCGGTCATCCTCGCGATGGGCGCGGCGGCCCGCCACCTCGGCGTGCCGGGTGAGCAGGAGCTGATCGGCCAGGGCGTGAGCACCTGTGCCACCTGTGACGGTTTCTTCTTCCGCGACCAGGACATCGCCGTGATCGGCGGCGGCGACTCCGCGATGGAGGAAGCGACGTTCCTGACGCGCTTCGCCCGTTCGGTGACCCTGATCCATCGCCGTGACGAGTTCCGCGCCTCGCGGATCATGCTCGAACGCGCGCAGGCCAACGAGAAGATCACCTTCGTCACCAACACCGAAGTTGTTGCGGTGGAAGGTGATTCGAAGGTCAGTGGACTACGTCTGCGCAACTCCGCCACCGGCGAGGAGAGCAAGCTGCCCGTCACCGGCGTGTTCGTCGCCATCGGCCACGACCCGCGGTCGGGTCTCGTGCGCGGCGTCGTCGATCTCGACGACGAGGGCTACGTGCAGGTGGCGGGTCGCACCACCAACACGTCGCTGGACGGCGTGTTCGCCGCAGGCGATCTGGTCGACCACACCTACCGCCAGGCGATCACCGCGGCCGGCAGCGGCTGTGCGGCGGCCATCGACGCCGAGCGCTGGCTGGCCGAGCACCACGGCTGATCGTCCTTCCCCCACAGAGTTCACCCGAGAGGAGCAATACATGAGCGAGGGCAGCGCAACGCTGACCGTCACCGACGGTTCGTTCGACAGCGACGTCATCAAGAGCGGCACCCCGGTGCTGGTCGACTTCTGGGCGACCTGGTGCGGACCGTGCAAGATGATCGCCCCGGTGCTCGAGGAATTGGCCGGCGAGAAGGCCGGGGAGCTGACCGTCGCCAAGCTCGACGTCGACGCCAACCCCGAGACCGCCCGCAACTTCAACGTCGTCTCGATCCCGACCCTGATCCTGTTCAAGGACGGCGAGCCTGTGAAGCGCATCGTCGGCGCCAAGGGCAAGGCGGCACTGCTGCGCGAGATCGCCGACGAACTCTGACCGCATCAGCGGCTGCGCACCCGCCGGATTCGGCGGGGCGCAGCGCTGCTGCCTGTGAAGTTGCGGAATCCTGAGCAGGGTCTGCGACAATGGGTGCAGGCGTCCCGCCAGTGCGCTAGCTGTCCGCCCGCCTGGCGTCCGTGATTGAAAGGCCAGGAATGTCGATACTGCGTCGCGGTGACCGGGGAGGTTCGGTCACCGAGATTCGGGCCGCACTGGCCGCCCTGGGACTGCTCGACAGTCCCGACGCGGATCTCACCACCGGCAAGCACGTCGCTCTCGATTATTTCGACGACGATCTCGATGAGGCCGTGCGCGCCTTCCAGCAGCAGCGTGGGCTCCTCGTCGACGGCATGGTCGGTGAGGCCACCTATCGCTCGCTGAAAGAGGCCTCGTACCGGCTGGGGGCGCGCACGCTGTCGCACCAGTTCGGTGCCCCCATGTACGGCGACGACGTCGCCACCCTGCAGGCGCGGCTGCAGGATCTCGGTTTCTACACCGGTCTCGTCGATGGTCATTTCGGCTTGCAGACCCACAACGGCCTGATGTCCTACCAGCGCGAGTACGGCATGTTCCCGGACGGCATCTGTGGTCCGGAGACGCTGCGCTCCCTGTACTTCCTCGGTTCCCGGGTCACCGGCGGTTCGCCGCACGCGATCCGCGAAGAGGAACTCGTCCGACGCAGCGGCCCCCGCCTGACCGGAAAGCGGATCATCATCGATCCGGGCCGCGGCGGCGATGACCGCGGGCTCATCATGACGAGCCGGTCCGGGCCCGTCAGTGAAGCCGACGTCCTCTGGGATCTCGCCAGCCGCTTGGAAGGCCGCATGACGGCCATCGGCATGGACACGTTCCTGTCGCGCCCGGTCGGCGGCAGCCCGGCCGACGCCGAGCGCGCCGCGACGGCCAACGCCGTCGGCGCCGACCTGATGATCAGCCTGCGCTGCGCCAGCCTGCCCAGCCCGGCAGCCAACGGCGTCGCGTCGTTCTACTTCGGGAATTCGCACGGTTCGGTGTCCACCATCGGCCGCAACCTCGCCGACTTCATTCAGCGGGAAGTGGTGGCGCGCAGCGGTTTCCGCGACTGCCGGACCCACGGCCGGACCTGGGACCTGCTGCGGCTGACCCGGATGCCCACGGTGCAGGTCGACCTCGGCTACGTCAGCAGCCCGCACGACCGCGAGCTGCTGACCTCCCCCGGTGCCCGCGACTCCATTGCCGAAGGCATCCTGGCCGCCGTGAAGCGGCTGTACCTGCTGGGCAAGAACGACCGTCCCACAGGCACTTTCACCTTCGCCGAGCTGCTGGCTCACGAGATGTCGGTGGAACAGGCCGGCCAGGCCGGCGCTTAGTCCGTCGGTATGAGTCGCCACGCGGCGGTCCTCGTCACGGGGATGTCCGGGGTGGGCAAGTCGACGGCGCTCGCCGCTCTGGCGCAACGCGGCTATGCCACCGTAGACACCGACGACGGTCCCTGGATCGAAGTCACCGACGGCGAGCCCCTGTGGCGAGAGCCTCTGATCGACGACCTACTGAATCGACGGCGAGACCGGCCGTTGTTCGTTCAGGGCACCGTGGCCAATCAATGGCGGTTCTACGACCGGTTCGACGCGATCGTGTTGCTCACTGCCCCAACTGATGTCCTCTTGGACAGGCTGCAGCGCCGGACGAACAATCCGTTCGGCAAGACCGCCGACGAGCGGGCCCGGATCCTGGCTGACATCGCTGAGACCGAACCACTGTTGAGGCGGTCGGCCACTCACGAGATCGAGACGACGCGTCCGCTATCCGAGGTCGTCGACATCTTGGCCGACATCGCGGACGGCGTCGAACCCGGGTTGTGAGGCCTCCAGGGCGCCGGTGGTGGTGTCGGCCCAGCTCGCGAGGAAGCGCAGAGCCTGCTGGTTGGCGCTGTCGGGTTCGGCAGTGAAGACGCTGAGACGTAGTCCCTGCTCTCCGGGTAATTCGAAGCTCTGGTAGTTCAATTCGATGTCGCCGACGATGTGGTGGCGCATGCGTTTGGTGCCGGTCGTGTGGCGGCGGACGTTGTGCGAGGCCCAGCGCACCCGGAATTCATCGCTGCGAGTGGACAATTCACCGACCAGATCGGACAACGATTTGTCGTAGGGGTTACGTCCGGCAGCAGCTCGCAGCACCGCAACGATGTCGGTGGCGGCGCGGTCCCAGTCGACGAAGAAGTCCCGCGCGCTCGGGTTCAGAAAGGTGTAGCGCGCGACGTTGGGCGGTTGCACGGTCTCGGCGTGCATTTCGCTGTACAGCGCAGCACCAAGTTTGTTGGCCGCGATGATGTCGCCACGTTCATTGCGGATGTCAGCGGCGGCCTCGGTGATCGCGTCGAGCACCTGCCGCACAACGGGTTTGATCCGCGTCGTCGACGTCGACGCGCGTTTCGTGGCGCGTGCGGCGTTGTCGATGCGCGCCAGATCGAATAGATGGTCGCGTTCGGCATCGTCGAGTTGCAGAGCCCGCGCCAACGCGTCCAGGACGCTGTCGGAGGCGCCGACCAGATTGCCTCGCTCGAGCCGGATGTAGTAGTCCGCGGAGACTCCGGTGAGCATGGCGACTTCTTCGCGGCGCAGTCCTGGCACCTGTCTCTTTCTGCCGAACACCTCGAGACCGGCCTGCTGCGGGGTGATGCGGGCGCGGCGCGAGGTCAGGAATTCGCGTATCTCGCGACGGTGGTCCACGGTCCCCACACTATGGCCGGTGCGCCGGGGTGCGGGGGTGTCTGGCAGTACCTGTCATCGCAGGCCCTCCCCGGCCGGCCGATTACGCGGTTGACTCGTTGATGGAACCCAACTGGCCGGAGGCGCAATGAAGTACATCCAACTGCGGGACCTGACCGTGTCGAGAATCGGCCTCGGAGCGATGGGGATGTCGCACGGGTACACCGGTGCCGGCGCCGACGACGCCGAGTCGATCCGGACGATTCACCGTGCCCTCGATCTCGGGCTGACGTTCATCGACACCGCCGAGATCTACGGCCCGTTCATCAACGAAGAACTCGTCGGCAAGGCGTTGAAGGGTCGTCGCGATCAGGTGGTGCTGGCCACCAAGTTCGGTCTGGTGTCCCACACCGGCGAGGGCGCCTGGAACCTCGACAGCAGCCCGGCCAACATCCGCACCGCCGTCGAAGGGTCGCTGCGTCGGTTGGGTACCGACCACATCGATCTGTACTACCAACACCGCGTCGATCCGAACACGCCGATCGAGGACACCGTCGGTGCGGTCGCTGAACTGGTCGGCGAAGGCAAGGTGCGCCACATCGGGTTGTCGGCGGCCGCCGCCACAACCATCCGCCGCGCCCACGCCACGCACCCGATCACCGCGCTGCAGTCCGAGTACTCGCTGTGGACCCGCGCTCTGGAGGCCGAGATCATCCCGACCTTGCGTGAGCTGGGCATCGGACTGGTGCCGTTCTCCCCACTGGGCCGCGGCTTTCTGACGGGCACCATCCGCTCCCCCGAACAGTTCGACGACACCGACTTCCGCAAGGACAACCCCCGTTTCACCGGAGAGAACTTCACCCGGAACCTGCGCATCGCCGACGAGGTCAAAGCCGTCGCCGATCAGGTGGGAGCGACCCCGGCCCAGGTGGCGTTGGCCTGGCTGCTGGCGCAAGGCGACGACATCGCTCCCATCCCGGGGACCAAGCGCGTCGCACGTGTGGAGGAGAACATCGCCGCGGACGCGGTGGAGCTGAGCGCCGCACAACTGCAGGGCCTGAACACCCTGCCCCCAGCAGTCGGGGAACGCTACAACCCCGAACAGATGGCGATGTACGAACGCTGAGCACCGCCCGAATCACCCCCGACACGCAAGGACACCCCGTGCAGACCATCACCTTGAACAACGGCGTCGAGATCCCGATCCTGGGATTCGGCGTCTACCAGGTGCCCGATGACGAGACCGAACACGTCGTCGCGCAGGCGCTGGAAGCCGGGTACCGGCACATCGACACGGCGGCGTCGTATCAGAACGAGCGTCCCGTCGGGCGTGCCCTCGCCGCCAGCGGCATTCCGCGCGACGAGCTGTTCGTCACCACCAAGTTGTGGATGGAGCACGCCGGCCAGGACGCCACCCCGGCTGCGTTCGAGCGGTCCTTGGACCGGCTCGGGTTGGAATACGTCGACCTGTACCTGATCCATCAACCCTTCAATGACTACTACGGTGCCTGGCGGGCCATGGAGCAGCTGCTGGCACAGGGCCGCGCCCGGGCGATAGGCGTGTCGAATTTTCTGCCGGACCGGCTGGTCGATCTGATCGTGCACAACGATGTCGCTCCGGCCGTCAACCAGATCGAGACGCACGTCTTCTATCAGCGCGCCGACGATCACCGGGTGATGAGCGCCTACGGTGTGCGCCACGAATCGTGGGGCCCGTTCGCCGAGGGTCGCAACAACATGTTCGCCGATCCGACGCTGACTGCGATCGCCGCCGCGCACGGCAGATCGGTCGGGCAGGTCGTGCTGCGCTGGCTGATCCAGCGCGACGTGATCGTCATCCCCAAGTCCGTCCGCCCCGAGCGGATGCGGGAGAACCTCGCCGTTTTCGACTTCGAGCTCACCGCCGCCCAGATGGACCAGATCGCCGCGATGGACACCAACACAAGCCTGTTCTTCGACCACCGCGATCCCGCGATCGTCGACCAGTTCTCCAAGCGTCACATCGACGTCTGACTCACGAGAAGGACCCACACGTGCACACCCGAGGATCGGTGCATCGTCGTCGCACTTTCCTGCTGGGCGCCGCAGCCGCGGCCCCGGCGATCGCAGGCCTTGCCGCCGGCTGCGGCACCACACCAGAAACCAAGAACCCGCGGCCTGACACCAACCCCGCGGTCGCCGCGGCCACCACCGTCAGCGGCCGACGCAAGCTCGGATCGCTGGAGGTGTCCGGCATCGGGCTGGGCTGCCAGACGATGCCCGGCAAGCTCTATGGTCCGGTCACCAGTCGCTCGGACATGGTCGCGCTGATCCGCACCGCACACGACCAAGGGGTGACGTTCTTCGATACCGCCGAGGCGTACGGCCCCTTGGAGTCCGAACGCATCGTCGGCGAGGCACTGCAGCCTGTGCGGGATCAGGTGGTGATCGCCTCGAAGTTCGGTTGGGATATCGACCCGGACACCGGGCAGCGCCGTGGTGGGCCGAACAGTCGGCCCGACCATATCCGCCGGGCCGTCGACGCGATGTTGCAGCGGCTGCGCTCAGACCACATCGATCTGCTCTACCAACACCGGGTCGACCCGACGGTACCCATCGAAGACGTCGCCGGCACCGTGAAAGATCTGATCGGCCAAGGCAAGGTCCGCCATTTCGGCTTGTCCGAACCAGGTCTGCAGACCGCGCGCCGCGCGCATGCCGTGCAACCGCTGACCGCCATCCAGAACGAGTACTCGATGCTGTGGCGCGGCCCCGAGGCCGGCGTGCTGGCGCTGTGCGACGAGCTCGGCATCGGGTTCGTGCCCTGGGCCCCGTTGGGAATGGGCTTCACCACCGGCGCCATCACGCCCTACACCCAATTCGCCGACGGTGACTTCCGCGCGACCGTGCCCCGCAACTCCCGGGACAACCTCGCCGCGAACATGCCTCTGCTCCAACTCATTCAACGCTGGGCCGTACGCAAGGGCGCGACACCGGCCCAGGTCTCGCTGGCCTGGCTGATGGCCCAGCGCCCTTGGATCGTGCCCATTCCCAGCACCACGCGTGCGCCACACCTCCTGGAGAATCTCGGCGCCGACCATCTCACCTTCACCGACGCCGAACTCCGCGAGCTCAATACCGCGGTGGCTGCCATCCCTGTTCACGGGGACCGCTTGCTGCCGGCCAACCTCGCTCAAACCGGCGTCGAAGCACCGCTCAAGTGACCTCGGCGATGCACCGCCCTCCCATCACACCTGGCGCCCGGCCTCCTGGATCAACTGGATCCGCGAACTGAGGCCGAGCTTGGTGTAGACGTGAGTCAGGTGTGCCTGCACGGTCCGCGGGGAGACGAACAACCGCGTCGCAATGTCCTTGTTGCCCAAGCCTTCACACACCAGTTTCACGACCTCCCGTTCGGCCGGTGTCAGCGAGCCCCAGCCGCTCGCCGGTCGCTTGCGCTCGCCGTGGCCGCGTTGGGCGTACGCGATCGCCTCCTCGACCGACAGCCCGGCGCCCTCAGCCCACGCGGCGTCGAAGTCCTTCTCCCCCATCGCCTCCCGCAGGGCCGCCACCGACGCCTCGTAGCCCGCCTGGTGGACCTGGAAGCGAACGGCACCGACGTGTCCGCGCATCGACTCTGCTGCGCCGTAGAGCCGGGCTGCCTCCCGGTGATCGCCGGACAGCGCCGCCAGACATTCGAAGATTTCCGGAACTCCGGCCGCGGCCCCAATTTCGACAGCAACACCGAGCGCGGCGTGAGCGTCACGTGACGCTTGATCCGGTTGGTCCTGGGCCATCGCCACGCGGGCCCTGGTGATGCCCGCGAGCATCAGATGCCAGCCCACATTCACCCGCACCGCCTCGTCGGCCAGCCGGCGCGCGGCCACCAGATCACCGCCCGCCAGTTCCGCTTCGGCCGTGCGCGCATACGTGGTGACCGCGGCAGCCGGCTGGACGCTGAGATGGCGTTCGGACGCCAGGCTGGCCGTCCGCGCTGTCGCGACATCGCCATGGGCGAGGGCCGCCGAAGCCAGGGCCGCAGTGCCGACGCCGAGCATGAACTCACCGAGATCTGCCGCTAGCTCCACGGCAGTCTCTGCCGCTGCTCGAGCGGCAGCCGCCTCACCACGCCAGGCCAAGGCGATGCCCAGACCTTGAAGTGCCCCCACCGTCCAGATCGAGTCGTGCGCCGCTTCGGCTTCGGCGACAGCTGCCCGGAAGTGCGCGACGGCGGCGTCCAACTCCCCCTGCATCAGTTGAGCCCACGCCAGATTGGCGCGCCATTCTCGCGAGTCGAACCGGGCGCCGGTGGCCTCGGCGAGATCACGAACTTCCTCGGTAGCCGCGCGGGCCGTCATGGGATCTCCGGCCACGCACGCCGCCTGGGCTTGCCAGGTGAGGATCGCGCCCAGCCGCCAGATGTCGTTCGACGCCCGCGCAATCGGGATGCCCTCCGCGAAGTACTGGTGGGCCAGCCGGGGGTCGTCACTGTTGCCGGCGACGAAGCCGCACGCCGTCAACGCCCGGGCCAACAGAACTGGATCGTCGACCTGTCGCGCAAGGTGCAGGGCCCGCTCTGCCATCTCCAGGCTCCCGGACACACCGGCCCAGACATCGAGTACCGCCTTGTCCGCCAGCACCCGTACGTAGGCCACAGGCGTCGTCTGGAGGGTACGCAGGTGCTCGTCGCTCATCATGCTGCTGAACCACGCCAGCCCTTCCCGAATGCGGCCGCACTTGAGCCACAGCGGCTGCAACGACGACACCATCGTCGCCGCCGCGGCGATGTCCCCGCTGTCCCGGCTCCACTCGAACGCGGCGCGCAGGTTGTCGATCTCGAGTTCGACGTCGTCGAGACGCGGTTGGTTCCGCGCCGACCGACCGGCCCCATCGAGCGCGGCCGCCAGCGCCGCGTAGTGGTCGCGATGGCGCACCCGCACCGCGTCGGCTTCGCCCGACTCCCCCAGCTTCTCCAACCCGTACTGGCGCACCGTCTCCAGCAGTCGGTAACGGGTACCGCCGGCCGTGCTCTCGGCGACGACAAGAGACTTGTCCACGAGCAGGCTCAGCTGATCGAGAACCTGATACCGCTCGGCCACATCCGACGCCGCTACCGCCCGGGCGGCCCCCAGATCGAAGCCACCGAGGAATACCGCCAGCCGGCGGAACAGCACGCGCTCGGGCTCGCTCAAGAGGGCGTGCGACCAATCCACGGACGCGCGCAGCGTCTGCTGCCGCCGCACCGCCGTCCGGGAACTTCCGGTGAGCAACCGGAAGCGATCGTGGAGGCTGTCCAGGATCTCGGGCAGCGACAGCGCGCGCAGCCGGGCCGCCGCGAACTCGATCGCCAGCGGCATACCGTCGAGCCGCTGACAGATCTGGGCAACGGACGCCGCGTTGTCCTCGGTGACGGCGAAGTCGGCGCGCGCGAGCCGAGCCCGGTCGGCGAACAGCTCGACGGCCTCGTCGGCGAGCGACAGGGACGGCACCTGCCACACCGCTTCCCCGGGGACACCGAGCGGCTCCCGGCTCGTGGCCAACACGGTGACTCCCGGTGCCGCCCCGAGCAGAGACGCCACGAACGTGGCGCTCGCGCCGAGGACGTGCTCGCAGTTGTCGAGCACCATGAGGAGTCGGCGGTCGCGGACGAACCGCAGCAGGGTGTCCGTCGTGGAGCGGCCAGGTTCGTCGGGCAGCCCGAACACGCGGGCCGCGGTGACGGGCACGGCGTCGGGGTTGGTCACCGGAGCCAGGTCGACGAACCAGACGCCGTCGTCATAGTCGCCGACCGCGCGGGCAGCCACGTGGACCGCCAGCCGCGTCTTGCCCGCGCCGCCGGCTCCGCTGAGGGTGACGAGCCGGTGCGCGGCCAGGGCGTCGCGCAGATTCGTCGTCTCGGTCCGGCGCCCGATGAAGGTCGTCAACTCGGCGGGCAGTCCGTGCGCGACGACGGAGCCCGGCGCCCGCAGCGGCGGGAAGTCGTTGCGCAGATCCGGGTGACACAACTGCCTGACGCGTTCCGGCCGCGGGAGATCGCGCATCACGTGCGTGCCGAGGTCGGTCAGCGACGCACTGTCCGGGAGCTGATCCTCGGTCAGCGCCGCCGTCACTCCCGACAACAACGTCTGGCCGCCGTGCCCGAGATCCCGGAGTCGCGCGGTGCGGTTGATGGTCGGGCCGATGTAGTTGCCGGCGTCGCGCAGGCGGACCTCGCCGGTGTGGATTCCGATGCGCAGCCGGATCGGTGCCAGCGGCGCGCGCTGCAGATCCAGCGCGCACGCCACCGCGTCCGACGCACAACCGAAGGCGACGACGAAGCTGTCGCCCTCCCCCTGCTCGACCGGCCGGACTCCGGCGTGGGTGATGAGTGCGGCGGAGACGGTCTCATCGAGACGCGCGATGGCGGCGGCCATCTGGTCGGGCTGGGTCTCCCAGAGCCGCGTCGAGCCTTCGACGTCAGCCAGCAGTAGCGTCACCGTTCCGGTCGGCAGCTCGCTCACGCCCACGTCGCTCCAGTCCACCAATGGGGTACCCGCACGCAGTTCGCTCATGCTAATCAGCGTGCCGCCGAGGTGGGCCACAAACATCAGCGCAGACGCGTATCTCCCCCGGCGCGCTGTCCTACGACCCCCGTTGTTTCACGTGGAACCGTCGCGCCGTCAGCTCCGCGGAATGAACCGCGCGACCGCGTCAGTGATCGCCGCTGCCATCGCGGGGCTGCCCGTGTGGCCGGAGTCCTCGATGATCCGAAGCTCGGCGTCGGGCCATGCCTGCGCGAGTTCCCATGCCGTCCGCACGGGCGCGGAGAGGTCGAGGCGGCCGTGGATCAGCACACCGGGGATGCCTTTGAGTCGATGCGCATCGCGCAGCAGTTGGCCGTCTTCTAGCCATGCGTTGTGGGCGAAGTAATGCGTGCAGATCCGCACGAACGCCAGCCTCGCTGCATCCAACTTCGCCGTGTACTGACCCGGCTTCCCCAGAGTCTCGTGGGCGATCGCGGCGTCTTCCCACGCGCACCAGTCCTGGGCGGCTCGCTCTCGCACCGCGGCGTCAGGATGGTCCAGCAGCTGCCGGTATGCCTCGACGAGATTCCCGTCCCGGTGCTCCGCCGGCACGCCGTCGCGGAACCGCTCCCACTCGACCGGCCGGACGATCCGCAGCCCGCGGTACAGCCAATCGACTTCCTGCGGCCGCGTCATCGTCACGCCGATCAGCACGATGCCGAGCACCCGCTCGGGATGCCGCTGCGCGTAGGCGAGGATCAACGTGGACGCCCAGGAGCCGCCGTAGAGCAGCCACCGGTCGATGCCCAGGTGACGCCGCAGCGCCTCCATGTCGGCGAGCAGATGCTCGGTGGTGTTGCACGACATGTCCGTCGTCGGATCGGCCGCGCTCGGCACGCTGTCGCCGCAGCCACGTTGATCGAAAGACACGACGCGGAAGAGGTCCGGGTCGAATTGTTTGTGGGCGTTGCGCGAGCGGCCCGAACCCGGGCCGCCGTGGACGATCAGGACCGGCCGGCCGGCCGGATTGCCTCGCGTTTCCCAGTACATCCGATTGCCGTCGCCGACTTCGAGCAGGCCCGAGGAATCCGGATTCATCGACGACGCTCCATGGCGGCGAGGGTACGGGAAGGTCGGTGTTTCACGTGGAACCACTCAGTTGGGACTGGCGTCCACGCGGATCAATCTCAGCGCTGCGGTGTCCACAGCACCGGGCTGGGCAGCGCGCCCACCGGCTGCTGCAACGCGTTGCTCTCCAGCAGTCGTTCCAGCGCGGCCTCAACATCAGCCTTCCAGCCGAGTCCCTGCTCCAGCTCCAGCCGCAGTCGCGGGAAGTATGGGTGCGGCGCAACGATCTCGAACCCGTTGTCTTGGAGGAAGTCGGCCTCGATCACGCACTGCTCGACGGCGCACTCCCCGAACGCCTCGACGGTCGCCGCCAGCTCTGCCGGGCACGCGTGTGGGCTACCGAGTTGGGCGACCTCTGTCGTGCGGCCGAACGCTTCCAGCGCCCGCACACCACGACGAACCAGATCGGCGACCACGGCCGCGATGAGATGGCGCGACAGCGCCTCGCCGTCTTCACCGGAGTCGACGCCGATGGACGTCAGTAGCACCGCGTCAGGACTGACCGGTCCGGTGGGAAAGCGCCCCGCCCGGGGCACTGCGCGCGGCGGCGCATAGAACGCGTAGCCCAGACAGGGCGCGTCATCGTTGGGGTCCTCGGCGCGGTCCGGGTCGCAGGTTACCGCCAGCTGTCCGCACGATCCCCACTCGAGCATGACCATCGACAGCCATGCTTCTTTCTCGAACTCGGGGTCACTGAGATGCTCGCTGTCGCCGAGCGCCGACGGGTCGACTTCCCAGAAGACACAACGCCGCGCGTGCTTCGGCAGCCGCTCGAACGATTCGAGGCGCAGCGGCGTGATTCGTGATGTCACCAGACTCCCGTCGTCCGCCCGATCGGATCAGGCTGCCCTTCCAGGATAGGAGAAGCGGACGCCGCCGACCCGATTTGTTCAGTCCAGATCGACGGCGGCCAAATGCGGCACTGTTCCACGTGAAACATCGCGGTTCCCCTCCCCCGTCCCGCACACCCAAAAAACCTCACCGTCACAGTGACGTAACGGGTCCTGGTGGCTGGTCGGGTTGTCGCAAACCCCAAAATCGGCCAGTTAGCCCTGTTCGGTCTTCATCAGTTCGACGATGCGCTGAAGGTCGTCCACCGAGCCGAACTCGACGACGATCTTGCCTTTGCGCTTACCCAGGCTCACGGTCACCTTGGTGTCGAACGCGGTCGACAGCTGCTCGGCCACATCCTGCAGCCCGGGCATCTGGATCGGCTTGCGCTTCGGTGCCGGCGTCGGCTTGTCACCGTCGCGGTTGGCCAGAGTGACGGCTTCTTCCGTCGCGCGCACCGACAGCCCCTCGGCCACGATCCGGGCGGCGAGCTCCTCCTGCTTCTCCGCTCCCCCTTCGAGCGCCAGCAGGGCACGGGCGTGGCCGGCCGACAGCACACCGGCGGCGACCCGACGCTGCACCGCGATGGGCAGCTTCAGCAGACGGATCATGTTGGTGATGACCGGACGCGACCGGCCGATGCGGGTCGCGAGTTCCTCGTGGGTGACGTCGAACTCCTCCAGCAGCTGCTGGTAGGCCGACGCCTCTTCGAGCGGGTTCAGCTGGACCCGGTGAATGTTCTCGAGCAGCGCGTCGCGCAGCATGTTGTCGTCGGCGGTCTCGCGCACGATCGCCGGAATGGCGGTGAGGCCGGCCTCCTGCGAGGCGCGCCACCGCCGCTCGCCCATGATCAGCTGGTACTTGTGCGGGCCTGACGGCTCGCTCAGCTCGCGCACCACGATGGGCTGCATGAGGCCGAACTCGCGGATGGAGTGCACGAGCTCGGCGAGCGCGTCGCCATCGAAGACAGTCCGCGGCTGGCGCGGGTTCGGCTGGATCTCTGCCGGCTCGATCTCGCGGTACACCGCACCGATGGCTTCGGCTTCCGCCTTGGCCGCTGCCGCAGCCGCGGTGCCGTTGGTCGGGATCGACGGCGCGCCGCCGATCACCACGTCGGCTGCGGCGGACCCCATCCGCAGCGAGGTGTCCTGCTGCTCGTCTTCGGGTGCACCGGTCGGGATGAGCGCCGCCAGTCCCCGACCGAGTCCGCTGCGCTTACGTGGCTGCGACATCGTTACTTCCTCACTCCGTGCTCGCCACGCTGGGCGAGTTCACGACTGGCGTCCAAATAGCTCATTGCTCCACGTGATCCCGGGTCGTAATCCAGGATCGTCATGCCGTACCCCGGAGCCTCGGAAACCTTGACGCTGCGTGGGATGACGGTCCGCAAAACCTTATCGCCAAAGTGGTCGCGGACATCCATCGCGACCTGGTCGGCGAGTTTGGTGCGTCCGTCGTACATGGTGAGGACGACGGTCGTGACGTCGAGGTGGGGATTCAGGTGCGCCTTGACCATCTCGATGTTCCGGAGCAGCTGACCCACACCTTCCAGGGCGTAGTACTCGCACTGGATCGGGATGAGGACTTCCGGCGCCGCGACAAGCGCGTTGATGGTCAGCAGACCCAACGACGGTGGGCAGTCGATGAAGACGTAGTCGAAGTTGTGGTCTTTCAGCGTGGCGAGCGCGTTCCGCAGCCGCGTTTCACGTGCCACCATGCTGACCAACTCGATCTCGGCGCCGGCCAGGTCGATGGTCGCCGGGACGCAGTACAGGCGCTCGTTGTGCGGGCTGCGCTGCAGCGCGCTCTCCAGGGTGATCTCCCCGATCAGCACCTCGTACGACGACGCCGTACCCGGCCGGTGCTCAATGCCCAGCGCCGTGCTGGCGTTGCCCTGGGGGTCCAGGTCGATGACCAGAACGTTCAGACCCTGCAGCGCCAGGGCCGCGGCCATGTTGACCGCGGTGGTCGTCTTACCGACGCCACCCTTCTGGTTGGCGATCGTGAACACCCGCTGGTGCTCCGGGCGCGGCAGCTGCTGTCCCTTGGCTCCGTGAATGATCTGGACCGCGCGTTCGGCTTCCGCCCCGATCGGCGTATCCATGGTCACGCTTGGGGTCCACGTTTCACGTGAAACATCGGCATCGATTGCTGCCTTTCCTGATGTGGCGGCCGGGTCGGCCGCTTTCGAAACCTGGGACATGTTGCTCCCCCTGGCCGGCGATGTCATCGCCGGTTCTTCACCGCTCGGCCGGTCCCTGCGCGCTTGGCTCCGCGCGTCGCCACGACCACGGTTGCGGGCGGAGTCAAATAGTTCACGCCACATTTCACCACCCTTACGTCCACAGCACCGAGTGAGTTGAGTGCCCGACGGTGTTCGACGATTTCGTCGGCCGCCCGCTCCCCCTTGAGGGCCAGCATCCGGCCGTCGACTTTCAGGAGCGGCAGGCTCCACTTGGCCAGCTTGTCGAGGGCGGCCACCGCTCGGGAGGTGACGACGTCGAGCTCCCCTGCCTCGGCCCGCACCGCCCGCTCCTCGGCGCGACCGCGAATCACGGTCACGTCAATACCGAGCTCGGCCACGACTTCCCGCAGGAAGTCGGCGCGGCGCAGCAGCGGCTCGATCAGAACCACGTGAACGTCGGGCCGGGCGAGCGCCAACGGGATCCCCGGCAGGCCGGCTCCACTGCCGATATCGCCGATTCGTTCGCCGCTGGCGACCAACTCACCTATAGCGGCGCAATTCATCACGTGACGGTCCCAGAGTCGGCTGACTTCGGACGGTCCGATCAGTCCTCGTTCGATTCCGTCGCCCGCGAGGATCTCCGCATAGCGCTGTGCCAGCTCGGCACGGTCACCAAAAACGTCGACGGCGGCGGCCGGTGGGGATGGGGCGTCACCATGTTTCACGTGAAACAGCCTCCGCTTTCCCCGCCAGCTCGCCGCCGACGAACAACATCGATGTAATTAAGGTGCTCAATCAGGCAGGACAACCACCCGGCGAGACGGCTCGACGCCCTCGCTCTCGCTGTGCACACCATCCACGGCCGCGACGGCGTCGTGCACGATCTTGCGCTCGAACGGCGTCATCGGCGACAGCTCTTCGCGCTCGCCCGAGGCCAGCACCCGGTCGGCCACCTTCTGGCCGAGCGCTGCCAGTTCATCACGCCGCTGCCGACGCCACTTGGCGATGTCCAGCATCAGCCGGCTGCGCTCGCCGGTCTTCTGGTGCACGGCCAGCCGGGTCAGCTCCTGGAGTGCATCCAGCACCTCGCCCTTGCGACCGACC
Organism: Mycolicibacterium llatzerense; assembly: GCF_025331195.1. Classification (NCBI taxonomy): domain Bacteria; kingdom Bacillati; phylum Actinomycetota; class Actinomycetes; order Mycobacteriales; family Mycobacteriaceae; genus Mycobacterium; species Mycolicibacterium llatzerense. Next base: position 1,149,582 of record NZ_LXOV01000001.1, on the reverse strand, counting down.
AGCTTCGTCAGATCGTTGCCACCGTCGATGCTGACGATCGCGCGGTCCCCTTCGACGTCCAGATCGATGTCACCATCGAAGTCCAGCAGATCGAGGAGTTCCTCGAGGTAATCCCCGGCGATCTCACCTTCGGCGACCAGGCGCTCTTCGAGATCCTCGCCCTTGCTTGCAGGAGCGGCCGCAGTCGTCGTCGGGGCCTCGGCCTCGATGCCGGCTTCCGCCTGCGTTTCTGTGTCTGTCATATCCCTGCCTTCTCCCTCTTGCACCGGCCGTCGCTCAGGGTCTTTACCCTCTGGCCGGTCAACGCTTCTTCTTGTTGGGCTTGGCACCCGGGGCCGGCTTCGACCCCGCAGAATCGGATTCCGTCGTGCCGTCGAGCTCCGTAGCCGTCTGTTCGACGTCGGTGCCGGCGCTCGCCGGGGCTGCCGGCGGATTGCCCTTCTTCGACCTGTTCGGCTTCACACCGGGTGCGGGGGCGTTGGCGGAGCGACGTGCGATCGCCTGCTCCTTCTCCTCCGCCTCACGCTTCTCGATCCGGTTGAACACCACATGCTGCTGACCGTAGGTCCAGATGTTGTTGGCCACCCAGTACATCAGGATGGCGATCGGCAGGAACGGCCCGGAAACCACCACGCCCAACGGGAACACGTACAGCGCGAGCTTGTTCATCAGCGCGGTCTGCGGGTTGCCGGCCGCTTCGGGGCTCTGCCGGGCCACCGACGCGCGGCTGTTCATGTGCGTGGCGATACCGGACACGATCATCAGCGGGATGCCGACCAGGATCACCGACATGCGGTCGAAGTGGGCGAACGCCTTGAGGCTCTCGCCGGTCTGAATCATGGTGGCGCCCAACGGCGCACCGAAAAAGTCTGTGTTCAGGAAGTGGCTGACGTCGACGGCACTGAAGAAGTAGTTGCCGGTCGTCCGGTTCTCTTCCAGGGACAGTGCCTGCGCCCCGATCCCCATCCCGGCGCCCTCAGTCCGGTTGAACGACCGCAGAACGTGGAACAGGCCAAGGAACACCGGAATCTGCGCCAGCATCGGCAGACAGCCCAGGAGCGGGTTGAAACCGTGTTCGCTCTGCAGCTTCTGCATCTCGAGCGCGAGCCGCTGGCGGTCTTTGCCGTACTTCTTCTGCAGTTCCTTGATCTGGGGCTGCAGTTCCTGCATCTGACGGGTGGTCTCGATCTGGCGGACGAACGGCCGGTACAGGATGGCACGCAGGGTGAACACCAGGAACATCACCGACAGGCCCCAGGCGAAGAAGTTCTCCGCGCCGAGGATCGCGCCGAAGAGCTTGTACCAGAGCCACATGATCCCCGATACCGGGTAATAGATGTAGTCCAGGCTGAACCAGTTAAAAGACAAGCGAATCGCTCCTTGACTGCGCGGCGGTTGCCGCGGACCGTCTTTCGGGGATGGGGTCCCATCCCCCGTGATGCCACGGGCCACACTTGGCCAGCCGGACTGTCGTCAACCAACAACCGCGGAAGAGACCGTGTTCGGTGAGCGCCTCGACGGCGTATTCACTACAGGTGGGGCTGAACCGGCAGCTGGGCAGACGCATCGGCGACACCATGTTGCGGTACAGCTCGATGAGAAAGATCAGCCCGCGGGCCAGCCGACCTGTCATTGCCGGGATCCGGACTTTGCGTGAGCGCGCTGCACAGCCACTCGTAGTTCGTCCTGCAACGTGGCGGTGGCCGCCTCGCGACTGCCGGGCAGGGCCCGGATCACCAACAGCTCGCCGCTCCTCAGCTCGGGCAGCAGATCACGACTGGCATGACGGAGCTGACGGGACACCCGGTGCCGCTGGACGGCATTGCCGACCGATTTACCTACGACGAGACCGACTTTCGGCGCGTCCTCGGTGTTTGACTCGGCGCCGTCGGGAGCTCCGGGTGCCAACGAATGCACCACGAGATCCCGCTGTGCCGCACGGACACCGCGGTTCACGGTGACTCGAAAGTCTGTCGAGCGCGTCATCCGGTTACGAGCCGGAAGCACGGTGCTTCGATCCTGCGTCAGGTCACGCAGTGAGAGAGCGACGGCCCTTGCCGCGGCGTGCCGACACGATGGCGCGGCCGGCGCGGGTCCGCATACGCAGACGGAAGCCGTGCACACGAGCCCGACGGCGGTTGTTCGGCTGGAAAGTCCGCTTGCCCTTGGCCACGGCTATATCTCCTCAACTATGTGACGCCCGCACTCGCCACCGACATGAACGAGTCATGCCGGTGGGCACGGTCGTCGCTGGTAAGCGCACGCATCTTGCTTGCTAGCCGGCGCGGTACCGATAAAGTTCGTGGCAGAACTTCCCCAGTCGCAGCCGTATCACCACTTGTGGGCGACTGTTCGAGGGTACTGATCTGAATTCCCCGGGTCAAACCTCGCCGTCCCACGTCAGGAACCGTTACCGCATCGAGAGGGAAGCGCAGCGGGAACGCGCTTGTGCTCGTCACAGTTGTAACACTCGCAACGTGGCAAGCCGACACGCCCAAGAACCTCGAACCAATGTTGCCGAACGGTTGGCGGACGAACAGAAAACTTGTTAGCTTCTGCCAATGCCGTTGCACGACGGCGCAAGACAACAAGCCAGAGAGGTCCCGACGCTACGAGCCCACAGACGTTCCTGTGACGAGCCTCAGCGCGCGGGCTTCCTGCATGCAAAACACGAGCACGACGGCATTCTTCTACTTTGTCCACAGTCTGTGGATAACTATGTGGACAGATTGTCGTCGTTTTATTGAGCCGCCGGTCAGGCGGCTCCGAGGGGGTAGTAGTCGTTGACCGCTAGCCCGGGTGCATCGTTCACCGACATCTGGAAAAGCGTGGTTGCCGAACTCAACGGTGACCTCGGCGGCACCACGACGCTGACCGCCCAACAACGGGCCTGGTTGCGCATGGTTCAGCCGCTGGTGCTGACCGAAGGTTTCGCGTTGCTGTCGGTGCCGACCCAGTTCGTCCAGAACGAGATCGAACGCCACCTGCGCGAACCGATCATCGCCGCGTTGAGCCGGCACCTCGGACAGCGCGTTGACCTGGGCGTTCGTATCGCGGTCCCGGACACCGACGACCGGTCGGTGCCGTCGGAGCCGGCTGAGGCTCCCGAGCCCGAACCGCTCACCGCGGCCGACGACCTCGACGACGACACCGAGGAGCTCTCGAGCGCCGAGGAGAGCTGGCCCCGGTACTTCAACCGGCCGCCCGCCGACGAATCCGCTGATCTGAGCCTCAACCGGCGCTACACCTTCGACACCTTTGTCATCGGGGCGTCCAACCGGTTCGCGCACGCCGCGACATTGGCCATCGCCGAGGCGCCGGCCCGGGCCTACAACCCACTGTTCATCTGGGGTGAGTCGGGACTGGGCAAGACGCACCTGCTGCATGCGGCGGGCAATTACGCACAGAAGCTCTTCCCGGGCATGCGAGTGAAGTACGTCTCGACCGAGCAGTTCACCAACGACTTCATCAACTCGTTGCGTGACGACCGGACGGCGTCGTTCAAGCGCAGCTTCCGCGACATCGACGTGCTGCTGGTCGATGACATCCAGTTCATCGAAGGCAAGGAAAGCACTCAGGAAGAGTTCTTCCATACCTTCAATACGCTGCACAACGCGAACAAGCAGATCGTCATCTCGTCGGACCGGCCGCCGAAACAGCTTGCGACGCTGGAAGACCGGCTGCGCACCCGGTTCGAATGGGGTCTGATCACCGACATTCAGCCGCCCGAGCTGGAGACCCGCATCGCGATCCTGCGCAAGAAGGCGCAGATGGATCGGCTGGATGTGCCAGACGACGTGCTGGAGCTGATTGCCAGTCGCATCGACCGGAATATCCGCGAGCTCGAGGGTGCGTTGATCCGCGTGACGGCGTTCGCGTCGCTCAACAAGACGATGATCGACAAGTCCCTGGCTGAGATTGTGCTGCGAGATCTCATCGCCGACGCCGGCACCACCCAGATCAGTATCGCCACGATCATGGCGGCCACGGCCGAGTACTTCGAGACCAGCGTCGAGGAGCTTCGCGGCCCCGGAAAGACCCGCGCCGTCGCGCTCTCCCGGCAGATCGCCATGTATCTGTGCCGGGAGCTCACGGACCTGTCATTGCCGCGGATCGGCCAGGCCTTCGGCCGCGACCACACCACGGTGATGTACGCCGAGCGCAAGATCAAGAAGGAAATGGCTTCGCGGCGTGAGGTTTTCGATCATGTCAAAGAGCTCACCACCCGGATCCGGCAGCGTTCCAAGCACTGAATCCGTCTCTTCCAACACCGGCCCCGGGCGCTCACGCCTGCGGGCCGGTGTTGTTTTTCGGCACAAGCGTGCTCTTCCCATCGCCCGGATCCGACGAGATCCAGGCCGATTTTCGCGCCGTCGTGCCGGTTCGTCAGAAAAAACTTTGGCAACACAGGCATCTTTTGTCACACGATTCGGCTGTGCACAGCGCTGTGTACTACATGGGATAAACCCTGGGATTTTGCTCAGAACAATCCACACGGCCAGATCGCTCCACAAATACACGGATTGGATTAACGGCGCCTGCACAGTCTGCGCACAGGCCCGGATCCCGCCGGTGAGCCCTCCACCAGCAACTCCGTGGATCCATCCACAGCGTGCACAACCCCTATTACTAATACCTTTAGATCTCTCTAGATCTTCTTCTAAAAGCAGTCCGGTGGGGAAACTCCCGGTGGACAACCGGATCCCGACAGGTTTCCGGGGGTCATCGTGCGCTCTCCGGCCTGATCGTTTAGCTTTCAACTTCACGCGGAACGCTCTACGGTGTTGTTCGATAGCCGGAACCAACGCCGATGCGTGGTGCCTTCGCCTCACGGCGGGATCCGGCAGGCAAGCGTGGTGGGGTTACAGCGAAGGGACGCTATGGACGTGGCGACGACAGCGGGTCTGACCGATTTGAAGTTCCGTCTGGTTCGGGAAGATTTCGCCGACGCCGTGGCCTGGGTGGCCCGGATCCTGCCGTCCCGGCCGCTGAACCCGGTCCTGGCCGGTGTGCTGCTGACCGGCTCCGACGACGGTCTGACCATCTCCGGATACGACTACGAGGTATCCGCCGAAGTTCGCGTCGCAGCTGAAATCTCTTCTCCCGGTAGCGTTTTGGTGTCGGGCAAGCTGCTCTCGGACATCACTCGCGCACTGCCGGCCAAGCCCGTCGAACTCAGCGTCGAAGGCACCCGGGTGGCGCTGAGCTGCGGTAGCGCCCGCTTCTCGCTGCCGACCATGGCGGTCGAGGACTACCCCGCGCTGCCGGCGCTGCCGGACGAGACCGGCGTCGTGCCCGCCAGCGTCTTCTCCGAGGCCATCGGCCAGGTGGCGGTCGCCGCCGGCCGCGATGACACCCTGCCGATGCTGACCGGTGTCCGCGTCGAGATCTCGGGCGAGAAGGTCGTCCTGGCGGCCACCGACCGCTTCCGACTCGCGGTCCGCGAGCTCACGTGGAATTCCGCGGTGCCGGATCTCGAAGCCGCCGTGCTGGTTCCGGCCAAGACCCTCGCGGAGTCCGCCAAGTCCGGATCCGACGGCAACGAGGTGCACCTGTCGCTGGGTGCCGGTCAGGCCGTCGGCAAGGACGGGATGCTGGGTATCCGCAGCAATGGCAAGCGCACCACCACGCGCCTGCTGGATGCCGAATTCCCGAAATTCCGCCAGCTGCTGCCGGCTGAGCACACCGCAGTGGCCACCATCGGTGTCGCCGAGCTCGCCGAGGCCATCAAGCGTGTCGCGCTGGTCGCTGATCGTGGTGCCCAGGTCCGGATGGAGTTCGCCGACGACATCCTGCGGCTGTCAGCCGGTGCCGACGACGTCGGTCGCGCCGAGGAAGACCTGCCGGTCGAGTTCTACGGTGAGCCGCTGACCATCGCGTTCAACCCCACCTATCTCACCGACGGGTTGGGTTCGCTGCACGCCGACCGCGTCACTTTCGGCTTCACCACCCCCAGCAAGCCTGCGGTGTTGCGTCCGGCCGGGGAGAATCAGTACTCGGGATCCGGACCGTTCCCCGCCGGGGACACCGACTACGTGTACTTGTTGATGCCAGTGCGCCTGCCGGGCTGACCGGAACCGAACAGCGGAGGACGCACACATGCAGCTGGGGTTGATCGGCCTCGGAAAAATGGGCTTCAACATGCGCGAGCGTCTGCGCGGTGGCGGCCACGAAGTCATCGGATACGACCCGCGGCCCGAGGTCAGCGACGTGCCGTCACTCGCGGCCCTCGCCGAGCAGCTGGAGGCGCCACGCGTGGTGTGGGTCATGGTGCCCTCGGGTGAGATCACCCGCGAGACCATCGAGGATCTCGCCGGGGTGCTGAGCTCCGGTGACCTGGTGATCGACGGTGGCAACTCGCGCTACACCGAAGACGGTATTCACGCAAAACTGTTGGCGGACAAGGGTATCGGCTTCATCGACGCCGGGGTTTCCGGTGGCGTCTGGGGACTGACCGAGGGCTACGGCCTGATGATCGGCGGCAGTGACGACGACGTCGCGCGCGTCATGCCGATCTTCGAGACGCTGCGACCCGAGGGAGATCTCGCCGACGGCTTCGTCCACGCCGGCCCGGTCGGTGCCGGACATTTCGCCAAGATGGTGCACAACGGCGTGGAGTACGCGCTGATGACCGCCTACGGCGAGGGTTACGAGATGCTCGCCGCCGAGCCATTGATCACGAGTCCGCAGGCGGTCTACCAGGCCTGGTCCAACGGCACCGTCGTGCGGTCCTGGCTGCAGCAGCTGCTGGCCAAGGCGCTCAAGGAAGATCCCCAGTTGGCCGACATCAGCGGCTACACCGAGGACTCCGGTGAAGGCCGGTGGACGGTCGAGGAAGCCATCCGGTTGCGGGTCCCCGTGCCGGGCATCGCGGCGTCGCTGTTCGCGCGGTTCCTGTCTCGACAGGAGGACTCGCCGACCATGAAAGCCGTTGCAGCACTTCGTAATCAGTTCGGTGGCCACGCCGTACAGAGGGTCAGTAAGTCCGGCTAGGTGTTCGTTCGACAGCTCACCCTGACCGACTTCCGATCATGGCCGCGGCTCGACCTGGAACTGGCTCCGGGTCGGACCGTGTTCGTCGGCCAGAACGGTTTCGGCAAGACCAATATCGTTGAGGCCCTGTGGTATACCGCCACGCTCGGCTCTCACCGGGTGGCGTCTGACGCACCGTTGATCCGGTCTGGCTGTGAGCGGGCGGTGGTGTCCACCATCGTGGTCAACGAGGGCCGGGAACTCGCGGTGGATCTCGACATCACCGCGGGCCGCGCGAACAAAGCCCGGCTGAACCGCTCCCCCGTCCGGTCGGCCCGCGAAATTCTCGGCGCCCTTCGGGCGGTGTTGTTCGCACCGGAAGATCTGTCGCTGGTTCGCGGCGATCCCGGGGAGCGCCGGCGTTATCTCGACGAACTGGCCAGCACCCGTCGGCCCCGGTTGGGTGGGGTGCGCGCGGATTACGAAAAAGTCGTCCGGCAGCGCACCGCACTGCTGAAATCCGCGGGCGCCAGCCGTTTTCGCGGCAGTGATGCCGGCGCGCTGGAAACCCTCGATGTCTGGGACGGTCACCTGGCCAGTCACGGTGCCGAACTGATCGCCGCTCGCGTCGACCTCATCAACGAGTTGCACCCGGAGATCACGAAGGCCTACCACCTGCTGGCGCCGTCGTCGCGGCCCGCGTCGGTGCGCTACCGCAGTTCCGTGGCGGCCGTCGAGGAACAGGCCGGCACCGGGTCCACCGACATCGCGGCGTATCAGACCGCACTGCTCGACGAACTCACCCGGCGCCGGTCCGCGGAACTTGAGCGCGGCGTGTGCCTGGTCGGCCCGCACCGCGATGATCTCGAGCTGCGCCTCGGCGATCAGCTCGCGAAAGGTTTTGCCAGCCACGGCGAATCGTGGTCCATGGCCCTGGCGTTGCGGCTGGGCGCGTACGAACTGCTGCGCACCGACGGCACCGACCCGGTCCTGCTCCTTGATGACGTCTTCGCCGAACTCGATTCGGCACGCCGTCGGGCGCTCGCCGACGTGGCACAATCGGCGGAGCAGGTTTTGGTCACTGCCGCGGTGCCCGATGACATTCCCCAGGACTGGGACGGCACCCGGATCAATGTGGTGATGCGCGACGACGACGACGGCGGGCGGATTTCGGTGGTGGACGCATGAGCGAGGCTGACCGAACGAATCAACCGGACGGGGCAGACGAGCCCGCGAAGCCTGACATGCCGGAAAGTGCTTTTCCGCCACCGCATCTCGCCCATCTGAAGGGCATGGATCTGGTGCGTCGCACGCTGGAGGAAGCGCGCGGCGCGGCCCGCAGCCAAGGAAAAGATGTCGGCCGGGGCCGGAACGCCCCCGTCTCCAAGGCGCGACGCGGCGGCGGCCGGCGCACCTGGTCCGGACCCGGGCCCGATCGCCGGGATCCGCAGTTGCTGGGCTCGGCGACCATGGATATGGCCCGCAACCGGGGCTGGTCGGGCCGGATGGCCGAAGGATCGGTGTTCGGCCAGTGGTCGACGGTGGTCGGCGACCAGATCGCGGAGCACGCCTCCCCCACCTCATTACGCGAGGGCATTCTGACGGTGACGGCGGAATCCACGGCCTGGGCGACCCAGTTGCGGATGGTGCAGTCCCAGATTTTGGCGAAAATCGCCGCCGCCGTCGGCGACGGGGTCGTCACTTCGCTGAAAATCCTGGGTCCGTCGGGGCCGACGTGGAAGCAGGGCCCACGTAACTACGGGGCCCGCGGTCCCCGCGACACCTTCGGCTGAGGCCGGTTCCGGGCGTCTCTGAGCGCGCCGATGCGTCCAAGATGACGCCCCTGGAGCGTCCGGACGCGACGTCACCCGAGAAATTCCCCGCACGGCGCGAACAGACGTGTCAAAACGCTGTCAGAAAGTCAGTGCCGCCGACTGCTACCGGTAGACTGTCGACAGATCTGAGTGCGGTGTCCTCACCGCCCCGCGAACCCCAAGGAGACGCGTCCGACGTGGCTGCCCAAAAGAAGGATGCGCCGGCTGAGTACGGTGCCGATTCGATCAAGGTCCTCGAAGGTCTGGAAGCGGTCCGCAAGCGTCCCGGTATGTATATCGGGTCCACCGGCGAGCGCGGCCTGCACCACCTGGTCTGGGAAGTCGTGGACAACGCCGTCGATGAGGCGATGGCCGGTTTCGCGACCAAGGTCGATGTCCGCATCCTCGAAGACGGCGGAGTCCAGGTCACCGACGACGGCCGCGGCATCCCGGTCGCGATGCACGCCACCGGCATCCCCACCATTGACGTCGTCATGACCGTCCTGCATGCCGGCGGCAAGTTCGAAGAAGGCGCCTACCAGGTATCCGGTGGTCTGCACGGTGTCGGCGTTTCCGTTGTCAACGCCTTGTCGACGCGGCTCGAGGCGGACGTCCACAAGGACGGTTTCGAGTGGCACCAGACCTACGACAAGTCGGTCCCCGGCACCCTGCGCAAGGGTGAGCCGTCCAAGAAGACCGGTTCGACCATCCGGTTCTGGGCAGATCCAGACATCTTCGAGACCACGGTCTACGACTTCGAGACCATCGCCCGCCGCCTGCAGGAGATGGCCTTCCTCAACAAGGGCCTGACCATCGAGCTGACCGACGAACGGGTCGTCGCGGCTGCGGTTGTCGATGAGGTGGTCAGCGATCACGCCGAAGCACCCAAGACCGCTGAGGAAAAGGCAGCCGAAGCGTCGGGCCCGCACAAGGTCAAGCACCGGGTTTATCACTACCCCGACGGCCTGGTCGATTTCGTCAAGCACATCAACCGCACCAAGAGCGCCATCCAGCAGAGCATCATCGATTTCGGTGGCAAGGCCGAAGGCCACGAGGTCGAGATCGCGATGCAGTGGAACGCCGGATACTCCGAGTCGGTGCACACCTTCGCGAACACCATCAACACGCATGAGGGCGGCACCCACGAAGAGGGCTTCCGCGCCGCGCTGACCACCGTGGTGAACAAGTACGCGCGCGACAAGAAGCTGCTCAAGGAAAAGGAAGCCAACCTCACCGGTGACGACATCCGCGAAGGTCTCGCGGCCGTCGTCTCGGTGAAGGTCCGCCAGCCCCAGTTCGAGGGCCAGACCAAGACCAAGCTGGGTAACACCGAGGTCAAGTCGTTCGTGCAGAAGATTTGTAACGAGCAGCTGACCCACTGGTTCGAGGCCAACCCCGCCGAAGCCAAGACGGTGGTCAACAAAGCGGTTTCGTCGGCTCAGGCCCGCGTCGCCGCGCGTAAGGCGCGCGAGCTGGTGCGCCGCAAAAGTGCGACCGATCTCGGGGGCCTGCCCGGCAAGCTGGCCGACTGCCGTTCCACGGATCCGACGAAGTCGGAACTATACGTGGTGGAGGGCGATTCGGCCGGCGGCTCGGCCAAGAGCGGCCGCGACTCGATGTTCCAGGCGATCCTGCCGCTGCGCGGAAAGATCATCAACGTCGAGAAGGCCCGCATCGACCGGGTGCTGAAGAACAACGAAGTCCAGGCCATCATCACGGCCCTGGGCACCGGTATCCACGACGAGTTCGACCTGTCGAAGCTGCGGTACCACAAGATCGTGCTGATGGCCGACGCCGACGTCGACGGCCAGCACATCTCGACCCTGCTGCTGACGCTGCTGTTCCGTTTCATGAAGCCGCTGGTGGAAAACGGCCACATCTTCTTGGCCCAGCCGCCGCTGTACAAGCTGAAATGGCAACGCAGCGAACCAGAATTCGCCTACTCGGACCGCGAGCGCGACGGTCTGCTCGAGGCCGGTAAGGCCGCCGGCAAGCGAATCAACACCGACGACGGCATCCAGCGCTACAAGGGTCTGGGTGAGATGGACGCCAAGGAGCTGTGGGAGACCACCATGGATCCGTCGGTCCGGGTCTTGCGTCAGGTGACCCTCGATGACGCCGCGGCTGCTGACGAACTGTTCTCGATCCTGATGGGCGAGGACGTCGAAGCACGCCGCAGCTTCATCACCCGGAACGCGAAAGACGTTCGATTCCTTGATGTCTAGCGATCAGAGACTGTGAGTCCGGCTCAGCCCGACCACCAAAAATCAATGTTTAACGTGAAACAATCCGGAGAAGGAATTCGATGACCGACACCATGCCGCCCGCGGGCGACCGCATCGAACCGGTTGACATCCAGCAGGAGATGCAGCGCAGCTACATCGATTACGCCATGAGCGTCATCGTCGGCCGTGCCCTCCCCGAGGTTCGAGACGGCCTCAAGCCGGTACACCGCCGAGTGCTCTACGCGATGTACGACTCGGGGTTCCGGCCGGATCGTTCCCATGCCAAGTCGGCACGTTCGGTCGCCGAGACCATGGGTAACTACCACCCGCACGGCGACTCGTCGATCTACGACACCCTCGTCCGCATGGCCCAGCCCTGGTCGCTGCGGTACCCGCTGGTCGACGGCCAGGGCAACTTCGGCTCGCCGGGCAACGACCCCGCCGCCGCCATGCGTTACACCGAGGCCCGTCTCACCCCGCTAGCCATGGAGATGCTGCGCGAAATCGACGAGGAGACAGTCGATTTCATCCCCAACTACGACGGCCGCGTGCAAGAGCCGACCGTCCTGCCCAGCCGGTTCCCGAACCTGCTGGCCAACGGCTCCGGCGGCATCGCCGTCGGTATGGCCACCAACATCCCACCGCACAACCTCCGCGAACTGGCAGAGGCCGTGTACTGGTGCCTGGAGAACCACGAAGCCGATGAGGAAGCCACCCTCGAAGCGTGCATGGAGCGGGTCAAGGGCCCGGACTTCCCCACCCACGGTCTGATCGTCGGGACGCAGGGCATCTCCGACACCTACCGCACCGGCCGGGGCTCGGTGCGCATGCGCGGTGTCGTCGAGATCGAGGAAGACGCCAAGGGCCGCACCTCGCTCGTCATCACCGAGCTGCCCTACCAGGTCAACCACGACAACTTCATCGGATCGGTAGCCGACCTGGTGCGCGACGGCCGGATCGCCGGCATCGCGAACATCGACAACGAATCCAGCGACCGTGTCGGTCTGCGCATCGTCATCGACCTCAAGCGTGACGCGGTCGCCAAGGTGGTGCTGAACAACCTCTACAAGCACACTCAGCTGCAGACCAGCTTCGGCGCCAACATGCTGTCGATCGTCGACGGCGTGCCACGCACCCTGCGGCTGGACCAGATGATCCGGTACTACGTCACGCACCAGCTCGACGTGATCATCCGGCGCACCCGGTACCGGTTGCGGAAGGCCAACGAGCGCGCTCACATCTTGCGCGGCTTGGTGAAAGCCCTTGACGCCCTTGACGAAGTCATCGCGTTGATCCGGGCCTCCCCGAACGCCGACGCAGCCCGGGGCGGCTTGATGGAACTGCTCGAAGTCGACGAGATCCAGGCGCAGGCCATCCTCGACATGCAGCTGCGCCGCCTCGCCGCCCTGGAACGTCAGCGCATCGTCGACGACCTGGCCAAGATCGAGGCCGAGATCGCAGACCTCGAGGACATCCTGGCCAAGCCCGAGCGGCAGCGCGCCATCGTCCACGACGAGCTCAAGGAGATCGCCGACAAGTACGGCGACGACCGTCGTACCCGGATCATCGCGGGAGAGGGTGACGTCGCCGACGAGGACCTCATCCAGCGCGAGGACGTCGTCGTCACCATCACCGAGACCGGCTACGCCAAGCGGACCAAGACCGACCTGTACCGCAGCCAGAAGCGCGGCGGCAAGGGTGTGCAGGGTGCCGGGCTCAAGCAGGACGACATCGTCAACCACTTCTTCGTGTGCTCCACGCACGACTGGATCCTGTTCTTCACCACGCAGGGCCGGGTGTACCGGGCCAAGGCCTACGAACTGCCCGAGGCCTCGCGGATCGCGCGTGGTCAGCACGTGGCGAACCTGCTGGCCTTCCAGCCGGAAGAGCGCATAGCTCAGGTCATCCAGATCAAGAGCTACGAGGACGCGCCCTACCTGGTGCTCGCCACCCGCAACGGTCTGGTGAAGAAGTCCAAGCTGGCCGACTTCGACTCGAACCGTTCCGGCGGCATCGTCGCGATCAACCTGCGCGACGGTGACGAACTGGTCGGTGCGGTGCTGTGCTCCGCCGAAGAGGACCTGCTGCTGGTGTCCGCCAACGGCCAGTCCATCCGCTTCTCGGCGACCGACGAGGCGCTGCGGCCGATGGGCCGGGCCACCTCCGGTGTGCAGGGCATGCGGTTCAACGAGGACGACCGGCTGCTGTCGCTCAACGTCGTGATCCCGGACACCTACCTGTTGGTCGCGACCGCGGGCGGTTACGCCAAGCGGACGGCCATCGACGAGTACACCGCGCAGGGCCGCGGCGGCAAGGGCATCCTCACGATTCAGTACGACCCGAAGCGTGGCAGTCTGGTCGGAGCGTTGATCGTCGATGACGAGACCGAGCTGTACGCCATCACTTCCGGCGGTGGTGTCATCCGGACCGCGGCACGTCAGGTGCGCAAGGCCGGGCGGCAGACCAAGGGTGTGCGGTTGATGAACCTGGGTGAGGGCGACACACTGATTGCCGTCGCGCGCAACGCCGAAGAGGCCGAAGGTGACGACGATATCGACGTCGAGACCGAAACCGCGACCGAGACCGAGACCGACGAAACGTAGTGCTGCGGCTGCCCGCAGCCGCACTGATTGAAGGAGCCGCCAGGTGAGTTCCCCGAACGAGCCGGGATACACCCGTACCGGTGACGGACCCGCGAGCAACAACGGGCCTGCCGGATCGGGTGGCGGCGCCCATGCGGCCGACCAGGGCGGCGAAGCGCCGCCCTGGCAGCGGGCCCGCACGGGAGCTCCGGCGGACGCGCCCGCGGCCGCCGGGCAGAGCCTGGATGACCGGCTCAACCGGTTCGTCAGCGGCAGCGGAGGTTCGGCCTCCGAAGCCGAGACGACCATCACGCCGGCCGTCACCCCCGACGTCCCGCCGGTGCCCCCGGTGCCGGCCGTGACTCCGACGGGCAACGTGCCGCCGAAGCCCGTCCGGACGACCGAGACGGTTCGGACCGAGACCCGGCCCGAGGCGGCCTACGCCAGCGAGATCCCGGATCTGTCCCGCCAGCCGCAGCGTCGGGCGTCGGGCGAACCACGGGAGCCGCGCAGCACCGTCGCCACCGTCGCTCCGGCCCCGGCACGTTCGGCGGCACCACGGAGCCGCGTGGGTGCCCGACAGGACGGCCCGGTGCGGGCCAGCATGCAGGTGCGCCACGTCGATCCGTGGAGCGTGTTGAAGGTCTCGTTGGTGCTGTCGGTGGCGCTGTTCTTCGTGTGGATGATCGCGGTGGCGTTCCTCTACCTGGTCCTCGGTGGCATGGGTGTGTGGAGCAAGCTCAACAGCAACGTCGGCGATCTGCTCACCAGTGGTGGCGGCAGCGGCGGTGAATTGGTTTCTGCCAGTACGATTTTCGGCGGCGCGACCCTCGTCGGGTTGGTCAACATCGTGCTGCTGACGGCCATGGCCACCGCCGCGGCGTTCGTCTACAACCTGACGACCGATCTGGTCGGCGGGGTTGAGGTGACGCTCGCCGATCGCGACTAGTCGGCAGGCCTGCGGGCGCGACTGACGTCGCGTTTTGGGCGGAGGGGACCCCATACGGTAATCTCATCGCTCGGCCGCAAGGCCACTTTCGGGCCTATAGCTCAGGCGGTTAGAGCGCTTCGCTGATAACGAAGAGGTCGGAGGTTCGAGTCCTCCTAGGCCCACGGAAGTCGGTATCACCGACTCCCCCACCGGAAGGGTGCACCGTGAGATTGGTTCTGCTGGTGCTCGGTGCCATGGTCGCAGTCGCCGCCGGCTTCGTATGGCGGACCCGGCATGGCGCAGAGGTCTGGCACTCAATTCCGGACACCATCGAGGGGCCTTAGCTCAGTTGGTAGAGCGCTGCCTTTGCAAGGCAGATGTCAGGAGTTCGAATCTCCTAGGCTCCACAAATCAAGACAACGGCTTCGGTGTTCGTCACCGGGGCCGTTTTTGGATCCTGCTGCCCAGCAGACTCGATGCGACGAAGGCATGGCCCGTCTGCCGGCCCTTCCTGTACCAAGTGCGATTTCGACCCGTCAGCTTTCCTTCACCGTCAAGGAAAGCTGACGGCTCCAGATCGAACATGTCGAGGGAGAGCGGCGTCCGCCGTGTTCCAAAGGGGCTCCAACGTCGCCGTCCTACGCTGCCGCCATGACGACAGAGATCAGCTACGCGAAGTGGATGCTTCCGTTGTCGGTGCCGTTCGGTCTCGGGCCGAAGCACAGCGGCGTGGAAGTGCGCGACGGAGCGCTGCACGTGACCATGGGGTGGGGTTTCGCCGCCGAGATCCCGCTGAGCTCCATCGCTGAGGCCAGCCGGTGGGAAGGCCGCATCACGTCCTGGGGTGTACACGGCTTCCGCGGACGCTGGCTGGTGAACGGCTCGTCCGACGGCGTGGTGGCGTTGACCATCGACCCACCCGTCAAGGCCAAGGTTTGTGGGGTACCGGTGACGCTGCGGGAGCTGGGGGTCAGCGTGACCGACCCGGAGGCCCTCATCACGGCCTGCACCAAGACTGGCTGACGAACATGAGCTTGTGTGTCAGATCCGGATCTGACACACAAGCTCAGTCTCGACGCGGAAACCTAGGGCTGGGGCGTCACGTCCACGCTCGGGGGCAGCGGAGAGGGCTCTGGCTGCATCGAGCGCCGCACGATCGAGAACGTGATGCCACCGAGGGCCAGGACCGCGACCGTGGCGCCGGCGATGAGCAAGGGCCTGCGACGGTTGGCGCCCGACTGCACCACCACCGCGAGATCTCCCGCGGAATCCTCGCTGCGGTGGCACCGCCGGCCCACCCAGCGCGCGGTACCGAGGGTGGAGCCGACGCCGAGCCCGAGCACCCCGCGCAGGATCAGCAGCGGCCCGGCGATGGTGTACTTCAGCCCACGACCCAGGCGGGCACCGGAGCTGGGGCGGCTGACCTCGGGGACGTTCTCGGTGACAGTGCTCATCAACCAACCTCTCTGCCGGACACGATTTCTGCAGACCTCCCAAGCGGGGGCTTGGCTCTACGCTAGGCCTTCCACGTTATTCGGTGGGGGCGACTTCGGGGTCTTAAATGTGAGTGGCAGACTGACTTTCCGTGACGAGCCCTATTCAGACCGCGACCGCGACGCTGCACACCAACCGCGGCGACATCAAGATTGCTTTGTTCGGTAACCACGCGCCCAAGACCGTCGCCAACTTCGTTGGTCTGGCCCAGGGCACCAAGGATTACTCCACCGAGAACGCCTCGGGCGGCACCTCCGGCCCGTTCTACGACGGCGTCGTCTTCCACCGCGTCATCGACGGCTTCATGATCCAGGGCGGCGACCCGACCGGCACCGGCCGTGGCGGCCCGGGCTACCAGTTCGCCGACGAGTTCCACCCGGAGCTGCAGTTCGACAAGCCGTACCTGCTGGCCATGGCCAACGCCGGCCCGGGCACCAACGGTTCGCAGTTCTTCATCACCGTCGGCCCCACCCCGCACCTGAACCGTCGCCACACCATCTTCGGTGAGGTCGTCGATGCGGAGTCGCAGAAGGTCGTGGACGCCATCGCCACCACGTCCGTCGACCGCGGCGACCGCCCGACCGAGGCAGTCGTCGTCGACTCGGTCACCATTTCCTGAATCCCAGCCTGACGCGCGGCGCGGCAGTCCCCTATTGGGGCCTGCCGCGCCGTTTGCGTTGGAACTAAGGGATCAGGCCGGCGTCGGTCAGGGCGTCGAGGACGTTGATGGGGTCGGTGCCGACATCCCATCGCGTGAAGACCAGGAGCCGGTCGTCGACGGTGTCGAGCTCCAAGAGCCGCACCTTGCGGGTCAGCCGGCGGAACTCGGTGATACGCACACTCTTGAGGTCGGCCTGTGTATAAGTCTGAGTGCTGAACCACCCCCGCACCACCAGCCCCGCCGGGGTGATGGCGAGCTTTGGCCGCGCCCGCCTGGACATGACGGCGAACACCAGCAGACCGATGGCCGCGATGCCGCCGAGAACACGTCCGGGCAGGTCAGTGACCGATGTCAGGGCCACTGCCGTCAGTACGACGCCGAATGCTCCACAGGCCGCGATGCCGGCCGGCGGGGGGCTCCATTGAGTTTGTTCCATGAGATGTCCACACCCTCAGCGGCAAGTTATCCACAGGCACTATCCCCAATGGGGATGAATCACATCGATGTGATTGCGTGACCGCCAGGTTGCCAGTTGGGCTACGTAACGAGACCGGTATGTAACGAACCGGGGCCGTTCACGCAGCTCAGCGCCACCGCATGGTCAGCAGCAGACCGGTGATCATGAACGCGAAGGCGATCGCGTAGTTCCACTGGGCGAGATCGGCCATCCACTGCAGCAGGTGGGGCGTGCCGGCGGGGTTCAGCGCGGCGAGCTGGAAGACCGCCAGCCAGATGAGGCCGATCAGCATCAGCGAGCAGAAGAACACCACGAACCACACGCTCGACGGTCCGGCCTTGACCTTCACCGGCGTCCGACTCACCGGGTTGATGGTGAAGTCGTTCTTCTTGCGAACCTTGGACTTGGGCATTGGTACCTTCGCGGACAGTCGGTGCCGCACATCCGGGCCGGTGGAGAAAAACCGGCAATTCGGTGCGACGATGGAGCGGTATGCACTCAGAGCCTAACGCAGAAGACGTGTCGCCTCGCAGGCCCTGGTGGACGGCTGGGACCTCGGAACCTGCCCAGCCGGTCCGCCACTCCGCCTGGCGATTCGGTGTGCCGGTGGTCTGTGTGCTTGCCGGCCTCCTGCTGGCCACCACGCACAGCGTGTCCGGCGGCAGCGAGATCCGCCGCAGCGATGCGCCCCGCCTCGTCGACATGGTGAAAGAGGCGAAACGCACCGTCGCGACCCGGACCGCGGAGCGCGACAACCTGCAGCATCAGCTCGAAAACCACCACGGCGGTACGCCCGGCGCCGACGCCGCCCTCGGCGCCATCACGAGCCGCGCCAACGAGCTGGGCCTGGAGCTGGGCCTCGATCCCATGCGTGGACCGGGCCTGGTGATCACCCTCAACGACGCGCAGCGCAATGCGCAGGGTCAGTACCCCCGCGACGCCACCCCCGACGACCTGGTCGTGCATCAGCAGGACGTCCAGGCGGTGCTCAACGCACTGTGGTTGGGCGGGGCCGAGGCCGTGCAGATGCAGGACCAGCGGATCCTGGCCACGTCGGCTCCCCGCTGCGTCGGGAACACCCTGTTGCTCAACGGCCGGACCTACAGCCCGCCGTACGTCGTCACCGTGATCGGCAACGTCGAGGGCATGCGGGCCGCGCTGGCTGCCGCGCCGTTGGTGACCTTGTACAAGCAGTACGTGGTGCGGTTCGGGCTCGGCTATACCGAGGAGCCGCGGGCGTCGGTCGACGTCGTCGGCCACCGGATGCCGCTGAAGCTGCAGTACGCCAAACCGGCTGGACCGGTCACATATTGATTGATCGGGTTGGTGGGTGACCCAGTAGCCTGGCGGCATGCAGGTTCTCGTCCTCGACAACTACGACAGCTTCGTGTTCAACCTGGTCCAGTACTTGGGTCAGCTCGGGGTGCACGCGCAGGTCTGGCGTAGCGACGACGAGCGTGTCTCCACCCCCGAGGGCGTCGCCGCCGTGGCCGAGGAGTTCGACGGGATCCTGGTGAGCCCCGGTCCGGGTACCCCCGAGCGCGCCGGCGCGTCCATTCCGTTGGTCCGCGCCTGTGCCGAGACCCGCACTCCCCTACTCGGCGTGTGCTTGGGACACCAGGCCATCGGGGTGGCTTTCGGTGGCACGGTGGACCGCGCGCCGGAACTGCTGCACGGCAAGACCAGCCTGGTGCATCACGCGAATAGTGGTGTGCTGCAAGGACTTCCGGACCCGTTCACGGCCACTCGCTACCACTCGCTGACCATCCTGCCGGAGACGCTGCCGGATGAGCTGGAGGCCATCGGCCACACCGACAGCGGCGTCATCATGGCCGTCCGGCACCGCGAGCTGCCGATCCACGGGGTCCAGTTCCACCCGGAGAGCATCCTGACGCAGGGCGGTCACCGCATGCTGGCCAACTGGCTCGCCTTCTGCGGTCAGGCGCCCGACGAGGGACTGGTCAGTCGCCTCGAGCAGGAAGTCGCCGACGCCGTCTCGGCCGCGACCCGCACGGCCTAATTCCGCCGAGCTTCCATCCACGCAGTGCGAGTGGCGTGTGCCGTGGGTTCAGGGTGGACGCCGTTGTGGGCTGCCCGGGTCGTTGACTCTCACTTCATGGCGCGGAAGTGCGAGTACCCACGGCCCTGAGGTGAGAGTCAACGTCTGCTGGGGCCGGAATCCCGTTGACCCTGACCTGATGGCGCAAAAGACCGAGTGGCCGTGTCCCTGAGGTGAGAGTCAACGCGATGTTGGGCCGCTGGGTGACTGACTCTCACTTCATGGCGTAAAAGTGCGAGCAACGGCCTGCCAGAACGTCCCCCGCAAGACTACGAAGCGAAGCTCAGCGTGATCGACGCGCCGAAGTTGACGCCGCTGCCGGCTGCCGGCATCTGGCTCACCACCGCATTGCTGCGCTGACCGCTGTTCTGCACGTCGGCGCCCTTGATCAGCACGCCGGTCCAGCCCAGGGCGCGCAGGTTCGGCTCGGCGTCGGTCCAGAACTGACCGGCCAGGTTCGGCATGACGAACTGGTTGCCCTGCGAGACCTTCAGCGTGATCGGCGCGTCCTTGGCCGTCGGCGTACCCGCCGGCGGATCGCTCGCGATGATCTCGCCGGCCGGCTTCGGGCTGTCGGTCGGCGCCGTCAAGATCGTGGCGAAGCCGACGGTATTCAGGTTCTTCGTCGCGATGTCGACGGTCTGTCCGCCGACGTCGGGGATGGGCACCAGGCCGGGCCCGGAGCCGACGATGATCGTGATCACGTTGGTGATGGCCGACGTCTGGTGGGCCGGCGGGTTGGTCGCGATGACCCGGTCCTTCTGGTCCGGCAGCGACTGCGACACCGTCTGCTGGATGTTCCGGAAACCGGCGGACTGCAGCTTGGCCATCGCGTCGGAAGGCGAGAGCTTCGAGACGTCCGGGACCTCGCGCTGCTCGGGACCGGTGGAGATGTTGATGGTGACCTCGTCGCCGGCGGCCACCGATGTGTTGGCCGAGGGCTCGGTGCCGATGACATGGTCCGGCGCCACGGTGGAGTCGGGCCGCTGCTGCGTGCGGGTCTTGAAGCCGCGGTTCTGCAGGTTGGCGACGGCGTCCGCCTGAGCCAGACCGCGGACGTCCGGAATCTGCTGGTCGTGCGGCTTGCCGTTGATCAGGTTGATGGCCACGGTGACGACGACCGTCAGCACGGCCAGGATGGCGGCGGCGATGAGCCAGCGACCGATCGGCGTCGCGGCCCGGTCCGTCGAGCGGTACGGCTGCGGGGTGACGGTGATCTGCTCGGGCATCATGCTGCGCGGCCCACCGAAGCCGCCGGTGCCCATCATCGCGGTGCGCTCGGCGTCGGTGAGCACCTTGGGTGCGTCGGGAGCTTCGCCGGCGTGCACGCGGATCAGGTCGTTCCGCATGTCCGCGGCGCTCTGGTACCGGTTGTCCGGGTTCTTCGCCAGTGCCTTGAGCACGACGGCGTCCAGCTCGGGAGAGATCCCGGCGTGCCGCTGCGACGGCGGCACCGGGTCCTCGCGGACGTGCTGGTAGGCCACCGCGACCGGGGAATCGCCGACGAACGGCGGCTCACCGGTGATCAGTTCGTAGAGCACGCAGCCCAGCGAGTACACGTCCGAGCGGGCGTCGACGTTCTGCCCGCTGGCCTGCTCGGGTGACAGGTACTGGGCGGTGCCGATGACCGCCGCGGTCTGCGTCATCCGGTTGCTGCTGTCGGCGATGGCGCGGGCGATGCCGAAGTCCATGACCTTGACCGCATTGGCCTTGCTGATCATGATGTTCGCCGGCTTGATGTCCCGGTGCACGATGCCGTGCTGGTGGCTGAAGTTCAGGGCCTGGCAGGCGTCGGCGATGATCTCGATGGCGCGCTGCTGCGGCAGCGGCCCCTCCGTGTGCACGATGTCGCGCAGCGTCACGCCGTCGACGTACTCCATGACGATGTACGGCAGCGGGCCGTTGGGCGTCTCGGCCTCACCGGTGTCGTAGACCGCGACGATCGCCGGATGGTTCAGCGCCGCGGCGTTCTGCGCCTCGCGGCGGAACCGCAGGTAGAAGCTCGGGTCCCGAGCCAGGTCGGCGCGCAGCACCTTGACCGCCACGTCTCGGTGCAGACGTAGATCGCGGCCGAGGTGAACCTCGGACATGCCGCCGAAACCGAGGATGTCCCCCAGTTCGTAGCGGTCGGAGAGGTGCTGGGGCGTGGTCATGAAATGGCCGGTCCTGACAATTCAGGGAGCGAAGCCGACTGACCCGCCGGTGCGCCGGGCGTCTTCGTGGTCTCGGTGATGGTGTTGGTGACGGTGGACTGCTGCTGGTTCTTCTGGTCCTGCCGGTCCTGCGCGTTGAGCACGATCAGGATCGCGATGACGATTGCCAGCGCACCCAGGACACCAGCCGCCCACAACAGGGCGCGCTGACCGGGCGAGAAAGTCCGCCGCGCGGGCGGGGCCGGCCGGTGGCTACCGGCAGCGGGCCGGGGCCGCGGGGTTGCCGGTGCCGGACGCACGGCCAGTTCGTTGCTCGTGCGGGCCTGCGTGCTCGACGGAATCGCCGCCGGAGCGGCCCGGCCGATGGTCGGTGCCTGGTTGGGCCGCGGGGGGCGGCGTCCGGCCCGGACCGCGGCGACGGCGTCGGCGAACGGTCCGCCGCTGCGGTAGCGGTGGATGGCGTCCTTGGCGAGGCTGATCTCGATCAGCTCGCGGACGTTCGGGGGCAGGTCGGCCGGCAGTGGTGGCGGCGCTTCCTTGATGTGCTTCATCGCCACGGTCAGGGCGCCGTCGCCGGTGAACGGCCGCCGGCCGGACACGGACTCGTAGCCGACGACACCGAGCGAGTAGACGTCGCTGGCCGCGGTGGCGTCGTGGCCCAGGGCCTGCTCGGGCGCGATGTACTGAGCGGTGCCCATCACCATGCCCGTCTGGGTGACGGGAGCCGCGTCGACCGCCTTGGCGATGCCGAAGTCGGTGAGCTTCACCTGGCCGGTCGGCGTGATCATGATGTTGCCGGGCTTGACGTCGCGGTGCACCAGGCCTGCGCTGTGCGCGACCTGCAGGGCCCGCCCCGTCTGCTCCAGCATGTCCAGCGAGTGCCGCAGCGACAGCCGGCCGGTGCGCTTGATCACCGAGTTCAACGGCTCGCCGTTGACGAGCTCCATGACCAGGTAGGCGGTGCGGCCGGAATCGTCGAGCTCGGTCTCGCCGTAGTCGTAGACGCTGGCGATGCCGGGGTGATTCAGCATCGCTACCGTGCGCGCCTCAGCGCGGAACCGCTCGACGAACTCGGGGTCGGTCGAGTACTCGGCCTTTAGCACCTTGATGGCGACCTGTCGGCCGAGCCTGCTGTCGACGCCCTCCCAGACTTGACCCATGCCGCCAGTGGCGATGAGTCGCTGAAGTCGATAGCGGCCGGAAAGTGTTACTCCGACCCGCGCGCTCATGATCCCTCCCGTAGCGCCGCGGCGATGGTGGCCCGCCCGATGGGTGCGGCCAGCGCACCGCCGGTCGCGGACAAACGGTCTCCACCATTCTCCACTAGGACGGCGACGGCGACCTTCGGGGATTTCGCCGGGGCAAAAGCGATGTACCACGCATGTGGTGGTGTGTGACGTGGATCGGTGCCGTGTTCGGCCGTGCCCGTCTTTGATGCGATCTGCACGCCGGCTATGGCTCCCTTCTGCTGCGTCACCTGCTCGGCGCCGACCATCAGATCCGTAAGTGTAGCCGCGACCTGGGATGAGATGGCCCGCCGCTGTTGGTGCGGTGAGGTAGCCGCGATGTTGGAAAGGTCAGGTCCCTTCAGGTCATCGACCAGGTACGGGGCCATGCTGACGCCGCCGTTGGCGATGGTCGCGGCAACCATCGCGTTCTGCAGCGGGGTCAGGGCGACGTCCTTCTGGCCGATGCTGGAGATACCCAGGGCCGGGGCGTCGGAGATCGGGCCCACGGTCGACTCCGCGACCTGCAGCGGAATCGACGGCGGCGGGGTGTCCAGGCCGAACTGCTTGGCCATGGTCCGCATCGCGTCGGCCCCGTTGTGCAGGCCCAGTTCGACGAAGGCGGTGTTGCAGGACTTGGCGAACGCCTCGCGCAGGGACACCGTCGGACCCCCGCCGCACGCCGTGCCACCGTAGTTCTCCAGCGTGGCGGTGCTGTCCGGCAACGTGATTCGGGCTGCGGAGGTCAGCTGGGTATCCGGGGTGGCACCGGCCTGCAGCGCCGCGGCGGTGGTCAGCACCTTGAACGTCGACCCCGGCGGGAACGTCTCGGAGATCGCCCGGTTCTGCAGCGGTGAATCGGGGTTGTCCCGCAGCTCCTGCCAGGCGGCGGATTGCCGCTCGCTCTCGTGCGAGGCCAGCAGATTGGGGTCGTACGACGGAGACGACACCATGGCCAGAATCTTGCCGGTCGACGGATCGAGCGCCACCACCGAACCCTTGCACGGGTTACCACCGCAGCCCTGCTGCATCGCGTCCCAGGCGGCCTGCTGCACCCGCGGCACGATCGTGGTGTCGACGTTGCCGCCGCGCGGATCGCGGCCCGTGAAGAAGTCCGCGATGCGGTTGCCGAACAGCCGCTCGTCGGAGCCGTTGAGGATGCTGTCCTCGGCGCGCTCGAGGCCGGTGCTCGAGTACTGCAGCGAGTAGAAGCCGGTGACGGGCGCGTAGACCAGCGGGTTCGGGTAGATGCGGAGGTAGCGGAACCGGCCGTTGGTCGGCATCGAGTACGCCAGCAGCTGGCCGCCTGCGGTGATCTGGCCGCGCTGGCGCGAGTACTCGTCGAGCAGCACCCGCTGGTTGCGCGGGTCGGCGCGCAGGCTGTCGGCGGCGAACACCTGCGTGGTGGTGGCGTTCAGCAGCAGCATCACGACCAGTGCCATCACCAGTCCGGAGACGCGACGAAGCGAGGTGTTCATTGCTTCTCGATCACCTCGGTGTTGGCCGCCGCGATCGGTGACGCGTTGGCGCCCCGGGTGGACAGCGGCCGGCGCGCGACGTGCGAGACCCGCAGCAGCAGGGCCAGCAGCACGTAGTTGGACAGCAGGGACGAGCCGCCGTACGACATCCACGGCGTGGTGAGGCCGGTCTGCGGGATCAGTTTGGTGACGCCGCCGACGACGATGAACAGCTGCAGCGCCAGCGCGGCGGACAGGCCGGCCGCCAGCAGCTTGCCGAAGCTGTCCCGGACCGCGATGGCGGTGCGCAGTCCCCGGATCACGACGATCGTGTACAGCATCAGCACCGCGGCCAGGCCGACGAGCCCGAGCTCCTCACCCACCACCGCGATGATGAAGTCGGTGGAGGCGTCGGGCACGGTGCCGGGCTGACCGTTGCCCAGGCCGGTGCCGAAGATGCCGCCGGTGGCGAAGCTGAACAGGGACTGCACCATCTGGTAACCGGCGCCGTCGGGGTCGGCGAACGGGTCCAGCCAGTTCTGCACGCGCACCCGCACGTGATCGAAAAGGTGGTACGCCACCAGGCTGCCCACGCAGAACAAGCTCAGCCCGATGATCACCCAGCTGAGCTTCTCGGTGGCGACGTACAGCAGCACCAGGAACGTCGCGTAGAGCAGCAGCGACGCCCCGAGGTCCTTCTCGAACACCATCACGCCGATGGACCCGATCCAGGCCACCAACAGCGGCGCCAGGTCGCGCGGTCGCGGCAGGTCCAGCCCGAACATGTGCTTGCCGGCACTGGTGAACAGGCTGCGCTTGGTGACCAGCACGCTGGCGAAGAAGATCAGCAGCAGGATCTTGGAGAACTCGGCGGGCTGAATGGAGAAGCCCGGCAACCGGATCCAGATCTTGGCGCCGTACTGCTCGGCCACCGAATCCGGCAGCACCGCGGGGATGGCCAGCAGCACCAGGCCGGCCAGGCCGCAGATGTAGCCGTAACGGGCCAGCATCCGGTGGTCGTGCACGAACATCAGCACCGCGGTGAACACCAGAATGCCCAGCAACGTCCACAGCATCTGCTGGTTGGCGTTGCCGCCCGGCAGGATGCCCGCCGGCCGCGAGTGCGCCGACAGATCCAGCCGGTAGATCAGCACCAGGCCCAGGCCGTTGAGCAGCGCGACCACGGGCAGCAGCAGCGGGTCGGCGTACGGCGCGTAGCGGCGAACCGCCAGGTGGGCGACGCCGAACAGCACGACGAAGCCGACGGTGAACTGGATGAGGTCCGGTTGCAGGCCGGACTCCTGGTTGGCCTCGACGATCAGCAGCGCCACAGTCGTGATCACGGCCGCGAACCCCAGCAGCACCAATTCGGAATTACGCCGATTGGGCAGTGGAGGAGCGACCGCAACCGGAGACTGCGGCTGCGTCGTCATGCCTCGACTCCCGCTCGCTCTCGGGGCGTCATGACGCGTTCCGGCAGTTTGTGCCCGGCTCCTGAGGTGGCGGAGGGAGTGCCGTGGCCGTCGGGGACGGAGCCGCAGGCGAGGTCGGGGCAGGCGCAGGGCTGGACGGGTTGGGGGCCGGTGCCGGGCTCGGCGCCGGTGTTGGTGCGGGGGCCGGAGTCGGGGCCGGCGTCGTCGAACCTGGCGCCTCGGGTCCGGGGGCCGGACCGCGCGGCGGCTGCGGCACCACCGACAGCGACGGGGCCGGTGCGCCGGGGGTGGGTGCGGGCGCCGCCGGCGGGGTGGCGACGTGCGGCGCGCACAGCGGCAGCAGCGAGCTGCGGCTGAGTTCCTTGAGCTGACGGATGGCGTCGTCGACGGTGCCGGTCGGCAGGCCGGCGGTGACCTGGGCCCGGCCGGACTCGCGCAGGTCGGAGACCTTCATGGGCTGGCAGCCCGCGCGGGTGTCGTCGACGCCGATGATCGTCATCTCGGAGTGGGTGTCCAGGCAGGCCAGCAGGTAGGGATCCTGCAGCGGCAGCCCGAGCAGCGAGCCCGGCACGCCGCGCATGATGTAGACCGAGCCGTTGTAACCGGCGACGTAGTAATTGCTGCGGATCATGTAGCGCCCGACGGCCAGTCCGCTGACGAGCAACAGGATCAGCAGGATCGCGCCGATGATCAGGTTGCGCCGGGTGTGGCTCTTCCGGGGCGGCGGATCAGGTTGCGGCACAGGCTTTTTCGCCGCTGCTGCCGTGCGCTTCGGGTTGAAGGCGGAGGCACGTCCGGCCGCGGTGTTGGGCGGCAAGGTGTCGTCGTCCTGACCGGACACCGCGCCCGCCAGGATGGGTGCGGTCTGGCCGTACTCGTAGTCGACGACGTCGGCCACGACGACGGTGACGTTGTCCGGGCCGCCGCCGCGCAGCGCCAGCTCGATGAGCCGGTCGGCACAGTCCACGACGTCCGGGATCTGCATGGCGCCCTGGATGGTCTCGTGGCTGACCGGGTCGGACAGTCCGTCCGAGCACAGCAAGTAGCGGTCACCGGCGCGGGCCTCGCGCATGGTCAGCGTCGGCTCGACCTCATGGCCGGTCAGCGCCTTCATGATCAACGAGCGTTGCGGGTGGCTGTGGGCCTCTTCGGCGGTGATCCGGCCGTCGTCGACCAGGGTCTGGACGAAGGTGTCGTCCTTGGTGATCTGGGTCAGCTCGCCGTCGCGCATCAGGTAGCCGCGGGAGTCGCCGATGTGCACCATGCCGAGGCGCGTGCCCGCGAACAGGATGGCGCTCAGGGTCGTGCCCATGCCCTCGAGCTCGGGATCGGCTTCGACGTGGGCGGCGATGGCCGTATTGCCGTCGTGGACGGCGTCGTTCAGCTTGGCCAGCAGGTCGCCGCCGGGTTCGTCGTCGTCCAGGTGGGCCAGCGCGGCAATGACGAGCTGCGAGGCAACCTCACCCGCGGCATGGCCGCCCATGCCGTCGGCCAGCGCGAGCAGGCGGGCCCCCGCGTAGACGGAGTCCTCGTTGTTGGCACGGACCAGGCCGCGGTCGCTGCGCGCGGCATATCGGAGTACAAGTGTCACGGGCGCAGCTCAATTACCGTCTTGCCGATTCGAACCGGCGTTCCCATTGGAACCCTTACCGCCGTCGTCACTTTCGCCCTGTCCAGGTATGTACCGTTGGTCGATCCTAGGTCTTCGACGTACCACTCGGAGCCTCTCGGCGACAGCCGGGCGTGCCGTGTCGAGGCGTAGTCGTCGGTGAGCACCAAGTTGGAGTCGTCGGCCCGGCCGATCAGAACGGGCTGGCTGGTCAGGGTGATCCGGGTGCCCTGCAGGGCGCCTTCGGTCACCACCAACTGGCGCGCGTACCGGCGTCGGTCCCGGTTGGGCAGCAGGGTGCCCCGGAACGCCAGACCGCGCCGCACCATGACGGCTCCGGTGGGTGCGTAGATGTCGGTGCGCAGCACGCGCAGCACCGACCAGATGAAAAGCCAGAGCAACAGCAGGAAACCGACCCGCGTCAGCTGCAGAACTAACCCCTGCATCCGACGTCCTCTCCGTTGCCGCGTCGAGGCTGGGCCCGGTGCCCGGTAGCCGTCGGCATCGTCACGATACTTTGGCGGTCACCGGCCGGTGCGCACATGATCCGGCCGGTGACGGAAACCGAGCTCAGTGAACGCGGACCACGATCTCGGAATGACCCACCCGGATGACGTCGCCGTCGGCCAGCTGCCACTCCTGAACCGGGGCGTTGTTGACGGTGGTGCCGTTGGTCGAGTTCAGGTCCGAGAGCAGCGCGGTGTGGCCGTCCCAGCGGATCTCGAGGTGCCGGCGCGAGACGCCGGTATCGGGCAGGCGGAACTGCGCGTCCTGGCCGCGGCCGATGACGTTCGCGCCTTCGCGCAGCTGGTAGGTGCGGCCGCTGCCGTCGTCGAGCTGGAGGGTGACGTTCGCACCGGCGGCACCGTAGCCACCGGCGTATCCGCCCGGCTGGCCGTACTCGGGCTCGGCGTAGCCGGCGCCCGCGCCGCCGCCGTAACCCTGCTCGCCGTAACCGGCCTGGGCCGGGGGCTGGCCGTAACCCTGATCGGGCTGTGCGTAGCCCTGATCGGCGGGGGGCTGTGCATAGCCCTGCTGCGGCTGGCCATAGTTCTGCTCGCCGTAGCCGCCCTGGCCGGCGGGCTGGCCGTAGCTCGGCTGTCCGTAGTTCTGCTGGGGCTGGCCGTAGCCCTGGTCGGGCTGGCCGTAGCCACCCTGCTGAGGCTGCTGGCCGTAGCCGGGCTGGCCGTAGTTCTGCTCGGGCTGTCCGTAACCGCCCTGCTGAGGCTGCTGGCCGTAGCCGCCCTGCGGGCCGCCGTAACCCTGCTCGGGCTGCTGGCCGTAGTTCTGCTGTCCGTAGCCCTGCTCGGGCTGGCCGTAGCCGCCCTGCGGGCCGCCGACGGGCGGCGGTCCGGGAGGACCACCCTGCGGGCCGCCGAAGCCGCCTTGGCCGTATCCGGACGGGCCCGCGCCGTAACCGGCCTGGTCACCCGGCTGTCCGTAGCCGCCCTGCTGTCCGTAACCGGGGCCACCCTGCGGGGCGCCGTAGCCGCCCTGCTGTCCGTAACCCGGCTGGGGCTGGCCGTAGCCCTGGTTCGGGTCCTGCGGGTACTGCTGACCGCGCTGCTCTTCGGGCTGCCGTCCGTAGTCGTACTCGTCGCCTGGCTGGCCCTGTCCCTGGCCGGGGCGGTGGGTCGGGTTGTCAGTCATCGTTGGTACTCCTGGTTCTGCGGTGTGCACGCGGTCGCTGGGTGCCGCCGGCCGCGCTGGCCCGGCGGTTGAGTCGGGGTTGACCACGCCGTGGGCGCGGAATTGGCCGGTGTGAAGGCCAGGTGACGGCTCAAACCTGACGACCACCTCACCATACGTTTGCCATCCCCGCTCATGGACGAATCCCTCAAGGTGTTTGGCAAAAGCACTGGGTGTGAGGTCAGGATCGGCGTTTACCTTCTCGAAATCGGTGTAACTGAGCGTAATGACGTATTCGTTCGGTGCCAAAATACGGCCGCCGCCGACATCGTGGGCACCCGATTCGGCTTCCCGCTGTAATGCGGCCTCGACTTCCGGGGGTGCGATCGACCCCCCGAAGACGCGGGCAAAAGCGTCTCCGACCGTGGTCTCGAGCTTGCGCTCGAACCGGTCGACCAGACCCATGTCCCCCTGCCTCGCCTCGTCTCGGTACTCCAGATGTGATGCGCGCAATAACTCCGGACACCACCGTTACGCATGGTATCGGCCTGACCTTGTAATACGTGACCAACAGAATCGTGAGAATTCGAAAGACGCTGGTCAGGCGGTGTGGGGCGTGCCGCCAGGCGATCCGCTCGTGCGGTTTCGTGCGCCGTCGGCACCCTCGAGGCCCAGGTTGGCTGGTCCGGAAGCCACTGGTCAGCGGCGGATTTGGAGCCGGGGGTAGGGGTGGTGATAGTCTCTCCCAGTTGTTTGGGGCGAGTGGCGGAATGGCAGACGCGCTGGCTTCAGGTGCCAGTGTCCTTCGGGACGTGGGGGTTCAAGTCCCCCTTCGCCCACTCAACGAAAGCCGCGAATCCGGTTCGGATTCGCGGCTTTTGCTTTGTCGAGCATGACTGTGAGGGCTGTGCACCTGAATCGGCCCGAATTCGTGCACAGCACTCACCCTCGTGGGCCTGATTTGAAGCGGCCTGCCGGGCGGTACTGATCGATAGGATCGCGCCATGAAAGGTGCGGTTACCGTCCACATGAACGCGCCGGCCGATCAGGTCTGGAACCTGATCGCCGACATTCGCAACACCCCGAAATACTCGCCGGAGGTGTTCGAATCGGAATGGCTGGACGGGGCGACCGGACCGGCACTCGGCGCGCGGTTCCGCGGCCACGTCAAGCGCAACGAGATCGGGCCGATCTATTGGACGACGTGCCGTGTCACGGCCTGCGAGCCCGGTCGCGAGTTCGGCTTCGCGGTGCTTGCCGGCGATAAGGCGGTAAACAATTGGCATTACGCTCTCGCGTCCGCCGGTGATGGCACGGATGTCACCGAGTCGTTCTGGATGACGCCTGGCCTGCTCGACACGGTGTTCGGCATCTTCGGTGGTCAATTGCGCATCCGCCGCAACATCCGGGACATGACCACCACGCTCAACCGGATCAAGGCCGAGGTCGAGACGGCCTGATGGTGTCGTGGGCATCTAGGTCACGAGCCGCTGACCGTCTCTAGTGCAATCAGCGGAATCGTCCGTGAAGGTGGAACTCGTCGGGCGTACCTGCGCCAGTGGCTGGTGTACGCGAGCGCTTGAGGCCACAGCGCCCGGCGTTCCGCGGGCCCTAGTTCTCTGGCACTCATCTCGACGCTGCGAGCACCGATTTGGACTGTCACGACGGGATGCGCCCGCAGATTATGTAGCCAGGCCGGGTTGTTCGGGTGTCCGCCTTTTGCCGCGACGATGATGTATCGATCTCCGTCGGGCATATAGACCAAGGGTGTCGTCCGGAGCGATCCACTTTTGGCCCCGATGTGGTCGAGCAGGAGCATCGGGGGAACGCCGGGCACGTGTTGGCCGAGGCGCCCCCGACTGGCGCGATAGATCCAGACGTGGCCGCGCACGAGGTGACGAACGACGCTCCACGAGCGATCGATGACTTGCATCAGCAGTTCGACAGGTGACACCGACATACGGATCCTCCTGGCCGTGAGCGGACTCCCACCAGGGTGTCCAACCGATCCCCACCGACGAAAAGGGTACTCGCGAGTACCCTTTTCGTCTAGAACGTCTCCCGCTCGCGCTGCCCACGATCGACCAGCACCTCAACACAGCCGAACAGAAAGGTTGCCCCGATATGCCCGCAGACCGCACGGCCAAGGTTGCGCAGCAGCACCTCAGGTTGCTCGACGGTCTCGCCGCGGCGATCCGGGAAAAGGGGCTCGCTCATACTCAGGTCAGCGACATCGTTGGTCACGCGCATGCTTCGCGCCGGACGTTTTACAAGCACTTCGTGGACAAGGACGCCTGCCTCGTCGAGCTTGTTGATCTCAGTACATTGCGCATCATCGAAACCGTCTCTGCGGCAATCGATCTCGACTCGGCGCGTGCGGTCCAGATCGAACAGGCCATCGACGCCTACTTGGCGATACTTTCTGGCGAACCCGCGTTGGCGCTCGCACTGTCCAGCCCTTCGGTTGGTGAACGAGTTCTTCGCGCTCAGCGGGAGGGGTTGGAGCGCTTCGTCGAATTCCTCGTCGCGTTGATGGCAGGCACCACCCAGGCCGGGCCACCGCCAGCACCGATCTCCGTCGAATGTGCATACCTGCTTGCCAGTGGGCT
The DNA here is from genome assembly GCF_025331195.1 of Mycolicibacterium llatzerense. Classification (NCBI taxonomy): domain Bacteria; kingdom Bacillati; phylum Actinomycetota; class Actinomycetes; order Mycobacteriales; family Mycobacteriaceae; genus Mycobacterium; species Mycolicibacterium llatzerense. The sequence goes on along the minus strand of NZ_LXOV01000001.1, from coordinate 1,118,271 downwards.
GCGCGCGGCGGCGCTTCGCGCGATCGAGCGCGCGGACGGACTCGACCGCGTGGGCGGGGAAGCAAAGGCAATTTTCAAAGCGGTACTCGACCGCAATGCGCAGTAGTCACGGTCGGGTCGAACATGTGAAGGCGTCGCCGGAGTCTGATCCTCCCAGGCTGCCCTGCCAGCCGCTGTCGGCATGGGTTTTCCCGATAGATCCATAGCGGGCGGCGCAACGATGAACGCCTTCGTCCTACGCGAACACGAGGGCTCGTACTCAACGTTCCCTGCCTGGCCGAGGGGATCGAGCTGTGGGAATGTGAAGGCCCGCGATCGGAGGTCCGAGGTGAAATGGGCAGCAAGGGCATTGTGCGCGGCGGTGACGGGCGCGGTGCTGGCCGCATCGGGGTGCAGCCTGGAAGGTGCGCGCGGCAACTATGGCACCGGCCCGGATGCGATCATCACCGTCAACGGTGGTGAACCACAGAACGGCCTGGTACCCACCAACACCAACGAGAACATGGGCGGTCGCGTCGTCGATTCGTTGTTCACGGGGCTCTATAGCTACACCGCCGACGGCACGCCGGTTTTGGCGAACGCGGAGTCCGTGGACACCACCGACAACCAGCACTACACGGTTCACCTCGTACGGGATTGGACCTTCACCGACGGCACCCCGGTGCGGGCCGAAAACTACGTCCGCGCTTGGAATTTCGGTGCGGCCACCGTCAATGGGCAGCTGCAGCAGAGCTTCTTCTCGCCGATCGAGGGATACGACAGCGTCGCCGCCGAGGGGTCCTCGCTGACCGAGATGTCGGGCTTGAAGGTGGTGGACGATTACACCTTCACGGTGCGCCTCACCAGCCCCAACATCGACTTCAAGCTGGGGCTCGGGTTCACGCCCTTCAAGCCATTGCCCGATGTGTTCTTCACCGAGGGCGCGGCCAAGTTCGGCGAGCATCCCGTCGGGAACGGCCCGTACATGCTGAAGGGCCCGGACGCCTGGCTGCACAACGTCAAGCTCGACGTGGTGCGCAACCCGAATTACAAGGGTCCGGACAAGCCGAAGAACGGTGGCCTGAGCTTCATCTTCTACAGCAGCTTCGACACCGCGTACACCGACCTCGAGTCCGGCAACCTCGACGTGCTCGACACGGTGCCGGTGAGTGCGTTGGGCACCTATCAGAAGGTGCTCGGGAGCCGGGCGTTGACCAAACCGACCGCCCAGAACATGCAGCTCGGAATCCCCTATTACCTGCCGCATTTCAGCGGCGAGGAGGGTCGCCTACGACGCGCGGCGATTTCGATGGCGATCAACCGGCCCGAGATCATCAAGGCGATTTTCCGCGGCGCCCGCGGCGCGGCCCAGGACTTCACCGCCCGGTCGCTACCGGGCTGGGACCCGAACATCCCGGGCAACGATGTGCTGAAGTTCGATCCGGTCAAAGCCAAGCAGCTGTGGGCGCAGGCCAACACGATCGCGCCGTGGTCGGGATCGTTCGAGGTCGCGTACAACTCCGACGGCGATCACCAGGAGTGGATCGACGCGCTGTCGAATCAGTTGAAGAACACGCTCGGCATCGACGCGCACGGCGCTCCGCAGCCGACGTTCAAGCAGGTCCGGGACGCAATCACCAAGCGGACCATTCGGACCGCATTCCGCAGCGGGTGGCAGGGCGACTACCCGTCGATGATTGAGTTCCTGCAGCCCCAGTTCGTCACCGGCGCGGGCTCCAACGATCCCGTCTACAGCTCACCGGCTTTCGACGCGAAGCTGATCGAGGCCGAACGGGCGCTCGATCCGAACCAGTCGTATGCACTGGTCAATCGGGCCCAGGCGATCCTCATGCACGACCTCCCGGTGATCCCGCTCTGGGACTACACCGCGGCCGGCGGCGTCGGGCCGGGTGTGACGGCCCAGCTGACCTGGAACGGTCTGGCCGATTTCACCCAGATCATCAAGGGCGACGTTGCCGAGAACACCGAGGGGTAACCGATGCTGAGATACGGATTGAGCCGGCTCGGGCAGGTGGTGATCGTGTTCTTCGGCGCCACTTTCCTGATCTATGCGCTCGTCTTCCTGCTGCCGGCCGACCCGATCTCCGCGCTGGGCGGCGGCAAGCCCATGTCGCCCGCGCTGATCGCGACGCTCCGCGCGCAGTATCACTTGGACCAGCCGTTCTACCTGCAGTACTGGCACTACATCAGCGGAGTGTTCCGGTTGGACTTCGGCACCTCCTTCTCGGGCCAGCCGGTGTTCGACGTGATGAAGCGCGCCTTCCCCGTCACGGTCGACCTCGCGCTCATCGCGATCGCCGTCGAGGCGGTGTTCGGTGTGACGTTCGGCGTGCTCGCGGGTCTGAACAAGGGCAAGTGGGTCGACACCACGATCCTGATCGTGACGCTTCTCATCGTCGCCGTCCCGATCTTCGTGATCGGCTTTGCGGCTCAGTACCTGTTCGGTGTGCGCTGGCAGATCTTCCCCGTCACCGTCGGCGGCCACCTCGACCTCTATCACCTGCTGCTGCCCGGATTCGTGCTCGGTGCGGTGTCGTTCGCATATGTTGTCCGGCTGACCCGCTCGTCGATCGCGGAGAACCTCTCGGCGGACTACGTGCGGACCGCCACGGCGAAGGGGCTGTCCCGCCCGCGGGTGATCGTGGTGCACGTGCTCCGCAACTCGCTGATCCCGGTGGTGACGTTTCTCGGCGCCGACCTCGGCGTGCTGATGGGCGGCGCGATCGTCACCGAGGGCATCTTCAACATTCCGGGAGTGGGCGGAACCATCTATCAGGCGGTGATCCGGGGCGAATCGTCGACCGTCGTGTCCTTTGTCACGGTGCTCGTGCTCATCTACCTGGCGTCCAACGTGGTGGTCGACCTGCTCTACGCCGCCCTCGACCCGAGGATCCGCTATGCCTGAGACCCCGAACCAACCCACCCGGTACCCCGGCCAGGAGCGTTTCGTCGCGGGCCCTGACGCGGTCAGCGTCGCCGAGGTCGACGCGGTCGCCGCCGACGTGCATCCCGCTGGTTTCTGGAAGTCGGCGTGGCTGGAGCTGCGCACCAAGCCGGAGTTCATCGTGTCGATGGTGCTGCTGGCCATGATCGTGGTCGTCGTGCTCTTCCCAGGACTGTTCACCAGTCAGGACCCGCATTACGGTTCGCTCGAGCAGTCGCTGCTCCCGCCCAGCTCCGAGCACTGGTTCGGGACCGACCGGCAGGGCTACGACATCTACACCCGAACGATCTACGGCGCCCGTGCTTCGGTGGCGGTGGGCGTACTGACCACGATCGTCGTGGTCCTGATCGGCGGCCTGCTCGGCAGCGTGGCCGGGTTCTTCGGTGGCTGGATCGACTCGGTGATCGCGAGGCTGGCGGACATCTTCTTCGGTATCCCGCTCATCCTGGCGGCGGTGGTCACGATGCAGATGATCAGCTCGCGAACCGTGTTCACCGTGGTGATCGTGCTCGCGATCTTCAGCTGGCCGCAAATCGCGCGCATTGCCCGATCGGCCGCGATCGCGGTTCGCAACGAGGAGTTCATCACGGCGGCGCGGTCGCTGGGAGCGTCCCGGGTTCGCACCCTGTTCACCCACGTCATACCCAACGCGCTGGGTCCGGTGATCGTGGTCGGCACCATTTCGCTGGGCATCTTCATCGTCACCGAAGCGACCCTGTCGTATCTCGGCATCGGATTACCGTCCACGGCGGTGTCGTGGGGCATCGACATCGCGGCCGGGCAGCAACTGCTCCGCGAGGGCACGCCGATCCTGTTCTATCCCGCGGCGGCGCTGGCGATCACCGTGCTCACCTTCATGATGCTCGGTGATGTGCTGCGCGACGCGCTGGACCCGAAGGCGAGGACCCGCTGATGACCCAGACGTCGAAGGACGGATCTGCGCCGCTGCTCGACATCCGCGACCTGCGGGTCGAGTTCCGGGTGCAGAACAAGTCGGTGCCCGCGGTGCGAGATGTGAGCCTCACCGTTTACCCGGGGCAAACGGTGGCCATCGTCGGGGAGTCCGGGTCAGGCAAATCCACCACGGCCGCCGCGGTGCTCGGTCTGTTGCCGGGGACCGGCAAGGTGACCGGCGGTCAGATCCTTTTCGACGGCCAGGACTTGGCTGCCGCGTCCCGCCGCGACTTCGAGAAGATCCGGGGCAGCGGCGTCGGTCTGGTCCCGCAGGACCCCAACACCAACCTCAACCCGGTGTGGCGCGTCGGATTCCAGATCCGCGAAACCCTGCAAGCGAATGGTGCAGCGAAGCGGGGCGATGCGCGCAAACGCGCGATCGCATTGCTCAGCGAGGCAGGCATGCGCGACCCCGACAAGCGAGTCAATCAGTTCCCGCACGAGTACTCGGGCGGTATGCGCCAGCGGGCGCTGATCGCGATCGGACTCGCGTGCCGGCCGAAGCTGCTGATCGCCGACGAGCCGACCTCGGCCCTGGACGTGACCGTGCAGCGGCAAATCCTGGACCATCTCGAGGATTTGACCACCGATCTCGGCACGGCGGTCCTACTCATCACGCACGACCTCGGCTTGGCCGCGGAACGCGCCAGCCACCTGGTCGTCATGTACAAGGGGCGGGTGGTCGAGTCCGGACCAGCCCTGCAGATCCTGCAGGACCCGCACCACGAGTACACCAAGCGGTTGGTGCGCGCGGCGCCCTCCTTGGCCGCCCGGCGTGCCCACGGCAAGACCCTCACCGACTTGGACCATGGCGAACTCCTCGGCGACCAGGCGCTGCAGCTCAAGGTCACCGGCACCATCGCCGAACCTAACCAGCACGCGTCGTCCGGTCCTCAGGACGTCATGGTCGCGGCGAACCTGGTCAAGGAATTCCCGATCCGTGGTGCCGTCCCCTTCAGCGGCGGCTCGACCTTTCGTGCCGTGAACGATGTGAGTTTCACCCTGCGGCGCGGGACGACCACCGCGGTGGTCGGCGAGTCCGGCTCGGGAAAGTCGACGGTGGCGCGCATGGTGCTGGGACTGTTGGAGGCGACCTCGGGCACGGTGCACTTTGACGGGAAGGACGTCACGTCGCTGCGCGGCGCCGAAGCGAAGGAGTTCCGACGCCGGGTACAGCCGGTGTTCCAGAACCCGTACGGGTCGCTGGATCCGATGTACTCCATCTACCGGGCGATCGCCGAGCCGCTGAACATCCACGGCATCGGAGACAAGTCCTCCCGCACCGCCCGAGTGAAGGAACTGCTGGACCTGGTCGCGCTGCCGCAGTCGGTCATGCAGCGCTTCCCCAACGAGCTGTCCGGCGGTCAGCGGCAGCGCGTCGCGATTGCCCGCGCGCTCGCCCTCAACCCGGAGGTGGTGGTGTGCGACGAAGCGGTTTCCGCGCTGGACGTCCTGGTGCAGGCGCAGATCCTCACGCTACTGAGCGAGCTGCAGAACGAGCTCGGCCTGAGTTACCTGTTCATCACCCACGACCTGGCGGTGGTGAAGGAGATCGCTCACAACGTGATCGTGATGTCCCGCGGCGAGGTGGTGGATTCCGGGCCTACGGACCAGGTGTACGAGAACCCGACGTCCGACTACACCCGAATGTTGATCGACGCGATCCCGGGCGGGACGATCGAGCTCGCCGGCTGATCCGTCCTGTGATCGGTTGCTGTCCGCCCTCACACTCGCGGGCCCAATCTTTGATTTGTGCGAGGAACCGGGCTGATCGAGCCGGCAACTCTTCCTCGACCACGGGACCAGTGCCCACACTCGGTACACGAATTTCGGTCGGCGAGCGGAGTGATCGGCGTGGAGACAAAGATCGTCTACGAAATCCCGGCGCCGACCCGGGTCGCGCCCGCCGCCGGCGTCGATTGGTACACCGGGGTCGAGGCGACGGCGACGTCCTGGCGCCGGCCGTCGGTGCTGCAGTGGACAGCCAGTACTGATCACCGCGGGACACACCACCGCTGCGAGCGGTACGACATCTCCGAGCAGTTCACGCCGAGCCTGCCCGCGTATGTGCTGACCGGGTACGGACTGGATTTCATGAGCGGCAGCGTGGACTTCCTGAAGTCGGTCGCCGACGAGCACTACGACCGGATGACGCGCCGTCAGCGCTGGAGTGCGATGAATCCGCACGCTGCGCTCGGCGACCACTGTGAGCCGCCGCTGTGGATGGCCGGGTCCGTCATCGGCGCGGCGTAGCGCCAGTGCGTGCCACATCAGCAAAAGTGACCGCATGGTAATATCGGCCGAGTCCCGGTGAGAACACCGTGTGGGAGGAAGTCATGTCCATTCGTAATGTCGTTATGGATCTCGTCCAGCGTCGGACGCTGCTGCCCGAGCGGCTCGACGCCGCGCTGGCCGGCCCGGGTCGCGACGTCAGTGATCTGACCATCGTGCTGACGGGCGCCTCGGCCGGAATCGGCCGACAGGCGGTCACCCAGCTCAGCGCCCGTGGCGCCACGGTCATCGCCGTCGCCCGTCGCGAAGACGAACTGCGGAGCCTGGCCGCCGAGACCGGATGCTCTTGGCGCACCTGCGATCTCGCGGACCAGGACGCCACTGCCCGACTGCTGACCGAGCTTGCCGATCAGCGGGTGGACGTCCTCGTGAACAACGCCGGCCACTCGATCCGCCGCAGCATCGCCGACGCCACCGACCGGTTGCACGACTACCAGCGCACGATGTCCCTCAACTACCTCGCGGCCGTCCAGCTGAGCCTGGGCCTGCTGCCCGGCATGATCGAACGCGGCCGCGGTCAGGTCATCAACATCTGCACGTGGGGCCTGCACGCCAACACATTTCCGCGATTCTCCGCCTATGCGGCCTCGAAGAGCGCGCTGGCGATCTTCGGCCGCAGCCTCAACGCCGAGCGGCCCCACCCCGGCATCAGCGCCACCAATGTCTACTTCCCGCTGGTCCGCACCGAGATGATCGCGCCCACTGCCGAATACGAAAGCGCCGCAGCACTTTCGGCGGAAGAAGCGGGACGCTGGATCGTCCGCGCGGTCACGCATCAGCCGGTGGAAGTCAGCCCGGCGGTCCTGCGTGCGGTCCTACCGACGATCGATCTCATCTCCCCTGCTACGGCCGACCGTGCCCTCGCGGCGCTCACGTAGCCCCGGCCGCAACTCGAAGGATCCGATGAACAAGCACCTGGTCTCCCGCGCGCTGTCGCGCGTCGTCATCGACGGCCTGCTGCCGCTGGTCGACAGCCGGCTGCCGGCGTCGCGCCTGCCGTTCGATGCCCCTGAGATTCTCAAACCCCATGATGTCTCGCGCGCCTGGGGCGTAACGCATTTCGGGGTGTTCGTCCCGGACCTGCCGGAGCCGTACCGCTACCTCAACACGATGACGCTGCTGGGCGCATCGGGTACCGAACTGTTCGACCTCGACCACCTCGCGGCGCCCGATGCGCGCGATACGTCCACGGTCTTCTCGTCGACGGCACATGCGGACCAGCGCTTCTATCGGGCCTACGACATGCACACTGACTGTTCGTTCACCGCCGACGGCCGCCGGCTGCGCTGGGCCGAGGACCTGGCCATCGATGTGGCGTTGCCCCACGTCGTCGTACGCGGCCGCTACCCGCAGTTCGACGTCGATCTGAAACTCGATGTCACAGATCAGGTTTCGTACTTCGTGAAATCGCCGGTGTACGACCATCTGAGCCTGCTCGCGCCGTATGCGGGCACCGTCGACGGCGTCGACGTCAGCGGTCTCGGCACCTTCGAGTACGCGAGAATCCGTACGCACCAGGCGCTTACCCGCAGTCCGGTGCCGGCCCGGTTCAAACTGCCGATGGACTTCTTCACCTACCAGATCATCAACCTCGATGAGCGCACTCAGGTGCTGCTGACCGACGTCCGGGCCCGGGGCCGGACTGCCTGCAAGTTGGCTCACGTACGAGTCCTCGGTGGTGAAACCGAGGTGTACTCCGACGTCCACTTCGCGGTCACCGAGTACGGCGAGCCACTGGTCGACGACCGCGGCAACACCATGCGAAGGCCCCGCAAGTTCAAGTGGTCGGTGCGCGACGGCGGCCGGGAAATTCTGGCCCTGATCGGCACCGTCGACTCGCCGTGGCGCCACGGCCACGGACCGGGATACGCCGCCGCCTACTCGTATACCGGTACCTGGGGTACCGGATCAGTTTCGGGCAGTGCATATCTGGAGTGGATCGACGTTCAGCCGCACTGAATCGGCCTGTTCGTCCCGGGCACCGGTCAACAACGGTTCGAACACCCGACAAGCCTGATTAGGCTGTCACGATGACCACGCGGCCCGTCAGCGGCAGAACCGGCACCAAAGGGGTGCCGCGCGGCGAGCGTGAGCAGCTGATCGTCGAGGCGGCAATCGCCGAATTCAGCCGGGCCACCTACGCGGGTGCGTCGCTGGCTGCCATCGCCGCGCAGGCCGAGGTCTCCAAGACCCTGATCATCAGCTACTTCGGGTCCAAAGAGGCGGTGTACGCCGCGTGCGTCACCAGGATCGGAAATCAGATCGAGCAGGCGGTCGCCGACGCGCTCCAGTCCCCCGATCACCTGGCCGGGGCCGGCGCCGCGGCCGGTGAGCCGGTGCTGGCCGCGATCTTCACGACGTTCGAGGGGCATCCGGGCGACTGGCATGTGCTGTTCGACCGGTCGGTCCCGAAGGGTCCGGCGCGGGATGCGGCGCGCGAGCAGCGGACGATCTTGCGCCAGCAGGCGTTCGCGGGAGTGTCGCGGTCCCTCGGCGGGGTCGGCCTGACCGATCCCGTCGATCTGGTCGCCGCCACCGGCGTGTGGGAACACATGGTGTCGGCACTGATGCTGTTCTGGCGCAATCATCCGGAGGAGCCCGCCGCTGAGATGGTCGCCCGCGCCCACCGGGTCCTGGCGGCCATGGCCGGGCACACGCTGGACAGCACGACGGGCTAGGTCACGACCCGTCCGTCGATACCGGCCGCCAACAACCTGCGGGGCGGCTCGGTCCCATCGAGGAGCCGGGTGATGCGTTTGACGATCAGCCAGCCGTGCGGTGCCTCGGCTGCGCGGTTCAGCTGGAAGTGGCTGACGCCGGCGCGGATGGCCTCGTAAGTCGTTGCGCGCCTGAGCAATAGCGTCGACTCACAGACCGCGACTGCCTCGTCGCCATGGATGGTGACGACGGCAGGACTCAGGAAGTGGGTGCATCCGGTGGTGATGAAGTCCTGATGACCGGGTGAGCGCACCATCGCGGCGACATCGTCGCGACCTGTCATGAGCCAGTTCTCGACGTCGTACACCCCGTCCGGTGCCCACATCGCGGCGACGGCGTCGGCCGAACCGGCGTCGACGAGCGGTCCGTACGAAGCGATCATCCGCTCGATGGCACGTTCGTCTTCGATGCGGCGCAGACGGGCTTCGAGCTCGGCGAGCCGCTGCTCGGTCACCGTTGCTCCGTGGCCAGCAGGTTCGTCAGGTCCGCCAAAGCGCCGAGCTGTTCGCAGCAGTGCGCGGCGGATCGGGAGGCGATGACGCACGTTGCCGCCGTCGCACCGGCGTCTTCGAGCGCACCGAGTTCGTCGAGTGTCTGTTGCGGTGCGCCCATCGGATCCAGCGGCCCCGTGGCGAGCACGACGTCGAAAGGGTCCGGAAGGTCCACGGCTGCAAGCATTGTCGCTATCTCGGCTGCCGTGAGGCCGAAGGGCATCCAGCCGTCCCCGAGCTCGACGGCGCGGCGAAGCGAACGCCGGGTCCGGCCGCCCACCCAGATCGGTACCCGCAGTTGCAGCGCGCAAGGGTCCATGACGACGGAGTCGTAGTTGTAGTACTTGCCTTGGTGCACTGGGTGATTGGTGGCCAAGGCCCCACGCAAGGCACTCATTGCCTCGTCTGCCCGGGCGCCCCGGTCGTCCCAGGCGGCGTCCAACAGGTCGAACTCTTCACGCAATGACCCGACGCCCACCCCCAGGATCAGCCGGCCGTCGCTGACCTGGTCGAGAGTGCCGTAGCGCTTGGCGATCTCCAGCGGATGGTGGTAGCCCAGCACCAGTACGGACGTCGCCAACTGAATTCGCGATGTCCGCCCGGCGATGAAAGCCAAGGTGGCCAACGGATCCCAGTACGTCGACCCCCGAGTGGCCGCGACATCAACTGGCACGACGACGTGCTCGGAGCAGGTGAGATAGTCGACGCCGAGCAGATCGGCCACGGCGGCGATCTCTCCGATCTCCGCGGCGCCTGCGGTTCTTTCCCACGTCGATGCGGTGGCCGGAACTTGGATGACCACCGGTGTCTGCAGTCCTATCCGCATGCACACGCCCTTCCGTCTTGGCGTCTGGATCGGATACCCTCGGACGCAGAAAACTAAAATGAATTTTAGATATGGGGTGAGAACTTGTCTAGCGAAGACGCGTTGCAGCTGCACAAGTACGGGCCGTGGGCCGTCATCGCGGGTGGCTCGGAAGGCGTCGGCGCCGAGTTCGCGGCACTGCTGGCGCAGGCCGGCATCAACCTGGTGTTGATCGCCCGCAAGCCGGGTCCACTGCAGGCCACCGCGAACCGGTGTCGCGAATCGGGCTTGGCGGTACGCGAACTCGCCGTCGACCTCACCACCGACGACGGCATCGACCAGATCATCAGCGCGACAGCTGATCTGGAAGTCGGGCTGCTCATCTACAACGCGGGCGCCAACACCCACAGCGCGGAGTTCCTCGACGGCGACCTCGGCGCGTTCCAGCGGGTCATCGATCTGAACATCACCACGCCGCTGCGGCTGGTCCAGCATTTCGGAGCGCCGATGCGCGAGCGCGGCCGCGGCGGACTGATGTTGGTCGGGTCGCTCAGCGGACATCTCGGGTCGGCGCGGCACACCGTGTACGGCGGTGTGAAGGCATTCAGCCGGATATATGCCGAAGGGCTCTGGCTGGAGCTGCGCGAGCACAACGTGGACGTCCTCGAGCTCGTCCTCGGCCTCACCAAGACACCGGCGATGGAGCGGGTCGGTCTCAATTTCGACATCCCCGGGATGCCGGCGTCCGATCCGGCCGACGTCGCGCGTGAAGGCCTGGCGAATCTCGCCAACGGCCCGGTGCACATCATCTCGAAGCACGCCGACAGCCCGGCCGTCCACGCCACCGGCGACCGCGGCAAGGTGCTGCTGGCGTCCCACGCGATGATCCAGAAGATGTTGCAGGGCACGCCTGCTGGACCACCGGAGTAGCGATGCCGCGAGCACCACTCGACCGGGAGCCGGCGACCCCGAGGACCCCCGCACAGATCGACCGCTGCGACCGCATCCTCGCCACCGCCGCGCGGCTCGGCGCGCGCCACGGACTCGAAGAAGTCCGGATGCAGGATGTGGCAGACCAGTCCGCGGTCTCGATCACCACGGTCTACCGCTACTACCCCACCAAGCATCATCTGTTCGCGGCGTTGCTCTTTCACTACACACAGAACGCCGCGCCGCCGGGCCCGACGACGGGGTACCCCATCGCCGACGTCACCGAACTCATGGCCGGCATCATTCGGACCATGCTCGCGCGCCCGCAACTGGCGCGCGCGATGATCACTTCGGTCAACGCCCGGCGCGCGGAATCGACTGTGAGCGGCGACTACAACCTGCGGAGCAACATCCTGGGTGTCGCCGGCATCGCCGCGCCGACCGCGGATGAGACGCAGATCGCGCTGCTGCTCGAGCAGTGCGCGTACGGCATCCTGTCGTGGGCCATCACCGGCGAGACGACGCCCGAGCAGGCCGAGCGCGACATGCGCCGCGCCTGTGAGCTGCTCATGGCGCCGTGGCGCCGACGCACCCGAACCAGACGAAATGAGGTCGACCGATGACCACCGACATCACCCTGAGCACCGGCGACCAAGCGCACGCCATCGAGGCATCAAACGCACCTTTGCCCGCCGCCTCCGGTGCATGGACACCAAGCAGTGGGAGATCTATCCGACGCTGCACACCGACGACGTCGTCTCCGAAACCTGGGATGGGTTGCCCGACAACAACAATTGGACACCCAAGGCCGGCAGTGGAAACCGTGTCGTCGGCAAAGAGCCACTGACGCGGGCCATTCGGTCACTGCTCGACGGCGGCACCACCGTCACGACCGTGCACCACGGCCACACCCCCGAGATCGAGCTGACCAGTGACACCACCGCCACCGGAATCTGGGCCATGGAGGACCAGCTGTGGTGGACCAACGGAGACATCGAAGAACATCTGCACGGTTACGGGCACTACCACGAGCAGTACCGCCTGGCGGACGGGAAGTGGCTGATCAGCTACCGCAAGCTGACGCGCCTGCGAGTCGACACCACGCCCCACTTCTTCGACTTCCTCAAGCGGCGGTAGGGCGCACTCTCATTTCAGCTGACTGGCCGCGTAGTCCTCGGGCCGGTTCGTCTTCATCCAGGCGCGCACCGGCCAGAACAACACCCACAGCACGCCGTACCCGACGGCGTAGATGGCCGCACACAGTGGGGCCGCAAACAGCCAGCCGGGGTAGATCAGCAGCAGGCAGAACTGCAGAAACTGTTTGACACCAACGGGATAGCCGTCGGCCATCGAAAAGAAGAATTTCGGGTGCATCGACCTCAGCAGGCCACGCCAGGCCGAGGTCGTCTCTTCCTCCGGTGTATCGCCGTCGGTGACGGCAGTCTGGTCGGGATGGGTCATGGGGCTCCTTGGCGGATCTCGGGATATCAGAGGGTCAGGCAGGGCTTGGCGCCGTCGTACACACCGCGGTGGTAGGCGTCGATGCGTTCGGTCCCCTGGCCGTGGTGTTGGACGTCCCCGCCGTCGGTGCGGTAGAGCAGCAGGGCGGCGACGGCCTTGTCCAGGTCGCCGGGCGAGAGGCTGTATCTGCTGTTGGGGCGGTTGTGGAGCAGGATGCTGGCGGCCCAGGAACCGGCGAGACAGTCTGCGCGCAGCGAGGTCTGCTTCGAGTCCTGCGGCTGGCCCATGCGGATCAGCGCCGCCAGTCCGTACTGTGTCGCGATGAGCGTCGCCACCGAGAAATCGCCGCCGCTGTCATAGATGTCGGGCATCGTCTTGACGTTGTCGAAGCCGACGTAATCGTCGTCCACGCAGTAGTACAGGACCGAACCCTTCATCGACTTGCCGCCGCAATCGGGCACCTTGTCAGGATCGATCTTGCGCGGTGCCTTCAGCGGAGTCCAGTCGTACTTGCCGTCGGTCAGCTCGGGGATCAGCTGCGTGAAGTAGTCCTCGAGATCCGCTGGGACACCATCGATTATCGCGTCATACGGAGCCTCGCCCCCGGAGGCCTGATCGGCGGCGTCGTTGAACGGCAATTCGACCACCACCGGGTCGCCGTTGCGATAGTCCGCACAGGCCTTCGGGCCCTTGCCGAACCCGGTGCGGAACGAGCTCACCCGGTCGAACCCACTGCCGTGCGCACTCAGATCGTGCTTGGCGGTACCCGGTTCATCGCGCAAGAACAAGAAACCGGCGAGGGCGTAGTCCATATCGTTGGCGCTGACGTTGTAGATGTCTTTGGCGTGGGCGGCCCACGCACCGGCAAAGCAGTCGGCCTGGATCTCCTTGGTCACCGTCTCGCCCTGGAAGTTCGCGCGGGCCTGGATCGCATGGCCCCACTCGTGGGCCAATACCAGCGGAATGACGAAGTCTCCGAACTTCTTTTGCAAGTCGGGTAGCAGCCCCGTGGCGTCCCAGGCCACGTCGTCGCCCTTGGAGCAGTAGAACGCATTGCCGGCAACGTCCGCGGGTGAGTCCGCACACGGCGGCACCGGGCCCTTCTTCGGGTCCACGGCGTAGAAGCCGCCCTTGACCGGCGTGTAGTCCTTCTCGTAGAGCTTGGGAAATTCGCTCTTCCAGTAGCTTTCGATGTTGCCGATGGCTTGGGCGACGATCTTGTTCACGGGATCCGATGCGTCGCCGTGGATCTCGGCCGGCGGGGCCATCGGCTTCGTCGTCGACGACGAACCCGCTTGAGGTTTCAGCTGCTTCTCGCCGCAGCCGGCGACGGCCAGGGTGCAGACCGCCAATAGCGCAGATGCCCGCCAGAGGGCTCGGTGCATTCCCATCGCTTACGACTTGGGCTTGTCGTCGACCTTGAACCCGTAGTTCACGTCGGAGCCGTCCACCTTGTTGACGGTGACCGTCACGCCGTACGTCTGGCCGCTGTCCTTGAGCTCGCAACGGAGGGTTGCGCCCTCCGTACCCTTCAGGTTCTCCGGGCACGTCAATGTTTCGGGCTTGGTCCCGAACTGCTGCCCCAGCTCTTCGCTGATCTGCTTGGCGACCTGGTCCTTGTCGATGGTCTGGACCATGTCGAACTTGACCTGCTCACCTTCGATGCTGGTGACCGTGACGTTGACGGTGCTGGTCTTGTCACCGACCTTCATGGTGCAGTTGATCTCGGCACCCTTTTGGCCCGCAAGGTTTTCGGGGCACGTCACCGAATCGGCCTTCTTGCCGTCGGCGCCGGTCATCTTGGTGATGATCTGGCTCTCGACATCCTTCTTGCTCACCGACGGCGTCCCGCTGGAGCAGGCAGCGGCGCCGAACACGGCAACCGTGATCGCGGACGCCAGAACGAGCCTCTGACACGTCGTGTTGGTCATGTCGCCAACCCCTTCCGAGTTTCGGGCGCCACTTACCGGCGCCGCACTGATCAAGCCGGACGGCAAAAGTTAGCTCCGCGGTGTTGGAATCCGGTTGGAAGTCCAGGCCGGTCTGGTTGGCGGCCGCCGGCGTTCCAACCACGTGCCGCGGCGAGTTCAACGGAATTCCAATCGGACGTCCATATCGTGACGCCGAGGACGTGACCGACGTCCGTCGTCTAACCCTGAGGAGTCACGATGCAGATGTCGCATCGGCCTGTCATCGCCGTTGCCGCCGCCGTTTGCCTGAGCTTCACGCTGGGCGCCTGCGGAGGCGACAAGGACAAGAGCACGACCAGCTCGAGCTCCAGTTCCAGCTCGTCGAGCTCGAGCAGCAGCTCGAGCGCGTCGTCGTCGACGAAGGCGGCGCCCAAGCTGAAGCCGCGCAAGGCTGACGAATCCGGGGCGAACCCCACGATCGCCGACTACATCAAGCAAGAGAAGATCCAGGAGACGTCGATCCATCCCGGGGATCCGGGCGCGCCCGCCGTGGACATCGAGCGGCCGACCGGTTGGGACAGCGCCGGGGAAGACACCCCCGATTACGCGTACGGCGCGCTCGTCTACACCGGGCCCGGCGCGCAGAGCACGGATTACACGGCGAACATCATTGCGCTGGTGTCGCGCCTGGACGGTCCGGTGGATCCGGACAAGCTGCTCAAGCTCGCCGGTGGCGAGGTGAAGAACCTCCCAGGTTTCGAGTCCGCCGGTGAGGAGGCGGGGACGTCAGCCGGCTTCCCGGCTTTCCGCATCGCCGGCACGTACAACCTCAAGGGCGGCGGCAAGGCCGCATTCGGCCAGGAGACCGTGGTCTTCAAGGGGCCCGACGGCTTGTACGTGCTGCAGATCAACGCGACCAGCGATGAGAGCCAGGGCAAGGAGCTGTTCGACGCGTTGGATGCGGTGGATAAATCTCTGAAGATCACCTTCTGACGAGATGGCGACGGCGCCACCCCGAAGTAAGGCGTATCTCCTCAAGAGCCGAACCAACACCTGGTGGGTGAACGTCGAACTGGAGTTGACGGACACCCAGGTGCGGTGCCTGGCGTCCGAGTATTCGAAATGGGTCGACGACCAGTTGGACCTGACCGACTATCAGGCGAAGCTGGCCGCGGGCCAGGAGGTGGTGATCTTCGACTACCCGCGGGACGCGGTGACGGTCACCTGGCTGCGTCAGTTGTATCGGGGCGGCTGTGAGGTCAGTCGTGGGAACTCCCGCAAATGGGTTGTCTCCCTGGTGTATCCGGCCGGATTCGGCAGTGTGCTGGATCTGATGACGGACCGGGCGATCTGGCGTCAGTGGCGCGAGGAACTCCCCGACCGGACCGTGCGGGCCTGATTCAGACGGGCTCGACCGACTGGGTCGCCAGCCGCTGTGCGATGCCACGGGCGAAGGCTTGTTCGCCCGTGGCATCGGCCAGGCGGCCGGCCCGGTGCAGCAGGGCGCGGGCGCNCGGGCCGGCCCTGGTACAGCTCGATGTCGGAGAGCAGGCACAGGAACATCGTGTTCATCACCGTGGTGCCGTCGCAGGTGTATTCCTCGAACGCCTGGAAGGCGACGGCGGCGTCCCCCTCGCCGGAGCCGAGCACCTGTGCCCAGACCCGGACGATGCGCGCGCACGCGGCCCATTGCGGGCTGCCCGCCGCGCTGAACTCGACGTCGACCTGGTCGGCCAGTTCGACGATGCCGTCGGTGATACCGAGGACGGCTGCGCATTCGACGTAGGTCAGGCGGGCGGCCAAGATGTTGAACACGTCGCCGCGGCTCTGTGCGAGATGCAGTGCGCGGCGGTGGTATTCGCGCATGGCGTCCACATCACCGCGGACTGCCTCGGCGATGGCCATCCAGCAGTAGACGCGGGGATGGAAGAAGTGCAGCGGATCGGTGACGGTCTCGGGCGGCGGGAAGGTGTCCATCATGTGCAGCCCGGTGCTGATCAGCATGTCGGTGTTGCCGCGCAGGGTGTACAGCAGGATGTGCACGAAGTCGTTGACCAGACCGATCACCGGATCACCGGATTTGTCGTACTGGTCCTGCAGACCGATCACGATGATCTCGACCTCGTCGATGCGGCCGTGCGCGCACAGCAACATGGACTGCAGCGCGATGGCGCCATAAAAGTTGCGGCCCTTGACTTCCTGGCCGATCTCGAAGGCCCGCTGGACGGCCGCGGCGGCCGACTCACTGGCCTGCCCCTCGAGGATGTTCTTCGCGCCGGCCAGGTGTAGCCACAGGGTGGCTTGCCGGTCCAGGTGTTCGGGCTTGGCCGGCAGCCGGTCACTGATCTGCAGCGCGTGCTCGGCGAGCCCGGCGACGTCGTGGTACGCGGACCGGTTCAGGGCCCGTTGGATGGACATCTCGAGGATGCCAAGGGCCACATCGGGATTGAGCTCGGCACCGGCCCGCCAGGCATGGTCGGCGGTGGCGATGACGTGTTCGTACGCGGCCGTCGCGAGCGTGGCCGCCCGGGTGGTGGCGATCGCGGCGTGCACGCTGGTGCGGTCGGTGGTGGCGAGCTGAGCGATGAGCGCGTCGCGTACCAGCCCGTGGCTGAATCGGTAGGCACCGGGGCGTGCCGGCAGTTCGTCGAGCAGGCCGGTCTGATACGCCGGACGCAGCCGGTTCTGCACTGTCGACACCGAAAGGTCGACGATGTCCGCCAGGTCGGCGACGTTGAATTCGGGCCCGACGACGGCGGCCGCGCACAGTACCCGCCGGCACGGCCGGTCCAGCACGCCGAGCCGCCGGCCGACGACGCCGACCACCGCGTCCGAGAGGGCGGGATGGCTGCGTTGCGGGCCACCGTCGGTATCGAGCGCCCGGGCGAGTTCCTTGATGTAGAAAGGGTTTCCGCCGGCCTGTTCCCAGACCTGGGCCGAGACGGCCGGCGGGATGGTGCCGCCGGCCACCGCGTCGACGAGGTGTGCGGCGGACGCGCGGTCGATGCCGTCCAGGTGCATCGTGACGGTGTCGTTCGACCGGACGATGCGCTCGAAAGACGACCGGTTCATCGGCCGGTCGGCGCCGAAGAAGGTCCAGTTGCCGATGATCTGGATGGGGATGCGCGGGAATTCTTCAGCGAGCAGGACCAGCGTGTTGATCGAGGCGGGGTCCGCCCGTTGCAGGTCGTCGATGACGAGCACCAGCGGGGCCATCGCCGACAGCTCGCGCAGCGCCGACACGATTCTCTCGACCAAGGCGAATCCTGTTGGCGCGAAACGACTACCGGTGCTGAGGTCGTCGTCGCCGTGCCATTCGGGCACCAGGGCATTCACCACGCCAGGCGCTTCCCGCAGTACCGCCTTGCGGCCGGCGGGTCCGAGCTCGCCGCCCAGCTGGCGCAGCAGCTGGATCCAGGTCCAGTGCAGGGGCAGCTTCACCCCGCTCGGGTGTCCGGCCCAGGCCACGGCGATGCCCGCCGCACGGGCGCGGGCGACGGCCGCCTGCGCCAACGTCGTCTTGCCGATGCCACTGTCGCCGGTGACGAGCGTCAGTCCGCCCGCTCCGCCCTCGGCTCGGCGCACGGCGGCGTTGACCGCACCGAGTTCGGTGTCCCGGCCGACGAATGGCGGCGGTGCTGCCGGATCGGGGTCGAGTGTGTGCAGCGGCGGCGCGACCCGCAGTTCCGCGGCCCCGTCCCGGATCTTCTCGAAGAGAGTCTGCAGGCCTTCGCCGGGCCGGGTGCCTACCTCGCGGTCGAGCGTCGTGCAGGCCCGCTCGAACGCCTGGATCGCGTCGGCGGTGCGGTTGGACCGGTGCAGGGCCAGCATCAGATGGCCCCACAACCGTTCCTGCAGAGGATGTTCCGCCAGTGCCGCCTCGACCTCGGGAACCAGTTCCCCGCCGCCGCCGAGTTGCAGTGCGGCGTCGAATCGCGCCTCGATGGCGGTGGTCCGCAGAGCCGCGAAGCGGATGGCCTCAGGCGCGGCGAACTCGTGATAGGCGAACTCTCCGAACGGATCTCCATGCCAGAGTCCCAGTGCCTCGGTAAGCATCTCGACGGCGGCGCCGGCCGCATGGCGGACCAGTGCCGTCCGGCCTTTGGCCACCAGGCTTTCGAAGCTGAGCAGGTCGATGGCGTCGCCGGTGAGCAGATTCAATTGGTAGCCGTGCGGATGCGAGGCGAGCCGTTGGCTCTGGCTGTCGGCCCGGCGGAGGTCCGGGGCCTGGTCAGGTCCGATATCTGCGCCCGGATCGAGGACCCGACGGAGGTTGGCCACATAGGAGCGGACCGAAGCCAGCGCCTTCGGCGGTGGCTCGTCGCCCCAGACGGCATCGATCAGGCGGTCGATGCTGACCACCGTGCCGTGATGGGCCAGCAGCACCGCCAGTACGCACCGCTGCTTCGGTCCGCCGAGCGCCGCCGGCGTGCCGTCGACCCGGGCCGTTACTGCACCCGAGAGGTAGTACTGGACCATTTCCCCCGATTCACAGCAAATTTGGAATTGGGGAGACGATACATCCGCGCGTGACCTGCGGCAGCCCAGATGAACCTGGCAATCTGCTGGACCGCCCGGTCACATCAGAGGATTTCCGGCCCCCGTTTACGCCCGGCCCGGCTCGCGATCCCGAATCCGGCGCCCACCAGGAGAAACGGGGCGCTGATGATGGCGAGCAGGGTCGGCAGGAACCACACCTGCCAATAGGTGTCGATGGTGGCGTCGTGCGGGTCATCGGGGTGGTAGCGGACGTCGACGTGCTCGCCGACCGTGGCCGGTGGTGGATTGCTGCTGATCGAGCTGAGGAAGCGGATGTGGGTGCCCGTCGAGGTGGCGAATTCGACGCGGGCCCGGTAGCGCGGGCTGCTGCCGCCGCCGCTGGGCACCAACTCGACGACCGTCCCGTCCGCGTGGCGGTCGGACGAATTCGATTGGGCCACAAACCCCGCGCAGATGCCGGCCGCGATGGCCAATGACAGCCCCACCGACAGGAATGCCTTCGCCAGGACCGGTGCCGGGGATTTCTTGGGCACGTCGGCGGTGGCGCCGAGTTCTGTTGGGACGGTCGTGGTGCCGGAGGCCGCCTTCCGGGCGCGTTGCTTGCGCAGCAGCGCAACGAGAATGGCGATGTCCACGATCACGATGACGGCGATCAGCACCACGATGTACTCGACGCGCATGGCCCCTCCGGAAATGTCGACACGGAGAGGGTAAGACGGCAGACGCCTGTGAGGGTTGTGTACGCGTATCTCGGGTTCCGCGTACACAACCCTCACAGGGATGCGGGGACAGGGACGGGCTAGGCCGGCCTAAGCATCCGTCTGCCCCAAGGTCACCTGCACCGAGCGTTCGGCTCCGGAGGGGTCGGCGTAGGTCACGGTGACGTTGTCGCCGGGCGCCTTGGACCGGATCGCCGCGACGAGCGCCTCAGGACCGTCGATCGGCTGGTTGTCGACCTTGGTGATCACCGCGCCCTTGTCCAGGCCGGCCGCGGCGGCGGGGCCGTCGGCGACGACACCGGCCACTGCCGCGCCCTGCGCGCTGGTGTTGGCGGCCAGCTTCACACCCAGCGAGGCGTGCTGCACGGTGCCGGTCGAAATCAGTTGGTCGGCGATGCGTTTGGCCTGATCGACCGGGATGGCGAAGCCGAGGCCGATCGAACCGGGCTGGGCACCACCGGAATCCGGGCCACCACCCAGCGAGGCGATCGCCGAGTTCACGCCGATGAGGTTGCCGTTCATGTCGACCAGCGCACCACCGGAGTTACCGGGGTTGATCGCGGCGTCGGTCTGGATGGCACTCATCACCGACTGCTGTCCGGTCTGCTCGTCACCGGTGCTCACCGGACGGTTCAGCGAGCTGATGATGCCGGTGGTGACGGTGCCCTGCAGGCCCAGCGGCGAGCCGACCGCCACCACGTTCTGCCCGACGCGCAGGTCCTTCGAGGAGCCGATGCTGATCGGGGTCAGGTCGGACACGCCCTGGGCCTTGACCACCGCGATGTCGTCGGCGGGATCGGCGCCCACCACGGTGAAGGGCACCGTGCGGCCGTCGGCCAGGGTGACGGTGGCCTTGGTCGGTCCGCCGGCGGTCATGCCGCGGGGCAGCCGGCCACTCGGGCTCAGCCCGCTCGGCAGTGAATCCTGTGCCGCGGCAGCCTGGTTGGCCTCGGCGACCACGTGGTTGTTGGTCAGGATCAGCCCGTCCGCGGTGAGGACGATGCCCGAGCCCTCGCCGCCCTGCTGGCCGGTCTGGACCTGCAGTTTCACGACGCTGGGCAGCACCTTGGCGGACACCGCTTCGACGGAGCCGGCCGGGGCCGCCGGCGCCTGCGCGGAAGCGGTTGGCAGCGAGCGGTTCTGAATTCCGGTGGCGAGCGGAACCTGCGCGGCCGGCACCACGCTGCCGAAGTGATCGACCGCGGCCATGGTGCCGGCGGCACCGGCCGCGATGGCTACCGCGGCGACGCCGAAGGCCAGCAATCCGGAGCGGGAACGCTTAGCTGGCGCCGGTGGAACGGGCGCGGCGGGGTACTGGTGCGGTGCCCCGTACGGAGTCCGCAGCGGCTGGGTGTGCTCGTCGGAAGCGTAGGGGCGCCGGTAGCGGTCATTGCTCCACTGGACCAGTTTCTCCTGCTCAGTGGCGTACTGCCGCGACCAGAGATGCTGGTTGTCCGGCGTCGGGGGTTCTGACGGGTGTCTCATTGGCGTTGACTACTTTCTCGAAACGTCGGTAAGACATGCGCGTTAACGCTTGATGTCTCCACCGTGCCGTCGCCAACTGAGGCGTTGCTGAGAAAGAGTTCGGGACAGCCCAAGACTTTTCAGATCACAAAAAGTGTCATTCCTGGCCGGGGCTCGGTACCGTCTCCGCATGTTCCGACGCGGCGTCGTGGTGCTCCTGACCATGTGGTTGTCGATCCTGGTCGGCACCGCGCAGGCGTGGGCGGAACCGGGCGTCGACCCCGGCTCACCGGCCGGCGAGGCCATCGTGACGCCCTCCGTCGCGGCGTTGGCGGCCGAACTCGGCAAGCCCGCAACTCTTGCGGTTCAGGTCGTCAACATCTCTGAGCCGTGGGCATTCGTGTACGGCGGCATCCGCGGGGCCGACGGCCAGCCGTTCGACTTCCGCGGCACGCCCCTTGCCGAAGGCGCCGCCGAAGGGTTTGTGTCTCGGACCTACGCGGCCCTGCTGAACCACCGAGGCGACCGGTGGACGGTGACGGAACAGGCCGTCGGCCCGACGGACGTCGCGTGGCAGGACTGGCCGCAGCGGTACGGCGCCCCGGCGTCGTTGATCGCGATTCCGTGAACCCCGGCTGAACTTCGGACTTGATTCCGGTGTCGGACTCGCCAGACGCTCCGCGCTGGGCCACGATCGACGGGTGCGTCCGACCCGACTGACCGCCGCCGGTGAAATCCCGGACACGGGCCTCCCCGACGACTTGTCGGCAACCATGACCATCGCCGAGCAGCACGACTGGCACCAGCAGTACCTGCGCCGGCACCGGGTATCGCGGCGGAACTTCCTGCGTGGGTCAGCGGCAGCCGCTGCGGTGGCGGCCCTGGGCCTGGCACCGTTCGGGCGCCGCGCCTACGCGCAGGACGCGCCGCTGAGCGTGGCCAACCGCCGGGTCGGATTCGGCGGTGACGCCACCAACCAGCTGCGACTGTCCGCGCAGCTGTCGCGAAATCCCGGCAGTACCAGGGTGTTCGTCGACCACGGACCCACCGATCAACTGGGCGCGACCTTCGAAGCCGAGGTACGCAACCTCGTCACCCAGATTCCGACCAACGACCGCGGCGTGCTGGCGGCCGAGCAGTTCTACGCCCATGTCCCGGTCGACGGCCTACCCGGCGGCACCGCGCATTTCTACCGGTGGCGCACCGAGGACGGCTTCGTCAGCGACGTGCGGTCTGCCAAGACGGCGATGCCCAGCGTGCGAAAGACGTTGGCACCGTTCCGGTTCACCATGATGGGCGACCAGGGCACCGATGATGTGCCCCGTCAGCCTGCGGGGCTCAAGCCGGGCGACTATGACGATCGCTACTACAAGCCGGATAACGAGCCCGACGCTCCGCACACCGCCAACGTGTTCAACCAAATCGTCGCGTCCAAGCCCGAATTCCACCTGCTGGCCGGAGATATCGCCTACGCCGACCCGTCCGGCGGCGGCAAGCCGCTGTCATTCGTCGCATCGGGTAAGCCCGCGCACGGCTTCGACAAGTACAACCCGTTCGTCTGGGACGTCTACCTGGGCTCCATCGAGGCCAGCGCGGCGAGCACACCGTGGATGTTCGCGACCGGCAATCACGACATGGAGGCCTCGTATCCGAGCCACGGATACGGCGGCCACCTGGCGCGCATGGACTTTCCGGACAACGGCCCGGCGGCCTGCCCGTCGGTCTATTCGTTCGCCTACGGCAACGTTGCGGTGTTGTCCCTGGACGCCAACGACGTGAGCTTCGAAATCCGTTCCAACACGGGCTATTCCGACGGTACGCAGAATTCCTGGGTCGAGCGCACCCTCGCGGCCTACCGGGCCGACCCCAACATCGACTTCATCGTCTGCTTCTTCCACCACTGCGCCTACTCGACCACCGACTCCCACGCCAGCGACGGCGGCGTCCGGGCGGCCTGGTGCGAGCTGTTCGACCGCTACCAGGTCGATCTCGTGCTGCAGGGACACAACCACGTCTACGAACGCACCGACCCGATCCGCGCCGACCGCCCCACCAAGGTCGCCGGTGACAACTCCACCGTGGACGCGGAAACCGACGGCACCGTCTACTACACCGTGGGCTGCGCCGGCCGGCCGCGATACGGCTTCCAGCCGGGCGAGCCCGAGAGCTACCGCGGCCACGAGTCTCCCGACACGTTCGTCCCGAACAGCTATGTTTGGACGTCCGACGGTGAGAAGAAGGCCGAGGCCGTCGGCTGGTCGCGGGTGCGTTTCCGCAACTATGCCTTCATCCGCGTGGACGTCAGGCCCGGGCAGTTGCTCAGCGAAATGGACGTGATCGCGGTCGACGAACACGGCCGGGAATTCGACAAGGTCACCTATCGCCGCAGGGTGCGCGCGTAACCGCGGATCACCCACCTCTGGCAGCTGACGCGGCTGCCTCTTATGGTTAGCCGGTGGATGGGACACCGTTCGGCCGCTACCGGCTGATTGAGCTGCTCGGCCGCGGCGGCATGGGTGAGGTCTGGAAGGCCTACGACACCACCATGAAGCGGGTCGTCGCGATGAAGGTGCTGCCCCCGACCTTCGCGGACGACGAGCAGTACCAGGTGCGTTTCCGGCGGGAGGCCCACGCGGCCGCCGGGCTGGATGAGCCGCATATCGTGCCGATCCACGATTTCGGTGAGATCGACGACCGGCTCTACGTGACGATGCGGCTGATCGACGGCAAGACCGTCCAGGAGCTGCTGGCCAACGGCCCACTGACGCCCGACCGTGCGGTCTCGATCGTCGAGCAGATCGCCGCCGCGCTCGGTGCCGCGCACGGTGTCGGCCTGGTGCACCGCGACGTCAAACCCGCCAACATCCTCGTCACCCCAGACGATTTCGCCTACCTCATCGACTTCGGTATCGCCCGCGCCGCCGGCGAGACCAAGCTGACCCACACCGGCGCCACCATCGGCACGGTCGCGTACATGGCGCCCGAGCGTTTCACCAGTGATCGTGCCGATGCCCGCTCCGACATCTACGCGCTGACCTGTGTGCTGCACGAATGTCTGACCGGCGCTCCGCCGTTTCCGGGCGACAGCATGGAGCGGCAGATCACCAGCCACCTCTACTCGGATCCGCCGCGGCCGTCGACCATGCGGCCCGGTATTTCGGCGTACATGGATCAGGTCATCGCCACCGGCATGGCCAAAGATCCCGAACTGCGTTATGCCACAACCAAAGACCTGGCTGCCGCCGCCCGTGCCGCGTTGGCCGGACCGGCGCAGCCTGCTCCGTTCGGTCAGCCCGCTCAGCAGACACCGCCGCCGGCGTGGGCCGCCCCGTCGGTCCCCTACCCCACGACCGGCCCCGAGTCCTACCCGGCGCACGCGCACACGCAGTATGCGAGCCCGGCCCAGAGCCTGGGGCCCGGATCAGCGCAGTGGTCACCGCCCCAGCTGACGAATGCCCAACCGGCACAGTCGTGGTGGCGCAACTCGGCGGTCGTGATCGTCGCCGCGTTGGTCACGGTGGTCGTCCTCGGGGGTGCCGGCATCGCCTACGTGATGTGGCCCGACAGCGGTTCGAGTGATCAGCCGGTGGCCACCAATGATCCCAGCGCGCAACTGTTTCCGTCGCTGCCCACCGGCCCCGGCGGCACCGTTGCGTACCCGACCGGTGGCATGTCCACTCCCGCCTCGACTGCCGCGTCGACACCGCCGGGACCCAGCCAGCTGCAGACCGCCGACGGCCTGACCAACCTGATCGGGACCATCAAGGCGAAGTTCGGGGACGCCATGGGATTCAAGCTCGTGGTCTACCCCGACTACGCGATCATGGATCGCGTCTCTCCCACCAACAAGCACGTCGACCAGAGCTTCATGTACCGCGGCGGCGGCTGGAACAAATGGGGCTCGGACACCAGCACCAGTTCGTTCGACGTGCTGGCGGATCTCGGTGCCATCAATGCGCAGGCGGTGGCCGCGACGATGGCCGGCGCGCCCCCGCAGCTGGGTGCGGAGCCGGGATCGCAGATGTACCTCATCATCGAGGGTGAAGAGGGCGGCGGCCTGGGCCTGGCGATTCACTCCACCGCACCGGGCACCGGATACATGCAGGTCAACGCCGACGGAACCATCAAGCAGATCTACCCGCCGTAACGGGGCGCGCTCCCGCTGCGTAGTAACGGAGCGATCGCTCTGTTATGGTGTGCCGGTGCCCCGGCCTCGTGTTTACGACCTCGATGCGGTGCTCGACGCTGCCGAGTCGCTGGCCGTCGAGGCCGGACCGGCCGGCGTCACCACCCGCGCCGTCGCGGCTGCGGCCGGGATCTCCAACGGCGCGATCTATCACAATTTCGGCTCGCGGACGGAGCTCGTCGCCCGGACGTGGCTGCGTGCGGCACGCCGATTCCTCGATGTCCAAACGGAATTGGTCGATGCGGCGCTGGCCGACAAGGCTGCCGACCCGGTGGACGCCGTCGTCGCGGCCGCGCAGGCCCCCGCGGTGTTCTACGAACGCCGGCGGCAGTCGGCTCAACTGGCGTGGCGTGTGCAGCGCGACCAGCTGCTCGGCCCCGACCTGCCGGCGTCGCTGGCGGCCGAACTCAAAGACCTCGACCGTCAGCTGATCGACCTGATGGTGCGGCTGTCGTCGCACCTATGGGACCGTCGCGACGGCGCGGCGGTCGATGCCATCACCGTGTGCATCGTGGATCTGCCGACGGCAATCATCTTGTCCCGCAACAGAATCAGTAACAGCTGGGCTCGTGATCGGCTGTCCGCAGCCGTACGCGCGGTCCTTGCCGACGAACCCACCCCAACCAGGAGGAAACAACCATGACCATCACCGTCACCTACCAGGACAAGATCGCCATCCTCAATCTCGGCGATGACGAGAACCGGTTCTCGCTGGGCTTCCTCGACGACATCAACGGCGCCATCGACGATCTCGTCGCGGGTGGCGCCCAGGGTCTGGTCACCACCGGTGCCGGGAAGTTCTACTCCAACGGGCTGGATCTCGACTGGCTGATGGCGCACGGCGACCAGATGCAGGCGTACGTCGGGCGGGTGCATGCGCTGTTCGCGCGGGTGCTGACCCTGCCGATCCCGACGGCCGCAGCGGTCAACGGGCACGCCTTCGGCGCCGGCGCCATGCTGGCGATGGCCCACGACTACCGGACCATGCGCTCCGACCGCGGGTTCTTCTGTTTCCCCGAGGTCGACATCCGGATTCCGTTCACGCCCGGGATGGCCGCCCTGATCCAGGCCAAACTGACCCCGCAGGCGGCGATCGCCTCGATGACCACCGGCCGGCGCTTCGGTGGTGACGACGCCGCCAAGTACGGAATCGTCGAGGCCGCCGCGGCCGAGGACGCGGTGGTGCCTGCCGCGGTGGAGCTCGTGATCCCGGTGGCGGGCAAGGATTCTCAGACCATGGCCGCCATCAAGGCGACGATGTTCGGCCCGGCGATCGCGGCGCTGCAGGCCGAGTAAGAGCCGGCAGCTGGGGCGGCTGGGCAGCTCGCTGCCGGGTCCGATGGGCAGTGCGCTGCTGGGTCCGATGGGCAGCTCGCTGCCGTGGCCTGATAGGCATAAGAGCGTGGGACAGAACGAGCGCAAGAAGATCGTCATGACCGACGACGAGATCGTCGAATTCATCGATCGCAGCCGGACCGCGACCATGGCCACCGTCCTGGCCGACGGCCGCCCGCACCTGGTGGCCATGTGGTACGCCGTGCTCGACGGTGAAATCTGGTTCGAGACCAAGGCCAAGTCGCAGAAGGCGCTCAACCTGCGCCGGGACTCGACCATCACCGTGATGATCGAGGACGGTGACACCTACGGCACCCTCCGCGGCGTCTCGATCGACGGCACCGCCGAGATCCTCGACGACGTCGACACCTGTCTGCGCGTGGGCATCAGCGTGTGGGAGCGCTACACCGGCCCCTACACCGATGAGATGCGCCCGTTCGTCGACCAGATGATGAACAACCGCGTCGCGGTCCGCGTCGTGCCGAGCCGGATGCGCAGCTGGGATCACCGCAAGCTCGGCATGCCCGACATGCCGGTCAGCGGTTCGACCGCGCAGTACCTGGGCCAGCAGTGATCTCGGCGCGCCCCGTATCACTCTCCGATACGGAGCGCGCCCAAACCACTCAGGCCGGGTCGACCAGCGGCGCGTACTCGGGATGCTTGGCGATGTATCCACTGACCATCGAGCATTCCGGGACGATGCGTAGCCCTGCGGCTCGCGTGGCGTCCAATGCCTCGGCGACGAGGATCGTCGCCAGCCCGCGGCCACCGTATTCGGGCTGAACTTCGGTGTGCGGGAAGATGCGTCGGCCGCCCTGGTCGAGGTAGTCGATCAGCCCGACAGTCTTGCCGTCGACGGCGATGGTGAATCGTCCGGCTTCGGCGGTGACGGTGGTCGGTGCTCCGGTGTTGTCGGTAACGCTCATCCCGTCACGGTAACCCTCGTGCGTAGAACCGCTGCCCGCGCTGCCGCCCCCTCAAACGGCAGCGTGGGCAGCGGGGTACTACGCGACTTCGAGGAAGATGCGGCGCTGACGGCGGACCGGGAAGCCATTGGCTTCGGCCAGGGACCGCAGCTGCTTCAGCGCGAACGTCCGGCCGCGACCCTCGTCGGCGGGAATGACGATGCCGGCCCAGAGGCCTTCGGCGCGGGGCAGTTCGACGGCGTCACGCGCGCACGCCCAGCGGCGGGGGCACTGCCGGCAGAGGCTCTTGGCTTCCTCGCTGGCGATCGTCGTCCACTGCTCCGGGCTCCGGGTGCACTCACCGAGCGGCAGGCCGTCCATGGCAATTGCGGTCATCGGGGTACTCCTTAGCTGTTGCGCTGCGACTGTTCCGTCGCGGTTGAGAAGAATCTATAGCACCAGACTGCAGTAACGCAACAGTTAAACCGTAGCGCTAGGTATATTTGCAGGTCAGGGCGCTATTGATGGTCGGAAATCATCCGAATGGTCCGGAATAACATTGGTGAAAGTCGTGGTTTGGGGAGGGTGTACGGTCTAACTGAAGCGCTTCCGGGCCTACCGATACGGTTCAGTGACTGTCAACGCAATAGTTATGCGGGACGGAACGGGCTAAGCTGTATCGGACCGCTGACAGCGCTCCGGATTTCTTGTTGAGCGCGGGCCGCAATGAGATGGAGGTGACCTCGGGTGCCGAACATCGATCCCGATGACGTCACCGAGTACATCGCCCTGCCCGCCGTCGATCCCGGGATGGAGCGCGCCGGTGCGGCCGCCGCAGCTCGGCGCCGCGAGCTCGACATCAGCCAGCGCAGTCTGGCGGCCGACGGCATCATCAACGCCGGAGCGCTGATCTCCTTCGAAAAAGGCCGCAGCTGGCCGCGCGAGAGAACGCGCCTGCGCCTCGAAGAGGTATTGCGCTGGGCGCCGGGAACCATCGCACGGATCCGCAGTGGCGAGCCGGTCCCGGCGCAGGCGCAGTTCGCGGCTCCTCAGCTGCAAGCCGCGCCCGCCCCGCCGTTGACCAACGCGGGTGAGGTTCCGCTGATCGCCCAGGCGGTCGTCGCCGCGGTGAACACCTTGGGTGCCACAGCCGACGCGCTGCCGGCGATCGAGGATTCCGAATTCACGCCGTGGGTGACGCAGATACTCTCCGACCTGCGGCAGCTCGAAGCCGTCGCCGCGAGCGCCGCCCGGCTCGGGCCGGTATCGCCGCCGCTGATCAAAGCACTGGGACTGGTGCGCGCCCGGATCGATGAACTGACACTGCTCGGCGCCAAAGCGCCGACCGCGACTCTTGGTCAGCGGCTGTACGCGGCGCGGCGCGGTGCCAACCTGACCATCCAGGAGACGGCCCTGGCCGCCGGCGTGCCCGAGGCCGTCGTGGTCGGTGCCGAAGCCGAAGCGACCGTGTCGGAGCAGGACAAGCAGTTGGTCGAAAAGCTGCTCTTGCAGCTGGTCTAGCTGCAGGTGTCAGGAACGCTCGCGGTGCCGGTCGTCACTGGTCGGGAAGTTCGCCGCGAGTGCGGCCGCGATCTCGATGAACTTGCGTCGCGTCGCCGGCGCCAGCTGCCGGGTACCGGCGATGACGCCGCCCGGCCGCAGGTGCCCGTCGAACGGGACCTCGACGACGGCCTGACCCTGCCCGGCGAACTGCTGGGCCAACACCGAGCGCGTGCGCTTGTCGGCATGGCCGTCGGAATCGTTGAGCACCACCACCGTTCGCTGCAACAGACCGTTGAGGCCGTGTGCCGCCAGCCAATCCAGCGTCTGCCCGGCCGCGCCGGCCCCGTCGACCCAGGGTGATGACACGACGATGAGCGCGTCCAGATCCCGGAGCACCTCCTGGGTGACGGGGCTGTCCATCGTCGAGCTGCAGTCGATGATCGAAATGGTGAAGTGACGATCCAGCCGGGAGGCCGCCTCCCGGTAAACCGCGGGGTCCAGCACCCGCCGGCGGGCCGGGCTCGCCTCACCGGCCAGCACGAACAGTCCGGCGGCATTGCTGCCCACGCGGTTACGGATATCGGCGAAACTCTCGAGATGCTGGTCGGATGCCAACTCCCAGTACGAACTCAGGGCTTTGGGATCGACGCGGCTGCCGAGCTTGCCGAATGCGGTGTCGGCGTCGACGGCCACGACCCGATCCTCCTGCCGGAGCTCGGCGAACAGCGACCCGATCGAGGCGGACATCGTCGTCTTGCCGACGCCGCCCTTGCCCATGACGCCGACCTTGTAGTGACCCGACAACGCCGACCGAATTCGGTTGATCTGCTGAGCCTCGTGGATCTCATCGGGTGATGGACCGAGGTTGACCAGCCCGAACGTCGCCTTGAACAGCGTCTTGCGCCAGCCACGACCGGGCTCGGGCTTGCGGGCCCGGAGCAGGTCGTCCCGGCGGATGGCGTCGGCGTACGACCCCGGCGCCGTGAACTGACCCTGTGGGCCGTACGGCCACGGCTGCTGTGACGGGCGACCTGGCTGGATGGGACCGGGCTGAATGGGGCCGGGCTGCGGCGGGTAGCCGGTCCTGCGCTGCAGCGGTTCGGTGTGCTGCATGCCGGTGTTGCCGCTCGCCGGATTCACGCGTGGCCAGGCCGGCGGCGTGTTCACCGGGTGTCCGGCAAAAGCGCTTTCCGGGGGGTTGTGCTGCGGTTCAGAGTGGTCAGTCACCGAATACGCGCTTTCTCTCCTCGGTTCGCTCGACGCAGGTGCCAAGACGCAGATGCCCTCCCAGTATCGACCACGTCAGTGGCGATAGCGGGATGGCCGGGCCCAATACCGGTGTCGGCAGTCCGGCCGGCGGTTCGATGGAGGTTCGCGGAGTGCCGTCGAATTGCTTGCCCACCAATATCTTTCGGCGCGCGACGGTGGCGGCCGACCAGGCCGTGGCGGTGTCGAATTGGTGCGGACCTGTGGTCAGACCCGCTGGTAGGCTCGATGCGGGTTGTGGGGAAGCGCTGTGGGGGTGGTGTGGGGCCGCCTGTGCAGGTCAGATGCCGTGACTCGCGTAGGAGTTTGGCCATCGGCCTGCCGCCTGTGAGGTGGCGTACCAAGATGGTCACGGAGGACAGCGATGCCCGGCGCCTGGCGTCGGGAACAGGGGGTGGAGCCGACATGCAGCGGGTGGACACATGTACCGGGCGTGATGCCAGGTCGTTGACGCTGTCGGGGCAGTGGACGTGACCGGCCCGTACTCCGCGGCCAGCAGTGCCTCGGGCGGAATCGATGACGTCGTGGCCGTCGAGGTCACCATCGACGGCATGCTCGTCATCGCCGACCAGCTCGGTCTGATGGATTTCCCGCCGAGCCTTGGCATCCGGCCGAACATCCCGCAACTGGACCTGCGGAACATCGTGTAACCATGTAGCACGAATTCATACTAGTGGTGTGTAGCGGGGGCTCAGTGCGCTTTCTGTGGCCGCTGGGAGTGGCCCCGAGCGGTGCGCGTCAGGCGTCGAGGTCCTGCGACACCAGGTCGGCGACCACCGCGAGCGCGGTTTCGTCGTCCGAAGCCACCGTCACCTGGGCGCCGTTGCCGGCCCCGAGCGTCATGATCATGAGCGCCGAGCCGGCGTCCACGGGTTCGCCGCCGTCGACCGCGAGGGTTACCTGCGCGCCGGAGTTGACGACGGCCTCGGAGATGACGGCTGCCGGACGGGCGTGCAGGCCGATGGCGGATCCGACGGTGACGGTCTTGCTGGGCATGGCTTCTCCTTTGTGGGGTTGGGTTGGTTGTCTGATCTGGAAGTTGTTCAGCTGCCGGCGGGCTGCAGGGACGCGCTGGCTTCGGCCGCCGGGACTGCCCTGCCGGCGCTCTTGGCGACGATGACCGCCAGTGCGCTGCAGACGGCTCCGACGACGACGGCCACGACGAACCAGATGAGGTGGTCGATGGCGAAGAAGACGAAGATGCCGCCGTGCGGTGCCTTGGAGGTCACGTCGAACGACATCACCAGGGCCCCGGTGACGGCGCCGCCGAACATCATCGACGGGATGACCCGCAGCGGGTCGGCCGCGGCGAACGGGATGGCGCCCTCGGTGATGAAGCACGCGCCGAGAAGCCAAGCGGCCCGGCCGTTTTCGCGCTCGGGTTCGGTGAAGAGCCGGGGCCGGACGGCCGAGGCCAACGCCATGGCCAGCGGCGGCACCATCCCGGCGGCCATGACGGCGGCCATGATCCGCAGCGATGCGACGTCGGTCATGTTCAGACCGGCGGCGGCGAAGGCGTAGGCCGCCTTGTTGACCGGGCCACCCAGGTCGAAGCACATCATCAGGCCGAGGATGACGCCCAGCAGGACCAGTGAGCTGCCGGTCATGCTGCCGAGCCAGTGGGTCAGGCCCGACGTGACGGCGGCCAGGGGGCGGCCCAGCAGCAGGAACATCGACAGGCCGACGATCAGTGAGGCGCCCAGCGGGATCACCACTACCGGCATCAGGCCGCGGAACCACTGGGGCACTTTGAACGACCCGATCCACAGTGCGGAGAACCCGGCGATCAGCCCGCCGACGATGCCGCCGATGAATCCGCCCCCGACGGCGACGGCCACCGCACCGGCGGTGAAGCCCGGTGCGATACCGGGACGGTCGGCGATGGCGAACGAGATGTAGCCCGCGAGGGCCGGGACGAGGAATCCGAAGGCCAGCCCGCCGAGCGTGAACAGCACCGCACCGAGGTACTGCAGGAGTCCCCCGGCCGGCAGGTTGGTCAGTGAATTGGTGGTCGCGATGATGTGCGCGAGTGAATCAGTTTGCCCGGCAGGCTTGTTGGCGATCTCGTAGCCCGCGAACAGGAACCCCAACGCGATCAGCAGGCCGCCGGCCGCGACGAACGGGATCATGTAGCTGACACCGGTCAGCAGGATCTGGCGTAGCCGCGTGCCCCAGCCCAGCCCGCCGCGGGCATCGGTGGGCGCGGGGGCCGCTGCATCGCCCTGCACCCGGGCGGCCCGCGGATCCTTGGCCGCGGCAACGGCTTCGGCGATCATGGTGTCGGGTTCGTTGATGGCCCGCTTCACGCCGGAAGCGACGACGGGCTTGCCGGCGAACCGCTGCTTGTCCTTGACCCCGACATCGGTGGCGAAGATGACGGCGTCGGCCGCGGCGATGGTCTCGGCCGACAGTGGGGTCGAGCCGGACGACCCTTGGGTTTCGACGCTGAAGCGCACGCCCGCACGGTCGGCAGCCAGTTTCAGGGCGTCGGCGGCCATGTAGGTGTGGGCAATTCCGGTGGGACAGGCGGTGATTGCGATGAGTGAGGCAGCGGGCGCCGATTCGGGCGCAGGGGCCGGGGTCGGCGGTGCGACTGGGGCTGCGGGTGCCGGGCTGACGACGCCCTCGACGAGAGCGACCACCTCGGCGTCCGTGCCCGCGGCACGGAGCTGTTCGACGAAGTCCTTGCGCACCAGGGCCCGGGCCAGGCTGGACAGCAGCTTCATGTGTTCGGTACCGCCGGATTCCGGTGCCGCGATCAGGAAAGCCAGGTCGGCGGGACCGTCGGGTGCGCCGAACGGGACCCGGGGTGCCAGCCGGGCGAAAGCGATGGTGGGCTCGTCGACATGGGGTGATCGGCAGTGCGGGATCGCGATGCCACCGGGAAGGCCGGTGGCGGACTGGGATTCGCGCGCCAGTGCCGCCTCGATGAGTCCGTCGCGGTTGGTGGCGCGGCCGGCCGCGGCCATCCGGCCGGCCAGCAGTTCGATCACATTCTGCTTGTCCGGGCCGGCGTCGACGTCGAGTGCGACGAGGTCCGAGGTGATGATCGGCATGGGTGTTCCTTTGACTAGAACGGGATCAGAGAGTGGCTGAGGCGGAGGTGACTGCCTGTACGCGAACGGTTTTCACATCGATCTGCTCGGGGTTGGGCAGCGCGGAACCTGGCAACGAGGCAGCTGCGCTGCCGTAGGCGACGGCCGTTTGGAGCCGCTGCGCGGGCGGGGCGCCGGCGATGGTGGCGGCGAGATATCCCGCCAGCGATGCGTCACCCGCGCCGACAGTGCTGCGCGGCACGATGGACGGGGCCGTTGCCGCCCACACGCCGTCGTGGTCGACCAGGACCGCGCCCGCGCCACCGAGGGTGACGAGCACGGTGTGCGCCCCGCGGGTGACGAGTTGCTGGGCGGCGGCGATCACCGGCAGTGAATCACCTTGTGCGGCAGCCTCTTCCAGCTCATGCGCTGAGCGGCCGGTCAACCACGCCAATTCCTCGGAATTGGGCTTGATCAGATCGGGCGCCGCGCTCGAGAAGGCTTCGGCGAGTGCGGTCAGGGGACGCTCGGAGGTGTCCACCGCGACGCGGCACGGCAGGGCCGCCAGCTGCGCGACGATGTCGGCGTACCAGCCGTCGGGAACGCCCGGCGGCAGCGATCCGGACAGCACCACCCAGATGGCCCGCGCCGCGTGCTCGGAGACGACTGCGGTCAGCGCCGCCAGGGTGGCGTCATCCAGATGTGCCCCGGGCTCGTTGAGTTTTGTTGTGGTGCCGTCAGTTTCGGTGATCGTCAGATTGCTGCGCACGGTGCCCGGGATGTCGATGTTGTGAAACGGCACCCCGCGGGTCCGCAGCTCCGCCAGGATCGGATCGTGGTCGGCGGCAGGCAGCAGGGCGACGGTGTCGACACCGTTCTGCGTCAGCGCGCGAGATACGTTGACGCCCTTGCCCCCTGGCTCGGTGGAGACGGGGACCAGGCGGTGTACCGCTCCCCTGGTCAGCGGTTCGTCGAGGGAGAGGGTGCGGTCCAGGCTGGGGTTGAGGGTGACGGTGACGATCACGAGCCGGCCTCCGCGCAGATGACGTCGACTCCGGCGTCGATGAGTTGGCGGCGCTCGTGATCGCGGATCTCGTTGTCGGTGACGACGGTCCGCACGGCCGACAGCGGTGCGAAACTGACCAGGTCCTCGCGGCCGAACTTGCTCGAATCAGCCGTCACCACAACGTGGTTGGCGCACTTGGCCATGGCGCGCTTGATGGCGGCCTCGTCACTGTCGGGGGTGGAGAAGCCGTGCCGGACGGTGATGCCGTTGGTGCCGAGGAAGGCGACGTCGACGCGCAGGGAGTCGAGGGTTCGCAGCGCCTGCTCCCCCACCACGGCCTGGGTCAGGCTGCGGACCCGGCCGCCCAGCAGTTGCAGGGAGATTGTCGGGTTGGACGTCAGCTTCGCGGCCGCGGGAATCGAGTTCGTGATGATGAC
This sequence comes from Mycolicibacterium llatzerense, assembly GCF_025331195.1. NCBI lineage: Bacteria > Bacillati > Actinomycetota > Actinomycetes > Mycobacteriales > Mycobacteriaceae > Mycobacterium > Mycolicibacterium llatzerense. The sequence continues at coordinate 1,083,410 of NZ_LXOV01000001.1, read as the reverse complement.
GAGGTCGCGGTCGGTGGGGATGAGCTCGGCGATGCGCGCGGTGGTGGTGCCGGCGTCGATGAGTACCGTCCCGCCGGTGGCGGGCAGCAGGGCAACCGCCGCGGCGGCGATCGCGGCCTTCTGTTGGGTCTGGGTGGAATCGCGCTGGACGACGCCCTGCTCCACCAGGTGCAGTGTGCGGGCCGGCACCGCTCCCCCGTGCACTCGGCGGATGACCCCCGCTTTGTCGAGGACGTCGAGGTCGCGGCGCACCGTTTCTGTGGTGACGTCGTAGGCGTCTGCCAGTTCGTTGACCGAGGCGCGGCCGTCGGCGAGCACTCGCGAGGCGATGGCCTGCTGCCGTTCTTCCGCGTACATGACCCTCCAAGATTGTGGGAACACATCCGATTCGATCTTTATATTGTTTGTTTTACGCTTGGATATGTTGACTTGTCAACGGTTCGGAGTAATCTACATCACATGAGCCAGACATCTGTGAGCCCGGCCCCGACGCCACAGTCAATGCCGGTCGATGTGGAAACCGGCGGCGCACCGGTGGTGCTGCGCGGAGTTCCCGCAGTCGGCGGAGTGCGTTACGCGCCGGTGCTGTGGCCAGGGGCGCGACCCACGCCCGAGGCCGACGCCGTGCCCGTTGAACTGGGGGAGTCGGAGCGGGCAGGGGAGCGGGAGCGCTTCGCGGCCGCGTCTGTCACCGTCGCGGACCGCCTCCGGACCCGGGCGGCCAAGGCCACCGGAGCGGCCGCGGAGGTGTTGGCCACGACGGCGACGCTGGCGCAGGACCGGGCCTGGGCGTCGGCGACGGACAAGCGCATCGCCGACGGCATGTCCGCGGTGCGGGCCGTGGTCGCCACGGCAGACCAGTTCGTCGAGATGTTCACTCGGATGGGCGGATTGATGGCCGAGCGGGTCGCCGACCTCAGGGATATCCGGGATCGCGTGATCGCCGAACTGCGCGGACTTCCCGAGCCGGGGGTGCCGGTGCCGGACGTGCCGTCGGTGCTCTGCGCCGAGGACCTGGCGCCGGCGGACACGGCCGGGCTGGACCCGCAGCTGGTGGTGGCGTTGGTGACCAGCCTCGGCGGGCCGACCAGCCACACCGCGATCATCGCCCGTCAACTAGGCATTCCGTGTGTGGTGGCCGTTTCCGGGCTCGAGCAGGTGCAGTCGGGCGCGATGGTGCTGGTGGACGGCACCAACGGCACGGTGGCGATCGAGCCCGACGCGACCGCAGCGGCCGAGGCTGTGGCGCAGGCGCGGCGTGAGTCCGACCTTGCCGACAGCTGGGGTGGCCCCGGATCCACCGCCGATGGGCATCGGGTAGCGGTGCTCGCCAACGTGCAGGACGGCGCCGCCGCGCACGCGGCCGCCGCGACCCCGGCGGAGGGCATCGGGCTGTTCCGGACCGAATTGTGCTTCCTGAATCGGGATCTGGAACCGACCGTCGACGAGCAGGCGCAGATCTACGGCGACGTGCTGGCGGCGTTCCCGGAGCGAAAGGTGGTGGTGCGCACCCTCGACGCTGGTTCGGACAAGCCGCTGCGATTCGCCGGTCATGCCGATGAAGCCAACCCGGCGCTGGGAGTACGCGGCATCCGCATCGCCCAGGGCAATCCGGAGCTGCTGACCCGCCAGCTCCAGGCGATCGCGGCTGCGGCCGCGGCGACCGGCCAGCGTCCGTGGGTGATGGCCCCGATGATCGCGACGCCGGCGGAGGCGAAAGCCTTTGCGGCGCAGGTGCGATCTTTCGGTCTGACGCCCGGCGTGATGATCGAGGTGCCCGCCGCCGCGCTCCTGGCCGACCGGATCTTGCGGCACGTCGACTTCCTGTCGATCGGCACCAATGACTTGACGCAGTACACGATGGCGGCCGATCGGATGTCGGCCGACCTGGCGACACTGAGCGACCCGTGGCAGCCGGCGGTGCTGGCGCTGGTGCGCGCGGCGGCCAAGGCGGGCGAGGAGCAGGGCAAGCCGGTCGGCGTGTGCGGGGAGGCCGCGGCTGATCCCGCGCTGGCGTGCGTGCTGGTCGGGCTGGGCGTGACGTCACTGTCGACGGCGGCTGCCGCGGTCCGCGCGGTCGGTGCGGCGCTGTCGGGGGTGACGCTGGATCACTGCCGGGCGGCCGCCGATGCCGCGCTGGCGGCGGAGTCCTCGGACGAGGCGCGCAGTGTCGCGATTGCGGCGCTGGCCGGGCATTGACCTGCGCTGTTGCCGTCCGGAATTAATCGGACTACGGTCCGGTTATAGGTGACATGCCTGCTATCACTGCTGACACGATCAGCTTGCCGCGTATCGCTTCCGCCGCACCGAGTGAGACAGAACGCCCGGTGCGATCCATCACCACCGGCCCCCGGGGCTATGAGGGCGAGGGTTTCCCAGTCGTCCGTGCCTTCGCCGGGGTCAGCCCGGCCGACCTCGATCCGTTCGTCCACATGGACCAGATGGGCGAGGTCGAGTACGAGCCCGGCGAACCGACGGGCACCGACTGGCACCCGCACCGCGGCTTCGAGACCGTGACGTACATGATCGACGGCCGCTTCGCACACCAGGATTCACACGGTGGCGGCGGCCTGATCACCGACGGCGCCACCCAGTGGATGACCGCCGGATCGGGCATCCTGCACATCGAGACGCCGCCGGCCGAACTTGTCGAGAGCGGTGGCCTGTTCCACGGCCTGCAGCTGTGGGTGAACCTGCCCAAGAAGGACAAATTCGCCGCCCCCAGGTACCAGGCCATCGAGGGCACCGACGTGACCCTGTTGTCCTCCGACGACGGCGGCGCGCTGGCGCGCGTCATCGCCGGTGAGATCGGCGACGCCACGGGGCCAGGCGGTACCCACACGCCAATCACCATGGCGCACGCCACAATTGCGCCCGGAGCTCGCCTCGACGTGCCGTGGAACCGCAAGTTCAACGCGCTCGTCTACATCCTCTCCGGACGCGGCACCGTCGGACCCGTCGGGCACCCCATCCACCAGGGTCAGCTGGCCGTGCTGGGCCCGGGGGACCGCATCACCGTCGCTGCCGACGCCGGCCAGGACTCCAACCGGCCCGCGCTCGAGGTGCTGTTGCTCGGGGGCCAGCCGATCCGGGAACCGGTCTTCCACTACGGCCCGTTCGTGATGAACTCCAAGTCGGAGCTCATCGAGGCGTTCGACGACTTCCAGTCCGGCAAGTTCGGCCAAATTCCGCCGAATGCGTTGAAGCCGCACCGGCCCGGTCGCTGATCAAGCGGGCGCGGGGTCCGGGTAGAGCAGCTCCAACTCGCCGAGGCTGGCCGCGACGGTCACCAGAGGCAGCGCGGCCTCGACCGACAAGGTTCCGCCTCCAGATTCGGCGCGCAGAGCCAGCACGAAGTCGTCACTGATCGGGCTGCGCTCTGCGGCGCCGGGATCTTCGGTGCCCGAGATTCGGGCGCAGATCGACGCGGTGTGTTCTTCGAGTACGGCGCGGGCGGCCGGGTACGGGGCCAGGGGCGGCGGCACGACGTCAGCGATGAGGTCGGCCGCCGCCCGCAACCGGACCGTCTGATTGGCAGCCCGGACCACCGGCGCCCGTAACTCCGTGGCCCCACTGCTCTCCGAAAGAAAGTGGCGCACAGCATCATCCACGGTGCGGGAGGCGGTCAGGGCGTCGTAGCTCAAGGCGTGCACCCGGTCGGTGGCTGCCTCGGATGCGCCGCGGGTCACCCGCCGCACGGCGGCGATCAGGTACCGCGTGCCGGCGGTGCGCGCCGAGTCCAGCGTGCGCTGCACCACCGCCGCTGAACCTCGTGGCCACAGCAGCAGCGACACCACGACGCCCACCGCGGCGCCGACCAGGACATTCTCGAGCCTGATCAGCCCGACCCGCCAGCCCGCCGGACTGAGCAGGTTGTAGATCGTGAGCACCAACATCGTGAACATCGCCTGGCCCGCGACGAACGAAAACACGTCGGGCACATAGGCGGAACCGAACGCCACTATCGGCAGGAGCAACCACAGCAGGACGGGATTCGCCCCGATCAGGTGGATCACCACGGTGCCGAGCAGGAACCCGATCGCGGTGCCGCCGACCGCACGCACGACGCGCGTCCCGGTGGTCAGCGCGCTGCTGCGCAGCACGGACAGGGACGCCATGGCGATCCAGAATCCGTGTTGCAGCGGAAACAGATGAACGACCGCCACCGCCACGGCCAGCCCGATGCCGGTGCGGAGGCTGTTCTGCACCACCACGGCCCGGGTCGCGACGAACCCCGACGGGATGGCGGACACGGCCTGGGATTCGGACAACACCCGATCGAAGTTCCCGGAAACCGGCAATCGCCGACCGAGGACGCGGGCCCACACCGGGCGGGCGTCGGCGTCGGCCGCCAACCCGATGACCCGGCCGGTGGCCCCCACACATGCCGAGAAGGTGCGTAGCCGCAACAGTTTTCGGCCGGCCGCGACAGCCAGCAGGTCGTCGGGCTCGCCCCGGATCAATTCGATGTCCTCGCGGTAACGCCCCCGGGTCGCGGCCCGATGCGCGGTCAACGCCTCGGCCAGATCGGCGCGGTACCGATTGCGGCCCTCGGCCCGCGGCGTGCTCAGCACCCGGGCGCAGTCGTTCAATACCCGAATGGCCGGCCCACGGGTCTCCGCCAGCAGTGAGCCGGTGGCATCGGTGGCACGGTCGCACAGCCAGCGCAGATCGTCGACCACCCGCACCAGGGCGCGACTGCCGGCGGTCAAACCGACCGGACGGAAATCGGCGCCGAGGAAGTTGTCACCCAGCACCTCCATCGCATCGGAGAGCTCCTGAGCCGTCGCCGACCCCTCCAGCCGGGCCGCCAGCAGCCGGCACACCTGCGCCGCGTGCTTGCGCAGGTCGTCGTGATGCGTGGGCGGCAGCAGGAACAACGCGGCCGGGACGGCAATGGCCCAGGCCACCGCCCAGCCGAGCAGTCGATCGGGGACCGGGCCTGCCGGCGTGCACACCGGCAGCACGAACGTCATCAAGGTGGAGCGCTGGCCGGCGGCGATGATCTCGCTGAGGACACCGGAGAACGTCACCAGCACGCCGATGGCGAACATCGCCGGTACGGCGAGCCACGGATGCGGGGACAGCAGCGTGCCCAGGGTGATCAGGACCGTTCCGTTGAAGCCGAGGCCGGCATAGGCCAGCGCCCGCGCCGGCCGGTTGCCGGGAAAATCCACCACCACCAACAGCGCCACCGCGCCGAAGATGGCGAACATCGTCGTCTGCGAACCGCTGCCGACGGCGGTACCGACCGCCAGTCCGACGACGGCGACGACCGGCAGCACCAATCCCGCACGGGTCGCCCGGCGCAGGGCGTCATGTTCGGGATCGCCGTCGTGTGGCCGCGTTCGGAGCTGCTGCCAGCGCACCGCCAGCGACTCTCGCGACACCACGCCCGTCATGGCGCCCAACATTAATTTGGCTGACGTCGTCATGCGCCGGCAACAACACGCCCTATGGGCCGGCTTTCTCCGTGCCGTCGCCGACGCGGGGTCGTTCCTGGCCGGGCTACCGATCGGGACCGGCCGGCGGACGCGAACCTGGCGCCGTGCAGCAATCGGTCATTGACATAGCTGCAAGTTTGCTGGAAGAAGCAATTTCAGCGGCCATGCTTCGCATACGAGCAGGGTCGGGCCGAGATCTGTGGCACAATTTGACGATGCCGTACATCGCCACCCGAGGCCCGGGTCGCCCTCCCGCGGCGAAGGCGGCCGAAACCCGTGAGCGCATCCTGCGCGCTGCCCGCGAGGTTTTCAGTGAACTCGGTTACGACGCAGCAACATTCCAAGCCATCGCCATCCGCGCGGATTTGACGCGCCCAGCGATCAATCATTACTTCGCGAACAAGCGGGTGCTGTACGGCGAGGTCCTCGATCAGACCAACGCCTTGGTGGTCGCTGCGGGCCGTCGCCGGGCCGAGGAGGAGACCACCTTCATCAGGCGTTTGTCGTCCTTCTTCGTCGCCGCCATCCAAGGTGACTCCGAGGACCGATCCGCCGCGGCGTTTCTGGTGACCTCGATTCTCGAGGCGCAGCGACATCCCGAATTGCGCCAGGAGGAGCACGACGCGCTCGTGGCCTCCCGTGACTTCGTGACCTGGGCTGTCACCGACGCCATCGAGCGCGGTGAGCTGGCCGTCGACACCGAGGTGCCCACCGTGGTGGAGATGCTGATCGCCGTCATGTGGGGGATGGGCTTCTACGCCGGATATGTCGGCAGTCACCAGGAGCTGACGGCCGTCATCGAGCGGCTCGAACTTTTGCTCGCCAACAAGTTGTGGCGGGTCACCGAATAGGCCGGCGTCAGCTGGTACATCTAGTACATGGGCAGCGAACGCTCCGACGACGACACCTGGGATATCGCTAGCAGCGTCGGCGCGACGGCGGTGATGGTTGCCGCAGCGCGGGCCGGGGAATCCGAACGTGACGACGCGTTGATCCGCGACCCGTTCGCCAAGATCCTGGTCGCCGGCGCCGGTACCGGCGTGTGGGAGACGATCCTGGACGCCGACTTCAACAACCGGATGGCCGGCGCCGATCCTGAGGTCGCCGCGGTGCTCGAGCACATGGGTAACTACCAGGCGGTGCGCACGCATTTCTTCGACGCGTATTTCGCCGACGCCGCTGCGGCCGGCATTCGGCAGGTCGTGATCCTGGCGTCCGGGCTGGATTCGCGGGCCTACCGATTGGCTTGGCCGGCCGGCACGACGGTCTTCGAGATCGACCAGCCGAAGGTGCTGGAGTACAAGGACCAGACCTTGAAGGCGCACGGTGCGACGCCGGTCGCGGTATTGCACCAGCTGCCGATCGACCTACGCAACGACTGGCCGAAAGCGTTGCGGGACGCGGGATTTGACGATTCGGCGCCGACCGCCTGGCTGGCTGAAGGGCTGCTGATGTACCTGCCGGCCGATGCGCAGGACCGCCTGTTCGAGAACATCACCGCGCTGAGTGCACCGGGCAGCCGCATCTCGGTCGAGACGGTCGGCGAGCACGCCGCCGAACGCCGCCAGCGGATGCGCGATCGGTTCGACAAGCTCGCCGGGCAGTTCGGCATGGGACAGGTCATGAACGTGCAGGACCTGATGTACGAAGACCCCGATCGCGCCGACGTGGCCCAATGGCTCGACTCGCACGGCTGGTCGTCCGCGTCCGTCACCTCCCAGGATGAGATGCGCCGGCTGAATCGCTGGGTGCAGGTCGATGCCACCGATGACAAGGCGTTTTCTACGTTCGTGACCGCACTCAAGCGCTGATCCGGAGCGGCTGGCCCTTCTAACCAACCGGCCGGTTGGCTAGGATTCGAATGTTGCCTGGCTCACGTAAGGACGTTCGTCATGACCCTTGATTCAGCTGTATCCGTCGGCCCAACAGCTGCTGATATCCCGGCGGTTGTCGCCGGCCTACGCAAGACCTACGCCACCGGGCGCACCCGTGACCTGCAGTGGCGCAAGAAGCAATTGCTCGCGCTGGCCCAGGCGATGGAAGAGAACGAGACCGCCATCGCCAAGGCGCTCGAGGCCGATCTCGGCCGCAAGCCCTTCGAGGCCTGGCTCGCGGACAGCGTCGGCACCATCGCCGAGGCCAAGGACGCGGCCAAGAACTTGCACAAGTGGGCGAAACGTCGCTATCGCCTCTTGGAGCGCTCGCAACTGCCCGGCCGTGGCTGGGTGGAATACGAGCCCTACGGCACGGTGCTGATCATCGGCGCCTGGAACTTCCCGTTCTACCTCACGCTGGGCCCGCTCGTCGGTGCCATCGCCGCGGGAAACACCGTGGTGCTCAAGCCATCTGAGTTCGCTCCGGCCTCGTCACGGCTGATGGTGGAGTTGGTCGAGAAGTACCTGGACACCTCGGCCGTCGCCGTGGTCGAGGGCGACGGCATGGTCAGCCAGGAACTCATCGCGCAGGGCCTGGACCGCATCATGTTCACCGGTGGCACCGAGATCGGTAAGAAGATCATGGCGGCCGCAGCCGAGCACCTGACCCCGGTCACGCTGGAACTCGGTGGCAAGAGCCCGGTGATCGTCGCCGCCGACGCCGACATCGATGTCGCCGCCAAGCGCATCGCCTTCGCCAAGGTGGTCAACTCGGGCCAGATCTGTGTGGCGCCGGACTACGTGGTGGCCGAGAAGCCCATCCGCGACGAGCTGGTCGCCAAGATCCGCGACGCCATCGTGGCTTTCACCGCCGACGACGTCGACGGCCTGCCGATCGTCAGCGAGCGGCAGTTCAACCGGCTCAGCAGCTACCTGGGCACCGGCGGGGACGTCGTCACCGGCGGCGGCACGAACCCGGCTCGGCTCACCATGCAGCCGACCGTCGTGGTCGACCCGCCGCTGGATGCACCGGTGATGACCGAGGAAATTTTCGGGCCCATCCTGCCGGTGATCACCGTCGATTCGCTCGACCACGCCATCGCCTTCGTCAACGCCCGGCCCAAGCCGCTGGCCGCGTACCTGTTCACCAAGGCCAAGGCCGTCCGGGAGCGCTTCATCCGTGAGGTGCCGGCCGGCGGCATGCTGGTCAACCACCTGATCTTCCAGGTGTCGACGGCCCGGCTGCCGTTCGGTGGCGTCGGACCGTCCGGCATGGGCGCCTACCACGGCCGGTACGGCTTCCTGGAGTTCAGCCACGCGAAGTCGGTGATGACGAAGCCGACGCGGCCCGACCTGGGCAAGCTGATCTACCCGCCGTACACCGACAAGGCGTGGAAGATCGCGCGCAAGTTCTTCTAAGCCGGTCGACGTCAGACCGGACCCACCGATGCGGCGGCCAATCGGTCGCCGTATACACAAGGGGACACCCACTGCGGTGTCCCGCTGACCTTCCATGAGAGGAAACCCATGCCCGGAGTGCAGGATCGCGTCATTGTCGTCACCGGTGCCGGTGGCGGCCTGGGTCGCGAATACGCGCTGACGCTGGCCCGTGAAGGCGCCTGCGTCGTGGTCAACGACCTCGGCGGCGCGCGTGACGGCACTGGTGCCGGCCACAACATGGCCGACCAGGTTGTCGAGGAGATCAAGGCCGCCGGCGGCCGCGCCGCCGCCAACTACGACAGCGTCGCCGAGGCCGAGGGCGCCGAGAACATCGTCAACACCGCGATCGAAGCCTTCGGCAAGATCGACGGCGTGGTGTCCAACGCGGGCATCCTGCGGGACGGCACCTTCCACAAGATGACCGCCGACCAGTGGGACATCGTGCTCAAGGTGCACCTGTACGGCGGGTACAACGTGATTCGTGCCGCGTGGCCGCACTTCCGCGAGAACGCCTACGGCCGCGTCGTGGTCGCCACCTCGACCAGCGGTCTGTTCGGCAACTTCGGTCAGGCCAACTACAGCGCCGCCAAGCTGGGTCTCGTCGGTCTGATCAACACCCTGGCCCAGGAAGGCGCCAAGTACAACATCAAGCTCAACGCCGTCGCGCCGATCGCCGCCACCCGGATGACCGAGGACATCGTGCCGCCGGAGGTCTTCGCGAAGCTGTCGCCGGAGTACGTGGCGCCGGTCGTGGCGCAGCTGTGCAGCGAAGAGCTGCCGGAGACCGGGTCGATCTTCATCGTCGGTGGCGGCAAGGTGCAGCGCACCGCGCTGTTCCAGAACGACGGTGTCACCTTTGACGACGTGCCCAGTGTCGACGAGGTCGCCGCGCGGTGGGGCGAGATCACCGATCTGTCTGCCGCCAAGGCCGCGTCGTTCGCGCTCGGCTGATAGGTGAAAGCGCTTGTTGCACAGTCGCTGACCGGCCCCTCGGGCCTTGCCTACGCCGATATCGATGACGCCGCTGACCCTTCGGGCAACGCGGTGGTCATCGATGTCGGTGCGGCCGGCGTCTGCTTCCCCGATCTGCTGCTGGTCCGCGGCGAGTACCAACTCAAGCTGCCGCCGGGATTCACCCCGGGCATGGAGGTGGCGGGTACCGTCCGGTCGGCGCCAGAGGGATGCGGTTTCGTTGCCGGTCAACGGGTTTCGGCCTTCACGATGATGGGCGGCTATGCCGAGCAGGCGCTGGCTCTGCCGTCGTCGGTGATCCCCACGCCCGACGGTCTGGATGACGCCTCGGCGGTCTGCCTGCTCGGCAACTACTACACGATGTACTTCGCGTTGGCCCGCCGCGGCGGGCTGTTGGCGGGGGAGACCGTGCTGGTGCTGGGTTCGGCCGGCGGCGTCGGGGTCGCGGCCATCCAGATCGCAAAGGCCATGGGCGCCAAGGTGATCGCCATGGTGCACCGGGTCGAGGCGATGGATTTCGTGGCCTCACTCGGAGCCGACGTGGTGCTGCCGCTCACCGACGGCTGGCGCGACGCGGCGCTGGCGGCCACCGACGGCCGGGGAGTGGACCTGGTGGTCGACCCGGTCGGCGGCGACGCCTTCGATGACGCGATTCGGGTGCTGGCCACCGAGGGCCGGCTGTTGGTGCTGGGTTTCGCTGCCGGACAGGGTATTCCGTCAGTCAAGGTGAATCGGCTGCTGCTGCGCAACATCAGCGTGGTGGGCGTCGGGTACGGCGAGTTCATCAACCGGGTGCCGGGTTCGGCCGCCGAGATCGGTGCCGGCCTGGCGAAGCTGGTCGAAGCCGGGCTGCGACCGCCTGAGCCGATGCGCTTTCCGCTGGCCGACGGTGCTGCGGCACTACAGGCGTTGGCCGACGGGAAGATTCACGGCAAGGCAGTCCTGGAGCCCTAGTCGTGAATACCTTGGGAACAGTGCTGGTTGCGCTGGTCATCGCGATCGGCCTGGTCGGCATCGTGGTGCCGGTGCTACCCGGCGGTTTGGTCGTATTCCTCGCGATCGCGGTGTGGGCGGTAGTCGTCCACACCGCGACGTCGTGGGTGGTGCTCGGCGTCGCGGCGGCGTTGTTCTTGGCCGGCGAGGTGATCAAGTACCTCTGGCCGATGCGCCGGATGCGACAGGCTGACGTGTCCACCCGCAGCCTCGTCGTCGGCGGAATCCTTGGTGTCATCGGGTTTTTCGTGATCCCCGTGCTGGGACTGGCCCTCGGCTTCGTGCTGGGGGTCTACCTGTCCGAGTACTCGGCACTACGTGACAAGGGCCGGGCCTGGACGTCGACCAAGCACGCCCTGAAGGGCGTTGCGTTGGCCATGGGGGTCGAGTTGACAGCCGCGCTGCTCTCGACGGTCGCCTGGGTGACGGGTTTGGTGTTGGGCAATTGACCTCTACGCAATGGAGTCTCGGCGAAGCCGATGGCGAGCTGCTGCTGCACACCGGCGTGACCGGCAGTGCGGCCAGGATGGGGCACCGATTGACCATCGCGTTGAGCTCCTGGCGGGCGACCGTGGACTGGGACGGAGACAAACCCGCCTCGGTCGAGGTGACCGTCGAACTGAACTCACTCGAAGTGCTGACCGGTGAGGGCGGGATGACTCCGCTGTCCAGCGCGGAGAAGTCGTTGGTGCGGAGCAACGCGCTGAAGACGTTGCAGGTCAAGCGCTTTCCGCAGGCGACATTCCGTACGTCGTCGATCGAACCCGATGCGGACTCGTGGCGGTTGACCGGAACGTTGGACCTCGGCGGACGCAGCAGCGAGCAGACCGTCCACGTCGAGGCGGTACGGGACGACGCCGGTTGGCGGCTGAGCGGAGCGGCGGTCGTACGGCACAGTGACCACGGCATCAAGCAATATTCGATGCTGATGGGCGCGATGAAGGTGACGGACGAGGTTCGGGTGACACTTACCGCGAGTCGCGGCTAGGCACCGCCTCAGCCTCGCAGCACGCCTCGCAATCGCGTCAACTGCTCATCGGTAACCCCAATGGCCGCAAGGTAATTCGCCTGCGAGCCGTACTCGGCCTCCACGACCCCAAGGGCCGCATCCAGGTACTCCTCGCGGACGCCGAGCACCTCTTCGGTGAGCCGGGCCTCGGCGAACGTGACGACCTCGGCCGTCTGCCCGGCCCGGGTGCGGATGGTCTCCAGGATGCCTTCCCGTAGCTGCGGCACCGCGTCGTTGCTGCGCAGGAAATCGGTCAGGATCGCGTCGCGCCCGACCCCGACGGCGCCCAGCACCGTCGCCACCGTGAATCCGGTGCGGTCCTTGCCGGCGAAGCAGTGCGCGATCACCGGGCGGGAGTCGGCGAGCATCGAAATGACCTGGCGCACCGCAAGATGCGCGCCCGGCAGGGTGGGGAAGCGGCGGTACTCCTCGACCATGAAGCGACCGGCAGCCGCCGCGACGTCCTCGTCGTCGGGCTTCTCCGTCATCATCTTCTCGAAGGCGTTCTCGTGCGGTGCCTCGGCTTCCTCGGTGCCGGCGGCGGCCAGCTCGTGGAACGGCAGCAGGTGGATTGCGACGCCGTCGGGCACCTGCCCGGGACCCCGGCGCTCGACTTCGCGCAGCGACCGGAGGTCGGCGACATCGCTGATGCCGTAGCGCTGCAGGGCTTTACGTCCGTCGTCGTCCAGTCCGCTCAGCTCGCTGGACCGGAACAGCCGGCCACCGGCGATGCCCGTCTCCTCGGCGACATCGCGGAAGTTCCAGGCGCCAGTGAGTTCCAGGCCAGTCGACCGCATCAGCGACCCAACACCGCGGCCGCCAGTGCCGACTTCTCTCGGCCGAGTTCGGCGCGCGCGATGGTGCGCATGTGCACCTCGTCCGGACCGTCGAACAACCGCATCGCCCGGTGCCAGCCGTACAGCCGCGCCAGCGGGACGTCATCGCAGATTCCCGCCGCGCCATGCACCTGGATGGCCCGGTCGATCACATCGCACGCCACCTGCGGGGCCACCGACTTGATCTGCGACACCAGCACATGGGCAGCCTTGTTGCCCTGCTGGTCGATGGTCCAGGCAGCCTTTTCACACAACAACCGGGCCTGGTCGATCTCGTTGCGGGAGCGGGCAATCGACTCGCGCACCACGCCCTGCTCGGCCAGCGGCTTACCGAACGCCACCCGCGTGGACACCCGGTCGATCATCAACGCCAGCGCCCGCTCAGCGGCCCCGATCGCGCGCATACAGTGATGGATACGGCCCGGCCCCAGCCGCGCCTGCGCGATCGCAAACCCCGAACCCTCCTCGTGCAGCAGGTTCTCCGCCGGCACCCGGACGTTGTCGAAGACGATCTCGCAGTGCCCGTGCTGGTCCTGCCAGCCGAACACCGGCAACGACCGCTGGATGTCGACGCCGGGGGTATCGACCGGCACCAGGATCATCGACTGCTGCTGGTGTGAGGCCGCATCCGGGTTGGTGCGGCCCATGACGATCAGAATCTTGCAGCGCGGGTCGGCGGCGCCGGTGATCCACCACTTGCGGCCGTTGATGACATAGTCCCCGCCGTCGCGCAGCATCGTCGTCTCGATGTTGCGGGCATCCGAGGACGCCACGGCGGGCTCGGTCATGGCGAACGCGCTGCGAATCTCACCGTTGAGCAGGGGTTCGAGCCACTGCTTGCTCTGCTGTTCGTTCGCGAACAGGTGCAGGGTCTCCATGTTGCCGGTGTCCGGCGCCGCGCAGTTGATGGCCTCCGGCGCGATCTCCATGCTCCAGCCGGAAATCTCCGCCAACGGGGCGTACTCCAGGTTGGTCAACCCGGACTCCGACGGCAGGAACAGGTTCCACAGGCCACGCTTGCGGGCCTCGATCTTGAGCTCCTCGACCACCGGCGGCACGGTGTGATCCTTCGGGCCCTTCTCCTCACGATAGGCGTGGTAGGAGGCCTCGGCCGGCAACACGAGTTCGGTCATGAACTCGGTGAGCCTGTGCTGGTAATCCTGCGCTTTTGCCGACAACGCGAAGTCCATGACCGCCACGATATGCCACCTGGTTAGACATGTGGAAGTGCGGCCCGCTCCTCCGCGATTGCGTCGGTGAAATCGAGGATCATCGCGGCGACGGTGCCCGGGTACTCGACGTGTAGCCAATGGCCGCCCTGGTCGACGACGTGTGTTTCGGCTCCGGTGAAGCGTGCCGCGATGGTTTCGGCGATGGCTGCCGTGACGAAACCGTCTCCGCCGCCGCGGACGATCAGCACCGGGCCGCCGTAGGAACTGCGGGCCGGCGCCGCTGGGTATCCGGCATTCCACACATCGACATAGTGAGCGGCGACGCCGGCGGCCACCGGGGTGCCGACGGCAGTCAACCGGTCGAGCTGCGTGTCGGTCAGGCGGGGTGACAGTTCGGATCGGGCCGCGCGCTGCGCGGCGCTGTCACCGTCGATGGCGCGGAACTGCGCGACAACTTCGTCAGGCAATTGCGTACCGCCCAGCGGAACCGGGGTCAGCAGCACGAGGCCGCGGACCTGGTCCGGGTGCGCTGCGGCAACCAGTTCGGCGATCTGACTGCCGAGGCTTTGGCCGACCACCACGACCGCCCCGTCGAGGCCTGCGACGATGTCGCCGGCTTCGGCGGCCAACGCCTGCAACGTGATGGTGGCGGTGTCAGATACCGATTCGCTGCGCCTCCCGAAACCGGGGAGGTCGTAGCTGATGGTGGCGATCTCACCGGCCAGAGCGTCGATCACGTCATCCCATACCGAGGCGTCGTCGAGGAACCCGTGAATCAACAGCACGGTCGGGGCACCCGGGGCGCGTGCGGGGGTTCGTCGGACGGGGAACCCGATGTGGTGCGTGGTCATTGCACGGCCGTCTTCGTTGAGCCCGACGGCGACCATTCGGCGGAGTCGATGGGGGAGTAGTCGGACGGGTGCCCGTCGAGCCGGCCGGCGCGGAGTGCGCCGAGTTCGGCGACCAGTGGCACGGGCAGCGGAGTGGTGAAGATGTTGTCCACCATGGTGTATTCCGCGGCGAGGCGGCCGAACACCCCCAGGGCGCCGACGTCGATGCGCCCCCGCTCGAGATACAGGTCGTCGCGCACGTGGATCCGCTTCACCCGTCCCCACACCACGTGATCTGGCAGCGGCGGCATCGGGATGATGCGGTCCACGACACACTCGAAGGAAATCGGCGCACCCGCGATACGTGGTGCGGAAATTACCTCGGAAGTTGCCTTCTCCAGGCCCAGGGCCTCGAATTCGTCGACGTCGGTGCCGAATTCGAATGCGGATCGGTGGACTTCGTCGGCCTGCCCGATGGTTGCGATGTTGACGACGAATTCGTTGGTGTCGCGAATGTTGACGAAGGTGTCCTTGAGGGTCACCCCGTCCGAACGCGGTTGCAGGCTGATCGACAGGATCGGCGGAAAGCGCCCGACCACCGTGAAGAACGAAATCGGTGCGATATTGCCAACCCCCGTGGGCGAGGCGGTGCTGACCCAGGCGATGGCCCGAGGCAGCACGCTGCCGATGAGGAGCTTGTAAGCCGAGGTGGGGTCCAGGTCGGCGGTGTCGATGATCATGGTTGTTGTCCTCTGCGATCAGTTCTCGTGCAGCCACACGGTCTTCAGCGAGTCGCTGGCGGTCGGCACCGCCTGGATGGCGATGATCCGCCAGCCCTGACTTCCGCGGGCCAGCTCGAAATGTGCTGCAATTCGCTCGATTTCGGTGCCATCGCCGCGGAGCCGCGCCCAGATCACCTCGATTGCCGCACCGTTGTCGTGGTAGACGGTCACCTTCCGGTCCGGCACCGCGGTGTCGGTGTAGCCGGCGGCGTTCAGTCGGGTGTGCAGTTCGTGCAGCACGTCGACCACATCGGCTGGCTCCCGAAGCCACCGACTGCCTTGCGGATCAGTCCAATTCAGCGGCGCCGACCAGTAGTCGAGGATGAAATCCGAGTCGCGGGAGATCGTGCCTGCGGCGACGCCGACCCAGGTCGGCAGATAGTCGTCGAAGAACCAGTGCGTCACCTCGTCGCGCACCGAGGACTCGCCGGCGCTTCCGGACAGCAGTGCGACCGCGGAGTACCACACCGGGCCGACGTTCAATCGGTTCGGGTACAGCGTGGTCATCCGCTCGAAATACGTTTGTGGACTGGGCTTCTGATCGAGCAGCCGGCGGGCCTCGAGCAAGTATTCGCGGGTCTGGTCGATGATCGCGGCGTCGTCGGGCAGCTCCTTGTTCTTGTGGCCCGCGACCACGGCACGTGGCTTCAGCGCTGCCACCTTGTCCAGGGCCGCCAACCACGCCTCGACGCCGCCATGCGCACTCTCGAGGAGGTATTGGTGCACCCCGTTGTAAGCGACGTCGCCGGCCACGACCAGGCCGATGGAGGGCACGTGCAGGACGGTGGTGTCGTCGGTGTCGGTATGGCCGACTTCAACGGCTAGCAGCTGTTCGCCTTCCAGCGTGATTCCGGACTCCGGAACCTGCTGGTACACAACGGGACTCGGTGGAATCTGACCAGGAAAATCGACGTCCCACATCTGAGCCCGGCCGTCGGTGCCCTGCTGATGCATCATCGCGATGGTTCCGCGCGTGGCATAGGCGACGACACCCGGAAAGCGTTGCAGCAGGAGTGCGGTGCCGAACCAGTGATCACCGTGGCCGTGCGTGGCGTAGATCGCGACCAGTCGTTTACCGGATTGCTGAATCCAGTCGCCGACGCGATAGACCTGCGCGTAGGTGAACGGTGGATCGACCAGGACGGCGTCGTGCTCACCGTAGATCAGGGTTGACGTGACGGGCGACGAGACGATCGGGCTGCCGTCGGGTAGGCGCTGCTCGCGGTGCCGGGGCAGTCCGTCGTTGACCAGGACGTCGTAGTGCAGTTCAGGCATGTCGAATTTCCTTCGGGCTCAATTGCTTTGGAGATGTTCGGTGAACCAGTCCGCCGCCTCGCCGCCGGCGGCGTCGAACTGCGTCAGGTAAGGGTCGAAATGGCCGCCGGCGATCGTGACGAGTTTCTTTGGCTGCAGTGCCTTTTCGTATCCGGTGAGGGCCAGGTCGGTCACGGTGACGGCGTCCTGCATCGCCACGACCATCAGCAACGGAGTGGGTGAGACGCGGCCGATGAAGGTGCCGGGCTCGTACATGCGTGCCGCGCGAGTCGAACGCAACGTCACTGCGTTGTCCCACGTTCCCGGCGGCACCGGCTGCGTGTAGAACGCGACGGCGTCAGGACTGCGGTAGGCGGCGGGGACGGCGGGGTCCGCACTCACCACCGCCTGCGTGGCCGGCGCAGATCCGCTGAATTGCCGACGGTCGTCCTCGGTGAAGGCGCCTTCGAGAGCTGAAACTTGATCGGGCGCAACGCGTCGCAGACTCTGCTGGTAGCCGCTGATGGTCGGGACCTGGGCCACCACGGCTCGCAGCCGCCGGTCGGTAGCGCCCAACACGATGGCGTGTCCGCCGGCATAGCTGCTGCCCCACAGCCCGATTCGGTCCGGATCGACGAGCGGGAGGCCCTCGAGAAACGAGATGGCGCGGCGCCAGTCGGCGATCTGCACCCAGGGGTTGATGTCGTTGCGCGGCAGGCCATCACTTGCGCCGAAGCCCCGGTGGTCATGTACCAGCACCACGAATCCGGCGTCGGCGAATCGGCGGGCGAAACGCTCGAGCCCGTGCTCCTTCACCCCGGCGAATCCGTGGGCCATGGTGATGGCCGGATACGGGCCGGGGCCGTCGGGCGTAAACAGCCAACCCCGCAGTGTCACCCCGTCGTCGGTTGGGAATTCGACGTCCTGTCGCTGCATGATCTTTGCTCCCTTCTGCTGCCTTCAAGAGGCACAACATGAACGATGCCGCTGATGAACGCAGCCACGGGACACCGCAGTGACCCTGGTATCACGGGGGCCAGGATGGGGACGCCGACGGTGGAATTGATGCCGTATTCGTGCCGTGGCCGCAGCTGTGGGCCATAGGGTGGTCGAATGGTCGACACCGATAACGCCCTCGGTGATTACCTGCGCGCCAGACGTGCCCAGGTACGTCCCGAAGATGTCGGACTGCCGCCCGGCGCGCGGCGACGGGTGGCCGGCCTGCGGCGCGAGGAATTGGCGACCTTGGCGGGGGTCAGTGCGGAGTACTACTTGCGGCTGGAGCAGGGCCGCGACATGAACCCGTCAGCGCAGATCCTCGACGCGCTCGCGAAGGCGCTGCGGCTGGACATCAAAGCCACCGAATACCTCCACCAGCTCGTCGGACCGACCGGGCGGCGGCATGGTCGGCTGAGTGCCAGTGAGGCCATCGACGACGTGGCGACGCTCATCGAACAATTTCCCATGCCCGCCATCGTGGCCAGTAGTTGTCTCGATGTGCTTGCCGCCAATTCCCTTGCCCGCGCGCTGTCTCCCGGCTTCGCCCTCGGTGAGAACTTCCTGCGGTGGCGGCTGCTGGAGCCCGCGGCCCGCGAGCTCTACGTGGATTGGGACGAGTCGACCGACGTGGCGGTGAGCGGGCTCCGGGAAGCGGCCGCGAGCAACCCCGACGACGCCCGGTTGCGGGCGCTGATCGACGAATTGTCTTCCGTCAGTGAGCGGTTCCGGGAGCTGTGGGCACGCGCCGACGTCGGGTACCGGCCCGGTGTCATCCACATGCGACATCCGGTGGTCGGTGATCTCTACTTGCACCGCAACAGGTTCAACATCCCGCACTCCGGTGGGCAGCACATGCTGACCTATCGCGCCGATCTCGGCAGTGCCACCGCCGCGGCGTTGGTTCAGCTGGGTGCGGCGCCTTCGCCGGCCCACCCGGCTGCCGACACGCCGTAGCGGGTCACACCCGTCAGTCGCGACCGGCGGGCATGTCGAGCACCACCCGAAACCTGGCCTCGCCGGACATCATTCGCGCATAGGCGGCGGGTGCGTCTTCGAACGGGATGACCTCGTTCATCGACGACACGTCGTGTGCGGCGCTGAACTGCAGGCCCGTCTCGTTCTCGATCGAGGTGCCGGTGAGGCTGCCCACGATCGAGCGGCCGCCGAAGATGACGTCAGCGGTGTTGACGGCGAGCGGATCATTCGCGGCGCCGACCACCACCAGCTGACCGCGCGGCCGGAGCCCCGCCACCAGCGGCGACATCGATGCACCGCTCGCAGCCGTCGCGACGATGGCAACCGCACCGCCAAGCTGTTGCAGCGCTTCGGCGGGATCGACTGAGGCGCTGTCGATGTAGTGGTGTGCGCCCAACTTCCGTGCCAGGTCCGCCTTGCCCGGCCCGCGGGCGATGGCGGCGACCTGATAGCCGAGCTTGTTGGCGTACTGCACGCCCAGATGGCCGAGCCCGCCGATGCCCTGGATCGCCACCAGGGCGCCAGGTTCGGCGTGCAGGTGCTGCAACGGGTTGAAGGTGGTGATACCGGCGCACAGCAGAGGTGCGGCGTCGAGCGAATCCATCGGTTCGGGTACCCGCACCAGTCCGCTGGCCCGGGCGTACAGCACCTCGGCGTAGCCGCCGTCTCCGGTCAGTCCCGTCTGGGGCTGGTTCTGGCAATTGACGAAGTCGCCGCGCCGGCACCACTCGCAGTCACCGCAGTGGCCGCCCAGAAACCCCACACCGACACGTTCGCCGACCTGCCACCCGTTGACCGCAGCCCCGATCGCCTCGATCACGCCGACCACCTCGTGTCCGGGGACCAACGGCTGCGTGGCGTCTGGGCGGAAGCCCTCGGCGGTGAACGAATCGGTATGACACACACCGCACGAGTCGACGCGGATGCGTACCTGCCCGGGCGCTGGTTCGAGCAGATCGCGCTCGACGAGTTCGAACTGATGCTGTCCGGTCACCTGATAGGCCCGATAGGTCGACATTGGCGTAGCTCCTTAACGAGGTTGGTCGCAGTTACGTAGTCCACAACAATTCGGGCGCCACTTGCGGATTCCGCTGATCCTGCCCCCGAGAGGGCCAGGACACTCCGAAATGTCGGACCTGATGCGAGACCTCGGTGATGTGCTCGATCACGACCTGTTGCGTGGTGAGTGGCCGCAGCCGGAGCACTGATCAACAGCGGATTCCCTCCCCGCGACGACTTCGGGGAGGGAATCCGGGTATGGGTCCGGTCAGCGGCCCTGCAAGGCGGCCACCCGGTAGACGCCGCGGTGCCAGATGGCGCCGGGCAGCGGCGTCCCCGCCGGCGGCGCGATGATCGACGGGGTCGCGACGATGTGCGGCGGGCGGACGTCGGGTCCGAGGGTGGTGGCGCCCGCGGCGCCGGCCAGGCCGAGTGCCGAGCCACCCAGGACGCCGGCGGCGATGATCGAGAAACCGAAGGTGCGGACGGTGATGCTCATTTGAATTCTCCTGTGTCAGTTAGCTTTTGAGGTCTTGCTCCGGTGTGTTCCGGTGATGACTCAAGAGTGCCGGGTTGGGGGTCTGATGTCTGTCCGGTGATCGGCTGGTCCGCCGGTGGATTCGGGTGTCCCCTGATCGGGGGACACCCGGCCGCCAATTGGCGATCTTGTTACTTTTTCGCTGGCCGCCGTGCGACGCTGACGGCATGACCGACGAACGGGTTCGCGTTGTGGTGGGGGACGACCACCCGATGTTTCGCGACGGCGTCGTCCGCGCGCTGACGGCGAGTGGCGCCATCGAGGTACTCGCCGAAGCGGACGACGGGACCTCCGCGCTGGAGGCGATCCGGACCCACAAACCCCAGGTCGCTCTGCTGGACTACCGCATGCCTGGCATGGACGGCGCCGAGGTGGCCGCGGCGGTGCTGCGCGACGGCCTGCCGACCCGGGTGCTCCTGCTCTCCGCCCACGACGAGGCGGAGATCGTGTACCGAGCCTTGCAGGAAGGCGCGGCGGGCTTCCTGCCGAAGGAGTCGACGCGCAGCGAGCTCGTCAACGCGATCCTCGAATGCGCGAAGGGCCGCGACGTCGTCGCACCCAGCCTCGCCGCGGGGCTGGCCGGCGAGATCCGCCGGCGCGCCGAGCCGGACGCCCCGGTGCTCAGCCCGCGCGAACGCGAGGTGCTGCAGCTGATCGCCAAGGGCGCGAGCATCCCGACCATGGCCAAGGAGCTGTTCCTGGCGCCGTCGACCGTCAAGACCCACGTGCAGCGGCTCTACGAGAAGCTCGGGGTCGGGGACCGCGGCGCAGCCGTGGCCGAGGCGATGCGTCGCAAGCTGCTGGACTGACGTGAGCCCGACACTCAGCCGGATCGGCGAGTACCTGGCTGCCGAACCGGTGCGGATTTCGGCCGGGCTGCGGCTTCCGCTGATCGCGCTGATCGGCGTCCTGGTGTGGATCTGGGAGGTCGACCACTGGCTGCCCGTGCTGTACGCGGTAATCCTGGGGCTGTACGCCATCGCCGCGGTGATCTGGCTGGTGGCGGTGCTGCGCGGGCCGGTGCCACGCTGGGCGGATTGGGCGTCCACCGGCATCGACCTGCTGGTCATCCTGGCGCTGTGCCTGGTGTCGGGCGGTGCGACGGCGGCCCTGCTGCCGGTCTTCTTCCTACTGCCGATCTCGGTGGCGTTCCAGGACCAGCCGCTGATGACAGGGGCCATCGGCACGCTGACGGCCGCCGGCTATCTGTCGGTGTGGATCTTCTACTCCAAGCACGACGACCGCATGGGCCTGCCGAACATGGTCTACACCCACTTCGGGTTCCTGGTCTGGCTGGCGGTGGCCACCACGGTGTTGTGTTTCGTGCTGGTACGGCGCCAGGAAAACGTGCAGGCCCTGCAGGAGGTGCGTCGCCAGCTGGTGTCCGAGGCCATGCAGTCCGACGAACGGCACAACCGGGAAGTCGCCGAAGGGCTGCACGACGGTCCGTTGCAGACGCTGCTGGCAGCCCGTCTGCAGCTCGACGAGGTCCGGGAACGGACCCCCGGGCCGGAACTCGATGCGGTCTACGCAGCGTTGGAAGACACTGCAGCGGCGCTGCGCTCGACGGTCACCGAGCTGCATCCGCAGGTGCTCGCGCAGCTCGGCCTGACCCCGGCGGTGCGGGACCTGGTGCGGCAGTTCGAGTCTCGTACCCACCTGGTGGTGCGGGCCGACCTCGAGGAGGTGGGCAAGCCCGATTCGCAGCAACTGCTGTACCGGGCGGCCCGCGAGCTGCTGACCAATATCGGCAAGCATGCGCAGGCCACGACGGTGTCGGTGCGGCTGGGCCCCATCGGCAATCGGATCGTCCTGACCGTCGCCGACGACGGCGTCGGGTTCGACGCGGCCGTGGTGGCCCAGTACGTGGCCGACGGCCACATCGGCCTGGGCTCGCTGCTGGCCCGCTTGGACGCGATGGGTGGCTCGATGCTCGTCGAGTCGGCGGCCGGCGGCGGCACCCGCGTGACGGTGACGTCACCGCCCGAGCGCGAGTAGTCCTCTCGCGAGCAGACATAAAACTGTCGGTTTGGCCCCCTAAAACGACAGTTTTACGTCTGCT
Source organism: Mycolicibacterium llatzerense (assembly GCF_025331195.1). Lineage (NCBI taxonomy): Bacteria > Bacillati > Actinomycetota > Actinomycetes > Mycobacteriales > Mycobacteriaceae > Mycobacterium > Mycolicibacterium llatzerense. The sequence goes on along the minus strand of NZ_LXOV01000001.1, from coordinate 1,061,231 downwards.
CGGCAGGGAAAACCAGGTCGCTCGAAGCGGGCTCCGGGCGGTAGCGTCGCGCCATGAAGCTACGCATTCTGGTTGGCCTGCTGGTCGCGGCGGTGGTGGCGTTGGTCGTGAACATGGTGGTCGTGGAGCACACCAGCCGGGCGGCGGAACCGTTCGCCGGCGGTCATGTCCTCAAGCTCGATGGCCCCGACCTGAACGTCCGCGAGTACGGGCCACCAGGTGACCGGGCAATCGTTCTGCTGCACGGCTATTCGGCCTCCATCGAGTGGTGGGAGAAGGTCGCACCGGCCCTGGCCGCGCATCAGCGGGTGATTGCCATCGACCTCGTCGGCCATGGTGGCTCCGAGGCCCCGACCGATCCCGCGCCGTATCACGCCGACGGTCAGGCCGAAGCCGTGCACCGGGCGCTCGAGGCGATGGGTGTCCGGCATGCCGAGCTGGTCGGACATTCGATGGGCGGCAAGGTGGCCGCCGAGTTCGCCACCAAGTACCCGGAAATGGTTGAGCGCGTGGCGGTTTCGGATACCCCGGCCGCGGAGGATCTGGTCGCGATGCCGTTGCTCGGCAGGATGCTGTGCTGGCCGGTCATCGGGCCCGCGCTGGATCGCTTCCGCGGCGTCGACGCGATCAGTGAAAGCTCGCTGCAGACCGGGTTCGCCGCCGACTACCCCGTTCCGCCGCTGGCGTACCGCTCGTTGAAGCAGCTGAACTACGCGGGCGTCTGCGACTCCAAGGAAGCCGGACGTCCCGTCGTGGAGACGCTCAAGGGGCTGGGGAAACCGGTGCTGGTGCTGTGGGGCGACAAGGATGTCCTGACCCCGACGGCGTCGAACGTCGCGCGCTACACCGCCGCCGGCCTGCCGCCGCACCTCATCGCAGGCTCCGGGCACAGCCCCATGGTGGAGAAGCCCGACCAATTCCTCGCCGCGATCGGTGATTTCGTGCGCTGAAGATCCCCGCGAGCAGACGCAAAACTGTCATCTAGCGGGCCAAAACGACAGTTTTGTGTCTGTTCGCGAGGAGAAAGTTTGTCAGACACAGAAACCCCCAAATCCCTAGGGAATTGGGGGTTTCTGCGTTGGGAATTACAGCGCAGCCAGGATGTCGTTGACGCGGTCGCGTGCGTCGCCGAAGAGCATCTGGGTGTTGTCGCGGAAGAACAGCGGGTTCTGCACGCCCGCGTAGCCCGAGGCCATGGAGCGCTTGAACACGATGACGTTCTCGGCGTTCCACACCGTGAGCACCGGCATGCCGGCGATCGGGCTGCTCGGGTCCTCGGACGCGGCCGGGTTGACGGTGTCGTTGGCGCCGATGACGAGCACGACGGCGGTGTCGTCGAAGTCGTCGTTGATCTCGTCCATCTCGAGCACGATGTCGTAGGGCACCTTGGCCTCGGCCAGCAGCACGTTCATGTGACCGGGCAGGCGGCCGGCGACGGGGTGGATACCGAAGCGGACGTTGACGCCCTTTTCGCGCAGCTTGCGGGTCAGGTCGGCGACGCCGTACTGGGCCTGGGCCACAGCCATGCCGTAGCCCGGCGTGATGATGACCGAGTCGGCGGAGCCCAGCAGCTCGGCGGCGCCTTCGGCGGTGATCTCGCGGTGCTCGCCGTAGTCCTTGTCCTCGGCCGGGCCGGCTTCGATGCCGAAGCCACCGGCGATGACGGAGATGAACGACCGGTTCATGGCCTTGCACATGATGTAGGACAGGTAGGCGCCGGAGGAGCCGACGAGCGCGCCGGTGATGATCAGCAGGTCGTTGGACAGCAGGAAGCCCGACGCCGCGGCAGCCCAACCGGAGTAGCTGTTGAGCATCGAGACCACGACGGGCATGTCGCCGCCGCCGATGGAGGCGACCAGGTGCCAGCCCAGCAGCAGGGCCAGGGCGGTGACGCCGACCAGCAGCCACAGGTTCGGGGAGATGACGAACCAGACGGTCAGCGCGACGAACAGCACCAGCGAGCCGACGTTGAGGAAGTTCTTGCCCGGCAGCATCAGCGGGGAGGAGCTGATCTTGGCCGACAGCTTCAGGTTGGCGACGATCGAACCGGTGAAGGTCACCGCACCGATGAACACGCCGATGAACACCTCGGCGGAGTGGATGCCGAGCATGCCTTCCTTGGCGAGCTCGAGGGCGCCCTGGCTGTTCGGGTCGAACTCGGCGTGCAGGTAGCCGCTCCAGCCGACGAGCACGGCAGCCAGACCGACAAAGCTGTGCAGCAGCGCGATCAGTTCGGGCATGCCGGTCATCTCGACGACGCGGGCGCGCCACAGACCGATGGCCGCACCGACGGCCATGGCGCCGACCAGCAGCGCCAGGCCCAGCGGCTCGATCTTGTTGTTGATGGCCAGGACGATGGTGGCGATCAGTGCCACCCCCATGCCGGCCATACCGAAGGCGTTACCGGCCTTGGAGGTCTCGTGCTTGGAGAGCCCGGCCAGAGCGAGGATGAACAACAGGGCAGCGACGACGTAGGCCGCGTTCGCCACGTTGGTGATGGTTTCTGCGTTGAACATGAATCCGTTCCAAAGGTCTCTGAGGTTCGCAGGCTCTAGCTGCGGGAGAACATGGCCAGCATGCGGCGGGTCACCGCGAAGCCACCGAAGACGTTGATGCTGGCGAGCAGAATCGCGACGCCGGCCAGGGCGGTGATCGGGGTGTTGTGATGCCCGATCTGCAGCAGCGCGCCGACCACGATGATTCCGGAGATCGCGTTGGTCACCGACATCAGCGGGGTGTGCAGGGCGTGGTGCACGTGCCCGATCACGTAGTAGCCGATCACGATCGCCAGCGCGAACACCGTCAGGTGGACCTGCAGGGCGGCCGGCGACGCGGCGATCAGGGCAAAGAGCACGGCTGCGGCGCCGAACGTCACACCGAGGCGACGCTGCGTCGACATCGGCTCCTTGACCTTGGACACCACCGGCGCGGCAGCGGCCGCGGCTTGGGCGGGGGCGGCGGAGACCTGCACCGGCGGCGGGGGCCAGGTGATCTCGCCGTCGCGCACGACGGTCACGCCGCGCTGCACCACGTCGTCGAAGTCCAGGACGACCTGGCCGTCCTTCTCCGGGGTGAGCAGCTTGAGCAGGTTGACCAGGTTGGTGCCGTACAGCTGCGAGGCCTGCGCAGGCAGGCGGCCGGCCAGGTCGGTGTAGCCGATGATCGTCACGCCGTTGTCGGTGACGACGGACTGGTCCTTGACGGTGCCTTCGACGTTGCCGCCGTTGGCTGCGGCCATGTCGACGATCACCGAGCCGGCCTTCATCGAGGCCACCATGTCCGCGGTGATGATCCGCGGCGCGGGACGGCCCGGGATCAGCGCGGTGGTGATGATGATGTCGACATCTTGGGCGAGTTGTGCGTAGAGCTCGGCTTCGCGGGCTTTGTAGTCGTCGCCCATTTCTTTGGCGTAGCCGGTGGCGGAGACTTCGCCGGCGTTGGGGTCGACCGAGACGTATTCACCGCCGAGGGAGGCGACCTGGTCGGCCACCTCGGGACGGGGGTCGGTGGCGCGCACGACCGCACCGAGCGAACCGGCGGCACCGATCGCGGCCAGGCCGGCGACACCGGCGCCGACGACCAGGACCTTGGCCGGCGGGACCTTGCCGGCGGCGGTGACCTGGCCGGTGAAGAACCGGCCGAATGCGTGGGCGGCTTCGACGACGGCGCGGTAGCCGGCGATGTTGGCCATCGACGACAGCACGTCGAGGGACTGGGCGCGCGAGATGCGCGGCACCGCGTCCATGGCCAGGACGGTGATCGGGCGCGTTGCCAGTTTCTCGACCAGTTCCGGCTTCAAACCGGGGGAGATCAGCGACACGAGGGTGGCGCCGTCCTTGACCGCGGCGATCTCGCCGTCGTCGGGGGCGTTGACCTTCAGCACGATGTCGGCGGCCCAGGGGGAGCCGATGTCGGCCCCGGCCTCTACATAGGCGGCGTCGGCGAAACTGGACAAGTTGCCAGCGCCGGACTCGACCACTACCGAATAGCCGAGCTTGATCAGCTGGCCGACAGTTGCAGGAGTGGCGGCAACCCGCGTCTCACCAGCCAGAGACTCGCGGGGAATCCCGATGATCATCGAATTCGATCCGATCTGTGTTGGTTTGCTTGCAAGAGTCTCCCCCATCCACGTCTGGATGGTGCTCTTACCCCCCTGTACGAGTTAGCAATCGCTTATAAATTAGCAGTCGCTCATAAGTCCACCAAAAGCTCACTGCCGGCATTGCCTGGATATGGCTACGTCACCGACGGGGGTTCGGGTACGCAAAATTCGGCCGGTGGGACGACGTGCGTCTGACACCGGCCGGTTGGGTGAAACTGGTTGTACGTCTACACCGGGGGGTACGCCGGGGGCGGGTATACGCCGCGAATGCCCCACGGGACCCAGTTGAAGAAGTACTCGACCTCGTCGCTCGCGTCGTAATCCGGACTCGGATCCATCAGTACCTCCAGCCGACATGCTTGTTACTGCGGAGTTTAGCTGCTGGGGCCCGCCTGCGAGTGGCAGATCGGCTGTCGAGATGCCACGGCATAGACTGGCCAACCAGTTGATTGGGTCCCGGGCCGCGCGCCCGGCTGCATAGAGTTGAGCTGATATGTCCACAGAGTCGTCGGCAAAGGGTTCTGCGACGGGATCGGCCGCCTCAAACGGCTCGTCGCGGCGCGAGGAGTTGCTGGCGGTGGCCGCCAAGCTATTCGCGGCCCGCGGCTACCACGGGACACGCATGGACGACGTGGCCGACGCGGTCGGGCTGAACAAGGCGACGGTCTACCACTACTACGCCAGCAAGTCGTTGATCCTCTGGGACATCTACAAGGCGACCGCCGACTTCACCGTCGACGCCCTGCACGACGACCCGACGGCCTCGGCGCGGGAGACCATCTTCAACTTCACCCGGCGGCTGCTCACCGGCATCGCCACTGACCTGGAACGCGCGGCGGTGTACTTCCAGGAGGGGCCGTACATCACCGAATGGTTCACCGAGGAACAGGTCGCCTACATCCGCCAGGCCGAGACCACGGTCTATGAACACGTCCGCGACGTCATCGACCGCGGTATCGCCAGTGGTGAATTCAGCGACTGCGACTCGCATGTGCTGGCGCTCGGCTACATCGGGATGACGCTCGGCGCCTACCGGTGGCTGCGGCCCCACGGCCGGCGCTCGGCCTCCGAAATCGCCGTCGAGTTCAGCACCGCACTGCTGCGTGGCCTGATCCGCGACGAGAAGATCCGCGCCGAGGACCCCCTCGGTGGCGGAGCATAGGACTGACCGCGCAATCGAGAGGTGACTGAGGTCCGATGAAATCTCTGCTGCTGTCCCGACGGGACCTCGACTTCCTGCTGTACGAGTGGCTCAAGGTCGACGAGCTGACCGGTCGCAAACGATTCGCCGACCATTCGCGCGAGACCTTCGACGGGGTCCTGGACCTCAGCGAGCAGCTGGCCGAACGCTACTTCGCGCCGCACAACAAGAAGAGTGACGCCAACGAGCCCACCTTCGACGGGCAGACCGTCACCATGGTCCCGGAGGTCAAGGAGGCCTGGGACGCGTTCGTCGCGGCCGACCTGATCGGCATGTCGATGGAAGAGTCGGTCGGCGGGGCGCAACTGCCGGCGGTCGTCGCACAGGCGGCGTTCGCCTGGATCGCCGCCGCCAACGTGTCGACGTCGGGCTACCTGATGCTGACCATCGCCAACGCCAATCTGCTGACCAAGTTCGGTACGCCCGAGCAGATCGAGACCTACGTCAAACCCATGCTGGCCGGCCGCTTTTCGGGCACCATGGCGCTCTCGGAGACCCAGGCCGGGTCGTCGCTGGCCGACGTGGCCACCCGCGCCGAACCGCAAGACGACGGCACCTACCGGCTGTTCGGATCCAAGATGTGGATTTCGGGCGCCGAGCACGAGATCACCGACAACATCGTCAACCTGGTGCTGGCCAAGCTTCCCGGCGGACCTCCCGGCACCAAGGGCATCTCGCTGTTCATCGTGCCCAAGTACCTGGTGAACGCCGACGGGTCGATCGGCGAGCGCAACGACGTCGCCATCGCGGGCCTGAACCACAAGATGGGGCAGCGCGGCGTCACCAACACCGTGCTGAATTTCGGTGACACGCAATTCAATCCGGGCGGCGAGAACGGCGCGGTCGGTTACCTGGTGGGCGAGCCGCACCGCGGCATCGTCTACATGTTCCAGATGATGAACGAGGCCCGGCTGGCCGTCGGCATGGGTGCGGTGGCGCTGGGCTACACGGGCTACCTCAAGTCGGTGCAGTACGCGCGGGAGCGGCCGCAGGGCCGCCCGCTGGACGTCAAGGACCCGACGACGCCGCAGGTGCCCATCGTCGAGCATCCCGACGTCAGGCGAATGTTGTTGGCGCAGAAGGCGTATGTCGAAGGCGGGCTGGCGCTGGGCCTGTACTGCGCACGGCTGGTGGACGTGCAGCACAGCGCGGAGTCGGACGCCGAAGCCGACGCGGCCGGTCTGTTGATCGACATCCTGACCCCGATCGGCAAGAGCTGGCCCTCGCAGTGGTGCCTGGAGGCCAACAACCTGGCGATCCAGGTGCACGGCGGGTACGGCTACACCCGCGAATATGACGTCGAGCAGCATTACCGGGACAACCGGCTGAACCCGATCCATGAGGGCACCAACGGCATCCAGAGCCTGGACCTGTTGGGCCGCAAGGTGACTCAGCGCGGCGGAGCCAGCCTGGCAGCGCTGGGACAGGTCATCTCGGAGACGGTCCGGGCGGCGAACGAACTGGGCGGCGATGGCGCCGAACTGGCGGCCGCGCTGGATGCGTCCTGGCAGCGGCTCGTCGCCGTCACCACCGGCATGTTCGGCTCGGGCGACATTCCTGCGGTGATGGCCAACAGCCACGTCTACCTGGAAGCGTTCGGGCACATCGTGGTGGCGTGGTTGTGGCTGGAACAGTTCGTGGCAGCCGCGGGCAAGGACGGCGACTTCTACGACGGTAAGCGGCAGGCCGCCCGGTACTTCTTCCGGTTCGAATTGCCCAAGACCGCACCGCAATTGGACCTGCTGGAGTCGCTGGACCGGACGACGCTGGAGATGCGCGACGGCTGGTTCTAGGGCGACTATCTGTAACGGAGACTGGGCACGTAAGGCAGTCACCGGCGTCGGTGGGAGGGGCTGTGTTGTTGGGCCGGTCGAACTCGGGATTCAAGAGCGCAAACGCCCGACGGCGCTATTTCGCCGCGTATGAGGAGCTCCTGGCACTGGGTCAGCCAGAGGATACCGTCCATGACGTTCCGACAAAGTTCGGTTCAGTCCGTGTGTATCAGTACGGCCCGACAAGCGGTGTGCCTGTCGTGCTTCTTCACGGGTTCTTCCTGACTTCAGCTATGTGGGTGAACCAATTGGCTGGTTTGACGCGCGATTTCACCGTCTATCTGGTGGACATGCCTGGTCAGCCCGGTGGGAGCGTGCAGTTGAGGCCGATGTTTACTCCTGCCGACTGTGCACGGTGCGTTGACGACGTTCTCGTTGGTCTTGGTCTCGAAGGGGTTCACCTGATCGGGCACTCGTATGGAGGTTGGGTGGCCACACATACGGCCGCGCGCTTCCCCCACCGGTTGGCGACGATGACACTGATAGACCCGGCCAGCACGGTCGCCTGGCCGTCGGCAAGATTCTGGGCGGGACTTGCCTTCGCGAGTTCGCGCCCGCGATCAGTGCGCGCTCAACACGCTGCGGCTTGGATGACCGGAGAACCGGAGCCTGGCAGTTGTGTTGACATGCTCGCACGACTGTTTCTCGCGGGATTCGCCGAATTCGCTCCACCGCTAGGCACGCCGGCTCCACTCCTTGTCAGTCGTCGTGTGCTGCGTGCGGTGCGTCTGCCAGTGCAAGTTCTCTTGGCAGGCAACACAGTTCACAATTCGAGCAATGGGCTCCAGCGGATGCTGGCTGTAGTCCCCGACTGGCAACATCGGTTGTGGCCCAATGCTTCGCATGCCCTACCGATCGAAGCTGCTGACGCGGTCAATGCCAGCATCCGCCAGTTCGTGATCGACCACTGCGCCGTCTAGCGCGACGGTCGCCGACTGGATGTCGGTCATGGAAACCTGAGTCCTCATGAAGTCGAACGCGCCTAGTTGGCCGACGTTGGTGGTGGTTCGAATGGTTGGTACCACCACCATTGGGCGCGTTCCCCGGTCGGTCCGGGGCACGGCGGCACATCCGGGCGGGCTGTGGTGGGTGGCCGGGCCAGTGATCGGTTGCTCAAGGGCCGTCCTGCCGCGTCGGTCACGACCAGCCGGTCGGCGGGGCCGGTGATGGTGATGCCACCCCGGTGATGCAACCGGTGGTGGTAGGGACACACCAGGACCAAATTGTGCAGTTCGGTGACGCCGCCGTCCTCCCAATGGATGATGTGGTGGGCGTGCAATCCGCGGGTGGCACCGCACCCGGGGACGACGCAGCAC
>NZ_LXOV01000001.1:984032-1052277 GCF_025331195.1 Mycolicibacterium llatzerense | reverse complement strand
GTGCTCATCCGACCCGTCCGCGGCATGCTCGGCGACCACCCCGACCTGATCCAACGACAACCGACCCTCACGCATCGCCTCAGCGCACCGCGGAAACTCCTCCAGACGGTGCGCGACCGCCACCATCACCTCCGCATTGCGCGGCGACACACCGGTTTTCCACGCCACCAACGCCGTGAGCGACCGGGCACCTGTCGCACCCCACAACCCATCGCGATCGATCTCGGCCGCAATCTCCACCAGCCGCGCGTCGATCGCGTTGCGCTGCCCGGTCAGCTCACCGATCTCATCGAAGAACGCATCCATACGCTCACACGGCGACGCCTCAACATCGAAAGCCGTTGCAGCGGTGGACATGACACCATCAAAGCAGAAGGGTACGACAAGTTTCGGTCCCCGAATTGACCCAATTGCACTGGGAACGTGGAGAATCCGCGGAGCCCGAGTAGGTTGCGCTTTTTGCGTCGCTACTTCACGCCGACGTTGAAGCCTTCAGAACTCAACGATCTGCCGCACCGCGTGGCCCGAGGCGAGGGCGTCCATGCCGGCGTTGATGTCGTCGAGGGTGATGGTGTCGGACACCAGCTTCTCGACCGGCAGCCGTCCGGACCGCCACAGGTCGACGAAGCGCGGAATGTCCCGCGCCGGCACGGCCGACCCGAGGTAGCTGCCGATCAGCGAGCGGCCGTCCGCGACCAATGCCAACGGTGACACCGTGATTCGCGCATCGGGGTGTGGCAGCCCGACGGTGATGGTCTTCCCGCCGGGCGCGGTCATGCCGATCGCGGTTTCGAGCGCCGCGGGGTGGCCGGCGGCCTCGATCACGATGTCGGCCTTGAGGTCGCCGGGGTCGGTGACGGCGTCGTGCGCGCCGAGTGCGCGGGCCTGATCGAGCTTGTCTGGCAACCTGTCGACCGCGACGACCCGGACGTCGTCGTGCGCCAGTGCGGTGAGCATCGCGGCCATCCCGACCCCGCCCATGCCCACGATGGCCACCGTCTGACCCGGTTTCGGTTGTCCGGCGTTGAGCACCGCGCCGCCGCCCGTCAGTACCGCGCAGCCGAGCAGCGACGCGACGACCGCGGGTACGTCACTGTCCACCGGCACCACTGAACGGCGGTCCACCACCGCGTACGTCGCGAAGGCGGAGACCCCGAGGTGATGCAGAACCGTTGTGCCGCTTCGGGATAACCGCGTCGCACCGCCCAGTAGCGTGCCCGCGCCGTTGGCGGCGCTACCCGGGATGCAGGGCGCCAGGCCGTTCGTCGCGCAGGATCGGCACGCCCCGCAGCGCGGTAGGAAAGTCATGACCACCCGTTGGCCGACGGCCAAATCCGAACTGCCGCCGACCTGTTCGACGATGCCGGCGGCCTCGTGGCCGAGCAGCATCGGCACCGGGCGGACCCGGTTGCCGTCCACCACCGACAGGTCGGAATGACACAACCCGGCGGCCTCGATGCGGACCAGCACCTCGCCGTCGCCCGGCGCGGCCAGATCCAGTTCACTGATCGTGAGCGGCCGCGATTCGGCGTACGGGCGGGGCCGCCCGATCTCCTCGAGTACGGCACCGCGAATCTTCATGGCCCCAGCCTGACAGACTGGCCGCCATGGAGCAGGCACTGACCACCGCAGACTTTCTGGTGCACTGGCCCGTGCAGACCCGGTGGACCGACAACGACATGTTCGGCCACCTCAACAACGCGGTCTACTACGAGCTGTTCGACACCGCGATCAACGCGTGGATCAACACCACGCGCGACGTCGACCCGGTGGCCGCACCGTGGCTCGGGGTGGTCGCCGAATCGAGCTGCCGCTACTTCGCCGAGCTGAAGTTCCCGTCGCAGCTGGTGGTCGGGCTCGCGGTGAGCCGGCTGGGCAACAGCAGCGTCACCTACCGGACCGGGTTGTGGGCGGCCGGCGACGGCACACCTGCCGCGGTCGGCAGCTGGGTGCACGTCTACGTCGACCGCGACACCCGTCGTCCGGTGCCCATTCCGGCGCCCATCCGGGAGCTGCTGGAGACCGCCGTCGTCAGTTGACTCTGTACTGAGGGCGCAGAAGTGCGCCCGAGTGACTTGCGCCCTCAGTTCAGGGTCAACGGCTACACGCGCGGGATCGGCGGCGTATCGGCCTCGATATGCTCTGGCCCATGCCGATCGTGAGCAAGACCGTCGAGGTCTCCGCACCAGCAGCGCAGATCCTGGGGATCGTCGCCGACTTCGAGGCCTACCCGCAGTGGAACGAAGAGGTCACCGGCTGCTGGATTCTGCACCGCTACGACGACGGCCGGCCCAGCCAGCTCCGTCTGGACACCAAGATTCAGGGCATGGACGGCTCCTACATCCAGGCGGTCTACTACCCGGGTGACGGCCAGATTCAGACCGTCATGCAGCAGGGCAACCTGTTCTCCAAGCAGGAGCAGCTGTTCTCCGTGGTCGACCTCGGCGCCAGCGCGCTGCTGACCGTCGACATGGACGTCGAGGTCGACATGCCCGGCATTCCGTCGATGATGGTGAAGAAGGTCGTCAACGACGCGCTGGATCACCTGGCCGGCAACCTCAAGACGCGCGCCGAGCAGCTCGCCGCCAACTAGGCCGGCCACAACCCGAGTTCGTCGAGGCGGCCGGTCAACCGTTCGGCGGCGTCGTCGAACTGGCGGCGCGTCTGCCGCACGACCTCGTCGATGTCTCTGTCCCGCAGCGCGGCAACCAGTTCGCGGTGATTCGCCACTGTCGCCGCACCCCACTGCGGGTCGGTGGCATATATCCGGACCGGTAGGTACCGGGCCGCGTGCAGCAGGAACCAGGCCAGCTTGGTCCGGCCCGCGGCGCGGTTGAACTCCTTGTGAAACAGGAACTCGGCCAGCGCGATCGCATCGACGTCGCCCGCCGCGACGGCATCGGCGAGTTCGTCGGTGAGACGGTCGAGTTCGGCGATGGCGGGTTCGGTGATCCGCCGGGCCGCATTTGCGGCGATCTCCGTGGCGATGGTCGCCTGCAGCCAGAAGATGTCGGCGATGTCGTCGCGGGTGAACGCGGACACCACGTGGCCGCGGTTGGGTTCGAGTTCGACCATGCCCTCACCCCGCAGGGTGCGCAGTGCCTCGCGGACCGGCGTGATGCTCACGCCGAGCGCGGCCGCGGTCTCGTCGAGCCGGACGAAGGTGCCCGGCCGCAGGGTGCCCGACATGATCGCCGCCCGGAGATGGGCCGCCACCTCGTCGGACAGCTGTTCGCGCCGGCGCAGGCCGGGCAGCGGTTTCGCCGAGACGTTCACGGCAGTCCTCTTGTCGACGGGTTGGGGCCACCCGGCGGTTGTCCGGATGGTGCGGGCGTCCTATTGTGACGGCGGCAACACTATATTTGATCAAATATCAGCATCGCTTGTCGCGATCACTTCGACTCCGCCGCGATGCCGATCGAGACACAGGAGCAGACCGTGTCACCCGCAGCACTCGAGCAGCCGTATCTGGCCCGCCGGCAGAACTGGACCACCCACCTCGCCCGGCACGCCCTCATGCAACCCGACGGGACCGCGCTGCGTTTCGTCGGCCACACGGTCACCTGGGGTGAACTGCAGCGACGCGTCACCATGCTCGCGGGAGCGCTGAGCCGTCGAGGGGTCGGCTTCGGCGATCGTGTGCTGATCCTGATGCTGAACCGCACCGAATACGTCGAGTCGTTCCTGGCCGCCAACCTCCTCGGCGCCATCGCGGTCCCGGTCAACTTCCGTATGACCCCGCCCGAGATCGCCTACCTGGTGCGGGACTGCGACCCGAGAGCCGTGATCACCGAGCAGGTGCTGGCCCCGGTCGCCATCGCGGTGCGGGAGCTGGAACCGTCGCTGGAGACTGTCATCGTCGCCGGCGGCACCACCGAGGGAACCGTGCTGGGCTACGACGACGTCCTCGCCGAGGACGGTGCGCCGCCCGCACCTGTCGACATCCCCGAGGACTCCCCGGCGCTGATCATGTACACCTCGGGCACCACGGGATATCCGAAGGGTGCCGTGCTCACGCACGTCAACATCATGGGCCAGGCCATGACGAACCTGTTCACGATCGCGCCGGACATCAACAACGACGTCGGCTTCATCGGCGTCCCCTTCTTCCACATCGCCGGCATCGGCAACATGATCGGCGGCCTGCTCCTGGGTCTGCCCACGGTCATCTACCCGCTCGGCGCGTTCGATCCCGGCGCACTGCTCGACGTGTTGGCGGCCGAGGGCGTCTCGTCGATCTTCCTGGTTCCGGCGCAGTGGCAGGCGGTGTGCGCGGCGCAGCAGGCCAAGCCGCGCGACGTGAAATTGCGTGTTCTTTCCTGGGGTGCGGCACCCGCTTCGGACACTCTTCTGAGGGAGATGGCGTCGACGTTCCCGGGCACGCAGATCTTTGCTGCGTTCGGTCAGACCGAAATGTCGCCGGTGACGTGCATGCTGCTGAGCCAGGACGCGCTGCGGAAGCTCGGGTCGGTCGGCCGGGTCATCCCGACCGTGGCCGCCCGGGTCGTCGACGACAACATGAACGACGTCCCGGTAGGCGAGGTCGGCGAGATCGTCTACCGTGCGCCCACCCTCATGGCGGGGTACTGGAACAACCCGAAGGCGACGGCCGAGGCATTCGCCGGCGGTTGGTTCCACTCCGGTGACTTGGTTCGCCAAGACGAAGAGGGTTACATCTGGGTCGTCGATCGTAAAAAGGACATGATTATTTCCGGCGGCGAAAATATTTACTGTGCAGAAGTAGAGAACATTCTGGCCGCGCACCCATCGATTACCGAAGTTGCGGTGATCGGCCGTCCGCATGAAAAGTGGGGCGAGGTCCCGGTCGCCGTCGTTGCTGTGACGGCCAATGTGAACGCTGAACTCGAAAGTGCCCTGACCCTGGCAGATCTCGACGATTTCCTGACCGAACGGCTCGCGCGCTACAAGCACCCGAAAGCGCTGGAAATTGTCGACGCATTGCCACGAAATCCTTCTGGCAAGGTCCTTAAAACGGAACTCCGAGAGCGGTTCGGTGATACAAGTGTGTCGTGAGCGCGGCAAGTGACGTCGCGCTGAGAAATTCGACCACTTGAGTGGAGGGCGGATGGGCCCATGTCGCGTTTGCTGAAACTGAACGCAATTATCCCTCAGTTGGGTCACGGGGTACGCGGTGTATCGGGTACAGTCCTGTGGTCCGTCTTACTACTCGGGAGTAGCGAGACAGAAATCACTCAGTTTGTGCTACTGGCTAAGGAGGGGACGTGCCACGCGTGACGCCGCGGAACGGCCGCTTTCCGGAAGGGAAGGCTGATCGGTGACAGCCTCTGACAACTCCCTGGTCGGGTATCTCAAGGAGCAGCTCGACAAGCCATTCACCAAGGTGGGTGGCTTCGTCAAGATGTGCATCCTCACCTTCAAGGCGCTGGTCTCGCGGCCATTCCAGTGGAAGGAGTTCATCCTTCAGTGCTGGTTCCTGATCCGGGTGGCATTCCTGCCCACCCTGGCGGTCTCCATCCCGCTGACGGTGCTCATCATCTTCACGCTGAACATCCTGCTCGGTGAGTTCGGCGCGGCCGACATCTCAGGCGCAGGTGCGGCCCTCGGTGCTGTCACCCAGCTGGGGCCACTGGTGACGGTGCTGGTGGTGGCCGGCGCCGGGTCGACGGCCATCTGCGCTGACCTCGGAGCCCGGACCGTGCGTGAAGAGATCGATGCCATGGAAGTGCTGGGCATCGACCCCATCGAGCGCCTGGTCGTGCCCCGTGTGGTCGCCTCCACGTTCGTGGCCTTCATGCTCAACGGCGCGGTGATCATCATCGGTCTGGTCGGTGGCTACTTCTTCGGCGTGTACATCCAGAACGTCAACGCCGGCGCCTACGTCTCGACTCTCACCCTGCTGACCGGCTTCCCCGAAGTGGTCATCTCCGTCCTCAAGGCCACCATCTTCGGCCTGATCGCCGGCTTGGTCGGCTGCTACCGCGGGCTGACCGTGGCGGGTGGTTCGAAGGGTGTGGGCACGGCGGTGAACGAAACGCTGGTGCTCTGCGTCATCGCTCTGTTCGCGGTCAACGTGGTTCTCACCACGATCGGTATCAAATTCGGAACGCAGGCCGGGTAGCGCATGAGTACAGCGACAGTTTTGCAGGGACGGTTCCCCCGCGTCTTCTCCCGTGTCAAGGACTTCGGCGCTGCGCCGAGCCGGATGCTCGCCAGCATGGGCCACGTCGGTGTCTTCGTCGGGTCGGCCGTCGGGCATATCCCGCATTGCCTGCGGTACTACCGCAAAGAGGTGCTGCGGCTGATCGCCGAGGTCGGCATGGGCACCGGCGCCATGGCTGTCATCGGTGGCACCGTCGCCATCATCGGCTTCGTCACCCTGGCGGCGGGCTCCCTGATCGCCATCCAGGGCTTCGCCTCGCTGGGCAACATCGGTGTCGCCGCCTTCACCGGCTTCTTCGCCGCACTGGCGAACATCCGCGTCGTCGCACCGGTGGTCAGCGGCACCGCGCTGGCAGCCACGGTCGGCGCAGGCGCCACCGCCGAGCTCGGCGCGATGCGCATCAGCGAAGAGGTCGACGCCCTGGAGGTCATGGGGGTCAAGTCCCTGTCCTTCCTGGTCTCGACCCGCCTGGTCGCCGGCATGGTCGTCATCATTCCGCTGTACGCCTTGGCCCTGCTGCTGTCGTTCTTGTCGGCGCAGCTGGTCACCACGCTCGTCTACGGGCAGTCGGTGGGTACGTACGAGCACTACTTCCACACGTTCCTGCGCGTCGACGACGTGATGTGGTCCTTCCTCGAGGTCATCATCATGTCGATGGTGGTGCTGCTCAACCACGCGTACTTCGGCTACTACGCCAGTGGCGGCGCCGTCGGCGTGGGTGAGGCCGTGGGCCGGTCGATGCGTACGTCGCTGATCTCCAATGTCGTTGTGGTCTTGCTCTTCTCGTTGGCGCTGTACGGCACCGACCCGAACTTCAACCTGACGGTGTGACGCGATGACGAATCCACAAGCAACGCCACCTGTCGCCGAGGGTCAGGTCCACGCACCGCTCAACAAGGACCGCACCCCGCCGTACCTGATCGTCGGCGTCATCTTCGCGGTGATCTCCGCCCTCGTTCTCGTGATGGTCTGGTTCCAGTTCCGCGGTTACTTCGACACCAAGGCCAAGCTGTACGTGGTGTCGCCCCGGTCCGGACTGTCCATGGACCCCGGTTCGAAGGTCACCTACAACGGCGTGCCCATCGGCCGCGTGAAGGAGATCGACGTCGTCGGCAAGGAAGACGACACGAAAGCTCGACTGCAGCTCGACGTCGACCCGAAGTACCTCCCTCTGCTGCCCAAGAACGTCAACACCAAGCTGCTGGCCACCACGGTCTTCGGTAGCAAGTACGTCTCGTTCACCTCGCCGTCGGATCCCGAGAGCGCGCGGATCAAGAACGGCGACACCATCGACGTCTCCAAGTGCTCGCCGCCGACGCCGGCCACGGCCTGCGTCACCACGGAGCTCAACACCCTGTTCGAGACGATCACCGCGATCTCCGAGCAGGTCGACCCGATCAAGCTGAACGCCACCCTGACCGCTGCCGCGCAGGCGCTCGACGGCCTCGGTGACAAGTTCGGGCAATCGCTGGTCAACGGCAACACCATCCTGGCCGACCTGAACCAGCGGATGCCGAACATCCGGCACGACACCAAGGCCCTCGCCGATCTGACAGAGGTCTACTCGAAGGCTTCGCCGGATCTGTGGGACGGCCTGAAGAACGCGGTGACCACCGAGCGCACCTTGAATGATCAGCGCGGCACCATCGACCAGGCGCTGATGTCGGCAGTCGGTCTCGGCAACACTGGCGGCGACATCCTCGAGCGCGGTGGCCCCTACCTGGTCCGCGGTGCCGAGGACCTGCTGCCGACCTCCCGGGTGCTCGACAAGTACGCCCCCGAGCTCGACTGCCTGTTCCGCGGCTTCGCCGCCGGTGCGCCGGCCGCGGCCAAGGGCCTGGGCGGTAACGGCTACTCGCTGGTGACCCACACCGAGCTCGCCGGTGCGGCCAACCAGTACGTGTATCCGGACAACCTCCCGCGGATCAACGCCTCCGGCGGTCCGATGGGGCGCCCGGGCTGCTGGACGGTCACCAAGGACATCCTCCCGATGCCCTACATGGTGATGGACACCGGCGCGTCGATCGCGCCGTACAACCACTTCGGTCTCGGATCGCCGTTCGCATCGGAGTACGTCTGGGGTCGTCAAGACGGGGAGAACACGATCAACCCATGAGCATCAAGGGCACGGCGATCAAACTCGCCATCTTCTCCGCGGTCCTGCTGGCCTTCACAGCAGGCATCTTCATCGTCTTCGGTCAGTTCCGGTTCAGCCGGACCAACGAGTTCTCGGCGATCTTCACCAACAGCAGCGGTCTGAAGGCCGATCAGTTCGTGCGCGCCAACGGCGTCGAGGTCGGCAAGGTCACCGATGTCGAGCTCATCGACGGTGGCAGCAAATCGCGGGTGAAGTTCAGCGTCGACAAGTCACTATCGCTGTACCAGGGGACCACGGCGCACATCCGCTACCTGGATCTGATCGGCAACCGGTACCTGGACCTGCGCCGCGGTGACAGCAACCAGGTACTGGCCCCCGGGGGGACCATCCCGGTCGACCGCACCGAGCCGGCCCTGGACCTCGATGCACTTGTCGGTGGCTTCCGGCCCCTGTTCCGGTCGCTGGATCCGCAGAAGGTCAACACCATCGCCTCGTCGCTGGTCACGATCTTCCAGGGCGAGGGCGGCACCATCAACAACATCCTCGATCAGACGGCCTCGTTCTCGTCGACCATCGGGGAGCAGGACCAGGCCATCGGTGAGGTGATCAAGAACCTCAACACGGTCCTCGACACCACGGTCAAGCACCAGAAGCAGTTCGACGACACGTTGAAGAACTTCGAGTCGCTCGTGACGGGGTTGAAGAACCGCGCCGACCCGATCGCCGACTCGGTCGCCAGCATCAGCAATGGCGCCGGCTCGCTCGCCGATCTGTTGGGCGACAACCGCGAGCTGCTGCACAGCACGCTCGGCTACCTCGAGACCACGCAGCAGTCGCTTGTCGACCAGAAGGAACAGCTCAACGACACGTTGCAGAAGGTGCCCCAGGCGCTGAAGATCCTGGGTCGTTCCGGTGGCGTATACGGCGACTTCTTCAACTTCTACGTCTGCGACATCGAGTTGAAGATGAACGGTCTGCAGCCGGGTGGACCCGTGCGCACAGTCAAGCTCACCAACCAGCCGTCCGGAAGGTGCACGCCGAAGTGAGGTCCATAGAAGGGTCCGACCGGGTCCGCAGAGGCGCGATGGGTCTGGCGGCCGTCGTGCTGGTCACGGCAGTGGGTGCGTCAGTCACCAAGGTGCCGATGCTGTTTGCGTCGCCCACGTACTACGGCCAGTTCAGCGACACCGGCGGTCTGATGGTCGGCGACTACGTCCGCATCGACGGTGTCAACGTCGGCACGGTCAAGGACATGGACATCGACCGCGACAAGGTGATCATCGGTTTCGACATCGGCACCAACACCATCGGCACGGACAGCCGGGCGCTGATCAAGACCGAGACCATCCTGGGCCGCAAGGCCATCGAGATCGAGGCCAAGGGCACCCACAAGCTGCCGCCGCGCGGCACCTTGCCACTGAGCCAGACCTCGACGCCGTACCAGATCTACGACGCGATCTTCGACGTCACCCGGGCCTCGCAAGGCTGGGACACCAAGGTGATCAAGGAATCGCTGAACGTCCTGTCCGAGACGGTGGATCAGACGTCGCCGCACCTGACCGCCGCACTCGAGGGCGTGCAGAAGCTGTCCGAGACCATCGGCAAGCGCGACGACCAGGTCCGCTCGCTGCTCGGTAACGCCAACAAGATCGCCACGATCCTCGGCGACCGCAGTGGCCAGGTGAATGCGCTGCTGGTCAACGCCCAGACGCTGCTGCACGCCCTGAACCAGCGCGGCGAAGCCATCAGCCTGCTGCTCGAGCGCGTGTCCCGGGTGTCGCACCAGCTGAAGGCGACCATCGACGAGAACCCGAACATCAACCACGTCCTGGAGCAGCTGCGGACCATCAGCGACATCCTCGTCGCCCGCAAGCAGGATCTGTCGGACACGCTGGTCTCGGCCGGTAAGTTCGTGGCCTCGCTGTCGGAGGCCATCGCTTCCGGTCCCTACTTCAAGGTCATGATCGAGAACATCCTGCCGCCGCAGCTGATGCAGCCGTTCGTGGACGCCGCGTTCAAGAAGCGCGGACTGAACCCCGAAGACTTCTGGCGCAGCGCCGGTCTGCCGGAGGCGCAGTGGCCGGATCCCAATGGCACGCGCTTCGCCAACGGTGCGCCGCCGCCGGCTCCGCCGAAGCTCGAAGGCACGCCGGAGCATCCCGGACCCGCGGTGCCTCCCGGTTCGCCGTGCTCGTACACGCCGGGAGCCGGTGCCGATCCGTCGCCGGCCGATCCGCTGCCGTGCTCGCACCTCAGCGTCGGTCCGTTCGGTGGACCCGACTACGCCCCGCCGAACGTCGTCCCGTCGGCGCCGAACCCGGCCGGGGTTCCCACCGGCCCGGGTGTGCCGTCGGCCGCGTTCCCGGGCCAACCGGCCGAGAACGTGCCCGGTACGCCGGTGCCGCTGCCGCCGGCACCCGTCGGTGCCCGGACGGTTCCGCTGACGCCGCAGCCCGGTGACAGCGACATCGCGCCCGGATTCGCTCCGATCCCCGGGCCGCTGATCGCGCCGCCGGCGCCGCCGGGACCAGGTCCCAGCGCCGGTCCGGCCGGCACCGCGCCGCTGCCGGGTAACCCGCCGTTCCTCCCGCCAGGGTCGCAAGGATAGGGCCGCCACGATGTCGACTGTTTTCAGCATCCGAAACATCAAGAAGCCGAACCTGTCCAAGGGGACGGTCATCGGTGGTGCGCTCGCGCTCGTGGCGATCGTGCTGCTCGGTTTCTTCGGTCTGCAGCTGTACCGCAAGATGACCACCACCACGGTGACGGCCTACTTCCCTGAGGTACTCGCGCTGTACCCGGGTGACAAGGTTCAGATCATGGGCGTCGAGGTCGGTGCCATCGATACCACCGAGCCGCACGGCGATCAGATGAAGGTCGTCTTCCACTACTCCAATCACTTCAAGGTGCCGCAGAACGCGTCGGCGTCGGTGTTGAACCCGAGCCTCGTCGCGTCCCGCGTAGTTCAGCTCTCTCCGCCGTACACCGGTGGGCCGACGATGGCTGACGGCGCCGTGATTCCGAAGGAACGCACCCAGATTCCGATCGAGTACGACGAGCTGCGCAATCAGCTGACGCGCATCCTCGCCGAACTGGGTCCGACCAAGGAGCAACCGAAGGGCCCGTTCGGCGACATCATCGAGTCGTTCGCCGACGGCTTCGAGGGCAAGGGCGCGCAGTTCAACAAGACCCTCAAGGGTCTGTCGGATGCGGTGAACACCCTGAACCAGGGACGCGGCGACTTCTTCCAGGTGATCAAGAGTCTGGCGGTGTTCGTCAACGCGCTGCACCAGAGCGATCAGCAGTTCGTGTCGCTGAACAACGACCTGGCGTCATTCACGAACAAGTTCACCAACACCGACCAGGAGCTGGCGTCGGCGCTCAAGGATTTGAACCAGGTCATGGCGACGACCCGGAGCTTCCTGGACAAGAACGGCAGCGTCCTGGCCCACGACATCAACAACGTGTCCGAGGCGACGACGGCCATCCTGCAGCCGGAGCCGCGGGACGGCCTGGAACGTGCGTTGCACGCCTACCCGAACTTCCTGGCCAACCTCGAGAACATCTACTCGCCGGCGACCGGCGGTCTGATCGCCTCCGGTGTGCTGCCGGGCGTGACCAACTTCTCGAACCCGTTGCAGTTCATCTGCAGCTCGATCCAGGCCGGTAGCCGGTTGGGTTACCAGGATTCTGCGGAGCTGTGCGCGCAGTACCTGGCCCCGGTGATGGACGCCATCAAGTTCAACTATCTGCCGTTCGGTATCAACATGGCGACCACCGCCATGACGCTGCCGAAGTTGGTCACGTACTCAGAGCCGCGCCTGCAGCCCCCGGGCGGATACAAGGACACGACCGTGCCGGGCGTGTTCTCGCCCGACACCCCGTGGTCACACGGCCAGCACGAGGCGGGCTGGATCACGGCACCGGGCATGCAGGGACTCAAGGTCGGACAGTCGACCCAGGACCTGCTGACGCCGGAGTCGCTGGACGAGCTCATGGGCGGCCCGGACATCATTCCGCCGACCGGTGGCGTCAACATGTCGGGTCCGCCGAACGCCTACAACGAGAGCAGCCCGCTGCCCCCGCCGTGGTACCCGCAGCCGGGACCGGTCTCGCCGCCGCGACCGGGTAATGATCCGAGCCCGATGAGTGCCATGGCACCTGGGCCCGCCCCAGGACCCGCTCCGGCGCCCGCGCCGGCCGGACCCGCACTTCCTGCCGAAGTTGGAGGCCAATGATGACCGGGTCCATGGGGCCGAAGTCACCCTCGGCATCGCGGCACCGCGGTGGGTGGGCGCGTAACGCCCGCCGGGTCGGCGTGCTGTCGGCAGCGGCGCTGGTCCTCAGCTCGTGCGGCTGGCGCGGTATCGCCAACGTGCCGCTGCCCGGTGGTCCGGGCACGGTGGCCGGCCATTCGACGATCTACGTCCAGATGCCGGAAACGTTGGGGCTCAACGCCAACAGCCGGGTCCGGGTGGCCGACGTGTTCGTCGGCCGGGTGCGAGCGATCGAGCTGAAGAACTGGGTGCCCACCCTCACGGTGGATCTGAACCCCGGTATCAACCTGCCGCGCAACGTGCAGGCCAAGATCGGGCAGACCAGCCTGCTGGGTGCCCAGCACCTCGAGCTGGACCCGCCGGCCGACCCGTCGTCCCAACCGCTGCGCAACGGCGACACCATCGAGTTGAAGAACTCGTCGGCGTACCCGACCATCGAGCGGACGTTGGCCGGTATCTCCGGAATCCTCAACGGCGGCGGTGTGCCCAACGTCGAGAAGATCCAGTCCGAGGTCTACAACATCCTCAACGGGCGCGCGGATCAGATCAAAGAGTTCCTGCACCGGTTGGACACGTTCACGGACGAGATCAATCAGCAGCGTGAGGACATTACGCGGGCCATCCGCTCCAGTGACACGTTGCTGAAGGTCGTCGCGGATCGCAACGACACCCTTGATCGGGTGCTGACCGAGACGCCGCCGCTGATCGAGCACTTCAACAAGACCCAGGACCTGTTCTCGAACGCGCTCTTGGCGCTGGGCCGGCTGTCGAAGGCGTCGGACACCACGCTGTCGAACAGCAACGCGAACCTCCACACCAACCTCGCAACGCTGCAGCGGGCGCTCAAGCAGATCGCCAAGACGTCGCCGAACCTGGTGCCGGCCATGAAGCTGCTGTTCACGCTGCCGTTCCCGATCGACAACATCCCGAAGGTCATCCGCGGCGACTACATGAACCTCTCGCTGCACCTCGACCTGACGCTGAGTGCCATCGACAACGGCATCCTGACCGGCACCGGGCTGTCGGGTATGGCTCGGGCGCTGGAACAGTCGTGGGGCCGTGACCCGGCGACGATGATCCCGGACGTTCGATTCACCCCGAACCCGGCCAACGCACCGGGCGGCCCGCGTGTGGAAAGGGGGGAGTGACCGATGCTGACCCGTTTTCTGAAGATTCAGCTGATCATCTTCAGCATCGTGACTGTGGCGGCGCTCGTCGGGCTGTCCCTGGTGTACCTCAAGCTGCCGACCTACCTCGGCGTGGGTATGCATCGGCTGTACGCCGAACTGCCCAACTCGGGCGGCCTGTACAAGACCGCCAACGTCACCTACCTGGGTAACCAGGTGGGCAAGGTGCTGGCCGTCGAGCCGACGGTAACCGGCGCGCGCGTGACCATGGACGTCAACAACGATGTGGACATCCCGGACAACGTGCAGGCGAACGTCCACTCGGTGTCCGCGGTCGGTGAGCAGTTCATCGATCTGGTGCCGCCGGAGAACCCGTCCAAGCGGTACCTCTCCGCTGGGCAGACGATCACCAAGGGCTCCGTCCCCAAGGAGGTCGGTCCGGCTCTCGACGCGACACAGAACGCGCTCGCCTCGCTGCCGAAGGAGAAGATCGGCGCGCTGCTGGACTACACCACGGAGGCGGTCGGCGGGCTCGGCCCGTCACTGCAGCACCTCGTCGACGGTACCCAGGCGCTAGCGGGGGACTTCAAGGACAACCTCGGTTCGGTCGACGACATCATTCAGAACTCGGCCCCGATCATCGACAGTCAGGTCAGGTCCGGTGACGCCATTTCACGGTGGGCCCGGAACCTGAATGTGCTGGCCTCGCAGTCGGCTCAGCAGGACGCGGCGCTGCGCAACGCCATCCAGCAGGGCGCGCCGACGGCCGATCAGCTCAACGCCGTGTTCGGTGAGGTCCGTGACGCGTTGCCGCAGTCGCTGGCCAACGTCGAGATCGTGCTCGACATGCTGAAGCGCTACAACAAGGGCCTCGAACAGGTGCTCGTGGTGCTGCCGATGGCCGGCCCGATCGTCGACTCGCTGACCGCGGTCTACGAGAAGGAACTCCCGATCAACCTGGCACTGGGCATCAACCAGCCGCCGCCGTGCCTCACCGGCTTCCTGCCGGCCTCGAAGTGGCGGTCCCCGGCGGACACGTCGACCGCCCCGCTGGAGTCGGGCCTGTACTGCAAGATCCCGAAGGACGCCCAGAACACGGTCCGTGGTTCGCGCAACCTGCCCTGTGTGGACAACCCGGCGAAGCGCGCGGCGAGCCCCATGGAGTGCCGCGACAACAAGCCGTACGAGCCGCTGGGCACCAACCCGTGGTACGGCACCCCGGACCAGATCGTGAACTGCCCGGCCCCCGCCGCGCGTTGTGATCAGCCGGTCGACCCGGGCAAGGTGATCCCGGCTCCGTCGATCAACAACGGGATGAACCCGCTGCCGGCCAACATGCTGCCGCCGCCGGAGCGTGCGTCGGCGCCGTCCAGTGACCCGATCAGCGCACCGGGGCAGGGCACGGTGGAGTGCAGCGGGCAGCAACCCAACAAGTGCCTCTACACTCCGGCAGCAGGACCAGAGGCCACCTACAACCCGCAGAGCGGTCAGGTGGTCGGACCGAACGGTGTGAAGTATTCGGTCAGTAACTCGAGCAACCCAGGAGACGACGGATGGAAGGAGATGCTGGCACCAGCCAGCTGAACCCCACCGATGAGCAGGACGTCACGTCCCAGGACGTGGTGACGACAGAGCCGTCTGCCGAGGAATCGATCGAGGCGCCGGGTGAAACCGGTGAATCAGAGGGTGCGCAGCGCCCCGCCCGGATCGGGCGGGGCATTGCCCTGACGGTGTGCCTGGCGCTTGTGGTGCTGGCCGCCGCGGTCGGCGCGGGCGGTTGGTTCGCGCTCAAATCGCATCGGGAGAGTCAGGCGCTCGCGGCGAACGAGACGGCCGCCATCGCGGCGGCCAAGGACTGCGTCACGGCCACCCAGGCACCCGACACGTCGGCCATGATCGCCGCGCAGACGAAGATCATCGAATGCGCCACCGGCGCGTACCAGACGCAGGCGTCGTTCATGAGCGGCATCACGCTCGAGGCGTACAAGGCCGCCAACGTGCAGGTGCAGATCTCGCAGATGCGCGCGGCCGTCGAGAAGCACAACGATGACGGGTCCATCGACGTCCTGGTGGCGGTGCGCGTGAAGATCAACAACAGCGCCGAGAAGGACAAGGAAGTCGGTTACCGGATGCGGGCGCAGATGGCACCGGTGGACGGGAAGTTCAAGGTGGCCAAGCTCGACCAGGTCACCTCGTGACGGTTGGTCAGGAGACGACGAGCGCCGAGGCAGTGAGCACGGGGTCGGAGTTCGAAGCGGCACCGGTGTTGGCCTCGTGGCCGGCGCGGGCCGGCGCTTTCGCGCTGGACGTGCTCCTGGGCGTGGCGATCATCGCCGTGATGGCCCTGCTGGGCTATGCCGCCCGGGCCGAATGGACGCTGTGGGCGTACGCCGCCGTGGCCACGCTGGCCGCGGCCGCGGTCCTGGTGAACCGGTGGCTGTTGCCGTCGATCACCGGATGGAGCCTGGGCCGCTCGCTGTTCGCCATCCGGGTGGAGCGGGTGCCGGCCGGCGTTCCCGCCGGTATGGGCCGACTGGTCCTGCGTGACCTCGCGCATCTGTTGGATACCGTTGCGGTGCTGCTGGGCTGGCTGTGGCCGCTCTGGGACCCGCGGCACCGCACTTTCGCAGATCTGTTGCTGCACCACGAAGTTCGCGTCGCCCCGGCGCCCGCGGCGGACCCCGGCCGGCGGGCCGGGCAGGTGCTCGTGGCCGGTGCTCTGGTCTGTGTGGCGGCGGTGGGACTGAGCTACGGCGTGCAGTTCCGGCACGACCGCGCGGTCGACGAGGCGCGGCACCAGATTTCCGAGCAGGGTCCCAAGATCGTCGAGCACGTCCTGAGCTACGGCATCGACACCTATCAGAACGACTTCAAGACCGCCCAGGCGTTGGTCACCGACGGTTACCGCGACCAGCTGATCAAGCAGCAGCAGGCGGTGAGCAAGAAACCGACGACCAACCAGTACTACGCGGTGAGCAGCGCGATCCTCAGCGCCGGAACCGATCAGGCCACCATGCTGCTCGCGCTGCAGGGGCAACGCGGCGTCGACGCCAACACCCTGCGGTTCATCACCGCGACCGTGCGGGTCGAGTTCGTGAAGTCAGGCGACGGCAAGTGGCAGTTGTCGAATCTGACGGTGCTCAAGAGCCCGCGGGGAGGACGCTGATGAGTCCGCGTCGCAAGATCGATGCTGCCGAGCGCTTCGTCGCCGGTGACTACTTCAAGGCTGTGGCCGCGGTGCCCCGCCGCGTGGCGTTGGCGGTGATCGCCTGCGTCACAACGGTTTTGGTGATCGCCGCGATCGCGGCCAGCACCTACCTGCTGGTCCAGCACGAGAAGGACGTGGCGAGTCAGGCCAAGTCGGCGGCCGTGCTGGGCTACGTCAAAGAATTCATGAGGGGCTTCACCGCGGTCGACCCGTTCCACGCCAACGCCTACGTCGAGAAGATCGCGGGGCAGTCCACCGGCGAGTTCGCCAAACAGTTCAAGGACAAGCACGACCAGATCCTCATGCAGGTGGCGCGCGCGCAACCGGCGGAGGGAACCGTCGAAGACGCCGGCGTACAACGGTGGAATGACGACGGCAGCGCCGACGTGCTGATCGCGATGAAGCTGACGACGACGACGCCGGACGGCAACGCGACCGTGGAAAGTGGCTCGCGTTGGGTGGTAACGGCTACGCAGGAAGGGCAGCAGTGGAAGATCAGCCGCATGAATCCGGTGATGTGACCCCCGGGGAGTCTGTGGCCGATGCTCCGCAGGGGACGGCCGACGCCCCGCAGGGCAAGGCGGCCCGGCGCCGGCACCGGCTGCCCCGGCAGAAGGCCGTCGACGCCGCGCCGGTCGACGATGCCGCCGCCGCCGACGCTGGTACTGACGACGCCGCGCCGGCCGACGCGGCCGGCAAGGTTGCCGACGACGCCACCGCGGCTGACGAGAAGCCGGAAGATACTGCCGCACAGGAAGACTCGGGCAGTGAAGCGGCTGACGACGTAGCCGACGAGGAGCCCGGAACTGCGCCCGTGGTGCTGGTGCCGCATCGCCCCGCGGGCCGCAGGCTGCTGGCCGCGGGTGTCGTGGCGGCGGCCCTTTTCGCCGGTGCCGCCGCGTTCGCGGGTGCCGCCGCGCAGCCTTACCTGGCGGATCGCGCCCTGGTTCAGAGCAAGTTCGAGGTCGCCAAGACCGCTGCCGCGGCGGTGACCACGTTGTGGTCGTACTCGCCCAACGACATGGACAAGTTGGCTGACCGCTCGCAGCAGTATCTGGCCGGCGGTTTCGCCGAGGAGTACCGCAAGTTCGTCGATTCGATCGTTGCCAGCAACAAGCAGGCCCAGGTCACCAACCAGACCAAGGTGATGGGCACAGCGGTGGAAAGTATCAGTGCAAATGAGGCCACCGCGATCGTCTACACCAACTCGGTCGCGACGAGTCCGCTGACAAAGGGCATCCCCTCGCTGCGCTACCTGTCGTACCGGCTGACCCTGAAGCGTTCCGGCGCCGAGTGGAAGGTCAGTCAGATGAGTGCCCTGACCAAATTGGATCTGACGCCCCAAATCTAGCGCCGGCCCTCATTCGGCGTGTTTGCCTGAATTGACGCGCGCTACCTGTCAGCACACTGTGAATCGGCCATCTCGAGGCGACGGCGTGCCTGGTCGGGTGCAGGCTGCGGCCATTCGCTATGGCCTGAATCACGTCCGGACCTGCGGCGGGTGCACATCACAGTGGTCGCCGACGTCAATTCTTGGCGGGTCCGTGCGGCGGGCCGGGCCGGTGCACGCGTGGGCCAGCAAACAATTTTCACCAAACGAAAATTAGCTGACTTCACGGCGTACACGGCGCGGTGTGAGCTCCGGTCACCCGTTTGCCAAATCTGGGAAAGCGGCTGGTCAAAGTGCGTGTTGGAGCTGCGATGCATTAATGTTACCGTCCGGTTGATAACCGATTGTGGCGGCTGAGGGGACGGGGCAAATGGCTGTTACGCATCTGGCTGGGCGAGTTCAAGCAAAGCGGGCGGCATTGCTGGGTGCGACTGTCGCAACAGCTACCGCCATGACGGTGACGGCCTCGGTGCCGAACGCGCCGACTCCGCGCGTAGTGCCCTCGTCGCACTCGGCCGTCAACCTGTCGGCATTCACCACGCCGTTCCCGAAGCCGGGCGTGCTGCCCGACATCACCTTCGGCGTGGGCAACGCCGCGTACAACCTGGCGCAGGGCGGCGTCGAAGCGCTGCTGCCGCCGCTGGTTCAGGCGCTCAGCGCCGCCGGCGGCCTCAGCGGGCTCAACCTCACCAACCTGATCAACCAGCTGCCGAAGAATCTGCTGAGCCAGATCCTCGATGCGCTGCCGATCAAGCTGACGCCGCTGCTCAATGCGGCGCTGGGCCCGCTTCTCACCGGTGCGCTGGTCCCGCTGCTGAGCGCGCTCGGCATCATGGATGCCCAGGGCAACGTGACGCTCAGCGGCCTGCTGGACGTGCTGGGCATCAGCCTGGACAACATCCTCGACCTGAGTGGCCTGGACATCCCGGGCGTCAACATCGTCACGGCCGGGCCGGTGTTCACGCTGCTGAAGATCGCGGGCCTCGACCTCGGCTGGACGCCGGGCACCGCCAACGCGATCGCCAACGCGATCAACAACACCGATTACCTCGACGTCGGCGCCATGGGTCTGATCAACGAGGTGCTCGACCGGGCCTCGAACCTCGGCGGCCTGGGGCCGCTGATCTCTGCTCTGCAGGTGGTCATCAACACCGTGGGTGACGCCATCGGCCTGGACAAGCTGGACCTGATCGACGTGCGGGTGCCGCTGTCCGTGGGCTTCGGTCTCGGCGCGTTCTCGATGGGGCAGGCGTATTCGAAGGTGCTCGCGGATCTGGCGAACCAGCCGGGCGGCGCCAATCATTCGGGCCCGGTCCTCGGCAGCCTGACCGTCTTGCCCATGATCCTGCTGAACAACCTGGGCCGCGCCAACGGTGGTCTGCTGGCGCGCTTCTACCCGATCGGCGACCTGCTCGGCATCAACCTGATCACCCCGGACGTTGCGGCCGCGCACAGCGGCGGCATCCCGCTGCTGAACACCGGGTTGTCCATCGGCGGTGCGAGCCTGCTGCCCATCAAGGTCGACGCCACCCTCGAATACCAGCCGTTCTCGGACCTGGCCGCGTGGCCCAACCCGTTCAGCCTGGCCAACAACCTGGTGGCCGGCACCCTGCCGACCTACCTGCTGCGCGGCATCTCGACCGCCACCCTGACCAACCAGCTGACCAGCCAGCTGGGCGATCTCACCGGTGGCCTGCTGTCCGGAAATCCGTTGGCCGTCAACATCTATCTGACGATCCCGACCAACACGCTGCCGCTGATGGAGCCGATGTACCTCACCGGCGACGTGCTCAACATGGTCAGCTTCGGCACGCTGGGCAGCCCCATCTACAAGTTGGCCAACGCGCTTGCCCCGGCCATGACCAGCCTGGTGAACCTCGGCTACACCGACGTCGTCCGCAACGCGGACGGCACCTACAGCCGCACCCTGGACGACGCCGCCACGCCGACGCCGTTCTTCTCGTTCCCGAACGTCAACTGGCAGAAGGTGCCGGCGGACATCATGAACTCGCTGGTCGCGGGCTTCAAGAAGGAGTTCTTCAGCGCCAACCCGACCGCTGCGCCGGACAACGCTGTCGAAGCGCTGATCAAGCTGCTGACCGGCGGCAAGCTCGGCAGCTTCAACCCGCTGGGCGGTCTGGCCGGGACGGTGCAGAACCTGCTCAACGGCGTGCTGGGCACGCTGGGCGGCCTGACGCAGGGCGCGACGGTCAACTCGCTGGCTGCGAAGGAGGGCGTCGTCAGCCCGACGGCCGCGACGGACATTCCGTCGACCACGCCGAAGCTGGCACCGTTGTCGGCCAGCCTCACCGGCCTCACCGGTACGAGCAAGAAGGACGGCAAGCAGGCCACCGATCAGACGGCCGGCGAGAAGGGCAAGACGGCCGAGGACACGACCGGCACCACGCCGGCCGCCGAAGATCCCAAGACCGACCCGAAGGCCGAGCCCAAGGCAGAGGACACCAAGACCGACCCGAAGACCGACCCGAAGTCCGATACCAAGACGGAAACCGAGCAGTCCGGGGGCAAGCACGCCGCCGAGGAAGGCACCCCGTCCACGCCGGACAGCGGTAAGAAGCCGAAGCACGCCGCTGACGATGCCGACGGCACGTCCACCGCGGGCAAGGACAAGAAGGACAAGAAGGCCGACAAGGTCACGAAGGACACCAAGGCCGGCAAGGACAAGTCCGAGAAGGTCGCCAAGGACAGCCCGAAGACCAAGAAGCAGAAGAAGGAAGGCGCCGCGAAGTCGACCGCCGCCACCGGTGGGGGCTCGGCCGCACACGCCGGCTGACACAGGCAGCAGAGACGCCCGACGTGAAATCACGTCGGGCGTTCTCGTCTTCGAGTGAACCGACGCCGCAAATGTCCGAGTGCGGGTGTGCGTAGGTCCGCAGTCGACGTTGTCAGGTCAGGCGGACCAGGCCTGACGAGCGGCCTGCCGGCGGACGACGGCGCCACCGGCCCGACGGCCGTGATTGCGTCGACTGCTGCGGAGCGGGCGTCGTCGCCGCTCAACTCGGCCGGTGTCACCGGCCGGCGCGCGAATGACGACACCCAGCGCTCCGACCAGTCGACCGGTGACAACGACGACGCCGACGAGCAGCCGGCCCACGAGCCACAGGCACAGCCCGACACAGACCCCGACGCCGAGCCCGAGGCAGAAGAGCCCGAGACCGATACGGAGGCCGATCTTCAGGCCGATCCGCAGGCACGCAGGGAAGCGTTCGATCTCCAGACCGGTGACGGTAGGCCGGTGTGGGCGCCGCATGGCGAGGAGGACGAGCCGCGCCAGACCGCGGGCGGCGGCAGAACGGCCCCGGCGGGCTGCTCCGAGATCGAGGAGGAGCCGAAAAGCGCTGGCGCCAAGGCTGATTCCGGTGCCAGCGGCACCGGGGAAGCGACGGCCTGGCGCTTTACGCATCAGGCGAAGCCGAGCCAGCCGGGCAGCGCGCGTTCTCTGGAATCGCACAGCACTGCCGGGGTGTCGCAGGAACCGCGCGGCGTACCGGATCCGGCCCAGCGGCCGCCGGTGTCGCGGCGCAGCACGATGGCGGAGGAGCCACCGCCATCGAGGAGGATGGCGGTGTCGCTGCCGAGCGCCCGGAACAGGTCCTGGACCTGATCGGGCGTGTAGCTGCCACCCTGGAAGATGTACATCTCGTCGCGGCTCCGTACGTAGGCCAGCGCGGTGCGGGCGGCGCTGGGGCCACCGTCGTTCAACTGGCTGGTGTCACCGGGCGCCAGCAGGCCGATGCCGCTGACCGCGACGAACCGGGCGCCCTGGTTCACCAGGTTGTTGATTGCGCCGGTCGCGGCGTTGAAATCGCTTGTGCTGCTTGGCGTTATCATGTACGGCGCACCGTCGGACGGAATGATCATGGTGCTCAGCGCCGTCCACACCTCGTTGCCGCCCGACAGCCCCTGCTTGCCGGCGTAGGGGATGGTGCCGGTGACGGCGGCGTTGGCGCGGCCCTGGCCGCGGGTGTTGTCGACGTAGGCGCCCAGCGGCGAACTGCACCCCGTCGAGGTCCACGACCCGCCCTGCTGGCCGCGGATGTCGAAGAAGTTGGCGTTCACCGCGATGGTGGGCCGGCCCAGCGCCTGCCACGCCTCCAGTGGCGTGAAGACCTCGGAGGCCTGCCACAGTCCCTCGGCGGTGCGGGCGCGGGGATCACGTTCGCAGCGGGATTGGATGCCGCGGTGGGAGTCGACGAGCAGGCGCGGGTTCATGCGCTGCGACGCTGCTTTGATGACGAGCAGATGGCCGCCGTTGCCCGACTCGGACCAGTTGCCCGCGGCGTTGAGCAAAGGCGCGGGGTGGTCGCCGCCGAAGTTGTACACCAGGAAGCTGCCGCGGTAGTTCGTGATGGCGTTGACCAGTAGCGAGCGACCGTCGGCGGCGTGCGCTGCCGGTGCTCCAGCAGTGCCGGCCAGCGCGGCGGCCAGGGCGAGAACCGTTGTGTGCGTGAGCAATTGCCGCAGACGGTGGACGACGCCGCGTCGGGGAGTCGACCCGAGAAACGACATTGTGGCCCTTCCTCCGGTCCGATACAACGACCTTCAGCGTAGCCACAGCAAACACTCTGTCAACTTTGATCACGTCCGCATCACGGCGGGGTGACGGATGAATCACCTTGGTGGACACGGCAATTGGCCCCGCTACCGACCGGGGTCGGAGCGGGGCCATGAGCGCAGGGTTACGAGCCGAACAGATCGGTGTGCATTTCCCACACCAGAATCTCGGCCGGTGTGGTGGCGGTGACACGCTGCCCACCCGACGCCGTCAGTCGCACGGCATCGCCTTCCTGCAGTGGCCCGGCGCCCTCGAGAGCCACCTCGCCGCGTGCCACGAACAGGTGCAGGTATTTCGCCGACGGCAGTTCGACGCTGTCGCCGGGTTCCAGCCGCGCGCCGTGCAGCGCCGCGTTGCGCTGGCCGATGGTGATGGCGGTGTCGTTGGAATGGCCGGGCATGCCCGAGGCGATGGTGACCAGCTTGCCGCGCAGCAGCTCGTCGTCGATCTCCAGCTGTTGGTAGCCCGGTGTCTTGCCGGACTCGTCGGGCACCACCCACATCTGCACGAAATGCACCGGCTCGCTGTGCGATTCGGCGCCGGTCAGGCGCCAGGAGTCGTTCTTCTCCGAGTGCAGGATGCCGCGTCCGGCGGACATCCGTTGGGCCAGCCCGGGGTAGATGACGCCTGAATTACCGGTGGAGTCCTGGTGCACGAGCGATCCGCGCAGCACCCACGTGACGATCTCCATGTCGCGGTGCGGATGGGTCTCGAAGCCCGAACCGGGGGCGACGCGGTCGTCGTTGTTCACCAGCAGCAGGCCGTGGTGGGTGTTGGCCGGGTCGTAGTGGTCGCCGAACGAGAACGAATGCTTCGAGTCCAGCCACGAGATGCGGGTGGCGTCGCGGTCGGCGGCGCGGCGGATATCAATGCCGGCAGTCGGGTTTCTCGTCATTTCTGCCCCTGTCGTTGTCGGTGAGCTTAGGTGTGGCTACTGGACGGCACAACATAAATGATGTGTCATGTATTTCGTGTGGCTGACCGACGATGAGCAGGACCTCTGGCGCGCCTATCTGGCCATGAGCGGCCGCCTGCAGCTGGCGCTGGGCCGGCAGCTGCAGCGCGACCACGGGTTGTCGCTGGCGGACTACGACGTGCTGGTCGCCCTCAGCGAATTACCGGACTGCCGCATGGGTCAGCTCGGTACCCATCTCGGGTGGGAGCAGAGCCGGGTATCGCACCAGCTGGCGCGCATGCGCTCGCGCGGGCTGATCGAGCGATCCGGGTCCGCGGATGACCGGCGCGCTGCCGTCGTCACCCTCACCGCGGGCGGGCGGGACGCGCTCGAGGCTGCTGCGCCAGGGCACGCCGAGTTGGTGCGCTCGGTGGTGTTCGACAGCATGAGCCGAACGCAGGCGGATGCGTTGCGGCGGTGGACCGCGACGGTCCTGGCGCGATTGGGCTGAACGGACCCTGTGAGTCGGAGTGAATTCGCGGCTACAGTAGGGACCGTGGGGTTTGCGGGGAGGATTCACGTGAAACATTCAGTCGCTGCCGTTGTGGTGGGGGGCGCGCTGATGGCCGGGCTGGTGGCATTGCCGGCGCCCCAGGCGCATGCGGAACGCTGTGTGCCGGTGGATGGCACGCCGATGGTGCTCAAGCGGGAAAAGAGCTTCGGCATCGGCAAGGACCTTCAGCTCCTCAGGACCTACACGTATACCGATGGCATGGTGAACTGGACCATCGAGCAGGACGGTGGCGTGAAGTACAACACCGGTTTTGGTTTCGGCGCGCGAATCAACGCGGTCTACATCCCCGAACTGGATTCGAGTGGATCTGTCCCGGGCAACCCCGGCGAATACGTGAACATCGATAGTTGGCACTTCCACGAGCGGGTCTTGATCTGCCCCCAGTAGTCCCCGCCGGCCGCCGGCACGTTTGCTGACCCGGTGGCACCGAATATCGCCATATGACACAACCGTCAATTCTGCGGAAATTGCTGTTCCGCCGGTGTTAGCGTCCTGTCGTCGCAGTCAATATTGCGGGACGGGGCGGGGCACATGGGCGGCAGTCATCGCGAACTCGACGTACGCGGACCACGTTTGGCACTACTGGGCGTAGCAGCGGTGACGGCCACCGCCACCGCGGTCGTCGCGCCGGCTCCCACGCCCACGGCGTTGCTGGCACAGAGCCAGCAAGCGGTGAACCTGACGGCGGCCACCACGCCCTACCAGGCGTTCCAGCACACCGTCGACGCTGTCCTGCCGGCGCTGGTCAACCAGTTCGGCCGGCCGCCAACCGTCACCTTGCAGACGCTGCTGGCGCAGATCCCGCCGAGCCTGCTGACCGACGTCCTCAACGCCAACGTCGGCAACATCAACGTGCCGTCGCTGCTGAATCTGCTGAGCCCCGACCTGGTCTCCGGCCTGACCTCGCAAGTGGGCTCCGGAACGACGTCGCAGCTGAGCTCGGCGATCAGCGCGGCTGTCAGCTCCGCGCTGACCAGCGCCCTGTCGGGCCTGACGGGCACGAGCTTCCTGAGCACGTTGCAGACGGGACTGGTGAGCGCACTGGTCGCGCCCTTGCAAACCATGCTGGGCGGGCTCTCCATCACGGTGCCCCTCCTCGGGATACCGCTGAACCTCTCGGGTCTGGTCAACGTCTCCGGCCTCGCCACCACGGTGGCGAACCTCGTCGCCACCGACCTGATCGGTCAGCTGACCACCGGCATCACCAGCGGTCTGACCGGCAGCCTGTCCGGCAGCGCGCTCACCAACGGTCTCGGAGGCACCCTCGCCGGCGCGCTCAGTGGCATCGTCGCCGGCAATCTCGGTGATCTGGTGAATCCGCTGCTGCAGGCCGCCGGCTTCGAGGACGCCGCGGGCAACATCGGCGTCGGCTCGCTGCTGAACCTGGCCGGGCTGAACCTCGGCAGCCTCGTCGAGAGCGATGCGATCTCCGTGACCACCGCCGGCCCGGCCTTCACCCTGGCCCGCCTGCTGGGCGTCGACCTCGGCTGGACGCCCGGCACCGAGACGGCCATCGCCGACCGCGTCAACAACACGGCGTACCTCACCCTCGGCACCGACACCCTGAAGAACGCGCTCGCGACGAACCTGACCAACGCGCTGGGCACCGGCGCGCTGGCGACCAGCCTGACGCCCATCCTGACGAGCGCGCTCACCAGCACCCTGACCAATTCGCTCACCACCTCGCTGACGACGGCCCTGACCAGCGCCCTGACCAGCACCGTGGACGGCACCGTTGGCAGCACCAGCACGCTGACCTCTGCGTTGACCACTGCCATCAGCACCGCCGTCGGCGACCTGGGGCTGAGTTACCTCCCGCTGGTGGGTAGCGCGATCGACCTGACGGGCACGGTCGTGAATGCGCTCAATCCCCTCATCGGAGGCCTCGTCACGGGCCTGACCAGCGGGACGAGCATCAGCACGCTGGTCAACGCCACCGTGTCCAGCACCGTCACGAGCGTGGTCGGCAGCGTCGTCACCGGTGCCACCAGCGGGCTGTCGGGCACCGTGTCCAGCGCGCTGACGGGTGTGCTGAGCAGTGCCGTGCTCGGCGTCGTCAATGCGATCCCGTCGATCGACGTCGGGTCGGTGCGGATCCCGATCGTGGTGGGTACCGGCCTGGGCGCGTTCTCGGCCGGTGCGGCGTACCGGGATGTGCTGGCCAAGCTGTCGTCGCAGCCGGGCGGGCTGCACTACTCGGGTGCCACGTCGATTGCCGGCAGCCTGACACTGTTGCCGGAGATTCTGCTCAAC
Organism: Mycolicibacterium llatzerense; assembly: GCF_025331195.1. Taxonomy (NCBI): domain Bacteria; kingdom Bacillati; phylum Actinomycetota; class Actinomycetes; order Mycobacteriales; family Mycobacteriaceae; genus Mycobacterium; species Mycolicibacterium llatzerense. The sequence goes on along the minus strand of NZ_LXOV01000001.1, from coordinate 1,025,737 downwards.
AACGCGGGCCGTGCGAATGGCGGTGTGCTGGCACGATTCTCGTCGGTGTTGCGGTTGTTGGGCATCAATGCCGTCACCCCGGACGTGGCGATCACCAGCAGCGGCGGAACGGCAGTGGGCAGTACCGGCCTGGCGCTGGGCGGCGCGAACCTCGTTCCGGTGAAGGTCGACGCGACCGTCGAGTACCAGCCGCTGTCGGACTTCGCCGCCTGGGCGAATCCGGTGACGCTGATGAACAACCTGGCCGCGGGGCTGCTGCCGACGTACATCCTGCGCGGCGTCGACCAGGCGACCACGGCCGGCCAGCTGATCACGCAGCTGGAGTCGATGGTCACCACTCTGCAGAACGGTGGCCAGACCAACACCAACATCTACCTGACGGCCGCGGCGAACCACCTGCCGCTGCTGGAGCTCGTCTACCTCGCGGGTGATGCGATGAACCTCATGGGCCTGACGCCCGTCGGGAACGCCGCCTACCGATTGGGTAATGCGCTGTCGCCGGTCCTGACCAGTCTGGTGAACCTGGGGTACTCGGACGCGTACTGGGATCCAGCGTCGGGCCAGTACCTGCGCACCCTGAGCACCGCAGCCACGCCGGTGCAGTTCGGCACCCTGCCGAACATCGACTGGTCGAAGGTGGGACCGCGCCTGTTCACGTCTCTGGTCACCGGATTCGAGCACGCGTTCACCGGCCCGGTGTCGATGCCCAACGCCATCTCGCAGGCGATCTCGCTGATCAGCAAGGGCGGAAACCTGCTGAGCCTGGGTGCGCTACCGTCCACCACCGCAGCGGTCAAGGCGCCGACTGCGCTGCCGACGGCGGCCACTGCGCCGACCGCGACGGCCAACAAGTCGAAGACGCCGACGGCCATCGCGGCCGTGCCGACCGCTGCGGAGACCGGGAAGCAGACGACGACCACGACGGAGACCGCGCCGTCGGTGGAGACCACGACAGCGGCTGAGACCGAGTCACCGGCACCGAAGACCCAGGAACCGGCCAAACCCAAGCACGCCGCCGACGACGCGGACGCCGGAGCTACCGGGGTCGCCGGGGTTGCGAAGGACGGTGCCGCGTCGGACGACGGCAAGCCCACCGCCGCGGGCAAGGACAAAGGCAAGGGTGAGCGCAAAGCGGGCAAGCCCAAGGGCGCCAAGTCCCCGAAGCCGAAAGACAATGCCGCGAGCGCGGATTCGTCAGCTGCTGCGGCAGACGGTGACAGCTCCGGAACGGGCCGGCACCGGGCCCCGACGTCGACCGGCGGCAAACACCGTGCCCCGGAATCAGGCAGCGGCAAGCACGCTGCCTGAGCATTGCCAGGTCCGTCCCGCTGAGTGGTTGGCCTCGCATACGCTGTCGGCGTGGATATCAATGGAGCTAGCGCGGTCGTCACCGGCGGCGCGTCAGGAATCGGTGCGGCTGTTGCCCGTCAGTTGGCCGCCAAGGGTGCCCGGGTCGTCATTGCCGACCTGCAGGCCGAAAAGGGCGAGGCGCTCGCCAAGGAGATCGGCGGCGTCTTCGTCACCGTCGACGTCACCAACACCGAGCAGATCATCGACGCGGTCAAGACCGCCGCTGACCTCGGCCCGCTGCGCGCCCTGGTGAACTCGGCCGGTGTCGGCTGGGCCCAGCGCACCATCGGCAAGGACGGCGAGTTCGAGTCGGCGCACAACCTGGACCTGTACAAGAAGGTCCTCGACATCAACCTGGTCGGCACCTTCGACTGCATCCGCATCGCCGCCACCCAGATGAGCAAGAACGACTTCACCGAGGCCGGTGAGCGTGGCGCCATCGTCAACATGACCAGCGTCGCGGCGTTCGACGGCCAGATCGGCCAGGCCGCGTACTCGTCGTCCAAGGGCGGCGTCGTGGGCCTGACCCTGCCGGTCGCGCGCGACCTGTCGGCAGTCGGCATCCGCGTCAACACCGTGGCTCCCGGCCTGATCGACACCCCGATCTACGGGGAAGGAGAGGCCTCCGAAGCGTTTAAAGCCAAGCTCGGCGAGTCCGTGCTGTTCCCGCACCGCCTGGGCAAGCCCGAGGAACTGGCCTCCATGGTCGTCGAGCTGCTGACCAACTCGTACATGAACGCCGAGGTCGTCCGCGTCGACGGCGGCATCCGGATGCCTCCGAAGTAGCTTCTTCCCGGACCTTTCGAAAACCCCCAATCTCCAACGAGATTGGGGGTTTTCGTTTTGGGCGCAAGGGTCTCGAACGCAACGGGGTGGCGGAAAACCGGCGCAGAACGCGCCGTGCAGTCGCGTTCGGCACGACAGTCGCGCGAGCCTGATCTGACGGCGGAAAGCCGCGCCGAAATTCGCCCTGTGGTCAGGCTCGGCGAAGTCGTTGCGCAGTGGCGGGGAACTGCGGGACGCGCTGGCTGCACATTCGCCACGGAAATCCTGTGAAACGCTGCGTACGCTGGGATGGCATGACGCGCACGAGGTTCCGGCCGGTCGCTTTTCTCGCCCTGTTTATCGCCTCGCTGTGGCTCGTCGCCGGATGTGGCGGCAACGGTCGGCATGCCGATTCCAGCGCGCCGGCGACCGCACAACTCAAAGCCGGCGCCCCGGACGCGAGCGGCATCGCCAGCAAGGGCGGGGCCCCGGAAGCGCCTGCGCCGCCCGTCGATCAGGCTCGGGACGTCGTCAAGACGGCGTCGCTGATCCTTGTCGCCGCTGACCCGGCGGCTGCGGCGGACAAGGCAACTGCGCTCGTCGACAAGGCGGGTGGACGCGTCGACGAACGCTCGGATGACGCCGGGTCGACGTCCGGCCGGGCGAGCGTCCACTTGGTGCTGCGGGTACCCGCGAACGGACTCGACGCCGCGCTGGCCTCACTCAAGGCGCTCGGGACCGTCCAGACGCTCGAGGTGAAGACCGACGACGTCACCGCACGGCGCGTCGACCTCGATGCTCGGATCACCGCCCTGAAGACGTCGGTGGACCGGCTGCTGGCGATCATGCGTGACTCCAAGGATCCCGATGCGTTGATCAAGGCCGAGGATGCGCTGTCGTCGCGGCAGGCAGAGCTGCAGAGCCTGCAGGCGCAGCGCGACACGCTCCGCGACCAGATCACCTACAGCTCCGTCGACGTCCAGATCACCGCCGAGCGTCAGGGCGGCCCCGCTCCGGTCCGCTATCACGGGTTCTTCGGACAGGTCGAACATGGTTGGGATACGTTGTGGGCCTTCGGTTCTCACCTGGTCCTGGCCCTCGGGTTCCTGCTGCCGTGGCTGCTGCCACTCGCGGTTCTCGGCGGGGCCGTCTACGGGTTCGTCAGGTGGACCGGTTCGCGGCGCAACCGCAACGTGCCGGCGGAGCCTGCGTCACCGGCCAGTCCGCCGCAGGAATAGCCGCGAGCAGACGCAAAACTGCCCCTTCTCCGAGGAAAAGGGGCAGTTTTACGTCTGCTCGCGAGAAGCAGTTACCAGTCGGACTCGTCGAAGGTGACGACGCCACGAATGTTGTTGCCGTCCAGCATGTCCTGGTAGCCCTGGTTGATGTCCTCGAGCTTGTAGGTCCGCGTGATCATGTCGTCGATGTTCAGCAGACCGGACTTGTACAGCGCGGCCAGGCGCGGGGTCTCGATGTGCGAGCTGCCGCCACCGAAGATGTTGCCCTTCAACGTCTTCTGCAACATGGTGAACAGGAAGAGGTTCATCTTGACGTCGGCGTCCATCATCGAGCCCATGCCGGTCACGACGCAGGTTCCGGTCTTGGCCGTCAGGATCATGGCCTCTTCGATGTACTCGCCCTTCATCTCGCCGACGGCGATGATCACCTTGTCGGCCATCAGGCCCCAGGTCAGGTCGATCATCGGCGCGATGGCCTCGGCCATCGACGGGTAGACGTGCGTGGCACCGAACTTCAGCGCCTGCTCGCGCTTCCACGGGTTCGGGTCGATGGCGATGACGTGCTTGGCGCCGGAGATCACCGCGCCTTGCAGCGCGCTCATGCCGATGCCGCCGACACCGACGATGGCGACCGACTCACCGGGCTGAACCTGCGCCACGTTGGTGGCCGAACCGAAGCCGGTCGGCACCGCGCAGCCCATGATGGCCGCGGACTCGAACGGGATGTCCTTGTCGATCTTGACGACCGAGTCCTTGTGGACGGTCATGTACGGCGCGAAGGTGCCCAGCAGGTTCATGGCCGCGACCTCTTTGCCGCGGGCGTGAATGCGGTTGGTGCCGTCGGCGATCGACTTGCCACCCAGCAGGACGGCACCGCGGTCGCACAGCGAACGGAAGCCCTTCATACACGGCGGGCAGGAGCCACAGGCCGGGATGAACGCGAGGATGACGTGGTCGCCCTCTTCGATACCGGTGACGTTCTTGCCGACCTTGGTGACGACGCCCGCGCCTTCGTGCCCGCCGAGGCACGGCAGCGGCATCGGGGTGGCGCCGGTGGTCAGGTGGTAGTCCGAGTGGCACATGCCCGCGGCATGCATCCGGATCTGTACTTCGTCGGCGACGGGGTCACCGAGGTCGATCTCCTCGACCTGGAACGGGGAGTTCACTTCCCACAGCAGAGCACCTTTGGTCTTCATGACGAAGATCATAGCCACAAATCGAGAACACGTTCCAGAAAGATGCTATGGCAGGCGTTCTACCAGCGCATATATGGCATCAGAACATGTCGTACCAGTGGGCTGAAAACTAGCAGCAGTAGTGCGCGGGCCCTGTAGATAGGCGTGCGGAAACCACGACGGGCGCGCACTCAGGCGGCCGTCAGAGGTGCGGCGGCAGCCCGAATTTCTCGAACAGCGTCGGGTCCATGAAGGCGACGACGTGCGAGATGCCGTCGGGCTTGATGTCCAGCACGTGCAGCTGGAACGCCTCGTGCCGGCCGGTTTCGGGGTTGCGCATGTACATGCCCGCGGCGGACTGCCCGTTGGCGGTGGTGACGACGAACCGCATGTCGCCCGGGTGCTCGGCGGGGCATTTGAACCGGGACAGCTCGACGATGTCCCGCGGGCCGGAGTACCAGGTGTCGAACGGGGGCATCTCCCACACCGAGTCGGCGGTGAACAGCTCGACCAGGGCGTCCATGTCGTACGACTCGAAGGCGTGGACGTACTTGGCCAGCAGGTCGCGCGCCTCGTCGGACTCCGGGGCGACCAGCACGTCGTCCTGGCTGGGGCCGACCGCATCGAGTTGGGCGCGGGCCCGCTGCAGCAGGCTGTTGACGGCGGCGGTGGACGTCCCGACGGCCTCACCGACTTCGGCGGCCTTCCACTGCAGCACGTCGCGCAGCACCAGTACCGCGCGCTGGCGCGGCGAAAGATGTTGCAGCGCAGCGATGAAGGCGAGCCGCACCGATTCGCGGGAGCCGACGATGGTCTGCGGGTCACCCGGTGCGTCATGCACGTCGGGCAGCGGCTCGAGCCACGCGGTGTCGGTGCGCTCGGTGATCTCGGCCTGCGGATCGGCCGACGGCTGGCCGAGCCCGGACGGCAGCGGCCGGCGTTGACGGCCCTCCAGCGACGTCAGGCAGGTGTTGGTCGCGATGCGGTACAGCCACGTGCGCACCGACGACTTGCCTTCGAAGTTGTCGTAGGCCTTCCAGGCACGCAGGTAGGTCTCCTGCACCAGGTCCTCGGCGTCGTGCAGGGAACCGGTCATGCGATAACAGTGGGCCAGCAGCTCGCGTCGGTGCCGTTGCGCGTCGGCGAGGAACGCATCGCGGGACCGGGACGACGTGTCTGCTGCACCGGATTCGCTGAGGACACTCACCTGACCCAGGGTACGCAGGGGGTGTGACATCCGGCGGGAGTCGCGACGGCGACGGACGCGCCGACGGCAGACCCCAGATATTGTCTCTGCATGGCCACCACCCGCAGCGAACGCAGCTTCGACGGTATCGGCGGCACCAAGATCGTCTACGACGTCTGGGTGCCCAATACCGACCCGACGGGCGTGGTGGTGCTGTCCCACGGTTTCGGCGAGCACGCCCGCCGGTATGACCATGTGGCGCAGCGGTTCGGCGAGGCCGGGCTGATCACGTTCGCGCTCGATCACCGGGGCCACGGCCGCTCGGGCGGCAAGCGCGTGGTGGTCCGCGACATCTCCGAGTACACCGGGGACTTCCACCACCTGGTCGGCATCGCGACCGCCGAATACCCCGAACTCAAGCGGGTCGTACTCGGCCACAGCATGGGCGGCGGGATCGTCTTCGCGTACGGCGTCGAGCACCCCGACGACTACCACCTCATGGTGCTGTCCGGGCCCGCGGTCGACGCCCGGTCCCAGGTCAGCCTGCCGTTGGCGCTGGCGGCGAAGCTGCTGGGCTCCATCCTTCCTGGGCTGCCCGCGGAGAGCCTGCCGTTCGACGCGGTGTCGCGTGATCCCGAGGTGGTCGCGGCCTATAACGCCGACCCGCTCGTGTACCACGGCAAGGTGCCCGCCGGGGTGGGCAAGGTGCTGATCGAGGTCGGCGAGACCATGCCGCAGCGCGCCGCCGCCCTCACCGCACCGCTGCTGGTGGTGCACGGCGAGGCCGACAAGCTGGTGCCGGTCGCCGGCAGCCGCAAGCTGGTCGAGTGCGTCGGCTCCTCCGACGTGGCACTGAAGGTCTATCCGGAGCTGTACCACGAGGTGTTCAACGAGCCGGAGCGGGCAGTGGTGCTCGACGACGTCGTCAGCTGGATCGAAGTGCGCCTATGACCGGAGTTTTCCCGTGAAATGGGTTGTCCGCCTGTTGATTTGGCTGACGGTGCTGGCGGTCGCCGCGTGTGGCTCGACCACCCCGGGAACCGACTGGGTCGATGAGGACGTCAGCTTCGTCGCCGATGGGCTGACCATCCACGGCAGCTACCGCCATGTCCCCGGCTCCGCCGCGGCCCCGTCGGTGTTGCTGATCTCCGAGAGTGGCCAGACCGACCGCAACGGAGACAACGCCGTCGCCGGCAAGGTCGGCAACATGCGGCAGCTCGCCGAGTACCTGTCCGGCAAGAACGTCGACAGCCTGCGCTACGACAAGGTCGGCACCGGCAAGACCGGCGTGGGCCCGCACGCGCAGAACCTGCGGGACGTGGGCAGCGCCGTCTACACCGCCGGAGCGAAGGCGGCCGTGCAGTTCCTGTCCACGCAAAAGGGCACCGACACGTCACGAATCTCGGTGTACGGCTTGGGTGAAGGCACCGTGCATGCGCTGGCGCTGGCCACCGACACCAGCGAGGGTGCTCCGAAGGTTCATTCCCTCGCGCTGCTGCAGCCGCTGGCCGGCCGGTATCTGGACGTCATCACCAATCGGGTGCGCTCCTCGGTCGACGCCGACGTGAAGGCCGGGGCCAAGACCCGGCAGCAGGCTGACCAGGTGATGGCGGACTGGGCGGCGGCGGTCGCGACGACGCGGGCCACGGGCACCCCGCCGGCCAAGCTGCCCGAGGGTCTGAGCGCGATCCTCAATGCCGCCAACGCCAAGGCGGTGCTGGAGGCGGACGCCATCGACCCGCTGGCGCTGGCCGCGAAGGTCCCGAACGGCACCCCAGTGCTGCTGACCTGTTCCGACTCCGACGTGCAGGCATTCTGTGAAGCGGAGCAGCCGCTGATCGCCGCGTTGGCGCACACTGCGCTGACCGTGGTTCCGCTGAAGGGCGTCAGCCACGTCCTGCGCGACGATCCCAGCGACAACGTCGCCAACTACGCCAACAAGGCGCCCCTGTCTCCGCAGCTGGTCAGCGCGCTGGACGGATTTGTCGGCCGGTAGTCGTACACTGCCGCCATGGGGGATGAAACAAGCACTATGTATCTGAAAGGTCTTGTCGGACAAGGTAGTTGGTACGATGAGTGACGACAAGATGTTGGCCCGGATCGCGGCGCTGCTGCGGCAGGCCGAGAACACCGACAACGAGCACGAAGCCGAGGCGTTCATGGCAGCCGCGCAGCGGCTGGCCACCACCACCTCGATCGACCTTGCGGTGGCGCGGTCGCATGCGGCGACCAGGACCGCGGCGCAGGAGCCGGTGCAGCGCACCGTCACCATCGGGGAGGCCGGCACCCGGGGGCTGCGGACGTTCGTGCAGTTGTTCGTGCTGATCGCGCGGGCCAACGACGTGAAATGCGATATCGCGTCGAATTCGACGTTTGTCTACGCCTACGGGTTCGCCGAGGACATCGACGCCACCCACGCCTTGTACGCGAGTGTGGTCGTACAGATGGTCAAGTCGTCCGACGCGTATCTCGCGACCGGTGCGCACCGGCCGACGCCGACCATCACCGCCCGGCTGAACTTCCAGCTGGCGTTCGGCGCGCGGGTCGGGCAGCGGCTGGTCGACGCGCGGGACGAGGCCCGGCAGGCGGCGACGGTCGAGCGCGCGGATCGGCCGGGGACCGCGGTTGCGTTGCGCAACAAGGACCTTGAGCTGGTCTCGTTCTACAAGAAGACGTCGCAGGCGCGCGGTAGCTGGCGGGCGACGAGCGCGTCTGCCGGCTACTCATCGGCGGCGCGGCAGGCCGGGGACCGCGCCGGGCGCCGGGCGCGGTTGGGACCGAGTCCCGAGTTTTCCGGTGCGCGTACTGCCCTGGAGAGGTGACCCGGTGGAGCGATGAGCCGGGACGCCCAACAGTCCGCGGTGTATGCCGCTGAGCAGTTCGTGCGCACGTTGTTCGACCGCGCATCCGAGCGTGGCAATCGGGCGGTCGAGTTCTTCGGAGCTCAGCTGACGCTGCCGCCCGAGGCCCGCTTCGGATCCGTCGACGCGGTGCGGCGCTACGTCGACCAGGTGCTGACCATGCCGGCAGTGGCGGCGCGGTGGCCCGACGCCGGTGCGGTGGCCGTGCGGGCCCGTCGGGGCGTGACGGCCGCGCACTACGAAGCCGGTGACGGCGGCGCGGTCATCGCGGTACCTGAACGCCAAACAACCTGGGCGCTAAGAGAATTGGTGGTGCTGCACGAGGTGGCTCACCACCTCTCTGCCGCGGTGCCGCCACATGGGCCGGCGTTCACCGCGACGTTCTGCGACCTGGCCGACGTGGTCATGGGCCCCGAGGTGGGGCACGTGCTGCGGGTGGTCTACGCCAAAGAGGGCGTGCGCTAATTCGCGCACGCTCGCGGGCGTCGAGCGATCGAAAATCAGTGCGGCGGACCTAAATACGGGAAGACGTCCAGGACGTCGGTGTGTGGACTCAGGCCCGACGGCGGGCACTCGCCCTTGGTGAGTGACGCCAGGCGGTAGTCGATCACATCGTCGGTGAACACCCGCCCGTTCGGATACCTGGCTGGTTCGGCGGGGTTGAACGTCAGCATGTCGGGCAGGATGCCCTCGGCGTCGACAGCGGCGACGGCTTCCTCGTCCGAGTAACCGCCAGTGTGCCCGAGGAGGTGGACGAACATGGGCAGCCAGCGGTCGCGATCATGGATCGGCAAGCTGGCGTTGTACTCCTCCTTGGTGTCGTCGGTGTTGAAGAAGCTGCTGACCGACGGATGCCCGGCGCGGTCCACATGGAGCAGCTCGCCGTCCCGGCGCACGCTGCAGCGGCCCCAGATCCGGATGTCCGGTGCGGCCCCCAGTTGCGCAGTCGGCAGTTCCAGGACCATCGAGCACACGTTGGCCTGCGTGTTGGAATCCACGCCGGTCCAAGGGAACTCGCCGCTGAGATGGAGTGCGGTGAAATTGCGGCCACCCCTGATGTCGAACAGGTTCTTGATGCCGTCGAAGTCGAAGAAGAAGGCATCGCTGCGCGCGCCGGCGAAGAACTGGTATCCGTCCGACTCGGCGATCACGGGCTCTTTGCCGAATGACACCTCGACGCCCTCGAAGATCTTGTCGCCCACCGCTTCCGGTGACTCGGCGTCCTTGCCGGTCGCGAGATATACGTCGACCGTCTGGCGGCCGGAGATGGGCTCGGAAAACACATAGCTGAAGGCGATGTCGTTGCAGAGGTCGCCGTCGTTGTCGATGGCCAGCCGATAGATGGCATCCGGGTGCAGGGCGTCGGCGCTTGGGTTGGCGTTGAGGATCAGGACCGTGCGGGCCGGGTCGGCCGGCGATTGGAACGCGTACAGATCGCAGAGGTCCAGCCGCTGGTCGCCCAGCGGCGGGCCCAGGCTGAGCCCGGTGAAGTGATTCGACATAGGCGTCATTTAAGTCGTCGGGGGTCTGCCGCGAGCCTGAATCGGCCGATCACCGACGGGTTCCGCCCGCGCTAGCCTGGCTTTGTGACGGAACCAGATCCGAAGACTGTTGACGAGATGTTCAACCAGGTGCTGCGCACCGAGGACGAGGCGCTGGCTGCAGCCCGCCAATCTGCGGTGACGGCCGGGATGCCGGCGATCGAAGTGTCCGCGCAGCACGGAAAGTTGTTGTCGCTGTTGGCGACGATCAGCGGTGCCACCCGGGTGCTGGAAATCGGCACGTTGGCCGGCTACAGCACCATCAACCTGGCGCGCGGCGTCGGCGCGGCAGGCCGCGTGACGACGCTGGAATACGACGCTCGGCATGCCGACATTGCCCGGGCCAACTTCGAGGCTGCCGGCATCGCCGATCGGGTCGAGGTGCTGGTCGGTGCGGCCCTGGACACCTTGCCGCAACTGGCGGAGCGCGGCGAGCAGTTCGACTTCTTCTTCATCGACGCCGACAAGGAGAACAACAGCGCCTATGTGGAATGGGCGGTGCGGCTGGCGGTTCCGGGCGCGGTGATCGTCGTCGACAACGTGACCAGGATGGGCCGGGTGCTGGAACCCGCTGCCGATGACCTGCAGGCCCGCGGAGTGCGCGACATGCTGGAGCTCGTGGGCAATCACCCGCGGCTGCAGGCCGCCGCTATCCAGACCGTCGGCACCAAGGGCTGGGACGGTTTCGCCGTGGCCCGGGTGGGGGAGTAGTGGTCAGGGCTGGGCTGAGAACGTCGGTGGCGGGATTGCTGCTGGTTGTCGGTATCGCGCCGACGGCCTCCGCCGATCCGGCGCCGCTACCGGAAGCGCCCGTGTCGCCCGGAACGACGTTCGTCGACGATCCGGCGATCCTGGACGCGCACCCGCTGACGGCAGAGTCCTGGAGCCGGCTGGACCCGGAACCCGCTTTGGCGCTGAACATCTCGGTCGGATCGCCCGACTGCTGCGGGGTGCACGCCGCCGTGCAGGAAACGGACCAGTCCGTGGTGGTCACGCTGACGTCCGGCCGCCGGTCTGACCGCGAGCGCATGGTCTGCACCATGATGATCATGCCCGGCAAGATCATTGTGCCGCTGAGCAATCCGGTCGGGGAGCGGACAGTGCTGGTTGCCGAATAGGTCCGTCGGACGCCGCGATCGGGCCGCTACATCTCTGCCATTCTGCGGCCGCTCTCGACGCGCCAAATCCGCGTAACCTGGGCAGTGATGGATGGGTGCGGCGAGGCCGAACCCCTTGCCGCGTAACGGAAGGGGTATGAAATGACTACGGTCCATTCATCGATAGATCAACACCCCGACATCCTGGCGCTGCGGGCCCGCTACGACCGCGTCGCCGAATCGATGGCGGCGCAGGCGACCTTCGGGCTGACCCTGCTCACCGCGGTCTACGTCGCGATGTCGCCGCAGATCATCGGCTACCAGGGCTCCGCCAAGCTGACAGTCAACGCGCTGATCGTGGGCGGCACCATCGGGTTCCTGGCCATGTGCTTCGGCTGCGCGCTGGACCGGACCCACGGGATGACCTGGACACTGCCGGTTCTCGGTGTGTGGCTGGTGATTTCACCTTGGATCTATGGGGGCGGACCCACTGCCGGCGTCATGTGGTCGCACGTGATCAGCGGTGTGTTGGTCGCGGTGCTGGGCATGTACGCGATGTACTTCGGGATGCGGGTGCGCAACTCGGACCGGCACGGGTGATCGCTACCTGCCGTAGGTAGGTCCCACGGCAGACTGCCCACCAGCCGAGCGTCAGGAGCTCGGCCGGCGGGCAGGTCTGTGCTCGGGCTGAGGGTCCCGCATTGCTAATTTGACGCGACGGCCAATTCCTGGTGCTACGTTTCGGTGAGGGTGGGCATCGAAGCGTGAGGAATCGCGGTGACAGCTTTGGCCGAGGTCCGACATTTCCGCCGCACCGATGCGGGCTATGACGAGGCCCGCCGCGCGACGGTGTGGAATGCGCGTGTGCCACAGCGCTTTCCGGACATCATCGTGCAAGCGTCCAGCAGTGCCGACGTGGTGGTGGCCGTCCGGTATGCCCGCGCGAACGGCCTGTCTGTCGGCATCCGTTCCGGCGGGCACAGTTGGGCGGCCAACCATCTACGCGACGGCGGCATGCTGCTCGACGTGAGCCGGCTCGACGTCTGCCGGGTCGATCGCGACGCGATGATCGCCGTCGTGGGCCCAGGCAAGGGCGGCAGTGTGCTGGCGACCGAACTGGAACGACAGGGTTTGTTCTTCCCGTCCGGGCACTGCCGGGGTGTCGCGCTCGGTGGCTACCTGCTGCAGGGTGGTTATGGGTGGAACAGCCGGGTGCTCGGGCCGGCGTGCGAAAGCGTGCTGGCGCTCGATGTGATCACCGCAGACGGCGAGCAGATCCGTTGCGACGCCGAGCATCACCCCGACTTATATTGGGCCGCACGGGGATCCGGCCCGGGATTCTTCGGTGTGGTGACGGCATTTCACCTGCGGCTCTACCCGAAGCCGCCGGTGTGCAGCAGCAGCCTCTACGTCTACCCCTTCGAGGCCGCCGACGAGATCTACGCGTGGGCCCGCGCGATCAGCGCCGACGTCGACCGCCGGGTGGAGCTGCAGATCGTCGCCTCGCGGGCCATGCCCAGTTCTGGTCTGGATGCACCCGGCATCGTGCTGGCCTCGCCGGTGTTCGCCGATACTGACAACGAAGCGAAAGATGCGGTGGCACTGCTGGATACGTGCCCGGCACGGGCGCAGGCCCTGATGGCCGTGCCGTACGCGCCGACGAACCTGCCCACCTGGTACGAGGCGGTGATGAGTAACTACCTGAGCGACCACCGCTACGCCGCCGACAACATGTGGACGTCGGCCTCGGCGGCCGAACTGCTGCCGGGCGTGCGGAACATCCTCGACACCATGCCGCCGCACCCGTCGCATTTCCTCTGGCTGAACTGGGGGCCGTCGCCCGCCCGTCAGGACATGGCGTACAGCCTGGAAGACGAGGTCTATCTCGCGCTCTACTCCGGCTGGGCCGACCCCGCCGATGACGAGAAGTACGGAGACTGGGCCCGGTCCAATATGGCGGCGATGTCCCACCTGGCCACCGGGATACAGCTGGCCGACGAGAACCTGGGGGCGCGTCCGGCCCGGTTCGCCACCGATGCGGCCATGGCGCGACTGGACGCTGTGCGCGCACAATATGACCCGGACGGTCGCTTCTACGCGTGGATGGGTCGGACATGAGCTACCTGGGTTATCGCGGCGACGACGCCGACACGGCATTCGGCAGGTTCTTCAACCCGGACATGGCGGCGCTGCCCCGCCATGTGGTGCAGGCGCTCGAGCATGGGCCGCAGGCCGGCCCGGTGCTGCCCGACTTCGATGAACCGCTGGCCGAGGACGGTTATCAGCAGACCGAGAACGGGTACGGCAGCCTGTCGGACGGCGGCTACACCGTTGCCGTGCGCACTGATATGCCGGGCGTGACGCCGCAGATGTGGGACTGGTGGTTCGGCTGGCACGGCTGCGATCCGCGCCGCTACAAACTCTGGCATCCCCGGGCGCATGTGTCGGCGCAATGGCGCGACGGTCGTGACGACCTCGCCTATGTCGGCCGGACGTCGCTGGTCGAGGAGTATCTCGGGTCGGCGCTCAGTTCGGTGGCAATCCAATTCGTCGACCCGGCGTCCCAAGGGCACGCCGGGCTGGCCATCGCGGCCCGGCTGGGTTCGGCCGACATCCCGGTCGACATCGGGTGGCTGGTGCATCAGGTGCGGCCGACGCCGGATGGCGCCGAGATGCGCTCCCGATTCTGGATGGGCGGCCAGCACGTCAGTTTCCGTGCTGGTAAGTCCTTGGCGGACCACGCTTTTCGGGTACTTGCCGCGCGTCAGCTACCTCGTCCACGGGATCTGCTGGTGCACTGCGCGCAGGAGATGAACCACCTCGCCGGCTTCCTGCCCGAGCTGCACTCCGAATTCGCCTGACCGCCGACCGGCCAGTTATGGCACGCGAAACCTGGAAACGCGTGCCATAGCTGGCCGCTCAGCGGGTGTGGCTGACGCCACTGACACAAAACTATCAATCACGATACGATCGTTGCATGAATGATAGTTCTGAGCGTGTTCGCCGCCGCCCTGGCTGGGTGCGTTGCACGCTGATCACGCTGGGCTGTGTCGTCGCGGTGCTGCTCTCGGCGGGCGGTTGGGTGCTCTACGCCAACAACTTCGCGATCCGCGAGCAGCACGTCACCATCCCCGGGCCGGTGCAGCCGCTCGACGGTGTACTGGCGCTGCCGAAAACCGGGTCGGGTTCGTTCGGGCTGGTGGTGTTCGTGCACGGCGACGGGCCCGCCGACGCCAGCCGCGACGCGGTCTACCGGCCCATCTGGGAGTCGTTCGCGCGGGCCGGCTACGCGTCGTTGTCGTGGAACAAGCCCGGCATCGGTGGCGCTCCCGGCAACTGGCTGGACCAGAGCATGGCCGACCGGGCCGACGAGACAAGCGCCGCGATCGACTGGGCCCGCACCCGGGCCGACATCGATCCGCACCGGATCGGCGTCTGGGGTATCAGCCAGGGCGGCTGGGTGGTGCCCGAGGTGGCGGCGCGCAAACCCGACCTGCAGTTCGTGATTCTGGTTGGCCCAGCGATCAATTGGCTGCGCCAGGGTGAATACAACCTGCGGGCCGACCTGCGCGCGCGGCAGGCGCCGCAGTCGGAACTCGCCGCGGCACTAGACCGCCGGGAACGGACGAACCAGCTGCTGCGCAACGGCGCCACCTACCGCCAGTACCGCGTGGCGCACATCGACTCGTCGCCGATGTCCGCGGACCGCTGGGGATTCGTCGCCCGCAACTACCGCGCCGACGTTACTGCCACGCTGCCGCGCCTCGCGGTCCCCGTGCTGCTGGAGCTCGGCGAGGACGATCTGAACGTCGACGTGGCCGAAACCGAGCGCGCCTACCGCGAACTGGTACGTCCGGAGCTGCTGACGGTCCAGACCTATCCGCACGCATCACACAGCCTCGCCAGGGATGACCTGGAACGCAATCCCAATAGCGTAAAGGCCTACGCGATAGGAACTTTCGCGCCGCGGCAGATCTACGCACCCAGCTACCTGGACAACCTCCGGCGTTACGTCCAGGAACTACCGGCCGCCAAGGAGGCCCGATGAGGATTCTCGCGCTGGGTGGCCCAGGGGCGATGGGTGCCGTCGCGGTCCGGCTCGCCGCGCAGCTGCCCGGGGTCGACGAGATCGTCATCGCGGACCGCGACGGCGCCGCCGCCGGCCGGCTGTGCGGACAACTCGCCGACGCCACGGTGCGGATCAGCGCCGCCCAGGTCGACGTCACCGACGACGCGGCTCTCCGCGATGCGCTCGAGCCGGCCGACCTCGTCGTCAACACCGTCGGGCCGTACTACCGCTTCGGGGTCCCCGTGTTGCGGGCCGCGATCGCGACGGGGACGCACTACGTCGACATCTGCGACGACTGGGAACCGACGGTGCAGATGCTCGAACTGGACGAAACCGCCCGTGCCGCAGGCATTTGCGCCGTCATCGGGATGGGGGCCAGCCCGGGCGTGAGCAATCTGCTCGCCGCGACTGCGGCCGCCGAACTCGACACGGTCCGCGATGTCTACACCGCGTGGCCGGTGGACGTACCCGGCACCGGCGACAACGGCGGCGAGGTGCTGTTGGGCCCGGACGGGCGGCCCTCGGCGGCGGCCGTGCACTGGATGCTGCAGAGCAGCGGCAAGATTTGTACCGTCCGGGCGGGGCAGTTGACGTTCGAGCGCCCGTTGCGCCCGATCGGGCTGACCTTGCCGCGAGGCCGCCACGGCACCGCATACTCGATCGGTCACCCCGAGCCCATCACGTTGCGGCGGACGCTCGGGCTGACCGGCGAGGCCGTCAACCTTATGGTGATCCGGCCGCAGACGCTGGCCTATCTCGACGTGCTGCGCCGCGACATCGACCGGCGCCGATTGACCCACGAGACGGCAGCGTTGCAGTTCGCGAAGCCGAACCTGTTGCGCTACTTACGATCTGTCCCGTTGTCTCTGAGCAGCAACGGACCGGGCACGCTACCGCCGTTCTTCGCCGCGGTGTCCGGTGCCAGTTCCGGACGCGACCGCGTGGTGCTGACCCATCTCGACCTGTCCGGTACCGCGGCGGGTTTGTTCGGTGACATGGCCCGGGCCACCGGAATCCCACTCGCCATGGGGCTTTCGCAGATCGTCGACGGCACGGCGCGACGTCCCGGGGTACATCCGCCCGATGCCGTCATCGATGCGCGGCGGTTCTTCGCGGACCTCGCCCGCCAGCTCGATCAGCCGGCCGACCGGCCGCTGGTCGTCATCGAACGGGACGAGCGTGCCTAGACTTGGAAACCCCGCCGGTTGTGCCGCGGGCGCAAGGAGCTGACCGTTGGAAGACCCATCCATCGAGGTGCCAACCCGCACCCTCGTCGAGAGCATGCTGCGGGACGACGCGACCATCGACGCCGGTGCGCTGTATGACGTCGCGGGCGAGCTCGGCATGACAGACCAGCAGGTGCGGCTGTGCATCAAGCGGCTGGTCGCAGACGGTCAGTTCACTCAGGACGGGCGCGGCCGAAAGGCGGTGCTGCGCGCGACCGATGAGCTGCGCAGCACCATCACGCCGGATCGCGACTACATCCGGTTCATGTACGCCCAGGATCGGGGCGATGCTCCGTGGGACGGGCGCTGGCACGTGGTGGCGTTCGCCGTCCCGGAGTCGGTCCGGGCGGCGCGTGATGCGATGCGTGACGCCATCGTTCGCCTCGGCGGTGCCGCCATTCAGGGCGGCCTCTACGTCTCCCCGAACGACTGGGATAGCGAGATATCCGCAGCGGCAGAGCAATTGCGAATCTCCGAGCACGTCACCACGATGACGACTGCGGATTTGGCCGTCGGCGACCTCATCGAGCCCCGTGCCCTCGCCACTCATCTCTGGCCGCTGGACGAGATCGCCGAGCGGCACCGACGGCTGCTCGCCGTCGCGGACCGCGCACTGCTCGCCTTGTCGGACGCCACCCCGACCCGGCAGCAGACCATCGCGATCGAACTGGCCGCCGAGTTCACCCGCGCCGTCGAGCCCGATCCACTACTGCCGCCGGAGTTGTTGCCACAGCCGTGGATCGGTGCCGCGGCGCGCGCGAAGGTGGCCGCCTGTTGGGCGGAGCTGTTCAAAGGCGATGCCCCGCAACGCATCAGAGTGTTCCAGTGGTACGCCGAGGTGATCGACGAGGTGACCAAGGGCTAGGCGGGGCGGTCGGGTCGCGCCGGCCGATGACGACGCTGACGGCGCCCGCCGTGATCTTTCACTGAAGGCGGCGCAGCTCGACCGTCAATCCGTCCTTCGGCATGCCGAGGGTGGTCGGGTCGAATTTCCAGTGGTAGTCCGGGCGTACGGACCAGTCGTAGTTGCGCAGCAGGTTGTGCATGACTGTTTTGATCTCCATTTGCGCGAAGTACAGCCCGATGCACTTGTGCACTCCGCCGCCGAACGGAATCCAGGCGAATCGATGGACCTTGTCCTCGTGGCGTTCGGGTGCAAAGCGTTCGGGATCAAAATGATTGGGGTTGTGCCAAACGGCCGGGTTGAGGTGAACAGCGCGGGGTGTGACCGACACGAATGTGCCCTTCGGGATGAAGTATCCGTCGATCTCGGTGTCCCGCAGTGCTTCCCGCACGATTGTGGGAACCGGAGGGTTCAGGCGCAGCGACTCTCTCATCACGAGGTCGAGCACGTTCATCTGGTCGAGTGTGTCGTATCCGACTTCGGGACCTAACGTCGACGATTGTTCACGGGCCTGTTGCTGCCATTGTGGGTACCGGGCCAGGTGGTACGCCATGGTGGTCAATGCGGTGGTGGAGGTGTCGTGCGCGGCGAACAGCACGAAGATCATGTGATTGACGACGTCCCGATCGGTGAATGTGTGACCGTCATCGGATTCCGCGTGACACAGCACCGAGAACAAGTCAGGTGTCTGCGTGGCACGCTTGTTGGGTAGGTGCTGATAGAAAAACTCTTCGAGCACTCTCCGACCTTCGACGGCGCGACGCCATTTGCCGCCCAGGATCGGGTGGCGCACCAGTGCAGACAAACCTTCGAGGCAATGCATGAAGGCCTCGTTGACCTTGTTCGCATCCTCGCGTGGCAGCTTGACGCCGACGAAGGCCTCCAACGCCACGTCCAGGGTGATCGCTTTGAACTCGTCGCCCAGACGTACTGTCCCGGTTGGCAATCGGTTGACCCGTTGGGCGATCACGGGCTGCATCTCCTGTAGGTAGCCCTTGAGGTTGGTGTTCGTGAATGCTTGCTGCAAGATCGCCCGATGATGCCGGTGTTCATCGAAGTCCATCAGGAGGATGCCACGCCGGAACGCCACACCGATCAGGAAGTCCCATGCCGGCTCGTTGGCAAAAGCCTTGTCGCGATTGGTGGTAACGGTCTGCGCCCCCGAGGGAGACATCACTGAGACGACGTTCCGGCCGAAGAACGTGCTGTAAGTGATGTCACCGAATCGTTCGAGTTGCTTGCGAGTGCTCTTCTCCTGGTTCCGCAGCATCATGATCTGTTCGACCATGCCAGGGATGCAGGTGCCGTAAATCGGCTTCAAGCCCGATCCGGCGGGTACGTCGGCCATTTGCAGCTTGAGCATCGCATCTCCTCAATCGTCGATGGCGCGCGGCCGCGCAGTGATTGTTCGTGGGTCCACGTGCTCGCGTTCGAACCCGTCAACCGCTTGTTTCATGTAGCGCATCCAGACCGGCGCGAGGCGTTCCCACACAGGGCCGAGGGCCCTGACCGTTGCACAGAATCGGCGATATCGGGCTTCTTGGCGGGCTGACCAGGGGATGCCGAGTTTGTCTCGTAGCGCTGGGTCCAGCCCGCCGGCGCCGAGGAAGGATCCGACCCGGTCCAGCACCGGTGCCAACAGCCGGTTCCAAAACAGGGGCGGGATCGGCTTCGGTACCGGAAATGCCCGGGAGAGGCCCTTGGTGATGTATCCGACGGTGTACTGCGCGACCTTGGTGTTGCCGACCAGCTCGTCGGCGACGACGCGGTCCCAATACTGGACGAACTCTGTGTAGGTCCGCGGCTGAAAGCTGTCGTCGACACCGTAGAGGCTGTACCAGTCCCGAGATTCGGCGAAGATCTGTTCCTTCTCCTGGAGGGTGAGTGGCTTGATGAATCTCTCGACGCCAGTGAGAAGTTGATCGATGAAGGTGGCGTGTGCCCAGTAGAACGTCTCGGGATCCAAACCCACGTAAGGGGTTCCGTGATATTTCGAGCCATCTGACATGGTGCCCGCGAGCGGCTTGTGAAAGTTCCTGATCTGCAGTCCGGTCTTGGTGGGCGCGTCGCCGTAGACCGTGTTGGCGATCGGCGGGAGGGATCGTCGTACCCGTTCGAACAGATCGGTGAAGATGACGGAGTGGTCCGAAACTGCCTGCCCGAGTTGCGGATACATGTTCTCGGTAGTCCCCGCTCGGCCGAGCAGGAGGTTGAGGCGGTGATCGCCGAAGTATTTCCAGACCAGTGAATCCGGACGTAGTGGCCGCTGGTTGCGCAAGGCCGGCGACAGCCGGCCGTCGCGGTCACGCGCGCGTTCGACGCCGGTTGCGTCGTGGTCGATCGTCATGGTTTTGCCTCCCGACTTCTGGTTCGAGACAACACCCGGGTGAAACAGATGTCAATACCTGTGTCAGCGTGTCAGAGTGCTAGTGTTGGCCGATGCAGCGTGGGTGCGTCTGAATATGACGGCGGACGGCGGATCTGCGGGGCAATCGGGTCCCGCGGACGAGGTGGATGCGCTGCTCGCCGCCGCGGCGTCCGAGTTCGAAGCCGTCGGGCTGAGCCGGGCCAGTCTTGATGTCATAGCCAGGGCCGCGGGTGTCAGTCGCAGCACCCTGTATCGCCGGTTTGTCAACAAAGAAGCGCTGATTCTCGCGGTGCTGCAACGGATGCTCACCACGACAATGCATGACCTGGACCGGGCGACTCGCAATCACAGCCCGCAGGAGGCGGTCGTCGAGGCATTCGCCGGGGCGGTCAGGTCGCTCAATTCCTCCAGGCTGTACCGGCGGGTGTTCTTCGAGGAACAGGCCCTGGTGCGCGGTTTGGTCACCTCGGTTCGGGAGTGGACGGTGGGTGAGGTCGCCGGGCGGGTTCGTGATTCGTTGCGGCGCAGCGGTGCCCAGATGCCTGACGATGAGTTGCTGGTGGTTTCGGAGCTTCTGGTCCGGATCGCGCGGTCGTATGTGGAGATTCCGTCGAAACTCGTTGCGGTTGATGATGAGTCGGCGATGCGCGATTTCGCCAAGCGCCACCTGGCAGATCTCGTCTACTGACGACGGGGTCGTCGCGCCGTCTCGTGGATCAACTTCTGTCAGAACGTCTTTGGCTCGCCCTGCCGGAGTAGGTCCGCAGCCTCGGTCTGATAGGCATACTCGGCCCACTCCAACGGAGTGGAACCGAACCGCGTATCGGTGATGGACGGGTCGGCGCCCGCCTCCAGCAGCCGCCGGATCAGCTCCAGATCGCCTTCCCATGCGGCCTGGTGCAGCGGTGTCGCGCCCTGGTCGTCGCGGGCATTCGGATCATCGGGAAAGGCCGGAACGACAACATCGACACCGGACACGTCGATGCCGTGCCGGGCGAGCAGGTCGAGGCGATCGCCGAAGCCGTGCTCGGCGGCCCAGTGAATCTGCCGCTGCCACAGCTGTTCCCGGGTCTCCATGGCCTCACCGAGTCGGCGCTCCCACGGACTCGGCCCGGCGTCGGCCAGGCCGTGGGCGAACAGCAGCTCCAGGTGTGAATCGTCAGGGCGGAACATCCGGTTGTAGAGCGTCTGCTGATCGACCGGATGGGCGCCACGGCGCAGCAGCAGCGTCGCGAGTTCGGCTGCATGGGGATGCCGGGGCTGACGGCGCGGTCCCTGTTCGCCTTCGCCGAACACCCCGGTCAACAGCGTGAACGGCGTCGACATGCCGCACCACAGATAGCCGGCGTTCGGGTCTGCCCCCGCGTCGAGTAGCACCGTGGCTGCCGCCAGTACGTCGTTTACGTTGCGGCCCAAGGGGATACGTGAGTAGCACAGATACGTCAGGGGTACCCAACCGAACGGCCCGCCGCCGGTGTTGGCGAGCGCTGGTCGCCCGGCGAGATGGTCGGCGAGCGCGACCGGGTCCGAAGCGCAGGCCGCGGCCCAGACGCTGCGGGAGACCAGCCCGGGATCGGCCGCCAGTAGGTCGGCGGCGGACTGCCAACGGGGTGGCGCGTCGGATTCGTTGTAGCGCAACGTCGCCCACGAGCAGAACCGGTCGGCAGGGGAGAGGGCGTCTTCGTCGACGGCGCCCGGGTCGACGCTCAGATCAGCGGCCAACCGAAGGTAGTGCACCAGGGCGGGCCACCCGGTGAAGCCATAGTTGCGGGCGACGGCGAACTGGGCGGCGTGCAGGGCAATGCCGTTTGACCGTTGCAGCGTGCGTGCTTCGACGCGCAGCTTGTCCAGGGACGGATTGGTGGGCAGTGTGCTGGCCATGACGGCCTCCTCTCATGCGCCCGCGTCCGCGAATCGGGCCGAGAAGAGGTCGGTCACAAAAACTCAACAAGCAGGGAGGCTGAGCCCCTTCGAGCGGACGTCGGGCGGTCCTGCGCGCCCGATCGTCACTGTACCGGCCCGCGAGCGTGCGCGAAATGCACGCCGTTGGCGGCGTGTCCATGTACAGACACGCACGCTCGCGGGAAGGGGACTCCTAGTTGCAGACCGCGCCGACGGCGGCCGACTGGACCAGCTTGGTGTACTTGGCCAGCACGCCGGTCTTGTAGCGCGGCGGCAGCGGCTCGAATCCTTCACGGCGCGTAGCCAATTCGGCCTCATCAACGAGGAGGTCGAGCGTGCCATTGGCCACATCCAGGCGGATGCGGTCACCGTCGCGCACGAACGCGATGGGCCCGCCGTCGACGGCCTCCGGCGCGATGTGCCCGACGCACAGGCCCGTCGTCCCACCCGAGAAGCGGCCGTCGGTCATCAGCAGCACGTCCTTGCCCAGGCCGGCGCCCTTGATGGCGCCGGTGATGGCGAGCATCTCGCGCATGCCCGGGCCGCCCTTGGGGCCCTCGTAGCGGATGACGACGACGTCGCCGTGCGTGATGGTGCCGTCCTCCAGTGCGTCGAGGGCAGCGCGCTCGCGCTCGAAAACCCGTGCGGTGCCCTCGAACACGTCGGAGTCGAAGCCGGCCGACTTCACGACGGCGCCCTCGGGTGCCAGCGAGCCGTGCAGGATGGTGATGCCACCGGTCGGGTGGATCGGGTTGTTCATCGCGCGCAGCACCTTGCCGTCCGGGTCGGGCGGGGCGATGTGGGCGAGATTCTCGGCCATGGTCTTGCCGGTGACGGTGAGGCAATCACCGTGCAGCAGACCGGCATCCAGCAGCGCGCGCATGACCACGGGCACGCCACCGATCTCGTCGACGTCCTTCATCACGTGGCGGCCGAAGGGCTTCACGTCGGCGAGGTGAGGCACCTTGTTGCCGACGCGGGTGAAGTCGGCGAGGGTCAGCTCGACCTCGGCCTCGCGGGCAATGGCCAGCAGGTGCAGCACTGCGTTGGTGGACCCACCGAACGCCATGACCACGGCGATGGCGTTCTCGAACGCTTCCTTGGTCAGGATGTCGCGCGCAGTGATGCCGCGGCGCAGCATCTCGACGACAGCCTCACCGGACTTGCGGGCGTATTCGTCGCGGCGCTTGTCGATCGCGACGGGAGATGCGCTGCCCGGCAACGACATACCGAGTGCCTCGGCCGCCGACGCCATGGTGTTGGCGGTATACATGCCGCCACAGGCGCCCTCGCCCGGACAGATGGCGCGCTCGATGATGTCGACGTCCTCGCGGGACATCAGCCCACGGGCGCACGCACCGACGGCCTCGAAGGCGTCGATGATGGTGACTTCCTTCTCGGTGCCGTCGGTCAGCTTCGCGACGCCCGGCATGATCGACCCGTTGTAGAAGAAGACGCTGGCCAGGTCCAGCCGGGCAGCGGCCATCAGCATGCCGGGGATGGACTTGTCGCAGCCGGCGAGCAGCACGGAGCCATCCAGGCGCTCGGCCTGCATCACGGTCTCGACGCTGTCGGCGATGACCTCGCGCGAGACCAGCGAGAAGTGCATGCCCTCGTGGCCCATCGAGATGCCGTCGGAGACCGAGATGGTGCCGAACTCCAGCGGGTAACCGCCGGCGGCGTGCACGCCCGCCTTGACCGACTGCGCCAGCCGCTGCAGCGACATGTTGCAGGGGGTGATCTCGTTCCACGACGACCCGACGCCGATCTGCGGCTTGACCCAGTCGTCGTCGCCCATACCTACCGCGCGCAGCATGCCTCGGGCTGCGGTTTTCTCGAGGCCGTCGGTGACGTCGCGGCTGCGGGGCTTGATATCGGGCTGATCTGCAGACATGCAGGTAATTATGCCCGCCGCCGCCAAGCGAAATTCCATTGGATACCCCTAAGGGGTATGCGGTAAGCTGGGCTTATGACGGCAGACGAGTCGGGGGCCGCAGGAGGCCACTCCGAGACTTCTCACGGCGATGCGCCGCAGGAGGCCCAACATGGCTATTCGCCGAACAAGGACAACTACGCCAAGAGGCTACGGCGGGTCGAGGGTCAGGTCCGCGGGATCGCCAAGATGATCGATGAGGACAAGTACTGCATCGACGTGTTGACGCAGATCAGCGCAGTGAACAGCGCGCTGCAGTCGGTCGCGCTGGCGTTGCTCGACGAGCACCTGGGGCACTGCGTGAGCCACGCGGTGGCGGTCGGCGGCGACGAGGCCGAGCAGAAGCTGGCCGAGGCCTCCGCGGCGATCGCCCGGCTGGTCCGGTCCTGACTACCTGCCGAGTTCACTCTCGATGCGCTGGACCTTCGCGGTGAGCTGGCCGGTGTAGCCCGGGCGGATGTCGGCTTTGAGGACCAGGCTGACGCGGGGCGACACCGCAGCTACCGCTTCTACGGCCCGTTTGACCACGGCCATCACCTCGTCCCATTCGCCCTCGATGTTCGTGAACATCGCGTTGGTCTCGTTGGGCAGGCCCGACTCTCGCACCACTCGCACGGCCGCTGCGACGGCTGCGCCGACACCCCCGGCTTCGTCGCCACCCATCGGGCTGACGCTGAATGCAACAATCACATGGTCGATTGTGCGCGGATCGTTCGGAGATCGCCCGATTGGTGCGGTCCTAGCGGATCGCGGGCCTTTGCGGCGTAGGTAACAGATGACGCCGCGCGGCCGATGAACAACCCAGGTCAGGGGGCATTCCCGCCTGATGTGCTGCGGCTGCGCCGCAGGTCAGTCCCAGTAGCCGGCCAGATTGCTGTGCGACACTGGGGAAAGTTGTGAACTGGAGGTGGCGGATGCCGCAGTGGAAGAACAAGCTCCTGACCGCGGTCGTGGCGGCCGGACTGGTCGCCGGGATGACCGTCGTAACCCCGTCGGCGCTGGCCGACCCAGACGCGCCGGACCCAGGCGTGGCAGCCGCGCCGTTCGACCCGGGTCTGCCCACTGAGGCGCCCTTGCCGCCGCCGATCCCGCCGATCGGTGACCCGTTCGCTCCCGCGCCGCCGCCGGCCCCGATCCCTGGCGCCCCGGTGCCCGGCGACCCGCAGCCGATCCCGGCAGGCACCCCGGCCGGCCAGAACCCGACGCCGTTCGTCGGCCAGCCGCCGTTCAACCCGCCGACCTTCAATCCGGTCAACGGGTCCATGGTGGGCGTGGCCAAGCCGATCTACATCAACTTCGCGCGGCCCATCGCCAACAAGCAGATGGCGCAGGACGCCGTGCACATCTCGTCGAACCCGCCGGTGCCGGGCATGTTCTATTGGGTGACCGACACGCAGCTGCGCTGGCGGCCCATCGCCTTCTGGCCGGCGAACACCGTCGTCAACATCGATGCCGCGGGCACCAAGTCCAGCTTCCGCACCGGTGACTCGCTGGTGGCGACGGCGGACAACGCCACGCACCAGATGACCATCAGCCGCAACGGCGTGGTCGAGAAGACCTTCCCGATGTCCATGGGCAAGGCCGGCGACGAGACCAAGAACGGCACCTACTACGTGCTGGAAAAGTTCGCGGACGTGGTGATGGACTCGTCGACCTACGGCGTCCCCGTCGACTCGCCGCAGGGCTACAAGCTGAAGGTGCAGTGGGCGGTCCGCATCGACAACAGCGGTGCGTTCGTGCACAGCGCCCCGTGGTCGGTGGCCGACCAGGGCAAGCGCAACGTCAGCCACGGCTGTATCAACCTGGCGCCCGACAACGCCAAGTGGTTCTACGACCAGTTCGGCAGCGGCGACCCGATCGTCGTGAAGAACTCGGTTGGCTTGTACAACTACTCGGACGGCGCGGGCGACTGGCAGTGGGGCATGCAGACTCCCGCGGCTCCGTCCACGGGCACCGGCTCGGGTTCGGGCTCCGGCACGCGCTGACCCGCCAATAACCGCGAAAACCCCCTATTTCCAAGGAAATAGGGGGTTTTCGCGTTTCGTCTGACAGCTAGTTCCAGATGCGCACGCGCTCGGCGGGCTCGAGGTAGAGCTCGTCGGAGGTACTGACATCGAATGCCTCGTAGAACGAGTCGATGTTCCGGATGACGCCGTTGCACCGGAACTCCGGCGGCGAGTGCGGGTCGACGGCCAAGCGCCGAATGGCTTCGGCGTCACGGGATTTGGTGCGCCACACCTGCGCCCAGCCGAAGTAGACGCGCTGGACACCGGTCAGCCCGTCGATCACCGGGGCTTCCGCGCCGCCCAATGACAGCTCATAGGCCAGCAGCGCGATGGACAGCCCGCCCAGGTCGCCGATGTTCTCGCCGACGGTGAACGCGCCGTTGACGTGATGAGAGGCTTCCAGTGCGCGCGGCGAGAACGCCTCGTACTGCTCGATCAACGCCTTTGTGCGCAAACCGAATTCGGCCCGGTCGGCGTCGGTCCACCAGTCGACGAGGTTGCCGTCGCCGTCGTACTTGGCGCCCTGGTCGTCGAACCCGTGCCCGATCTCATGCCCGATCACCGCGCCGATGCCACCGTAGTTGGCGGCGTCGTCGGCGTCGGCGTCGAAGAACGGCGGCTGCAGAATGGCTGCGGGGAAGACGATCTCGTTCATGCCCGGGTTGTAGTAGGCGTTCACCGTCTGCGGCGTCATGAACCACTCGTCCCGGTCCACCTCGCTGCCCAGCTTGGCCAGCTCCCGGTCGTGCTCGACGGCCTGCCCGCGCAGGTAATTGCCGTACAGGTCGCCGCCGTCGATCACCAGCGCCGAGTAGTCGCGCCAGCGCGCGGGGTAGCCGATCTTCGGGGTGAACTTGTCCAGCTTGGCCAGCGCCCGCTGCCGGGTTTCCGGGGTCATCCACTCCAGGTTGGTGATGCTGACCCGGTAAGCCTCGCGCAGGTTGGCCACCAGTTCATCCATGCGGGCCTTGTGCGCGGGCGGGAAATGCCGGTCCACGTAAAGCTTTCCGACGGCATCGCCCATCAGGCCCTCGACCAGGCCGACGCCGCGCTTCCAGCGGTCCCGGATCTCCTCGGTGCCGGACAGGAGGCGGCCGTAGAACGCGAAGTTCTCGGCGATCAGGTCGTCGGTCAGAATCGGGGCGCGGCCGCTGATCAGGCGCCAGCTCAGCCAGGCTTTCCAGTCCTCGAGCGGCTCGGCGGCCCACAGCGCCGCGAACGCCACCAGGAAGTCCGGTTGCCGCACAACGACTTCCGCGACCACGTCGGTCGACGTACCCACCGCCGACAGCCAACCGGCCCAGTCGAAGCCGGGTGCCTCGTCGGCCAGATCGGCGAACCGGCGCAGGTTGTAGCTCAGGTCCGCGTCGCGGCGCTTCACCACATCCCAGTGCGCCGCAGCGAGTTTGGTCTCCAGCGCCACGATCCGGGCGGCCGTCTCGGCCTGGTCGCCGCCGAACACCAAGCTCAGCATGCGCGCGATGTGCTCCGGGTAGGCGGCCAGCACCGCGGCGTGCGCGGGCTCGCGGTAGTAGGACTCGTCGGGCAGGCCGAGGCCGGACTGCGTGAAGTGCAGCAGGTACCGGGTCGAGTCCTTGGAGTCGGTGTCGACGTACGCGCCGGCGCCACCACCGACGCCGGTGCGCTGCAGCCCGCCCAGCACGGCGGCCAAAGCGGCAGCGTCTGCGGCGTCCGAGACCAGAGCCAACTCAGCCAGCAGCGGCGCCAGGCCGACGGCGTCGACCCGCGCGGTGTCCATGAAGCTCGCGTACAGGTCGCCGATGCGCTGCGCATCGGAGCCAACCGGGCCCGAGGCCGTCGTGATGAGATCGCGCACCTGTTCCTCGGCGCGGTCGGCCAGCAGCCGGAAGGCACCGTCGGTGGCCCGGTCGGCCGGGATGTCGTAGTCGGTGAGCCACCGGCCGTTGACGTGACCGAACAGGTCGTCCTGCGGACGGGCCCCGGCGTCGAGGTAGCTCAGGTCGATACCGGATCGGGGAGAGGTAGCTTCGAGAGTCACCTCGCCATCCTGCCATCGCCGCTGCAGTGCCGGCGGGCGCTGCGGGTAGCCTCACGCGCATGCCCGACGAGCGCAGCGAAGACTCCGCCGAAACAGACACCGCGGAAGACGCCGCTCCGGCCCCCGCGGCCACGGATGCCAAGCCCGCCGCCAAGGCCACGCCGTCGAGCGATCAGGCTGATCGAATCTTCAGCCCCTACGGCATCGCCTCGGCGGTGCTTGGTGTCATCGCGGTGGTGGCGGTAGCCGTCGCGACCTGGGTCTACCTGGGCCACCGCGCCGACGATGCGGAACGCGCGCACGAGGCGCAGGCGATGAAGGCCGCCGCCGAGTGGGCCAGCCTGCTGATCAACATGACCAAGGACAACGTCGCCGTCAACGTGCCGAAGCTGCACGAGGGCACGGTCGGCCAGCTCAACGCCGACTTCGACGCGACGGTCGCGCCGTTCACCCAGCTGGTGCAGAAGCTGCAGAGCCAGACCGCCGGACAGATCGAGTCCGTCGCGCTGGAGACGCTGCATCACGTGCCGCAGGGAGAGCAGGGCAAACCGCCGGTCCAGCCGGAGCTGGCCGCCATCTCGTCGGACACCACGACGGTGATGGTGATCGCGACGTCCGTGAGCCAGAACGCCGGTGCCAAGCCGCAGACCGTGCGCTGGCGGCTGCGCCTCGGGGTGTCCGACGTCGGCGGCAAGATGCTGATCTCGCGATTGGAGTCGCTGCGATGAGGAACGCGTGGCGGGTACTGGTCTTTGACGTCCTGGCGCCGCTCGCGGTGCTGGCGAGCCTCGTCTACATCGGGCTGGCCCTGGACCGGCCGCTGTGGTGGGTCGTGGTGGGCACGATCGTCGGGCTGCTGGTGCTGCAGGCGTCGGTGGTCAACTTCGTGCTGTTCCGCCGGGACGGCGTGACGATGGGCACCGATGACGACGCGCCCAAGTTGCGGCTCGCGGCCGTCGGGCTGACGGCGGTGGCCGTGGCCGCGGCCGCCATCGTGGGCTACACCAAGTGGACGGTGCCGGACCGCGCCACCAGCAACGACATGTCCACGGTGGTCGGTATCGCCAGCAGCGTCGCGGAGGCGTCGGCGACCTTCACCCCCGGTGCACCGAACGTCTCCATCGACCGCGCCACGTCGCTGATGGCGCCGCAGCGCGCGGAGGCCTACCGCAACGAGTTCAATGCGGTCGCCAAGGATCTCACCAGTCGCGGGGTGGCCGGCCAGGCCAGCACCATCTCGGCCGGTATCGAGACCATCGGCCCGAATTTCGCGAGTGTCGCGGTGGTCATGCGGGCCACTCAGAACAGCCCCAACAAGCCTGCGCAGGCAACGGTCCTGGGCCTGCGGGTCACGCTGACCAAGCAGGACGGGCACTGGCTGGTCATGGACGTGACCCCGATCGCGTCACGTTAGGCGCGGTGGGACGCCCGCTCAGGAACGGGCGGAACGCATCCGGGCGAACCGGTCCGAGAGCCGGCGCATCCGCACCAGCAGCGCGGCCGACGGGCTGGTGGTACCGGCCACGTAGGCCGAAAGTTCTTGTGCGCCAACACCGATGCGGGACGCGAACTCGGTCTCGCTGAGGCCGGAGCGTTCCATCAGCAGCCGGATCTGGCGGGCCACCTCGGCGCATTCGTTGGCCTCGAGCTGGGTGCGGGTGCGGTCCAGCACCTCGGACAACGCCTTGGAGATGCCGTAGGGGTTGGTCGTCGCCAGGATCTCTTCGACCTGACGGGCCGTGCGGCCGAACGGGTCACGCTTGATGGCCACGACGATGCGCTGCCACACCGCGAGATCGTCGTTCTCCAACGCGGCGCGGATGGCCGACGTCGACCAGAACTCGACGGGCTTCTCGCCGGGGGCCTGCGCCGGGAACGCGACGGTCGGTGCGCCGTTAGTGCCGGCTGCGGTAGAGGCACCGGGATCGTCGGCACCAGAAGGGGTGTCCCTCACTTCGGATGTCAACGTCACCTCGCCTCCTCCAACATGGCCACTGCCACCGCCAGACAACGCTGTTTGACGTCGGGCCAATCTGCTGTTTCCTGGTCGTCGAACGGGTGCGGGTCGGCCAACCTGCGGACCAACTGGGTGGCCACCCACTGGTTCTTCGACCGTTCTCCACAGTAATACCCGTCAATTCCGGCGAGAACCGCGGCCGCAGTCCGGATGTCCATGCATGACACCAGGTCGACGAAGTCGGCATAGTCCTGGACGCTGTTGCGGGACATGATCAGGTAGCCCTTGAGCCGCAGCGTTTCGGCGCCCGTCGGGATCTCCAGCCGGTCGCCGGTGGGCAGCAGCACCGTCGTGGTCTCCACCGGGCTGCGGCGCTCGATGGCGGGGCCGTCGCTCTCGCTGAGCGACAGGGCGTCGAGCGCGACCGACAGCCGTCCGCCCCACATGGTGACCGGGTGCACGTCGGGGTTGTCCGACGCGGACCGGGACTGACCGTGCGAGCGGCGTCGCAGCAGTGCCAGCCCGGTGCGCGACCCGTCCTTGCGGGCGGGTGCCGCCGCGATGCGGCGCGGCACGGCCCGCGGCACGTACTGCGGCTCGCCGGGCTCGCCGCCGCTGCACCCGCTGAACGCCAGCGGGTCGGAGACCGTAACCGTCTGTGCGGCAAGGGTTTGCAGCTTCGCCGCGGACTTGACGACGCTGCGCAGTTCGGAGCCGGAGGGGCCGAGGGCAGAGATGTCGTCGGGGATGATGACCAGGCTGCCGGTGTCGGTGGTGGGCAGCGGCTTCTCGAAATCCACCGACGGCAGCAGGCGGTCCAGCCACGCGGGCAGCCACCAGTTCCACTGGTCGAACATCGCCATCAGCGCGGGCACCAGGACCAGCCGCACGACGGTCGCGTCGACCGCGATGGCGACGGCGCACGCCACGCCCATCTGCGCCACCAGCGGCATGCCGGCGAACGCGAAACCGATGAAGACGGCGATCATGATCAGCGCGGCGCTGGTGATGGTCCGGGCGCTGGTGCTGACGCCGTACGCGACGGCGTCGCGGGTGTTGCCGGTCTGCAGGAAGCGTTCCCGGATGCGGGTCAGCAGGAAGATCTCGTAGTCCATGGACAGACCGAAGGTCATCGCCAGCACCAGCGGCGGAATGGTGGTGTCCAGCGATTCCAGGGGCTTGAACCCGAGCGCGCTGAACCAGCCCCACTCGAAGACGATCACCAGGCTGCCGTAGGCCGCGGCCACCGACAGCACCGTCATCAGGACGCCCTTGAGCGCCAGCACGACCGAGCGGATCGAGATCAGCAGCATCACGAACGCGATCAGCGACACGAAGACGAACACCAGAACCTCGGTGTTCGCGACGCGGTGGTCGAAGTCCATGATCAGCGCCGTCGGTCCGCCGACCGCGATCGCGACATTCGGGCCCGCGACGCCCGGCAGATGCTGCCGCAGCCACGTGATGGAATCGCGCGCGACCAGGTCCTCGGGATCGACCGCGAGCACGACCGAGAACAGGGCGCTGCGGTTGTCGTTGCTGAACACCGGCGGTGCCACCTGCGACACGTCAGGCGCCTGCGTCATGGTCTGGTGCAGCGCGTCGAGGGTCGCGGTGTTCTGCGGGTCGGAGGCCGTCGCGTCGGGGAACGTCGCCAGGACCCGGATCGGGCCGAGGGCACCTGGGCCCAGCGCTTCGGCCGCCGCGGCCACGCCGCCCCGGATTTCGTGGGTCGGCTGGAACTGCCGCAGCATGCTGTTGCCCAGCTGCATGCCGAACGACGGTGCCGCCAGAGCGATCAGGAAGACGGCGGCCAGGAGCGCCGACAGCCATGGACGCCGCATGGTGCGTTCGGTCCACTGGGTCCAGAACCGTGACTGCGTGACGTCCGGGCGGCGCGTGACGTGCAGCCACGACGAGCGTTTGGCGACCCGCTTGCCGAACGTGGCCAGCACCGCCGGGATCAGGGTGGTCGAGGTCAGCACCGCGACGGCGACGGCCAGGATGGCGCCGGTGGCCATCGACGACAGCACCGGCGTGCCGATCAGGTAGATGCCGGTGATCGAGGCGATCACCGTCAGCCCCGACAGCAGTACCGCGAGCCCGGACGTCGCCATCGACGCGTCGACGGCCTGTTCCGGGTCCCGGCCGGCACGGAGCTCCTCGCGGAAGCGCATGAGGATGAACAGCGAATAGTCGACGGCCAGCGCGATGCCGAACATCGACAGCGTCGTCGTCACGAAGACGCTCATGGTGACCCAGATGGACAGGAGGTAGACCACGCCCATCGTCACGATCACCGTGCAGGCGCCGAGCAGCATCGGCATGGCCGCGGCGGCGAGTGACCCGAACACCGCGAGCAGCACGATCAGCACGATCGGCAGGTTCCACTTCTCGGCCTCGGCGACGTCGTGCTTGGTGGTCTCACTGGCGGCCGCGCCGAGCGCACCCTGCCCGATGACGTACAGCCGGACCTTGCCGTCGGCGGTCTTACCGGGCTTGCCGCCCTCGACGCCGACGGCCTTACGCAGCTTCTTGGCGATGTCGACGGCGCCGCTGTTGTTGAAGTCGAGCCGCAACGTCACGACGTAGGGTTTGCCGGCCTGCGGCTCGGCCTGTGTGGGGTCGGGCACGACCTTGACGTTGGAGAAGCCCGCGGCGATGCGTTTCAGCTCGTCGACGGCGGCGGTCATGTCTTCTTGCGACGCGTTGGCGTTCGGGGCCGCGACCAAGGCCAGCGGCGAGGCGCCCTCGTCGGGGAAGTGGTCCTCGAGCTCGTACTGGACGTGCAGGGACTGGGAGCCGGCGACTTCGAACCCGCCACCGCTGAGATTGCTGGACTGGGTCGCCGCGAGATACAGAGACGGCACCATGAGCAGCAGCCAGGTGGCGAAAACCGCCCAGCGCCAACGCCGAAGCAGACCGCTCAGCCGCATCATCAACTGCTGGATGGCGAACCTTCTTCCTGCGGTCGTCCCGGTTGCCACCGGAGTGCTTTTGATCGGCGTTGCGTGCGGCCGACCCTACCCCAGTATGGGGTAGGGTGACCGGCTCGCGAGCGCCGTTGAGGCGCCTGGCGGGAACCTTGATCCAACTGCAACCGGGCAATTTCGGGACCCGCCAGCAACCCTGGGTGTGACGGTTGGGGCGTCGCTCGGGCCGCAGCCAACCGG
The DNA here is from genome assembly GCF_025331195.1 of Mycolicibacterium llatzerense. Classification (NCBI taxonomy): domain Bacteria; kingdom Bacillati; phylum Actinomycetota; class Actinomycetes; order Mycobacteriales; family Mycobacteriaceae; genus Mycobacterium; species Mycolicibacterium llatzerense. Next base: position 992,966 of record NZ_LXOV01000001.1, on the reverse strand, counting down.
CCGGTGACCTGGATGTTTGCTGTGTGGATTGGGCAGTGACCCGGCGCCGATGGCAAGATGGCGGGAGCCCAATCCCGGATGCGGTCCGGCACGTCTTCAGGTGCCACCCCGGGAAAGCAGTGTTTGCCGAGTGTTTACACGGCCGTAGTTGGCCGGTAAACCCGTGAGGAGATTTGCCATGAAGACGACCAGTGTGACCGTTCGCCGTGGACTTGCCGGGGTGTTCGCTGTAACTGCGCTCGGCGGTGTCGTGGTGACGTCGTTCGGTGCCCCGTCGGCCGGTGCGGGCCAGGATCCGTGCGCGGCCAGCCAGGTCGCCAAGACCATCGGCATGGTGGCCACCTCGACCGGCACCTACCTGGATGCACACCCGGTCGCCAACCAGACCTTGACCACCATCTCGCAGCAGCAACCCGGCCCGCAGTCGTTGGCAGCGCTGAAGACCTACTTCGACGCCAACCCGCAGGAGGGTGCCGCGCTGCAGAACCTCCAGGCGCCGCTGGTGACGCTGTCCTCGCAGTGCAAGCTGCCGTTGACCTTGCCGCAGATGATGGGGCTGATGCAGTCGGCGCAGCAGAGCAGCGGCCTGCCGGCCACGCTGCCCGCGATGCCGAGCGTGCCCGGCGCCGTGCCGTTCACGCCCACCCTGCCCGGCGTGACGGTGCCGCCGGCCCAGGCGGTCTCGGCGGCGCAACCCGCCGCACGCTAGGCACAACAGGCGGTCAGCCAGCTCTTCTGCTTATCTTTGTGGGGCCGGTAGCCCCGTCGGGGTTCCGCTACCGGAGCTCTCGACGAAGGGGTTTGACCACATGATGCTCACCGCTCTGGCCAAGCGACGCGCTGTTGCCGGCTTCATCGGCGCCGGCGCGATCGCCGGCAGCGTGCTGTTCGGTGCCGCCCCGTCGGCTCTCGCCGACGATCTGCCGCCGAACTGCACCTCTGCGGACATAGCCGGCGTCAAGTCAGGCGTTGAGGCGTCGACCTCCGCCTACCTGTTCACCCACCCGGATGTGAACGACTTCTTCACCAGCCTGCGGGGCCTGTCGAAGGATCAGTCGCATGCCAAGGTCAAGCAGTACCTGGCCGCGAACCCGCAGACGAAGGCCGAGCTGCAGGGCATCCGGCAGCCGCTCAAGGACATCCGCGACCGCTGCGGTCTCCCCGGCCCTGCCGCCCGCTAACTAGGGATTTGTGTACGAAAATCCGCGGCCAGCGCGGATTTTCGTGCACAAATCACTTGCGGAATCGAGCCACGCCGCGCCAGCCGAGCAGCAGGATGGCCGTGACCGTCGAGGCGACGATCACGAAGCTGACCGCGACGCCCTGACCTGAGGCCTTGCGCAGCAGCATGCCGATCGCGACGGTGCTGACCCAGATCGCCAACCCGGTCGGGTTCAGCGCCGTCGGGCGGCGCCAGCCTCGCGACAGCGCCCAACCCGCCACGGTCCCGGTCAGGAACGGCCAACTCGTGTGCGCCACCCCGGCCAGCGTGATGCCCTCGGCGTGACTGCGCCGGCCGATGGTGCAGAAGATCACCACGCACACCACATCGGCGAGGAAAGCCAGTGCGGCGCTGCGGTTTCCGGTGGCCTGCTCAGTTGTCATAGGTCATCACGTCCAGATTCAGTGGGCTGACATTGTTTTCGTCGCGGGCGGTGAAGCCGGGGCCCAGCCGGGCGGGGCCGCCGACCTCGAGGGCGTCGGCGGCCGCCATGTCGGCCAGTCGGCCGGTCAGTTTGAACGACCGGAGGACGAACGGCAGGCCGTCGGCGCGCAACGGATCGGGTGCGCTCATCACGTGGAAATGCAGGTGCGGCGCAGTAGAATTGCCGGTATTGCCGACGTTTCCGAGGACTTGCCCGGTACTCAGCCGATCACCGGGCTTGACCTTGACGCTGCCGGTCTTCAGGTGCGCGTAGAACGCGAAGTTCCCATTCCCGAGGTCCTGGACGACGTGGTTGCCGCCGTACTGCGCCAGCGTGAGTCCGGTCGGGTCCACGCCGGGCACCTGTTCGGGCAGGCCGTCGAGCACGGCCACCACCGGGCCGTCGGCCACCGCGTGCACCTCGGAGCCGAAGTAGAGGTAGCTGTCCGTCTTCGCGCGGTCCCCGCTGAACAGTTGGCCGTCGGCCTGCAGCTGCACATAGTCGATGGCGAATCGCTCTGCGGCCCAGAGCTTTCCGTCGATCGGGTTGAGGGCCATCCGGTGCGGCGTCATGTCGCAGCAGCTGTTGGCATCGAGCCAGCCGGAGCCGCGCAGCGGCGGTTCGAGTTCGACGGGTTTGTGGTCGGACACCGTCACGGGCGCGACGTTCTCGGTCACCACCGGCGGCACGAGCGGCGGCATCGGCTTGGGTACCTTGACCACCACGCGGTGTGAAAGCTGTTGGGGTACCGCGCTTCCCGCGGCCAGGCTGACGTCCAACCACACTATCGACCGCTGGCCGGGGCCCAGCTCGTTGGTGCTGACCCGGGTGCCCATGGTCCGGGTCCAGTAGCCGAGGCCGGCGCCGGACAGTTGCAGCAGCGGGCCGGCCGGCCCCATGACGGCGACAGAGTCCACCGTCACGGGCTCGGGCGAGGTGTTGGTCAGCAGCAGTTCGTACGCCAGGTGCACGCGGCCGTCGGTGGCCGGAACCGGGACGGGCGCGGCCACGACGTCGGCCAGCACCGGCGTGACGATCGGCTCGGCGGAACTGGTGGAACTGCTTGGCGGAGTGGATGATTGAACCGATTTCGGGACCGGTGCGCAGGAGGTGAGCGCGGCGACGAGCAGGAGCGCCGCCGCCCGGCTACCCGGTGTCATGCGGTGCCTCGGGCGCGTCGGGCGCTGGACGCGGTGCGGCGTCAGAGGAGCCGGGAGCATCTGGGTCGAAGTCCTTCTCGGTGCGGAACAGGAAGAAGAACACCACCCAGCCGATCGCCGAGATGAAGATCCAGCTGACCAGTCGATAGATCAGCATCGTCGAGATGGCCGCCGCGAGTGTCATGCCGCTGGACACCAGGCCGGGCACCAGCACCGCCTCGACCACCAGCAGCCCACCGGGCATCAGGGGAATCGCCCCCACCGCGCGGGCCGCGGCGTAGGCGACCGTCAGGCCGGCCAGCGACGGATGCCCGCCGGTGGCATAGGCCGCGCACGCCAGGCACGCGACGTCGGCGACCCAGTTGAACAGCGACCAACTGAACGCGACGGTCAAGGTCCGGCGGCTCAGGCTGACCGACTCCAGCTGGTTGAGGGTGCGGCGCCAGCCGTCCAGCCCGGTATCGGCGGGCTTGCCGCGCAACGAGTTGAACCACGACAGCAGCCGCACCCCGATGCCGTCGATCTGCTGCGGGTTGGCGGCGACGGTCTGGGCCAGCAGCAGCAGTGCCACGAAACCGCCGACCGTGAAGATCAGTGACAGGGGGTTCTTGCTCGCGCCGAGCAGGACCGCGCCACCCAACCCCAGCAGGGCCAGGCCGACCACCTGCAGGGCCCCGGACATCACCAGCTGCCACGACGCCACCAGCGGCGACGCGCCCCACAGCCGCTGCTGGCGGTACACGAAGGTGGCCGAGAGCACCGGACCACCGGGCAATGTGGTGGACAGCGCGTTGCCCGCGTAGAACGCCGCCTCGGACCGCCACTGCTTGACCTCGACGCCGGCCGAGCGGAGCAGGGTGCGCTGGATCTGCGCGAAGCTGTGCATGGAGGCCAGGGCCGCGACGGCCGCCGCGGCGACCCACCACCACTTCGCAGACAGCAGACTGCGCCACGCCTTGGCCAGTTGCTCCCACACCAGCACGATCTCGATGGTCAGCACGGCGACGGCGACGCCGATGAGAACCCAGCGCAGCCACCAGTACTTGCCGCGCGTCCGACCCGACTGCGGACGGGCGTCACCGCGACGGCACGCCATCCAGGAGCCGCGACGGCGAGCCGTCAGCGGACCTCCTGAAGCCTCGTGCGACACGCACACAGCGTATCCGGCGTGTCGCGGGCGGCTCGCCGTGTGCGGTAAGCATTGTGCAACAACGTCGCGGTGTCATCCCGCGGCGCTACGCTGGCGCCCATGTCACAAGCCGACGCAGCGGTCGATCCGGTGGTACGTAAGGCCGCAGCCTGGTCATGGCGGCTGTTGGCGATCTTCGGTGCGGTGCTCGCCGTGCTGTGGGTCGTCATCAAGCTCGAGGTCATCGTGGTGCCGGTGCTGCTGGCGACCCTGGCGGCAGCGTTCCTGCTGCCTGCCGTGGACCTGCTGACGCGGCGCGGACTGCCGCGCGGTGCGGCCGTCGCGGCGATGCTGCTGAGCTCCATCGTGGTGATGGGCGGCATCCTGACGTTCGTCGTCTTCCAGTTCATCGACGGCGCCCCGGCGCTGGTCGAGCAGGTGGCCAAGAGCATCGACGGCGCCCGCAAATGGTTGACCGAAGGCCCGATCCTGCATCTGAGCAGCGATCAGATCAACAGCGTCGGGCAGACCGCCATCGACGCCCTGAAGAACAATCAGGCCAAGCTGACCAGCGGGGTCTTCTCCACCGCCGGCGCGCTCACCGAGATCATCACCGGGCTGCTGCTGGTCCTGTTCACCTTGATCTTCCTGCTGCACGGCGGCCGCGACATCTACGCCTTTGTCACCAGGATCTTCCCGGCCTCGGTCCGGGACCGGGTGCGGGATGCCGGCCGGGCCGGATTCGGCTCGCTGATCGGATATGTCCGCGCGACGTTCGTGGTCGCTCTGGTCGATGCCGTGGGCATCGGCACCGGGTTGGCGATCATGGGGGTGCCCCTCGCTCTGCCACTGGCATCCCTGGTGTTCCTGGGCGCGTTCGTTCCGCTGGTCGGTGCCGTGCTGACCGGTTTCGTGGCGGTGGTGGTGGCGCTGATCGCCAAGGGCTGGATCTATGCGTTGATCGCGCTCGGCCTGATCATCGCGGTGCAGCAGCTGGAGGCCCACGTGCTGCAGCCCATCGTGATGGGCCGCGCGGTGTCCGTCCACCCGCTCGCCGTCGTGCTGGCGATCGCCGGTGGCGGTGTCACCGCCGGAATCATCGGCGCACTGATCGCCGTGCCCATCGTCGCGTTCCTCAACAGCGCCATCCGGGTGCTGATCGCCAGCGATCCTGAGGCCACCGAGGCCGAGCTACTCGCCGAGGCCGGTGCGGTAGCCGCCGCGACGGTCTCGCAGGGGCCGACGCCGTCTGCTACAGACGGCCCTCGCGGCGCAGCAGATCCGCAGCGCTGACCCCGCCGCCGGTACCGCGACGCTGGGTCTCCCCGGTGTCGATCTTCTCGGTGGAATCCGGGGCGTCAGCCGGCTGGGCGCGGAACGCCGTGGTCGGCTCGTTGCCCTGATCGGCGGGCGCGTCTGACGGAGTCTGGATCTGCGGTCCGGAGGCGCTGAGGTTGCCCCGCAGCTGACCGAGCCACGACTCGATCTCCCGGTTGCCGCTGGCACCCTGGCCCGGCTCGGCCGGCCGGACACCACCCGGCGCGCGGAACGCCGTGGTGGCGGGATCGGAGGGCTGACCGAAGGCGGTGGTCGCCGGGTCACCGATCGCCGCGGTCGGCGGCGTCGGGTCGTTCTGCGGGGTGACCGCGCGGGTCACGTTCGACACCACGTTGCGGAAAGCGCCCTTGGCGGCGCTGAATCGCGTGGTCGCGGGCTCAGCGGGCTCAGCGGGCTCAGTGGGCTCAGTGGACTGAGCAAGCGAAGCCGGCGGGGCCGACGGCGGCACAGACGGGGCCTGCAGGACCGGTGGCAGCGGGGGAGCGCTCGGCATCCGGTTGGTCGGTGCCTGACTCGGCGGCTGCGGCTGACCCGGGTTGATCCGGGTCGGGACGGCACGCTGGCCGGCAGCCGGATGCGTCGGATCGTGCGGCGCGCGGACCGGGGCCCCGGAACCGACCAGGGCACGCGGGTCCTCGGGTTCGCGGACTGCGGGACGCTTGCGCTCGTCGGGCAACTCGGTCTCGCCGAGACCCAGCTTCTGCTGGACGCGCTTCATCCACAGCGGTGCCCACCAGCAGTCGTCGCCGAGCAGCTTCATGACAGCCGGCACCAGGAACATCCGGATGACGGTGGCGTCGAGCAGCAGCGCCATCAGCAGGCCGAACGCCAGGTACTTCATCATCACCAGGTCGGAGAACGCGAACGCGCCGACGACGACGGCCAGCACCAGCGCAGCGCCGGTGATCAGGCGACCCGTCGTCGCGGTACCGATCCGGATGGCCTCGGCGGTGGACATGCCGCGTTCGCGGGCCTCCACCATGCGGGACACCAGGAACACCTCGTAGTCGGTCGACAGACCCCAGATCACCGCGATGATCAGGCCGATCATCGGCGCCATCAGCGGCTGTGCGGTGTAGTTCATCAGCCCGGAACCGTGCCCGTTCTCGACGAACATCCAGGTCAGGATGCCCATTGTCGAGCCAAGGGTCAGGGCGCTCATCAGGGCGGCCTTGATGGGCAGCACCAGCGAGCCGAACGCCAGGAACATCAGCACGGTGGTGGTGACCACCAGGATCAACACCATCAACGGCAGCTTGTCGAACAGCGTGCTGATGCTGTCCTGCTCCAGCGCGGGCGTGCCGCCGACCATCACGTGCACGCCGTGCGGTTCCTGCAGGGTGCGCAGTTCGTGGATCTTCTCGGCGGCGTCGCCGCTGTTGATGAGGCCGTTGGACAGCACCCGGACGGACGGGTCCTTGGTGCCGCCCTCCTGGTAGGTCCGCTCGGCCCACATCTTCGACTTGTCGTTGCCGTCCGGGGTCACGAACCCGCTGATGGTGCCGGCGTTGGCCCGGACTTGGGCGATCTGCTGGTCGGTGACGGGCTGCCCGTTGTCGCTCTTGATGACCAGGGTCAGGGCGTTGGTGCGGAAGCCGGGGAAGATCTGGTCGAACTCCTCCTGCGCGGTCCGGACCGAGTTGTCCGGCGGCAGGTACTTCTCGCTCATACCGGCGAGGGCCAGCTGTCCCAGCGGGATGACCAGCAGGATCATCCCGATGGTGATCGGCACGGCGAACGCCAACGGTCGTTTCATCACGACGTTGACCAACTTGCCCCAGAAGCCCTTCTCGACTTCTTCGCGGGTCTTGGTCTTCTGCGTCTTCTCGGCGAACCAGTCGATGATCTTGCGCGAGAACGGCCAGTTCGCGAGGAACGGCACCTTCAACAGGGTGCGCACACCCAGCGCGTCGACGTTGGTGCCGAGGATGCCGAGGACGGCGGGTAGCACGGTGTTCGACAGGAACGCGGCCAGCAGTACCGACGCGATGATCGCGTAGGTGATGGACCGCAGGAAGCCCAGCGGGATGAGCAGCAGCGGCAGCGACGACGCGACGATGATCACGGCGGAGAACGCGACGGTCCGGCCGGATGTCATGACGGAACGTCTGACCGCCGCTTCGACGTCGTATCCCTCGGCCAGTTCTTCTCGGAATCGGCTCACTATGAACAGGCCGTAGTCGATGGCGATACCGAAGCCCATCATGGTCACGACGGGTTGGGCGAAGAAGTGCACCGGCCCGAACTCGGCGGTGAACCGCAGAATGCCGAGCGCGCCGCCGATGGTCAGACCACCGATGATCGCGGGCAGCGCGGCGGCGATCGCACCGCCGAAGACGAAGAACAGCACGACCGCGACCAGGGGCACGATCGCGAGCTCGGCGCGCTTCTGGTCGGTGCCGATGGTGCCGGTCAGCTCGCTCGCGAGCGGCTCCAGGCCGGCCAGCTTGATGTTGCCGCCGTTGACTTTGTACAGGTCAGGGGCGACGGCCTGGTAGTTCTTCAGGATCGCGTCGTCGTTGTCGCCCTTGATCGGGACGGTGATGAAGGTGTGCCGCAGGTCCTGCGTCGTCATCTTCTTCAGTCCGTCGCTGGGCGCCTTCAGCCACCCGACCCAGGCCACGACCTTGTCCTTGTGGTCGGTGACGAAGGTGTCCAGCTCAGCGCTGACCTTCTTCTGCCACGCCGGGTCGGTGATCTTCTTGTCGTCGGGCGGCGTCAGGATCGCCACCACGAGGCTGGTCCGGTCGCGGCCGTAGACCTCGTCACCGAGGACCGACGCGGCGACGGACTCGCTGCCTTCGTTGTAGAAGCCACTCTGTGTGACATGCTCGCCGAGGCTGGACCCGTATACGGCGCCACCCAGGCACAGTGCGACCATGACACCGATCACTATGTATCGGAATCGGTACACCGTTCGACCCCACCAGGCGAACACGTCAGCTCCTCACGATTATCTGCATAAAGTCCTGCTCAAAGTTGTTGCCATTTTCGGCCACCGCACACGTCATCTGTAGTTGTTCCTAAACGCGCGAGCTCAGCAGCGCGGACAACGGCCGGAAGGGCTGCAGCCAGGCGCCCTGATCAGGCAGCGAATCCAAGCCGATTCGCGGCAGCGGCTCCCGGAAGACACCAGGGATGTCTTCCAGGTCGACGAAGTCCAAGGTATCCGACGCTAACGCCCAACTGGCATGTTCGCGAAATCCGACCACGGTCGCGGGAGTGCCGTCATGGGCGATGTCTTCGAGCGGTTGACGGAACGCCTGGCCGTCGGCGGAGGCTACATAGATGCCGGCCAGACCCTCGCTGCGGCGCAGCGCGATGTGCGCGAGCATGTCGCTGTCGACGTCGCTGCCCTCGTCGAGTTTGGGCTTGGCGAACACCGCGAAACCGACGTTGCGCAGCGCCTCCACCCACGGCCGCACGACATCGGCACTACCAGGGGCGATGTTGGTGAAGACCGTCGCCTCGGGCTCCAGAGCCACCGGCGGCTGGTCCGGCCGCCTGCCGCTGGCGATCTCGTTGGTGCGGGCCAGCAGCCACCGGCCCAGCGCGTCGAATCGCGGTCGGTGAGCGGCGGTCGGCCGGCCACCGAGGATCGACCCGAGGCCCATGTCGAGGTTCGGTGCGTCCCAGACCAGCAGCACCCGGTGCGGCCGGG
>NZ_LXOV01000001.1:702354-983931 GCF_025331195.1 Mycolicibacterium llatzerense | reverse complement strand
GGCTTGACCTGTGGGATGGCCTCGGTGATGGTCACTCCGGCTTCTCCCAGATGAGCTCGGTGATGGGACTGCCCATCCGCATGCCCCGCGCCTCGTATTTGGTGGTGGGCCGCTGCACCGAGATGGGCAGGTCGGCGTCGACCGAGGTGCGCTTCAACGTCGGCTCGGCATCGCCCACCTCGGCGATCTGCACGGCGTAGTCGGCGTGGTCGGTGGCCGCGTGCAGGATGCCGCCCGGCTTGAGGCGGCTCGAGATCAGCGCCACGGTCTCCGCCTGCAGCAGCCGGCGCTTGTGGTGCCGGGCCTTGGGCCAGGGGTCGGGGAAGAACACGCGGACCGCCGTGAGGCTGCCCGGCGCGATCATGTGTTCCAGCACGTCGACGCCGTCGCCGCGGACGAATCTCACATTCGTCAGGCCGGCCCGGTCGACGCCGCCGAGCAGTTGGGCCATGCCCTTGCGGTAGACCTCGACCGCGATGACGTCCAGGTGCGGTTCTTCTTGCGCCATTGCCAGCGTCGAGATGCCGGTGCCGCTGCCGATCTCCAACACGACGGGTGCGGTGCGGCCGAACCAGGCGGCGGTATCGATCAGCGGCGCGGGTTCGCCGTCCTCGGACCGGGCGACTTTGCCCAGTTCAGGCCAGCGACGGTCCCACGTGCTCTGTTGACCGGTGGACAGGCTCGACCGGCGGGACCGGAAGCTGGTGACGCGCCGGTGCTGGTGTGCGGGGGCCGCCGTGGTTTCGGAGACGGACTCGAAATCGGCCGCCGAGGCGCCGGCCGACGAGGCAGCGTCGTCCTCGCGCTGGGCATACATCCGTCCATCGTCTCTCATCTGGCCGTGAGAGCCCGCATCGTGGTGCAGATTGATACCCAACAGTTGCCTGAAAAACGGCGTCGGTCACACCTGCGCGGAGGTGCGACGATGGCATCGGGCGGGCATCTGGGGGGCGTGTTGTCAGGGGATGTTTGGCAGCGGTTCACCGCTGCGCTGGACGAGTTGGTGACGGACGTTCCGGGCCTGGCGCACGTCGTCTCCGGTCCCGATGCCGGTGATGCTGCCGGCCGGTACCGGGCGATTTGTGTGGCGATGAGTGAAATCGCCTTGGCTGCAACAGAATTGGATGACGACTGCGTGCGGCGCTGGCTGACGTCCGACGCGACGGCGGCACTCGTCACCGCGTCCGCTGCCGCAGCACTGGCAGCCGACGGCCTCGTCGTCGACCCGGCCATGGACGCCGACGCCCATCTGCGCCGGGCGCTGCACTGGCGCCGCTACAGCCGCCGTACCACCGACGACCTGCACCGTCGCTGCGCCGCCGACATCAGCCGGGGCTCGCTGCGGTTACTCGCGCAGTCCGGCGCGTGGCCCGGGACGTCCCGGCTGGAACTGCAGCGGCTCCGGCTGGAGCTGGTGCGGGAGACCCGCCGGCGGTACGACGACGTGCGTGCCGACCTGCTCAGCAGGGTGCCGTCCGGCCGGGATGCGGCTGAGGGCTTCGAGGCCGATGCCCGCGACCGGCTGGCCGCGGTCGCCGACGGGGTTCGCGAAGCCACTGTTGCCGCGCTGGGCGGCCTCGTCCCCGGGCGGCGATGGCCACCGCCCGAGGTCACGGGCCCGGTGCTGGCCCAGCGCGCCGACGAGATGTGGTTGGGAATCGTGCTGGGCGCGGGTTTCGGCCTGGGGGCGGCATTGGGGCTGGCCAGGATGGCGACCGGGGTGGCCGGGGTGCCCGACGGGATCGGTGGGGTAATGGGATTGGCCCTGGGCCTGGCGCTGACCATGACCGTCATCGGCGTCCGCGCACGGCTGCATCGTCGGGCGATGCTGGACCGCTGGGTCGGGACGGCTGTCGCGGCGGCGCGGCAGGCGACCGAGGAGGAACTGGCGTACCGGTTACTGGAGGTCCAGGCGGGCCTGGCGTCCGCAGATCACAAAACGAGAAATTGAGCGATTTTGGAATTGTGCGGAGCGAGGCTCTCGCGCTACTGACCGGTAACCGTCCGTCACCCGCCCCGAATCGCGGTACCAGCGGATACAGGACTGCCGATTGAGCTTTCTGAATCGTTCTTGTGAGAGATCGGACAGCCGCCCGATTGTCCACTTGTATGTCACTCACGTTAACCTCTAAAGAGGTATAGCTGCGATTTGCGAGCAGGAGAATTTGATGACCTCAGCGACCATTCCCGGTCTCGACGCCGCTCCGACCACTCACGCCGGGCTGCTGGCCTGGGTGCGTGAAGTTGCGGAGCTGACTCAGCCAGACCGGGTCATGTTCGCCGACGGCTCGGCCGAGGAGTACGACCGCCTCGCCGCTCACCTCGTCGCGGCAGGCACCTTCCAGAAGCTGAACGACGAGAAGCAGCCGAATTCGTATCTCGCGCTGTCGGATCCGTCGGACGTCGCGCGCGTCGAGTCGCGGACCTTCATCTGCTCGGAGCGCGAAGAGGACGCCGGCCCCACCAACAACTGGATGGCCCCGGCCGAGATGCGCGGCATCATGACCGACCTCTACCGCGGCAGCATGCGCGGCCGCACGATGTGGGTCGTGCCCTTCTGCATGGGCCCGCTGGACGCCGAGGACCCCAAGCTCGGTGTCGAGATCACCGACTCGGAGTACGTCGTCGTCTCGATGCGCACGATGACCCGCATGGGCGCCAAGGCGCTGGCCAAGATCGGCGACGACGGCTTCTTCGTCAAGGCGCTGCACTCCATCGGTGCGCCGCTGGAGCCGGGCCAGCAGGACGTGCCGTGGCCCTGCAACGAGACCAAGTACATCACCCACTTCCCCGAGACCCGCGAGATCATGAGCTACGGCTCGGGCTACGGCGGCAACGCGCTGCTGGGCAAGAAGTGCTACTCGCTGCGCATCGCCTCGGCCATGGCGCACGACGAGGGCTGGCTCGCCGAGCACATGCTGATCCTCAAGCTGATCTCCCCGGAGAACAAGGCCTACTACGTCGCCGCGGCGTTCCCGTCGGCGTGCGGCAAGACCAACCTCGCGATGCTGCAGCCCACCATCCCGGGCTGGCGCGCCGAGACCGTCGGTGACGACATCGCCTGGATGCGCTTCGGCAAGGACGGCCAGCTGTACGCCGTCAACCCCGAGTTCGGCTTCTTCGGCGTCGCGCCGGGTACCAACTGGTCGTCGAACCCGAACGCCATGAAGACCATCGCCGCCGGCAACACCGTCTTCACCAACGTCGCCAAGACCGACGACGGTGACGTCTGGTGGGAGGGCCTGGAAGGCGAGCCCGAGCACCTGATCGACTGGAAGGGCCAGGACTGGATCCTCCGGGAGACCGAGACCAAGGCCGCGCACCCGAACTCGCGCTACTGCACCCCGATCTCGCAGTGCCCGTCGGTCGCCCCCGAGTGGGACGACCCGCAGGGTGTGCCGATCTCGGCGATCCTGTTCGGTGGCCGTCGCAAGACGACGGTGCCGCTGATCACGCAGGCCCGCGACTGGCAGCACGGTGTGTTCATCGGTGCCACCCTGGGCTCCGAGCAGACCGCGGCCGCCGAGGGCAAGGTCGGCACCGTGCGCCGCGACCCGATGGCCATGCTGCCGTTCCTGGGCTACCACGTCGGTGACTACTTCCAGCACTGGATCAACATCGGCAAGAACGCCGACGAGTCCAAGATGCCGAAGATCTTCTTCGTCAACTGGTTCCGCCGTGGCGACGACGGCCGCTTCCTGTGGCCGGGCTTCGGCGAGAACAGCCGGGTGCTGAAGTGGGCCATCGAGCGCATCGAGCACCAGGCCGAGGGCAAGAGCACCCCGATCGGCATCGTTCCCACCGCCGCTGACCTGGACCTTGAGGGTCTGGACGTGTCGGCCGCCGACGTCGACGAGGCGCTGGCCGTGCGTGTCGACGAGTGGCAGAACGAGCTGCCGCTGATCGAAGAGTGGTTCGAGTTCGTCGGCGAGAAGCTGCCCACCGGCATCAAGGACGAGTTCGACGCCCTCAAGCACCGCTTGGCTGAAGAGGCCTAAGGCTTCTCCCCGCACAAACACACAACCCCCGTCTCCCAGGAGATCGGGGGTTTTGTGTATTTGTGGGGGTGGTTCCGGCCCGAATGCGCAGTTGGATCGCGGATCCGGCGCTGCAGGCGCGCTGTGCGCACGCTCGTGGCGGGACCGCCGCGGTGTGACCCGCTGATGGGATGGAATCTGCTCGCCCGAAGTAGAACCGCGGTAAAACAAGTCCCCAGCGTCAATCACCAGGCGCGCGCCACCGCCGTGACTGAACCCAGGTACTTTTTCTGGGCGCCAGCGGTCCCTGGGTGCAATAACCACCGGCACATCGCCACCGCGATTGCACTCACGGACTTTCTCGCCGGGATCTGGCCACTGACACCACTCACGACAACATCGGCGGACACCGCTCGGCTGTTCGGCACGCTCCACGTACGGTCGTCAGCTTCTCACCACATTCGATCTTGATTAGCCACACATTCAAGTTAAGGTGACCGAACTTGAAACATTCAGGACGCTGACCAGCAAATTCAGTACCGCAATCCACAGCAATTCGTAGCAACACTAAGTTGCTGAGCCGATTTTTGGTGCGTACCGTCTGCGACGTGACCAGCATCCGATCAGCCAGCCCGACCGCGCGTCGGCCGCTTGTGCGATCCCTGCTGCTGGCCGCTGTGTTCGTCGCGCCGGCGGTGGCATTGCGCCTCTCGGGCGTGCACCCGAACCCCGTCGTCTCGCTGCTGGCCTACGGCGCGGCCGTCGTCGCCGCCAGCTTCGTGCTGGCCTGGGCGGCGGAAGCGGCGCAGGTCGACGTGTCCGGTGGCCTCGCCATCGCCGTGCTGGCCCTGATCGCGGTGCTGCCCGAGTACGCCGTCGACCTCTACTACGCCTACGTCGCCGGCCACAACGCCGAGTACGTGCAGTACGCCGCCGCCAACATGACCGGCTCCAACCGGCTGCTCATGGGTATCGGCTGGCCGGTCGTGGTGATCGTCGGGCTGTACGTCGCGCGGCGCATGTCGGCGGACCAGACCAGCAAATCGATGCTCGCGCTGGAACCCGGCAACCGGGTCGAGCTGGGCTTCCTGCTCATCGCCGGACTCGTCGCGTTCATCATCCCGACCACCGGCCGCATCCACCTGGTGCTCGGCGTCGCGATGCTGGCCTGGTTCGGCTTCTACCTGTACAAACTGACTCGCGGCGAGCCCGAAGAGCCTGAGCTCGTCGGTACGGCCGCGGCCATCGGCGCCCTGCCGGACCGGACCCGCCGGATCACCGTCGTGACGCTGTTCGTGGTGTCCGGAGCCGTCATTCTGATGTGCGCGGAGCCGTTCGCGAACAGCCTGATCAACGCCGGTACCGAACTGGGCGTCGACCGGTTCCTGCTGGTGCAGTGGCTGGCGCCGCTGGCCTCGGAGGCGCCGGAGTTCATCATCGCGACGATCTTCGCCGCGCGGGGCAAGAGCACCGCGGCGATCGCCATGCTCATCTCGTCCAAGGTCAACCAGTGGACGCTGCTGATGGGCTCGCTGCCCATCGCCTACGTGGCCGGTGGTGGTGCTGGTGCACTCGTTCTTGATGGCCGGCAGATCGAAGAAGTGCTGCTGACTGCCACCCAGACCATGATGGGCGTCGCCCTCATCCTGTCGCTGCGCTTCCACCGGGCGACGGCGTGGCTGCTGTTGGCGCTGTTCGTGGTGCAGTTCCCGATCACCTCGACCACCGGCCGGCTGGTGCTGTGCGGCATCTACGGTGCGCTGACGGTCGTGGGCCTGATCATCAACCGTCGCCATGTCGCCGCGACGATGCGGGCGCCGTTCGCCTCGTCGGACCACGATGCCGGCGAGTCCACGATCGACGGTAGGGAACTGATTCCCGCCGGTCACTGACACCACTTGACAGGTGTCAAGTTGTCTGTCGTAGAGTGCCGTCATGCAGATTCGCCAGCACGTGGGCAATGGAAAACCGGCCGTCATCCTGCACCCGTCGGGCACCGTGGTGACATTCGACGAACTCGAGGCCCGTGCCAACCGGCTGGCACACCACTTCCGCGCCAATGGACTCGTCGAGGGTGACGTCGTCGCCATCCTCATGGAGAACAACGAGCACATGCATGCCGCGATGTGGGCGGCTCGGCGCAGTGGCCTGTACTACGTGCCGATCAACATCCACCTGACGGCGGCCGAAGCCGCGTACATCATCGAGAACAGCGGAGCCACCGCGGTGATCGGCTCGGCGGCCCTGAGCGACACCTGCGCCGGCCTGGCCGAGCACCTCGACGGCGGACTGCCCAAGCTGCTCCTCATCGCCGGCGGCGAACTGCCGGGCTGGGACAGCTACCCGGAATGCGTTGCTTCCCAACCTGACACACCGATCGCCGACGAGATCGAAGGCGACCTGCTGCAGTACTCGTCGGGCACCACCGGCCGCCCCAAGGGCATCAAACGGGAGCTGACGCACCTGCCGCCCGCCGAGGTGCCCGGACTGATGAAGATGCTGATGAGCTTCTGGCTGCCCAAGGATGCCGTCTACCTCAGCCCCGCGCCGCTGTATCACACGGCGCCGTCGGTGTGGTCGATGCAGATTCAGGCCGAGGGCATCACCACCGTCGTGATGGAGAAGTTCGACGCCGAGGGCTGTCTGGACGCCATCGCGCGCTACGGCATCACGCACGGTCAGTTCGTGCCCGTGATGTTCACCCGGATGCTGAAACTGCCGCAGTCCGTGCGGGATTCCTACGATCTGTCGTCGCTGCAACGCGTCATGCACGCGGCCGCCCCGTGCCCGGTCGAGATCAAGAAGCAGATGATCGACTGGTGGGGGCCCATCGTCGACGAGTACTACGCCTCGTCCGAAGCGATCGGCTCCACCCTGATCACCGCCGAGGACTGGCTGACGCATCCAGGGTCGGTCGGCAAGCCGATGCTGGGCGTCCTGCACATCCTCGACGAGGAGGGGAACGAGCAGCCGCAGGGCGTGCCCGGCGAAATCTACTTCGAGGGCGGGAACACCTTCGAGTACCTGGACGACGCCGAAAAGACCGCGGCTTCACGGGATCAGCACGGCTGGGCCACCGTCGGCGACATCGGCTACCTCGACGAGGACGGCTACCTCTACCTCACCGACCGGCGCCACCACATGATCATCAGTGGCGGCGTGAACATCTACCCGCAGGAAGCGGAGAACGTCCTGGTCACCCATCCCAAGGTGATGGACGCCGCGGTGTTCGGCATTCCGGATGCCGAGATGGGCCAGAGCGTGAAAGCGGTTGTGCAGACCGTGGATCCGGCCGACGCCACCCGCGAGTTCGGCGGCGAACTGCTGGCCTGGCTGCGGGACCGGCTGACGCACTACAAGTGCCCGCGATCCATCTCCTTCGAAGAGCAACTGCCGCGGACGGACACCGGCAAGTTGTACAAGCAATCGCTCATCGAAAAGTACTCTGTCTGACATGTCGGGCCAAACCACTGCTGGTGGACCATTTTTCGAGGATCTCGGCGTAGGGCAGGTCTTCGACTGGGCGCCGGGTATGACGCTCACGGACGGCGCGGCGGCGGTACACCAGGCGATCCTCGGCGATCGTATGCGGCTGCCGCTGGACGCCGGATTGTCTGCGGCAGTCACCGGATCAGCGCGGGCACTGGCGCATCCGGCGCTGGTCTGTGACGTCGCGATCGGTCAGTCCACGCTGGTGACCCAGCGGGTCAAGGCGAATCTGTTCTACCGCGGCCTGCGGTTCCATCGCTTCCCGCATATCGGCGACACCATCAGCACGCGAACCGAAGTGGTTGGCCTCAAACAGAATTCGGCCAAGCCGGGTAAGCCGCGCACCGGGTTGGCCGCGCTGCGGATGATCACCATCGACCAGGACGGCCGCACGGTGCTCGATTTCCACCGGTGTGCCATGCTGCCGTTGCGCGACGACGCCGCCGACACCGGCCGCGCCGACGACCTCAGCACCATCGGCGCCGACGTGCCGGGCCTGCCGGACCCCGCCGCGGAGTGGAACGTCGACGCCTGGCGGTCCGCGGTGCCCGGCCCGCAGTTCGATCCGGCACTCGCCGGCCAGCTGCTGACGAGCACCGCCGATGTTGTCAGCAGCGCCCCGGAGCTGGCCCGGCTGACACTCAATATCGCTGCCACGCACCATGATTCGCGGGTGGCGGGCAGTCGCCTGGTGTACGGCGGGCACACCATCGGCCTCGCGCTGGCACAGGCCACGCGGCTGTTGCCGAACATCGTCACCGTCCTCGGCTGGGAGTCCTGCGACCACACCGGACCTGTGCACGAGGGCGACACCCTCTACAGCGAGCTGCACATCGAGGCGGCCCACGCGTCGTCGTCGGGCCGCGGCGGCACGCTGGACCTGCGGTCGGTGGTGTTCGCGGCCGCCACCGACGGCCCGGACCGGCAGGTACTGGACTGGCGGTTCAGCGTCCTGCAGTTCTGAGCATTGTCAGAATGGCGGCGTGAGCGCGTTGCGGTTGTCCGAGCTGGGCAGTGACCCGGAGTCGGTGCTGCGGCTCGTCCGGTTCTTCGACGATCTCGACGCCACCGGCGTCGACGCCGTGCTGGAGGCGGCGCGGGGCGTGGCCGGGTGTCCCGTCCACGTGCGCTGGGACGGCCCGGCTCCGGAGGTCTGGCTGGAGCGCGACGCCCCGGCCCACCCGCTCGACGGCGTCCTGCTGGACCGGGTGCGGCACACGCTGGGGGCCATCGGTGCCCGGGTGCCGCCCAGCTTCGGTGACCCGGCGCTCGTCGAGGTGGTGCTGTCGAGCCGGGAACGGCCGGAGGACCGGGCGCGGGCGATCAGGCTGCTGGGGCTCGACGAGTCCCGCGAGGTCCGGGTGCTCGCGGTGTCGGCGCAGTCGTCGCCGGAAGCGTTACGGGTCATCACATCGGCACTGACGTCGGTGTCGGTGCGGACCGCGGACCTGGGTACGGCGACGGCGGTGGTGTGCCAGGGCCGGACCGACACGCGCGCCCTGTCCGACGAGCTGGACCAGGCGATCGTCACCGCGTTCCCGGCGCCGCTGCCCGTCGGTGCCGACCGCGGGCCGTGGGTCGGGCTCGGGGCGGCGGGCGGCGTGTTCGCGGCACCGACATCATGGGGCCAGGCGCTGCGGGCGTTGCGGTTCGCGTCGTCGACCGGCTTCGGCCGGCGCGCCGTCGCCTTCGAGCGGTTGAGCGCGCTGGAGTTGCTGGCCGAGCTGCCGCCCGACGCCACGCGCGGCAATCACGCGCTGACCCGGATCAACGAGATCGCGGCGACCCCCACAGGCCGCCTGCAGGTCGAGACGGCAGAGGCGTTCTGTGTGTTCGGCTCGCTGCGGCGGACCGCCGAGGAACTGCACGTGCACCACAGCACGGTGGCCGCGCGACTGGCGCACATCGAATCCCAATTGGGCTGGGACATGGACGATCCGCTGGACCGGTTCTCGGCGACCCTGGTTCTGATGATCCGGCGGATCGCGCTGTCGTCGGCCGAATTGACGGACTGAATCCGGAAGGCGCCGCGTCGTCAGCCGTCGAACGGGACGATCATGAACGTCGCCGTCGACCGCGCCAGGACTCGCTCGGATGCGTCGACGATCGTGCATTCGCAACTCAGCAGTCGGCGGCCGACATTCACCACCTGTGCTTCCGCGACGAGCGGGCCGCCATGCGGCTGCCGGTAGTAACGGACGTGCATGTCGGTCGTCACCGGGATTTCTGATTCCAGGTCGAAGAAGCCTTCGAGGCAAAAGCCGGAAGCGGCGTCGGCCAGCGTTGCCAGCATCCCGCCGTGGACGCTGCCCGGCGCGAGCCCTTCCAGGTCCGGCGCGAGCGGCATCGACAGGATCGCGACGCCCTGCTCCTGCGACACCACGCTGAGCTGCATGTGTTGATGCACGGGAGATCGGCGCAGGTCTTCGGTCGCTTCGAGCGGATCGCGGATCGCGTGCGCCATGGCCGGCACCTCCTGTCGCCCCGGAAATTCGCATGTTATCGCCTTCAGCAACGACCAGCGACGTTTACGGATATCCGACGATCGTCGGAGAATTTGGGAGAACAACCCGACGTACGTCGGATGACCGGGGGTGGTCGGGTTCGTGATGATGGCCATACAAGCTGAACAGCCCACGCTCAGTCGCAGACCCGAGGAGTACCCGCATGGCAATCATCGACCCCACCAAGACCTGGGAACTCGTCGAAGAACGCCTGTCGCGCACCACCAACGAGCGCCATCGCCAGGTGCTGAGCATCGTGCTCGAGCACATGCTGGCCGAGGCGGTGCCGGACCTGGACCGCCTGATGGCTACGTTGTCCCCGAACCCGGATTACCACTTCTGGTATGCCAACACCGACATGGGCCCCAAAACCACCGAGGGTGTGCGCGCCTACTACGAGGCGTTCATGGCCAGCGGCGCCAATCACCTCGTCTTCGAGATCGATCGCCTCGCCGTGGACGATGATCTGGTGATGACCGAAGGCTGGATGAAGATGATCTACCCGGGTGTGGCCGCGCAGGCGATCGGCGTCGACGTCGAGGATCCGAACGGCGACTACCTGCTGGTGTTCCGGCAGCTCATCAACTGGCCGATCGACGCCGACGGCCTGATCATCGGCGAGGACGCCTACCAGACCGGCCCGGTCAGCGTCACCAAGCTGAGCGTCGACGACCTGCCGCAGGAGTACATCGACCAGCAGGCCGCCGCCGCCAATGCCTGAGCCCCGCGAGGACATCGCGGCCCTGCTGCTCGACCGCCTCGGCGACGAGCGGTTGGGATTGCGCACCCGGGACCAGGACTGGACCTGGGACGAGGTGGTCCGCGAGTCCGCCGCCCGGGGCGCTTACGCCGCGGAGTTGCGGGCTGACGGCCCCTTCCACATCGGTGTCCTGCTGGACAACGTGCCCGACTTCATCTTCTGGCTGGGCGGTGCCGCCCTGTCGGGGGCGACGATCGTCGGCATCAACCCGACGCGCGGCAACGACGAGTTGGCCGGCGAGGTTCGGCACGCGGACTGTCAGCTGATCGTCACCGATTCGGCTGGGCGGGAACGACTTTCGGGCCTGGACCTCGGCCTGCCGCCCGACCGCATTCTCGTCGTCGACAACCCGGCCTACCAGGACGCGATTTGTGCACGAAAATCCGCGGCAGGTGCGGAAAATCGTGCACAAATCGCGGCGGCGGACGGTGTTGACCAACGGTCGTTGTTGTTGCTGCTGTTCACCTCCGGCACCACCGGCGCGTCGAAGGCCGTCAAGTGCAGCCAGGGCCGTCTGGCGTGGATCGCCTACTCGGCGGTGGACAAGTTCAATCACGTCCGCGAGGACGTCGACTACTGCTGCATGCCGCTGTTCCACGGCAACGCCATCATGGCGCTGTGGGCCCCGGCTTTGGCCGTCGGCGCGACGGTCTGCCTGACCCCGAGCTTCTCGGCGTCGGGTTTCCTGCCGGACGTGCGGTACTTCGGCGCGACGTTCTTCACCTACGTGGGCAAGGCGCTCGGCTACCTGTTGGCCACACCGGAACAGCCGGACGACGCCGACAACCAGCTGGGCCGCGGGTTCGGCACCGAGGCCTCCCCGGAGGACCAGGCCTACTTCAAGCGCCGCTTCGGTGCCGACCTCTATGAGGGCTACGGCTCGAGCGAGGGCGGCGGCGCCGTCGTACTCGACCCCGACCAGCCCGAGGGCGCCCTCGGCCGGCCGGCCCATCCGGGTGTCGCGATCGTCAACCCTGAAACCATGATCGAGTGCGTCCCAGCGGTTTTGGACCAGTACGGCCGGCTCCTGAACCCCGACGACGCCGTCGGCGAGATCATCGACAAGCTCGGCACCAAGAAGTTCGAGGGCTACTACAAGAACGACGCCGCCGACGCCGACCGTATTCGCAACGGCTGGTACTGGACCGGCGATCTCGGCTACCTCGACGAGAACGGGTTCATCTACTTCGCCGGCCGGCGCGGTGACTGGATCCGGGTCGACGGCGAGAACACCTCGGCGCTGTCCATCGAACGCGTGCTGCGGCGTCATCCCGAGGTGATCGCCGCGGGCGTGTACGCGGTGCCGGACTCCCGCTCGGGTGATCAGGTGATGGCGGCCATCGAGGTCGCCGACCCGATCCTGTTCGACGTCGACAAGTTCGTGAAGTACCTGAACGACCAGGATGACCTGGGCAAGAAGGGCACGCCGCGCTTCCTGCGGATCTCGGACTCGCTGCCGGTCACCGGCTCAAACAAGGTGCTCAAGCGCGAGCTGCAAGCGGACAAGTGGCACACCGAGGAACTGGTGTACCGCTGGGTGGGTCGGGGCGTACCTGATTACCGACCCATGACTGACGATGCCAAGCGCGCGTTGGACGATGAGTTCACGCAGTACGGACGGCAGCGATACCTATAGGGAGTTTGGGCATGACGGACTGGGACTCGACGGTTGACGTGCTGGTGGCGGGCTCTGGTGGCGGTGGCGTCACCGGTGCCTACACCGCCGCGCGTGAGGGACTCGAGGTGCTGTTGGTCGAGGCCACCGACAAGTTCGGCGGCACCACCGCCTACTCCGGTGGCGGCGGCGTGTGGTTCCCGTGCAACCCGGTGCTGCAGCGGGCCGGCACCGACGACACCATCGACGACGCGCTGGAGTACTACCACGCCGTCGTCGGTGATCGGACGCCGCGCGAGCTGCAGGACACCTATGTCCGCAGCGGTGCTCCGCTGATCGAGTACCTGGAAACCGATCCCAACATCAAGTTCGACATGCTGCCCTGGCCGGACTACTTCGGGAAGATGCCGAAGGCCCGGGCGGATGGTCAGCGGCACGTCGCGGCCCGTCCGCTCAAGATCGAAAAGGCGCCTGAGTTCAAGGAATTGGTGCGCGGCCCGCTGGACAACGACCGGCTCGGCGTCCCGCAGCCCGACGACTACTTCATCGGCGGCCGGGCGCTGATCGCCCGTTTTCTGGTGGCGCTGAAGCAATACCCTTCGGCTGCAACGCAACTGGGCACCGCGCTGGTGGAGCTGGTGACCGAGGACGGTGCCGTCGTGGGTGCCGTCGTCGAGACCGACGGGGTCCGTAAGGCGATCAGGACGCGCAAGGGTGTGCTGCTCGCGGCCGGCGGCTTCGAGGGCAACGACGAGCTGCGGCACAAGTACGGCGTGCCCGGTGAGGCGCGAGACACCATGGGGCCCTGGGGAAATCTCGGCCAGGCGCATGAGGCGGGCATCGCTGTCGGCGCCGACACCGACCTGATGGAGCAGGCCTGGTGGTCACCCGGCCTCACACACCCGGACGGCCGCAGCGCATTCGCGCTGTGGTTCACCGGCGGCATCTTCGTCGACCAGGACGGCAAGCGGTTCGTCAACGAGTCCGCGCCGTACGACCGGATCGGCCGCGTCGCCGTGGACCGGTTGGCCAAGGGCGAGATGACGCTGCCGTTCTGGATGATCTACGACGACACCGATGCGGGCGTCCCACCGATCAAGGCCACCAATGTCTCGATGGTGGAAACCGAGAAGTACGTCGACGCCGGGCTGTGGCACACCGCCGACACCTTGGAGGAGCTGGCCGCCAAGATCGGTGTGCCCGCCGAGCAGCTGGTCGCGACCGTGGCGCAGTTCAACGAATACGCCGACGCCGGTTCCGACCCGGACTTCGGCCGCGGCGACGAAGCCTACGACCGCGCCTTCTCCGGTGGCGCCTGCCCGATGGTCCGCATCGACAAGGCGCCGTTCCACGCCGCGAAGTTCGGCATCTCCGACCTCGGCACCAAGGGCGGTCTGCGCACCGACACCACCGGCCAGGTACTCGACACCGCAGGCAACCCGATCACCGGCTTGTACGCGGCGGGCAACACTATGGCCGCGCCAAGTGGCTACGCGTACCCGGGCGGCGGCAACCCGATCGGCACCAGCATGGTGTTCTCCCATCTGGCTGTGCTCGACATGATCGGCGAAGCGGGGTAGACGAATGCAAGCGTGGCGGTTACACGGCGCGGCTGACGCCCGGCTCGACGAGATTCCCGAGCCCGACGTCACCGCCGGCAAGGTCAAGATCCGGGTTGCGTGCAGCGGCATCTGCGGCTCGGACCTGTCCCTGTACGAGACTGCGCCGGTGCCGGTGGACTGGCCGCATCCGCTCGTCGGGCAGCCCGGACCGCACGTCCTGGGCCATGAGTTCGCCGGCTACGTCACCGAGGTCGGTGACGGTGTCGACGGCATTCCGGTCGGCGCGCTCGTCGCCGTCCAACCGAGTTTCGAAGACGGCACCTGCGCCGCCTGTCTGCGTGGTGAACCGAACCTGTGCGAGCAGTTCGGCTTCCTCGGCGTCAACGGCGGCGGTGGCGGTTTCGCCGAGTATGTCGTCGCGGCGGCGGACAAGGTGTTCGTGCTGCCCGACGGCTTCACGCCCGAGACCGGCGCGCTGGTCGAGCCGCTGAGCGTCGCGCTGCACGCCGTGCGGCTCAGTGGCATCGCCGCGGGCCAGACGGCGCTCGTCGTCGGCGGCGGACCCATCGGCCTCGGCCTGCTGCTGTGCCTGAAAGCGCAAGGCGCGCAACGCGTTGTCGTCAGCGAGATGAGCACCGCCCGGCGTGAGCTGGCGGCGGCCCTCGGTGCCGACGTCGTGGATCCCCGCGAGACCGACCTCGGTGGCTTTGTCCACGAGCTGACCAAAGGCCAGGGCGTGGACGCTTCTTTCGACGCCGCGGGGGCGGGCCAGGCCACGTTCGACACCGCGGTCAACGCGCTCCGCAAGGGCGGCACGACCGTCGTCGTCGCGATGTACCACGCCGACGTGACGGTCAACCCGAGCCTGTTCATGATCACCGAGAAACGGGTTACGGGAAGTTTCGCCTATTCCCGGGACGACTTCCGTACCGTTATCGACATGATCGCCGACGGGCGACTGGACCCCGTGCCGCTCGTCACCAGCCGTATTCAGTTGGCCGACGCTCTTGAAAAAGGCATTCACGCTCTGCAGTCGACGGGCCGGGATACCGAAGTGAAAATCCTGGTCAGCCAGGAGCAATTCGGAAGGGACGCAACATGACTGAGGCCGAAGTCAGGCATATCGACGCGGGCGTGGAGATGACGCGGTTTGCGCGCGGCTGGCACTGCATCGGATTGGCCGAGTCGTTCCGCGACGGCAAGCCGCATGCCATCGAGGCGTTCGGTACCAAGTTGGTGGTGTTCGCTGATTCGCAGGGCCAGCTCAAGGTACTGGACGGCTACTGCCGGCACATGGGCGGGGACCTGTCGCAGGGCACCGTCAAGGGCGACGCGGTCGCGTGCCCGTTCCACGACTGGCGTTGGGGTGGCGACGGCAAGTGCCAGCTGGTGCCGTACGCCAAGCGCACCCCGCGGCTCGCTCGCACCCGTGCCTGGCAGAGCACCGAGGTCAATGGGCAGCTGTTGATCTGGCACGACCCCGAGGGTTCGACGCCCGCACCGGAGCTGACGCCGCCGACCATCGACGGCTACGAGGAAGGTCGGTGGTCGCCGTGGCAGTGGAACTCGCTGCTGATCGAGGGGTCGCACTGCCGTGAGATCGTCGACAACAACGTCGACATGGCGCATTTCTTCTACATTCACCACGCTTACCCGACGTACTTCAAGAACGTCATCGAGGGCCACACCGCCAGCCAGTTCATGGAGTCCAAGCCGCGGCCGGACTACGCGACGCGCGAACTGTGGGACGGCACCTACCTGCGGTCGGAGGCCACGTATTTCGGGCCGGCGTACATGATCAACTGGCTGCACAACGACCTTGCCCCGGAGTTCACGGTGGAGATCGCGCTGATCAACTGCCACTACCCGGTGACCCATGATTCGTTCGTGCTGCAGTGGGGCGTCGCGGTGCAGAATAACCCGGCGTTGCCGGCGGAGAAGACCGAGAAGCTGGCGGCGACGCTGAGCCGCAGCTTCGGCGACGGCTTCATGGAAGACGTCGAGATCTGGAAGAACAAGACGCGCATCGAGAACCCGCTGCTGACCGAGGAAGACGGCCCGGTGTACCAGCATCGTCGCTGGTACGAGCAGTTCTACGTCGACGCCGCCGACGTCAAACCGGACATGGTCGCCCGGTTCGAGCAGGAAGTCGACACCACCTACGCCAACGACCTGTGGCACGAAGAGGTGGCCCAGAACCTGGCCAACCGCACACCGGTCGGTAGGGCGCACGCCACCCAATAGTCGCCGAATAGCACTGAGCCGCCCTCGATTTCGAGGGCGGCTCAGTGCTCAGCTGGGTATTGGGGCCTAGCGGGCCGGGTGTGCCTGCGGCACCTGCGGGCTCTGCACGATGGCGGCGAGCTGGCCCAGGTTCTGCAGCTTGTCCAGGTCCGGAGCGGACGGGACGGGGACCGCGGAGAACGTCGGCAGCACCGGGTCGGCAGGCTTGTCCTGCAGCATGCCGAGGGCCATGTAGCCGGCCACGCCCAGACCTGCCGCCGTCAGCACCACCACAGCGGTGGATCGCCGGAACAGCTGCCGCAGGGGGCCGATGTTTTCGGTCGTCTGATGGGTCAGGGTGGTCATTGCCGTGCCTCTTCTCGGTGAAGATCAGACCGTTGTGGTCGTTGGTCTGTTCAACAACCATGCGCCCCGAAATGCTTCCCCGCAAGGGTTTATTTGATCGGCTAATTTCTTAAAAACAGTGTTTGACCTGCGTAAACATCAATTAGATAGCATAAGCTAAGTAACGAAGATCACGCTCGCGCGACCGCTGAGGCACGGGATCGGCAGTGCCGCAGCGGGGTTACGGCAGCTGTGTGATCGGCGTGGGCGGCCGACGAGTTAGCCGACGGGGCTAGCCGACGACGGCCGGGTTCAGCATCGGCCGCAGGAATTGCACCTGACTGGCAAAGAACGCGCGAGCCACCTGCGTCTTGGCGGCGACGCCGTCGAACCCGTGGTACGCGCCCGGCACCACTTCCAGTTCGCACGGGACGCCCGCCGCACGCAACCGCTCGGCGTAGTCGACGTCCTCGTCGTGGAAGACGTCCAAGGTCCCGACGCCGACCCAGGCCGGCGGCAGGCCGGACAGATCGGTCCGGCGGGCAGGGACCGCGACCGCGGGATCGGCACCGCCGAGGTAGGCGCGCCAGCCGAAGCGGTTCGACTTCTGGGTCCACAACCGGTGTCCGGGATGGTCCAGTCCGGGCCGGTCGCCTGACCGGTCGTCGATCATGGGGTACACCAAAAGCTGTGCTGCCAAAGCAATTTCACCGCGGTCATACGCCAGCTGAGCCAACGCCGCGCTCATGCCACCGCCGGCACTGGAGCCGCCGACCGCGACCCGGGCCGGATCCACCGCCGGCAGCTCGACCAGCCAGCGCAGCGCCGTGTAGCAGTCCTCCAGCCCGGCCGGATACGGGTTGTCGGGCGCCAACCGGTACTTGACCGCCGCCACGGTGATGCCGAGTTCGTTCGCGAAACGCCGGCACAGCACGTCGTCCTGCGCCGGACTGCCGATCAGGTAACCGCCACCGTGAATCCACAGCAGCGCGCCGCCACGGTCGGTGCCGGCAGGTGGCCGGTGCAGCCGAATCCCGACGCCCGACGGCAGCGTCAGCACCTCGGTGCCCTCCGGAGTCTGGCGTTCCAGCAGGTTGGACAGCCTTCGGACGAAGCGGAGGTTCCACGGCGTGATGGGGCTGCGCGGCATGAACCGTGCGGCACGTGCCAACTCGGGGTGGAACTCGACTGTTTGGGAGATGCCCGACATCTGACCGACCTTACTGACCCGAGCACGTTGTGGACACGCCTGTGTTCACACACAGGAAACCAATTGTCCTGCGCCAGATTGCGAGCCGGTGTTCACTGAATCGCTATGACTGCCACGCCGCATACCCATGTCGAGCCACCCGGTCTGACGGCCGAAGACGCCGGCTACCACCACACCCTCAAGCCACGCCAGCTGCAGATGATCGCGATCGGCGGTGCCATCGGTACCGGCTTGTTCCTGGGTGCCGGTGGCCGGTTGCACAACGCGGGGCCAGGCCTGTTCCTGGTCTACCTGATCTGCGGCGGGTTCGTGTTCCTGATCCTGCGGGCTCTCGGGGAACTGGTGCTGCACCGGCCGTCGTCGGGTTCGTTCGTGTCGTACGCGCGTGAATTCCTCGGCGAGAAGGCGGCTTACGTCGCCGGCTGGATGTACTTCCTGAACTGGGCCATGACGTCGATCGTCGACTCGACCGCCATCGCCACCTACTTCCACTACTGGAAGGCGTTCGACGCCATCCCGCAGTGGCTGATCGCTTTGATCGCGCTGGCCATCGTGATGGGTATGAATCTGATCTCGGTGACCCTGTTCGGCGAGCTCGAATTCTGGGCGGCCCTGATCAAGGTCGTTGCGCTGGTGACCTTCCTGGTGGTCGGCACGGTGTTTCTGGCGGGCCGGTTCAAGGTCGACGGCCAGACCACCGGCTTCAGCGTCATCTCGGACAGCGGCGGGCTGTTCCCCACCGGGTTGCTGCCGCTGGTGGTGGTGACCTCGGGCGTCGTCTTCGCTTATGCCGCAGTCGAACTCGTCGGCACCGCGGCGGGCGAGACCGCCGAACCGCACAAGATCATGCCGCGGGCCATCAACTCGGTGATCTTCCGCATCGCGCTGTTCTACGTCGGGTCGCTGGTGCTGCTCGGGCTGCTGCTGCCGTACACCGCCTACAAGGCCGGCGAGAGTCCCTTCGTCACGTTCTTCTCGAAGATCGGTTTCGAGGGTGCGGGCACCCTGATGAACGTCGTCGTACTCACCGCGGCGTTCTCCAGCCTGAACGCCGGGCTGTACTCGACCGGCCGCATCCTGCGCTCCATGGCGATGAACGGCAGCGCCCCGAAGTTCACCGGCGTCATGTCCAAACGTGGTGTGCCGTATGGCGGTATCTGTCTGACGGCCAGCATCGGGCTGCTCGGCGTCGTGCTCAACGGCGTGGTGCCCGCCCAGGCGTTCGAGATCGTGCTGAACATGGCCGCACTCGGCATCATCGCGTCGTGGGCCACCATCGTGATCTGTCAGTTGCAGCTGTTCCGCTGGTCCGAGCGGGGTGAGATGGAGCGGCCGTCGTTCCGGATGTGGGGCGCGCCGTACACCGGGTACGCGACGCTGGTGTTCCTGGCCGCGGTGCTGGTGCTGATGGCGTTCGACAAACCGGTCGGCACGTGGACGGTGGGGACGCTGGTGATCATCATCCCGGCGCTGATCATCGGCTGGTACGCGGCGCGTGGCCGGGTCCTGGAGATCGCCAAGCAGCGGCAGGGCTTCACCGGTCAGTTCCCGGTGGTCGCCAACCCGCCGCCGCCGGGCGAACGCCAGCCCTGACGCGGCAACCTGGTCCACCGCCCGCCGAATAGGGGTTTACTTGGCGGGTGGAGATCATGTCGCCAACCGATGCCATGTTCCTGCTCGGGGAATCGCGGGAACATCCGATGCACGTCGGCGGCCTGCAGCTGTTCACCCCGCCCGAGGGCGCCGGGCCGGAGTTCATCCACGATCTGTATCGGGACATGTTGGCGCACACCAACTTCAACCCCACCTACCGCAAACGCCCGGCACGGTTCTTGGGCGGCATCGCCAGCTTTGGCTGGACGTACGACGACGACATCGACGTCGACTACCACCTGCGCCGCTCGGCGCTGCCCTCCCCGGGACGAGTACGCGAACTGCTCGACCTCTGCGGGCGGCTGCACACCAGCCTGCTGGACCGGCACCGTCCGCTGTGGGAGACGTACCTGGTGGAAGGTCTCGAGGACGGCCGGTTCGCGATCTATTCGAAGGTCCACCACGCGCTGCTCGACGGGGTGTCCGCACTGCGGATGACGATGCGCACGCTGTCCGACGACCCGGCCGAGCCGGAGGTGCGGGTGCCGTGGGACCTGCCGTCCCGCAAGCGGGCGCCGAAGCAGAGCTCGTCGTTGGTGGGCTCGGCGCTGGAAGCCGTTGGCGCGGCGGCGGGTCTCGCGCCGTCGACGTTCCGGGTGGCGCGTGCCGTCTTGCTGGAACAGAACCTGACCCGGACGTTCAGCGCGCCGAAGACCATGTTCAACGTCAAGATCGGCGGCGCCCGACGGGTGGCGGCCCAGTCCTGGCCGATCGACCGCATCAAGGCCATCAAGCAGGCTGCCGGCGGTGTCACGGTCAACGACGTCGTGCTGACCATGTGCTCCGGGGCGCTGCGGGGTTACCTGCTCGAGCAGAGCGCCCTGCCCGACGCTCCGCTGATCGCGATGGTCCCGGTGAGTCTGCGGTCCGAGGCCGACGCCGATGCCGGTGGCAACCAGGTGGGCGCGATCCTGTGCAACCTCGCCACCGACATCAAGGATCCGGCGACGCGGCTGCAGGCCATCTCCGATTCGATGCGCGGCAACAAGCAGGTGTTCGCCGGGCTGTCGAAGACGGAGTCGATGGCCCTGTCAGCGCTGCTGCTGTCCCCGATCGCGCTGTCCACCGTGCCCGGTTTCGTCGACGCCACCCCACCGCCGTTCAACATCGTCATCTCGAATGTGCCGGGACCACGGGTGCCGATGTACTGGAAGGGCGCTCGGCTCGACGGGAACTATCCGCTGTCGATCGCACTGGACGGGCAGGCGCTGAACATCACGCTGGTCAACAACGGCGACAACCTCGACTTCGGGCTCGTCGGCTGCCGGCACAGCGTGCCGCACCTGCAGCGGCTGCTCGGCCACCTCGAGGACTCCCTGGCCGACCTGGAGGCTGCTGTCCGCTAGCCGCCGAGCGTGAGGAAGATGGCGACTTTTCGCCTAGTTTTCGCCATCAAGCTCACGTTCGGCGAGTGGGCTACAGCGGCGGCGGCGCCCAGGGCAGGGTGATCGGGGCCATGCCCGGGAGCTCGAGCACGTGCGACGGCGCCGCGGGCTCGGCCGGGGGTGCCGGCTCGGCAGGATGTGCCGGTTCGGCCGGGGGAGCCTGCGGCGGATGCGCCGGGTTGTCGACGGGCGAGGCCGGGGCTGCCGGTGGCGCCGTGGTTTCGGTGACGGATGCGCTGGGCGCCTCGGCTGCCTGCGATGCCACCGACGACGAGGACGACGGTGGCGCCGCGGTACTCGGAGCGACCGCCGGAGCCGCGACGGTGGTCGGGGCGCTGCTCGTTGGGGCGATGGTCGTGACGGTGGTGACGGGCGCCTGCGCCACCGGGCGCGGGGCGACGGGAGCGGGCACTGCCGACGCGGCGCCGGGTGACTTCACGCTGCCGGTCAGGGGGCCGGGCGTCCGCGATGCCAGCGCGCACAGCGTCTGGTGGCTGCCGGCGGACCAGCTGGATGGGCCGATGGGCCGGAAGTTCAGGGTCAGGTCGCTGGCCGACAACGTCTTCGGCGCCAGGTACGCGGTGGTCATCGTGCTGCAGGTGGGCCGCAGCACCGCCTCCTGCTCGGCGTCCGATGGCGGCGAGCCGTCGTGGAAGTGCGCGCCGAGATCGACGGGGCCGACAGCCTCGACCGAATGCGGCTCGGCGCAGTCCACGGGCACCAGGCCTGTCTGCCCGCCCTTCATGTCGGCCCCAAGACACGTGCCCGGTGGCCACACCCGCGACTGATCCTGCTCGGCGACCTGCCCGCGGAACGGCAGCTGCTGGCCGTTCGGGCCGGGCAGTTGCAGTCCGCACAACGCGATGTGACTGCTGGATCCGGAACCGCCAGAGCTCACCGAGCGCAGCAGGCCGTACGCGAACCGGCTGTTCGGGTCGAAGCGTGGCCCGAGGTACCGGCGTCCTGACACTGCGCAGGCCCCCTGATCGCCGTCGCCTTCAACAGAGTTGACGACCTCGAACAGGTGCGGGCTGCTGCACTGCACGAACGCGGGCCGCTGGGGCGGTTCAGGTTGCCAGGTCAGGCAGCTGCCGGCGTGGGCACTGCGGAACACGGCGTCGGTGTGGTCGTCATCGGTCGCGCTGCCGGCGGACGGGCCGACGGCGGCCACGGTCACCACCCCGGCGATCAGCTGGGCACACAGCACCGCCGCCAGCAAAGCGCGGCGGGACACCCAGGACCTGACCGATAGCAAACTCATCGGTCCATAGCGTGACATATCCGACCGATCGGCGCAGCGTGGCGAAGCGATCTTCGCTAAGTCTCAACCGACTCGTGATGCGTAGCGACCTACTTGAGCAAAGGATCGCGGGGCAAGCCGAGAATTCGTTCGGCGATGGTGTTCCGGGTGATCTCCGAGGTGCCGCCCGCGATGGTCATGGCACGGTAGCCCAGGTAGGCCTGGGTGAGCGCCGGAGTTTGCCCGGTCACGGCCGCGGGGCCGGCCAGCTTCATCCCCAGCTCGGTCTGACGCTGCCCTTGCTCGGCGACCACGAGTTTTGTGACATTGCCCTCGGGTCCCGGGCCGGTGCCCGCGATGGCCCGGCTGATCCGCCGCAGATTCAGCAGCCGCAGGGTGTGTCCCTCGGCGATCACCGCGCCGGCGCGGTCGCGCAGCCCGGCAGCCAGCTCCGGCTGGGCAGCGTCCAACAGCGCGATGAGATCGTCGGCGGTGAAGCCGGATTGCGCACCGGAACCGCCGCCGATCGACAGCCGCTCGTTGCCCAGCGTCGCTCGCGCCACCAGCCAGCCCTTGTTGACGTCGCCGACCACGTCGGCGTCCGGGACGAACACCTCGTCGAAGAACACCTCGTTGAAGTGCGCGTTGCCGGTCAGACCCTTGAGGGGGTTGACGGTCACGCCGGGGGCTTTCATGTCGATCGCCATCATCGTGACGCCGGCGTGCTTGGGGGCGTCGGGATCGGTGCGGACGGTGGCCAGGCCCCACTGGCAGTACTGGGCCAGGCTGGTCCACACCTTCTGGCCGGTCACCAGCCAGCCGCCGGCGACCTTCTTGGCGCTGGTGCGCACCGCGGCCGCATCCGAGCCGGCCTCGGGCTCGGAGAACAACTGGCACCACATGATCTCGCCGCGCAGCACCGGGTACACCCAGCGCTCGCGCTGGTCGTCGGTGCCGGCCTGAGCGATGGTCAGCGTCACCCAGCCGGTGATGCCGAGGTCGGGACGCTCGACGTCACGGAACTCCTCCTCGATGGCCAGCTGCTCCAGCACGCCGGCATCCCGGCCCCACGGCTTGGGCCAGTGCGGCACCAGATAACCGGAATCGACAAGAAAGTCCCGCTTCTTGTCCTCGGCCAGCGACTGCAGCGTCGCGACGGCGTCGCGGGCGGCGGTGCGGTATTCGGCCGCTTCCTCGGGGAGCGCGAACGACGCACCGTGGGCTCGGCCGGTGCGTTGCCCGTCGACCACATCGGCCAGCGGGTCGGCGCCGGCCCCGGTCAGCGTGGCCAGTGTGAGGGCGCGGCGCAGGTACAGGTGCGCGTCGTGTTCCCAGGTGAAGCCGATGCCGCCGTGCAGCTGAATGTTGTTCTCGGCGTTGAAGACCTGACTGTGGATCGCCTGGACAGCGGCGACGGCCGCGCCGAACCAGGCGTCATCCAGATCGTCGGCGCGAGCTGCGTCCCACGCGGCCGCGGTGGTGAGTTCGGCCGCGACCAGCATGTTGGCGGCATGGTGTTTGACGGCCTGGAAGGTGCCGATGGTCCGACCGAATTGCTCACGCACCTTGGCGTATTCGACGGCCATGTCCAGCGCCGCCCAGCTGACCCCGACCGCCTCGGCAGCGGCGAGAATGCGAAAAGCAGTGTGCGCCTTGGTCGCAGCGCCGCGTAGTACTGCGGTCGCCTCGACCTGGTCGAGTGTCACCGAGCCGATGCTGCGCGTGGTGTCCGCCCCGTCCAGCGGTGTGACGGTGACACCGGTGGCGTGGGCATCGACGACCACGACGTCATCGCCGGCGACCAGGACCAGCAGGTCGGCATCCGGGGCGCCGAGCACGGTCGGGCTTTCCCCGAACACGGTGTGGCCGGCGATGTGAACGTGTCCGGACAAGCCCAGGGCGGCGGTGGTGCTGCCGTCGGCCAGCCCGGGCAGCAGTGCGGCGCGCAACTCTTCGGTGGCGCATCGGTCGATGACGACGGCGGCGGCGACGGTCGGCAGGAACGGTCCGGGACACAGCTCGCGGCCTTGCGCCTCCAGCACCACCGCCAGTTCGGGCAGTCCGAATCCGGAGCCGCCGTAGGTCTCGGGGATGGCCAGCCCCTGCCAACCCAGATCGGCTGTAGCCGTCCAGAATCCGGCCGGATGCGACGGCCCGCCCTCCAGCGTGGCACGGGCGGCGGCCCGGCTGTCAAGCCGGTGCAGCAGTCCGGTGGCCGAGTCCGCGAGGTCGTTGTGGTCGTCGGTGATCGCCAGCGCTGAGGTACCCATGGCTTGACTGTAAGCACGACGGTACGACTTCGAATAGCCCCTGATCAGCTGTGATGCACTTCACAAGTGAACAGTCTCCGAAATGTGACCACCAACTTGCCGTGGCCCCGAAAGCGCGTGGTCAGCGCGGTGTACGCTCGCGAAATGACGGCTCGACCGGACAATGACGTTCACAGCCCTTCGCTGGCGACCAGGCTGCGCTGGTTCATGGCAGCCAAGCCCTCCGATCACCTGTTGGCGATGGCGACGGCCGCCGCCTCGTTGCCGGTGATCGGCAAGAGCCTCGAGCCGCTCGGCGGGGCGACCGCGATGACCCTGTGGGGCATGCGCCACGTGCCGAGCTTCTGGGCGTCGACCTCCAAGGCGCTGTTCACCCCGAGCGTGGCGGAGATCCGTCGGGCCGAGCGTGATTGCACCAACGAGGTGGTCCGGGCCGCGCTGACCGGGGTCGTGCCGCCGGCCGAACTCGACATCGAATGGCCTGCGCCCGAGCGCACGCCGCCGTTCTGGCGGGCCCGCGAACACCGGCGTCAGGTGCACCGCACCTCGGTGCGCTACGGCGACAACCCGTCGCAGCTCCTAGACGTCTGGCGCGCCGATGACCTGCCCAGCGAGCCGGCCCCGGTGCTGATCTACCTGCCCGGTGGGGCGTGGGTGCACGGCAGCCGGCTGCTGCAGGGCTACGCGCTGATGAGCCACCTGGCCCAACAGGGCTGGGTCTGTCTGTCCATCGACTACCGCGTGGCCCCGAACCACCGTTGGCCGCAACACATCACGGACGTCAAGACCGCGATCGCGTGGGCCCGGGCGAACGTCGACAAGTTCGGCGGTGACCGCGACTTCATCGCGATCTCCGGTGGTTCGGCCGGTGGGCACCTCGCCGCGCTGGCCGGCCTGACTGCCAACGATCCCGAACTGCAGACCGACCTGCCCGAGGGGGCCGACACGTCGGTCGACGCCGTTGTGGGTATCTACGGCCGCTACGACTGGGAGGACCGGTCCACTAAGGAGCGCGAGGAGTTCGTCGACTTCCTCGAGCGCGTCGTGGTCCGGCGCCGGATCGACAAGCACCCGGAGATCTACCGTCAAGCCTCTCCGATCGCGCGGGTGCATCGAGATGCGCCGCCGTTCCTGGTGATCCACGGCAGCGGCGACAGCGTCATCCCGGTGGCGCAGGCTCGCGACTTCGTGCACGAGCTGCGCGCGGTGTCCGCGTCGACCGTCAGTTACATCGAATTGCCCGGTGCCGGACACGGTTTCGACATGACCGACGGTGCTCGCACGGCGTCGATGGCCACTGCCATAGGGTTGTTCCTCGACGAGGTTCGTCGGAACCAGAACCAGCAGTGTGTCGAAGAGGTCGTCTAGACCGTTCGACTGGGCGAGGTCTGACCGAAGCGCAGGAGAGGTCGAGTGAAACGACTGAGTGGGTGGGACGCGTTCCTGCTGTATTCGGAAACGCCCAACGTGCACATGCACACCCTCAAGATTGCCGTCATCGACCTTGCCGGACTGGGTGATCGCACCTTCGGGATCGACGAATTCCGTCGCGTGCTCCGGGAACGACTGCACAAGCTGGACCCGTTCGGCTATCAGCTCGTCGACATCCCGTTCAAGTTCCACCACCCGATGTGGCGCGAGCACGCCGAAGTCGATCTCGAGTACCACGTCCGACCGTGGCGGGTGGCGGCACCGGGTGGCCGCCGTGAACTGGACGAGGCGATCGGCGAAATCGCCAGTACCGCACTGGATCGCAGCCGGCCGCTGTGGGAGATGTACCTCGTCGAAGGCTTGGCCAACGGGCGGGTGGCCGTGGTCGGCAAGATCCACCACGCGCTGGCGGACGGGGTGGCCTCGGCCAACCTGCTGGCCCTCGGCATGGACATCACCGAAGGGCCGCAGCGCGATCAGGACCTCTACATCGCCGATCCGGCCCCGTCCCGCGGGGAGCTGGTGCGCTCGGCCTTCGTCGATCACCTCCGGCAGATCGGCCGGATTCCCGGCGTGGTCAAGTACACCGCCGACGGCATGGCGCGGGTGCGCAAGAGCACGCGCAAGCTGTCGCCGGAACTGACCCGGCCGTTCACCCCGCCGGCGAGCTTCATGAACCACGTGCTCACGCCCCAACGACGTTTCGCCACAGCCACTTTGGCGCTCGCGGATGTCAAGGAAACCAGCAAGAAGCTGGGCGTCACCATCAACGACCTGGTGCTGGCCATGTCATCGGGGGCGCTGCGCGAGCTGCTGCTGAAGTACGACGGCAAGTCCGACCACCCGCTGCTGGCCTCGGTGCCCATGAGTTACGACTTCTCGCCGGATCGCATCTCCGGCAACCGATTCAGCGGCGTGCTGATCTCGCTGCCGGTTGACGTTGACGACGCCGAGCAGCGCGTCAGGCAGGCCCGGGAAGCCGCCATGCTTGCGAAGGAGAGTCACCAGCTGGTCGGCCCGGAACTGGTGGCCCGGTGGGCCGCCTACATGCCGCCGGCGCCGATGGAGTCGATGTTCCGCCGGCTGTCCAACATGGACGGCCAGAACAAGGTGCTGAACCTCAACATCTCCAACGTGCCGGGGCCCCGGGAGCGCGGCAAGGTGGGTGGCGCCACCGTCACCGAGATCTACTCGGTCGGTCCGCTCACCGCCGGCAGCGGCCTGAACATCACCGTGTGGAGCTACGTCGACCAGCTCAACATCTCGGTGCTGGCCGACGGTGCGACCACCGACGACCCGCATGAAGTGACCGCGGGCATGATGGCGGACTTCAAGAAAATCCGAAGGGCCGCAGGGCTTTCCGAGGAGCTGACGGTCGTCGAGACCGCGATGGCGCAGTAGGGCTCCTGCCCGGACCTGGCGCCGCGACTTCACCAGCGGCTAGCCGACACCCTCGGAGTCACCCTCGGAGTCAACGGCCTTCGCCTTCTCGGCGCGCACCCACTCCAGGAACCGGGTGATCGCCTCGGCGGCGTAGCGGCCGTGCGCCGAGCCAAAGATGTCGAATGCGTGCTGCGCGTGCGGGATCTCGGCGTATGCCACCGGCGCCGGTGACCGCTCGCGCAGCGCGGCGACGAAGTCCCGTCCCTCCTGGACATCGATCAGTGTGTCGTCGGTGCCGTGCAGCACGAAGAACGGCGGGGCGTCGGGACCTATCCGCTTGATGGGCGAGGCGTCCAGGAAGACCTGGGGATCGGTGGAGAACCGCTTCTTGATGATCAAGTGCTGCAGGGCGTGCATCATCTCCGGACGCCCGGGGCCGTCGAAGCTGAACCAGTCGTAGCGGCCGTACACGGGAACCGCGGCCACCACCGAGGTGTCGGCATCCTCAAAGCCGGGCTGCCACTGGGGATCTCCGGGAGTCAACGCGGCCAGCGAGGACAGGTGACCGCCCGCCGAGCCGCCGCTGATCGCGACGAAGTCGGGGTCGCCGCCGTAATCGGCGATGTTCTCCTTGATCCAGGCGAGGGCCTGCTTGACGTCGATGATGTGCGCCGGCCACTGGTGCTTCGGGCTGACGCGGTAGCCGATGGACACGCAGATCCAGCCGCGGTCGGCGAGGGTGCCCATCAGCGGGTAGGCCTGCGGCCGACGGTCGCCGAGCATCCACCCACCGCCGGGAACCTGCAGCAGCACCGGGGCTTTGCCGTCGAGTGGCAGGTCGGGGCGGCGCCAGATGTCGGCCAGGTTGGCGCGGTGCGGACCGTACTTGACGGTCTTCTTGTTGTACTTGCGGCGCGACAGCATGGTGCGCGCGATACCGGGCAGGCGCGGGACGCCCGGATCGGCCGGGTTGCCCGGTCCGATCACGTCGCGCAGTGGCTCTTCGAATGCCGGCCGGGAACTGCGGCTGCGGCCGACGATGAAGCCCAGGATGGCCCAGGTGATCACGTTGAGCACCAACGCGATTCGGCCGCTGGTACCGGAGAACGCGCCGCGCCGACCCCGGCGGATGGTGGACAGCACCGAGGAACTGAGCACGAATCCGGCCGCTTCGCTGGACGGCCAGCCGTACGCGAAGGTGAGGATGCCGGGGTTCCCGGCGCGGGCCAGCGGGGTGGCCGCGTTGGTGGCGTTGACGAGGCCGAGGACGGCCCGCAGCAGGGTCACCGATTTACGCGCCATTGGCCAGCGCCTTCAGCTCGCGGCGGTCGATCTTGCCGGTACTGTTGCGCGGCAATTCGGCGAGCACCGTAATCGACCGTGGCACTTTGTAATTGGCCAGGTTGTCTCGTACGTGCTGCTTGAGGGATTCCTCGGTGGCGGTCGCGCCATCGGTCAGCACGACGAACGCCGCGAGGCGCTGGCCGTACTGCTCGTCGTCGACACCCAGCACGGTGGCTTCGGCCACGTCCGGGTGGGTGGACAGCGTCTTCTCCACCTCGATCGGGTACACGTTCTCACCGCCGGAGACGATCATCTCGTCGTCGCGGCCCACCACGAACAAGCGACCGGCGACATCGAGGTAACCCACGTCGCCCGAGGACATGTAGTCCTGGTGGAAATCTTTTGTGGCGCCGGAGGTGTAGCCGTCGAACTGGGTCGAGTTGCGTACGTAGATCGTGCCCACCTCGCCCGCCGGCAACTCCTTGAAATCGGCGTCCAGGATCTTGATCTCGGTGCCCTCGGCGGGCCGGCCGGCGGTGTCGGGGGCGGCGCGCAGGTCGGCCGGTGTCGCGGTGGCGATCATCCCGGCCTCGGTGGCGTTGTAGTTGTTGTAGATGACGTCACCGAACTGGTCCATGAACGAGGTGACGACGTCGGGGCGCATGCGCGAGCCGGAGGCCGCGGCGAACCGCAGCGAGCGGCCGCTGTAGCGGTTGCGGATGTGGTCCGGCAGTTCCATGATGCGGTCGAACATCACTGGGACAACACACAATCCGGTCGCCTGGTACTTGTCGACCAGGGCCAGGGTGGCCTGCGGGTCGAACTTGCGGCGAGTGACGACGGTGCAGGCCATCGACGCCGCGAACACCAGTTGTGAGAAGCCCCAGGCGTGGAACATCGGAGCGACGACCACGGTGGTCTCCTCGGTGCGCCACGGCGTGCGGTCCAGGATCGCCTTCAGCGCGTCCAGGCCGCCACCGGAATGCTTGGCGCCCTTGGGAGTTCCGGTGGTCCCGGAGGTCAGCAGGATCACCCGGCTCTTCTCGCCGGTGCGTCGCGGCTGCAGCCCCAGGTGGTCGATGATCAGGGACTCGACGGTCAGGGGGTGGTCCTCGGTGTCGGTCCACGCCACGATGCGGGTGACGGGAGGCCGGCCCGTCTGACCTTGATCCTGCAAGGCGCGGTCCACCGTCGCGGTGAACTCTTCGTCGTAGATGATGACGTCGACGTTCTCGCGGTCCACGACCTCGGCCATGGCCGGGCCGGCGAAGGAAGTGTTCAGTAGCAACACATCTGCGCCGATGCGGTTGGCCGCGATCAGTGCGTCGACGAAACCGCGGTGGTTGCGTGCCATGATGCCAACGACCTTGGCCGAGGGCAGCAGCTGCAGGGCGGCGGCGAACGCGTCGCCGCGCTTGTCGAGCTCGCTGAAGGTCAGAGTGCCCAGCTCGTCGATCAGGCCCGGACGGTTACCGCAGCGCTGCGCGGAACTGGCGAAACCTGAAGTGACGCTCATGTTTTCGCGGGCCATGGCGCCCGCGATCCGGACGTACTTGTCCGGCCGCAGTGGGGCGATGACACCGGCGCGGACCATGGTGTTGACCAGGCCGGCAGTGGCGGTCAGCTTGTCGGTGATACCCACGGGCGGTCAGCCTAGTACCGGGAAGCGCCGCTCTTCGGCGAGTTCGTCGAGAGCGTCCTGCATGACCTTGCGGACCCGTGCGTCGACTGCGTCGATGTCGGGCTCTTCACCGAACTCGGCCTCGATGTTGATGGGCGGCAGCACCTGCATGACGATCTTCGACGGCAGCGGCACGTTGAAGGGCAGCACGGCGGACAGGCCGAACGGCAGGCCGACGGACAGCGGCACCACCTTGGCGCGGGCGGCGCGCGCGATGGGACCGAGGGCCTTGGCGATGCGCTCGCCGCGGGTCAGGAACAGTTGGGTCTCCTGGCCGCCGATGCCGACCATCGGCACGATCGGCACGCCGGCGTTGATCGCGGCTTTCACGTAGCCCTTGCGGCCGTCGAAGTCGATCTTGTTGGCGTCGGTCGACGGCCGGTAGACGTCGTAGTCACCGCCGGGGAACACGACGACGAGGCCGCCGGAGCGCAGCGCTTCGTCGGCGTTCTCGTGGCTGGCCAGGATGTAGCCGGTCTTCTTGAAGAAGTCCGCGGTCGGGCCGACCATCAGCATGGCGTGGCTGAGGGTGTAGACGGGACGGTCGTAGCCGTACTTCTCGTAGAAGTGCGACGAGAAGATCGGTACGTCCATGGGCAGCATGCCACCGGAGTGGTTGCTCACCACCAGTGCGCCACCCAGCGGAATGTTCTCCAGTCCGCGGACCTCGGATCGGTGATAGACCTTCAGCAGCGGTCGGAGAATCCCCATGACCTTCTCGGTCAGGTCCGGGTCGAATTTGGTGATTTCGGGCAGCTTGACCACGGTTTCTCCTCTGACTGCGGCAAAAACTAGAACATGTTCTAATTTTTGATTATTCACTGGTTGACCGCCGGACGCCAATCCCCTGTGGCTAGCATCACCGTCGTGACCGAAGAAGCCACCAGCGAAGATGCCGTCCTCGTCGAACAGCGCGACCGCATACTGATCATCACCATCAATCGGCCCCAGGCCAAGAACGCTGTCAACTCAGCGGTCAGCAAGGGCTTGGCCGCCGCCGCGGACCGCCTGGACGAAGACCCGGGACTGTCCGTCGCCGTGCTGACGGGAGCCGGCGGCTCGTTCTGTGCCGGCATGGATCTGAAGGCTTTCGCCAAGGGCGAGAACATCCTCTCGGACCGTGGCCTCGGCTTCACGCAGCGTCCGCCGGCCAAGCCGCTGATCGCCGCGGTCGAGGGTTACGCGCTGGCAGGCGGCACCGAGCTGGCCCTGTCGGCCGACCTGATTGTCGCCTCCAACGCGGCGGCATTCGGTATCCCGGAGGTCAAGCGCGGCCTGGTCGCCGGTGCCGGCGGCCTGCTGCGCCTGCCGCGGCGCATCCCGTACGCCATCGCCATGGAACTCGCGCTCACCGGCGAGAACCTGACCGCCGCGCGGGCGCACGAGCTGGGCCTGGTCAACGAGCTGACCGAGCCGGGTGCCGCACTGGATGCCGCCCTCGCGCTGGCCGAGCGGATCACCGCGAACGGCCCGCTCGCGGTCGCCGCGACCAAGCGGATCATCGTCGAGTCGTCCGACTGGTCCGACGCGGAGAAGTGGGAGAAGCAGGGCGCCATCCTGGGACCGGTCTTCATGTCGAAGGACGCGCGCGAGGGCGCGGTGGCCTTCGCCGAGAAGCGCGCTCCGCAGTGGACCGGTAGCTGACCGGCCCTACTTGGGTTTCTTCTCCGACCGCTGCACCGGGCACTGCTGCTCAACCCAGTTGTTGAGGGTGCGGCTGAACTGAGTGCGGTCGGGATCGCTGGAGTGCAGGCCGTTGGTCTTGACGAAATGCGTCACGGCGGCCTGCACATCGGCCGGCGGGTGGAAGCCGTTGATGGTGTCCCCGGCTGTCTTGGCGTCGTCGGGGGACGCGCCGGACATCAGGTTCACCACGGCGCCGGTGAGTTGCAGGCAGGTCCCGCCGTCGAGCTGACGGCTGGTGGGGGACGGCGGTGCTTCGGCTGCGGGGGTGCTCGGGGCGGCAGCGGTGCTCGGCGCCGGAGCGCTCGACGACGAGGTGGTCGGCTGCGGTGGCTGCTTGTCGCCCGAACATCCGGCCAGCAGCAGAGCGGCTGCCAGTACTGCGGCCTGACGGCCATTGAATCGCCGCGACGTCACGATCTCCCGGTAGGACATGTGTTTGTTCTACCGGGAAGATCGTTTGTGTCGGCTGCTGGGGTCGAACAATGGTCAGACTGCGGCGACGAAGTCGCTGCTGTAGAACTCGGCCGGGGACTGCGAATGCGGCGCGGGCAGATCAACCTGGAGCCACACACCGGTGGTGCCGGGAGCCACGTTGAGCTGCACGGTGGAGCTGCCGTTGCCGAAGCCGTCGGTGCTCAGCGTGCCGGTGCCGATGCTCGGGTCACCGGCGAGGCAACCGAGCGGGGCATGGGGGGCCGGGATCAGCCGGACCACGTACCGCGCGTCGCGCGCGCCGTCGAGCATGTCGATGTGGGCGACGGCGGTGCGGCCGTCGGAGGTGATCTCAGCGGTCGGCACGGCCGGAAAACGGAACTTCATGTAGTTGATCGGCTGCCGGTCGCAGGTGTAAGACCGCGACATCAGGGTCATGCGGTGCGTGCCGGCGGCCTGGGCGGGCGCGGCGACCGCGGTCGCCGCGGGCAGGGTGGTGCAGACGGCCAACGCAGCCAAGGCGCCGCTGATTTTTGACATTCGTCAAGTTTTTACCGGGACCGCCGGTAGCGCAGTGGTCGCCGTCACAAGCGGACGGAATCCACTTTCGGCGCGGATATTGACCTAGGTCACAACGACTTTCAGAAGCGGCCCACCGTCACATCCCACGGATCGGTCGTCGCGGTGCGGGCCGCGAGCCTGCGGGCGTGCCAACTGGTGCTGCCGAACTCGTCAGCCCAACTGCGGGCCCGTAGGGTCGCCCGCCACAACGGATGTTCCGCGGTGGTGCCGATGGCGCCGTGCAACTGGTGCGCGATGGTCGTCACCGGGGCGACGGCCCGGCCGACGGCGATCTTGGCCACGGTCGTGGCGTAGCCGGTGCGATCGTCACCGAAGCCGTACTGCGCGGCGGCGGTGACCGCCAGAGTGGTTGCCGCCCTGGCCCGTTCGATCTCGCCGAGCATCGAGGCCAGTGAGTGCTGCACCGCCTGGAAGGCGGCGAGCGGGCGGCCGAACTGCACCCGTGTTTCGGTGTGCGCGACGGTCAGCTCGGCGGCGGCATCGAGTGCGCCGACGATCTGGACGCTGCGGCACCAGGCGCCGCGGAGGGTCAATTCGTCGGCGACCGTCAGCGGCAGCTGGACGACATCACTTGCCGCGGTGTCGAATTCGATGGTTGCCCGGGGCTCCCCGGCGAGATTGTGTCCACCGTTGATGAGCGTCGGTGAGTCGCGCAGTGCGACGTACAGGGCGTCCGGTCCGCGTTTGGTCACCAGCACCGGCCCGCACTGCGGCCAGGTGGCGACCTGCTCGACCGCCAGGGTCAGGGGCCCGGACTCGGGTACGGCGAGACCGGCTGCTGCCGCCAACCACGTTGCCAGCACATCGGTTTCGGCGATCGGCACCGCAGCGGCGTGACGTGCCAAGGTGCCCAGCACGACGGCCGCCGCGGCGGGACCGGCATCGGCGTCGCTGCTCAACCGGGTGAGTCCGGAGCTCTCGGCGGTGCGCCACAGGGCATCGTCGAAGGTCAGCGGCAGGGTGCGGGCGGGCTGTGCGGACTGCCCGATCTGGTCGGCCAGTTCGCGCAGTTCGGCCAGCTCGTCCGAATGCTGTTTGGCGGCAGCCTGTTTGGTCCAGTTCTTGGCGACGATGCCGCGCAGTACCTCATTGGTGCCGCCGCGCAGGGTGAACAGTGGCGCATGCACCCGAGCGGTGTCCAGCATCGCCTGCAGCCGCGGACGGTCAGGACCGTCGTACCGGTCCAGCAGCTCCGCGGCGATCTCCACGGAGTCCTGCTCGAATCGGGTGCCCAGGTCTTTGACCAGCGCGGCGGGGACGGCGGCGTCTTGGCCGGCGGTCAACGCGCGGGCGACCGAGATGGAGAGCTGACGCAGCGAGATCATCCGTGCCAGCAGATCGCCGATGTCCGCACGGGGGTCGTCTCGCAGCGCCTCGATGAGTGCGAAAAGCAATGTGGCCGTGGACAGGAAGCGCTCCGGTCCGCTGCGCTCGAAACCCAGCTCCGAGGTCACCTGGTGCCAGCCCGCGCCGACGGTGCCGAGCAGATCGGCGTCGGTCAGCGCGACGTCGTCGAACAGCACCTCGTTGAAATGGTGTTCGCCGTTCATCTGGACGATCGGCTCGATGGTGACACCCGGGGCGTCGGTGGGCACGATGAACTGGCTGAATCCCGCGTGCCGATGCGCGGGGTCCAGGGGGCTGGTGCGAGCCAGCACCACGACCTGGTGTGCCAGGTGCGCGCCGCTGGTCCACACCTTGCTGCCGTTCAGCAGCCAGCCGGCGTCGGTGCGGGTGGCCTTGGTGGCGACCGCGGCCAGGTCGGAACCGGCCTCGTACTCGCTCATGCCGATCGCGGAATACAAAGTACCGGAAGCGATTCGGGGCAGCAGTCGCCGCCGCTGGTCCTCGCTGCCGTAGGTCAGCAGGGCTGGCGCCACCTGCCGGTCGGCGATCCAATGCGCGGCGACCGGTGCGCCGTGGGCGAGCAGTTCTTCGGTGACCACGTATCGGTGCATGTGGCTGCGGCCGCGGCCGCCGTACTCGACCGGGATGGTGAGACCGACGAAGCCGGCTGCCGCCAGCCGCATGCTGAAGTCGGCGTCCCACTTCGACAGCCAGCAGTCGACGCCGGGTTCCCAGCCGAACTCCTTTGCGTCCTCGGCCAGGAACCGGCGCAGGTCCGCACGCAGTTCGGACAGGTCGCCGTCGTCGGCGCGGAGGGCGTCGAAATCGTCCATCCGGCAACAGTAATCGGGGCGCCTCGGATTGTCGGTGGGTCGCGGCATACTCGGAGCGATGGCGACCATTTACTACACCGCATCGAGCTTGGACGGCTTCATCGTCGATTCCGCGGGCAGCCTGGACTGGCTGCTCTCGCGTGACATCGACGTCGACGGCCCGTTCGGCTACAAAGCCTTCGAGCAGTCGGTGGGTGCCCTGGTCATGGGGTCGACGACGTACCGGTGGGTCGTCGAGAACGAACCGGGTGATTGGCCGTACCCCCAACCGACGTGGGTGCTCACGTCGCGGCCGGACGTCGTCGTTGAGGGGCACCCGGTGTGCCCGGTCAGCGGCGATGTCGCGCAGCTGCATCCGGCGTTGGTCGAGACGGCCGGCGAGCGTGACGTCTGGATCGTCGGCGGCGGGGACGTCGCAGCGCAGTTCGTGACGGCCGGCCTGGTCGACGAACTGGTGGTGTCCTATGCGCCGTGTTCCCTGGGTGCCGGCGCACCGGTATTGCCGGTGCGCTCGGAATGGCGATTGGTCGAGTCCGCGGTCAACGGGGACTTCGTCTGTGCGCGCTGGGCTCGCGCGGACGGCTAGCTGCCGGCGGTGGGCAGGCCGTTGTTCTTGACGAAAGCCTTTGCCTTGATGAGGAATTCGAGTTGAGTAGCGACGTCGTGCAGCGGAGCGACGCTCTGCGACGACCGGCTCAACACCACCGCACCTTCCAGTGCGGCCAGGCAGGTGACAGCCAGGGCTGACGCGTCGGAATCGCTGAATCCCTCGGCGGTGAAGGAGTGTCCGAGCGCGGTGCGCCACCGGTCGAAGATCTCGGCGGCAATGGGGGTCAGTGTCGGCGCTTCGTCGCCCGACCCGACCGCGGCGGCGACCACCGGGCACCCCGCGGTGAAGTCGCTGTCGGCCAGAATCTGGTCCCAGAAGGTGACGAATCCGCGCACGAGTGCGATGCCGCCGTACGCGGCGGAGCCGTCGATGTGGGCGGCGATCGCGTCGCCGGCGAACTGCAGTGCTTCGATCAGCAGCTGGCTGCGGCCCTCGGGAAAGTGGTGG
The DNA here is from genome assembly GCF_025331195.1 of Mycolicibacterium llatzerense. Classification (NCBI taxonomy): domain Bacteria; kingdom Bacillati; phylum Actinomycetota; class Actinomycetes; order Mycobacteriales; family Mycobacteriaceae; genus Mycobacterium; species Mycolicibacterium llatzerense. Next base: position 947,982 of record NZ_LXOV01000001.1, on the reverse strand, counting down.
TAGACCGACCCGCGGGGTGCGCCGCTGCGGACCAGCACCTCGTCGATGGTCAGGCCGGCGGCGCCGCGCTCACGCAGCACGGCGGCGGCGCTGCGCACCATCCGTTCCCGGGTGGCGCCGCGCTTGTTGACCGTCTTGATGGCGGGCGCTGCCGCGCTCAATGCGTGACCCGGTTCCGAAACTGCGTCATCCGGTCCTGCACACCGCGAGCTGCTTCACGCAGCCGTTCGTTGGCGCCCAGGACGGTATGCGTGAAGCGATGGCCTTTCACGTTGACCTCGACCACCCACATGCTGCCCTCCTCGATATGGGACTCAGCATAAAACGCCCAACACATCGGACCAAAGAATGTATTCCAGGTCACATATTTCTGAGGTTTTGAGCGCTGCGGGGCCTACGCTCCCTCAGAACTATGGTCTCTTGCATAATTTCGTGATCAGGAGTTCACTGCTCGCATGACGACCGATCTCGATCTGCAGACCGTCACCCTCGAACGGGACGGGCATGTTCTGGTGATGGGCCTCAGCCGGCCCGAGAAGCGCAACGCGTTCGACCGCGCGATGCTGGCCGACCTGTCACGGGCCTACGGTCTGCTGGAGCGCGACGACAGCCTCCGCGCCGGAGTGCTCGTCGCCCATGGCGACCACTTCACCGCGGGTCTGGACCTGCTCGACGTCGCTCCCGCCATCGCCGCGGGGGAGAGTCCGTTCCCCGCCGATGGCCGCGACCCCTGGCGGCTCGACGGGCCGTGGGCCAAGCCACTCGTCGCGGCGGTTCAGGGCCGTTGCCTGACGTTGGGCATCGAACTGCTGCTCGCCGCCGAGATTCGGGTGGCAGCCGCCGACGCCCGCTTCGCCCAGATCGAGGTGCTGCGCGGCATCTATCCGTTCGGCGGTGCCAGCGTCCGGCTACCGCGCGACGCGGGCTGGGGCAACGCCATGCGCTGGCTGCTCACCGGTGACGAATTCGACGCAGCAGAGGCGGACCGCATCGGTCTGGTGCAGGAGGTCGTGCAAGATGCCGCGGCCGCTCGCGCGCGGGCAATCGAGATCGCGCACACCATCGCGGACCGCGCGGCGCCGTTGGGTGTGCAGGCAACCCTGGCCTCGGCGCAGTTGGCTCGCAGCGCGGGTGAGGCCGCGGCCTTCGAGCGACTCCAGCCCGAGGTGGCCAGGCTGTTCACGACCAAAGACGCCGCCGAGGGCGTGCAGTCCTTCGTCGAGCGCCGCGCCGCGCAGTTCCAGGGCCGCTGACCACCTCGCCGAGAAAACGTGAAAACCCCCAAAACCAAGTGATTTTGGGGGTTTTCGCGTCTGCTCGCGCAGGAACCTAGCCGGCGTTCTCCAGCGCGACGAGCGCGGCGGCGACGGCGAAGTACTTGTTGGCACCGAGCTGGCGCACGGTCTTGATGTTGAACGCCGCGGCGAGGTGCTCGGCGTCGGCGTCGCTGACCCCGGCCAGCGCGGCGGGCGATGCGTCGAGGATTTCCTTGAGGGACTTGCCCTCGTACGCCTTGTCGAGTGCTTTGTCGAGATCTACAGAGACAGCCATACGTTTCCTCCCAGATTGTTTGCCAGACCTTCGGACGGGCGTGACGGTATCAGCGATTGCTGGGGTTCGCCTGGGATAAAAAACCGGTGCTGAAAAGCCGAATGGCCACCCGGCCGAGTCCCCCGAGGGGCGAAGGACAAAGCGCGGGTGGCCATCCGGACGAAGGCGGTATTACTCCGGGGTGTAGCCGAATGGCATCAGGACGCTCTTGGCCTGGCAGTAGGCCTCGATGCCCTCGGGGCCGTTCTCGCGGCCGATGCCGGAGTTCTTGTAGCCGCCGAACGGCGCACCCGGGTCGAACGCGTACATGTTGACCGCGTAGGTGCCGGTGCGAATCTGCGAGGCGATCTTCATGGCCCGCGGGATGTCGGTGGTGTAGACGCTGCCGGCCAGGCCGTAGTCCGAGTCGTTGGCGATCCGGATGGCGTCTTCTTCGCTGTCGAAGGGGATGATCGCCAGCACCGGGCCGAAGATCTCCTCCTGGGCGATGGTCATCGAGTTGTCGACATCGGCGAACACCGTCGGCTGCACGAACCAACCGGAATCGAGGCCGTCGGGACGGCCGCCGCCGGTGGCGATGCGGGCGCCTTCTTCGACACCCTTCTTGATGTAGCTCTCGACGCGCTCGCGCTGCTTCTCGCTGATCAGCGGACCGATCATGGCGGCCGGATTATCGGGGAGGCCGACCTGCATGCCGGCCGCGCCGGCGGCCACCTTCTCGACGACCTCGTCGTACCGCGACCGCGGGGCCAGGATGCGGGTCTGGCCGACGCAGGCCTGGCCGGTGTTCATCAGGCCCGAGAACAGCAGCATCGGAAGGGTGGAGTCCAGGTCGGCGTCCTCGAGGATGATCGCCGCGGACTTGCCGCCGAGTTCCAGGGTGCAGGGCTTGAGGCGCTCGGCGGCGACCTTGCCGATCTCCTTGCCGACAGCCGAGCTGCCGGTGAAGGTGAACTTGTCGATCTCGGGGTTGGCGGTCAGCGCGCGGCCGGTCTCGGGGCCACCCGGCACGATCGACAGCACGCCCTCGGGCAGGCCGGCGTCGGCGAAGGCCTGCGCCATCGCGAACACCGACAGCGGCGTCTCGGCTGCGGGCTTGAGCACGACGGTGCAGCCGGCGAGCAGTGCCGGACCCAGCTTGTTGGCGGCCAGGAAGAAGGGGACGTTCCACGCGGCGACGGCGGCGACGACCCCGATGGGCTCGCGGGTCACCAGGGTCTGGCCGTAGATGCCGTCGCGGATGTCGCTCCACTGGAACTTGTCGGCGGCGCCGGCGTAGTAGTTGAACGACGACATGGCGGCGCCGTACTGCATCATGTCGACGATGCTCGGCGGCTGGCCGGTCTCGGCGGCGAGCAGGAACTTCAGCTCATCGGCGCGCTCGGTCATGATGCGCGACGCCTCGGCGATCACCGCGGCGCGCTCGGCCGGCGACATCTTGGGCCACGGGCCCTCGTCGAACGCCTTGCGGGCGGCGGCACAGGCGGCATCCACATCGGCCTTCGAGGCCAGCGGCACCTTGCCGACGAGCTCGCCGGTGGCCGGGGAGTGCACCTCGATGACGTCCGACGTCGCGGGTGCGGTCCACTGACCGCCGATGAACAGCTGATCCCACTCGGTTTTGAAAGCCGTGCTCTGTGTCATGGCCGTCACACTACCGAGTTTTCGGCCAAACGAGAACATGTTCCAATTAGGTCATTCAGCTGGGCTGGAGCACCAACACCAGGTTGCTCGTCAAGAACTCCTGTAACACCGGTACAGAAGTCGCACGCCAGGCCCATTGCGGGTGGTAGCGGGGGAATGCGGCGACCAGCGCCCCCGTGCTGCGCGCCCACTCCAGCCCAGCTGCGGCAGACACCGCGAACAACGACGATCCGTAGTCGTTCTTCGGCCGGCGGCCGTGTTTGCGGGTGTACATCTCGGCGGCCCGCCGGCCGCCGAGGTAGTGCGTCAGCCCCATCTCGTGCCCACCGAAGGGCCCGAGCCACACCGTGTACGACAGGATCACCAGCCCGCCCGGCCGGGTGACCCGCAGCATCTCCCGGCCCATCAGCCACGGTTCGGGGACGTGTTCGGCGACGTTCGACGACAAACAGACATCGACGCTGTCGTCGGCGAACGGCAGCGCCATGCCCGAGGCGCGCACGAAGCTACCGGCGCCATCGGGTTGCGCGGCCGGACCCGCGTGCATCTCGCGAGGGTCGGGCTCGACGCCGATGTATGTCATTCCGGCGCTGGAGAATTCGGTGGCGAAGTAGCCCGGGCCGCCGCCGACGTCGAGCACCGTCATGCCGTCGGGGGCGGTGCCGTTGAGGTCGCGCCACAGACCGTCCACGAGCGCGACGGTGTCGCGGGCGAGGCCGCCGTAGAAGCGGGCCGGGTCGCTCTGCTCGAAACGGAACTCGCCGAGCAGTCGGATCGAGCGCGCGAGGGTGGCCCGCTTACGCGTGGTGACCAGTCGTTTGGCTGCCCGGTGATTCACTCCGCAACCCTACTGACCGGTACCCTTCATTCGATGCCAGACCACCCCCAGCAGCCTGCTGGATCTCCTGACGAGATCCGGTCGGTGCTGCTGCTCTGCTGGCGCGACACCGGCCATCCCCAGGGTGGCGGGAGCGAGACGTATCTGCAGCGCATCGGCGCACAGCTGGCGGAGTCCGGCGTGCGGGTGACGCTGCGGACCGCCCGCTATCGCGGGGCGTCGCGCACCGAGGTCGTCGACGGCATCCGGATCAGCCGCGGCGGTGGCCGGCTGTCGGTCTACATCTGGGCCGGGCTGGCGATGGTGCTGGCCCGCGTCGGGCTGGGCCCGCTGCGCGGCGTCCGGCCGGATGTGGTGATCGATTCGCAGAACGGCATCCCCTTCCTGGCTCGCCTGGCCTACGGCCGGCGCGCGATGGTGCTGGTACATCACTGCCACCGCGACCAGTGGCCGGTAGCTGGGCGCGTGATGAGCAAGTTCGGGTGGTTCGTGGAGTCGCGGCTCTCGCCCCGGCTGCACCGCAACAACCAGTACGTGACGGTGTCGCTGCCGTCGGCCCGGGACCTGGTGGATCTGGGCGTCGACGCGTCGCGGATCGCTGTCGTGCGCAACGGCGTCGACCTCGCTCCGGCGGCGTCCCTGTCGCTGCCCCGGGCGACGGAGCCGCGCATCGTCGTGCTGTCGAGGTTGGTGCCGCACAAACAGATCGAGGACGTGCTCGACGCCGTCGCGCTGCTGGCGCCCCTGGTGCCGGGGCTGCGTCTGGATGTCGTCGGCGGCGGCTGGTGGGACGAGCGCCTGGTCGCGCACGCCCGGCGGCTCGGCATCAGTGCCGCGGTGACGTTCCACGGCCATGTCGACGAGGACACCAAACACGAAGTGCTGCAACAGGCTTGGGTTCACGCACTGCCGTCGCGCAAGGAAGGCTGGGCGCTGGCCGTCATCGAGGCCGCGCAGCACGGCGTGCCCACGGTGGGCTACCGGTCCTCGGGCGGCCTGACCGATTCGATCGTCGACGGCGTCACGGGCCTGCTGGTCGACGACCACCGCGGTCTGGTCACCGCGCTCGAGACCCTGCTGACCGACGCCGTCCTGCGCGACCAGCTGGGCACCAAGGCGCAGGTGCGGGCCGCCGAATTCTCGTGGCCGCAAAGCGCTTCCGCGATGCTGACGGTTGCCGAGACCGTCCGGGACGGCAAGTACGTCAACGGGATCGTCTGACGTCGTAGCCGGGCCGCGGCGCTGCTGTTGCCGGGCGTCAACGCCGGTTCCGGAAATTCTTCGTGACGACGAGCCAAATCTGCCGTTTTGCTGTTGGACACCGCCTCGCCGCATAAACTGACGGCCAAGTCAAATTTAATAGCAATGAGGGCCGCCTTCGGGTTCCGGCTTTCGGGTGTCCCTCTCATTTTGCGGATCCAGGCAACTGGGCCCGGTGATGCAGTGCGTTCGAACTCCGTTCTCATTCAATGTAATTGGATATTCCGCTCCATCGATGTACCACCAGGTCTGAGGAGTTGAGCATGTGGAGTTGCCGATGACGCTTTCGACGTTCGGGCTCACCCGGCTTTCGAATTCACGCACGGTCTGGCAGCCGCATTACGCGCGTCGCGTGCTGATCACCGACGCCGCGGCCATCGTCCTCGCGATGCTGTTCGCGCAATGGGTCCGATTCGGCGGAGCGGGCTACGGTCCGTCGGCCTCTATGCTCTATACCGGGTACTCGCTGGCGCTGGCCTGCCTGTGGCTGGGCGTCCTGACCCTGCATCACGCCCGCTCCGCGTCGATCCTCGGCTGCGGCATCGAGGAGTATCGCCGCGTCGTCGCCGCGTCGTTCTGGACGTTCGGGGTCATCGCGATCGTGGCGCTGCTGGCGCGGCTTGAGATCGCGCGCGGCTACCTGGCCCTGGCATTCCCGCTGGGCACGATCGGCCTGCTCATCGGACGCAAGCTGTGGCGGCGCCGGGTTCGTGCGCGCCGGCATGCGGGTGAATGCCTGACATCTGTTCTCGCCATTGGTGATCGGGACGCCATCGCGGTCCTGGCGACCGAGCTCATGAACGATCCGGGCGACGGTTACGTGGTGGTCGGCGCCGGCATCCCGGGCGATCCGGACGCGCGCGGTGACGTCATCAGGATCGGTGATCGGGTGATCCCGATCTTCGGCGACGAGAACGACGCCCTCGGTGCCCTCGGCGACCGCTGCGCCGCCGATACCGTGGCGCTGACCGACGCCGAACATTTCGGTGTCGCCGGAATTCAGCGGCTCACCTGGCGACTCGAGGCGTCCGACGTCGACCTGGTGGTGTCGCCGGGCCTGCTGGACGTGGCCGGTGCGCGGCTGGCGATGCGGCCGGTGGCCGGCATGCCGCTGCTGCACGTGGAGAAGCCGCAGTACCACGGCGCCAAGAGTTTCCTGAAGAAGGCGTTCGACTTCGGATTCGCGCTGGCGGCGCTGATCGGGACGGCGCCGCTGCTCGTGCTCGCAGCCATCGCCATCAAGATGACGAGCCGCGGCCCGGTGTTCTACCGCTCGGAACGTATCGGGCTGGACGGCGAGCCGTTCACCATGATCAAGTTCCGCAGCATGGTGGTCGATGCCGAGGAGCGTCTCGACGAACTGCTGCCGTCGAACGAGATGGCCGGCGGCGTCATGTTCAAGATGCGTGAGGACCCGCGGGTGACGATGGTCGGAAAGGTCCTGCGCCGCTACAGCATCGACGAACTCCCGCAGTTCATCAACGTGCTCAAGCAGGACATGAGCGTCGTCGGCCCCCGGCCGCCGCTGCGCCGGGAGGTCGAGACCTACAACGGCGACATCAGGCGCAAGCTGCTCGTCAAACCGGGTGTGACGGGGTTGTGGCAGATCAGCGGACGGTCCGACCTCACGTGGGACAAGGCTGTGCGCCTTGATCTTTCGTACGTCGACAACTGGTCGATGCTCACCGACGTGGGGATCATCCTGAAGACCGTCAGTGTGGTGGCACGCGGCGAAGGGGCGTACTGAGGTCCCGCCACCGCTGGATCACCAACGCGGCCAGAGCGCCGACCAATAGGCCCAGCCACACCACGTGCGCGGCGATCAGCACCGCGCGATTCGACGCCGCGGGCGTCGTCCCACCCACGCGGTACAACGCAATGTCGTTGTCCCGATAGGCAATCGGCAGGGACAGCGGGGGAGCCGCGCCCTCCACCACCACCCAGCCGACCCCGGCCGCGGCCAACTGATGCACGTCGGCGCCCCGCAGCAGCAGGTCCTGCACCCGCCGGGCCCGCACGCCTTCCCCGGGCACGGTCCGGCCGCCGATCACCAGGTCTCCGGTTGCCAGCACGTCGGCGGAAACCCATCGGGGGAGCGGGTCCAGTACTGCCGAGGGTCCGGCCCACGGGAACTGCCGGATCACGTCGGGCGGCAGCACCGCGACGGGCTTCGGGTCGGAATTGATCTGGGCTGCAACCGAATACCAGCCGGCCGGGTATTGCACCGCCCGCAGCTGGCCGCCGACGCCCCAGGCAAGGTCGGGCAGCGCCGCCAGCACCACCACACAGCAGCCCGCCGCCGCGAAAGCCGTTGGCAGCCAGCGCCGCAGCACCGCCACCGCGGCGGCCCCGGCCAGGGCATAGCCCGGCATCGCCAGCGCCACCCACTTCTGCCCGTCGCGCAGTACACCGGTGCTGGGCACGGTCCGGATCAGCCAGTCGAGGAACGCGGACCCGGCATCGGTCGCCAGCAGCGCGGGCACCACCACGGCGACGACCGCGAGCACCAGCAGCGGCCGCGCCGCGGCGACGGACCATGCCTTCCGGGCTCCGCAGGCCACCACGGCCAGCAGCACCACCGTCCCGACCAGCGCCCACAGCGTCGTGCGGGACGCCGGTACCGCAGATGCGTTCCAGATGCCGCCGAGCCCGGCCAGGCTGCCCAGCGTCCCGAGTCCCGGCTCCGCCCGCGCCGCGAACGCCGGCACACCCGCGCTCGCCACCGGCAGTACCGCGCGCGCCACCACCGTCGCCACCAGCCACGGCAGCGCGGCTCCGACGGCGGCAGCCAGCGTCACCCAGACGCCGCGCCAGGTCCGCGAACACACCAGCGCCACCACCAGCGCGAGCAGCAGACCCGTCGGCGTCAGCCCGGCCAGCGCCACCCAAAAGACCAGGCTCCAGCGATTTGTGCACGATTGTTCGCGCTCACCGCGGATAATCGTGCACAAATCACTCGAGAGGGCGACCCAGGGCAGGCAGCCGTAGCCGACCAGCAGGCTCCAGTGCCCCTGCAGCAGCCGCTCGGCGACGTAGGGGTTCCACACCGCGACGGTGACGGCCACCAGTTGCCCGCCGAGACCGGCGTCCAGAACGGCAGCTGCCAGCCGAGCCGCGCCCCAGCCGGCGAACCATAGCCCCAGGATCAGCAGTGCCTTGACCAGCAACCCGCCGTCGACGACGGGCGAGAGCACGGCCAGGAAGAAGTCCTGCGGCAGAGCCCGGGGCGCGGCCTCGGACAGGCCCAGGGCCGCGTCGGACAGGTAGGACCGCGGCGTCGAGACCGCGTCACGCAGCAGCAGATAACCGGGCGCCAGCAGCGGCGCGGTGACAGCGAGCGTCAGCCCCAGCGCGTACAGCGCCGGCAGGGCACGACGAAAAGCGATCAGATCCGGTCCGGTGGCAGATCGGTCGGCCGCTGGGTGGGCAGCTTCTCGGTCATGGCCTCAGCGGCGGGCATCGGTCCGGAATCGGTGTCGCGCCGGCCGAAGAAGCCATGCCCGGCGGCGTCGAGGCCCGGATCGATCAGCGCGGCCTGCGACCGCAGGCTGTAGCCGGCGAGCAGCACGCCACCGACGAGGAACACCAGGCCCAGGCCACCGAACGTGATGGGCAGGATGCGGTCCCACAGGGCCAGCTTGTCGCGCTCGTCGTGGGCCGCGGCGACCTGCGACTCGACCGTCTGCTCGTTGGAGGTGACGGTGAAGTCGGCGAACGTCACCTCAGGCTTGAGGGCGTCACGCGAGTAGTAGTGGAAGCCGCGGTCCTTCTCTTTGACGATGGTGCCGGAGACCGGGTCCACCCAGAAGGTGCGCGCAGCGGCGTAGTAGCGCTGCATGGTGATCGGGTCGGTCGGCTCGGCCGACGGCACGCCCCACAGTTCGGCGCGCGCGGTCACCGAACCGTCTTCGTCCTTGTCATACAGCGACGAGAACTTGATCGGCTCGACCAGCTTGCCGTCGGCGTCGAAGCCGACGTTCTGGGTGAACTTGTAGACCGAGAGGCCGTTGACGTCTTCTTCGCCCTCGTAGTTGGCGTCGTACGCCTTCTGCGCGATCGGGTCGAACACCTGGTAGGTCTTCTTCTCCGTGCTGAACGGGAAGCGGTAGCTCAGTCCGGTGTGGGGCAGCGCGACGTTGGTCGGCGGGTTCGGGTCCTCGATGGTGCGCGGCTTCTGCACCGAGCCGGCCGCACCTGTCACCGCGGCGGCGGTGGTGCGGTTGAGCGTCACGGTGTCGACGAGCGCCAGCAGCAGGCCGTTGTCCTGCTGCTTGTCGGTGCGGCGGACGGTGTTGCCGACCTGCAGCGTCACGACGTCGGCGTTCGCCGGGTTCTCAACGCTGAGCTGGCGCTGCAACACCACGGGAACGTTCTTGTTGACGACGAACTTCTCGCCCAGCAGCGACGCCGGGTCCAGAGCGGTGCCGGTGCCGTTGCTGACCAGCGTGGTGTCGATGTCGAGCGGAATCTTGGCGATTTTCCCCGACGTATAAGTAGTCAACAGCAGAGCAGCAATCAGCAGGGCGGCGCCGAGCCCCATCAAGACGCATGCTGCGATTCGCAACCCCACAGCGCGGTTCAACCCGTGCTCCTCACTTTGTCTGCCAGCCACACAGCAACCCGACTGACCCTAACAGCCCTTACTAAGGCACACCCTCATAGTGGTGTCGGGGTGGAAGTGAGATTCGCCGCCGAGTACGGGCACCCGGCACACTGGGTTCGTGGGCGACGAAGGACACGACACCGCGGACAGCGCTCGGGTGAGCGGCACCCGCAGTTTCCTGCCCGCTGTCGAGGGCCTGCGGGCCTGCGCCGCCATGGGCGTCGTGCTGACTCACGTGGCGTTCCAGACCGCCAACAGCAGCGGCTGGTACGGCCGGTTGTTCACCCGTTTCGACCTGGCGGTCGCGGTGTTCTTCGCGCTGTCGGGGTTCTTGCTGTGGCGGGGGCACGCGGCCGCCGCGCGAGGACTGCGGCACCGGCCGCCGACGGGCCACTACCTGCGGTCCCGCGTGGTCCGGATCATGCCGGGTTATGTGGTGGCCGTCGTGGTGATCCTGGCGCTGCTGCCCGACGCCCACGCCGATCTCACGGTGTGGCTGTCGAACCTCACGCTGACCCAGGTTTACGTGCCCCTGACGCTGACCGCCGGGCTGACCCAGATGTGGAGCCTGGCCGTCGAGGTCAGCTTCTATCTGGTGCTGCCCGTGCTGGCGCTGCTGGCCCGCCGACTGCCGGTGGACTGGCGGGTGCCCGCCATCGCGGTGCTCGGGGTGGCGAGCTTCGCCTGGCCCGCGCTGCCGTGGCACCTGCCGTTCGGCGTCAACCAGATGAACTGGCTGCCGGCGCTGTTCTCCTGGTTCGCCGCGGGCATGCTGCTGGCGGAGCTGACGGTCATGCCCGTCGGCCGGATGCACCAGCTGGCCCGGCGGCGCTGGGTCATGGCCGCCATCGCCGGGGTGGCGTTCGTCATCGCGGCGACGCCGCTGGCCGGCAACATCGGGCTCGCGCCGGGCACCGTCAGCCAGGTCGTGGTCAAGACCGCGATGGGCGCCGTCGTCGCCGGGGCGCTGCTGGCGCCGCTGGTGCTGGACGCACCCGGAACCCCGCACCGGATCCTCGGCAGCACCGTCATGGTGACGTTGGGCCGGTGGTCCTACGGCCTGTTCATCTGGCACCTGGCGGCGCTGGCCATGGTGTTCCCGGTGATCGGCGAGTTCCCGTTCAACGGCCACATGCCGATCGTGCTGATCCTGACCTGGGTTTTCGGGTTCGCGATCGCCGCAGTCAGCTACGGGCTGATCGAGTCGCCCTGCCGGGAGTTGCTGCGCCGCTGGGAGTCCCGGCATGCCCCGTCACCGCGGGACAGCTCGATCACGGACGTGCCGGAGCCTGCTGCGGTGGGTTAGCCGGCGCATCCCACAGCGACGCCGCGAGTGCGGCCACCGAGATGAGCGCCAGGAACTGCACCCACGGCGAATGTCCGACGTAGCCGTCCACCGATCGCCACGGGTACGCGCTGAGCACCGCCCCCGCGCCGATCAGGCCGCTCGCCGAGGCGATGACGGTCCACCCGTCCAGCCACTGCTCGCGCGAGCGCAGCAGGTACCGGATGCCGATGGCCGCCGCGACAGTCACCAGGCCGGCCCATCCGGCCACCAGGAATCCGAACCCGGCCAGGGCCACGCCGACAACCGCGGGACGTGGCTGCCAGGTCTGGGTCGGTTCGTCATCGACGGGCCGACGCATCGGCAGCAGCGCCAACAGCGCCAGCAGTGGGAGCAGCGCGAGCCCGCCGAACAGGCCGATGCGGTAGGGGGTGTTGAGCGCGAACGTCAGCGTGACGATGCCGCCGGTACCGGCCGGCAGCACCCAGCCCTGCTGCCAGCCGTTGATGGTCACCGGGGTGAGGATTGCGCCGTTGGCGGTGTGGGCGGTCCAGCCCGGGTTCACGCTTTCGGGGACGACGAGCACGCGCTGCACCGGTGACGGGGTCACCTGCACTTCGCGGTGATCAGACGTCCACTTCTTCAGCTGCGCGGGAGTCGTTGGGGCGCTGTGGATGTGGGCCGCGAGCGGGCCGGTCAGCCGGGCGCCGATGACGGTGAAGTCGGGACCCGGGTTGATCAGGAACTCCTGTTGCCCGGCGGGCAGTTGCAGCGGCGCGGACTGGCATGGCTGGGCCGCGATGGGCTCACCGTCGAGCAGCGCGCCGACGGTGGTGTGTATCGAGGTCTGCAGGAACTGGCCGGCGATCGCGACGATCGGGCCGCGGCCACACGGCACCGTGATGGCCCGACGCCGGTTCGCGGCCGCGTCGGCAGGAGCGATCGGTGTGCCGCGCTCGTCGAGGGCGATGACTTCGGCCAGTCCGGGCGGCTTCACCTGGTCGAATCCCAGCGCGGTGCGGTCGATCAGGTCGTGCCAGTCCAGGATCGACAGCTTGATGGTGTCGGTTTTCGCGGGGGCGAGCTTGATGGTCTGTGGCCCGTCGCCGATCCGTCGCACCTGTGGCCCGTTGCCCAGGTCCACCGCGACGACGGTCGGGTGGGCCGGCAACTCGGAGGCGCTCGGCACCAGGCGCAGGGCGCTGACGGTCGTCGGGGTCGGCAGGTGCACGGTCAGGTTGGCGCCATTGCGGAACTGCACGATGCTCTGCGGAGCAACCCAGGCGGTGCGCGGGTCGCCGTCGGTGGCGGCGTAGGCCGAGCCCGCGACGTCGATGACGTCGGCGTCGCCGGTGGCCCGGGTGGTGCCGGGTTGGCTGACCAGATCGGCCAGGTGCGGACCCTGCCTCGCCTGCACCCACACCGTCGGCGCGACGGCCATCGGTGCCGGCACGGTGAGGGTGCGGCTCATGTTCACGGGCTCTTCGGGCGACTGGGCCATGGTGGCGGCGCACCGGACGCCGTTCGGTCCCTCGGCGCAGCCGGGCCGGCCCAGCTGGTCGTTGCCCAAATCCCATTGCGCCACAGCCGATCCCGCGGGCGGTCCGGGCACGTCGACGGTGTGCCGCAGGCTCACCGCATGGGCGAAGCCGGACGCGTCGTACTGCGTCACGGAGAAGTCGGTGATGCCGAACTGGACGCCCGGTGAACCGTCGTCGGTGCCGATCGCGGTGAATCGGACCCACGAGGTCTCGCCGTAGGGCAGGGCGGCGACCAGCGGCTTGCCGGGCTGGTCGAAACGAATTGTGCTGGTGCCGTTGGCTGTTGCCACTTCGACGCGGCGCACCTGGGCGCCGACCGCCGTCGCACTGGGCGTCAGGGTGACGGTCGCGTTGGTCACCGGATGGTCGAAGTCGACCTGAAGCCATTGCCCCACAGCGGTTTGCAGCGAGTTGGACACCCAGCTGGTCGAAGAGTCGCCGTCGATGGTGGCGGCCGGCCCGGCTGCCGTGGACACGTTGGGCAGCGCGGTGGAATCGGACGACGAACTCGAGGTGGTGATCCGTCCGCCCGGCCACTGGCCGTACGCGGGGGTGGCGCCGGGGCTTGGGTAATCCATGACGCGGTTGTAGGTGCGGCGCGGATCGTCGGGGGCCCGCACGGCCGATGAATGGTCGTCGACGCGCCCGTAGTCGGTCTCCCGCACCAGCGGGGTGTCGGTGACGGTCACCTCGGGCACCGGGAGTCCGGCTCGCTGCGCATCGGAGGTCAAGATCATGGGGCCCAACGGGTTTCGTCCCATCAGGCGGCGACGCTCGTCGATGCGCAGCAGTGATTCGGGTCCGCCGTCGATGCGGGCCATGGTGTCGGCGTCGGCCAGGTACGGCTGGGTGGTGGCGGCGCCGGTCACGCGGTAGATCTCGACCGCGGGGTAGCGGGGCCGCAGGCCGCTGTCGGAGACGAAGCCCTCCAGCAGGCCGGGCCCGACCGGGTCGCCGAACTGGGCGACTTTCGTCAGCCCCTTGGAACCTTCGATGGCCCGGTGTACCAGCAGCGGCCGGGCCGACCGGGAGTTGTCGGGGTCCAGGTCATTGCGCACCACGACGAACGAGATACCTTGGCGGGCAAGGGTGTCGGCCAATCCGGCGGACGGTCGTCCGGTGGCGAACAGGCGCTGCACGGAATCCAGGGCGCGGATGGTCGCGGGCGGGGTCAGCGGAATCGAATCGCGCACGCCCCAGGCGCCGCGCTCCAGCACCTGCAGCGGCTCGTCGTGCGTGTTGCCCCACACCTGGTTGGCGAACGGCGCACCCGGCGCGACCAGCACCCGGCCCGGCGTCTCGGCGTTGTGCGCGTCGAGCCAGTCCGCGGTCTGGTGCCAGTACTGCGGGATCGCGCGGTAGGTACCGGGCGCGGCGAGACGGCCCGTCCACGCCAGCGACGTCCCGGCGGCCAGCGCCGTCAGCAGCACCACCGCGACGGCCATCCGCTTGTCCCGCTCCAGATGGGCGAACGCGTTGATCCATTCCCGGCGCGGTGCGGTGCCCGGCAGTGGAATCCGGCCCAGCACGTGGGCCAGGCCCAGCGCCAGCGGCAATCGCAGTACGGGTTCGAGCTTGTGCACGTTGCGCAGCGGGGTGCCGCCGGCGTCGAGGAAGGCCCGCACCTCGTGCGCGATCGGGGAGCCCAGCCCACCCGCGTACGCGACCGCGAGCAGCAGCAGGCCGATCAGCAGCATCGAGATGAGCCGGCCCCGCGCGGGCATGCTGCGCATCGCCAGGCCGGCCAGGCCGCCGGCCGCGACCAGCGTCGTGGCCAGCACCGCCACCGAGCCGGTGACCAACGACGAACCGGCCGTCGCGTTGGTCGCGACGAACGCCGTCCAGCCGTAGGTGCCGCGCAGCACCTCGGTCAGCGACAGCCACTGGGTCGTGACGCCCGACGATTCGATGAAGTCCAGGAACGGCGGGCTGATCCGGCCGAGCAGCAGCAGCGCCACCGCCCACCACAGGATGGCCAGCAGCGTGCAGCCGAACCACCACGCCGTGAAGCGCCACCAGCGGCGGTTGGGCCGGTGTGCCGCCCACCAGATGATCGCGGCCAGACAGCCGGTCAGGGTGGCGACGGCGTTCACCGCGCCCATCAGCGCGACGGCGGCCGCCGAGCGGGCCGCGAGCTGCCGGATTCGCGGGTCGCCGCGCAGCGCCAGGATCACCGGCAGCAGCACCCACGGCGCCAGCATCATGGGCAGGGTCTCGGACGAGATGGCGCCCAGCGTCGTCAGCGCGCGCGGCGACAAGGCGAACGCCACGGCGGCAAGCACCCGAGAGGATCGGCTGCCGATGCCCAGCGCCTCGGCGACGCGCACCACACCCCAGAAGCCGACGACCAGCAGTAATGCCCACCACAGCCGCTGGATCACCCAGCCGGGCAGGCCGATGACGTCACCGGCGAGGAAGAACGCGCCGTGCGGGAAGAGGTAGCCGTAGGCCTGGTTCTGCGACTGGCCGAAAGGGAGGTCGCTGCTCCACAGGTTGGCCGCCCGCGCCAGGAAGCGCGCAGGGTTGGCGGTGAGATCGAGTTTGGTGTCGGGCGAGACCCGGCCCGGTGACTGGGCGAACGTCAGGACCAGTGCGGCCGCGCTGACGACCCATAGGCAGCGCCGGGAGAGCGGCGCTGCGGGATCAGCTGCGGTTGCCGTATTCGACCCGGTTGAGCACCGATGACGCTGGATCGCCCGATTGCAGCGTCGGCTTGGTGTCCTGCTCCAGCATCAGCGTGGTGCCGAAGACCGCTGCGGCGCCGAGCAACAGACCGACCACGATGCTGGCTCCGGCGGGCACGAGGAAGCGGTCCATGGCGCCCAAACTAGCATGACGACCTGCCCGCTTCCGTGTTCGCCAGCCCGCTACCAGGTCATCGCGGGACCCGGGCGCCGCTGTCGCGCGGCTAGGCTCGGTGCCCATGTCCTTGCCCCGAACCCTTGGCGCGCTCGCACTGGTGTCTGGATTGGTAGCCGGTTGCTCGTCGTCGTCCGACCATCCGGCAGCTTCCAGCACGTCCAGCCAGGCCAAGAGCACAGCCGCGTCGAGCAAGCCGATGGACGCGCCCGCCCCGACCGCCCCGCCGTGCGATCCGCACGCCCTGCTGAGCACCCTGACGCTGCGGCAGAAGCTGGCCCAGTTGCTCATGGTGGGCGTCAAGGACGCCGCCGATGCTCGTGCCGCCGTGACGGAACAGCAGGTCGGCGGCATCTTCATCGGTAGCTGGACGGACCTGTCCATGCTGTCGGACGGCAGCATCCCGGCACTGCAGGCCGCGTCCGGTGCGCTGCCGCTGGCGGTCAGCATCGATGAAGAGGGCGGCCGGGTGTCCCGGCTGAAGAAGCTGATCGGCCCGCAGGAATCGGCGCGGGTGCTGGCGACGACCAAGACACCTGCCGAAGTCCAGGCCATCGCGCGGGACCGCGGACAGCAGATGAAGGACAAGTTCGGCATCACCGTCGACTTCGCGCCCGACGCCGACGTCACCGAAGAGCCCGACGACGAGGTGATCGGCGACCGCTCCTTCGGTTCGGACCCGCAGAAGGTGACCGAGTACGCCGGCGCGTATGCCGCGGGCCTGCGCGAGGCGGGGCTCGTTCCGGTGCTCAAGCACTTCCCCGGTCACGGGCACGGCTCGGGCGACTCGCACACCGGTGGCGTGAAGACCCCGCCGCTGGCGGCGCTGAAGGACAACGACCTGGTGCCCTACCGGACGTTGACGACGCAGCAGCCCGTCGCGGTGATGGTCGGCCACCTGCAGGTGCCCGGACTGACGCTCGGCGACGACCCCGCGAGCCTGAGCAAGCCCGCCTACGACCTGCTGCGCAGCGGCGAGTACGGCGGCCCGCCGTTCGACGGCGTGGTGTTCACCGACGATCTGACCGGCATGGCGGCCATCACGCAGCACTTCGGCGTCGCCGACGCGGCGCTCAAGGCGCTCCAGGCCGGCGCCGATGTCGCCCTGTGGATCACCACCGACGGCATTCCCGACGTGCTGGACAAGCTGGAAGCGGCCGCGCAGGCCGGGCAGCTGGACCAGGCGCAGGTCGACAAGTCGGTCCTTCGGGTGGCGGCCATGAAGGGGCCGGGCGCCAAATGCGTGAAGTGAGCTGCGCGTTGAATACCCTGTTCTGATGGCAGGAGGAACCAAGCGGCTGCCGCGGGCCGTCCGTGAACAGCAGATGCTCGACGCTGCCGTGCAGATGTTCTCGGTGAACGGCTATCACGAGACCTCGATGGACGCGATCGCCGCGCAAGCCGAGATTTCCAAGCCGATGCTGTACCTCTATTACGGCTCGAAGGAAGAGCTGTTCGCCGCGTGCCTGGATCGGGAGCTGACGCGCTTCGTCGACACCGTCCGCGCCGACATCAACTTCGCGCAGAGTCCACGCGACCTGCTGCGCAACGCGGTGCTGTCGTTTATGACGTACATCGACCGCAACCGGGCGTCCTGGATCGTGCTCTACACGCAGGCCACCAGCTCGCAGGCCTTCGCCCACACGGTGCGCGAGGGCCGCGAGAAGATCATCGATCTGGTGGCCCGGCTGCTCAGTGCGGGTACGCGAAACCCGGAGCCGGACAGCGACTTCGAGATGATGGCCGTGGCCCTGGTGGGTGCGGGTGAGGCCATCGCGTCGCGCGTCAGTGCCGGTGATACCGATGTCAACGACGCCACCGAGCTGATGATCAACCTCTTCTGGCGCGGCCTGAAGGGCAAGCGCGCGGAGCCTTAGTCGCCAGGGCGGTGACCCCATCGGCGCTGGTATGGTCCGCTTGAGCCAGTCGAACCCAACGCGGTTGGGTCAGGGAATCCGGTGTGAACCCGGAACTGACGCGCAGCGGTGAGGAGGACAGGCGGAGCAACGGCCACTGGCCCCACGCGGGCTGGGAAGGCGCTCCGGCTGGATGATCCCGAGTCCGAAGACCTGCTGGCTCGGGCTCTCGTGGCCTGGCGGCGCGAGGACCCCCACGGATGGACTCCGCGACCAGAGTCCCGGATCGGAAGGCCCCGCCGTGTTTGTCCGCACCATTGTGCTTGTCTCACTGGTTGTTTCGCTCGTCTGCTCCTGTGGCGGTCCGCCGGCCGTGGAGTCCGCTGCTGCCGGCACCGGCGGCTATCCCGTCACGCTCGAGAACTGCGGACGCCAGGTGACGGTGAAATCGGCGCCGCAGCGCGCGGTTTCGATCAACCAGCCGGCCAGCGAACTGCTGCTGTCGCTCGGCCTCGCCGATCGCATGGCCGGCACCGCATCATGGAGCGACGCCGTGCGCCCCGACCTCGCCGCCGACAACGCCAAAGTGCCTGTGCTGAGCCGGGATTTCCCGTCGTTCGAACGGGTGCTGAAGGAGAAGCCCGACTTCGTCTACGCGACGTTCGACTGGTCGTTCACCGACCAGGGCGTGGCCCCACGGGATCGCTTCGAGCGCCTCGGCGTGCCGACGTACCAGTCGTCGAGCGAGTGCGGTGGTCAGGATGCCGCACAGCAGCGCGCGTTGACGCTCGATGACATGTATGCCGAAATCGGGGACATCGCAAAGATATTCGGTGTGCCCGAGCGCGGCGACAATCTGGTCTCGTCGCTGCGTACGCGGATGGCGACCGCGACCAGCGGACTCGACGCAGGCGGCGTCTCCCTGATGTGGTGGTACGCCGGTACCAGGACCCCGTACATCGCGGGCTGCTGCGGGGCGCCGGGCATCATCACCACCGCGGTTGGGGCGCGCAATGCGTTCGCCGACAGCCGGCAGCTGTGGCCGGAGATTTCGTGGGAGGCCATCCTGCAACGCGACCCAGACGTGCTGGTCCTCGCCGACCTCACCCGAGGCGACGACGGCGACAGCGTCGCCGCCAAGATCAAGTTCCTCGAAACCGATCCGGCCGCAAGCAAGTTGAAGGCCGTGCGCGAGCGGCGGTGGATCGTGTTGCCGGGCAGTGCGATGGACCCGTCGCTGCGCAACGTCGGCGCAGTCGAGACCGTCGCGGCCGGGCTGCGCTCGTTCGGGCTGGGCGGGAAGTCCTGACGGCGGTGCGCACCGCCGGGATGGTGATGCTCGGCCTGACCGGGCTGGCGCTGTCGATCGCGGCGGCCATGATCATCGGGCCTGCCGACCTCGGGATCGGCGACGTGTATGCGGTCGTCGCGCAACATCTTTGGGGCCGCCCGGCGGACATCGCACCGATCGATGACGGCATCGTCTGGGAACTGCGGCTGCCACGGGCGTTGTTGGCTGCCATCTGCGGTGCGGGCCTGGGCATCTGCGGGGCGATCCTGCAGTCGTTGATGCGCAACCCGCTGGCCGACCCGTTCATGCTGGGCATCTGCTCCGGCGCGTCCACGGGAGCGGTGCTGGTCGTTGTGGTGGGTATCGGTGGCGCGCTGACGCTGTCGGGCGGCGCCTTCGTGGGTGCGGTGATCGCCTTCGTGGTCGTGCTGGCCCTCGCGGCGGCCGCCGGGGGTGGACCGGACCGGGTGGTCCTGGCCGGAGTCGCTGGTACTCAGCTCTTTTCGGCGACGACGGCGATGGTGGTGTTCTCGTCGGCCGACGCGCAACAAACCCGCGGGGTGCTGTTCTGGTTGCTGGGGTCGCTGGGCGGCGCGAGCTGGCATCAGGTGGCGATGTGCGGCCTCATCTGCGCGGCCTGCCTCGGTGTCTGTTGGCTGCAGTCAGATGCGTTGGACGCGTTCGCCTTCGGTCGTGACGCGGCCGCCGCGTTGGGCGTCTCGGTGCGGCGGGTCCGGATCATCCTGCTGCTGACGACAGCGCTGCTGACGGCCGTCTTGGTGAGTGCCGCGGGCGCAATCGGTTTCGTCGGGCTGGTGTTGCCGCACGCCGCGCGGATGATCGTCGGGCCGTCGCACCGCCGACTGTTGCCGGTCACCGCGATCGCCGGCGCCATCTTTCTGGTCTGGGTCGACGCCGCGGCCCGCACGGTGTTCGCGCCGCAGGAACTGCCCGTCGGTGTGGTGACCGCACTCGTCGGCGTACCGATCTTCATGGGGATTCTCGCCCGCCGCAGGAGGATTCGATGACGGGGCCGCTCGCTGCGGAATCCGTCAGCTGGTCGGCCGGCGGCCGGCTCTTCATCGACGGGGTGTCGCTGGTGGTGGCCGACGGCGAGACGCTGGGCCTGCTCGGGCCCAATGGCGCCGGCAAGTCGTCGATGCTGCGGCTGCTCGCCGGACTACGGCGCGCCGACGGTGGGGCGGTGCTGCTCGACGGTCGTCCGCTTGCCGACATCCGGCGGCGGACCGTCGCGCAGCGTATCGCCGTGGTCGAGCAGCAGGTAAGCACCGACCTGGACCTGACCGTCGAGCAGATCGTCCGGCTGGGTCGAATTCCGCACCGCGGCATCTGGTCTGGCGACACCGAGGCGGACGATCGCGCCGTCGAGCGGGCTCTTGAGCAGACCGAGACGACGGCCATGCGCGACCGGGATTGGCGGACGCTGTCGGGCGGCGAGCAGCAGCGGGTGCAGATCGCCCGGGCGCTGGCTCAGGAGCCCCGCGAGCTGCTGCTCGACGAACCCACCAACCATCTCGACATCCGGCACCAGTTCGAGCTGTTGGCGCTCATCCGGGCGCTGCCGGTGACGGCGGTGGTGACGCTGCACGACCTCACCCTCGCGGCATTGTTCTGCGACCGGCTCGTCGTGCTCGATGAGGGCCGCGTCGTCGCGGCCGGAACTCCCGCCGAAGTCCTGACCGCCGAACTGATCTCGTCGGTCTACGGCGTCGCGGCCCGCGTCATGCCCGACGGAGCCGGCGCAGGCCGTCCCACGATTCAGCTCCTCCCGCCATAAACCGCGAGCAGACGCAAAACTGTCGCTTTCCCAAAGGAAATGACAGTTTCATGTCTGCTCGCTACACCCGTCGGGCGTTGAGGCTTTCTGTCTCTCAATATGTTTCGACAGAAGCCGTCAACTTTCCTTGACTGTCAAGGAAAGTTGACGGCTCCAAATCGCAAGTGCCACAGGAGAGCCGACGCGCCCGGGCGCGCGACGCGCGACGAGAGCTACAGCCCGGTGACCGTCGCCGTCAGGTGCGGGTAG
This sequence comes from Mycolicibacterium llatzerense, assembly GCF_025331195.1. Lineage (NCBI taxonomy): Bacteria > Bacillati > Actinomycetota > Actinomycetes > Mycobacteriales > Mycobacteriaceae > Mycobacterium > Mycolicibacterium llatzerense. The sequence goes on along the minus strand of NZ_LXOV01000001.1, from coordinate 927,207 downwards.
CCCTTCGACAGGTTGCGCAGCGTCAGCTCCCAGCCGCCGTCGATGGCGTCGACGTACAGCCCGACCTTCGCCGGCAACAGCACGGGCTTGCCAAACTTGACGGAATACCGAACCGCATCCGGCAGCTGGCCCTCGACGTTGGCCAGTACCGCTGCGGCGCTGAACATTCCGTGCGCGATCGCGGTCGGGAAGCCGAACAGCTTGGCGCCGATGGAGCTGGTGTGGATCGGATTGTGGTCGCCGCCGACGTCGGCGTAGTGCCGAATCTGACCCGGCGTGATGCTGATGACCGCGTTGGGCGGCGGCAGCTTCGGCTGCTTGACCGGCTCCGGCTTCGGCCCACCCGACAGGCTGGTCCGCTGCTGGTGCAGGAACGTGGTGACCTGGTTCCACACCAGGTCATTGCCGACCTTGATGTCGGTCACGATGTCGACCAGCAGGCCCTTGCGGTGCTCACGCAGGTTCTCCGCCCGCACCGCCACGTCCAGTTTGTCGGTCACCTTGATGGGCCGGTACTGGGTGATGTGGTTCTCGATGTGCACCGAACCCATTGCGGCGAACGGGAAATCGAACCCGGTGACCAACGACATCATGGTCGGGAACGTCAACGCGAACGGGTAGGTGAGCGGCACGGTGTCGCCGAACCGCAGGCCGGTCACCGCGGCGTACTCGGCCACGTTGGTCGGGTCGATGGTCAGACCCGACACCTTGACCGTGCGGACCGGCAGGGTGGAACCCCGCGACACGAACGGCAGCGCACCCGCCGCCGCCCGTGCCATGTTCAGAAGACCGTTGGGCTGCGACATGTCAGGCACCCAACAGAGCCTGGCCGCAGACCCGAATCGTGTTGCCGGTGACGGCATTCGAGGCGGGGCTGGCGAAGTACGCGATCAGCTCGGCGACGTCCACCGGCAGGCCGCCCTGGAACAGCGAGTTGAGGCGACGGCCGACCTCGCGGGTGGCCAGCGGGATGGCATCGGTCATCTTGGTCTCGATGAAGCCCGGCGCGACGGCGTTGATGGTGACGCCCTTCTCGCCGAACACCTCTGCATACGCGTCGGTCATGCCGATCATGCCGGCCTTGGTGGCGGCGTAGTTGGTCTGGCCGCGGTTGCCGGCGATACCGGCCATCGAGGACAGGCCCACGATCCGGCCGCCATCACCGATGGCGCCGTTCTCCACCAGGCCCTGTGCAAGACGTTGCGGCGCAAGCAGGTTCACGGCGATGACCGAGTCCCAGCGGCCGTCGTCCATGTTGGCGAGCAGCTTGTCGCGGGTGATGCCGGCGTTGTTGACCAGCACGTCGGCCTTGCCGCCGTGATGCTCGGTCAGGTGCGCGACGATCTGGGCGACGGCGTCGTCGGCCGTCACGTCCAGGGCCAACGCGGTGCCACCGACTGCGGCAGCGGTCTCGGCGAGCGCGTCGGCCGCCTGCGGCACGTCGATGGCGACGACGGCAGCGCCGTCCCGCGCGAACACCCGGGCGATCTCGGCACCGATGCCGCGGGCGGCGCCGGTCACCAGCGCGACCTTGCCGGCCAGCGGCTTGTCCCAGTCGGCCGGGGCGACGGAGTCGGCGGCGCCGACGTAGAACACCTGGCCGTCGACGTAGGCCGACTTGCCCGACAGCAGGAAGCGGACGGTCGACTCGATACCCGAGGCGGCCGGAGAGGCGCCCGCCGACAGGTAGACCAGGCCGATGGTGGCGCCGCGCTGCAGTTCCTTGCCGAGTGAGCGGGTGAAGCCCTCGAGGGCGCGCTGGGCGATGCGCTCGTCGATGCTGTCGGTCTCATCGGGCGTGGTGCCGACGACGACGACGCGGCTGTTGGCGGCCAGGTTGCGCAGCACCGGGGTGAAGAACTCGTGGAGCTGCTTGAGCTGCTCGGGCTTGGTGATGCCGGTGGCGTCGAACAGCAGACCACCGAACGAGTCGGCCCAGCGGCCGCCCACGTTGTTGCCGACCAGGTCGTAGTCGTCGGCCAGCGCTGCGCGCAGCGGCTCCGCGACGCGGCCTGCGCCGCCGATCAGCAGCGGACCGGCCAGGGCGGGCTCGCCGGCCCGGTAGCGGCGCAGCGGCTGGGGCTGCGGCACGCCGAGTTGCTTGGCCAGGAAGGAACCCGGACCGGAGGTGAGGACTTGGGAGAGGACGTCAGCCATTGCAAGCCTTTCTGCGGACGTATTTGCCAGAGACGGAAGCGTCTTGTCACAGACGAACTTACTCCAGAGTAAGAACGGTGGGTAATATAGGCGTCAAGAGACATCTTGCCTCAGTCATCCAACGTCAACGAACTGGAGAAATACCGTGGCCGAGACCAACAGCCGCCGCCGCGTGGCAGTCCTGGGTGGTAACCGCATTCCCTTCGCACGATCCGACGGTGCGTACGCGAACGCCTCCAACCAGGACATGTTCACCGCTGCACTGGACGGTCTGATCGACCGCTTCAACCTCAACGGCGAGAAGCTCGACATGGTGATCGGCGGCGCCGTCCTCAAGCACAGCCGCGATTTCAATCTCATGCGCGAGTGTGTGCTGGGCACGTCGCTGTCGCCGTACACCCCGGCGTTCGATGTGCAGCAGGCCTGCGGCACCGGTCTGCAGTCGGCCATCGCGGCCGCTGACGGCATCGCTGCCGGCCGCTACGAGGTGGCCGCGGCCGGTGGCGTGGACACCGCCTCGGACGCGCCCATCGCCCTCGGCAACGACCTGCGCCGGGTGCTGCTGAGCCTGCGCCGGGCCAAGTCGAACGTCGACCGCCTCAAGCTCGTCGGCAAGCTGCCGTCGGCCGTCGGCGTCGAGATTCCGGTCAACAGCGAGTCCCGCACCGGGCTGTCGATGGGCGAGCACGCCGCCATGACCGCAAAGGAAATGGGCGTCAAGCGCACCGACCAGGACGCCCTGGCCGCCGCCAGCCACCAGAACATGGCCGCCGCCTACGACCGCGGCTTCTTCGATGACCTGGTCAGCCCCTTCCTGGGCCTGTACCGCGACAACAACCTGCGTGCCGACTCGTCGACCGAGAAGCTGGCCAAGCTCAAGCCTGTCTTCGGCGTGAAGCTGGGCGACGCCACCATGACCGCGGGCAACTCGACCCCGCTGACCGACGGTGCCTCTGTGGCGCTGCTGTCCACCGATGAGTGGGCGGCGGAGCACAACATCCCGGTGCTGGCCTACTTCGTCGACTCCGAGACCGCCGCCGTCGACTACGTCAACGGCAAGGACGGCCTGCTCATGGCCCCGACCTACGCCGTGCCGCGCCTGCTGGCCCGCAATGGCCTGACGCTGCAGGACTTCGACTTCTACGAGATCCACGAGGCCTTCGCCTCCGTGGTGCTGGCCACGCTGGCGGCCTGGGAGTCGCCGGATTACTGCAAGGGCCGCCTGGGCCTGGACGCTCCGTTGGGTGCCATCGACCGGTCCAAGCTCAACGTCAACGGCTCGTCGCTGGCGGCGGGTCACCCGTTCGCCGCAACCGGCGGCCGCATCGTGGCCCAGCTGGCCAAGCAGCTCGCCGAGAAGAAGAAGGAGACCGGCAAGCCGGTTCGTGGCCTGGTGTCCATCTGCGCCGCAGGTGGGCAGGGCGTCACCGCGATCCTCGAGGCGTAGACCCGCGATTTGTGCACGATTTTCCGCGCCGGCCGCGGATTTTCGTGCACAAATCGCGCGCGTGTAACGCCCCGCGAAGCCTCAGCGATACCCCAAGTGCCTCGTGTTTCCGTCTGACCCCCGACCTGACGGAAACACGGGGCACTCTCATTTCCCGGGTGATTTGTGCACGATTTTCCGCGCCACCCGCGGATTTTCGTGCACAAATCCCTAGAGCAGGGCCGCCAACACCGGCACGTGGCTGATGGCGACGTCCTTGGCCGAGGTGGTCAGCGTCACTGGACCCATTGCCCGGAGCTTGGCCAACTCGTCCGAGTCGGCCAGCTCATCCCGATAGCGGGCCGCGAAGTCGTCGTACTGATCCAGATGCGCGTGGTACCACTTGCGCAGCGCATTCGACGGCGCGACGTGCGGCATCCAGGTGCCGACCCGCGGATCCTCCTTGTGAATTCCCCTGGGCCACAACCGGTCCACGGTCACCCGAGGCGGCTGGGCTGGATCAATCGGGTCGTACACCCGAGCAGTGTCGATCATTTCGGGTCCTTGTGAATGGCGGCCGGAGCAGGAGGCGGGGTGAACAGGCTGCCTCCGACGCTGCCACGCAGTGTCCGCACCGCGACCAGCCCCCAGGTGCACAGCAGGAAGGCGTACGCCAGGACCGCGGCGACCCGGAACGCCGGCAGACCGGTATGCGCGGCGAGCTGCGACGTGCCGGTGACGAACGTGCCGACGGGGAACGTCAGGCTCCACCAGGTCAGTGCGAAGGGCATACCGCGCCGCATGGTCCGCACCGTCAGGGCGCTGGCCAGGCTGATCCACAGCACAGCGAAACCCCACACCGGAACGCCGAACAGCACCGCGAAGATTTTCATGCCCGACGCCAGCTCCGGGCTGACGGCCAAGGTCGCCGCTGTTCCGAGCAGTCCCGCGGCGGTGATGCCCTGCCCCAGCGGACCCAGCACGATCCACAACGTGGGGACCCGCGCGGACCCCGAGGTGCCGTAGTGCGCCAGCCGGCTCCAGATCATCGTGATGATGATCAGGGCGGCGACCAGTGACAGCCCGAACATCGCGAAGCAGCCGTAGAACATCGTGGTGCGGGCCGTGCCCGGTGGCAGATGCTGCAGCAGCAGGGCGCCGGACGCCGCCGACACCATCGGCGGCACGACGGGCATCAGCCAGCCGCCGAACGCGGCGTCCGGCCCGACTTCCAGCTGCGTGAACATCAGGAACGGGATGGTCATCGCGGTGAACAGGCCGCCGATGGTGCCGGCGGTCCACAGGATCCAGTCGAGGTCGACGGCCAGGCGCGTGCCGATCAGGTCTTTCCCGAGCAGCAGCGCGCCGAGGCCGACGGTCATCAGCGCCATCGGTGCCGCGCCGTAGAAGTGCGTCATCTGCGGGTTGCGGACCTGACCGCGCGCCACCTTGGGGTGGCGCACCCACTGCACCGACACCGCGACGATCAGCAGCACCAGCAGGGCGGTGGCGATCACCCACACGCCTTCGGCGAAGCCCCGCAGCCCCGGCAGGTGCACCGGCAGGGACGCCGCCGCGGTGGCGACGATGCCCGTGCCCATCACCGACGCGAACCAGTTGGGTCCGAAATATTGCAGTCGGGCAGTCTCTGGTGCATCGGTGCTCATGGTTCGATACTCACAGGTGACGTAACCCGGACTCAAGGAGCATCCCGTGCAGATCAGCATTTTCGGTTCGTTGAGTGGCCTCAAATCTCCCGTCGATGACACCGTCGCGTACCTGAATCAGCTGCGCGACGAGGGTTTTCGCCGGGCCTGGTTCGCCCAGATGCCTTATGAGCCAGACCTTCTCACGGTGCTGACGGTCGGCCTGCGCGAGGTCGACGGCATCGAGGTCGGCACCGGCGTGCTGCCCATCCAGAATCAGCACCCGATGCTGCTGGCGCAGCGCGCGCTGACCATCAGTCAGATGTCGGGCGGACGGCTGCTGCTCGGGCTCGGGATGACGCACCAGGCCGTCACCGAAGGCATGTGGGGCATCCCGTGGGACAAGCCGGTGCGCCGGCTCAACGAATACCTCGACGGACTGCTGCCGCTGCTGAACGGCGAGAAGGCCGGCGCCACCGGCGAGACCGTCACCACCCGCGGTGCGTTGATGATCCCCGGGGCGCCGACGCCGCCGGTGTACATCGCCGCGCTCGGGCCGAAGCTGCTGCAGATCGCCGGACGACGTTCGGCGGGCACTGTCACCTGGATGACGGGGCCGAAAACCCTTGCCGGACATGTCGGTCCGACCTTGCGCCAGGCGGCCGCGGACGCCGGTCGCGCTGATGCCGTCCGGGTGGTCGCCGCCATCCCGGTGTCCGTGACCGACGATGTCGACGGCGCCCGCAAGCAGGCCGCCGAGCAGTTCGCGATCTACGGTCACCTGCCGTCGTACCGGGCGATGCTCGACCGCGAGGGCTATGCCGGTCCTGAGGACATCGCGATCATCGGCGACGAGCAGACGGTGCGCGACCGGCTCGCCGAACTCGAGGCCGCTGGTGTCGACGAATACGTCGGCGTGACGTTCGATCCGTCCGCCGAGGGCCGGGCCCGCACCCGCGCGGTGCTCAAAAAACTGGAATCCTGACCAGGTTTGGCAAGGCTTCTCTGGCTGGCGGATCGTCGCCGGCCCGCATAGCGTTGCAGGAATGGCGATCTCGTCGCACGACGCCGAACCCCATGCGGGTTCGGTTGCGTCGAAACTGAACTGGTTGCGTGCCGGCGTGCTCGGCGCCAACGACGGCATCGTGTCGACCGCCGGCATCGTCGTCGGCGTCGCGGCCGCAACGGCGGAGCGCGGACCGATATTCACCGCCGGCATGGCCGGGTTGGTGGCCGGCGCGGTGTCGATGGCGTTGGGCGAGTACGTGTCGGTGAGCTCCCAGCGTGACACCGAACAGGCCCTGCTGGCCAAGGAGCGGCGCGAGCTCAAGGAAGACCCGGTCGCCGAATTGGACGAACTGGCCGGCCTGTTGGAAGGCCGGGGACTGTCGGTGTCGACGGCTCGCACCGCGGCCGAGGAGCTCACCGATCACAATGCGTTCGCGGCGCATGCGGTCGTCGAATTGGGCATCACGCCAGGCGATTTGGCAAACCCATGGGCGGCTGCGTTCTCGTCGGCGGTGTCGTTCACCGTCGGAGCGTTGTTGCCCTTGATCGCGATCCTGCTGCCCCCGACGACGCTCCGCGTCCCGGTGACCATGTTCGCGGTGCTCCTGGCGTTGGGGATCACCGGGGTGGTGTCAGCTCGGCTCGGTGGTGCGCCGGTCGGAAAGGCCGTGGCACGCAACGTGATAGGCGGCGCCCTTGCCCTGGGCGCCACCTACGCCGTCGGCCACCTGGTCGGTACGTTCGTCTGACGCCGAGTGGCCACCTATCGGACGGATCTCCGTGGAATGCGTGTCATAGGTGGCCGCTCGACAGCTACGGCCGGGCTCCAGGCTCACTGAGGAACGTCGCGATCACCGGCGCCAACTCGGTGGCGTTGGTGATGAGATCGACGTGCCCGCCGGAATGCAGATGCAGCTGCGAGTGCGGCATCAGGAAATTCATGATCCGCGCATTGGCCACCGGGATGATCGGGTCGTCGGTGCCGGCCACGATCAAGGTTTCCTGACGGACCGCGGGCAGTGCGTGGATGCTCGTCCACACCGCGCCGGCCAACAACTGGTGCAGGTAACCGATCTTCGAACCGGCATGCAGCTGCTGTAGGAACAGCTTGGCGATGTCGTCGCCGTGCTGGCGGACGGTGCCGCCGTAGAGTTCCCCGGCGATCGAGGCCGCATACCCGGCATTCGAGAACCGTTTCGGCGTGACCATTTTCGCCAGGACCCTCGGGTGTCCGGGGATCATCACGGCGCCGGTTCCGGTCGCCACCAACACCAGCCGTCGGCAGCGCCTCGGGTTCTGGAACGCGAACTGCTGGGCCAGCGCCCCGCCCCAGGACAGGCCGAGGATGTCGACGACCGTGAACCCCAGCTTGTTGAGCAGGCGGCCCAGTACCCAGGCCAGGTAGGGAAAGCCGTAGGGCGCGAACGACGTTGGTGACCCGCCGGTCCCGGGCACGTCGAACCGGATCACCGTGGTGTCCGGGAGGTGATCGACGAAGGGGTCGAGCACCTCGAGGCTGGCGCCGATGCCGTTGCACAGCACCAGCGGAACCGCGTTGGGGTCGGTGCCCCGGTCGACCCGGACCCGCAGCCGCTGGCCGCCGACCGACACGTACCGCTCCGTGGTGGTCATTTCTGCAGCACGTACGTGCCGGGCGCCGGGCCGGTGGCGACGAAGCCCTCGGCGCCCAGCGTCGTCGGTGCGTCGACGTCGTCGCCGCTGCGCTCGGCCAGCCATGCGACGTAGTCGGGCCACCAAGAGTCACTGTACTTTTCGGCTTCGGTCAGCCATTCCTCGGGCGTCCCTTCCTGCACCTGGGCAATCCGGTACGACGCCTTCGGGTTGCCCGGCGGGTTGACCAGCGCCGCGATGTGGCCACTGGTGGACAGCACGTAGCGGTTGTCCTTGCTGCCCAGCAACTTCGCGCTGCGGTAGGTCGCCTGCCACGGTGAGATGTGGTCTGCGATGCCGCCGATGACGTACGCGTCGCAGGTGATCTTCGACAGGTCGACGGGCGTGCCGAGCATGCTGATCGCGCCAGGGGTGACCAGCGAATTGTTCAGGCCCATCAGCACCATGTCGCGGTGCAGCGCGGCCGCCATGCGGGTGGTGTCGGCGTTCCAGAACAGCACGTCGAACGCTGCCGGGCTGCGGCCCTGCACGTAGTTGTTCACCCAGTACCGCCAGACCAGATCGGTCGGTCGCAGCCAGGCGAACATCTCGGCCATGGCCTTGCCGTCCAGATAACCCTTGCGGGCAGAGGTGGAGATCGCAGCCTGGGCGGCGCGGTCACTCATTGCGGCAGAAGCGAATCCGGCCCGATCTTGATCCAGTACCGTCACCGCGAGGGTGAGGCTCGCGACCTTGTCGCCGTCTCCGGTCTCGGCCAGATGGGCCGCGGTCATGGCGGTGATGATGCCGCCGGAGCAGCTCGCCATCAGGTGGGTGCCGGCCGCGCCGGTGATGGTCCGCACCGCGTCGATGGCCTCGATGATCGCCGCGCCGTAGGCATTGATGTCCCAATCCTTGTGCCGGGCTTGCGGATTGCGCCACGAGATGGCGAATACCTGCTGCCCTTGCTGCACGAAGTACTCGATCATGCTGCGTCCGGGCGCGATGTCCATGATGTAGTACTTGTTGATCACCGGCGGCACCATCAGCAGCGGCACGGTGTGCACCGTCGGGGTCTGGGGTGCGTACTGGATCAGCTCGAACATGCGGGTCTGCAGTACCACCGCACCTTTGGTGACGGCCACTGTCTCGCCGACGGTGTAGGCGTCCGGCTCGACCATGGCCGGCACCCGCGGTGACGACATGATGTCGCGGGCAAAGGCTTTCAGACCGCGGACTGCGCTGAGTCCGCCGGTGTCGATCATCGCCTTCCAGCCCAGCGGGCTGATCAGCGGGTTGTTGGTGGGGGCCAGGCCTTCGATGGCATTGTCGAAGACGAATCGCATCCGCGCTTCGTCGCGCCAGTCCAGATCGGCGTCGGAGAACAGTTTCTCGGCGGTGTCCGATGCGGCCAGGTAGCCCTGCATGATGCGATGCAGCACCGGATTCTGTTGCCACGCAGGGTCACTGAATCGCTTGTCGGCGCGCTGCGGGGCCCGGTCGCAGTCGCCGCTGGCGATGCTGCCGAGCTCACGTGCCAGTTCCTTGCCGCGGTCCAGCACCGTGCCGGGCTGCTTGGCCAGGCTGACGGCCATCCGGGCCCAGGCCTGGTCGGGCAGCATCCGGCGTGCGAACGGTTTGGTCGCGCTGGTCAGCAGCAGGTCCAGTGGTGCGGCCAGTTCGTCGGGGTGCAGGGTTGCCATCTCAGTTGTCGCTTTCCGTTGTCGGGATGGTGATTTCGCGACGGAGGAGCTTCCCGGTCGGGCCCTTGGGCAGGTCGTCGAGGAACCAGATGCGTCGCGGGTACTTGTAGGCGGCCACCTGGTTCTTGACGAACTCGCGGAGGTCGTCGGCGGCGACCTCGAGGCCGGACTTGAGGCTGACGGCGGCGCCGACCTCCTCGCCGAGCGAGTCGTGCGGGATGCCCACGACAGCCGCCTCGGCGACCGCCGGGTGGGTGTAGAGCACCTCTTCGATCTCGCGGGGGTAGACGTTGAAACCGCCGCGGATGATGAGCGCCTTCTTGCGGTCGACGATGTAGTAGTAGCCGTCCTCGTCGGTCCGGGCGATGTCACCGGTGGCGAACCAGCCGTCGGCGTTGATCGCTTCTGCCGTGGCCTCGGGCAGGTTCCAGTAGCCCTTCATCACGTTGTGGCCGCGGATCTGGATTTCACCGGGCTCGCCCTGCGGGACCTCGGCGCCGTCGTTGTCGACCACGCGCATCTCGACGCCCTCGACGGGCGTGCCGATCGAGCCGGGCTTGCGCGGGCGGTCCGGGTGGTTGAACGCCGCCACCGGCGAGGTCTCGGACAGGCCGTAGCCCTCCAGCACCGGGCAGTCGAAGGTCTTCTCGAAGTCCTGCAGCACCTGGACCGGAATCGCCGCGCCGCCAGAGACGGCCACCCGCAGCGTGTCCGTCGACGCCGAACCGGCCGCTGCCAACAGCGCCGAGTACATCGTCGGCACGCCTTCGAAGATGGTGACGCCGTCTCGCTCGACCAGCTGCAGGGCCTTGACCGCATCGAAGCGCGGCAGCAGGCTCAGGGTCGCCCCGGCCAGCACCGCCGAGTTGAGGCCGCATGTCAGGCCGAACACGTGGAACAGCGGCAGGCAGCCCATCACCACGTCATCGGGCCCGATGTTCATCAGGGTCCGCACGCAGACGTCGGCGTTGCGGCCCAGGCCACCGTGGGTGAGCTCGGCGCCCTTGGGCTTGCCCGTCGTTCCGGAGGTGTGCAGGACGACGGCGGTGTCGTCGTCGGCGCGCTCGACCGGCGCGGCTTGTGCGGGCAGGTCCGCGATCAGTGCGGCCAACCCGGCGTCGTCGACCACCCAGCAGCCCGCGCCCGCCGCCTCGGCACCCGCCTGCGCTTCACCGGCGAATGCCGGCGGCGCGAACAGCGCCTTGGCCGTCGTATTGGACAGGTAGAACTCGATCTCCGGGGCCTTGAGCAGCGGGTTCATCGGCACCGCGACGGCGCCGGCGTAGAGGATCCCGTAGAACGCCGCGGCGAACGCCGGCCCGTTCGGCAGCATGACGCCGAGGCGGTCACCGGGCTCGATGCCGGCCTGCTGCAGCAGCGTGGCGACGCGGGCGGCGGCGTTGTCGAACTCGGCGTACGTGTACGTCTGGTCGTCGCAGCGGAGGGCGACGTGGTCGGGACGACGGGTCCGGCTGGCGACGAGGTTCTGGCTCAGGTTGGTCATGCATTCAAGCGTGATTCCAGGCGGCCCCAGAGGCGATGGTGGTGGGAACAACAGTGGCCATCGCCAAATGTGATCGCCCACAATCGGCACTAAGGTGGGCTGATGCGGGCCGGGGTCGACGAGGACATGCTGGAACTCAGCCGGATCATGCTCACTCGGGTGGAGGCTCTCGGTGAGCAACTGGCCGACCGTATCTACAGCCGGATCGACGGCTACCGGGCGACGCCGTCAGCCCGCGACAATGTGCGCGAAAGTTGTGTCGCCAACATGACTTTCGTGTTCCACACGCTCTGTAATGACGGCGAGGCGGACCTGTCGCCGGCGGAAGCGACCGGCCGGCAGCGGGCCGTCGAGGGCATTCCGCTGGCGGCGGTGATGACGGCCTACCGCATTGGTTTCCGGTACATGTGGGAGAGCAGCGTCGCCGCCGCGCGGGAGGCGGGCATCCCGACCGAGTCCATCCTGGAGGCCAGCGCGCGCATCTTCCTCAGCCAGGACGAGTTCACTCAAGCGATGACCGGCGCCTACCGGGAACAGCTCACCAGCCAGATCGTGGACCGGGAAGAGGAGCGTTCGGCTCTGGTGGAGGCGGTGCTGCTCGGCCGCATCACCGACAACCAAAGCCTGTGGGAGGCAGCCGATCTGCTGGGCCTCCCGACGACGGGCCCGTATGTGGTTGCGGCAGCGGAGATTCCGGCGATCGGCAAGCTGGGGTTGCCCGAGATCGCGAGCAAGCTCGCGGCCCGCGATATCCGGTCCGCCTGGCGCCTGCTGCCCGACCTGCAGGTCGGTGTCGTGCACCTGCGGCAGGACGCCACGTACGGCGTGCTGGTCGAGGTGCTGCGCAAGATCGCGACGGCGCGGGTCGGCTTGAGCCCGGCGTTCACGAGTCTGGCGGCGACCGGCGAGGGCCTGCGGCTGGCCCGGCTGGCGGTGACGGGCAAGCCGGGGCGCGACGGTTGGGTGAGTGCATTCGACGACGCCCCGCTGGCGTTCGCCGCCGTCAGCGCGCCAGAAGTGATGAACCGTATCGAAGAGTCGGTCTTGGGTGGGCTCCGTGAGCTGCCGGCCGAGGAGCGGGCCGTCCTCTCCCAGACGTTTCAGGCCTGGCTCGACGCCGGCGGTTCGGCCAACGAGGCCGCGGCCGCAATCTTCTGTCACCCCAACACCATTCGGCACCGGCTGCACCGCATCGAGGAGCGGACGGGACGGTCCCTGTCCCGTCCCCGCGACGTCGCCGAACTGTGCCTGGCCTTCGAGATCAGCCAGCGCCTCCCCGATTAGACGTTGACCCTGCACCCACGCACACCGCCACTCGCACAAATGCGCCCTCAGCGCGGAGTCAACGCAAAAGAAAACGGCCCCCGCCGAAGCGGGGGCCGTTCACTTTGACACGGATCAGAAGGACGCTTCGTCCAGCTCCATGGTCTCGTTGTCGATGGACTCGACGACGGTGCGGACGCTGGTGAGCAGCGGCAGCATGTTCTTGGCGAAGAACGATGCGGACGCGATCTTGCCCTCGTAGAACGCGCGGTCCTCGCCGGTGGCGCCGTTGTCCAGCGCCTTGATGGCGACAGCAGCCTGCTTGAGCAGCAGCCAGCCGATGACCAGGTCGCCGACCGAGAGCAGGAAGCGGACCGAGCCCAGACCAACCTTGTAGATGGCCTTCGGGTCTTCCTGAGCGGCCATCAGGTAGCCGGTCAGGGTGGCGGCCATGCCCTGGACGTCGCCCAAGGCGGTGGCCAGCAGCTCGCGCTCGGCCTTCAGGCGGCCGTTGCCGTCCTGGTTCTTGATCAGCGACTCGATCTCGCCGGCGACGAATGCCAGGGCCTGGCCCTTGTCGCGGATGATCTTGCGGAAGAAGAAGTCCTGCGCCTGGATGGCGGTGGTGCCTTCGTACAGCGAGTCGATCTTGGCGTCACGGATGTACTGCTCGACCGGGTAGTCCTGCAGGAAGCCGGAACCACCGAAGGTCTGCAGCGACTCGGTCAGCTTCTCGTACGCCCGCTCCGAACCAACGCCCTTGACGATCGGGAGCATCAGGTCGTTGACCTTGAAGGCCAGCTCGGCGTCCACACCGTGGACGGCCTTGGCGACCTCGGGGTCCTGGAACGACGCGGTGTACAGGTACACGGCGCGCAGGCCCTCGGCGTAGGCCTTCTGGGTCAGCAGCGCCCGGCGAACGTCCGGGTGGTGCATGATCGAGACGCGCGGGGCCGTCTTGTCCATCATCTGGGTCAGGTCGGCGCCCTGGATGCGGGTCTTGGCGTACTCGAGAGCGTTCAGGTAGCCGGTCGACAGGGTCGCGATGGCCTTGGTGCCGACCATCATGCGGGCCTGCTCGATGACGTCGAACATCTGCGCAATGCCGTTGTGCACCTCGCCGACGAGCCAACCGACGGCGGGGGTGCCGTGCTGGCCGAGCGTCAGCTCACAGGTGGCCGAAACCTTCAGGCCCATCTTGTGCTCGACGTTGGTGACGAAGGCACCGTTACGCTCGCCGGGCTCACCGGTCTCGGGGTCGAAGTGGAACTTCGGCACGAAGAACAGCGACAGACCCTTGGTGCCCGGTCCGGCGCCCTCGGGGCGGGCCAGCACCAGGTGCATGATGTTTTCGAACAGGTCGTCCGAGTCGGCCGAGGTGATGAATCGCTTCACACCGTCGATGTGCCAGGTGCCGTCGGCCTGCTGGACAGCCTTGGTACGGCCGGCGCCAACGTCAGAGCCGGCGTCGGGCTCGGTCAGCACCATGGTGGCGCCCCAGCCGCGCTCGGCAGCGAGGACGGCCCACTTCTTCTGCTCGTCGGTGCCGTTGTTGTAGAAGATTTCGCACATGCCCGAGCCCATGGCGTACATGTAGGCGGCCGGGTTGGCGCCGAGGACGTGCTCGATGAGCGCCCACTGCAGTGCGCGGGGCATCGGCATGCCGCCGAGCTCTTCCTTCAGACCGACCTTGTCCCAGCCGCCGTCGAGCAGTGCGCGCATCGACTTCTTGAAGGGCGCGGGCAGGGTGACGGTGTGGGTCGCGGGGTCGAAGACCGGCGGGTTGCGGTCGCCGTCGGCGAACGAATCGGCGATCGGGCCCTCGGCCAGGCGCGCGATCTCGTTGAGCATTTCCCCGGCGGTGTCGGCGTCCAGGTCGGCGAACTTGCCTTCACCCATCGCCTTGTCTACGCCGAAGACCTCGAACAGGTTGAACACCTGGTCACGGACGTTGCTCTTGTAGTGGCCCACGATTTCTCCTCGATGAGATGGACTGTAGGGGTTGGGTACTCAGGGCTAAGTTACCCACCAGTAACTGGGGCTAACTATACCGCCGGGTAACTTCATCGCAAAGCAGTCAAGAGCAAATTTTTCGCAGCTAACCAACCCAGTGGTTGAACGGGGTGGTTTGGTGGCCGGTTTATGGCCACTGACCTGCGGTTTAGTTCGAATGTGATGTCCGCCACCGGAAACTTCCAGAACTGAGGAGGGCGTGTCAGTTGGGGTCAATGGGGGCCGTGTTGTGGCGTCTTCGCGGTGCATGCGAAGGCTTGCGCCCACTGTGATCGCAGCCCCGGATCGGCGCGGTCTGACGGCAATCCTGGGGGGTCGCTGTGAGGCGGGTCACCATGCCGTGGTTATGTGAGGTATGCGTCGGGTAGCGGTGTGGGGTACAGGCAACATGGGGGCCACGGCGATCCGATCGGCGGCGGCGTTCCCTGGGCTCGAGCTGGCGTCGGTCATCACCTCGAGTGCGGACAAGGCCGGTCGCGACGCGGCGACGTTCGCCAACCTGGACACCCTGACCGGCAAGGTCGCCACCACCGACATCGACGCGGCCCTGGCTGACTGCGACGCGGTGGCCTATATGTCTTCCGGAGATATCCGCCCGGAGGAGGCCATCGCCGAGATCGTGCGCTGTCTGCGGGCGGGTAAGCATGTCGTGACGCCGTCGCTGTACTCCCTATATGACCCGGCCTCGGCGCCGGCCGAGTGGGTTGAGCGACTCTCTGACGCCGCTGAGGCGGGCAACGCCTCATTGCTGGTGTCGGGGGTCGATCCCGGGTGGGGCAACGACGCGCTCGCCGTGACGGCAGCCGGCTTGTGCACCCGGATCAAGACCATCAGGTGCCAGGAGATCTTCGACTACTCGACCTACAACCAGCCCGAAGCGGTGCGGGTGCGCTGCGGTTTCGGTGGCTCGATGGATGAGACGCCGCTGATGCTGATCCCGACCATTCCGACCATGGTGTGGGGCGGCAACGTCCGGCTCATCGGCCGCGGGCTCGGCATCGAGATCGACGACATCACCGAGACCTGTGAGCGGCTGCCGCTGACCGACGCCGTCGAGAACGTCATGGGCCGATTCGAAGCCGGCACCCAGGGCGCCTTCCGGCTGGAGGTCATCGGGTGGTCGCAGGGTGTGCAGCGCGTGATCATCGAACACATCACCCGCATCGACCCGTCGTGCGCGCCGGACTGGCCGCAGCCCGACGAGGGCGTGGGCGACCACCGGGTGATCGTCGACGGCGATCCGCAGCTGACCATCGTGGTGCGCGCCGACGTTCCTGGCGGTACCCGGGCCGACGGCGGCAACACCACGGCGGCCAACCGGCTGCTCGGCGCGATCGAGTGGCTCGCCACCCAGAAGCCGGGCATCTACGACGGGCTGGACGTGCCGCTGCACGCGCCGCTGCCGGCCGAGGTCGAAGCGACCCGCTGGGCCTGACCGACCTAGGGGCGCAGGGTGAGGACGGGCGGCAGTAGCGCCGCGATCTGTTGACCCACCGCCTCGAAGACGTTGGGGTCCAGCCCGATGGGGTCAGCGATTTCCACTGCTTCGTGGTCGGCCAAGTACGGACGCAGCGCGGCCAAGTCGGCCACCGCACGCGGGCTGTAGGTAGAGGCCAGCAGGGCCGCTTCGCCGAGCGTGAACGTCTTACGGAGCTGGCGAGGCGCCATCTCCAGGACGACATTGCGTTGCAGCGCCGTCATGGTGAGGACGAGGTCGGCGTCTGAGGCGATGCGCGGAGTCAGCTGTCGTGCGGCGAAGTCGTTGGGGTCGCCACCGAGGCGGATCAGTACATCGGCGGCCAATCGATGCACTGGATGGCCGATCACGGCGTGGATTCCCGCGCTGGACGCGGTGAAGTCGGGAATCCCGGTCTGTGCGGCGATTCCCGCTGAAAGTCGTTCTGCGGTGGGCGATCTGCAGATGTTGCCGGTGCAGACGAAGAGGATGCGCAGGTCGACCTCCCAAAAGAGCCTTAACGCAAACGTCAATAATCCTGTGTGCGCGATCCTGGCGTGCCACGATATGCCCGTGAAGGGCATCATCCTAGCGGGCGGGTCGGGCACCAGGCTCCACCCGATCACCCTGGGCGTGTCCAAGCAGTTGATTCCGGTTTACGACAAGCCGATGGTCTATTACCCGCTGTCGACGCTGCTGTTGGCACGCGTGCGCGACATCCTGGTCATCACGACTCCCTTTGACGCTCCGAGTTTCGAGCGTCTGCTCGGGGATGGCTCTCGATTTGGCGTGTCGATCACGTACGCGCGGCAGCCATCGCCGGATGGTCTCGCACAGGCATTCGGCATTGGCGCTGACTTCATCGGATCCGGCAAAGTTGCCTTGATATTGGGCGACAATCTTTTATACGGGCCTGGATTGGGAACTCAGCTCCAGAACTTCACTGATATCGACGGCGGGGCGATATTCGCGTACCGGGTTGCTGAGCCCAGTCAGTATGGGGTCATCGAATTTGATGATCAGGGCATTGCGGTATCTCTGGAAGAGAAGCCCAAGATTGCCAAGAGCGACTACGCCGTCCCTGGCTTGTATTTCTACGACAACGATGTGGTCGAGATAGCGCGGCAGTTGAAGCCGAGCGCGCGCGGCGAGTACGAGATCACCGATGTGAACCGGGCGTATCTCGACCGAGGCGAACTCCATGTGCAGGTGCTGCCGCGAGGCACGGTGTGGCTCGACACCGGCACCGTCGACAGCATGACTGACGCGGCAGACTTCGTCCGCACCATGGAGCGCCGCAGCGGACTGAAAATCGGTGTGCCAGAAGAGGTTGCGTGGCGACAGGGTTTCCTCAGCGACGACGAGCTCCGAGAGCGGGCCGAGTGTCAGGTGAAGTCCGGATACGGCTGGTATCTGCTTGATCTGCTGGACCGGGAGCTGTGTCCGCCGCGGGCGGTGGTGGGTGCTCCCTAGCGTTGGTTTGCGGCCAATTGTCCGCGGACGCCACCAAAGTCGGAATGGTCGGGGCGACGAGTCCTCGGCCCGACCAAGGCGACGACTAAGCGAATGGTTTCGTCACGATCCAAGTCGTTACCCGCTTGGCTACAACCCGGGACTCGACGGTTTACGCGGTGCCGCGACGCTGTGCGTGATCGCCACGCACTTGAGTTTCGCCTGGTGCCCAGGAGCATTCCTGTACATGGACATGTTCTTCGTGATGAGCGCGTACCTGATCACTTCGTTGTTGCTGAAACGATGGACCAAGACGGGAAGGGTCGGTTTCCACACCTTCTACCGTCGCCGAGTGCTCCGGCTGTTTCCCGCCAACTATGCAATGATTTTTACCTATCTCGTCGTCGCGTTTTTCATTCTCCCCAACTTCCGTTGGCATCTGAAAGAGGCAGCAGCAGCGGGTACGTACATATCCAACTGGGTCAGAGCAATCCTGCTTCCGCCTACCGGATGCCTCGGCCACACCTGGTCGCTTGCGGTGGAAGAGCAGTTTTACCTGCTGTGGCCCGTATTGCTGACACTCCTTCTGAAATTCATCGGACTTCGCGTACGACTGATCGCAGTACTGGTTGTCCTCGCCCTGGGCTTCGCAAGCTGGCGGAGTTGGCTGACGTTCCACGGAGCATCCATCGAGCGCCTGTACAAGGGGACCGATATGCGCGGTGACGCGCTCTTGATCGGGTGCGCACTAGGTGTTGCGTTGGCCATCCCAGAGATACGTGAGAGCGCTGCCCTTCAACGCATCGCCAAGCACTTGGCGCTCCCATGTCTCGCGGTGCTGGTTGTTGGAGGATTTGCGACTGATATTCAAGACCGGGCAATGTATGCGGGCGTTTCGCTGTTGTTCACATTGGCGTCGGCATGCCTTATTGGGGCACTGGTGCTACCAGAGCAGACGATTCCCCACCGTATATTCAGGTCGCCTCTGTTGGTTTTCCTCGGGGGAATCTGTTATGGACTCTATCTATGGCACTATCCGATCTTCAGGATCATCACTCAGCACTACGGGATCGTGGACCCCGTAGTGGTAGGGATTATTGGCGTTCCCCTCGCGTTTGCTGCCGCACTCTTGTCTTGGCGTTTCATTGAGGGCCCATTTTTGGCGGTGAAGGATCGATTCCCGCTGATGCCCTCTCGCCGAGCAGTCACGAAGCCCAACTCGAGGATCGAATCCCGTGTCTCAGAAGGGAAATGACTTTCGTGGACGACGACCCATCGAAAAGGACTGAGCCGTGAAATCATTCATGAAATCCGTACTGCGTCGTCCCTACTACGCGGCCAGGAGGGAGGTCGACAGGTTCCTGGACAGGGAATCGCTGTACCAGCAGATGCAGCGGCAGATGGTCACGCAATACGCCTTGGCGGCACTGTCCGGCGTGAAGCCGTATGAAGACATCGCCGACGCCGGCTTCCGCTGCTATTCCCAATTCGAAGAAGACGGTATCGCTCTGTATGTCTTATCGATGATCGGCTTCAAAACGAGAAAAGTCGTTGAGATCTGTTGTGGAAACGGCAGTGAGTGTATGGCGACCAATCTGATATTGAACCACGGTTTCCAGGGCTATCTTTTCGATGGCGACAAAACCAATATCGCGCTTGCCGAGAAGTTCTTCGCCAGCAAAAGAGACTGCTATATCCACCCGCCCGAGCTGTCGCAGGCCTGGATCACCTCGGAAAATGTCAACGACCTGCTGATCAATGCCGGCGCAACTGGTGAGGTGGATTTCTTCTCTCTGGACATCGACGGCAACGACTATTGGGTGTGGCAGGCGATCGATGTCATCCAGCCGAGACTGTGCGTGTTTGAAACGCATGCCGCGATTCCATCAAATCTAAGCCTGACCATCCGATACGATCCGCAATTCAATTCATGGCTGGAAAAGGGTAACGACCAGGAGTACCGCGGCGTCTCCCTCGCGGCGATGGTGAAGTTGTGCCGGGAAAAGGGCTACCGACTGATCGGTGCGCACCAAAACGGATTCAACGCGTTCTTCCTGCGCGATGACATCGCCCCGGACATATTTCCGGAGATCTCCGCCGAGACGGTTCATGACAACAAGTGGGCGAAACGTGGGCAGGAGCGGCTGTGGCCGCTGCTGAAGGACATGGATTGGGTGGAAGTATGACCTGACGGTCCACCCGACCGCTATCTGGTGGTCGGGAAGCTCGCGAACGCCCCTGCGACGTCGGTGCGCAATTTCGCTGGTGCGGAATACAATCCGTACTGATTGTCGGTGTCGTTCACGTCGTAGCACGACCAGGCGAGCGCCCCCAAGTTGTCCGGGCGTGCGGCGACAAGCTGCTGGACCATGTCGTAGAAACCACTTCGCGCGGCTGGGGGTTGGTCTGCGCCAATTCCGAACTCTCCGAACATCATCGGCTTGCCCTGCGCCCAAGTGTTTGTGTACGTGTTAGCGATGTCAGCGGGAGTGGTGTCGGCGTAGATGTGGAAGTCGAGGAAATCGCACAGCTCGAAGAACGGTTCAACGGGGTGATCGCCGAATATAGGCCCGGCAGGTGCCGGGCCACGCGAATTCCATGACCAGACACTGGAATCGAAGACGGGGAAGCTGACGGTCACCGGCAATCCCTGTCGATGTACCGCGTCGGCACAGGCCCGGAGCGTCGTCAGTAGCCAGTTGTAGTCGGATTGCGATTTGGTGCCAGGAACCGTCATTCCCCAGGCTTCATTCATGAGGTCGACACCGATCACGCCCGGATACTGCGCGAGCATGTTGACCCACTTCGCATAGTGTGCTGCGGCCTCGGTGCTCGACAGGGATCGTTTGACGTCGTTCTGCAGATCACTGCCCGAGGGGAGCATGTAGAGCTCCTTTTTGGCGCAGTAGTCCAATAATTGCCGCCACCGCGCGTAGTAGACATCCTCTGTGATGTTGCCGGCGAGGAAGGTCTGCGTGCTTCCCCACAGACGAACGGAGTTGCCAAGCGCCGCGGCGTCGTCGATCTGTGGCCTGATCCAGTTATCCCAGTCCCAAACTGTCCACATGGCTGCCCACACGTTGGTCCCGAAATCGGTCCATGGCCGGCCAAGCGGCTTCGCACTGCAAACTATGTTCGCGCCGCGTAGCCGGACGTTGTTCGGCAGGCGATCTACTCGCGCGCTCGCCGCCAGCGGACTCGATGGGTTGGCGTCCGCGCGCGGGATGGATACCGTGGCTGCCAGTACTCCTGCGCCGGTGATCCGAAACATATTGCGACGATTCATCTCGCGCACCGAACCACCTTAATGCATTTGCGGAATAAGAGCTCGCCGCGAAATCCGGCTGTTGCAGGATCGATGGACCTTCGACTATGACGCCACCGTTTCGGACTAGTCTCAGGCGAGTGTAGTGGAGAATTTGGTGTTCGGTGCGAGGATATCGCGGGACAGACGCGTGACGACGGCTGTTGCACCAGTGTCGGCTATTTCATTCTTCGTGTGGTGGAATCATGACTCCGGTAAATTGGCTACCGTGTTCGTGATTCGCCTGGCGCGCCCGAGTGTCATTGTCTGATGATTCGAATTAGGCGATATCTGGCGGTCGGTGCCGTCGTCATCTCGGCTTTGGATGTAGCGGCCGGGGTGATGCCCACGATTCGTAGCGCCAAGGCTGATCCCGGTGATGCAGTGGTAGCGATTGCGGGCGCGGACCTCAGCGGCACGGGGCCGGGTTCGGTGATCAGCGCGACGACCATCCCGGTGTTCTCGAATACCGAGGCAGGCCAGCGGATGCGCGCAGCGCGGGTGGTCTACCGCTCTACGAACGGCGATACAGGTCAACCGACTCAGGTGTCCGGTTCGGTTTTCGTGCCGCTGGGCGAAGCGCCGGCCACGGGTTGGCCGGTTATCGGATTCGCTCATGGCACCACAGGCATCGACCAACCGTGCGCACCGTCACGATCCGACACGCTCGGAAACCACGTCTACTGGGTGTCCAGGCTGGTCGATCTGGGATTCGCCGTTGCGTTGACGGACTATGAGGGACTGGGTAACCCCGGTGTGCATCCCTACCTGGACTCGCCGACGGCCGGCTACAACGTGATCGATTCTGTCCGCGCACTTCGGCAAACGTTCCCGCATGTCTCAGCTGTTTGGGCTGCTCTCGGTGGGTCTCAGGGCGGCGGGGCGGCATGGGCCGCCGATGAGGAGGCCGCGATCTATGCTCCTGAATTGAATCTCGTCGGTGCAGGTGCGTGGGCGCCCGCGGCCGATGTTGTCGGGTTGGTCGACAAGGCGCTCGCCGGCACGCTCACCAGAGAACAGAGCGGGCTGTTCGCGGCGGTCATCGAGTCATTGGCGCGGCGGCATCCTGACCTCAATCGCGACGACTACCGGCACGGTGCGGCCGTCAAATATTGGGACCTCCTATCGACTTGCTCTGCGGGTTTGGAGCAACAACGCACCGCAGCTCTCAGCGAGCTCGGCCCACGGGATCTCGCCGCGGCGACACCCCTGGCCGCCGACCTGCTCCGTAGTTATCTGTTGAGATGGGCGCTCCCGAAGGGGAAATCATCGGCTCCGCTCTCGGTGGTTTACGGCGACCGTGACGAATACATCGACCCGGTGTGGACCGTCGAAGCGCTCGTTCGGGCTTGTCGGGTGGGCGGCAGCATCGTGTGGCAGCAGCAGCAAGGCAAGGGCCACGGGGGCCTTGACGTCGAACCCCAGCTTGCCTGGCTCGGCGATCGATTCAGCGGCAAACCTGCTCCGAATTACTGCACCTAGCGTCATCCGGGAGATGCGCGGTATTTGTGTGACCTGACGACGTTCAAATCCCTTTTCGCATGTGCCGAACGGCGGCAATTACCTACGAAATCGCCTCTGCAAGATTTGTGCGTGGCATGATTTATCCGTGAGCTTCGACGGGGCGGCCAAGGTGCGGACACCGGTGAATCCAATGGCGTGCCCGAATTGTCATGGCAGCCTTGACACCCGTCAATCCGGGGCCATTTGTCTTTCGTGCTCGGCAACGTACCCGGCTCTCGAGGGCGGCTACCTCAATTTGATGCCACCGTCCTCGACGATCGCGCTCACACCTTCCGACGAATATTTGGCCGAGCAGATTGATTCCGGCGCCGACCGCGCCGAGCGCTGGTTATCCCGGCAACTGCGGCACGGTGACCGCAGTGCCCTCGATGTCGGCTGCGGCACCGGATCCATCGGAAAGATCATCGCCGAGTTGTATCCAGCCGTTGACGTTTGGGGAGTCGACCTCCCCGGCAATCTTCCGGGCTGGCGCAATGCTGGTGCGAATCCCGACCGTGTCGTGGCTGGATCTGCGCTTGATCTCCCATTCGAGTCCGGCAAGTTCGACCTGGTGTGGTCCATCGGTGTCATCGAACACATCGGTGAACCGAACCCGCCAACAGGGCGCGCGGCCGATCGCCTGCGCTACGTCAGCGAGATGATGCGGGTGCTGCGGCCGGGCGGCCGGGCGATCATCGTGGCACCGCACAAGTGGTTTCCGTTGGATCCCGCCCATGATTTTTCGAAAAGCGAATGGATTCACCGGCTATTCGCGCGTACCCACCTCGGTCTGCACCCCACATGGGGGCCGCACCCGTTGATGTCGTTCGGAGAGGTTCGGCGTCTGGCGCGCGAAGCGGGTGCGAGCAAGACTCGTCCGCTCGGCATGGCGGACTACTTCAATTTCGCGGGTCTGGGTTCAGCGCGGGCGGCGTCGTTGGTGCCGGCGGCTCGGTTTTATCTGAATCACCTGCCCGGCTGGATGGGCGCCACACCGCTCGCGCCGTTCTTGGCCGTCGAACTGACCCGGGCGTGATTGTCTGAGAGTTGCAAGCCGCGAACTACACCCGCTGCATCCAGAATGAGCCCGGTTCGCGAGTCGTGATCTCCGCGCCGAGGACCGGGCAGCATCGCGAGAGTTGTTCAGGATAGTGGTGTTTCAGGAAATTGAGGGCGCCGATCACCTTGAACGCGGAGTTGTAGCTGAGGAACGCCTCAAGCAGATATTGCTCGTTCCAAAAGCGATTCTGGTCGATGATCCATTCGGCGGGGTAATCCCGCGGGGTGAAGATGTCGTGGACATGCACGAGCACCCCGGAATTGAGTCGTGGTAGCAGTTCCAGATACTCGTGCAGGACGTCGCCTTGGGGGCGAATCATGTGGGACGAGTCGATGAAGAGCACATCGTTCGACTCAAGTTCGTCGAACATGGATTTATCGAGCTGCTCGACGGGTGTCCTGAGGACCGTCACGTCGAGTTGCTCCAGCCAATCAGCTTCGTAGGGCTCGACGCACACGTGCCGGCATGCATTGCCGTCGTTCTCGCGGAGATTTGCGGCTATCGCTGCGGCAGCGATCCGGGTGGATTGGCCGCTGCCGATCTCGATGATTCGTCGCGGCTTGAACAGCCGAATGATGTTGTACAAGTATTCGGCGTCGCCGGAGCTGAACATTGAGTTCTGAAAATAGAAGCCCAAGCCGGCTTGTTCCTCCTGCGGGAATGCGAGCAACTCGTCGGCGTAGTCGAATTTCTCGAGTAAGAGGAGCTGTTCGTCGATATTCATGTCGAGCGCCGGAAGGTCGCGCTCGGCTGACAACGGCACTCGCAAGGCGGTTGGGGTGAACAGCGGCTCGTAGTAGTGATCGAGCAGTGGGAACACCCCGACGCGCCGGAACGTCGCGCGGGTGGCGGGCAGGCGGTGCAGTCCTCTGCGCCGGATAGCCCTCATGATCAGCGCAGACAAGGTTGCGACCGGAACCAGAATGACGTCGATCAGGCGCCAGACAGCTCGTGTCGTAGTCGCCGGTTTCATGTGGCGAACCCAGTAGCACGATTGACGGCGGTCATGTCACGTCGGAATCGCGCCGGACGCGAGCAGCGACTCCTGCATGACGGGCCAGATTTTGTCGCCATAGGGCACCGTCATGTGTACGACGTCGCGCTTGGTCAGCGTCGTGCCCACGAAGCTGGGGCAGTATCGGCCGTCAACACAGAACCAGGACAGTGAATCGATCCGTACTCCGCCGAGGGAGTCGGCCAACTGCTGCTCCGCGGCTGCTGTCTGGCGCCAACTTTCAGGAACGGCGGACATGCAATCCGCCGGCAGATGTGATTCCTGTCCGTAGCACTCTGAGATGTTCACTCCTATCGGCGGCGGAGAAATGATCATGATCTTCTTGGTGTTCGCCTTGAACTTGTCGATGAAAGCGCCCAGCGCTTCAGCCCATTCCTTGGGGGTCAGTGTTATGCCGGTGCCCTCTATTTTCTTGGGCAGGGGCGAATGAGAAATGATCACCATGTCCGGCTGCGTTCTGTTGATGTAATCAACTGCTTCCGACTTTTTCTGGGCGCATTCGTCGACGAGATTCTGGTCTTTGTTCTCGACCAGTTGGTCGATGTAGTAACACGCGTACGCAGCTTCACTATGGACCTGGAAGAAGCCATTGGAATTGAGCGCCATCGTCCGTAGCGGGCCTAGATAACCCAAGGCGACAGAATCACCGATAACCACAGCGCGAAATCGGGCAGTCGGCGATCCCCACGTGCAGATGTCTGGACCGCTCGGTTTCGAACCCGCACAACTGTGAACGTCGGGAGGTGCGACGTTCGCTTTCACGGCTGATTCGACGGATGGGTCGAACTGAGGCCAGTCGGCGGCGCGCAGGGCAGACAAGAGTTCGGTGCGGAGTTCCGCCGCCAATGGCAAGGCCGCAGGACCCATGGGAATGTCGTGTGAGGCGGAGACCGAGATGTCTGCGACGACGTTGGGTGGTTGGTAGGGGCGCTGGATGTAAGCAAGCAGAGCCAAGACCAGCAAGACCGCCGCGCCTATGGAAGCGAACTGTGTCGGTTTGCGCACCACGATACGGCCGCGTTCGAGTGCCCGCTTGGCCTGCCGCAACTTGGCCAGATCGATTCGCCGGAAGGGGTTTTCGATGAAGTGGTACGACGCGATGGATAACCCTAGAGTGAGTGCGATCGCGGTGGCGTAGTAGGCCTTGGTCGGGTACACCATGATGGTGCCGAGGAGAATGATGACCGGCCAGTGGATCAGGTACAACGAGTAGGAAATGTCGCCCAGGTAGGTGCTGACCGGGTTACGTAGGAAAGGTTGGTATTTGGGCTCGCCGCCGACTCCCGCTGCGACAACCATCGCTGACCCGGCCACCGGCAGTAATGCCCACGGTGCCGGAAACCCCATCGACGGATCTGTGATGAAGGCGATGCTGGCCACAATGAGGGCCAGGCCCGCCCAGGACAGCACCGGCTTGATCACCGTCGGTATCCGAGACAGCAGCCCGACGGACGTGGCCAGCAGCGCCCCGACGCCGAGTTCCCAGACGCGAGTGAAGGTATCGAAGTATGCGCGGGCCGGCCACGCCGCAGATTCGTACACGGCCCAGGCGAATGACGCGGCGATGATCAATCCCATCGCGCCGCCGGCCAGTTGCATCCTGCGTTGGTGGGTCCATGACCGGCGGAGCACAAGCAGGCTGACGACGAATATCACTGCGGGCCATACGAAATAGAACTGCTCTTCGACAGAAAGGGACCAGTAGTGCTGCAACGGTGACACTGAGCTGTCGGCGTTGAAGTAGTCAGTGCCTATTGTTTCGAAGCGCCAGTTCGCCATGAACATGAACGCGCAAAAGGCATCGATACCGACTTCGTGCGCTCTGAACGCCTTGAACAGTAGCTTTGAGGCCAGATACGTCAGGAGCAGTACAACCGTGGCCGCAGGGATGATGCGCCGCACCCGATTCCAGTAGAACTCCCGGAACGGCACGGTGCCGTGCTTGTCTGCCGACCGCAGCAGGTTTCCGGTGATCAGGAAGCCGGAGATCACGAAGAAGACGTCGAGGGTGACGAATCCGCCTTCGGGCCAATGAAACAAGTGGGTCGCGAAGATCGTGAGCATCGCGAACATGCGCAGACCCTGGAGGTCCAGACGCTGATGCGACCGCGCGGCGATGTGGTAGCGCCGCCGCGAGTATCGCTGGTACCGCTTCAGTATTGACGCCACGGTCAGTCTCCTTGGGTTGGTGGCATCGTATCTCCGGGCGTGTCAAATTTTGCCCGTTATTGACGTGATCGTCGGCGGAAAGATTTCTGACCGCTCCGGCGGTGCGCTAGCGGCCTGCGCACCCGCGCTGACCTGCTTCTTTGGGTTGTTCGGCAGGCGGGCCTCTGGGATCGGGCGGGGTTCTGGGTGGGGTGTCGCCCGGACGTTGGGTGCCGCCGGGCCGCTGTGACAGGTCGGCGCTGTGGGATCCCGGCGGAGTGCGGGGACGCGTTCTGGAGGCATGTTGCTGGCGGGCTGGAAGGCTATATCCGAGTCGCGCGTGACCGGGGCTGCGTGATCGGCGATTCGCCAGGGGGCCGAGCGGCGGAAACGGCGCTGACCTGCAGTTATTTGACGCGTCAGTTATTTATCCACACCCTTGGTGGCCGGCGCTTGGGGCGGGGTTGAACAATCGCCGTGCAAAAGCGCTATAGGTTGCTAGTCAGGGTATTAAATAGAGCGGCTAACGAGGCTAGCACAAACGCAATTGACGTTTTAGCAAAAAACTTTCCAAAAGTACTTCCTGCGAGTGATCGGTGGTCGTAGCATCGGTCACATGTCGGGTGCTCGGGCGGCCCGCTAGAACGGCGTGAGAACTCAGTAATTCGTTACGTAAGAGTTGGTCTGGATCGGAGGACCGATGTCGTCAGTCGCAATCATTGGGACACGCGGATACCCCAGTTATTACGGGGGATTTGAGACGGCCGTACGAAAAATCGCACCCAATCTTGCTGATATGGGTTGGGATGTAACGGTTTATGGCCGGCGTGGTACCACCAAGCCTGACGACCCCAGTCTGGACACGCGTATCAAGACCAAAGTCACCTGGGGCATGGAGACCCAGAAACTGAGCACGCTCTCGCATGGGTTGACGGCGGCGCTCGACGCGGCTGCGCACAAGCCTGACGTGGCACTGATCATGAATTGTGCAAATGGCTACTTTCTTCCGATTTTACGCGCTCGGGGAATTCCGACATTGGTCAATGTGGATGGCCTCGAATGGGAACGCGATAAATGGAGTCCGCTGGCCAAGTCGGTTTATAGAAAAGCGGCCGAATGCACTGCGAAATGGGCGGATGGTCTGGTCTTCGACGCCCGAAGGATTGCTAGGTACTGGAAAGAGACCTTCGACGCCGAGGGCACATTCATTCCGTACGGCGGCGACATCGCTGCGGAGTTGCCGGTGCCTGACGGATTGAGTCATCGCAACTACGTCCTCGTGGTGACCCGGTTCGTGCCCGAGAACACGGTTGCCCAGTTCTTTGAAGCGGTGCCGGCAATTGCCGAGCACTATCCGGTGGTCATCGTCGGCAGCTCGGGGTACGGAGGCGAGTTGGACGACACCGCGCGCCGTCTGTCCGCTCATCCGTCGGTGTCCTGGTTGGGGCATGTCCACGACGATCAGCTGCTTCTTGCGTTGTGGCAACATGCGGGTCTCTACTTTCATGGCCACAGCGTCGGTGGCACCAACCCGGCGCTGGTGCAGGCGATGGCCGCGGGAGCACCGATTCTGGCGAGGGATACCGACTACAACCGCGAGGTTCTCGGTTCGGCCGGCGAGTTCGTGTCGGATGACCCGGAGCTGATCGCGAAGTCCATCCTGCGGTCGATGGACAATCGCAGCGAGCGTGAGGCGGCGTCGCAGGCGGGCATGATGCGCGCCGCGCAGCATTACTCCTGGTCGCAGGTCAGTCGCAGCTACGACGGCGCGATGCGCACGGTGATGGAGGCGCGTGGAGTATCGGTGCATGCCGAGGTGCACCCGATTGCCGGCCGGGCAGGGACGCTGAATATCCCGGTTCCGGGCCAGATGCGTTCCAAGCGCCTGGCGATGTAGCAGCCATTCGATCTGCGGAATCTGAGATCCCACCTGAACTGGGGTCCTCCGAAGTGGGTGTCGCAACGCCGCGGCCCGCGTGGCGTGAATGTCACGTGACGGAAAGCGTCTGCGGGGTCCCGGCTGTGTCGAACCGCTTGTGTGCCGTACTAGTCGAGCCGATCAGCGTCACTGGGTTCGGCCAACTTGGTCACCGGTTAATGCCACTAGAGTCGGTCGGGCGCGGGACGAGGCGCGGAGTCGGCAACAGCAGAGCGCAATGACTTGTCCAGCCCACGCTGCGAGCGTCCGTCGCGGTTCTTGATCCGCAGGAACGGCTGCTCGATGTAGCGATACGACAAGGCGGCAATGACGAAAGTCCCTGCGACGACGAACAATTCGATCCATTTGGCACGTGTCACCGTCAGCAGCAGGAATACGTTGACGGGTGCTTGATAGAGGTAAATGCCATAGGACCGCTTGCCGATCCATTGGACCCAACGCCAGTCGAATGGCGCGAACCCACGGTTCTGGCAGATGGCATAGATGACGATGGCGACGCCGATGCCAACGACGCTGGGCATGGCGATCAGCTGCATGTTGTGCGGCTCCCGGGCGGAGAGCAGGCAGCCCAGTCCGGTCAACGCCAAACCGATCCAGACCAGCCACTGGGAAGTCCCTGGCCTGACGCGAGACCTGTGCAACATGAAGGCGACGATGGCGCCGTACATCAGGCTGTCGGCCCGGGTGTCGAGGCCGAAGTAGATGCGCAGGTAGCCGGCCCCGCTGACATACAGGAACACTCGCCACGCCAGGACTGCCACGCACACCACGCTCAACGCCGTGATCATGCGCCGTTTCGAAACCCGTGCGGTGAGGATTATGACCAGCGGCCAGATCAGGTAGAACTGCTCCTCAACCGCAAGCGACCAGGTGTGTCCCAATGCGGTGGGGCGAGGCACCCCACTCATCATCAGCCAGTTCGACGTGTACGTCAGGGTTCCGAGCACGAGCTTCAAGTCGGGAAAGACGTAACCGTGGACGAGGAGAACCAAACATGCCAATACGACACAGGTGATCATCGCCGGCACCAGTCGGAGGAACCGCCGCCGGTAGAACCCGGGGACATCTAGTCGGCCGAATATTTGTCGTTCTTCCAGTAACAAAGTCGTGATGAGGAATCCTGACAGGGTGAAGAACACCGAGACCCCGACGGTGCCACCTTTGCCCAGCGGGGCGTAAATGTCCGTGTGTGCAATGAGCACCAGGAGGACGGCCATGGCCCGGACTCCGTCCAACTGGGGGCGATGGCCCAGGAGCCACATGCTGCTGTCGACTTCGGTACGGCACTCCATGTGGCACCCCAGGTTCTGTCGGCAAAGCAGTTCGATCCTCGCCCGAAGAGGTCAACGTGGGCCCGTCACGTTGCTGGCTGCTGCGCTGGTCTCGGTTGGTCAGTTTGCCCCATTTTTTCGGTGGCGTGAATAAATAAACGGTACGCTGCCTCAGACTCCGGTGATCGAGAATCGCAACAGAGGCACACGAGCATGGAGGGGCTGACGTTGAAGCTTCAGGACTTTCTCAAGCTCATCAGGGCACGCTGGATTACGGTGTGCCTCACCATCGTTGTCGTGGTGCTCGGAGCACTGATAGTCACGGTGACCACCACGCCGCTGTACCGCGCATCGACGCGGCTGTTCGTGTCGACTGCTGCCGGCAACTCGCTTACGGACATCTACCAGGGCAACAGATTGTCGCAGGAGCGAGTACTTTCGTACACACAGTTGCTCATGGGCAAGACCCTGGCGGAGCGCACCGTCAAGAAACTTGGTATGAACGTTCCGCCAGAAGCGCTCCAAGCGGCCGTCACAGCGACTGCTAAACCCGACACCGTTCTGATCGATGTCGCTGTGCTGGACAAGTCCCCCGGCCAGGCGAGCGCCATCGCGAACGCGCTATCCGATGAATTCGTCAATATGGTCAGGGAATTGGAGACGCCGGTCGGCGGGACGGTGCCGGATGCGCGCATTGTGGTCGAGCAGCATGCGTCGACACCGACCGCTCCTGTCATCCCCAATACGACTCGGAATCTCTCACTCAGTCTGATCATCGGCGTCCTTGGCGGCATCGGTCTGGCGTTCTTGCGTGAACTACTGGACAACACCGTCAAAGACCACAAGGTCCTCGAAGACATCACCGGTGTTGGCGTCGTCGGCGATATCCCGTTGGACAAGGAACGGCGTAAGACGGCAGCAATATCGTTCCGGGACAGCAACTCTGGAATCGCTGAGGCCTTCCGGAAGCTCCGCACCAACTTGAACTTCTTGGCTGTCGACAGCCCTCCCCGGGTCATCGTCGTTACCAGTTCAGTTCCTGAAGAGGGCAAGTCCACAACTGCTATCAACATCGCGCTCGCATTGGCAGAGGCCGATCACAACGTAGTCCTCGTCGATGGCGACATGCGTCGGCCGATGATTCACAAGTATCTGGATCTAGTTGGCACAGTTGGACTTAGCACGGTACTCAGCGGTGCGGTACCGCTTACCGAAGCTGTTCAGGAGACAAAGTTCGCCGGGCTCAGCGTATTGACCGCCGGGGTGAAGCCGCCGAACCCCAGCGAGTTGCTCGGATCGCAGGTATCGCAAAAGGTCCTCGCTGAGTTGGCGTCACTGTTCGACTACGTGATTGTGGATTCGTCACCGTTGCTGGCCGTGACCGATGCAGCGATCTTGGCGGCGAATTCTGACGGTGCAATCATCATGGCGCGATTTGGTCAGACGAAGCGGCAGCAGCTCAAAGACGCGGTGGGCGCTCTCACCGATGTCGATGCGAATCTTCTCGGGGCGGTCTTCACCATGCTCCCCGCCCGCGTCGGTGCATACAGCTACTCGTACAGCTACTACGGCGGCGATAGTGACTGAGTCGCATCGGGATGACTGACCGCTGCAGATGAATCGTGGAGATTTGCCGATGAAAAGCCGTTGGGGCGCAGTAATTTTGGTCGCTGGGCTAACGGCATGCACGCGTCAACCACCCCCTGCGGAGTCGCACTATGTGCCGTCGGCAGTGCCAACGCAAAGCGCTGCGGCTCAGGCTCCGGACGAGCCTTCATCGCCGACGTTCGCGTCCTTCATCGACAATTTTGACCGCCCTGACACGCCACTCGGATTGGGCGAGGGCTGGGACATGAGAAGCGCCCCCTCCAACGGCTACCCGTTGCCACCGGCTGCGGATGGCTTCATCAAAGACAACTATTTCGGCTATGCCGGCAAGGACGATGTCCACGCGATCAGGGAATTTCGTGGAGCGCTGAAGACTGTTGGCGGCGTGGGGAGGTTCCGCGTGACCGGGCTTGGCGGGCTGACCATGTTTTCGATGGGGATTTCCGCTGCAGACGACCTGTCTGCGAACGTGGTCGGCTTCGTATCCAGCCGAAGCTTCTGGGCACTGAAGATACGGGCCGCCAACGGCGTTGATCAGACGGTGGCAACAGATAAGTACAATCTCCCGTTGGAACCGGATCGCGATTACCAATTCGAGCTGAGTACGAATGGTACGACGGCGACGATCAAAGGTCCCGGCCTCGACGTGACGAAGAATCTGTCTGCTGCGATCCCGCCAGGAGTCTTCGGTTATTGGAGGCTTTTCCCGACTCGCGCTCCGTTGGGCGACTTCTTCGACTTCAAAACCGTATGGGCGGTGGAGGACGGCCAGCCGGTGTTTCCCGTTCCGGGGACCGCGCCCTAGCTCTTGGGGCGCTAACTACGCGGGATGACATGCAGGTTGATGAGCAATCCGGGGTCCGTCCCGCCGGTGAACTGAGGGTCGAACAGCACCCGCACTCGTCGTGGATGGTTACGAATGGTGCGCTTTACCGTGACCGGCAGAACGGACGTGTTGTTCGCAACGGTCGGTGGCGGCAGATTCGGGCCGTGCCACCCGACTCCCTCGGCGATATCGGCCGGGATGTTCTCGTCGGCAACGTCGTACCACCGGTTTTTCGTGTATTGGTAGCCGTCCATATTGTCCAGGCAGTATTGGAATTTGACGCCCAGCGACCACTCGGCGGGCGCTCCGGTCACTGACTCCACCCCAAGGACCCACGTGACAGTTTCTGCCCATCCGAAGTCCATCGGATACGCCGGCTGCGCGAGGCTGATCGGTCCCTTCGCCGATGCGGCACGAAGTGGGCCAAGCCCCTTGTTGTGTTCGCCGTCGACGGGTGAAGACGAGACGAGAATCTGAGTCTTCGAGTAGCGCAGCATCAGGAAAGAACCTCGTTGACGGTGGCGACGGCCTGGTCGATCACCAGGAACGATTCTCCAGAGCCGGGTGGGCCGGGCCAGAGAACCACACAAAAATTCAGACCGCCGGCGAAGGATTCCATTGGGGACCCCGCCTGCGGGGCGAACGAGGCTGTTCCGCCATGCAACTTGGTCAGATCGAACACCTTGTTGTTGATTTGGCAGGAATGGTAGCCACCGGAACCGTCGTTTGCGCCAAGGTCGATGGTGAGGCTCATCCAATCAAAGTTGAACTTGTTCTGATTGTCGCCGGCGAAATTCGCGGCGCCCGAACCGGGTATCTGCGCCGGCTTTCCGTGCTCGTCGGCGATGAACAATGCCCGGTTTCCGGAACTGGAGTTGCGCTGCACGGTGAGCTGGAACATTGAACGCTTCTTGTCGTCCCAGGACTGCGTGTCGATCATCAGCATGTAGCCGCCGAGTGAAGCCGTCGAGGCGTCCGTCCCGTGCGCCACATAGCAAGAGAAAGTGACCAGATTGCCATCGTAGTAGCGACTGAGGTTCTTGATCGCGGCAGGATTGTTGGAGCCCGACCAGCCGTTGGTGTACTCGGCGTCAGGTGGCGCTGAGCACCCGATCATCAGTGCGTGGCTGCCGGAGAACACCGGATACGACGTCAGTGAAAGTGCAGTGCATGGCGAGTAGCTGTCGTAGTGGTCGCGCCACCCGTTGAATCCGGTGTCGAACGTATCGTGAAAGAGAACCGTGCCTTTCAGCGGATTCCGCTGAGGAGCGCGCGCCACGTTGGTGGCCCCGTCTTCGCTCGCCCCGCTGCCCTGATCGTCCGTCGAACAGCCTGCCAGTGCCATACCCGCTCCAAAACCTGCAGCTGCCATGCCGGCCTGTATCGCCGACCTGCGAGATACTTCTGGGCTCATCGATGGGTCACCTTACTGGCGTCATTCGTACGCGATTC
The DNA here is from genome assembly GCF_025331195.1 of Mycolicibacterium llatzerense. Taxonomy (NCBI): domain Bacteria; kingdom Bacillati; phylum Actinomycetota; class Actinomycetes; order Mycobacteriales; family Mycobacteriaceae; genus Mycobacterium; species Mycolicibacterium llatzerense. The sequence goes on along the minus strand of NZ_LXOV01000001.1, from coordinate 893,842 downwards.
GAAGCAAGAGCTCCTCAGTTCGCGATATTGACGGTCTGCGGAGCGACGTCGCCATCGTAGCGAAGGTGTCACCTGATTCCGCGAATTTTGCTCCAATGCCAACGGATTTGAAGTGTGGTCTTCGAGTCCGGCCCAGCGGTTCCGGTCATTCGCGACGGTCCGGCGACGTGCTGCGCTAGTCTGCACCAGGAAAGTGCCGTGAACCCGGTGCGGAGATCCTGGGCAGTCCCTAGCAACTACTGCGGGACAGGAACATTCGAGAATCACTTGCTCGTCTTCCGGACGCGAAGATCGCGGTTAGGGGTGATGCGTGGCGGAGACTGTGAGCCGGGAGGGCCAGCTGCTATCGCACCGGGCGGCCCAACGAGATCGGATATCGAGTCCTCGTGCTCTGAGCAAGCATCAGAGCCGTTGTCGCCGTGTCTCGCTGCGTCGCACCGTCTTCCGTCGAACAAGCCGATCGTGAGGATTCTGTTCGACGGCTACTGGTGGGTGGACGGCCCGCCATCAGGCCGCAACGTACTGCGGGCGTTGGTCGCCGGCTGGTCGCGTGCCTTCCCTGGCGATGCCCTCACATTGCGCGTTCCGAAGTGCCAGGTCTCGGACGTCGCGGACGATTTGCGGCGCACGCACCTCGATATCGACCTCGATTCCTACCCGGCTTGCGCCAAGTACCACGCTGCCGCTGTGGCCACGATCATGGCTCGCTCCAATCGATACGACGCCGTGCTCACTCAGAACTTCTGTCCGCCGCTCTCAACGACGGCCCGTGTCACCCTGCTGCACGATGCTCTCTTCGTTTCAAATCCGGAGTGGTTCACCCGACCAGAGTTGTTGTATCTCGGTGCGATTCGTCCCTCGCTTCGAAGGGCTACCACCGTACTGACGACATCCGATGCAGAGACGGTGCGTATTGGCGCGATGTGGCCTGAACTCAGGAGTCGACTCGCGACGGTGGGCTTGAGTGTTCCTGACGACTTGGTCGAAGCGCAGCCGCAACGCCCGGCAGGCTTGCCCGACGCCCAGCGATTCGTCCTTGCCGTCGGACGGCTCAATGTGCGAAAGAACCTGGCGCGCCTGATCGAGGCCTTCATCAGCATCGCCCACGATGACCCTGAACGCCATCTGGTCATCGTCGGCCGGAAAGACGGGGTCTATGCGCCAGCTGAGGTTCCAGATGAAATGCAGGCGCGTATACATTTCCTGGGACACGTGACTGACGACGAGCTCCGCTGGCTCTACGAAAATTGTGGCCTGTTCGTTTCCCCTTCGCTGGGCGAAGGCTATGGCCTACCGCTGATCGAGGCAAACATGTTCGGCGCTCAGGTAATCGCCAGTGACATCCCAGTATTCAGGGAGCTGGCTATCGCCACCGCCTACTTCGATCCCATGTCGGTCGACGAGATGGCCGCCGCGATCCGCGGCGGGCTCGGTAGCGCAGCAACGCCGAGCGCCAGCCGATTGACGTGGGACGAAGTGGTGCAGAACATCCGCGACGCCATCGAGAAGGGAGCCCGCTGAGGTGACTAGGTGGTTGCTCACCAGCCTTCGACGCAGTATCAATGCGCGATATACCCGCAGTCGCGGATTGGCCTCGGGCATCGACGATCGCGTCAGCGACAGGGATGTAATGCGCTTCTTCGCAAGGAAGTTGACAGCGCGTATGCGTGGTGTGGCCCGTGGCTTCCCACACGCCTTCGTCGATCGCAATGTCGTCATACTCAACCGTTCGGGGCTGACGGTGGGACGCGGAGTTTCGATTGGCCGCGGCGTACTCATCGACGCCATGGCCGAGGAGGGCGTCACTCTGCACGATGCCGTGACTATCGATGTGAATGCTGTTATTCGCGGCTCGGGCACCATCCGGCGATTGGGACGAGGCGTGAGCGTCGGGGCGCGCGCGGCAATCGGCGCCGACAACTTCATCCACGGTGGTGGCGGCGTAGAGATAGGCGCGGACGTCCTACTCGGCCCCGGAGTCAGAATCTTTTCTGAGAACCACAATTTCGCGCGTCGGGATGCCCCGATCATCGATCAGGGCGAGATACCAGACCGGGTCCGGGTCGGGGACGGAGCTTGGATCGGCGCCGGATCGACAATTCTTGCCGGTGTGGAGATTGGTGAAGGTGCGATCGTTGCCGCGGGGTCTGTCGTCACCAGTTCCGTTGGCCCGTTCGCGATAGTGGCCGGTTCGCCGGCCCGGCGGGTAAAAGATCGACCGAAATGAGGACCTGAAGTTCCTTCGGACCAGCCCGCAGCGGTCGGTGTTCAGCTAAATTGACGCTATGGACATTCTCAAGGGAATGAGCAAGCCGCGCCTACCGGGTGAGCAGCCGGTTGTCTTGCACGGCGGCCATGCAGCGCATGTTCTCCCTGCAGTGGCCGAGTTCCTGCGATCGAACGTTTACCCAGGTTTTCAAACGCTGGAAACCGGTGCTGGCCTGTCCACACTGATCTTCGCCGAGCGCGGTGCGGCACATGAAGTAGTCACGCCGAGTGAGAGTGAGCGGGATGCGATTCTGGAAGAAGCCGCCGAGCGCGATATAGATACCTCCGGGCTGCGGTTTCACATCGGATTCAGCCAGGACGTCCTGCCGAGCTTGGACGGTCCGCTGGATTTGATCCTCATCGACGGCGGTCATGGGTTCCCCATTCCTGAAATCGACTGGGCCTACACGGCACCGCGGCTGCGCGTCGGCGGTCTTCTACTCATCGACGACATCGATTTGTGGACCGGTGCGAATCTGGTGGACTTCCTGAAAGCGGAACCGGGTTGGCGATACCGGGAGACCCTCGATGACCGCACAGCGATATTCGAGCTGACTGCGCCGGCAGAGTTGCGGGAGTGGACCATGCAACCGTACGTGCGCGCAAAGTCCTGGTTGCCGCAGAATACGCGTCGGCTCCGTCGTGGTTTTCGCCATCTCGCTCATGGTGAGTTTGCAGTGTTGGGTGCGAAAGTTCGGAAGTACGTCGCTCGTTAGCCTGCGTGGCAGGGCGATGCGCGGACGACGGCGAGGGTTGGTTCGGCGACCGAGATGGCGGCTGACGCGTCGGTACACCGCTGCAATCGGACTTCTGATGATCATGGTGGTGATCGGCGGGTTGCCTGTGTATGTGTACCCGAGGACAGACCAGTTGGAGCGGGCAGATGCTGTAGTCGTGCTCGGAGGCTACGGTGCAGACCGATTCGATTACGGCATCACCTTGGCCGAACGTGGCTGGGCTCCGGTGGCGGTGCTATCGGTCTATAACCCGGACAACGACCCATCGATAACTGATGTTTGCGACGGCCGTCTCGACAAGTCCATCTCCATAGTGTGCTTCACGGCTGATCCGCTGACGACGCTGGGTGAAGCGCGGGAAGTCCGCCGGCTTGCCCAGGAGCGCCGCTGGCACAAGATCATTGTGGTAACGGCGCGATCGCATATATCGCGGGCGCGCTACATCGTGAGCAAGTGCTTCGACGGTGAGATCTTGATGGAGCCGAATCCCACCGAAATCTCCCGCGCACGTTGGGTATACGAGTACTTCTACCAAACGGCGGGCTACTTGCGAACGATCATTCAGCCAGGATGCTGAGGTCCGGGGGAGGTGGCCCTGGCTGGTCACGTGCCGGCGGCATCGCCATTCGCCGGAGCATTCCATTGACCAAACCGGCGGCCGCGGCGCGGTACCACGTGCGGTCTTTCTCCGCCCGTAAGCCGATGGCTTTGCGCAGCGGCGTCAACAGCGCCATCAGCTGCAGCACTATCCACAGCGCCGAGATCGTTGGTACCGAAACCAGTTTCCTGCGGAACAAGACATAGGACAGTGCCACAGACCGGTAATACTGACCGGCTGAGAAATCTGGAAACTGTGCGGTCGACCAGCCGCCGACGTGGGTGATCGCTGCGCGCGGCTCGAGCAGCACTCTCACCCCGATTGCCCGCAGCTTGCGAGCGAGGACTTCCTCCTCCTGGTAGAGGTAGAAGCGCTCATCGAACCCACCTACACGGTGAAAGCTCTTGGCGCTCAGCGCCATGCACGACCCCTGGACATACGCGACCTCACCGCCGTCCACATACACCGCATCGGTCTGTGGCACATCGCGCCGAAGCGGCCCGACGGTAAGGGCGGTCGGGAAGAACACTTCTGCTACATCGGTTAACGGCCGCGACCACTGCCGTGCGCGGGTCTGGTCATTGCCGAGGGAATCGAGGATGCGGGGTCCAACCATGGCGTCGTTGGCAATGACGCACTCGGACATCAGTTGTACCGCTTGGGGTGACTGGAACGCAGCGTCCGGATTCAGGAAGATCAAGACCTCCGACGTCGCGTTCGCCGCGCCCAAGTTGCATCCTGCGCCGAAGCCGCGGTTCGCGCCGGCGCGTATCAGCTTTGCGTCGGGTCGAAGCTCGAGCGCAGTCGGCACCGAAGAGTCCGACGACTCCTGATCGACAAGAATCACCTCGCAGTCTGCGGGGATCGATGCCAGGCATTCAGCCAGCGTCGCAACAGAGTTGAACATCACGACGACTATCGAGGCGCTCGGGCCCGCTGCATCCGTGCGAGGTGTTCCAGACTCGGTCACCGGCCTACCATCCGTTCGCGCCATAGGCTGCTGAAAATCGAGGTGAAGCTGTCGAGCGTAAACCGTGACAGATCATCCGCTACCCGGGAATCGCTGCGCGGGTCGAGGTACTCGCGGACCGAACCTCCTTGTATCTGCTCCCATTTCACACACGCACCGGCGACAGCCTCCGGCAGGCCGCTGCGGGCGTGCTCGGACGCTATGACGGGTCTGCCGTACATCATTGCTTCGACCACTTTGACTTTCATCCCGCCGCCGAGGTAGATGGGTGCCAGGACAACGTCGACCTGCTCGTAGAACTCCGCGACGTCGGCGAGCGCTCCGATGACGGCGGCGCCGTCGGCGTTCGGAAGCTTTTCTGAGCCAAATCCCGCTACTACGATGCGATCTGCGCTTGGTCGTAGCGTCGGCAACCAATGCCGGATTAGGCGGTCATACGCGTCGCGGTTCGGCGGATAGTCGAAATTCGCCAGCATCCCGTAGACCAGAGTGGACTTTTGATTGGCAGCCCGGCGCTGTTTCAGAATGGCGTCGGATTCCGTAACCGGCGTCGGTAGCCATACGGCGCGCGGGCCCAGTTGATGTTTGTCTGCCACTGATGCGGTGGTCACGACATCGGCATGCGCGTATTCGTATGCTTCACGCCGGGACCATAATTGGGCCTGCGCCACGCTGGAGGCTCCCGCGACCGCTCCAACCACCTGCGCGTGATTGCGTGCGAAGTTGCTCCAGAGATCGGGAAAATCGAGCCAGGCCGCCGGCGCTTTCAGCGCCCAGCGGTTCGCGCCAGGGGTGAGGCTGACCACTGGTCTTGAGTGGCCGAACCTGCCCAGTTGGGCCTCGACCGGTCGTCGCAGTTGGACGGGCAACAGGTGACGTTTGATCCGGTGCAGACGTGATGTCACCACCTGTTCCGTACCTGCTATTCCGCTGGGGCCCACGCCAATTGGCTCGGGCTCCAGGCCGAGCGCGTCGAGTGCGGCAAGGAAGGCCTGAACGCGCTTGCCGCCGCCGTCGAGCCGCCGGAACGAGACATCGAGGGCGACGACGTCCGCCGATGGTGATCGATGGCCGGTCGGAGGGCTCATAGGACTTCCTCGTCATCACGCGCGACGCCGGTTTACACGGAGTCTGACCACTGGCTGCCGAACCACTAGCACGTGGACAACTGAACTCGCTTGCGTTCTGCGCGTGGCACCGCGGGCATCCGCAGTTTAGCTGCCGTGGACTTCGCCATGCGATAAATTGACTGAAGCGCGATTTTCGAGGTGAAACCACGCGTGCCGAAGGGGTCATGTGCCGCAAATCGTCCACTGGAATCCGCACCTGCGCTTGCGGCCCAGCGGAGTGCTATGGCGGGTACGGCGTTTCGATCGGGAGAACAATTTCGGCGACTTGCTCGGGCCGTGGATCGTTGCCCGCGTAGTCAGCACGCTCAGACTCGGAAGAGCGGTCTCTTCGCGGGACCGACTGCTGGCCGTCGGGTCGATCATCAACCTCGTGGCTCGCGAGGGAGATGTCGTGTGGGGGGCGGGAATCCATGGAAATCATCTACCGCTGGCGGATCCGATACCGCCGCTAGACGTCCGGGCGGTGCGCGGTCCGTCGACAGCGGCGGTGCTGCGCGGATGCGGCATCAATGTGCCGGCGGTGTTTGGCGATCCGGCGCTTCTCATACCTCACCTGTGGGCAGACGCTGAATTAGGAATACGCAGGCGCACGGGAGGCACCGTAATCGTGCCGAATTACTACGATTTTGCGAATGCGCCGCAGAATTCTTTGAACCCGCGAGGGGACATGCTGACGCGGGTTCGCGCCATTGCTTCGGCCGAACGGGTCATCGCAAGTTCTCTGCACGGGATCGTCGTAGCAGAGGCCTATGGCGTGCCCGCGACGCTTGTGGCGTCCAGCAGTGAAAAGTTGTTCAAGTACGAGGACTACTACGGGGGTACGGGCCGAACGCTCCCGCCCATCGCACCGGATTGGCAGTCAGCCGCCGACACGCCGGCCTGTGAGCCGATCAGTCACTGGGCGCCGGAGCCACTCCTGGAGGCCTTTCCGGCCGACCTGTGGCGAGTCGCTGTGGGCCAGTCCCGCACCTGAGTGAGTAACGCGCGGCGCTAGTGGTCAACTCGGTTCTTGACCATGCCTGCGAAGTGCGCGACCGGCGGCCTGACCACCTCGACCAGAACGTCTCTGATCGGAGAACTCGAGATCAATAATGGCAGGTACACCAACAGGGCAAGCCCGCCGCCGGCAGCGATGACGATCACGTCCGAATAATTCCTCAGTGTCTCAACCATTTTCAAGACTAGTCCACCAGTAACCGCGCCGCAGAACAGGACGTGCAAGCCAGAACGCAAGAACTCATGGCTCGGCATGTCATCGCATGTGCGTAGCCATTTCAGAGAAATGAACCATGACAGGATGATGCCAATCGAGAATCCCCATGCAACGCCTTTGAGCCCGCCAAGCGATCCCAGGACGACGCACACGACCTGAGAAGGCTTGATCAGCAGGCTCTGATGGAAGAGCGACTTCGCGTTGCCTGACGCGAGAAATGCCCAATAGGCAACGAACGTGAAAATCTGAAACGCGCCGCCGACAGAAAGAATGGTCAGGAGTGGCGCTGAACCGAGCCATGCTGGCCCAAACATCACTCTGACCAGAGGTTCGGCAAGAGAGCCGGCGAGGGCGAATGCGAGTGTCAGGGCCGATGAGAGGACGACCTGTGCCTTCCACAGCGTCTGATAGAAATCAATTCCCTCATGACGCTTCTTGGAGAGAATCGGCAGTACGACGTTGGTCAGTGGAGCCAGCAATTGATTCGTGGGCACGGTGAGTACTTGAAATGCCCGGTTGTAAACGCCGAGTGGGGCGGCACCCCATCGGATTCCAATGACGTAAGAATCAGTGTTCAACGCGCCATAGTTCAGTAGTTGCGCACATCCCAGGTGCGCACCGAACTTGTACAGGGTGGCCATTCCTGGATCGCGATTCGGTAGCGTCGGCCACCATCCTGCGATGATGCACCGGACGACGAGAAGCGATACGGCCGCGCTGAGCATCTGAATGACCAGCGACCAATACCCAGCACCGGATAGTGCGGCGATCAATCCAATCACGAGGCCAAGCAGTTGCGAGAGCACATCTGTGACGGTCAGTGCGGTGAAGCGGTGTCCCCGCGCCAGGTGAACTTGAAACTGCATCTGGAGGGCGCTGATTATGAACAACAGGGCTGACCACGGCGTGATCGCAGTCAAGGCGGGTTCGTGATACATGTCGGCGACCATTGGCGCCGCGAGACTGAGGGCCGTGGTCATCAGCGCGCCGATCGCTGCGTTGGTCCAAAACAGGTTGCTCGCCTGGCGATGGGTGAGATTCGACGCCTGTATTGCCGCCTGCGAGATGCCGAAATCTCGAATCAGTTCGCCGAGCATCACGAACACCGCCAGCATCGCCACCAGGCCGATATCGCGAGGGCTGAGGATCCTCGAGAAGATCAGTAGCCCTGCGAACTGCAGAACAGTCTTGGCAAGCTGACCGGCAATCGTGACAGCGCCTGCGCGTCGTGCCGACACCATTTTCCGTCTCCTGGCGCTCGCGACGTCGACTGCTAGCTCAGGCCCAAGCGGACCGGCGGAGTCTTGGCCGCCGTCGTGCGGCGGCCTTCTCTGGGCGACTCACTATTTGTGGCGCTGCGCGCCGCGAGAAAGCCAAAGGCGAAGAACCACAGCGGCATTGTCTCTTTTGCCGCCATGCCCCAGCCTGTCCAGGCGATGATGAACAGGCCGGGAAGGACTGCCCAGAATGCTGCGCTGCGCGCATCGAAGCCTTTGGCTGCGGAGAAACGCTTGATGGACTCTGTCAATGCCATGATCATCGGCAGGAACAGCACAATTGCCAGCGGAATACCCAACTCAGCGGCTGGGAACAGGAACGAGTTGTGCAGCGGGAAGCCAGATGCAACGAGGTGATCGTAACGGCCCGCGTACTCGCTGTAGTAGTTCGGACCGGTTCCGATAAAAGGTTCGCGGGTGATCTGTTCGAGCCCGTTGGACAGAAGATATTTCCGAGCGCCGCCCTCGGGGTCCTGAAGCTGCCGCAGTTCCAACCGGGAGAACGAATGGGTAGTCAGGACCACCGCGACGCCGGCGGCAGCGACAACCGTCAGCCGTTGTGCGATCGATGTGGCTCGACCGCCGATGAAGGCCCATATGACGATTGCGAGAACTATCGCGACAGTGTTCGCTCGGGACAGAGTCAGAAGCGTGGCAACCGATCCGAAGGCAATCGCCAGGTAGGCCATTCGACGGGTTGCTGCCACATGGCTGGCCGTCAAGGGGAGGAGTATGCACAACAGCAGAAATACTGTCTTGCCGAGTACGGAGGGGTGTGCATACAGCCCGACCATGCGTTCGGAATGTATCCACTGCTTGACGTCTGGACCTTGCGCAGCCAGCAACATGGTCCCGCGTGACTGCGCGACCGTCACCACGAGTTGCAGTGCGCCGGCTGCCAGACTTGCGCCGGCCAGGAAGACGCCCGCATTGTCATCGAGGTTCTCGCTGATCCAGCGTCCGACACCGAACGAGATGAGGGCGGTCAGGTAGAGCTGAAGTCCAGACCACTGTTCGTTCGTGTTACCCCATGACGTGAGCAGAAGGGTCAGCGCCGGCAGTCCGAATATCAGAAGTAGCCAACTTATTTGGAGACGCCCGCTGTTGGCCCATATTGATATGAGGGCGCCGATCAAGACGACGTCGGCGAGAGAAATACCAGGTGCGCCGGATGCGATGCCGTAATGCACGGATGTGGTGGGGCCGATGTACAACGCGGTGGTGATTCCGCTGAGCGTGAGAACGTAGGCGCTGACGAATGCTGTTGCCCAACCGGCAAATCGTGCCGCGACAAGCACGAACGCGATTACCACAGCAATACATAGCAGCTTGGTTGTTGTCACACGCCAGACCTAGCTCCGCGAAGTGAATGATCCACGTACAGCGTAGGCCACGCGACCTGCGCCGGGCGCTGAAATCTAATGCTGTTGTGCGGCAATATCTACATACTTGGAGCCGCAGACTCAACGGTAGCGGCGTTCCGCGCCGATATTCAACACCGCCACAACAGCTTCATTAGGTTTACCGCCGGCACCCTGCACAGGTGTTCAGTACTAACTCGGGGCAGGGTGCCGCGCCTCGGACACTGGTCGAGTGAACCCACTCGACGGAGCCGCTCGCACCAGCTGGTGAAAGGCTGCGAGGTATGCCGCCACACTGCGATCCCAACCGTAGTTCTCCAACACGAAACTCCTTGCAGATTGGCCGATTCTGGCCGCTCGAGAGGCGTCCGACATCAACGTGATCACGTGATCGGCGAATTCGCGCGGGGTATGGCCGACAAGAGCGTGGACTCCGGGTTCCAGGCCGACGATCGGGCGCGCGCTGGCTCCGTTCAGCACCACGGGGCAGCCCATGGCCATCGCGCGCATCGACTTTATGAGAATGCCGGCTTCGGTCATCGATGGTGCCAGCGCTACTTGCGCGTCGCAAAATTGGCCGTCGTAGTCAGTTACCTCGCCCAAGACGGTGATCCCGGGCTGGTTACCCAGCGCGCGAACTGTTTTGGTCGGACGGGCACCGAAGATCCGTAGCTGCGCATCGGGAACGGAATCACGGACCAGGGGCATGATGTCACGCGCCAGATGGATTGCGGTGGATTCGTTTTCGAGCCGCCACATCGCTCCGCCGAACGCTGCGACATGTGCTTCGCCTCCTGACCACGACGTAGTCGGCGGAGTGAGACCGGGGGGTGCGACATTGATGAGGCACTGAGAGCCTTCGAGCTTGTTCCTGTCGCCTTCGGAAAAGAGCAACAGCGAGTCGATCTTGGTGGTCAGCGCCCTCGCCACCCGGCGTCTCTTGGCGAGCTCGTGGCGGTCAAGACAGCGTTGGTAGAGAGACTGACCCGCCGGAGGAATCGTCATTCCATCATCGGGAACGTCGTGCGGTGCAAGGCTTGTCGGCATCTCACGGTGCAGTTTGAACAGTGGCTCAACCGCTGCCCAGTACTCGGCGTGGACTATGTCGGGACGCAGCCTGCGGGCCAGCGCAACCGTTTCCTTCGTCGATTGGGCTGACCAGGACGCTCGCGCCCCGTATGGGTACACACCGAGCCGGTTACGCCGGGATAGCCGGACCGGTGATCCGGCGTGGAAGGTGACGCCGTCGATCTGCCAGTCGCGCAGGTGGCCATTTCGTTGCCCGGGCGCGTAAACGTGCAGGTCGATGTGCGGTGCGAGGGCCTCGACGAGCGGCATTGCCAGGTCGTTTGCGGCATGGTCGTGACGCGCGAGCGGCGAATATGGCGTCACGAGAAGGATTTTCATAGCAGGTACCGGCTAGGGGCATTCCGGCACACGGACGTCAGGGCTGACATGGTCTGCCAGTGGCTGCACCGGAACACGCGCAGCGCCTGGCGTCGTCGGTTCGGAGAGATGGAAAGTCAGCGTTCCTGATTGTCTTGGCGGTATCGCCACCTGAATTTCGAATGTTGGATGCCCGCGTTCAGTACCTGTGAACACCGGTATCAGTTGATCGTTGGAGAACGCGCTGACCAATTTTGCGCCTTTTGTCGCCACCAGCCGGACCGATGTCAGCATCGAACCGCTGGGCATTGTGATTGGTACGTTGCGGCTGAGTCCCAATGCGCCGGCAACATATTCCGGTAGTGGAGCATCCGGTGCAACGCTTGTCAGCTTTATCGTCACCGTGGAGTTTCGCGTGGCCTCCGTGCACCGGTCTGCGGTGTAGGTGATCTCTCTTTTCAGGTAGTAGTCCATTTTGTTGCCTGCGAGGTTGTTGACGACGATCTCGGCATACGGTGCCGCATCATCAGGTATCTCATGTGCGAGTGGTGTCTGTGCCAAGACCTTCTGATTGTCTTCTGACGCACTCCACAGTGCGATTCGTCGCTCGCCGATCGCTTTCCCGAGAGCCGCCAACAGCTCGCGCGGCGATTGCACTGAACGCGTCATCTTCTTCACGACTTCTGCGGCAATGTTCTGAAGGAACAGCTTGCGCGCCGCCTGATCTGTAGGAAATCGGTTGTATGCCGTCGACTCCGTTAGCACGACGACGTTGTCCGTGGTGACTTCCTCGCCATCGGGAATCCGCACCGGTCCGATGGCGGCCAAGATGTAGCTTAGCGCGATGGGGTCGAGGGCGATCACGCCGTCAACATTGGCGCCGGACTCTTGCGCCCACATCGATTTCCAAATTTGAGCAGCATAGGGAAAGTTCGAACTCAGGTTGCTATTACGAATGTCAGTCGTGGGGTTTGTATATCCATATTGAGCAGCGAATTCTGGTCCGAGATCAAATGGGCGAAACGGGCCCTCGAGCGCGTTGTTCGAAGCCAGGGTTTCGACACTCGGCGTGCCGTCGACGAAATGCAAGATACCGAAACCGCCGATGATGCCACCCGTGCCGCGAGCTTCGGCATTGGTTTGAAATCCCATGAAGTAATTCGTCGGGCCGTCGGCGCCCATCATGACTGGCGCCAAACGTGCGGCGAGCGCGGTTGTGTCGAGAACCTTTGAAATGCTGGTGATTTGAGCTTGCAGCTTTGACCTCGCGTCGGCGATCTGCTTGAGATATGTGGGCTCGATGATGGCACCGGCCGCGGTGTCCAAGCGTTTGGCGTCGGCTGAAAGCCTGCTGAGTGCGGGCTCCTCGGCGCGCAGAAGATGTACGTCCAATCGACTGCCGGTGAACAGGTGGTCCGGCGACAGTGTCAGCCCGACACGTGTCGACGGCTGCAGCACGTCCTTCGCGAATCCGAGGACGACGGTTGAAATCTGTTGGCCAGCCTCGAATGGGCTGCCCAACCACGGCAATTTAGCCGCTATCGCCCAGGGGATGGAATGCGTCGCGTCATCAGCTTTCTGTGCGGCCACGAGCGTCGCGTCGGCGCGCTTTGCGGCCTCTTCGACGTGTCCCTTGGAGAGTGAGTCTTTTGTCTGCACCGCCTGTGAACGCGCTTCCTCCAGGTGTCCCTTTGCCGTGTGGGCTTCGACTGCCAGCCACCCGACGAGGCCTAGGAGGCCAATCAGTAGGCCGCCCAGTATTTTTGGCACACGGCGTCGCCATGCGCGGCGGCCAGCAGCAGGGCTGTCCTCGGTGTCTTCTACCGGGTCGTCGGCGTCGTCCACTCAGCGGCACTTTCCTGGGTAGGGAGATACTGCATCGGTCATTGACTCAGATTTCGTTTACGCGCGTGCAAATAAGTTCCGAAGTCGATAGTACGTCTCAGCTGTCGAGTAGGTGCAGGTCTTCGTACGTTTCGCCAACTGCGCGATAGCTGTGGATATTCGATGGCGAGGTAAGGCCAGCTAAGTCGATTGCCCGCACTATTTGGCGGGTGGGCTGAATGCCTCGCATCCCTCCATGTGGATCGTGAACCATTCTGGGTGCTGATCTTTCATCTTCACGCACATGTCCTGGTTCTCGTGAAGCCAGGCCACCTTTTCATCGTGGGCTTTCTCCTCGCGGCCGGATGGACTTGCGGCAGAGGCGCCGGCGTCCTTGGCTGTGGCGACCTTCTCATCGCAGTACAGCGACAAGTAGAACTTCCCCGTCTTCTTATCTTTCCGCCATGCGCTGACCAAGCACTTCTTCATGTCCACTTGATCTCCGACGACAGTGGAGAGAATCACCTTGCCGCCCCACGATTGGATAGCTTGTGCGGCTTCTCCATACGTTTTGCCGACTAGTAGGTCTTGAGCCGATGCGACTCCTCCACTGAAGAAGGTGCCGGTGCACGCTATCGTCAACCCTCCGAGCGCTGCCTTGAAGCATTCGAGACGACTTGCCATCGTGCCATACCTCCAGGTTCCCGCTAGGGGTGCCGGTGGCTGTCCGTAGGGGCAGCAGTCGCGGCAAAAACTTTCGCACGCAACGCATCTCGTCGTGTGACACTCCGCCTTAGCGGATGGTGGCGGACAGCGCAGTCCGCCACCATCCAGCGCAAGCGCACCTCCCGATCTAACGCGGCTTACGCGCGCGAAAATAAGATAGCACTGACGAGCCTGTCAATAAGTGAAAATTTGCAGGTTGCGGTAAGTCGCCTGCCTCATCGGAGCTCACGCCTGGTGTTGGGCGCGGTCGCAGGAATTCTCTGGTCGGCCGGTTGATGTGCGCGTGGAAGGCGTACGTGACCTCTGGCGCCACTGCGGTGTAAGTCGAACGCAATGAGCGGGGCCGCAATCATCCCCGACCGCAATGCCTAACCGCAGCGCGAGAAGCAACATCAGTCTCGGCATCAACCAGCCATACTGGGCCAGATGTCTGAGCCCATCTTGAATTACAGCTCCTGCGACTTCCCTCGCAGTGAGCTTCCCGCCCAACGATTTTGGCGCGCGGCCTAGCAGCCCCGAGTCAGTGAAACGGTGACGGTGCCGTACGGCCCGACCTTTATGCCTGCGCCGAGGAAGCAGGCGGAGAAATTAATGTTCTGCGTCAGACGCTTCCATGGCTCCTGGAGGAAGCCGGGGATGATCGACAATGGCGTGAATGTCCCGACCAGGATTGGTGCGGGGTTGGAGGGGTTCGACCCGCCCCCGAACCACCACCAGGGATCGTTCTCCCACCACGTGGTGAGGGGTGCGAAAACGAGTGGTGATTGCGCGACGTTGTCGAGGACGTGCGTGATCGGCGCGAGCGGAGCCGGCGCGGCGATATCGGCCTGGGCCGCCACCGGAGTCAGAATCGCCGCTCCGGCGACCGCGCAGGCGGCGGCGCCGGCCTGCAGCTTGGCTTTGGTGTTCGAAACATGCATCGCGAGAACAGACATAGTCCGAGCCTTCCGCCGATGAGATCGATCCTCATAGGAGCCTGACAGAATTACCGGTGCACGTCAATAACTAATTGACGTGCATGTGGGCTATTTCTGGGCTGGTGTAGCAGCTGGCGGGCCGGAAAGTCCGGGTGTGCACGCGGTCGGGTTAGACAGCGTGCACACCCGTCACAGTCGTCACTCCTGTGCGGCAGGCGCCTCGGGTTCAGCCTCGCCGGCAGCCTCCGCAGCCGCCTCCGCGGCAGGAGCCTCAGCCGGCGCCTCCGGTACATCCGACGGCGGCAGCTGCGACGCCAGGTGCCCGGCGAGTTCGCCGAGGGTCGGGTAGTCGAAGATCGCCGTCGGGCTGATGTCGAACTTGCCGCCGAACTGCCCGAACAACCGGTTGCGGAGCTCGACCGCCATCAGCGAGTCGGTGCCCAGATCCAGGAACCGGCTCGTCGCGGCGGGCGGCTGCGCCAGGCGCAGGAAGCCCTGCACCTCCTTCTGCAGGAACTCGGTGATGAACCCGGCGCGCTGGGCGTCGGGAATCTCCTGCAGCTGACGGAGCAGCTCGCTGTCGCCGGTGGCTGCCGCGTCGCTGGTCGGCAACACCTGATCGAGCAGCGGCGGACGGATGCCGCCGAGCATCTTCGCGGCCCGCTGCCAGTTGGCCTTGAGGACCGTCGCCTGTGCGGCGCCATGCCGGATGACTTCGCCGAGCGCCGCCAGGGCCGCCGAGGGCTCGAGCGGCATCATGCCCTGCGCACTCAGGTTGGCGGTGGCTGCCTGCGAGCTGGCCATGCCGCCGCGGCCCCACGGGCCGAAGTTGACGGCCGTCGCCGGCAGACCCAGCGCCCTGCGGTGCGCGACGAGTCCGTCGAGCAGCGCGTTGGCGGTGGCGTAGTTGGCCTGCGCCGGTGAACCCAGCACCGCTGACGCCGACGAGTAGACGATGAAGAAGTCCAGATCATCGTCCTGCGTCAACTTGTGCAGGTGCAAGGCGCCGAAGGCCTTGGGGCCCAGGGTCTTCCGGAAGCGCTCCAGATCCTGCTGGGGGAGCAGCGCATCGTCGAGCACACCCGCCAGATGGGCCACACCGGCCAGCGGCGGCAATTCCGTGCGGATCCGGTCGAGCAACGCCGTAACCGAGGACTCGTCACCGACGTCACCGGAGAAGACGTGCACCCGGCAGTGGAAGCGCTCCATCATCGCGTCGATGGCGCGCTGCGCGTCGGCGTCCGGCTCCCGTCGGCTGGTCAGCACGATGTCGCCGGCACCCAACTGGGCCAGGTAGGCGGCGGTGTGCAGACCGAGTGCGCCGAGACCACCGGTCACCAGGTAGGTCCGATCACCGTGCGGCTGCAGCGGTTTCGGCATCTGCACCACGATCTTGCCGATGTGCCGGGCCTGTTGCATCCGGCGGAACGCGGTCTTGGCCTCCGTCAGCGGGTAGACCTCGGCCTGCACCGGCGTCCATTCGCCCTTGGTCAAGCCATCCGACACCTCTTCCATGAGGCGCTGGATGTGTGCGGGGTCGGTCATCATCGTGACGTCGAGCGCGACGATCTCGTAGTTGATGTCCGGGCGAACCTCCGCCATGCGCTCGGGGGTCCAGATGTCGCGCTTGGCGATCTCGGCGAACCGGCCACCCTGGGCGGTCGCCCGCACTGTGGCCTCGACGAAGCCCTCGTTGGTCAGGCTGTTGAGCACCACGTCCACGCCCTCGCCGTCGGTGTCGGCGAGAATCTGGTCCGCGAAATCGGTTGTGCGCGAGTCGTAGACGTACTCGACACCCATCTTGCGCAGCGTCGCGCGCTTGTAGGTGCTGGCGGTGGCGAAGACGATCGCGCCCTTCTGGCGCGCCATCTGCACCGCCGCCAACCCGACACCACCACTGGCGGCGTGGATCAGCACGCGGTCGCCCGGCTTGAGTTGCGCCCAGTCGAACGCGAGCCGGACCGTCAGCGCGGCCGCGGGCAGCGTCGCCGCATCGACCGGGGTGATGCCCTCCGGCACCACCGCGAGCAACTGCTCCGGCACGTTCAGGCGGCTCGAGAAGGCGCCCTGCATGGAACCGAAGACGCGCTGGCCGACCTCGAATCTCGTCACCTCCGAACCCAATTCGGTGATGACACCGCACAGGTCACCGCCGATGGGCCCGGGATCGCCGGGGTAGAGGCCCAGCACGTTGAGCACGTCACGGAAGTTGAGGCCGGCTGCCTCGATCCGGACCTGCACCTCGTGCGGCGCGGGCGGCGTCACGTCCTTCTCGGTCAGCCGCAGGTTGTCGATCGCACCACGCTCGGTGGGAGCCAGCACGTAGTCGTCGGACCGCGGCATCGGCAGGTGGCCGCTGCGCGCCCAGTGCATCAGCCGCGGCACGAGGAACTTGCCTTGCCGCAGTGCGAATTCCGACTCCGTCACCGGAGTGCCCAGGATGCCGGTCAGCCAGTTGGTGGCGTTGTCGTCGGCATCGTCGAGGTCGACGAGCCGCAGGCGCAGGGTCGGCTGCTCGTTGATGACGGTGCGGCCCAGGCCCCACAGCGCGGCCTGCACCGGGTCGACGGGCTCGCCGGGCTCGGTCGCCACGGCGCGTTCGGTGACGATCCAGAGTCCGCCGGTGAGGTTCAACTTTTCCTCGGCGAGGGCGGTCTGCATGGCCGCGAGGACGGTGCCGACCTCGGACTCCAGCCGCGCCGCGATGTCGGCGTCCTGTTGTCCCGAAGCGCGCCAGACGATTCCGGTGACCGGGGAGCCGCTTTCGGCGGCTGCTGCGATCGCCTGCTGCCAGGCGGCGGCGTCCACCGTCTGATCGAGCGTGACCGCACCGGGCAGCCCGGCAGCCAACTCGTCGAAGCCGGCGACCAGCCAGGTGCCGGTGGTCTTGCTCTCTGCCTCGTCCGCAGCGCCCGGTGCGGCGCCCTCCTGCCAGCCCAGCGTGTACAGCAGGCGGGTGGTGTCACCACCGAGCCCGCGCAGCAGTGCCTCACGCGGCGCCCGCTTCACGGTGAACTCGGTGATGCCGCCGAGCCGCTTGCCGTCGCGATCGAGGAAGTCGATGTCGAAGACCTGCGTCTCGTTGGTCAGCTCGCTGGTGTGCCAGCGCGCCCGCGCATAGAACCGCCGGGGCATCTTGTCGCGCAGCTCGACCTGGCCGTACCGCAGCGGCAGGAACAGGTCGTGCATGCCGTGTTCGGCGGCCAGCAGCGCCGGGAAGGCCGGGAAGGCCACACCGGTGCACAAGTCGAGCAGCACGGGATGGATGGGCTCGGTGCTGAGGTGCTCGGCGAGTTCGTCGCCGACCGACACGTCTCCGATGGCCATGCCGTCGCGCACCCACAACGACTTGAGCGACGTGGACCACGTTGGGCCCCAGGCCAATTCCATGTCGTTGAACGTCTCGAACAGCTGCTGCGGACGCAGCCGCTCCATGCGCTCGACGACATCCTCCATCGAACCGGCGACATCGTCCGAGGCGTCCGCTTCACTGGCACCGGCCAGCAGGGTGCCGTCGGCGTTCAACGACCACTCGGCTTCGCGAACCCCGTTCGGCCGGCTGTGCACCTGGAACTTCCAGCCTTCGCCGCCATCCAGGGAGCGGATGGTCAGCTGCGTCTCGCGAGCCGCCTTGTCCGGCAGGATGATCGGCTCGTAGAAGAAGACTTCCTTCACCCGCGCCGGCGCACCGACCGAGGCCAGGGCCATCGCCGCATACGTCGCGCCCGGCACCACGACGGTGCCGTAGATGACGTGGTGCGACAGCCAGGGCTGCGTCTTGACCGACAGCACGTTGCTATAGATCGTGTCACCGGTGGCCAGATCCTTTGCGCTGCCCAGGATTCCGGACGTGGCCGCGGAGCCGCCAGAGCTCATGCCCACGACATTGGCGGTCTTGGGCCAGAAGCGGCGGCGCTGGAACGGGTAGGTCGGCAGTTCGACCCGCTGACCGCGGTTCTTGGCCGCGAAATCAGGCCGGTGTCCGGTGATATACGTGGTGGCCAGCGCTTCGGTGATCTGCCGCTGTGCGTTGGCGCCCTTGCGCAGGGACACGATGGCCCGCGGGGTCTCCGAAGACTCGGGCCAGCACTGCAGGGCGGCCGCGGTCAGGATCGGCTGCGGGCCGATCTCCATCAGCACCGAGCAGCCCAGCGCCGCGACGGTCTTGACGCTTTCGGTGAACTGCACCGGCTGACGCGAATGCCGACGCCAGTACGGCGCGTTCAGCGGCGTCTCGGCGGTGAGCACCGCGCCGGTGCGGTTGCAGATCAGCGGCAGGGTCGGCACCGCGAACTGGAACTGCGTTGCGAAGGACTCGAATTCGTCGAGAACCGGGTCCAGCAGCTCCGAGTGGAAGGCGTGGCTGGTCTCGAGCCACGTGCAGCGCGTGGCGTCCTCGCTGCAGGCGGCGACGATCTGCTCCAGATCCTCACCCGGGCCCGACAGCACGGTGTTGCGGCCGTTGTAGGCGCCGATGGACACCCGCGGGAATGCCTCGGCGGCGCGCTCCACGTACTCGGGATCGGCGAACACCGCCACCATGCGGCCGCCGGCCGGCAGGCTGCCGAACAGCCGGCCGCGCTCGGCGATCAATCGGACGCCGTCCTCCAGGCTGAACACCCCGGCGACACAGGCCGCCGCGTACTGGCCGACGCTGTGGCCCAGCACCGCATCCGGTTCGATGCCCCACGACTGCCACAACCGGGCCAGGCCCATCTCGACGGCGAAGATCGCGGGCTGCGCAAACGCGGTGTTGCGCAGCGTTTCTGCCGCTTCCCGATCGTTGCCGAACATGACCTCCAGCAGGGGGCGCGGCAGAATCGGGTCCACTGCTTCTGCGCACCGGCGCACCACGTCGGCGAAAACCGGTTCGGTATCGAACAATTCGCGGGCCATGCCCGGGTACTGGCTGCCCTGACCGGGGAAGAACCACGCGGTGGTCGGCGGGTCGGCGCACTCGCCCTTGAGCACACCCGGCCGCAGCTTGTTCGCCACCAGGTCTTCCAACAGGTTCTTGGCGTCGTGGACGGTGTTCGCGACCACCGCGGCGCGGTGCTCGAAGTGCGAACGCCCCGAGCCTGCGGTGAAGCACACGTCGGCGATCGAGGCGTCGGGGTGCTCGTCGAGCCACTCGCGGTACCGCTGCGCCAGCGCCGTCAGGCCCTGCGCCGAGCGCGCTGACAGCGGCAGCACGCTGATGGGTTCGGTGACAGGAGTTTCGGGCGTCACGTCGTCCGCGGCATCCTCGTCGGTGATCACCACCGGGGCCTCTTCCAACAGCACGTGTGCGTTGGTGCCGGTGAACCCGAAAGAGCTGACGCCGGCGCGGCGCGGGCGGCCGTCGGTGTGCCACGGCGTCGGCTTGTCCACCACCTGCACGGGCAGCGAGTCCCACGGGATGTGCGGCGACGGCTTGTTGAAATGCAGGGTCTGCGGGAGCATTTCGTGCTCCAGCGACAGCACGACCTTGACCAGACCGGCGACGCCGGCCGCCGACTCCAGGTGGCCGATGTTGGTCTTCGCCGTGCCCATCAGCAGCGGCCGGTTCGGGTCGCGGCCCGCGCCGTACGCGGCCGCCGCGGCCTGGACCTCGATCGGGTCACCGAGCGGGGTGCCGGTGCCGTGCGCTTCCAGGTAGTCGACGTCGCCGCCGGCCAGGCCGGCCCGGCTCAGGGCCGTGTTGATGAGCCGTTGCTGCGCACCGCCATTGGGCACCGTCAGGCCGCTGGATGCACCGTCCTGGTTGACCGCGCTGCTGCGGATGATCGCCGCGATGCGGTCCCCGTCGCGCTGCGCGTCGCTGAGCCGCTTGAGGACCAGGACGCCGCAGCCCTCACCGCGGACGTAGCCGTCCGCAGCGGCGTCGAACGTCTTGCAGTGGCCGTCGGGCGCCAGCATGCGGGCGCGTGACGCGGCGACGATGGACGCCGGGCTCAGCAGCACGTTGACGCCACCGGCCAGAGCCATGTCGCAGTCGCCCGAATGCAAGGCCTGTGTGGCCTGGTGCACGGCCACCAGCGACGAGCTGCAGGCGGTGTCGACCGCCATGGCCGGCCCTTCCAGGCCGAGCGTGAACGACACGCGGCCCGCGATGGCGTTGAGCGCGTTACCGGTGATGAAGTGCGGCTCGAGGTTCTCCACCGAGCCGCCCGACAACAGGTGCGAGTACTCGTTGGCACCGACGCCGACGAACACGCCGGTGCGGCTGCCGCGCAGCGATGACGGGGCGTACCCGGCTCTTTCCAAGCCCTCCCAGGCGATTTCGAGCATCAGTCGCTGCTGCGGGTCGATCCACACGGCCTCGCGCGGCGAGATGCCGAAGAATTCGGGATCGAACGTGTCGACGCTTTCCAGGTAGCCACCGGAGCGGGTGTAGATCTTGCCTGGTGTCATGGCGTCGGGGTCGTAGAACTCATCGACGTCGAAGCGATCCTCGGGAATCTCGCTGATCGCGTCGACGCCCTGGGACAGCACCCGCCAGAACGCATCCGGGTCGGGCGAGCCGGGGAAGCGGCACGCCACGGAGATGATGGCGATGGGCTCGTCGGCCGCGGCGAGCGACTTGACCGCGGTGACGGCCTTCGGACCGGCCTTCTCGTTGAGGTTCAGGATGTCGCTGAGCAGGTAGTCCGCGACATCGGTGAGCCGCGGGTGGTCCATGGCGAGAGTCGCCGGAAGTTCCTTGCCGACACCCTGTTCCAGCCGGCGCCGCAGTTCGACGGCCATCAGCGAGTCCATGCCGAGGTCGAAGAAACCGGTCTCCTCGCGAATCTCGGAGGCCTCGATGCGCGTCACCTCGGCGACAGCGTCGCGCAGGTACTCCAGCACCAGCTTCTTGCGCTGCTGCACCGGTGCGGCGATGAGCTGCTCGACAAAGCGCGTGTTCCCGGACGCACCGACAGCGCCGGAGGCCCCCGCGGACTCGGGCACCTCGCGGGCCACCTCGGCCAGCAGGGCCCGCGACCCGGCCTGCGAGTAGATCGGTAGGAACTTGGCCCAGTCCATCCGCGCCACGACGGCTTCCGCGGGGGAGCCGCCGGCCACCAGGATGTCGGCCATGCCGGTCAGGGCGTCGGTGGGGGACAGCGTGCGGACGCCGCGGCGTTCCAGCTGGACGCGGGCGTCGGGGTCGGCCATACCGGCGGACCACGGACCGAAGTTGACGCTCATACCGGGCACACCCTGCTCGCGCAGGCGCCACGTCAAGCCGTCGAGGAACGCGTTGGCCGCGCTGTACGCGGTCTGGCCGTAGCTGCCCCACACCGCCGAGATCGACGAGGTGGACAGGAAGAAGTCGAGCTTCAGGTCGGCAACGGCCTCGCTGAGATACCAGGCACCCCAGACCTTTCCGGAGAACACGCGCTCCAGCTCGGCGCCTTCCAGGGTGGCCAGCGGAGTGGTGCTGTTCTCACCGGCCGCGTGTACGACACCGGCCAGTGGCGGCAGCTCGGCGCGCAGGGTGGACATCAGGCGGGCGACGTCGTGCGGATTCGCGACATCGGCGGTGATGACCCGGGCCTCGCAGCCGTGCTGCTCTCGCAGCGCGTCAATGCGCTGCTGCGCGGCCTCACTCGGCGCGCGCCGGCTGGTCAGGACCAGCTGCCGCGCGCCGTGCGCGGCCAGATATTCCGCGATCTCCAGCCCGAGCGACCCGAGGCCGCCGGTAACGAGATACGTGGCGTCAGAACGCAATTCGAGCTGCGTCGGGTTCGGCTGCCCGGTCCGGCGGACGAGGCGCGGCACGTGCACGCCCTCGGCGCGCAGCGCGATCTGGTCCTCACCGCGCGGGGCCGCGACCACCTGGGCGATCAATCGTGCCCACTCGTCGGCGCTGCCCTCGGCGAGATCGGCGAGGCCGCCCCACACCTGCGGGTACTCCAGCGCGGCCGAGCGGCCGAAGCCCCACAGGCTCGTCTGCTCCGGTGCGACGGTATCGGTGTCGGTAACCCGTTGGGCGCCACGCGTGATCACCCAGATCGGTGCCCGCAGTTCAGCGGTGGCCGCCGCGCGGAAGAGGCGCTGCGTGCCGCTGAGGACGCGGTGCTGCATGCGCAGGACCGCTTGCATCGAGGCGGCATCGGTGTCGAGGGCCGCGACGTGCAGGATGCGCAGCGTCGGCTCGTCTTCGACGGCCGCGCGCAGGTCGGCTGCCAGCTGCTGCTCATCGGCGTCGGACCCAGGCAGCCCGAGGACGCGGTGCCGGTGGCCGAGCCGGGTCAGGGCCTCGGTCAGCGGCTCGAGCACCGCAGCGTCGTCACCGATCAGGACCCACGCCGAGCCTTCGCCGATCTCCGAAGAGGACCCAGCAGCGGCTTTCTCCCAGCGGATTTCGTACCGGGCATCCGAGACGGACTGCGCGGTGCGCTGCCGGTTGTGTTGCGCGGCAAACTTGTTCAGCACATCAATGGTCGACTGATTGCCGGCAGTGTCACCGGCCACGCCGCCCAGCAGGGCGGCGAGCTCGTCGATGCGGCCGTCTTGGAGCAGCTGGACGGCTTCGGTGGTGGCCCCACCGGTCTGATGCGAGGTCCACGTCGGCTTGATCCGCTCGTCGGTGAACCAGTACGCCTTGCGCTGGAACGGATACGTCGGCAGGTCGAACTTGTGTGGCGAGCCGGGCCGGACGGCGGCGAAGTCGGGCAGGTGCCCGGCGGTGTAGGTGGTGGCCAGCGCCTCGGTGATCTGCCGGTGGTCGGCGCCTTTGCGGCGCAACGACGCAATGGCCCGCGGCGCGGTCGCCGGGTCGGGCCAGGCGCGCAGGGCCGCGGCAGTCAGCACCGGCTGCGGGCCGACTTCGAGCAGCACCGCGCAGCCGAGCTTGGCGAGCGTCTCCACGCCCTTGGCGAACTCGACGGGCTGACGTGCGTGCCGGCGCCAGTACTGGCCGTCGAGCTTCGCGGTACGGCCCAGGGTGTCGCCGGTCCGGTTGCACACCAGCATCCGCTGCGGCGCGTTGAACGTGAATTGGTTTGCGTACGACTCGAATTCGTCGAGCGCCGGATCGAGCAGCGCCGAGTGGAAGGCGTGGCTGGTCTCCAGCCAGTCGCAGCGGACACCGTCTCCGGTCAGCCCGGCGACAGCACGTTCCAGGTCGGCGCCGGGACCGGAGAGCACGGTGTTGGCGCCGTTGTACGCGGCGACCGACAGGCTCGGGTACTCATCGGTGAGGCGCTCGACGCGCTCGGGCGCGGCGAAGATCGCCGCCATCCGGCCGCCCGCAGGCAGGTTGCCGAACAGCCGGCCGCGCTCCGCGAGCAGCCGCATACCGTCCTCCAGGCTGAACACGCCGGCGACGCAGGCCGCGGTGTACTGGCCGACGCTGTGGCCGAGGACCACGTCGGGCTCGAAGCCCCACGACTGCCAGAGCCGGGCCAGGCCCATCTCGACGGCGAAGATCGCGGGCTGGGCGTAGCTGGTCTGCCGCAGCGCCTCCTCGGCGCCGGGGCCGTCGTCGAAAATGACATCCAGCAAAGGCTTTTCGAGTACGTCAGCGACCGCGGCAGCGCACTGCCCCATGGTCGCGGCGAAGACCGGCTCGGTCTCGAACAGTTCCTTGGCCATGCCGGCGAACTGGCTGCCCTGTCCCGGGAACAGCCAGGCGGTCTTCGGCTTGTCCGCGGAAGTTCCGCGCACCAGGCCCGGTGCCGGACGGTCGTCGGCCAGCGCGCCCAGCAATTCACGTGCGGACTCAAGGGAATTCACCACGAGCGCGGCGCGGTGCTCGAAGTGGGCGCGGCCCGCACCCGCGGTGATGCAGACGTCGGAGAGGGTGGCCTCGGGGTGTGCGGCCAACCAGCCGCGGTAGTCCTCGGCGGACTGCAGCAGGGCGGCCGGGGTCCGCGCAGACAGGGGCAACACCATGAAGCGCCGGTCGTCGGGTTCCTCGACCGGGCTCTCCGAGGGAACCGCGGAAGGCGCTTCCTCAAGCAGGACATGGGCATTGGTGCCCGAGAAGCCGAACGAACTGATGCCCGCGACGCGCGGCCGGTCGCCGCGTGCCCAGGTGGTGGCCTCGTCGACGACCTTCAAGGGGATGCGGTCCCACGGGATGTGCGGCGACGGGTTTGTGAAGTGCAGGTGCTTCGGCAGTTCCTGGTGCTCGAGCGACAGGATCACCTTGATGATCCCGGCGACGCCGGCAGCGGCCTCGAGGTGTCCGATATTCGTCTTCACCGAGCCGATCAGCAGCGGATCGGTCGCATCGCGTCCGGTGCCGTAGGCCGCTGCCGCGGCCTGGACCTCGATGGGGTCGCCCAGCGAGGTGCCGGTGCCGTGCGCCTCCAGGTAGCCGACGTCGCCGGGCGTCAGGCCCGCGCGTTCCAGCGCTTCGGCGATAACCCGTTGCTGTGCAACGCCATTGGGCACGGTCAGGCCGCCGGAGGCGCCGTCCTGGTTGATGGCGCTACCGCGGATGACGGCCCGGATCCGGTCGCCGTCACGGATGGCGTCCTCGAGTCGCTTCACCACGATGACGCCGCAGCCCTCGCCGCGGACGTAGCCGTCGGCGGAGGCGTCGAAGGTCTTGCACTTGCCGTCGGGGGCCAGCATGCGCGACTGCGAGAAGGTGATCATGGTGGCCGGGCTGAGGATGACGTTCGCGCCACCGGCCAGCGCCAGGTCGCACTCGCCGAGCTGCAGGGCCTGGCAGGCCTGGTGGACGGCCACCAGCGACGAGCTGCATGCGGTGTCGACGGTGACGGCCGGACCCTGCAGGCCAAGGCGGTAACTGATGCGGCCGGCGGCCGCGGCGCCCGAAGTGCCGATGGCCATGTAGGCCTCGATCTCCGGGTAGGTCAGCTCGCCCGAGGCCATGCCCAGGTAGTCGTGGGTGGCCAGGCCGATGAACACACCGGTCTGCGTGTTGGCCAGGGCAGACGGGGCGGTGCCCGAGTGCTCGACCGCGCGCCACGCCATCTCGAGCAGCAGGCGCTGCTGCGGGTCCATCATCTTGGCTTCGCGGGTGGACACCCCGAAGAACGGTGCGTCGAAGCCGACGGCGTCGTCGAGGAAGCCGGCGCGGCGGGTGATGATCTTGCCGCGGGCGTCCGGGTCGGCATCGAAGAACTCGTCGACGTCCCACCGGTCCTGGGGCACCTCGGATACGGCGTCCCGGCCCTCGTGCAGCATCTCCCAGAAGGATTCGGCGTCGGTGGCTCCGGGGAAGCGCGCGGCGTAGCCGACGATCGCAAAGCTGGACGTTTCCGGAGCTTCGATCCTTGCCATGAAAAAGTTGTCCTCCCGCGTTTGCCGGTGACGTCCGGTCCCATGCAGGAGACCGTGTTCAGCGCCAGAAATTATGTGCGAAGGGCCGGCCCTATCGACTGGTCGGCAGATCTACTGAACGGCCTCGGCCAGTTGATCTTCCGAACGGCCACGGCCAGCTCATCTTCTGCGGGCCAGTATTACATGTAGGTTGCTGAAGCACGAGGATTATGCGCAGCGGTGGTGATTGGTCAGCGAGGACCGTCCTACCAGGCGTAACGGCGCCGGCAAAGGTTGCCGGGGTATGTTGATGACGCCAACAGCGTTGCCGGGCCTCAGTGTGTCCAGACCTGGGAGGAAAGTAATTGCGCATCGGGAAAATCACGATCGGAAAGATCGATGATTGGACGCCGATCCCAGGTGTTCTGACCTCTTGGCACCCGACCGAGGCGGCTCGTGAAGTAGCCCGGCAGGCACCTGTGAGTTCGGTGCCGGTCAGCTACATGCAGGGCCAGCACATCCGCGGCGTCGTCGAGCGCACCGGCTCGGGTCTCGAGTACTCCCGGCAGATCATCGCGACGTGCGAAGTTCCTGGTCAGTGCGATATCGCGGCCATGAACGAGGCGCTCAACTCCTATCTGCGCAGGCACGACACCTACCGCAGCTGGTTCGAGTACACCGACGCCGGTGACATCCTCCGGCACACTCTGACCGATCCCGAGGATCTCGAGTTCGAGCCCGTCGATCACGGTGAGTTGGCGGTCGAAGACGTCCGCAAGCATCTGGTGGACATCCCGACGCCACTGGAGTGGGGCTGCTTCTCCTTCGGCATCGTGCAGAGCGAAGACAGTTTCAACTTCTACGCCGCCATCGATCACGTCCACGGGGATGCTGCGCTCATCGGCATCACCATGCTGGAGGCTCATGGCCGGTACACAGCATTGACAACAGGGGGCTCAGCGTTTGCTCTGCCGGACGCCGGCAGCTTCGACGAATGGTGCGTCCGGGAGCACGAGCGCACCTCGGCGCTGACCGTCGACTCGCCTGAGGTGCAGGCCTGGATCGAGTTTGCTGAGAACAACAACAACAGCATGCCGGAGTTCCCGTTGCCGCTGGGGAACGCCATGGAGCCGTCGGTCGGCGACATGGTCGGCGAATCTCTGTTGGACCCGGACCAGACGGCGCGGTTCGAGGCTGCCTGCGAGGGAGCCGGCGCCCGGTTCGTCGGTGGCCTGTTCGCGTGCATGGCCCAGGTCGAACACGAATTGACCGGTGCCGCAACGTATTACGGCCTCACACCGCGGGACACCCGGCGCACGTCGGACAACTTCATGACGCAGGGCTGGTTCACCGGCCTGGTGCCCATCACCGTGCCGATTGCCGCGGCGACCTTCAACGAAGCCGCCTGGTCGGCGCAGGAATCGTTCGACGGCAACCTGAACATGGCGCGGGTTCCGTACTACCGCGTGCTTGAGCTGGCACCGTGGCTGGACTGGCCGCGGCCCAACTTCCCGGTGTCGAACTTCCTGCACGGCGGCGCGGCCCCGCTCAACACAATTCTTGCGGCGACCGAGATGGGGTACGCCAACAACATCGGCATCTACTCCGACGGCCGGTACTCCTACCAGCTGACCATCTACGTTTTCCGGTACGAGGGTGGCACGGTCATGGAGGTCATGTACCCGGACAACCCCATCGCCAAGAAGTCCGTGACCAGGTACCTGGAAGCGATGAAGTCGGTCTGCTCGCGGATCGCCGACGGCGGGAACTGGTGACCCGTCGGGCGGGCTCGACAAGGGGCCTCAGTTGCGACGGCTAGCCGATTTTGTGGTGCGGTGGCCGTTGGTGGTGATCGGCCTGTGGATCACGCTCGCCGTGGCCCTGCCGCTGGCTGTGCCGAGCCTCAACGACATGGCCCAGAAGCATCCGCTGGCCATGCTGCCCGCCGACTCCCCGTCGAGCGTCGCCGCCCGGCAGATGACCGAGGCGTTCAAGGAACCCGGCACCGACGACCTGCTGCTGGTGGTTCTCGTCAACGACCGCGGCCTGGATCGAGCCGACGAAGCCACCTACCGCAAGTTGGTGGACGCCCTGCGCGACGACCCGCACGACGTCGTCATGCTGCAGGACTTCATCAGCACCCCACCCCTGCGGAACTTTCTGACCAGCAAGGACAAGAAGGCCTGGGTGTTGCCGGTCGGTTTGACCGGCGCGCTGGGCACGCCGCAGTCGTACGCCGCCTACAACCGCGTGGCCGACATCGTCAAACACAGCACCGCGGGCAGTCCGCTGAAGATTCAGCTCGCCGGGCCGGCGGCCACCGTCGCCGACCTCACCGTCGCCGGTGAGAAGGACCGGATGCCCATCGAGATCGCCATCGCGGTCCTGGTGCTCCTGGTCCTGCTGGTCGTCTATCGCAACCCCGTCACCATGATGTTGCCGCTGGCCGGCATCGGCATGTCCTTGGTGATCGCGCAGGCCGCGGTCGCCGGGCTGTCCCAGCTGACCGGGCTGGGGGTGTCGAACCAGGCCATCATCCTGCTGAGCGCCATGATCTTCGGCGCGGGCACGGACTATGCGGTGTTCCTGATCAGCCGCTACCACGACTATGTGCGACTGGGCGACGAGTCAACCGACGCGGTGCGCAAGGCGCTGACGTCCGTCGGCAAGGTCATCACCGCGTCGGCGGCGACGGTCGGCGTCACCTTCCTCGGCATCAGCTTCGCCAAGATGGGCGTCTTCTCTACCGTCGGGGTGTCGTCGGCGATCGGCATCTTGGTGGCCTTCCTCGCCGCGGTGACGCTGCTGCCCGCGATCATCACGCTCGTCGGGCCGCGCGGCTGGATCAAGCCGCGAAACGAGATCACCGCACAGCTGTGGCGCCGGTCCGGCGCCCGCATCGTCCGCCGGCCGCGTCTGCATCTGGTGGCCAGCCTGCTGGTGCTGATCCTGCTGGCCAGTGCCGCGAGCTTCGCGAAGTTCAACTACGACGACCGCAAGGCCGTCGCCTCGTCGGCTCCGAGTTCCGTCGGGTACGCCGCGCTCGAGAGCCACTTCAACGTCAACCAGTCCGTGCCGTCGTACGTGCTCGTCCAGTCGCCGCGCGACCTGCGCTCCCCGCAGGCCCTCGCGGACCTGGAGCAGATGGCGTCGCGCATCAGCCAATTGCCGGACGTCGCGATGGTCAGCGGCATCACCCGTCCCCTCGGCGAGGTGCCGCCGGAGTTCCGCGCCACCTTCCAGGCCGGCCTGGTCGGTGACCGGCTGACCGAGGGCGCCGGCATGATCGGCGAGCGCACCAACGACATCAACCGACTGGCGAAGGGCGCCGACACCCTCGCGACCAACCTCAGCGACGTGCGCGGCCAGGTCACCCAGATCGCCGGCAGCCTCCAGACGACGCTGGACGCCTTCACCGCGATGCGCAGCCAGTACGGCGGCGACAAGCTGGTGCAGAACGTCGAGGTCGCGGCCAAGCTCGTCAACAGTGTCAGCAAGCTCGGCAACACCCTCGGGCTGAATTACACGGCGGCCAAAGACATGTTCGGCTGGGTGGGTCCGGTGCTGGCGGCACTGCAGAACAACGCGGTGTGCGACCTCGACCTGTCCTGCGCGGAAACGCGGGGCCACTTCCAGCGCCTCGAGGAAGCGCGCCAGGACGGCACCATCGACGAGATCAACAAGCTCGCCGGGCAGTTGCAGTCCATGCAGGACCGGAAGACGCTCAACGCCTCGGTGGCGCAGCTCCAGGGCGCGATGACGAACCTGACCAAGGTGATGCGCAGCATGGGGATGGACAGCCCCGCCGGCGCGCAGGCCAACCTGACGAAACTCCGCCAGGGCGCCGATCGGTCGGCGAGCGGGAGCCGCGAAGTCGCCAACGGGGTGGACGAAGTCGTCGACCAGATCAAGCTGATGCGTTCAGGTCTCGACCAGGCCGGGGCGTTCCTGCTGTCGATGAAACAGAACGCGGCCGGTCCGACCCAGGCAGGATTCAACATCCCGCCCGAGGTGCTGCAGCTGGCGGCCTTCAAGTCGGCGTCCAAGATGTTCATCTCGCCCGACGGACACTCGGTGCGGTATCTGGTCCTCACCAAGCTCGACCCGTTCAGCTCCGCCGCGATGGATCAGGTCAACACCATCCGCGACACCGCCCGCGGCGCCCAGCCGAACACGTCGCTGTCCGATGCGACGGTGTCGATGGGCGGATATCCGGTGGCGCTCAAGGACACTCGCGACTACTACCAGAACGACATCCGGTTCATCATCATCGTCACCATCGCCGTGGTGCTGCTGATCCTGATGCTGCTCCTGCGGTCGCTGATCGCGCCGCTGTATCTGGTTGGCTCCGTGGTGCTTTCGTACTTCGCCGCGCTCGGTATCGGAGTCGTGGTGTTCCAGTACCTGTTCCACGAGCCGTTGCACTGGACCGTTCCACCATTGGCTTTCGTGGTGCTGGTCGCCGTCGGCGCCGACTACAACATGCTGTTCGTCTCGCGCATGCGTGACGAATCGCCACATGGCATGCGGTACGGCATCATTCGCACGCTGTCGTCGACCGGCGGCGTGATCACCGCGGCCGGCCTGATCTTCGCGGCCTCGATGTGGGGTCTGCTGTTCTCCAGCATCGGCACGGTGATCCAGGGCGGATTCGTCATCGGCGCCGGCATCCTGCTGGACACGTTCCTGGTACGGACCATCACCGTGCCCGCCATGGCCACGCTCGTCGGAGAGGCGAACTGGTGGCCGTCACGACCAAAACCGCAGGGGAGCAACGCATGAAGAAGCTACTTGCCAGCTCGTTGGCAATTGCCACCACGCTGCTGACGGTCGGTGCCTCAGGGCCTCTCGCGGATTGGATCGCCACGGCTGACGAGCCTTCGGGTGGCTCCGGGTCCGGCGACACGATCGTCCCCGCCATCCCGCCGATCGGTACCCCCGGTCGCGGGTACGCCCTCGGCGGCGCCCACGTCATGGGTATTCCGTACGACGAGTACATCCGGCGTACCGGCGCGGACTGGTTCCCGGGCCTGCAACGCGAGATCGTCGACTACCCTGCCGGCCAGGTTCAGGGCCACGTGCTCAGCTTCATCCCGGGCGTCGAGGAACTGCACCAGAAGATGCCGGAGATCGGGTTGAACGGCCCGAGCATCGGTGAGTCCGTCGACATCGGGCAGGACAACGTCATCCGCCGGGTCCGTGAGGGCGGCCCCGGCACCGTGATCGGCCTGTCGGAAGGCGCGATGGTCGTGCACGCCGTGCAGGACCGGCTGGCCTATGACCCGGCTGCGCCGGCGCCGAACGAGCTGTCGTTCGCCACTTACGGCGACCCGCTGACGGTCAACCCCTGGACCCAGAGCTTCCTGCGGCAGACCTTTCCCGTCGGCAGCACGGTGCCCGCGCTGGACTTCCTGATGCCGCCGGCGGTCGACAGTCAGTACGACACACACCAATTCGTCTCCGCATACGACAGCATCGCCGACTGGCCGGACCGGCCGGACAACCTGATGGCACTGGCGAACGCGGTCGTCGGCCTGGCCACCGGCCACACCGCGGTGGCGTTCACCAACCCGAAGAACGTGCCGCCGCAGAACATCATCACGACCGTCAACTCCCGCGGCGCCAAGACCACGACGTACCTGATCCCCGAGCAGCACCTGCCGCTCGTCGTGCCGTTCAAGTACCTCGGCATGTCCGAAGCGGACATGAATCACCTTGACGCCGTGATGAAACCGATGATCGACAGCGGGTACTCACGCAACGACGACCCGGCGACCGCGCCCATCGAGGTCGACCCGGTGCACGGCTACGACCCGGCCGCCGCCACCGCCCCGGCCACACAGGCCGCCTTCGGTGGTGCCGCCGACCCGGTCTCCCAGCTGATGTCGGGCATCAACTACGTGCTGAGCCACGGGCCGAGCGCGCACTAGGGGTCAGATCCCCAGCGCACCCGCCGCGACCAGCACCACGCCGACCGCCGCCAGCAGCCCAGCGACTTCGTGCCGCTGCCGGGCGCGAATCCAGTTGTGCAGCTTGCTCATTGCCGCGCGCGTGCGTTGCGGCGCGATGAGGTAGGCCAGCAGCGGGACCTCGACCAACGAGAACGCCACCACGTTGAATGCCACCAGGGCACTCATCCGTACGTCGGCTTCGACGCGCGCGGCGGCGATCACGGCCAGCGCAGCCAGATAGTCGACCGAGGGCAGCGCGATGCCCAGACCCGCGACGCCGGCGACCCACAGCGACCGGCCGTCGAGCAACCTGCTCAGCCACTCCGGCACCTGGCGGTCGCGTCCCGTGGTGACGGCCAGGAACAACGACGCCACCAACGCCAGGACGCCGATGACGATCTGCACCGTCGGCAGATTGAAATGCGCTGAGGCCCAAGCGGGTAACCGGGACTCGAGGACGAACAGCACCACCGCGCCGACGGTCAGACCCATCAGGAAACCGCCGCACAGGAAGGCGGCCAGCTGCAGGTGCGGGCGCGGCCGGTTCAGCATGACGACGGACATGCCGATCCGGAACGGCTCCAGGCTGACCGCGACCGCCATCACCAGCAGGGTGATCCACATCGGGGCGCGGGCTACGCGTCCAACCGAGTGAACTGCCCTTGCCGGTACTGCTCAGCGCAGGCCGAGCGGCGCATCTTGCCGCTCGTGGTGGTCGGGATCGAGCCCGCCTCCACCAGCACCACGTCGGCGACCTGCAATCCGTGCGCCCGCGAAATCGCGGCGACCACATCGTTTTTCATCACCGTGAGCTCGTCGGCGTCGGCCCGCGCCTTGAGTTCGATGATGGTGACCAGCTGGTCGGTGTGGTCGTCGGTCACGGCGATCGCCGCCACCCGGCCGCGGCTGATCTTCTGCACCGTTGCTTCGATGTCGTCGGAGTAGTGGTTGCGGCCGCGCACGATCAGCATGTCCTTGATGCGGCCCACGATGAACAGGTCACCGTCGGAGATGAAGCCCTGGTCTCCGGTGCGCAGCCAGCCCGTCTCGGGTGTGCCTTCGGGGGCGTCCGCCAGGGTCGCGCCGAATGCGGATCCGGTCTGCTCGGGCTTGCGCCAGTAGCCTGCGGAGACGTTGTCGCCGCAGGTCCAGATTTCGCCGACGACGCCGTCAGGGCAGGGCTGGCAAGTATCGGCATCGACGATCTGCAGCAGCGGTGCGGCCGCCCGCCCGTACCGCATGAGGGGGGTGCCACCCGCTTTGCGCAGCGCGATGCCCTGGGTCAGTTCGTCGGCGGCGAACTCGACGACCTCCGGCGGACGGCCGTGGGCGCCGCTGGCCACGAACAGCGTCGCCTCGGCCAGGCCGTACGACGGCACCATCATCTCGGGCCGGAAGCCGACGGCCGCGAAGCGATCGTCGAACTTCACCAAGGTCGGTGGGTGAATGCGCTCGGCACCGTTGTTGATGCCGATGACGCCGCTGAGATCGAGTTCGGCCATCTCGGCCGCGGTGACGCGCCGGGTGGCGAGATCGAACGCGAAGTTCGGGGCGGCCGACCACGCGGGGTTGTTCCGGGACAGCGCCTGCAGCCAGCGGACGGGGCGGGTCAGGAACGCGATCGGACTCATCAGGTCGGCCTGATGGCCGGACAAGATGGGCACCGCGATCCCGAGCACCAGGCCCATGTCGTGGTAGAAGGGCAGCCACGAGACCAGCGTCGACCCCGGCGGCAGCGCCCCGCCGTGCTGCGACAGCAGATCGGCGAGCAGTTGCTCGATGTTCACCCGCAGGTTCTTGTGCGAGATCATCACGCCGGCCGGCAGCCGCGTCGAGCCCGAGGTGTACTGCAGGTACGCGATGTCCGGGCCCGCGGGCACGTCTTCGTCGAAATCTCGGTCGGCGTCCAGATCGAGGGTGTCGACGGCGATCACGGCGACCATGGAGGCGCCGTCGTCCACGTTCTGCGCCGCGATGTCGAACGCGGCGGCGGTGGTCAGCACGACCGTCGGCGACGTGTCGGTGATGACGGCGCTGACGCGCTCGTCGTGCGAGCCAGGTAGCGGCACCGACAGCGGTACCGCGATGAAACCCGCCTGCATGGCGCCCAGGAACCCGACGATGTACGCGAGCCCCTGCGGCGCGATGATCAGCGCCCGGTCGCCGGGGGCGCCGTGCATGCTGAGCTCGTGCGCCACGTTGAGGGTGCGGCGGTACAGCTGGGCCCAGGTCAGGCTCTCGGTGACGCCGTCCCAGTCGTGGTCGTAATCGGTGAAGGTGAACGCCACGTCGTCGGGAGTCAGGCCGGCGCGCTCTCGCAGCACAGAGAGGATCGACGCATCGGACATGGCGCCAAGGCTACTCAACTCCCATGAGAGCGGTGGTAGCTGGTTTGGCGGTGCGGGCTCTCCACAGACACCTTTCGTCGGGAGCCGTCAACTTTCCTTGACGGTCAAGGAAAGTTGACGGCTCCAAATCGACTGTGTGGAGGGAGCGCCGGCCTGCGGGAAGCCGGTTGTGTCCCCCAATCGGAGGACACCGATTTCGTCCGGTCGGGGGCCCGATCAGCGGACTGACCTGGGGCGTCAATTCCGCGAAGGTTGCTTCAACACCGAAGCACACCCCAAACCTTCAGGAGACAAGATGACCACCACGACCGTGACCACCCGCTCCCGCTTCACCCGCCGTATCGCGGCCGCCGCCGCCATGGTGGCAGCGCCGGCGCTGGTCTTCGGTCTGTCGCCGGTGGCCCACGCAGAGACGGGCACGCAGCACTTCCAAGGTTGCGACGACCACAAGCAGGACGGCATCTGGGACGGCGTCAAGCCGCCGGCACACGGCACCACCGGACAGCACTCGCCGAAGAACCCGGGCCACAACTTCGAGGTCCAGTGGCCGGGCAACGACTCGACGCGCGGCTGGGCCGTCAAGCCGGGTAAGTCCGACAAGAACGCGATGAAGGAGACCCAGGACCTGTTGATCGTGCCGACCGTGCGCGAGACCGGGATCGAGTGCGACAAACTGCTCCGCTCGGACGCCCCGAACTACTTCAAGGCCGGCTTCGAGTCGCTCCACTTCTCCAGCGCCCCGGACTGGGCCCTGGGCATCAATTCAAAGGACGGCCGCGGCATGGACCAGCTGCACATCCACCTGACCCGGTTGTACAGCGGGGCCCGCGAGGACATCGACCGCGCGGTCAAGGCCGGCAAGGTGTCCAAAGATGAGACGAAGTGGGTCAACCAGGTCATCGAGGTCTCCGACCACGACAAGGCATTCCTGCCCAGCGGCAAGCACCAGTACCGGGCCTGGAACGCGAACGGCATGGACGCCAACTTCTTCGCCAAGCTGCACGACGACATCGTCGCGCCGCTGCAGAAGCAGGGAAAGACGGACGTCGGCATGGCTCACGAGACGATGCTGATCACGCTCAACCGCGATGGCAACGGGCTGGTGGTCCTGGAAAGTGACACCAACAGCGGCATCCACGGTGTCAACCAGATCGAGGGAATCATGGACAAGCGGTAGACCCCGCGACATGCGGCAGGCGGCCACTCGAGCGAGTCTCGAGTGGCCGCCGATTCGTGTTCTGGCAGTTACGATCCGACCATGTCGCTGCCCGATGGATCGGTCTTCGCCGGATTCACCGTGGTCAGAAAATTGGGTGCCGGAGGCATGGGCGAGGTGTACCTGGTCCAGCATCCGCGGCTGCCTCGCACCGACGCGCTGAAGGTACTGCCGGCGACGTTGTCCGGCGACGCCGAATACCGGCGGCGCTTCGAGCGCGAGGCTGACGCCGCGGCGACGTTGTGGCACCAGCACATCGTCGGAGTGCACGACCGCGGCGAATGCGACGGGCGACTGTGGATCTCGATGGACTACGTCGAGGGTTCCGACGCCGGTGATGTGGTCCGGACGCAGTGCCCCGGTGGGATGCCGCGCGGCCAGGTGATCGCCATCGTCACCGCGATTGCCGACGCGCTGGATCACGCGCACAGCCGCGGGCTGCTGCATCGCGACGTCAAACCCGCGAACATCTTGTTGGGCGCAGGGGGCCCGGGCCGTGGTCGGGTGCTGTTGGCCGATTTCGGGATCGCCCGCCGCGTCGACGATTTCGACGGACTGACGTCGACGAACATGACGCTCGGCACGCCGAACTACGCGTCGCCGGAGCAATTGCTGGGCGAGGCCCTCGATGGTCGCTCCGATCAATATGCCCTGGCCGCCACGGCTTTTCAGCTGTTGACCGGCCACTCCCCGGGCGGGGACTCCACCCCGGTGGTGATCATCAGCCAACGCTTGAGCGGAGTGGTGCCGCGGCTGGCAGAGTTCCGGCCAGATCTCGCCGATCTGGACCCCGTGATGGCGATCGCGATGGCCCGTCGACCTGCTGACCGCTTCCAGTCGTGTGGGGATTTCGCCGCGGCACTGGCACGTGGCGCGGCGGCGACGCTGCCGCCGTCCGCCTCGGCTCCCGCGGTACCCGGAGCGCCGACAGTTCACGCCGCGCCGGTCGCCGCGCCCATGGGGCTTGCGCACCAACCAAATCCGCCGGCGACGACGCGGCGCGGACTGAGCCCGACGGTCTGGGCACTCATGGGAATCGGGGTGCTGCTGGCGGTGGCCCTGGTCTTCGCCGGCGTGGCGTTGATGGGTGGGCGTGACGGCCATAGCGGCGCAACGACTTCGGCGGAGGCCACGACGACCCCGGTCGAGACGTCGGGCGTGACCGTGACCTCGGTCGAATCCACCGAGCCGGAGAGCTCCACGACGCTGACGCCCACGACAGCGCGAATGGTGCTGCCCGACGCCGACTCCCACGGCTTCACCACCTACGACGGGGCCGCCCGGTGCGCCGGTGCGGACGAGGCCGCGATGATCCTGCGGACGCCGCAGTCGGCGGTCGTGATCTGCCGCAGCAGCGTCGGCGTGCTGTATTACCTGGGGTATCGGCTGTCCGACGGCGCGAAGATCCGGCTGGGCACCGTGCACGCATCCGGCGACGGCTATGTCGCGATCAACGATCCCGATTCGGCCGAGTACCACGTCTCGTCGTCCGGGCTGGAGATCGTGCAGGACGGCAAGACGCTGGCGTCCGAGCCGGCCCTCGAATCCGCGCGCTGAACGGCCTGCCGGGCAGGCGTGTCCAGCGCATGCCGCTCTGTGGCCGGCGGCTGTATGTCAGGATTGCTGAGTGAAAGGGATCATCCTGGCGGGCGGCGCGGGGACGCGACTGCACCCCGTCACGGCCGGGGTCTCCAAGCAGCTGATCCCGGTTTACGACAAACCGATGATCTATTACCCGCTGTCCACGCTGATGCTGGCGGGGATCACCGACATCCTGGTCATCACGACGCCGCTCGATGCGCCGAGTTTCGAGCGGCTGCTCGGCGACGGATCGCAGTACGGCGTATCGATCAGCTATGCCCAGCAGCCGTCGCCCGACGGTCTCGCGCAGGCTTTCACCATCGGCGCGGATTTCCTTGACGGACAGAGCGTCGCACTGGTGCTCGGTGACAACCTGCTCTATGGCCCTGGTCTGGGCAATCAGCTACAGCGGTTCACCAACGTCGACGGCGGGGCGATCTTCGGCTACTGGGTCGCCGAGCCCTCGGCCTACGGCGTCATCGAGTTCGACGACGCCGGGCGGGCGGTCTCCCTGGAGGAAAAGCCTGTGGTGCCGAAGAGTAACTACGCCGTGCCGGGCCTGTACTTCTACAGCAACGACGTGGTGTCGATCGCGCGCGAGCTGAAGCCCAGCGCCCGCGGCGAGTACGAGATCACCGATATCAACCGAACCTATCTGGCGCAGAACAGATTACGGGTGCAGGTGCTGCCCCGCGGGACGGCGTGGCTCGACACCGGGACATTCGACCAGATGACGGACGCGGCGGAATTCGTCCGGACGATCGAGCGGCGCACCGGATTGAAGATCGGGGTGCCCGAGGAAATCGCTTGGCGGCGTGGCTATCTCAGCGGTGACGAACTGCGGCAGCGCGCCGAGCCGTTGGTGAAGTCCGGCTACGGCACGTATCTGTTGGACCTGCTGGCCAGGGGACTTTGATGGCACGGCTGCTGGTCACCGGGGGCGCCGGATTCATCGGCGCCAACTTCGTCCGATACGTCCTCGACCACACCGACCATCACGTGACGGTGCTGGACAAGCTGACCTACGCGGGCAACCGGGAATCCCTCGCGGGCCTGCCGGAACAGCGGATGACGTTCGTCCTCGGTGACGTCGCCGACGCGGCCTTGGTCGACGAGCTGATGGCCACGACCGACATCGTGGTGCACTTCGCCGCCGAATCGCACAACGACAACTCGCTGCGGGATCCGGAACCGTTCCTGCACACCAACGTGATCGGGACGTTCACGCTGCTGGAGGCGGTGCGCAAGCACGGTGCCCGGCTGCACCACATCTCTACCGACGAGGTGTACGGCGACCTCGAACTCGACGATCCCGCCAAGTTCACCGAGGGCACGGCATACAACCCGTCGTCACCGTATTCGTCGACCAAGGCCGGCAGTGACCTGCTGGTGCGGGCCTGGGTGCGCTCGTTCGGGGTCCGCGCCACAATTTCCAACTGCTCCAACAACTATGGGTCCTACCAGCACGTCGAGAAGTTCATTCCGCGCCAGATCACCAACGTGCTGTGCGGAATCCGGCCGAAGCTCTATGGTGCGGGTCGCAATGTGCGGGACTGGATCCACGTCGACGATCACTCGTCCGCGGTGCTCGCGATCATCGAGCAGGGCCGCATCGGTGAGACGTACCTGATCGGTGCGGACGGCGAGAAGGACAACAAGGCCGTCATCGAGATGATCCTGACGCAGATGGGGCAACCGGCCGACGCGTACGGCCATGTCACCGACCGCGCGGGTCATGACCTGCGTTACGCCATCGATTCCACCAAGCTACGCACCGAACTCGGTTGGCAGCCAAAGTATCTCGATTTCGCCGACGGGCTGAGCGCCACCATCGCCTGGTACCGCGACAACGACGCATGGTGGCGGCCGGTCAAGGACGCCACCGAAGCGCGCTACGCCAGCCAGGGCCAGTGAGCGACGGGCGACCAGTGACCGAGTACGGGAAACCGTTGTCCGCCAACACCACACCGATCCCCGGGCTGACCGTCTGGGAACTGCCGGTCCACGGCGACAACCGCGGCTGGTTCAAAGAGAACTGGCAGCGCGAGAAGATGACGGCGCTCGGACTGCCGGATTTCGGGCCCGTGCAGAACAACGTGTCGTTCAACGACGCGGCAGGCACCACCCGCGGCATCCACGCCGAACCGTGGGACAAGTTCGTCTCCGTTGCGACAGGCCGGATCTTCGGTGCCTGGGTCGACCTGCGGGACGGCCCGTCGTTCGGGGCCGTGTTCACCGCCGAGTTGGACCCGTCGCGCGCCGTGTTCGTGCCCCGCGGGGTCGGCAACGCGTATCAGACCCTGGAAGCCGACACCGCATACGTCTACCTGGTCAACGACCACTATTCGTTTGACGCCCAATATGTTTCGGTGAATCTGGCCGACGAGACGCTGGCCATCGAATGGCCGATTCCGCTCGAGCGCGCCGAGCTGTCGGTCAAGGACCGGACGCATCCGCGGTTGGCGGACGTGCAACCCGTCGCACCGCGAAAGACGTTGGTACTTGGTGCGAATGGTCAACTCGGCCGGGCCCTGCGCGCCGACTACGGCGACGACCCGAGCGTTGAGTTCGTCACGCGGGACGAGGTGGATCTGGCCGGGGACCTGGAAACGGCGATCCGGTGGCAGGACTACGACACCGTCATCAACGCGGCCGCCTACACGGCGGTGGACGACGCCGAGACGCCGGGCGGTCGGGCCGACGCCTGGGCCGTCAACGTCACGGGGGTTGCGGCACTGGCGCGCATCGCGACCGCCCGCGGCCTCACGCTGGTGCACTTCTCCAGCGACTACGTCTTCGACGGCACGTCCGAGTCGCCGTACCGGGAGGACGACCCGATCGCCCCGCTGGGCGTGTACGGCCAGACCAAGGCGGCGGGCGACCAGCTCGTCGCGACGGTGCCGCGGCACTACCTCCTGCGGACGTCATGGGTGATCGGCGACGGCCACAACTTCGTCCGCACCATGCTGTCGCTGGCCGAGCGCGGCGTCGACCCGTCGGTGGTCGACGACCAGTTCGGGCGGCTGACCTTCACCTCCGAGCTGGCCCGGGCGGTCCGACACCTCACCACGACCGGCGCTCCCTACGGGACGTACAACGTCACCGGCGCGGGCCCGGCCACGTCGTGGGCCGACATCGCCCGCCGGATATTTGAGCTGGCCGGACACGACCCCCAGCGGGTCACCGGCGTCAGCACCGACGCCTATTTCGCCTCGGCGACCAGGGCGGTGGCACCCCGCCCGCGGAACAGCGCGCTCGACAACCAGAAGCTGGAATCAACGGGATTCATACCCGAGTCGTCCGAAGACTCGCTGGCGCGCTACCTGGGCCGGTAGCAGCGCATTCCCGCCAAGCGGACGCTTGCTCGGGTGCGCCGGGGAGCGCCGTGTGAAGATGGAGGGACTATGAGCTCCACAGATCTCAGCCCGGCGTCCCTGCGTGCAGCGTTCGGCTGCTTCCCCATCGGTGTCGTCGCCATCGCAGCCGAAGTCGAGGGCGTCAAGGTCGGCCTGGCCGCCAGTACCTTCGTGCCGGTGTCGCTGGAACCGCCGCTCGTGTCGTTCTGTGTGCAGAACACCTCGACCACCTGGCCCAAGCTCAAGGACCTGCCGGCCCTGGGTATCAGCGTGTTGGGACAGCACCACGACGCCGCGGCGCGCACCCTCGCCGCGAAGACCGGCGATCGGTTCGCCGGCATGGAAACCGAGGCGCGCGAGAACGGTTCGCTGTTCATCCACGGCACCAGCGTGTGGCTCGAGACGTCGATCGATCAACTGGTTCCCGCCGGTGATCACACCATCGTGGTCCTGGCAATCAGCGACATCATCGTCAACCCGGACGTCGAGCCGATGGTCTTCCACCGCAGCTCATTCCGCCGCCTGGAGGCCTGAGTCTCAGCCGCTGCGTCGGCCCGATGACGCCCGGTGCCGACGGACGGCGTCGCGGTTCGCGCAACCGTGGCTGCAGTATTTCTGCGTCCCGGGCCGGGTGAAGTCGACGAAGGCGTTCGCACAGTCGGTCCGTGCGCAGCGACGAATCCGGTGCATGCCCCGTTCGGCGAGGTAGTGAGCCGCGGCGGCGCTGGTCGCGCCGGCCATCGTGGCGGCGAATCCGGCGTCGGGAGCGCGGTAGTGCAGGTGCCAGCCGCTGCCGTCGTGATTGGTGATCGAGGGGCTGGTCGTATAGCGGGCCAGCAGTCGGTTGAGAACGCTCACCCGGTCCTCATCGGCGGGGGCTTCGACCAGGGTTTCCCACTGCCGCAAGAACTCTCGCACCTGTCGTAGGTCTTCGGTCGTAGCGTCGTGCTCGGTGGGCATGGCCCGTGCGGTCCACCGATCCTGGAGCTCTGCGGGCGTGGTCGGCGGCCGGTTGAGCAGGTCGGTCACGTTCTGCAACAGCGGTTCGGTGTAAGGGTTTACACGTACAAGGGCATTACATCAACGTGGCACTGTGCCGTCAACACCCTCCGTATCGAAGCCCACTCAACCCGTCGCGATGGCCAACCGGCTCGCCGACCGGCGTCCGCTGTTGGCATGTTGCGCCGCAACGTTTCTCCTCCTCGTCTACACCACTGTGGTGACCGTCAGCGCAGCCACCATCGCCGACGACCTCGGGACCGGATTCACGGTCGCGCAGTGGATCGTCGACGTCTACACCTTGGCCCTCGCCGCCCTCGTCTTGGCGATGGGAACTCTCGGCGACCGAATTGGGCACCGGCGGCTGTTCCTGCTCGCCTTGGCCGCATTCGGCGCCGCGTCACTGGCTTGTGCGCTGGCGGAGTCCGGCGGTCTGCTGATCGTCGCCCGCGCGTTGCAAGGCGTCGGCGGCGCCGCGATATTCGCGACCGCGGTGCCGCTGCTGACACAGTCCTATTCCGGACGCGCCCGCGGAATCGCGTTTGCCATCTGGGGTGCGGTTGCCGGCGCGGGCAGCGCGGTCGGCACGCTCGCCGGTGGTGCCGTCACCGAATTCCTCAGCTGGCGTTGGTTGTTCGTCGCCGCGGTACCCGTGTGCGGCATCGCACTACTCCTCGGCGCGGCCGCGCTACCGCGCGAGCACCACCGCGGTGGCCGGGTCGACGTCGCCGGCGCAGCGCTGATCACGACAGCGATGACCGGGATCACCTACGCGATGATCAACGCCGGAGAACACGGCTGGGTCTCGACCGGCACCGTCGCGGGTGCCGTGACAGGCCTGGTGGCCGCCGGCGCATTCGTCGTCGTCCAGCGCCGTGTTGCCAATCCGGTCTTGCCTGCGGGCCTGTTCGCCACCCGCGGCTTCACCGGCGCGCTCACCGCGGCGTTCGCCTACTATTTCGCCGGTTTTGCGGCACTGCCCGCGCTGTCGCGGTGGCTGCAGGGCACCGCGGGCCTGAGCGCGCTGCAGGCATCGCTGATCCTGACCATTCAGCTGGCGGCGTTCATCGGGGTATCGCTCACCTGCAGTGCCCGACTGCACGATGCGCCGCGAAGCTGGGTGCTCGGTGGTGGCACGGTGCTGACCGGCCTGGCATGCCTGGCGGGCGGCGCCATCGTCGCCCGGCCGCAGTGGACGACGCTCATCGCCGCGCTGGCGGTGACCGGCGTCGGCGCCGGGATGGTCTCACCCGTGCTGCCCGCCATCGCCGCAACCTCGGTACCACCGGCGCGCGCCGGCACCGCGGCCGCGGCGGTCAACGCGGCTCGTCAGCTCGGTCTGACCATCGGGGTCGCGCTGTGCGGTGCGTTGGCCACAACGGGCGACATGAGCGCCGGCGTCTCGACACCTGGACTCAGCGCGGCGTTCATCGTCGCGGGGCTCGTTGCGATCTGTGGTGGAGCGCTCAGCTTCCGCTTGCTCCGTGCCTAGCGCGTCAGGGTTTGGCGGCCAGTTCCCGCCGGTAACCGTCTACCCGTTGTTCGAGCTCGGCGGCGTCGTCGGGCCGGCCCTCTTTCCGCGCCAGCTCGGCGCGCGCGGAAAGCTCGCGGATCGCGGTACGGATGTCGTTGACGCTCTTGGTTTCTTGACTCATGCGGCTGCCTTTCGTCGCGGATTGGCTGCCCTTCCGACACTACGCCGACCCGAAAGAAGTGCCTCGAAATAGCCGAAATGGTCGTCCCCAGGCGGCGGTTTCTAGGGGTCGTCGCAACACTGCTGGTTATTGAGTCAGCAGTAGATCACGCAAGCGCTCGGCTGGGGTGTCCCAGTCGAGCGTTTTGCGTGGGCGTCCGTTGAGTTGCTGGGCGACGTGTTCGAGGTCTTCGGGTCCGAACACACTCAGGTCGCTGCCCTTGGGGAAGTACTGGCGCAGCAGGCCGTTGGTGTTCTCGTTGGTGCCGCGCTGCCACGGGCTGGCCGGGTCGCAGAAGTACACCTGCATGTCGGTGGCGGTGGTGAATCCTTTGTGGCCGGCCATCTCGGCGCCTTGGTCCCAGGTCAGCGATCCCCGCAGGTGCTCGGGCAGGGTCATCATCGTGGCGATCAGCCCGTCGCGAACCGTTTCGGCGTCATGGCTGCCGGGCAGGTGCACCAGCATCGTGTAGCGGGTCGCGCGTTCGACCAGGGTGCCGATCGCGGTCTTGTTGAGTTCACCCATGATCAGGTCGCCTTCCCAGTGCCCCGGGACGGCCCGATCCTCGATGTCGGGCCGGTCGGCGATCATGAGCATCGGGTCGACGAACCGCTGGTAGCGCTCGCCGGGTTTGCGTTGCGGTTTGCGTGTGGTGCGGCCGGACCGAAGTGCTTGAGTCACTTCCTTTTTCAGCCCACCACGGGCCTGAAAATACAGGGCTTGATAGATCGTTTCGTGGCTCACCCGCATGCTCTCGTCGTCTGGAAAGTCCTTGACCAGGCGATGCGAAATCTCCTCCGGGGACCACCGCTGATCCAGCCCCTGTTCGACCTGTTCCCGCAGCCTCTG
This sequence comes from Mycolicibacterium llatzerense, assembly GCF_025331195.1. Classification (NCBI taxonomy): domain Bacteria; kingdom Bacillati; phylum Actinomycetota; class Actinomycetes; order Mycobacteriales; family Mycobacteriaceae; genus Mycobacterium; species Mycolicibacterium llatzerense. Next base: position 850,239 of record NZ_LXOV01000001.1, on the reverse strand, counting down.
GTTGGTGACAAGTTTGGACTCTTTTGGCCGGGACCGGGCCAATGCGGCCGCCGCATCGGCCTGATACGGCAGATACAGGCCCTCGATACTGCGCGCAGAGATCTCGCGGGACACCGTGGACTTGTGCCGGCCGATCATGTCGGCGATCGCGGTGCGGGTCAGCCCGGCGGCCAGTCCATCAGCGATCGCCAGCCGGTCCGTGAGCTGCAAATACCTGCTAGCCGACTCGTCATCAGATGTGGTTTCAGTATGGGCTGCACGGGTTTTCACCGGTCGTGTGTACCGCCTGCCGGCGATGTCATCGCTGACCGTGCCATCGGGATGCACCCGCGTGTTGCCGACTCGCCGGTCCCCGTACCGCCAACGCTGGCCTGTCTTGACATGGACCTCGACCTCGCGGGCCGCCCGCGCGACAGACCACCCTTCATCGAGCAGTTCAAAGAACCGAGCCCGTGCAGCGGACTTACCCCGCCGCTGCTGCTCGGGCTCGATCAAGCCCTGATCAACGAGCACCTGCCGAACCGTGGAATGCGCCCGCCCGACCGCTTTGGCGGCCGCGTTCACCGACCCGGTCTTGATGAACACATCGGCCACCTGAGCCGGATCAACGCCACGCATGCCCGGTCTCAGCGGACCCAGCGACTGCCCCATCGCCCGCAAGATCGCATACACCCGTGGCTCCGACAACCTCAACGCCTGCGCAGCTTCCCGCACCGACACACCCGCATCAATCAGCTTTGCTAGCTGATCATCACGCCGAACACGATCCCCTGAAAACGACACGATCGCCGCAACCCCTCACATTCATGAGTGTTGCGACGACCGTGTGAACCCGCCGGCGCTGGGAACGACCATTTCGTTGATCTCGGTGGCTGCCGCTTACCGGCGGAACAGTTTGTTACCCAGCCAGACGATCGGGTCGTACTTGCGGTCGGCGACGCGTTCTTTCATCGGAATCAGTGCGTTGTCGGTGATCTTGATGTGCTCGGGGCAGACCTCGGTGCAGCACTTGGTGATGTTGCAGTAGCCCAGTCCGAACTCGTCCTGTGCCATGTCCTTGCGGTCCAGGGTGTCGAGCGGGTGCATGTCCAGCTCGGCCACGCGCATCAGGAAGCGCGGCCCGGCGAACGCCTGCTTGTTCTCCTCGTGGTCGCGCACCACGTGGCAGGTGTTCTGGCACAGGAAGCACTCGATGCACTTGCGGAACTCCTGCGACCGCTCGACATCCTCCTGCTGCATCCGGTACTCGCCGGGCTTGAGGTCCTTCGGCGGTGCGAAAGACGGTATCTGGCGCGCCTTTTCGTAGTTGAACGAAACGTCGGTCACCAGGTCGCGAATGATCGGGAAGGCGCGCAGCGGGGTGATCGTGACGGTCTCGGCCGGGTCGAACGTCGACATCCGGGTCATGCACAGCAGCCGCGGGCGGCCGTTGATCTCCGCCGAGCACGAGCCGCACTTGCCGGCCTTGCAGTTCCACCGCACCGCCAGATCGCCGGCCTGGGTCTGCTGAATTCGATGGATGATGTCCAGCACAACTTCACCGTCATTGACCTCGACCTTGAAGTCGTCGAGCCCGCCGCCGGTGTCGTCGCCGCGCCAGACCCGCACATTGGCTTGGTAGCTCGTGCTCATCACTTGCTCCGTTCCGGGTGGGTGGCCAGTTCGGCGTCGGTGTAGTACTTCTCCAGCTCGGACAGCTCGAAGCAGGCCTGCAATTCGGCGGGCATCGGCACCTGCTGTTCCGCGGTGACGGTGACGTCGGGGACGATCGGGTCACCGCCGCCGGCACGGCACACCAGCAGGATGTTGCGCCAGTCGGCGTTCATCTCCGGGTAGTCGTCGCGGGTGTGGCCGCCGCGGCTCTCGGTCCGGGCCAGCGCGGCGCGGGCGACGCACTCACTGACCAGCAGCATGTTGCGCATGTCGACAGCCAGGTGCCAGCCGGGGTTGAACTGCCGGTGGCCCTCGACGGTGATGTTGTGCATGCGGCGCTTCAGGTCATCGAGCTTGCCCAGTGCCGCTTCGATCTCATCCTTGGTGCGGATGATGCCGACCAGGTCGTTCATCGACTGCTGCAGCTCGGTGTGCAGCGTGTACGGGTTCTCCGCGCCGGGGTGCTCGTCGAACGGCGCCAACGCTTCTCTGGCCGCGGTGGTCAGCGCGGTGTCCGAGACGACGGGACGCGCGGGCAGTGCCTTGACGTACTGCGCCGCACCGAGGCCGGCCCGCCGGCCGAACACCAGCAGGTCGCTCAGTGAGTTGCCGCCGAGCCGGTTCGAGCCGTGCATACCGCCGGAGCACTCGCCGGCCGCGAACAGGCCCGGCGTGCGGGCCGCACCGGTGTCCGGATCGACCTCGATGCCACCCATGACGTAGTGGCAGGTCGGGCCGACCTCCATCTCGTCCTTGGTGATGTCGACCTCGGCCAGCTCCATGAACTGGTGGTACATCGACGGCAGGCGCTTCTTGATCTCCTCGGTCGGGATACGCGAGGCGATGTCGAGGTAGACGCCGCCGTGCGGGGTGCCACGGCCGGCCTTCACCTCGGAGTTGATGGCGCGGGCCACCTCGTCGCGGGGCAACAGGTCAGGCGTGCGACGAGCGGAGTCGTTGTCCTTGAGCCACTGGTCGGCCTCTTCCTCGGTTTCGGCGTACTGGCCCTTGAACACCGAGGGGATGTAGTCGAACATGAAGCGCTTGCCCTCGGAGTTCTTCAGCACTCCGCCGTCACCGCGCACACCCTCGGTGACCAGGATGCCCTTCACCGAGGGCGGCCAGACCATGCCCGTCGGGTGGAACTGGATGAACTCCATGTTGATCAGCGTCGCGCCGGCCCGCAGGGCCAGGGCGTGCCCGTCGCCGGTGTACTCCCAGGAGTTCGACGACACCTTGAACGACTTGCCGATACCGCCGGTGGCCAGCACCACGGCCGGCGCCTCGAACAGCACGAACCGGCCCGACTCACGCCAGTAGCCGAAGGCGCCGGCGATGCGATCGCCGTCTTTGACGAGTTCGGTGATGGTGCACTCGTGGAACACCTTGATCCGGGCCTCGTAGTCGCCGGTCTCGGCGAAATCCTCCTGCTGCAGAGAGACGATCTTCTGCTGCATGGTGCGGATGATCTCGAGGCCGGTGCGGTCGCCGACGTGCGCGAGCCGCGGGTAAGTGTGGCCACCGAAGTTGCGCTGGCTGATCCGGCCGTCCTTGGTGCGGTCGAACAGCGCGCCGTAGGTCTCCAGCTCCCAGACGCGGTCCGGTGCTTCACGCGCGTGCAGCTCGGCCATGCGCCAGTTGTTCAGGAACTTGCCGCCGCGCATGGTGTCGCCGAAGTGCACCTGCCAGCTGTCCTTGGAGTTCGCGTTGCGCATCGAGGCGGCGCAGCCGCCCTCGGCCATGACGGTGTGGGCCTTGCCGAACAGCGACTTACACACCACCGCGACCCGCAGGCCCTGTTCCCGGGCCTCGATGACCGCACGCAACCCCGCCCCGCCGGCTCCGATTACGACGACGTCGTATTCGTGCCGCTCGAGTTCAGCCATGAAATAACTCCAAATTGTTGTGAATAGTGTTGAAAATCAAAGAGTTTCGTCGCCGACAAAACTCATCCGACAAACCTGAGGTCGCTGAACCACCCGGCCGACAGGGCCATGACGTAGAAATCCGTGAACATCAGGGTGCCCAGGGTGATCCACGCGAACAGCTTGTGCCGGGTGTTGAGCTTGCTGACCTGGGTCCAGATCCAGTACCGCACAGGGTGTTTCGAGAAGTGCTTGAGCCGGCCACCGGTGACGTGCCGGCAGGAGTGGCAGGACACCGTGTAGATCCACAACATGATCACGTTGCCCAGCAGGACGAGGTTGCCCAGACCGAACCCGAAACCGGTCGGCGAGCGGAACGCCACGATCGCGTCGTAGGTGTTGATCAGCGAGATGAGCACGGCGGCGTAGAAGAAGTACCGGTGGGTGTTCTGGATGATCAGCGGGAGCCGCGTCTCACCGGTGTACTTGGCGTGCGGCTCGGCGACGGCGCACGCGGTCGGGGACTGCCACACCGTGCGGTAGTAGGCGCCCCGGTAGTAGTAGCAGGTCAGCCGGAACAGCAGCAGGAACGGCAGGGACAGCGCCGCGTAGGGGATGAGCGAGAGGAGTCCGTCAGCGGGCAGGATCTGCGGCCAGAACTCGCTGGCCGCCCCGCACTTGACGCTCAGACACGGTGAGTAGAACGGCGTCAGGTAGTGGTAGTCCGCGACGTAGAAGTGGTCCCGCTGGAACGCGCGCGCTGTCGCGTAGATGATGAACGCGGCAAATCCCAGGTCGATGAGAATCGGGGATTTGAGCCAGTTGTCGGTCCGCAGGGTGCGCTGCGGTATCTGTGCACGCGTGGGGGAGAAGACGCCGGTCCCGGGACGGTTGGCGGCGGGTGCGCTCACGAAGAAAGCCTCGATTCCATTGGGGACACGGTCTGTCTATGCAGTTTTGGGACGGCCGCTGGTGGGCACGGCCGACTGCCGTGCCCACTGCCGGTCAGCCGCCGACGCCACCGTCGTCGTTGTTCCAGAATTCGCTGGAGTAGTCGTGATCGGGGATCACGATCTTTTCCTTGGCCGGGCCTTGCTGCTTGATGCCGCGGCTGAATTCCAGCTCTTCGATGTCGATGTCCAGCCGATCGATGTCGACGGCCAGGCGCTCGGCGTCATTCGCGATGCGGCGAGTGGCGGGGGAGTCCCCGTATTTGGCGGCCAGCGAGCCGACGGACCGGCGAAGATTGCCGATCAATTCGTGCAGTTCGGTGAGCTCAGTGGTGGTGGACATCATGCGACCTCCTTGGGCTGAAGGGTGTCATAAATCACAGTACGACACCGGATGCTAGTCAGATCCGGAGATGAAAGTGAGACAGGTCACGTTTGTCGGCACGGCGCCGGCATGTCCGGCCGGTGTGTGTCGGTACGGTGTGACCATGTCCGATGCGGTACTGGCGCAGCGCGCCGAAGCACTGTTGGCCCTGCACCAGCCGGGAAATCCGGTCGTCCTCCCGACCGTGTGGGACGCCTGGTCGGCGACGCTCGCGGTGGCCGCCGGATTCTCGGCGCTGACGGTCGGCAGCCATCCCGTGGCTGACTCGGTGGGCAAGCCCGACGGCGAGGGCATGTCGTTCGACGACCTCACGACGCGCGTCAGTCAGATCACCTCGGCGGTTCAGGTTCCGGTGTCGGTCGACATCGAATCCGGCTATGGCGAGGCCCCGACCCGCCTTATCTCTGGCCTGCTGGCCGCGGGTGCGGTCGGCCTGAACATCGAGGACACCGTGCACAAGGACGGTGGACGCATCCGCGACGCGCAGGAACACGCCGACCTGGTCGGTGAATTGCGCAGGGCTGCAGATGCTTCCGGTGTCCACGTGGTGATCAATGCGCGCACCGACCTGTTCCTGCGCCAGATCGGCGACGAGGCCGACCGGTACGACCGCGCCGTGCAGCGGTTGCAGCTGTGTGCGGCGGCCGGGGCGGACGCCCTGTATCCGGTGGGCCGCCACGATGACGACACCCTGCGCCGGTTGGCCGCCGACCTGCCGTTGCCGATCAACGCCATTGCGATCCCCGAGTCCGACGACCCCGCGTCCTTCGGTCCGTTGGGCGTCGGGCGCATCAGTTTCGGACCGTTCCTCCAGCGCGCATTGGCCGCGGCGGCCGCGGATATTCTGGCGCGATGGCAGTGAGCGACAGCGACCACGAGCGCAGCGCCGACGAAAATTACGGGTTGTGGTGGGCCGCCGGCGTTGCCGCCGCGGTGCTGTTGATCGTCCTGATCTACCAGGTGATTCAAACCTCTGACGCGTCCGAGCAGCCGCCCGGTCCGGTGGGCGAACCCACGGTGCTGACGACGCATCCGACGACCACCAAGCGGACGACGACGACGCGAACCACCACGACGACCACCACCACGACGACAACGACGACGGAAAGCACGTCGGAAACGTCGACCACGGATGAGACGACCTCGTCGACCAGCACCACCACCAGCGGGACTTACACGCCGTCGAGCACCTCCGGTTACGGGACCAACCCCACGACCACCACAACGACGATCTACAACCCGTACACCACCGCGACCACCTCGTCGCCCGCCGGCGTCGGCTAGTGAGCGCATAACCGCAGGCCTGTGACCTGGGCCACTCACTTCACGGGCCTTCGTCGCGGCCTGTGAGAAGAGCGTGACGGTCGATTCACACGCGGCAACACAATCCGCAATATCTGCTCCCTACCTTTTGGTGCATGGACGCGAAGAACCTTGTGGTCGTAGGCCACGGAATGGTCGGGCACCGCCTTGTCGAGGCGCTGCGCTCGCGGGACACCGCGGGCCAGTGGCGCATCACCGTGCTGTCCGAGGAAGCGGACGCCGCCTACGACCGGGTGGGGCTCACCGGCTACACCGAGCACTGGGACCGGTCGAAGCTGGCGTTGCCCGGCAACGACTATGAGGGCGACGGACTCGTCGACCTGGTGCTCGGTGACAAGGTCGGCGGTATCGATCGCACCGCCAAGACGGTGGTGACCGAGTCGGGCCGCGGTATCACGTACGACAAGTTGGTAATAGCCACGGGCTCTTACGCTTTCGTACCGCCGGTGCCAGGTCACCAGCTGCCCGGCTGCTACGTCTACCGCACCCTGGACGACCTCGACGGCATCCGCGCCGCCATGCAGCGGTCTGCCGAACACGGCAACAACACCGGTGTGGTCATCGGTGGTGGTCTGCTCGGCCTGGAAGCCGCGAATGCGTTGCGCCAGTTCGGCATGCAGGCTCACATCGTCGAGCGCGCACCGCGCCCGATGAACCAGCAGCTCGACGACGCCGGCGGTGCGCTGCTGGCCCGGATGATCGGCAAGCTGGGCATCTCGGTGCACCTGGATGTCGGTACCGACGCCATCGAGCCGCTCGACGAGGGCATCCGCGTGCTGCTCAGCGACGGCACCCTGATCGACGCCGGCCTGGTCGTCTTCGCCGCCGGTGTGCGCCCGCGGGATGAGCTGGCCCGTGAGGCCGGTCTGGAACTGGCCGAACGTGGCGGCGTCCTGACCGACCTGTCCTGTGTGACAAGCGATCCTGACATCTACGCGATCGGTGAGGTCGCCGCGGTCGAAGGCCGGTGCTACGGCCTGGTCGGTCCCGGTTACACCACCGCCGAGGTGGTCGCCGACCGCCTGCTCGGTGGCGCCGCGGAGTTCCCCGAGGCCGACATGTCCACCAAGCTGAAGCTGCTCGGCGTCGACGTCGCGAGTTTCGGTGACGCCCAGGGTGTTACGCCCGACTGCCTGCAGGTCGTGGTGAACGACCCGGTGAAGCAGACCTACGCCAAGCTGGTGCTGTCCGACGACGCGCAGACCCTGCTGGGTGGCATCCTGGTCGGCGACGCGTCGTCCTACGGCGTGCTGCGCCCGATGGTCGGCGAGGCACTGCCCGGCGATCCGCTGGCGCTGATCGCCCCGGCCGGATCTGGTGAGGGCGCAAGCGCTCTCGGTGTCGGCGCCCTGCCGGACGCCGCCCAGATCTGCTCCTGCAACAACGTCACCAAGGGCGACCTGTGCGGCGCGATCGAAGGCGGTTGCTCCGACGTCGCCGGACTGAAGGCCTGCACCAAGGCCGGCACCTCGTGTGGCTCCTGTGTGCCGCTGCTCAAGCAGCTGCTGGAAGCCCAGGGCGTCGAGCAGTCCAAGGCGCTGTGCGAGCACTTCCCGCAGTCGCGGGCCGAGATGTTCGAGATCATCTCGGCCACCTCGATCCGTACGTTCTCCGGCCTGATCGCCAAGTTCGGGTCCGGAAAGGGTTGCGACATCTGCAAACCCGCCATCGCCTCGATCCTGGCGTCGACCAGCAGTGGTCACATCCTGGACGGCGAGCAGGCCGGTCTGCAGGACTCCAACGACCACTTCCTGGCGAACATCCAGAAGAACGGCAGCTACTCGGTGGTGCCGCGGGTTCCGGGTGGTGACATCACCCCGGAGCAGCTGATCCTGATTGGTGAGATCGCCAGGGACTTCGGGCTCTACACCAAGATCACCGGTGGCCAGCGCATCGACATGTTCGGTGCGCGGGTCGACCAGCTGCCGGAAATCTGGCGCCGTCTGGTCGACGGCGGCATGGAGTCCGGACAGGCGTACGGCAAGTCGCTGCGCACGGTCAAGAGCTGCGTCGGTAGCGACTGGTGCCGCTACGGACAACAGGATTCGGTGCAGATGGCGATCGATCTGGAGCTGCGTTACCGCGGTCTGCGTTCGCCGCACAAGCTCAAGATGGGCGTCTCGGGCTGTGCCCGGGAATGCGCTGAGGCCCGCGGCAAGGACGTCGGCGTCATCGCCACCGAGACCGGCTGGAACCTGTACGTCGGCGGCAACGGCGGTATGACGCCCGCCCACGCGCAGCTGCTGGCCGGCGATCTCGACGACGAGACCCTGGTCCGCTACATCGACCGATTCCTGATGTTCTACATCCGCACCGCGGATCGGCTGCAGCGCACCGCGCCGTGGGTCGATCAGATGGGCCTGGATCACGTCCGCGACGTCGTGTGCAACGACTCTCTCGGTCTGGCAAGCGAATTCGAAGCCGCCATGGAACGGCACGTCGACGGCTACTCCTGCGAGTGGAAGGGCGTGCTGGACGACCGAGCGAAGCTGTCGCAGTTCGTCTCGTTCGTCAACGCGCCCGACGTGGCCGACCCGACCATCGAATTCACCGAACGCAACGGCCGCAAGGTGCCGATCGGTATGCCCACCGTCCCGCCCGCGAAAAGCTGATCAGGAGGCCACGATGACTCTCAACGACCTTTCCGAAGTTGCCCAGTACCACGACCGTTCGGAGTGGACCGCGGTGTGCTCCTACCACCGGTTGGTGCCCGGACGAGGTGCCGGTGTGCTGCTGCCCGACGGCACTCAGGCTGCGCTGTTCCGCCTGCACGACGGCTCGCTGTACGCGGTCGGCAACATCGACCCGTTCTCCGGTGCGGCAGTGATGTCGCGGGGGCTCGTCGGTGACCGCGCCGGCCGGGCCTGCGTGCAGAGCCCCATCAAGAAGCAGGCGTTCGCCCTGGATGACGGTGTCTGCCTTGACGATCCCTCGGTGAGCCTGCCGGTCTACCCGATCCGGGTCTGGGCCGGGCTGGTCGAGATCGGTCCGCTGGGAGTCGACGTAGCCGCGTAGGTTTCGTCGGAAGTCAGCGCGTGCAGCTGTTGTCCTCGATGGTCTGCATCACCCAGTACGCCGTGAACTCGATGATCAGGGCGATCTCCGCGATCAGCACCGCGTGGTTGAAACCGTCCAGCGTCTGATGCAGCACCACCGTGGTCAGCAAGGTGCCGGCCATCAACAGTGAGATCGTCTGGTAGGCAACGCGGTAACGACGCCCGCAATCCGGCGCAGTACCGAAGGCCGAGCTGAACACCGTCAGCACGATGGCGCCGAACATCGCCGCCGCGGCGATGCCGTGGGCATTGACCCGGAACCAGTCCGGAGCCGCGATCAGCACCACGACGCCGGTCCCGAGTACCGCGCGCTGCAGCCACACTGCGGCGGTGCCGAGAAGGGTGTTGGGCCGGGTGGGCCGGAACAACAACCACGACGCGACGCGCGAGCCGGCGAGCACCACCGTGACCGTCCAGGTGTTGAACAGCACTGCCGCCCCTGTTTGCACGGCTACGGGATCAGTTGTGCCGCACTGTAGTACGGGCCGCGTGGTGGGGACGACGGCGATCACGAAGGCCAGCACCCCGGCCAGATTCAGCAGGGTGTTCTCGGTGTCGCTGGCGCCCTGGTACACGATGAGCATGGCGCCGATCGCGAACAGCGCGCCGATGAAGACGGCATGTGTGGTGGTGAAGTAGTAGGCACTGATCGAGGTCTGCCAGCACGTGGCATGTGCCCGCTCGACGGCCAGCGCCGCACCCAGCAGGACAGCCATGACGACCATGCCGCCGCGAAGGAACCGGTAGGTATCCAGCGCTACGTCGTTGCCCGACCGCTTGGCCATGCCTCCAGTATGTCAGGCGGCGATCGACAGGCGGGCTGTCCGGAACCGGTGCGCAACCAGCTTGGCGACGCCCGGGTGCCGGCCCAGGGGGTCGGTCACCACGTCGGCCCCACACGTGTACAGCCGGTCCTGAAAGAGGCCGTCGGCCAACAGGTATGACGCCACGGCCACCCGCTCGGCGCCACGCTTGCGCAGCCGGGTAACCACGTCACCGACCCAGTGCGTGCCACTGATCGCGAACGCGAGCTCGACGCGGCTGCCCAGTGTCGCCGACAGCATGGCGCAGGTTCGGCGCAGGTCGCTGGCGGCGCGCGGGTCAGTGGTCCCGGCAGCGGCCAGCACCACGGAATCCGATGGACGCCAGCCTGATTCGATCAGCCGGTCGGCCAGTACCCGGACCATCGCGGTCGAGGGGCCGAGTGCCGGCGTCACAGTGACGTCCAGATGTCCGCTCGCGGCAATCCCTTCCGGGATGTCCTTGTGGACGTGGTACCCGGAAGACAAGAAGGCAGGAACGACGACGGCGGGGCCGTAGGGCAGCCCCGACAGCACTTCGGCCGGCGTGGGGCCGAGGACGTCGACGAACGCGGTGTGCACCCGGCGGTTCAGCAGTCCGCTTACCCGCTCGGCCAGATCGCCGATCATCGCGACACCCGAGCCCTTGCGGGTGCCGTGGGCGACCAGGACGGGGTTCACAGCGCACCTGCCGCGTAGTCGTCGACCGCCAGCCGGTAGCCGCGCTTCACCACAGTTGCGACGATTTCCTTGTCGCCCAAGGTGGTTCGCAGGCGCAGCACCGCAGTCTCGACGGCGTGAGTATCTGTACCGCTGCCGGGCAGCGCGGCCAGCAGTTCCTGCCGCGACACCACCGCGCCCGGCCGCAGCGCCAGCGCACGGACGATGGCCATCCCAGCGGGCGACAGGTCCCGGACCACACCGTCGACGACGACACAGGTACCGCGGATCTCCAAGTTGTGTCCGGCAGCTCGCAGCTTCCGGGCCTGCAGCACCGGCAGCTCGTCGGCGATATGCCGGGCCAGCGCACCCAGGCGCATCCGCTCGGGCGCGAAGGTTGGTACACCCAGCCGAGCGAGCGGTCGTGCCGTCACCGGGCCGACGCACATGGCGCGCACCTGGGTCCGAAATGCTTCCAGCACTTGCTCATTGACGCCGAGTTCGGTCGCGCGCATCAGGGTCGCCGCGACCGCGGGGGCCGAGGTGAAGCTGACGGCGTCGAGCCGGCGCTCGGCGATGTCGTTGACCAGCGAGTCGAACGGCCCACCGGGCGGTACGGGTTGCCACCGGTAAACCCGGATCGGGACGACGTCGGCGCCGGCGCGGCGCAGTTCGTCGAGAAACTCGGGGAAGGGGTCCCAGTCGTCGGTGGCGCCATGCAGCTGGACGGCGATCCGCAGGCCTGAGATGCCGCCCTGCAACAGGTAGCCGAGCACCTCGCGGGACGACTCGGACTCGGGTGACCATTCCTCGGGCAGCCCGGCGGCACGGAGCGCGCCGGTGGCCTTGGGGCCGCGGGAGACGATCCGGGCGCGGCCGAGGGCTTCGGTCAGTTCGCCGGACACTCCCCAGTCGTCGGCTGCGGACATCCAGCCGCGGAACCCGATGCCGGTGGTCGCGATCACCACATCGGGTGGCACCTCGAGCAGCGATCGGGTGTGGGTGCGCAGTTCGTCGTCGTCGGGCAGCGGCACCATGGCAATGGCAGGGGCGGCGATCACCGTCGCGCCACGGCGGCGCAGCAGGGTACACAGCTCATCGGAACGGCGTGCGGCGGTCACCGCCACCCGAAATCCGGTGAGCGGGGCCCGATCGGGATCACTCATGTGTCTAGTGAACGTAACGCGTGTTTCCGGCCGGTTACCCGGCCGTTGCTCGGTGATGTCGCCTGTGAGTAAGGCGTGAAGTTTTCGTCACACTCGGCATTGACCTGGGATTTTGTCGGTCAAAACCTCACAGCGCTACCAAACGTCGCCGTCGCGCCAGTCGCAGGTGATGTCGGCGGTGGTGTCGACCTCGACCGAGACCGGCAGTACGAACAACGAGTGATCGTCTTCGGGCGTGCGGTTGACCCCTGCCGGAGCCAGCACCGACGTCGTGCCGCGCCACGGCTGCCAGCCGCGCGCGGTGTAGATCGGGCGCCCCGCGTCCGAGGAACTGAGCGCCCCGATCTCGTAGGCGCCGCGAATCACCTGCTCGACGGCGTCCAGGACCGCGCCGGCCAGCCCCTGGCCGCGCCAGTCCTCGCGGACGGCAACGGCTTCGACGTACCCGCATCGCAGTGCGGTGTTGCGATAGATGAGGCGGCGCTGCACGACCGCGCCGTGCGCGATGATCGCGCCGTGATGGCAGATCAGCGCGTGCATGCCGCCCAGCGAGTGCTCCCAGTCGGCATCAGAGAAATCGCCGTCGTAGGCGTCGATGACCATCTGCCGTGCGCCATCGCGGGTCTCGGCATCGAGATCAGCGGTGTGGACCAGGCGCGCCGTGTGAACGTTGTGTACGCGGGAGAGATCCGTGGGGTGCACCCCCTCGTTCTACCAGGATTGCGCAGCCCGCGCTGGTGCCTGCGGGGGTTCAGCCGCCGAACGGGTGACGTGGCCTGGACCAGTGCATCCGCACGTGCTGGCCGGGCCGGATCTGCCCCACCTTGTCGATGTCGTGGTCGGCGACCACGCCGATCACGGGGTACCCGCCGGTGACCGGATGGTCGGGGCCGAGGATCACCGGCAAACCGTTGGGCGGCACCTGAATTGCTCCCCGCGTCGCCCCCTCGCTGGAGAGCTGGCGGTCCGGCCAGCGGTGCTGTAGCGGCCGGCCGTTCAACCGCATCCCGACCCGGTCGCTGCGGTCGGTGACCACCCACTCCGTGTGCACCAGGGCGTCGGGGTCGACGAACCAATCGTCGCGCGGACCGGGGACCACCAACAGCTCGAGCAGGTCCTCGGCGATGGCGGCCACGGGTGCTTGATCCAGTTCCGGGAACTCCGCGCTGTGTTCGCCGATGGTCAGTACGTCACCGGCCTGCAGGGGCCGTGGGCCGATGGCCGACATGACGTCGTAGCTGCACGATCCGAGCACCGGATCCACCACGAAGCCGCCGCGGACCGCGACATAACTGCGCAGGCCGGTGTGCGGCGCACCCAGGGAGATCACGTCTCCGTCGTGCGCGTAGTGGATGCTGTTGGTGCCGAAGAGCTTTCCGTTGGCCGATGGATCGGCGTCGGCGCCCGTGACCGCGACCGCGACGCCCTCTTTGCCGCCACCGTGGACCCTGGCGGAAAAGCCGCCGAACGTCACCTCGATGGTGGCCCGGTCATTCGGGTTGGCCACCAGCCGGTTGGCCAGCGTGTGCGAGCGGCGGTCGGCGGCGCCCGAACGGCTCACGCCCATGTGAGCCAGTCCGGGACGGCCCAGGTCCTCGACCAGCGCGAGCGGACCGGTCTTGAGAATTTCGAGTGTTGCGGTCATCGCTGTTCCCCTAACCGATCGCCCGGAATTGCACGCACATGCCCGGAATCAGCAACGCCGGCTGCTCCCGCTCGATGTCCCACAACCTGGCGTCGGTACGGCCGATCAACTGCCAGCCACCCGGGGTCTCCCGCGGGTACACCCCGCCGAACTCGCCGGCGAGAGCCACCGACCCGGCGGGCACGCGGGTTCGCGGCTCGCTGCGTCGCGGCACCTGGAGCCGCTCGTCGCCACCCACCAGATAGGCGAAGCCCGGTGTGAAGCCGCCGAACGCGACCCGCCACAGGGATCCGGTGTGGGCGGCGATCACCTCGTTCGGAGCCAGCCCGGTCAGCGTCGAGACCTCGTCGAGGTCCACGCCGTCGTACACGACGTCGATGATCACGTCGGGCTCCTGCGAGGCGCTGGCCTCGGTGTTATCGGATGCCTCGAGGTGCAGTTTGGACAGCCGCTGCCCGGTGGGAATCTGATATCGCGGCGCGGCGAGTTTGATCAGAATCGTCCGCGAGGCCGGGACGATGTCGAGGACGCCGGGCAGATGCGCAGCCCTCAGCGTGTCGGTCCACGCCAACACCTCGGCGGTGCTGTTGAATTCCAGGAGCAGCGCCTGGTCGCCATAGTCGCGGATACTGTCGAGCGTTGGCGATTTTGCCGTGTCAACGTCTTGAACTGTGACGGTCATCACCAAAATCTACTCGCGAGTAGCGGGAAATTGACGCTTCTTTAACAGCTCGCCAGAGGAGCCTTAAGAATCGCTCAGACAGCAAAGTCGTACGTCGGTTCGCGGCGCTTGATGTAGCTGATCACGCGGTAGGTCACCGGCAGGAAAAGAACCTCGACGGCGGTCTTGTACAGCCAGCCCTGGCCGGTGTAGACGGCGAAGTCGTGGAAGGTGCTGATGCCGATGGCATTGGCGGCGATGGCGCAGAACACCAGGGTGTCACCGAGCTGCCCGGCGAAGGTCGAGCCGACCAGTCGCGCCCACAGGTGCTTCTCCTTGGTGCGTTCCTTGATGGCCACCACGACCCACGCGTTGATGGTCTGTCCGACGATGAACCCGGCCAGACCCGCGATGATCAGCTGCGTGTAGGAGTGCACGACGTTCTCGAAGTGCGCCTGGTTCGGGTAGAAGTCGGCGGCCGGCAGATAGATGGTCGCCCAGAACGTCAGGGCCGCAAGGATATTCATCGCAAAGCCGAGATAGATCGCTCGCCGCGTGGCCTTGAATCCGTACACCTCCGACAGCACGTCGCCGATGATGTAGGTCAGCGGGAAGACGATGAAGCCGCCGTCGGTGATGATCGGCCCGAATGCCACGCCCTTGGTGGCGGTGACGTTGGAGATGATCACCAGGGCCGTGAACACCGCGATCAGGATCGGATAGTAGATCGATCCGACCTGCGCGAAGCGGGCGTGCTGTTCGGGGCGCTCGGTGCCGATCACGCCGATCATCTTGGCAGGCGGGACGGCGGGTGCAACCCGGAGCCGGGTTCGGACCCGGATCAGGTCAGGCCAGCGCCGCGGTCAGCAGGGGCGGCAATTGATCGGCCACGGCCGGATAGGACAGCACCGAGGCGAACGCGATCGCCGCGGACAGGTCCTTGTTGGGGAAGACGATCCGGTTGGCTTTGGTCTGGCTCAGCTGCGCGACCGTCGGGTCGGCCAGCACCGCGGGCCGCTGGTCGTCAGCGTCGAGAGTCCAGATCAACACGTCCGCGCCGCGGAACGCGCTGACCATCTGGTCGCGGGGCACGAAGGCGTGTTGTCCCTTGGTGAAGGAGTCCAGCCCGTCCGGGATGGCGATGCCCAGCTCGCCGAGGAACTCGGTGCGCCACCCCGTCGGTGTGATCTCGACCCCGTCCGCGGTGGGAAGACCGTTGACGATCAACATCTTTCGGCCGCTGAGTCTCGGGTTCGCCTTACCCGCGCCGGCGAACTTCGCGTCGACGCCGTCGATGAGCTTCTTCATGTCGTCGGCCTTGAAGACTGCCTGCCCGATGACGGTGGCCTGGTCTTTCCACGGTTCGAAGAAGGCGTCCTGGCCCGATTGGGCGACAGTCGGTGCGATGGCCGACAGCTTCTTGTAGGTGTCGGCATCCAGTCCGGCGTTGGTGGCGATGATGAGGTCGGGCTTCAGCGCGGAGATCTTGTCCACCTGGATGCCGTCGTTGAGGTTCAGGACGGCCGGCTGTGCCGGACCCAGCGCGGGCTGGGCCCACGGCCACACCGCGAACGGTTGGTTTCCGAACCACTCGGTCACGGCGATCGGGACCACGCCGACCGCCAGCAGTTCGTCCTGCCCGGTGAGGCCGGCGCACACCACGTTCTTTGGCGGTGCCGGAATCCGGGTGGATCCGAATGCGTGATTGATGGTGACCGACCCGTCGCCGGCAACGGTGCCCGAGGCCGGCGGCTTGGTGCATGCGGCGACCGCCACGGCACCGGCGGCACCGGCGGCCAGTGCCAGGAAGCTGCGGCGCGAGCGGTTTGGGTGCACGTCGGTGAGTCTTTCACCTGCCCCGGGGAACGGCAGCGGTAACACGCGCACGGGGTCGGTACCGGCCGGGTGCATCGAGCTGCGGCACCAGACGAGCGCGGCTCGGTGACCTAGTTTGCCCACAACGTAAATATCAATGGCTCGCCGGCATCGAGGCGATTGGAATCGCGCAGCATACCTTGGGTATGTACTTCTTCAGATTATTAGCTGCACGCCAGAGTGTCGTCCGTCGGTCGGCGGCCGCTAGCTGCGCGCTTGCCTGGGGCAGCGATTATTAAATTGCTGGTAAATACCGGTGTGTAACCGGCGTTTCCGGTGGGTCGCATGGTCCGTGCGTTACCTGTGAGTCGATTGGTGTTGTTAGCGGAAACTGCGTGATGTCAGTCGTTTGACGTATCGTCGGGCACCCCGTCACCGTGCTGTAATTGGGATGGCCGTCGTTCTTTGACGGACAAGATGGATTTGCTGGGAGGCGGCTATGGCGATGGATTCTGGCGGACTGAGCATCCCGCGTCGACATGGCCGGACCGAGGCCGCGGCCGTACGCCAGGGGCCCGCCTCGAAGCGACCGGAGCGGGTCGTGACCCGGCATCTTCCCGAGTTGCTCGTTGGTCTGCGGTGGATGTACGACACCGCGCAACCGGACGGAGCTGTGGTGAGTGCGGGCGGCCAGGTCGTGCGGTCCGGCCGGCGGACCTTGCGGTTCCGTCCGCAGGACTGGCAGGGGCACGCGGTGATCGAAATCGTCGGTCCCGCCGCCGCCGGAGACCCGTCGCCGCGAGCCGAACTGGAGGCGTACGTCCAGGCTCTCGATGACATGGGCGAAGAAGTGGTGGCCAGCTGGATCGGGCGCAGAGGCCAGGTGCGGAGCATTGCGTTGGCCCGCCCGGTGCATCCGACGCTGCGCGCCGCCGTTGATCGCTACGTGGCCGGCTGCTCCGAGCATCCCGGCCAGCAGTGCGCGTGCGGCCGGCGGGCCCGCGACTGCAGCGTGTCGCTGCGCGCGGTTGAGCGGGCCGTCGGCCGTCACCAAGTAGAGTTCGACGCGCTGGCGGGGCCGTGGCCCGATGCGCTGGACCCGTCGGGAGAACTGAGTGTGATCGCCGCGGGAGTGGTGCCTCAACTCGCCCAACACATAGTGACCGGCAGCGCCGTCTGACCGTTTCGCCGGCATCACGCCGATAAGTCGGGAAAGTTTCATTTCCCGTTCGGTTATCGCTATGCCCGAATAATCTTTATTATTCCGTTACGGACACCGCGGGGGCGGTGCCGGAATTAATTGACGGAAGCGTCTTATATGGCGGTCGGGAGGTGTTGTTGCGATGACTGCGCGAGTGATTACCGGCCGGCTGCTGGCGGCCCTGGCAGTCGCTGGTCTCGGCGTTTCTGCCCCCGCATTGGCTGATGTCGGAACGGGCCAGATGGCGGCCTGCGCCGAACGGGGCAACCCGCTCGACTGCGTGCCGACGAATGCCGCGGCCAACGCGGCCGAGGTCGCTTATCTCACGGAGCTGCACGGCCGGCTGAAGAGCAGCGACGCCGACCTGCTCAAGACCGGCCGTCTGACCTGCAACATGTTCGTGTACGCGGGTCAGCCGACGGGCGATGCGGTGAACAATATTTCCAATTCGTTGAAGGTGAACAAGGCCTCCGCGACTTTCGTGATGGATATGGCGATGGTGCATTTGTGCCCCGGCCTGAACATCGGTCCCGACGGAGTGCCGCGCCCCCGCTTTTAGGCCGGGAGGGTATTCACGCCGAACCCGCGTGAAAGCGATGTAGGTAAGTGGGCCAGTCCCAGGTATTCAGGAATTCCTTTGCGGCGGCGTAGCCGTTGTCGTAAAGACGCTTCCGATCCGCCGGGGAAATGTCGAAATTCAGGTATCCGATACCCGCGGCATCGACGACGATCGTGCGCGCCGCGACCGATGGCTGTCGCAGATAAGTCTGGTCATGTCCGAGTAGTGCGGTGTTGATGAGGTTCTCCAAGAGCCGCGGTGCACCGGGTAGATCGACCACCGGTGCCAGCCCTGGGCCCGGGTCGCCGTCGCCTTGGGCGGCACGCTGGGCCGTGACGGTGATGCCGAAGCTGGGCCAGCGTGGCACCTTCCCGTCGGTGCGATCGAGCGAGTACATCGGGAAGTTCGACAGCAGACCACCGTCGATGAGGGTCGACGTCGTGCCCGAGGCGCCGGTGATCGTCACCGGACGAAAGATGAACGGGATGGCCATCGACGCGCTGACCGCGTCGGCGACGGACTGTTCGTCGGGATCGAGGCCGTACATCCTGCGGTAGTCCCAGGGCAGTCGGACCAGCGTGCCGCGGGTGATGTCGGCGACGGTGACGACCAGGCGGTAGCGCTGCTCAGGCGGTAGCTCGCGGTCGTCGAGTGCCAGATCGCCGAAGGTCCGTACCCCCAGATTGCGCAGCTCGCCGTCGACCCAATCGTGGACGGCGTCGCCCCGGTACATCCCCTGGCCGCGGAAGGCGGTCCAGTACTTGCCCAGCACCGGGATTCGGCTGGTGCCAATGGGATCCAGGAACTTGCGGTAGGGCAGGGACATCGCCAGCTCGTGGAGTTGGTCACCGCTGAGCTGACAGCCGGCCGGCTGACGACGATTCGCGGCGGCGATGACAGCGCCCACCAGGGAGCCGGCCGACGTCCCAGAGACCCGGCCTACGCGATAGCCGGCGTCACCGAGGGCGACGACGGAGCCGACCAATCCGATCGCCTTGACGCCACCGCCCGACAGCACCAGATCGGCGGTCTTGACCGGGACCGCAGGGGAGTCGTCGGGCCTGTGCACCATTGGTCACGATGCTAGGTGAACTTCTGCGGTTTGCCGTGGACTGCAACGGCTTGTGACGGCGATGCGGCACTGGGTGCGGGTGTGGCGGGCGTTACACGGGCACTCAGCCGATTCTTAGGCGCAGACTAAGGCGCCCTCAGTACGCATCCCTAATGTTGCTGGCACATCGAAGATTTCACCGGAGAGGGGGTGGCGAATGGAGCATCGGTACTGTGACCGCATGTTGGCGGCACGCGCATTTGTAATGGCAATGTCCATGGTCCTTCTCGTCCCCACCGCGGTGGCATCGGCAGACGACGACGCACCACCTCCCGGCCCTGCGGGGCCGCCGCCGGTCTCGTTCTCCATGACCTCCGGGGCGCCGATTCGAGACGGCGCGACCTACGGCATCGGAACGGTGATCGTCGCGCACTTCGGCGGTCCGGTCGATGAGGCTGCGGCCGCTCGGGACCTCGTGGTGACCGCGAACCCGCCGGTGGCCGGGTCCTGGCACTGGATCAACAACACCACCGCGCACTGGCGCCCGCCGCAGTACTGGGCGCCGGGCACCGTGGTGTCGGTGGCCGGGGGGCCGACGTTCACCATCGGCGCTTCCCATGTGTCGATCGCCGACGACGCGACCAAGAAGGTCAACGTGTACGACGGCGGCGCGCTGGTGAAGACCATGCCGACCTCCATGGGGCGCGGCGGCACCGAAACCGTCAACGGCAAGACCCTGAGTTTCTGGACTCAGCCGGGTGTCTACACGGTGCTCGACAAGAGCAATCCGGTGATCATGGATTCGTCGACGTACGGGCTGCCGATCAACAACCACCTTGGATACAAGGAGACCATCCCGTACGCCGTGCGTGTCAGCACTGACGGTGTGTACCTGCATCAGCTCGACGCCACGGTGTGGGCGCAGGGCAACACCAACACCAGTCACGGGTGCCTGAACCTGAACCACGACAACGCGCAGTGGTTCTACAACTTCTCGGTGCCCGGCGACGTGGTCGAGGTGCGGAACACCGGCGGCAAGCCATTGCAGCTGTGGCAGAACGGCGACTGGAGTGTGCCGTGGGACCAGTGGTGATAACGATGCGGTCAATGTTGAATTGCGGTCGCGTCGATGTGACGCACACCACAAAGCATTAGGTACACTGGGCAGTGTCACGGCAAAAGTCCTAGTCACGACCGGTACTTAGCCGATAAAATTAGATAGCTGAAATTAACAGTTTGAGGTCAGGAGTGGTCGTGGGAGCAGTAGCGCATTTGCCGAACCAGTTCGAGCCGGCACAGCCGCCGGCGGCGGACGCATCGTTGATGGACTTGTTGACGACGTGTTCGGGCATCATCGAGTCGACCTTCGCCGACCGCATCCGTGAGCTCGGTGGCACGGAAGCCGAAGTTCACCAGATGTCGTCTTCGGCGGCCTACGCGGTGTTCGCCTGGTCCACCGGCCGCGGCTTCGGCGCCTGATTCGGTAGACCGGTAGCGTCCGCGCCGCTGTTCGGCGCGCGCTACCTCCGGTAGCCCACCCGGCCTGGCCGGCCCCGTCATTCCACCCGTACACACGCTGGTGCCCGCCTCGTGCGACAACCCTGTCGCACCGAGGCGGGCATTTTGCGTTTCCGGGGCAGGGTGCGGCGCTCAGGTCCCACGACTGGGCCCAAAGCGTTCGCCGCAACAATGTGGACGACGGAGTGCGTGTGTTCAATCGTGATGGCAATCTGCCGCCGGTGACTGAACCCAGGGACCTCTGGCGTCCTGAGAAGGTCCGTGGGTTCAATGGGGATGACTGCCAGTGCCTCGTGATTGAAACCACGTATCTCCCCGCGCATGGGACGGGCCGCATGTGCTCTGTACGCGACTCGCAAATCCCGTGCAGTAGTTGAGATTGCGCTGACGCAGGGAGAGCTCGAGTGGCCGTCTGTGTAGACGCACGAGCAACGAGCGCACCGATAAGAACGCCGCGCTGAGACGGGCAGTCTCAGCGCGGCGCTTTCGGTACGACGGGTCAGACGGTCGCGTCGACCTTCTTGTCGGGGGTTGGCCAGGGCACCGGCACCGGACGCTGACGCACGATCTGCGGCCACCAGAACCACTTGCCCATGAGGGCCGCGATCGACGGCATCATGAACGACCGGACTACCAGGGTGTCGAACAACAGGCCCAGGCCGATCGTGGTGCCCACCTGGCCGATGATGCGTAGCTCGCTGATGATCATCGACGACATGGTGAAGGCGAAGACCAAGCCGGCGTTGGTGACCACCGAGCCCGTGCTGCCCATGGCCCGGATGATGCCGGTGTTCAGGCCGGCATGGATCTCTTCCTTGAACCGGGCCGCCAGCAGCAGGTTGTAGTCCGCGCCCACGGCCAACAGGATGATCACCGACATCGGTATCACCATCCAGTGCAGCGGTAGGCCGATCAGGTACTGCCAGATGAGAATCGACATACCCAGCGACGCGCCCAGCGAGATCGCCACCGTCGCCACGATCACCGAGGCGGCCACCACCGCTCGCGTGATGATCAGCATGATGACGAAAATCAGTGCGAGAGCCGAGATTCCGGCGATCATCAGGTCGTAGTCAGAGCCTTCGGCCATGTCGCGGAAGGTCGCCGCACTGCCGGCCAGAAAGATCTTGGAGCCCTCCAGCGGGGTGCCCTTGATCGCCTCCTTGGCGGCCTGCTTGATGGCATCGATGTGCGAGATGCCTTCGGGGGTAAGCGGATTGCCCTCGTGCTGGATGATGAACCGCACCGACTTGCCGTCCGGCGAGATGAAGTTCTTCATGCCGCGCTTGAAATCGGCGCTGTCGAAGGCCTCGGGCGGCAGGTAGAACGAATCGTCGTTCTTGGACTTGTCGAAGGCCTCACCCATGGCGCTGGAGTTCTTCTGGCCCTCGGCCTGCTGATCCAGCTGTCCCTTCTGGGTGGCGTACATCATCTGCATGTACTTCTTCATGTTCTTCATGGTCTCGATCTGCGGAGGCATGACCGTGACCATCTGCTTCGTCAGCGCAGACATCTTGTCCATGTCGGGGATGACGGTCTGGAAGTCGTCCGTCATGGTGTCGATGCCGTCGAGGGTGTCGAAGACCGAACGCATGGACCAGCAGACCGGGATGTCGTAGCAGTGCGGTTCCCAGTAGAGGTAGTTGCGGATCGGCCGGAAGAAGTCGTCGAAATCGGAGATGTGGTTGCGCAGGTCTTCGATGTCGCTCAGCATCCCGTGCATCTTGCCGACCATGCTGTCCATGACCGTTGACATCTGAACCGTGATGGCCTGCATCTTGGTCATGGTGTCGATGCTCACCTGGATGTCAGCCACCTGCTTGAGCATGTTGGCCATCATGTCCTGCTGGTACTTCTGGTTCATCACCTGCGTGGTGCTCTGCATACCCAGCTGGAACGGGATGGTCGAGTGCTGGATGGGCGTGCCCTCGGGCCGGGTGATGGCCTGCACCTGAGCGATACCCGGAACGGCCACAACGGCTTTCGCGATCTTGTTGATCACCAGGAAGTCCGACGGGTTGCGCAGGTCGTGGTCGGTCTGGACCAGCAGCAGGTCGGGATTCATGCGAGCCGGGGAGAAGTGCCGGTTGGCGGCCGCGTAACCCTCGTTGGACGTGAGATCCGCAGGCATGTACTGACGGTCGTCGTAGCTCGTCTTGTAACCGGGGATGGCCACCAGGCCGACCAACGCCACCGCGATCGTCGCGACCAGGATCGGGCCCGGCCAGCGGGTGATCGCGGCGCCGATCTTGCGCCAGCCCCGCACCCGCATCTCGCGCTTGGGTTCCAGCGTCTTGCCGAACTTGGTGACCACGGTGATGAGGGCCGGGCCGAGGGACAGTGCTGCGAGAACCACGGTGACCATGCCGATGGCCAGCGGGATGCCCAGCGTCTGGAAGTACGGCAGTCGGGTGAAGTGCAGGCAGTATGTCGCGCCGGCGATCGTCAGACCCGAACCGAGGATCACGTGCGCGGTGCCGTGATACATGTCGTAGTAGGCGTCCTCTTTGGACATCCCCGCGGTGCGCGCCTCTTGATAGCGGCCGATCAGGAAGATCGCGTAGTCGGTCGCCGCCGCGATGGCCAGCATCGGCAGCAGGTTGGTGGCGAAGGTCGACAGGCCGATGACGTTGTAGAAGCCGAGCACGGCGACCAGGCCGCGCGCCGCGCCCACCAGCACCATGACGATGAACAGCTCGATCAGCACGGTGATGAACGACCGGTACACCAGCAGCAGCATCACGATGATGACCGCGAATGACACGGCCTCCATGACCTTCAGGCTGCGATCGCCGGCGACGTTCATATCGGAGGCCTGGGCGGCCGCGCCGGTGACATAGCTCTTCACGCCCGGCGGAGCGGGGACGCCCTTGAGGATCTTGTCGACGGTCTCGACGGACTCGTTGGCCAGCGATTCGCCCTGGTTACCGCGCAGGTAGACCTGCACGTAGGCAGACTTGCCGTCCGCGCTCTGGGAGCCGGACGCGGTCAGCGGGTCGCTCCAGAAGTCCTGGACGTGCTCGACGTGCGCGGTGTCGGCCTGGAGCTTGGCGACGATCTGGTCGTAGTACGCGTGTGCGGCGGCATCCAGCGGTTCTTGGCCTTCGAGGACCACCATGGCCGAGCTGTCGGATTCGAACTCCTTGAAGTCGGAGCCGACCTGCTTCATCGCGATCATCGACGGCGCGTCGTGCGGTGACATAGAGACCGACCGCATCTTGCCGACCTCGTCCAGCCCCGGAACGATCGTGCTCAGCACCACCACGATGCCGATCCAGGCGAGGATGACGGGGATCGCGAGCGTCCGGATCAGGCGGGGGATCAGCGGCCGGTGCGGCGGCTGCTCGGCCTTGGGGAACGAGTCCGTCGGGGTATCGAGGCTGTGGTTGCTCATGCAGATTTCACCAGGCAGAAGGTCTGGGCGTGGACGCCCGTGGAGGTGCGGGTGTCTTTGAGTTCGTCGTCGACGTGGACGGTGCAGGTGATGGAGTCACCGTCGCCTTGGGCGACGATGTTGGGCGATGCTGCCGGTGCGGTGGTGGACAGGACGAGTTTCCAGGGCAGCATGGCGTGGTCGATGCGTTGTGGCTTGGCGTCCAGGTCGAGGTAGTTGATGTCGGCGTAGGCGCCGGGTTCGCCGGTGATCTCGTAGGTGACGACCTTGGGCTTGAACGGTTTGGCGTCGTCGGCGAAGTTGCGTGGGGTGACGATGACGGGGTTTTGGCCGAAGTAGCCGCGGACGCGTTGCACGGTGAAACCGGCGACGAGGGCCACGGCGAGGATGAGCAGCGGGATCCACGCCTTCTTGAGCGCAGTGCCGATCATGCAGCGATCTCCTTGGTCATGCTGACCTCCCCGTTCCTCGATTGCTCGACATGCCTTGGCGGATTGCGTGACCTGGGGCGCTGCGCACGGTTTGTACGGCGCCGCCAGCTGTGTCACATTCAGTCTGCCGATCGGCAGACTCAGAGTATCCACCAAGGTAAACTTAGACAAGTTAAGCGATTGAATTGATGCAGGTCGGTGCGCACATCGGGGCATCCCGTGTGACGTACGTGACGTCGCCGTGATGGCGGTGACCAGGGCTACACGGCGACCACCCGGTCGGCGGTGAACAGGGAGCGGGGATTGGCCAAATCGGTGGGGCCGCGCGGATCAGCGCGTACGCGGGTGATCGAAGCTGCCCTGGCGTTGTTTGCGGAGCACGGCGTGAACGGCACATCGCTGCAGATGATCGCCGATCACATGGGGGTCAGCAAGGCCTCCGTGTACTACCAGTTCCATTCCAAGGACGACATCGTGCTCGCCGTTATCCGGCCGGTGTTCGCCGACCTCGATCAGCTGGCCACCGCGATCGAGGCTGAGGAGAGAGGGCCGGCCCGGCAGGAGGCCGCGATCACCGGGTTCGTCGAGCTCGCGGTCCGGCACCGGCGCGTGACGGCAGTCTTCTACCGCGACCCGGCCATCGACACCCTGGTCAACTCCCATGAGGAGTGCAGCGCCATCAATCGGCGGCTACGCAGAGTGCTCGGACTGGACAGTGCGGACACCGAGACCCGGGTGACCATGTCGCTGGTGATCTCGGGCGTCTACGGCAGCGCGATGGACCCCGAATTGCAGGACATTCCCGACGGCGAACTCCATCGCATCTTGTTGCAGTCCGCGCGTCGGTTACTGCCGATCGGGGAGCAGGAAGTTATTCGGCGATGAAGACCGGGATCAGACGGTCGGTCTTGGTCTGATACTCGGCGTAGGGCGGGTAGGCCTCAACTGCCCGGTCCCACCATTCCTGGCGTTCGTCGCCCTCGAGCTCGCGGGTGGTCAGCTCCACGACCGTCTCGCCGTCCTGCGCCGTGATCCGCGGGTTGGCCTTGACATTGTGGTACCACGACGGGTGCTCCGGGGCGCCGCCCTTGGACGCCACCAGGGCGTAACGGCCGTCGTGCTCGACCCGCATCAACGGCACCAGACGCTTCTTGCCGGATTTGGCTCCGGTGGTGGTGAACAGGACCACCGGCCGATCGAGGATGTGCACGCCATCGGTGGTGCCCTGCGCCAGAATCTGTTCGGTCTGCTTGCGGACCCAGTCGGTGGGGCTCAGTTCATGTTCGGTCACGTCAGTTCCCAACGGATTGAGGAAGCCGGGTTATTCCGGTCGAACCCAATTCTTACCGGTCGGCGGATGTCCTGGGGCGATCCTCGGCCGAAATCCCCTTGGGCGCACCGAGGTGGCCAACCCGAGCAGCTGAACTTAGGTTAGCCTAAATTATGTGTCGACGATATGGGAGACGCTGCCGCCGGAGGTGAGTTCGGCGATGCTCGCGACCGGGCCGGGGCCCGGTTCGCTGTTGGCGGCCGGCGCAGCGTGGCGTGGTTTGGCTGCCCAATATGCTGACGCCGCAACGCAATTGACGGGCATCCTGGCGGCGGTCCAAGGCGGGGTGTGGGACGGCTCGACTGCCGAGCAGTACGTGGCCGCCCATCAGCCGTTCTGTCACTGGCTGACTTCGATGGGTGCCGTCGCCGAGCTGATCGCCCAGCAGCACGACACCGTCGTCGCCGCTTATGCCGTCGCCGTCGCGGGCATGCCGACACTGGCCGAACTCGCTGCCAACCATGCCGTCCACACCAGCTTGCTCGCGACGAACTTCCTTGGCCTCAACACCATTCCGATCGCGCTGAACGAAGCCGACTACGGCCGGATGTGGTTGCAGGCGGCTGCCACCATGCGGGTGTACGAGGGCGTGTCGACGGTGAGTGTGCAGTCGTCGCCGACCGCAGCGCCGGCTCCGGCCATCCTGTTCGCTGATTCTGGCGCTTCGGCCCGCGCCGCGTCGGCGACGTCGGGTTCTGGTCAATTCACGTTCCGTGATCCCGCAGGCATTGTGGTCGAGCAGGTGCGAAAACTCGTCAACGCGCTGGCCGAGTGGGCCCGTGAGCTGCCGGAACCGTTGCGCAGCATCGCGACTCAAGCGTTGGACGGCGCGGCGGCCGCGGTGAACGCCAAACTCTTCAGCATCCTCACCTACTCCGTGCTGGATCCGCTCATCTATTTCGGCCCGTTCGCCGCGGTGCCCGCGCCGGCGGCCGCCGCTGCCGCGGCTGCGGCCGCGAGCGGTGTTCCGCCGGCCGAGCCGGCCCCGGACGTAATCCCGGGTCCGATTGCCGAATCGCCAGCTTTGGGCCACAACGATATTCAGGATCGCACTGACTGGCCGGCGGCCGGAACGACGCCGGCGGGCCTGACGTCGTCGGCCGCACCGCAAACCGGTTCGGCGCCGGCTCCGTCATCGCCGGCCGCACCGATGGCTCCCGCGCCCGACGTGCCGTACCTGTACGCCGTGGGTGTCGGCCCGGATGGGGAGGGTTCCGCGCCGACGGTGCGTGGTTCGGCTACCCAGGTGGCAGCCGCCCCGGCTCAGGAACCGGTGGCGGCGAGCGTGGCCGTGGCCGAGCGCCGCGCGGCCCGCCGGCGCCGGAAAACGCGGCAATACCGGCACGAAACAATGGCGGCCGACGGTCGGATGACTCTGCCTGGCGCACCGGCAGAGACCGACGTCATCGGAACCAATCATGATGCGGCACTTGATGTCTCGGCACGCGGATTGGTCGGCCCGCGGGCGACGGTGTTACGCGATGTGGTGCGTACGCCGATGCTGCCGTCGACCTGGGCTGGGCCTAGTTGACGAACCGCTGGGCGCGGCTGGGTGCCGATGAGGTGGCGCGGGCCTGCCGGTATCCGACCAAGCCGCCGGCGGCGGTGAGGGTGATGATGCCGGCGAACCCGGGGACGGCGACCGCCGCGACCTCGCTGAGGCCCGCGGCCCGCAGGTAGTCCGGATAGCCCGGCCGGAAATCCGTCGACGCGACGAGGTGGCTCTCGGCGGCGAAGACGTTGCGGGGCTGGATCGGCGGGACTGGCTTGACGGGTGTGCCCGGAGCACCGGGCGAGACGTCGCGCGGTACCGAATCAGTGCTTGCGGCAAAGGTTTTCGGAATCTGGGGTGCGTTCTGCTGAAGGGTCCGGTTGTCCAGTGGCGACTGGATGAGGGGCGTGCCCGGCTGATATTGCAGGAACGGCAGGTCGGACGCGGCTGCCGCCAGGTCTCGGACGGTGCTCTCGATGGGGTTGATCAGGGCATCGGCGAAGACCGGCAGTGCGGCGAGACCTGGAATCGGCACGGCTTCGACGACTGTCGGCAGGGTGGTCTTGACCAGGTCGAGCGCCGTCAACGGAACCTGGGCGGCCATCAGCGGGAGTTGCGCCAGCGGGGGCTTGGGTGCGGCCGCGGCGGTGGTGTCCTCGGTGGTCTTGGCCGGCTCCGGCGCCAGGGCGGCAGACGGTTGCGGCGCCGCGTTGTTCGTCGGTGCGGGGGCCGACGCGGCGAACGTCGATGTGGCGCCTGGCGTCAGCTGCGGGGCGTTCTGGTTGGGCTTGACGCCGGGAATGATGCCGGTGAGCGGTGCGCCGCCGATGATGCTGGTCGGGTGCTGGATGATGCGGGTGAACTGACCGACCATGCCGCCCAAGGTGTTCGGCAGACTCGACGACGAGCTGCTGCCCGTGGTGGAGCCCGTGGTGGTCGAGGATCCGCTGGTCGTCGATGTCGTGCCGGTGCCGGTCGTCGTCGACGTGTCCGAGCTGCCGGTGGTGCCACCAGCGGACGTGCCCGTCGTGGTGCCGGTGGTGCCGGTGGTTGAGCTGGTGCCCGTCGTCCCCGTAGTTGAGCTACTACCGCTGGAGTCGGAGTCGGAGGACGGAAGCGCGAATGCGACGGCGGCTTCGGGAAGGAATGCCAGGCAGCCCGCGGCGAGGAGGCTGGAGGCGGCGGCGAGCCGCGCGTGGGGCATCACGCGGAGATCACCTCCCCTTTTCTGACCAAAGTGCAGTATGTCACACCCGTCTGACCATTACCTATGAACAAAGTAAGGCCCTACTCCGGCGTCAATTGATGCGGGGTGTGCTCGGTGCTCGGTGGCGGGTCAACCAGGTTCTGGCGGAACTCCCGAAAGCCTGCATCTGGCCGAGTATTGACGCCTCTTTCAAATTGTGCCGGAAGGTGCTAATGAGGCAAATGTGACTACTGGTGTTATTGAGTTGAAGCCCCCATAAGAAAAGGAGACAGAATTTCAGTCCGGTCTCAGAGATCAACGTAGCGAAACGCATAGGGTTCGAACGGTTATCGGTCCGTGTTGTATTTGTGACATTTGTAGCCCACCGTTACCGAAGTGAAATCAGTGCCCAATGTGGCGCCGAGCACTCAGGAACAGGGAGCGTGCTGATGACCGCAACGACTGAAGTGACGTACCGCAGGCGATCGGTGGCTGCCCGCCCGGGCCGGCCGAAGACCGGAAGGACACAGGTCGGCTCCGTGGATGTCATCGCGACATCTGCCGCGGTGCTGCGGCCTGTCGTGGTGGCCGGGGCGATCGTCGCCGCGGCTCTCATGTGGGGGCCGCGCGCCCAGGCCGACGTCGTCCATGACGCGCTCAATGACGTCGGCATCGGCAACAACGGGCCAGTCAGCAACGCGATCGCCGAGGTGGGTACCTCGATCTGCCCGCTGCTCGTGCAGCCCGGCAGCCAGATGGCCAGCACGGCAACTCAGATGAGTGGCAACGGCGGCATCGCGCCGCCGCTGGCCGGGTTCGCCACGCAGGTCGCGATCCAGACTCAGTGCCCCGCCTTCATGACGGCGCTGGCCAACGGGAACATCCCGGCGTTGATGAACGGCGGCCTGCCGGTGGCAACGCCGGGGCTGCCCTCCGTCGGGCTGCCAGACCTGTCGGGCGCCACCGGAGCGCTTCCGGGCACCCTGGGCGCGGTTCCGGGCACGCTGGGCGCGGCCACCACTCCCGTATCGAGCGTCTTGGGCGCGGCCACGGCTCCGGTGCCGGGAACGTTGGGGGCCGCGACGGCACCCGTTCCTGGTGTGCTCGGTGCGGCGACCGCGCCGTTGGCTCCCGCGCCTGGGCTGGCCACCCTGCCGGCGGTCACGGCGCCCGCGCCGGGTCTGCTGGCACCCGCGGCGCAGGCACCGTTGCAGCTGGCTTCGTCTCCGGTCGTGCCGGCGATTCCCGGTTACTGACGTCTGACCCCGTCCACCGAATGTGGGCGGGAATGCATTGAGGGCTGTGGCTTTTCGAAGCCACAGCCCTCAATGTCGTTGTGCTACGTGCTAGCTGTCGTGGCTGCTGCCGCCGCTGCTGCTGGAGGCGTGCGACGAGCTGCCGCCCTCGGGGCGGTGCTTGCCACCGGTCGAACCCGCGGGCACGGAGACCGAACCGCTGGCACCGTCGGGAGCGCTGTGCTTGCCGCCCTTCGAGGTGGTCTTGTCGGTCTTCTTGGACTTGCTCGAGTCCGCCTTCGTGGACTTGTCGGCGGTCGACTTGTCGGTGCCCGTCTTGTCGTCCGACTTGCTGTCCGACTTCGTGTCGGACTTGGCGTCCGGCTTGTCGGTGCCCTTGGTCTCGGTGCCCTTGGCGTCGGTGCCCTTGGTCTCGGTGCCCTTGGTGTCGGACTTCTCGTCGGTCTTGCCGGCGGGCTTGCTCGTGTCCTTGGCCTCGGTCGGGCTGTCCGTGGTGGCGCCGGAGCCGGTGCTCTCCGTCGTCTTCCCGGTGTCGGTCGCGGCGGGCGTCTTGTCCGGCGTGCTGGACGCAGGCGACGACTTGGCCGAAACGCTCGACGTATCCGACTCTGCGGCAGCGGGTTTGACCGTCAGAGACAACGGCTGGGTCGTGGGCACGACCGTGGCCGCAGACAGTGTCTTCAACGAGGTGGTGGCGGCCAACGGCGTTGCGGCCAAGGGGAATCCGGAGAGAATGGCGCCCGGCAGGGCGTTCAGTCCGGCGATGAGCGCGCCCGGCAGGGCGTTGATCCCCTTGATGATGGTGGCGGGCAAGGTGCTCAGGTTCTGCAACGCGGCGATCGCGGTGTTGATCGCCGTGGTGATGAGCACCGGGATCTTTGCCGTCGTGCCGTTGAAGAACGAGGCGTTGATGGCATTGATGCCCTTGATGATGGCGTTCGGCGCCGCGATCAGGGTGTTGACGATCGGGAGCAGCGTGGCGGCGTGAATCGCCTTGTTGATCGCGTTGAGGTTGTTGATGATCGCGTTCGGGCCCTGGATCAGCTGGGCGACGAACGGGCCGACCGTCTGGGCGTAGATCGCGGCGTTGAGCGTGTTGAAGGCCTTGATGAACTCGTTGGGGCCGGCGATGAGGTTGTTCACGAACGTCTGGTACGTCGTGAACGGCAGCGAGATCAGCTGCAGCAGGTCTGCCGGGAAGGCAGTCAGGTAGTACTTCTCCGCGTAGGTGGAGACGGTCGTCACGGCAGAGTGCGCCGCCGCGGGCACGGCCTGCGGTGCGGGCAGCGGCGCCGCGGCTCCGACCGAGGCGACGATGCACACCGAGCACATTCCGGCAACGAGAGACGAAGGCAGTGCGTTGTGCCGAACAGCGATTTGCATGATGGACCCCGGATTCAGTGAAACAGAACGGAATTAGGCGGTCTGAAGGTAGCGGAAACCAGGACTCGCCTCTAGCTGAGAAAATTCGCCCCTCGGCCGTCTGACCTGCCGATACGTGCACAATTTGCCTGCCCGGGTAAATAAATCAAGCTGAAGTTTTCCAAGAATTCATCCAAGGCCCAGGGGTTACGACCGGCAATCGGTTTGCCGGGACGCGGTGTGGGCGCTCGCCGAACGCGTCGCGGTGTGATGTGGTGGTGACGATGTCCGACTTCACCGTCCGAGCCGCGGGGCTGCTGGCTGCGACCCTGACGGGCGCCGCGCTGGTGCTGGCCGGGATCCCGGCGGCGTCGGCCGATCCCGCCACGGACGCGCAGGGGTTCGTCGACTCGACGGCGCGGTGTCCGACCGGCGATACCGCGGTGGCTTTCGGGAGCACCGCCTCGTCGCGGGTGGCCATCTGCAAGAGCGCCGGCGGTCAATATCAGTACCGCGGCGTGCGCATCAGCGACGGTGCGAAGCTGATCATCTCCGCCACCGCGGACGGCAACGGCCGCTACACCGCGACGAGTGACGGCATCACCTATGTCGTGACCGCCAAATCGCTTGATATCAGCGCGGGTTCACAATCCATCAGGTCCGAGCCCATGACCTTTTACCGCAGTGGCGGGCCGCTGACCGGCACTGCCGCCGCCGCGCCCGCACCGGCGGGCACGCCACCCGCACCTGTCACCGGAGCTCCCGCACCCACGCCGACCACTCCACTTCCGCCGCCATTACCTGCAGAAGTTGGTGGAGCCCACCCGAGCGGGCACTGACGCGATCAGCCGGCGGCGGTCTGGGAGTCCCGGGGCTTGGCGGGGTGAATGCCGCAGCTGCAGGCGTCGATCGACGGGCAGGTGCACTGGAGACCCCACTCGACGATCGCCCGGGCGAGATGCAGTTCGGCGATCTTGGTGTCGATCTCGGCGATCTTGGCCGTGGCCAGTGCGCGTGTCGAGGGGCGGCCGGGGGCGTCGTCGGCGAACAGCAAGAGGATCTCGTCCAGGGAGAACCCGGCGGTCTTGCACACCCGGATGACGTTGAGCCGATCGACGACGGCGCCGTCGTAGCGGCGCTGGCCGCCGACCCGCGCCGGTGCGGGGATGAGACCGATCTGCTCGTAGTAGCGCAGTGTCGTCGCGGCGACGTCGGTGCGCGCCGACACTTCGCCGATGGTGAACGTGGCCATGACACTCCTGGATCGGGCTTGACTTGGAGCCAACTCTAAGTCGTTGACTGTGTGCATGGCTACCAACGCACAGCGATCAGACATCAGCGAGTTGAGCAGGACCCGGTACGCACTGCTCCGGAGCTACCGGAAAAGTGGTGAGCCGGTCGATACCCCGATGTGGTTCGCCGCTGCGGGCAACTCCGTCATGTTCCGGACCAAGCGCGGACCGAAAACCGCACGCTTGCGGGCGCATCCGCAGGTGGAGCTGACCGCCTGTGACTATCGCGGCCGAAAACTCAGCGGCGCAACTGTATTCACCGGCACGGCGACGATCCTCGACGGCGTGGACGCGGCTGCCGCGAATCGCGTGCTGCACCGACGCTATGGGTGGCAGTGGAATCTGGTGCCGCTCATCAGGATTCCGGGCGTGACGCAGGTGCACGCCGGCCTTCCGTGGCGCGAGAAGTGGCGCAAGGCACGGAATCGGAATGTCTGGGACGACAGCGTGATCGTGCGCGTCGACTTCGCATAGGTGACGCCCACGCAAAAACACGGTGCCGACACCAGGATTGGTGTCGGCACCGTGTTGGAGGTCGAAGGTGTCAGAAAGCCGGCGTCGCGAGATGCGTCTTACGACGGTGGTGGTGGAGCAGGGCACTCAGCCAGCGGAGATCGATCAACATGTTCAGTTCCTGTCTTACGCGGACTTCTTGGTGAGGAACGGCAGCAACCGACGGCGCTCGTACATGCTGTCCGAGAAATGGTGCAGCGCTTCGGAGACGGAGGTTGCGGTCGGGAAGGCGGACTCTGCGCCGCAGGCCAGCAGTGCGGTCGAAACCGGCTGGGATGCGATCAGGGACCACTCATTACCTGCTGCGATGCAGCTGTCGTTGACCTTGTCGAGCAGTTCGACACAGGACACTGCAAACGAGGTGACCCCGCTCAGGTCCAGGATGAACGGCTTCTCGGGAAGGACGCAGCGCCGTGCCTGCGCTGCTACCAGGTCCACATCGGATTCGTCGATGACTCCGGTGACGGTGAGTACCGTCGCCAGTTGGCGGCACTGGGCGCGCACCTCGGCGTCGCCGCAGGCGACCGCCGGATTGCCATAGCGGAAAGCGGCTGTCGATGCCGAGTCGCTGGTGACCATAGCCATGTGATGCCTCCCTTCGATGTTGCCGAACGCCCGACTGCTGTGTCGTTTCTTCGGCTCAAGATCGAAGTTATGTGCCCAAGTTAAGGTACCGGGGAGTAAGTCCTAAATCATCGCTAAGAAGTCTGATAGCTCCAGCTAGCAAACATGGTCTCGGCGGGGTAACGCTCACGGACGGCGCCACTGGTTGCCTTGATAGCCCACCCACGGCGAATAGTCGGCGATGAGCGGCTCCTGCGGCGGCCGCAACTGCTCCGGCACATGCTGCAGATTGATCCGGATGCGGTACCAGATCGAGCTGGGTCCACGCATGCCGTCGACCAGAACATCGATGGCTTCCAGGGCAGATGCCGCTTCGGGATGACGGGATCGCCACACCTCGAGGGCGGCCATCGCCTCGTCGCGGGTCTTGGTGCGGGCAACCTCGATGAGCGGCATCTGTGACGCGCGCCGCCCGTCGGCCGATGTGCCGCCCTCGGGTTTCTCCGCCCTGGGCATCGGACCCAGTTCTTCGGCCAGCGCCAGCAATCCCTCGAGACCGCCTGCAGCGGCGTCCATCCCGGCCCACGGGTCGCCGAATTGCGCGTACCGGCCGGGCACCGTCGCCACGGTGAATTCCTCGGGACGGCAGCCCGGGACCTCGTCCCAGAACAGCGGTGTCGAGACCCGGGCGTCGGGCCGCGACCGCACCGAGTACGCCGACGCGACCGTGCGGTCCTTGGCGTTCTGGTTGAAGTCGACGAACACGCCCTGGCGTTCCTCTTTCCACCATCGGCTGGTCGCCAGGTCGGGTGCGCGTCGCTCCACCTCGCGGGCCACCGTCTGGGCGGCCAACCGCACCTCCTTGTACGACCAGTTCCGCTCGATCCGGGCATAGATGTGGAATCCCCGCGAGCCGGAGGTCTTGGGCCATGCCGTCAGCCCGTAGTCGGTGAGCACATCGCGCACCACGATGGCGACGTCGACGATCTGCGGCCACTCGACACCCGGCATCGGGTCCAGGTCGACGCGCAGTTCGTCCGGGTGCTCCAGGTCGTCGGCCCGGACCGGATGCGGGTTGAAGTCGATGCAACCCAGGCTCACCGCCCACACCAGCCCGGCGGCCTCATCGATCACGGCTTCTTTCGCTGAGGTGCCGGAGGCGTATTTCAGCTCGGCAACATCGATCCAGTCCGGCCGTTTCTCCGGCGCGCGCTTCTGGAAGATCGCTTCCTGGGCAATGCCTTTCACGAACCGCTTCAGGATCATGGGCCGCCGGGCCACGCCGCGCAGCGCGCCGTCGGCGACGGACAGGTAGTAGTTGACCAGGTCGAGCTTGGTCACCCCGGGTTCCGGGAAGATCAGCTTGTCCGGGTTGCTCACGGCAACCTCGCGTCCGCCTACCTCGAGGGACCGCGAGTCACCCATATGGACAGCGTAATCGGCTCGATAATTGGGGCGGGAGTTCCGGCCGTGTTACCCGGGGTGTCACATATGGTTGGCTCATGGCGAAGCTGACTGACCTCCCGTCGCAGGTGGCAAACAAGGTTCAGGAAACTTTGGAGAAGTCGGTCGGTAAATACGTCGACCGCGGCGCCGCCGAACTCCACTACGCCAGGAAGATGTTCGAGGCCGGCGCCCTCAAGCTCGAGTCGCCGCAGCACATGGCGGCCATGCTGGCCGACATCGTCCGCTGGGGTGAGATCGGCATGGTCCCGGCGCTCAATGCGCGCCGCACTCCGCACCGCACCGCCGTCATCGACGACGACGGCGACATCACCTTCCAGGAGTTCGACGACGCCGTGAACGCGACGGCCAACGCGTTGCGCGCCAAGGGCGTTCAGGCCGGCGAAGGCGTCGCGATCCTCGCCCGCAACCACCGGTGGTTCCTGGTGGCGGTGTACGGCGCGGCGCGTGTCGGTGCGCGAATCATCCTGCTCAACACCGAGTTCTCGGGTCCGCAGATCAAAGAGGTCTCCGAGCGCGAGGGTGCTCAGCTGATCATCTACGACGACGAATACGCCGACGCCGTCGAGCTTTCGGAGCCGCCGTTGGGCAAGCTGCGGGCGCTGGGGCACAACCCGGACAAGCCGGAACCGTCGGGCAGCGTCGACGAATCACTGGCCGACGTCATCGCTCGGACCAGCAGCCTCGCGCCGCCGAAGGTCGCGAAGGCGGCTTCCATCATCATCTTGACCAGTGGTACGACGGGAACTCCCAAGGGCGCCAATCGAAGTGCCCCGCCATCGCTGGCCCCGGTGGGTGGTGTGCTGTCCTCGGTGCCGTTCAAATCCGGCGAGGTGACCAGCCTGCCCGCGCCGATGTTCCACGCGCTGGGGTACCTGCATTCGACCATCGCCATGTTGCTCGGCAGCACGCTGGTGTTGCGCCGCCGGTTCAAGCCGGCGACCGTGCTCGCCGACATCGAACGCCACCAGGTCACCGCCATGGTGGTGGTGCCGGTGATGTTGTCGCGCATTCTCGACGAACTCGACAAGACGTCGCCGAAGCCGAACCTGTCGAGCCTGCGCATCGTCTTCATCTCGGGTTCGCAGCTGGGGTCCGAGCTGGCGACACGGGCACTCAAGGATCTGGGCCCGGTGATCTACAACCTGTACGGGTCGACCGAGATCTCGTTCGCCACCATCGCGCGCCCGCAGGATCTGTCGATCAACCCGGCGACGGTCGGCCCGGTGGTCAAGGGCGTCCGCGTGAAGATCTTCGACGACAACGGCAAGGAGCTGCCGCAGGGCAGCGTCGGGCGCATCTTCGTCGGCACCACCTTCCCGTTCGAGGGGTACACCGGCGGCGGTGGCAAGGAGATCATCGACGGGATGCTCTCGTCGGGCGACGTCGGCTACTTCGACGAGCGCGGACTCCTGTACGTCAGTGGCCGGGACGACGAGATGATCGTCTCCGGTGGTGAGAACGTCTTCCCCGCCGAGGTCGAGGATCTGATCAGCGGGCACCCCGAGGTGGTGGAGGCGACCGCGATCGGAGTCGATGACAAGGACTTCGGGGCGCGCCTGCGGGCGTTCGTCGTCACAACCGAGGGCGCGACGGTCAGCGAGGACGACATCAAGACCTACGTCCGAGATCACTTGGCGCGCTACAAGGTTCCGCGCGAGGTCGTCTTCCTCGACGAGTTGCCGCGCAACCCGACGGGCAAGATCCTCAAGCGTGCGCTGCGGGAGATGGACCTCTAGTCACCGTTGACGTACCAGGCCAGGCAGCCGGGCTTGTCGTGGCACGCGATGATGGCACCCGCGTCGGGAGCCGCACCGCGCACCTTTGGGCTGTTCCGCGCGGGCAGGTTGCAGTTCACGACGTACGGGTTCCACGGGACGACGCCGTTGACGCACGGGTCACCGCCCGCCTGCAGCGTTGTGGCCGGGCTGCGTAGGACAGTCGGGACGACCGTGAACGAGATCGCGATGGCCCCGATGGACACCAGTCGCAGCACCCGCGCCGCACGTGTTGTCAGCCCGTTTGTGGTCATGATCGTCACCACCAACCAAATCTTCCGCTTACGTCAACCGTACGCCTGGTCCATACCTGCGAACAGTCGGGAAAACCCCCATTTCTGCTTCGAAATGGGGGTTTTCACGTGCGCTCGCGCGAAGCGGTTACGGGTCGCGAGGCAGGCCCAGCAGCCGTTCGGCGATGATGTTCAGCTGCACCTCGGAGGTGCCGCCGTAGATGGTCGTCGCGCGGCCGGCCAACAGGTACTCGTCCCACCGGCCCGAGGGCTGTTGCGGATCGCCGATGACCGCGTCGCTGCCGAATGACGCGACCCCGAACTCCGCGTAACCCTGACCGGTCTTCATGGACAGCAGCTTGGAGATCGCGGCGGCCGGCATCGGATCGCCGCCGGCGAGGGTCAGCAGCGTCGACCGCATGTTGAGCAGTTTGGCCGCGTGGCCCTCGGCGATCAGCTTGCCGGCCTCGTGACGTTGCAGCTCGTCGAACTCGCCGCCGCGCAGGAACTCCACGAACTGTTCGAGACTGGCCAGGAAGGGCGGTTCGCTGCTGCCGATCGACACCCGCTCGTTGGTCAGGGTGTTCCGGCTGACCTCCCAGCCGCGGTTCACCTCGCCGAGCACCATGTCGTCGGGCACGAACACGTCGTCGATGAAGACGGTGTTGAACATCGCGTTGCCGGTGAGTTCGCGCAGCGGCTTGACCTCGACGCCCGGGCTTTTCATGTCGAGCAGGAAGTACGTGATGCCTTGATGCTTCGGCGCGTTCGGGTCGGTCCTGGCCAGCAGGGCGCCCCAGGCGGAGAACTGGGCCCCCGTCGTCCAGATCTTCTGGCCGGTGATGCGCCAGCCGCCGTCGACCTTGACGGCCTTGGTGGTCAGGCTGGCCAGGTCACTGCCGGCACCCGGCTCGGAGAACAGCTGGCACCAGATCATGTCGCCGCGGAACGTCGGTGGCAGGAAATCCTGCTGCTGCTTGCTGGTGCCGAACGCCACGATCGACGGGATGATCCAGGCCGCGATACCCATCTGGGGGCGCCGCACCTTTCCGGTGCTGAACTCCTGGGCAATGATGATCTGCTCGATCGGCGCGGCGGCCCGGCCCCACGGCGTGGGCAGGTGCGGTTGCACCCAACCGCCTTCGGCGATCGCGGTGTTGCGTTCCGGCCCGCTCGGAAGGGCTTTCAGCGCAGCCACTTCCGCGCGGATCTCGGCGCGCAGCTTCTCGGTGTCCGGATCGAGGTCGATGTCGATGGACCGCATGCCGGAGGTCGTGGCCAGGTCCACCACCTGCCGTGGGTGGTCGGCGGCGCGGCCGAAGCCGGCTACCAGCGCGATGGCGTGCCGGTAGTAGACGTTGGTGTCGTGCTCCCAGGTGAAGCCGATGCCGCCGTGCACCTGAATGCAGTCCTGTGCGGTGTGCTGGGCGGCGACGGGCGCCAGGGTGGCGGCTACGGCGGCGGCGAACTGGTAGTCGGAGTCGGCGTCGCCCGATGCGTGCTCGTCGAGTGCGCGGGCGGCGTCCCAGACCGCACCGGTGGCACGCTCGGTTTCGGCAATCATGTTGGCGCACTTGTGTTTGATGGCCTGGAACTGGCCGATCGGCCGGCCGAACTGTTCACGAATCTTCGCGTACTCGGCGGCGGTGTCGGTGGCCCAGCGCGCGACACCGACACATTCGGCCGACAGCAGTGTGGTGATCAGGGCCCGGGCATGCGCCGGTGTCAGTCCGCTGAGAACCCGGTCGGCACCGACTGTGACGTCGTCTGCGCGCACCTGGGCCGCCGGGTGCAGCGGGTCGACGGTCTGGACCGGGTCGATCTGCAGCGTCGCGGTATCGAGTACCACCCACTGAGCGCCGCCGTCGACCGGGACGACCAGCAGTGCGGCTTGCGCCGCGGCGGGGACGGCGCGGATGTCGCCGCTGACGACGAGTCCGTCGCCCTGGGTGGTGGCGGTCAGGCCCGAGGCCAAGGCGTACGCGGCGATGGTCTCGCCGGAGGCCAGGCCGGGCAGCAGGGGCGACTTGGGGTCGTGCGCGGCGATCAGGGCACTGGCAATGGCCGAGGGGACGAACGGTCCGGGGACGGCGCCGTAGCCGAACTCGGCCAGGGTGATCGCGAGCTCGAGGATGCCAAAGCCCTGTCCGCCAACGGCTTCTGACAGGTGTAGGCCCTGCAAGCCCTGGTCGGCGGCCGCGCTCCAGTAGGGCGGCGGGTTGCTGATCGGGGTCTCGAGGGCCTCGTGCAGCACCTCGGACGGCGCGACGCGCGCCACCAGGGATCGGACCGAATCGGCCAGATCGTTGTGCTCGGACATGATCGCGATGGGCATCGTTGCCTCCTGTGACCGGCTATGGGCGTGGTTCGGCGCACCCGACCAAATAACTGGTCGGTTGGTTTCGAGAGTAACCCACTTGACGGGTGTCTAGAGGTTGACTTCGTTGACTACGTTGGCCAGCTGGTGTCCAGCGGCGAGTCGCTCGCAGTTGGCGACGGCTTCTTCCAGATAGCGACGCATCGTGTCAGCGGTGTACCACGTGACGTGCGGGCTGACGACGACGTTGTCGAGCGTCAGCAGCGGATTGCCCGGATCGACGGGCTCGGTGGCGAAGACGTCGAGGCCGGCGGCCTGCAACGGCCCGCCGCGCAGGGCGGAGACCAGCGCGGCTTCGTCGATGACCGCGCCGCGTGACGTATTGACCAGGACCGCACCCGGTTTCATCCCCGCCAGTGCGTCGGCGTCGAGCAGTCCTTCGGTGTGCTCGGTGAGCGGCAGATGCAGCGAGACGACGTCGCTGGTGGCGAGCAGCTCAGCGAGCGTGCGCCAGCCGGGGTGGCCTTGTGCACCACGGGTATTGGTGTGCACGACGGTCGCGCCCATCGCGGTGACGATGGTTTCCACCCGCTTGGCGATGTTGCCGTAGCCGATCAGGCCGACGGTGCAGCTGCCGAGGTCGCGCACCGTCTCGCCGAGGGTCGGGTCGGTCGGCCAGCCATCGCCGGCGCGGGTGGCGCGGTCGAGTTCCGGGAGCCGCCGCAGTGCGGCCAGCATCAGCATCACGGCGCCCTCGGCGACCGAGGGGGCGTTGGCGCCGGGCATGTTGGCCACCGCGATACCGAGTCGCGTCGCCGCCTCGACGTCGATGGTGTTGACGCCCGCACCCATCTTGTGGACGAGCTTGAGCCGGCGGCCTTGTTTCAGGTCATCGGAGCTGACCGGCCGCAGGACGTGCCAGAGCACGTCGGCGACCGGAAGTTCCCGGTAGAACGTCGCGTCGTCGTCCGCCGCGCAGAATCGTACGTCGATCAGGTCGTGCAGTGGGGCAAGGAAATCGGTGACTCGCGGACCAGGGGTGAAGTGCGCCAGCACCCGAACGGGTGGCGTCACCGCCATCTCTTGGCGATCCATTTGGCGATGAGATCGGCCTGCTCACTGCGGGCACCTGGGGTGGTGAAGTAGTGGTCGGAGTCGATGGCGTGCAGTGTCTTGTCCGTGGTGGCCAGCGCGTCGAAGATGCGTTGTGCGTCAGACGGATACACCCCCGAATCCTGCTCGGCGTTGATCACCAGCGCGGGATTGTCGATGAGGGCCAGGTGTGGCTCGGCCCTGGTCTGGGCGTGCCGCAGGCTCCACATGGTCAGCCAGCTCCGCAGCGTGCAGGCGGCGGCGATGCCGTTGGCCGACCGGTTGGCCTGGACGGGGACGCCCGCGTAGCACTGATTGGCCGGGCGTTTGGTGGGTTCGAGGGTGGGATCGATCATGCGCAGGTCGGCCCAGGTCCGCATGACGGTGAACGGGCGGTCCCGGAATCCTGCGGCGCGGACGCGTGCGTACTCGGTTTCCACCCAGTCGGTGATCGCGTGGTTGCGGGCGACCTGCGCGTCGCGGTACCGCTGGACGAATTCGGGGGAGAAGGGTGGGCCGTTGTGCTCGGCGTACGGGTCGAGATCGGGATCGGTTGCCAGCGCGTCGGATTCGTCGGTCACCGAGCCGTCCATCCAATTGGTGAGTACGTCCGGTCGGCCGGGATGGGCGGCGCTGGAGATGTAGCCGTCGGCCGGCAGCAGGTCGAAGACGCCCGCGGCCGGGCGCATGCCGTCCAGCGGGGTGATGTGCGGGGACAGCGCCTGGGCCTGGTAGGCGGCCATCAGCGATCCGCCCCCTGAATTGCCCAGCAGTATAACGGTTTCCACGCCGGCCACCTCGCGTAGCCAGCGCACCCCGACACCGATGTCCACAAGCGCGTGATCGAGCAGGAAGCTCGACTCGTAGCCGCGGAATCGGGTGTTCCAGCCGAGGAACCCGATACCCCGGGTCGCCATGTAATCGGCGAGATAGTGCTCGGCGAAGTCGATCTGGTAGTGCGCGGCGATCATCGCCACCTTGGGCTTGCGGCCCATGCCCCGGTAGTAGATGCCCTGGCAGGGATGTCCACCGGACCCGGCGCGCAGCGCGGTCGGCGAATCCATCCCGATGAACTCTCGGGTGACTCCCGCGGCGGACGAACTTCCGGGTTTGTTCATGTACGCGGATTCCCCTCGTGGTAGATGGTCCGGTAGAAGATGTTGGCCAGGGTGGTGACGCAGGCGTCGTCGTCTGCGGTGGTGGCGCCATCGCCTGACAATTGGGTATAGCAGAACTGGTTCAACATCGATACCAGAGCCACCGCGACGAGGCGTGGTTCGTCGTCGGGGCAGAAGCCTTGTTGCTGAGCATGTTTGACCATCGCCATGATCAGCGAGATGGGCAGTTCGCAGATTTCCGCCCAGCACTGCGCGAAATCGTCGTTGACCATTGCCAGTTGGGAGATGCCGATGACCTCGGCCAACCGGTGCCGGTAGGTGTCCCAGTGCGCGGCGGCGGCCTGATGGGAGCGTTCCCAGTTGGTCAGCTCGGGACCGGTGCCGGCCAGCGCCCGGTCACGGGCCTCGTCGCGGAAGCGCTCAGCCCATTCGCGGACCATCGCTTCTTTTGAGTCGTAGTAGTTGTAGAACGACGCGGTGGACCGGCCGGCTTCGGCCGCGATGTCCGAAATGGTGGTCGCCAGAATGCCTTTGCGGGCGATGACGGCGCGGGCGGCGCTGTCGATGGCCGCCTGCGTCTGGCGGCCCCGCGCCGTGGGCAGCTGCTCGCGGGGCGCGACAGTCACGGTGGCGTCCTTTCGAAACGTCATTGATCAAACCTGAACCTGATGTTAGATTCAGATTCGGTGATTGACCAGACCCTGGCGTCAGGAGTGGCACGATGATCAAGCCGGACAACCGCAACACTGAATTCGAACTGGGCGGCATCAACCACGTCGCCCTGGTCTGTGCGGACATGGCGCGGACAGTCGACTTCTACTCGGGCGTGCTGGGTATGCCGCTGGTGAAGTCGGTCGACCTGCCGGGTGGCATGGGTCAGCACTTCTTCTTCGACGCCGGCAACGGGGACTGCGTGGCGTTCTTCTGGTTCACCCAGGCGCCCGACGGTGCGCCGGGCATCTCACAGCCGGCGGCGCTGCCCGGGATCGGGGAGTTCATGAGTGCCGTTGGTTCGTTGAACCACTTGGCCTTTCACGTGCCTGCTGAGAAATTCGACGAGTACCGGAAACGGCTCAAGGAAAAGGGTGTCCGGGTCGGCCCGGTGCTCAATCACGACGAGAGCCCCATGCAGGCGTCACCGACGGTGCATCCGGGCGTGTATGTGCGGTCGTTCTACTTCCAGGACCCCGACGGCATCACGTTGGAGTTCGCCTGCTGGACCAAGGAATTCACCTCGGCCGACACGGTGACCGAGCCGCGGACCGCGGCCGACCGGCGGCCCGCAGTGGCAGCGGTCTGACCGGGATACTGATACGGGGCCGGTGAAGGGCGGTGGTCGATGACCGGACGTCCGCTATCGGTCGAGGAATGCGACCGGCTCTGGCAGGCCTGGACACCGGCGGAAGTCGCCGAACGCCTCTCCGGCACCTCAGCATGCTGGTACGTCGCGGCCGGGTGGGCGCTGGATCTGTTCGTCGGCGGGCTTGGACGTGAGCACGACGATCTCGAAATCGGAGTTCCGCGTGAACGATTCGCCGAGGTCGTGGCCGCGTTCCCCGGCTTCGAATGGGACGTCGTCGGG
Organism: Mycolicibacterium llatzerense; assembly: GCF_025331195.1. Taxonomy (NCBI): domain Bacteria; kingdom Bacillati; phylum Actinomycetota; class Actinomycetes; order Mycobacteriales; family Mycobacteriaceae; genus Mycobacterium; species Mycolicibacterium llatzerense. The sequence continues at coordinate 807,527 of NZ_LXOV01000001.1, read as the reverse complement.
AACAGCCACGCCTGGCCGTTCCCCGAGGAGGCGGACAACATGCATCAGACCTGGTTGCGTGAACCGGCGACCGGGCACTATCGCCTTGACGTGTTCCGCGAACCGCACCATGGCGACCAGTGGGTGTGCCGCCGCGACGCCTCGATCACCCTGCCCTACAGCGAGCTGATTCTTCGGACCGACGACGGCATCCCGTATGTGATCCCTGAGGTCGTGCTCCTGTTCAAGGCGAAAGCGCCGCGCCCCAAAGACCAATCGGACTTCTTGCACGCACTCCCCATGATGGACCGTGCCCGGCGAACCCGACTGTCCGAATGGCTATCGCGGGTGCATCCGGGCCATCCCTGGCTGGAAGCACTCTCGGACCGCAGGTATTGACAGGCTATTTCGTCGCCTCGACGAAGTAGCCGCGTGGCACGTCGGGCACGTCCATGGGGACGGCTGGTGCGAACCACCGGCCCCAGGCGTTGCCCGGCTCGGCCACGTCGGTGACCACCGCCGACCAGCCGTGGCGCTCGGCGAGTTCGCCCGGTTGGTCGGTGCCGAACAGCCACGGTGCGCCGTTGCGCGCCATCGACTGCCGCACCGCGGCCAACAGCTGCGCGTCCAGCAGCGTTTTGCCGACGATGTCGTACAGCAGCACCGAACCCGGCGCCGACAGCGCTTCGACCCGTGCGAACACCGTGCCGACCGCGGCTTCGTCGAGGTATTGCAGCAGCCCTTCGATCAACCACGCCGTCGGCTGACGGGCGTCAAAGCCGTTGGACCGCAGACTGTCTGTCCAGTCGCCGGTGAGGTCGGCGCCGATGGCCACCCGCGTGCACGACGGCTGCTCGCCCTCGAGCGCCGCGGCCTTGGCGGCGATCACCTCGGGTTGGTCCAGTTCGTAGACCGTGGTGCCGGCGGGCCACGGCAGCCGGAACGCGCGGGCGTCCATGCCCGCGGCGAGAATGACGACCTGGCGGACCGACTGTGTGGCGCGGAGCAGGGCCTCGTCCCAGAATCGGGTGCGCACCACGATCTGGCGAGTCGGTCGGTCTCCGGCTTCGGCGACAGCCTCGGCGAGCAGCCGGTGGCCGGTCTCGCCTGCCAGACGTTCGGCGAACGGATCGGTGAAAAGCCGGTCGGGACGGCGGGATTCGTCGGCGCGGATGGCGGCGACCAGCAGGCCGGTATTCGCCACGGCCTTGGCTCCTTCGTGCATCCCACCATGGTGCCGGTCTGCCGAGCGCGACGCTTGGATATTTTTGCCGCGGCTCGATCAGCCCGGCAGCCCCACATGGCTCGGTAGCGCGCTGCGCTGAATTGCGTACTGCGTCGGGGTGACCGAGGTGAACCCACGGAATTCGCGCACGAAGTGGGGTTGATCGAAGTACCCGAGCGTGGCCGCGACGTCGGCGCCGTCGCCGGTGCCGGCATCGAGCAGGCGCAGGGCGGATTGGAGCCGCCGCACGCGCAGATACGCCTTCGGGGTCAGGCCGATCTCGTGGCGGAACGTCGCGATCAATCGCTTGGGGGACAAACCAGTCAGCTCGGCTGCCTCGGAAACCCGAAGGGACGGTTGGTGTTCGGCGACGTGCAGCACGGGCATGAGCGTCAGGGGTGTCGGCCGCAGTCGGGCGAGCAGAAAATCTTCGACGATCTCGATGCGGCGCGGCCAGGCCGGTGTCGCGATCAGTCGCTCACGCAGCAGCGCGGCATCGGCGCCCCAGAGGTCGGTCAGGTTGACGCAGGAATTCTCCAGGTCCGCCAACGGAATTCCGAAGAACGGGAGTGCGCCGCCGGGGCGGAAGTGGATGGTCAGTACCGCTTCACCCGGGTCGATGCGGGTGACGTACGACAGGGTGCCCGGGCCGGTGAGGAACGCCGGTTCCGCCGGCATGCGGGTGGTCCCGTCGGCCGAGTAGAAGTCGACCCGCTCCCGCCCGCCGACGTCGATCACGACGGTGGCCGCGCCGCGGGGCAGGGCTCTGCTGCGGTCGGACACCTCGCCGTCGTGCGACCAGTAGCCGAAGAAGTCGATGTGCTGATTCAGCGGCGGCCGGGGTCGGCGCTGTCGTGGCCCGGTCACCGGCGGACGGCCCGCTTACCGAGCGTATCGAGTAGCAGTGCCAGGTGATCGACCAATTCGTCTGGGCTGAAGGTGATTTCGCCGGCCAGCCAGGCGCTCAGGGTCTGCCCGACCCCGCCGACCGCGAAATGGGTACCGGCCCGGCGCCGATCCCCGGCGGGCAACTGCAGCGCGTCACCGGCGTATTGGCCGAGCAGCACAGCGAAGAAGACAGTCGACTCGCTGCGTTTGCGCGCCACCACTTCGTTGGACAGCTGGGTGCTGAACAGCAGCCGGCCGACCCTGGGGTCGTCGGCGATCGCGTGCACGATGTTGGCCATGCCGGCACGGCTCTGCTCGTCGGGTGGCGCTGCGGCCACCGCCGCCTGGGTCGTGGCGGCCAGGTCGGCGATGACGTGGTCGTACACCGCCTCGACGAAAACGTCCTTGTCGGTGAAGCTTTCGTAGAAGTAGCGCATCGCGACACCGGCGCCGCCGCAGATGGTTCGGACGGTGAGTTCCGGCGCCTGCGGCGCGGCACCCAGAATCTCCAGTCCGGCCTCGATCAGCCGGGCCCGTCGTTGGGCCAGGCGTTCTGTCGCGTCGATCCCGCGGTACGGGCGTACCTGAGGCACCCCGCCATCTTGACACCCCACCGCGGCGCAGGCAATATCAGGAATCAATCGTTCTCACTTTTGCGAGGAGTGACCAATGACGGTCGATCTGGTCGAACTGCCGGTCAACGCGTGCGCGCCGGGCCGGCGGGTGCGTCGCAATGTCCAGTACGCCGACGGGTTGGTCGGCGCCGCGCTGCTGGCGGGCCCGGCCAACGTGATCATGCAGCTGGCCCGGCCGGGCGTCGGATACGGCGTCGTGGAGAGCCGGGTCGAAAGCGGCCGGACCGACCTGCACCCGATTAAGCGGGCCCGCACCACCTTCACGTACCTGGCTGTCGCGATCCTCGGATCTGACGACCAGAAAGCGGCGTACCGCAGCGCGGTGAACAAGGCGCACCGGCAGGTCTACTCGACTGAGGACAGCCCGGTGAAGTACAGCGCCATGGACAAGAACCTGCAGCTGTGGGTGGCAGCGTGCTTGTTCAAGGGCGCCCTGGACGTATACCGAATGGTCGTCGGAGAGCTGGACGACGACAGTGCCGAGGAGTTCTACCGGCAGGGCATGACGATGGGCACCACGTTGCAGGTGACGCCGGAGATGTGGCCGGCCGACCGGGCGGCGTTCGACAAGTACTGGCAAGAGTCGCTGGACCAGGTCCACATCGATGACACGGTGCGGGACTACCTGTATCCGATCGCCGCGGTGCGGATGAAGGGGCTGCAACTCCCGGGGCCGCTGCAGCGCTGGTTCGAGGCGTTCTCGCTGCTGCTCACCACCGGCTTTCTGCCGCAACGCTTCCGCGACGAGATGCGGTTGCCGTGGGATGCCAAGCGGCAGAAGCGCTTCAACTCGCTGATGAAACTGGTGAAGGTGGTCAACGGGGTACTGCCCGGGCCGCTGCGGCGTTTCCCCTTCAACTGGATGTTGCGGGACCTGGACTGGCGCATCCGTACCGGGCGTCCGCTGGTCTGAGTCTGGTCTCAGTCGGCAGTCAGATTGTCGGCGTACCCTCGCGCGGGTGCGGACCGACAATGACACCTGGGACATCAACACGAGCGTCGGATCGACTGCGGTGATGGTCGCAGCGGCGCGGGCCTTAGAAGCGGTAAAGCCCAATCCGCTTGCGGTGGACCAATATGCCGAGGTGTTCACGCGCGCGGTCGGCGGTGTGTGGGCCGACGTGTTGGACGGCGAGGCCCCGGAGCATCCCTTGGCGACGTCCGAGTTCGGCGAACCGTTCATTGACTTCCAGGGCTCGCGGACCAAGTACTTCGACACCTATTTCCAGAGTGCCGCGGCCGCGGGCGTGCGCCAGATCGTGCTGCTGGCCGCGGGTCTGGACTCGCGTGCCTACCGGCTGGACTGGCCCGCCGGCACCACCATCTATGAACTGGATCAACCGCAGGTACTCGAATTCAAGCGCGAGGTGCTGGCCGGCATCGGGGACGAACCGAAAGCCGAGCGCCGGGAGATCGCCGTAGACCTGCGCGACGACTGGCAGACGGCGCTCACGGACGCCGGCTTCGATCCCACACAGCCTTCGGCATGGATCGCCGAGGGCTTGCTCATCTATCTGCCGGCCACCGCGCAGGGCCAGCTGTTCGCCGGTATCGATGCGCTGGCAGCGCCCGGCAGTTGGGTGGCGGTCGAAGAGGGCAAGCCGATGCCGGCCGATGTGTTCGCGGCAAAGCGTGCGGCATCGGACGAGATGGCGGACGGCTTTTTCAAGCTGATCTACAACGAGCAGATCGCGCCGGCGGCCGATTGGTTCGGCTCGCGGGGGTGGCGCGCTGAGGCCACCGGTCTCGCCGACTATTTCCGCGCGGTCGGGCGTCCGGTGCCGACGAATCCGGAAGCAGCAACCATGATCGCCTCGAACAGCCTGGTCACTGCCGTTAAGGAGTGAGCGTCGTCACCTGCTCCGGCGGAGGGGTACGTCTCGACAACTTAAGTTATGCAATGCTAACTTCGCAGGGTTAGCTTAGGCATACTTAAGGAGATATGCGGGGACTCTAATATCCCGCGAACACCACCATGGGCACTGACACATTTGCGGTATCCGCCGCGGTGCATTTCGAGCAAACCGCGCCCGCGCGGCACAGTGCCCGTCTCGCGGCCCGCCGGGAACCAATCCGTTCCGGGTGCCGACTCCTTCTTAGGACGGCCGCCGCATGAGTGGTGGAACGTCCTCTGGCGTGTCGATGACGGAAAGGACCCACGTGCGACCGAGCAACGCGGGCAGTAACACAGTGGTCGCCGATGGTGACGCCGCGCAGCGGGCATCACGCGTCGATCGCGACGTGCTGACCCGGTTCTCCAGCAGCTGTCTGGCGCTCGGCCTGAGTGTCGACGGTCGCCGTCGCCCGGCCGACCTCGACGCCGCCCTGGGTGGCTTCCTGACTTTGACGCGTATTGCCGGCGAGCACTGCGATGCCTGGACCGGCTTGGCTGCCGCGGGTGCGGCAACGCCCGATGTGATCGAGGCGATCTGGCGCACGGTGTCCTCGGCGGGCGTGCTGCAGCGGGCCCTCGACCTCGCTGACGGCGATCTCGGCTTCAGCTACGACAGCGGTCTGTACCTGCAGTTCCGGGCGACCGACCGCGACGGCTTCCAGTTGGCCTATGCCGCAACGCTCGCCGGCGCCGGCGCCTACGAAGAGGCTGATCAGCTGGTGGGCGACCTGCTCGACCGCAAGCCGGGCTGGCTGCCGGCCCGCTGGGTGCGGGTGGCGATGTACCACCGCACCCGCCGCTGGTCGGACGTCGTCCGGCAACTGACCCCCATCGTGAGCGACCCGAACCTGGACGCGTCCTACGCGCATGCCGCGCGGGTGGCGCTGGGTATTGCGTTGGCGCACTTGGGCATGTTCGCGCCGGCGCTGTCGCACCTGGAAGACCCGGAGGGGCCGGTCGCGGTCGCCGTGGTCGACGGCACCTTCGTCAAGGCGTTGTCCCTGCGCGCGCAGGGCGAGGACGACGAGGCCACCGACGTGCTGGCCGAGCTGTACGCCGCGCACCCCGACAACACCGCCGCCGAACATGCGCTGACCGACACCAGCTTCGGCATCGACCCGACCACCGCGGCCCGCATCGAGGCCCGGCACAACCCGTGGGATCCCGAGACCGAGCCGACCGAGGCCGACTTCGTCGACCCGGATGCCAAGTCGCGCAAGGCGCACCTGCTCGTCGAGGCGGAGGCCGAGCTGGCCGAGTTCATCGGCCTGGAAGAGGTCAAGTACCAGGTGGCCCGGCTGAAAAGCTCTGTGGCCATGTCGATTCGGCGCCAGGAGCGGGGCCTGACCGTCGCCCAGCGCACCAACCACCTGGTGTTCGCCGGGCCTCCCGGAACCGGTAAGACCACCATCGCCCGGGTGGTCGCCAAGATCTACTGCGGTCTGGGCCTGCTGCGCAAAGAGACTGTGCGCGAAGTGCATCGTGCCGACCTGATCGGCCAGCACATCGGTGAAACCGAGGCCAAGACCAACGCCGTCATCGACAGTGCGCTCGACGGCGTGCTGTTCCTCGACGAGGCGTACGCGCTGGTGTCCACCGGCGCCAAGAACGACTTCGGCCTGGTCGCCATCGACACCCTGCTGGCACGCATGGAGAACGACCGCAACCGGCTGGTCGTGATCATTGCCGGCTACCGCAAGGACCTGGACATGTTCCTGGACACCAACGAAGGTCTGCGGTCGCGCTTCACTCGGAGCATCGACTTCCCGTCGTACTCGGCCACTGAACTCACCGAGATCGCCATGCGCATGGCCGAAAAGCGGGACAGCGTCTTCGAACCCGCGGCGCAGACCGAGATGGAGCAGCTGTTCGCGCACCTCGCGACGGCGACCACGCCCGACGCCGCAGGTGTCGCGCGCCGCAGCCTCGACATCGCGGGCAACGGCCGTTTTGTGCGAAATCTGGTGGAGCGCTCCGAAGAGGAACGTGAGTACCGGCTGGATCACCTTGCCGCACACGACTTCACCGACGACGAACTCATGACGATCACCGCGGGTGACGTCGGCAACTCGGCCGCGCCGCTGCTGCGTGGTCTCGGACTGGTGGTGCCCGCACAGTGAGTGACGACCGAAAGACTTTCAGTTCCCGTACTCCGGTGAACGACAACCCGGAGCAGGTCGAGTACCGCCGCGGCTTCGTCACCCGGCACCAGGTGTCCGGTTGGCGATTCCTCATGCGGCGCATCGCCTCTGGCGTCGCCATGCATGACACCCGCATGCTGGTCGACCCGTTGCGGACCCAGAGCCGCTCCGTCCTGGTCGGTGGGCTGGTGCTCGTCACCGCACTGGCAGGCTGCTTCGTCTTCTCCCTGATCCGGCCCGCCGGTGTCGCGGGTAACGACGTGATCCTGGCCGACCGGGAGACCTCCGCGCTGTACGTCCGGGTGGGTGACCAACTGCACCCGGTGCTGAACCTGACCTCGGCCCGGCTCATCGCCGGACGGCCGGACAATCCGACCACAGTGCCGAGCGCCGAACTGGACAAGTTCGCTCGCGGCAGCCTCATCGGCATCCCGGGTGCGCCGGAACGCATGGTGCCCAACACTTCTCGCGATGCCGACTGGACCGTCTGCGACGCGGCCACCGGTGACGTCGTGGGCGTCACCCTGATCACGGGTCCGCTGGCCGACGGCGCCTCCCGCGCCGGCGCACTGGGCGCAAATGACGCTGTGCTGGTTCGCAACGATGGCGTCGGTTCCGCCGGGGTCAACGGCGGCAGCTGGCTGTTGTGGAACGGCAAGCGCAGTGCGGTCGACCTGAACAACCGCGCGGTGACGGCGGCACTCGGCCTGGGCGCCAACGGAACTGCGCTGCCCGCGCCGCGCGCCATCGCCGACGGTCTGTTCAACGCGATCCCGGAATCGGCCCCGCTGGCTGCCCCGGCGATCGTCAACGCCGGCCAGCCGGCGCCGTACCCACTGCCGTTCGCCGCACCCGTCGGCGCGGTGGTCACCGCCATCGCGACCGGAACCGGCTCGGACAACGCGGGCAACGGCCTCCAGTACTACGCGGTCCTCGATGATGGCCTGCAACCGATTTCACAGGTGGTCGCGGCAATTCTGCGCAACACCGACTCGTACGGTCTGGAGCAGCCGCCGCGGCTGTCCGCCGACCAGGTCGCCCGCATCCCGGTCTCCACCGCGATCAACACCGCGGCGTACCCGGAGCGCCCGCTCACCGTCGTCGACGTCACCAAGGCGCCACTGACTTGCGCCCGCTGGACCAAACACGATGGCGCCACGACCAATTCGCTCACTCTGCTGTCCGGAGCGATGTTGCCGCTGCCCGCCGACGAGCACCCCGTCGCGTTGGCCGGCCCCGCCGGCGCCGCGCAGCGCGTGGCGGTGGCCCCGGGCACCGGCTACTTCGTCCAGGCCACCGGACAAGCCGGCACCCCGGCGCTGTCCGGCTACTGGATCAGCGACACCGGCGTCCGCTACGGCATCTCCACCGAAGGCGACGCCACCAACGCAAATCGCAAAACCCCTGCCGCGCTGGGGCTTACCGCGTCACCGCTGCCGGTGCCGTGGTCGATCCTCAGCCAGTTCGCGCCCGGCCCGACATTGTCGCGGAGTGACGCGTTGCAGCTTCCGGCACTGGTTCGCCCAGCTGTCGACACCGTTTTGAGGGAGAACCCGTGAGCCGTCTGATCTTCGAAGCGCGGCGCCGGCTGCCCGTCCCGGCGACCCGCGCAAGCGTCATCACCATCGAGCCGCCGCCCGAGCTGCCGCGGCTGGTGCCACCGTCGCTGCTGCGCCGCGTGCTGCCCTACCTGATCGTCATCCTGATCGTCGGCATGGTCGTGGCTCTGGTGGCCACCGGCATGCGCGTCATCTCGCCGCAGACGCTGTTCTTCCCGTTCGTGCTCCTGTTGGCCGCCACCGCCTTCTACCGCGGTTCGGACAACAAGACCCGGACCGAAGAGGTCGACGCCGAGCGCGCCGACTACCTGCGCTACCTGTCGGTGGTGCGGGACAACGTCCGGGCCCAGGCGGCCGAGCAGCGCGCGGCCCGCGAATGGTCCCACCCCGCACCCGAGCAGCTGGCCGCCGTCGCGGGCACCCGACGCCAGTGGGAGCGCGACCCGCACGACGCCGACTACCTGGTGGTGCGCGCCGGGCTGCATGACGCGCGCCTGGAGACGGTGCTGCAGGTCAAGGACACCGCGGCAGAGATCGACCTGGAGCCGGTGTCGCACAGCGCATTGCGCGGACTGCTCGACGTCCAGCGGACGGTCCCAGCGGTTCCCGGTGGTATCGACCTGACCAAGGTTTCGCGGATCACCGTGCTCGGCGATGCCGACGAGGTGCGGGGCGCGTTGCGCGCCTGGATCGCGCAAGCGGTGACCTGGCACGACCCGGCCCTGCTCGGGGTCGGCCTGGCAGCCGCGGATGCCGAGGCTCTCGAATCGGAGTCCTGGTCCTGGCTGAAGTGGCTGCCGCACAGCGACATTCCCGGCCAGATCGACGGTGTCGGCCCGGCGCGCTACCTGGCCGCCGGCGTTCCCGAACTCGCCGGCATGCTGTCCGCTGAACTCGCGGACCGGCAGCCGTTCGGCGCCTCCGACATCGCGCCGCTGCGGCACCTGCTGATCGTGGTGGACGACCCGGACGCCGACATCAACGAGCTCCTGCCGCGGGCCGGACTGGCCGGCGTCACCGTGGTGCAGCGCGGCATGGAACAGCCGGAGTACGCGGACCCCGACCGCCCGGTGCTGCGGGTGGCCGACGGCCGCATCGAGCGGTGGGCGGCAGCCGGCTGGCAGTCGTACTTCGATGCCGCCGACGGCTTTTCGCCGCGGGCCGCCGCGCACCTGGCGCGCAGTCTCGCGCGCTGGGACTCCAACCCGAACCGGGCCCGGAGCACCGGTGCCGGACTGACCACCTTCGGCACCCTGCTGGGGATTCCGGATGCGGCCGCACTGGACGTCGCGGGCCTCTGGGCGCCGCGCACGCGGGCCGACGAGCTGCGGGTACCCATCGGCGTCACCGCCACCGGTGAACCGTTGATGTTCGACCTGAAGGACGAGGCCGAAGGCGGCATGGGGCCGCACGGTCTGATGATCGGTATGACGGGCTCCGGCAAGTCTCAGACCCTCATGTCGATCCTGTTGTCGCTGTTGACGACTCACTCGGCCGAACGACTGATCGTCATCTACGCCGACTTCAAGGGCGAGGCCGGCGCCGACATCTTCCGGGATTTCCCGCAGGTGGTCGCCGTCATCTCGAACATGGCCGAGAAGCGGTCGCTGGCCGACCGGTTCGCGGACACCCTGCGCGGTGAGGTGGCGCGGCGTGAGCAGCTGCTGATGGAGGCCGGCCGCCGCGTGCAGGGCAGTGCCTTCAACTCGGTGCTCGAATACGAGGCGGCGCAGGCGGCTGGGCACGACCTGCCCCCGATCCCGACGCTGCTGGTGGTCGCCGACGAGTTCTCACTGATGCTCGCCGACCATCCCGAATACGCCGAGCTGTTCGATTACGTTGCCCGCAAGGGCCGTTCGTTCCGCATCCACATCCTGTTCGCGTCCCAGACGCTGGACGTGGGCCGGATCAAGGACATCGACAAGAACACCTCGTACCGCATCGGTCTGAAGGTCGCGAGCCCGTCGATCAGTCGGCAGATCATCGGTGTCGAGGACGCGTACCACATCGAGGCCGGTCCGGAACACAAGGGCGAGGGCTTCCTGGTCCCCACCCCCGGCGCCGTGCCGGTCAAGTTCCGCAGCACCTACGTGGACGGTATCTACGACCCGCCGCGGGTCGAGAAAGCCGTTGTGGTGCATGCGGTTCCGCAACCGCAGCTGTTCCCGGCAGGCCACGTCACCCCGGCTCCGGACACGGTGATCGTCACCGACACGGCTCCGGATCTGCGGGCGCCGCGCAAGCTGGTCGCGACCGTCGGCGAGCAGCTGGCCCAGTACGGTCCGCAGGCGCCGCGGCTGTGGCTGGCGCCGCTGGACCAGCCGATCGCGTTGCCGGAGCTGTTGGCCGGCACCGAGATTCCCGCGGGCCGTGGCCGTTGGCCTCTTGGCGAGATCGACCGTCCGTTCCAGATGCGTCGCGATCCGCTGGTCTTCGACGCCGGTTCGGCGGCCGCCAACCTGGTCATCCACGGTGGGCCGAAGTCCGGGAAATCGACGGCACTGCAGACGTTCATCCTGTCCGCGGCCGCGACGCACTCGCCGCGCGCTGTCACGTTCTACTGCCTGGACTACGGCGGCGGCGGGCTGCGCTCGCTCAAGCCACTGGCCCATGTCGGCAGCGTCGCGTCGCCGCTGGAGCCCGAACGCATCCGTCGCACCTTCGGTGAACTCGAGCAGCTGCTCGCGTCCCGCCAGGCCCGGGCCGCCGCCGGTGACGGTGACCTGCGCGATGACGGCTACGGCGACGTGTTCCTGGTGATCGACAACCTGTATGCGTTCAGCCGGGACAACACCGACACGTTCAACACCCGTAACCCGTTGCTGTCCAAGGTGACCGAATTGGTCAACACCGGCATGGCCTACGGCATCCACGTGGTGCTCACGACGCCGAACTGGCTCGAGGTGCCGCTCGCGATGCGCGACGGGCTGGGTCTGCGGCTCGAGCTCAAGCTGGCCGACTCGCGCGACAGCAATGTGCGGTCGCCAGGTACCCCCGGTGTGGCGGCCCTGTCTCGCCCCGCCGACGGTGTCCCCGCCCACCAGCCGGGCCGCGGCCTGACCATGGCAGCCGAGCACTTCCTGTTCGCCGAACCCGATCTCGGCGCGATCGCTGCCATCAACGACCACTACCCGGGGCAGACGGCGCCGCCCGTGCGTCTGCTGCCGACGGACCTGGCGCCGGAAACCCTTGCGCCGCTGTACCGGAACCCCGAGTCGGTGGTGATCGGTCAGCGCGAGCAGGACCTGGCACCGGTTGCGGTCGACTTCTCGGCCAACCCGCTGCTGATGGTGCTGGGCGACGCCAAGTCCGGCAAGACCACGCTGCTGCGGCATCTGATCCGCACCATCCGGGAGAACTCGACGCCGGAGTCGGTGGCGTTCACCGTGATCGACCGCAGGCTGCATCTGGTGGACGAGCCGTTGTTCGCGGACAACGAGTACACCCCCAACGTCGACCGGGTCACCCCGGCGATGCTCGGACTGGCTGCACTGCTCGAAAAGCGCAGGCCCCCAGCGGGTATGTCGTCCGCGGAGCTGAGTGGGTGGACATACCGGAACGGGCAGGGCAACCACCTGCACTACCTGATCATCGACGACGTCGACCAGATCCCGGATGCACCCGCGGTCAGCGGTCCGTTCGTCGGCCAGCGGCCCTGGACGGTACTGCTGGGGCTGCTGGCCCAGGCGGCCGAACTGGGTCTGCGGGTGATCGTCACCGCCCGGGCCGCCGGCTCGGCCCACGCGGTGATGACGGCCCCGCTGTTGCGCAGGCTCAACGAGCTGCAGGCCACCACCGTCATGCTGTCCGGCAACCCGCAGGACAGCGGCCGGATCCGCGGCCACCGGTTCAACCGCCTGCCCGCCGGCCGCGCCATGGTGGTCGGCGACAGCGATGAAGCCACGTATGTCCAGCTGATCAATCCGCTGGTGGCAGACCCGATTACGGGCCGACCCACCGGACCACAACGAGGGGAGTTCCACTGATGACCTTGCGCGTTGTTCCCGAAGGACTGACGGCAGCCGGGGCGGCCGTCGAAGCACTGACCGCCCGCCTGGCCGCCGCCCACGCCGCAGCCGCTCCGGCGGTCACCGCGGTGATGCCGCCCGCCGCCGACCCCGTGTCGCTGCAGACGGCGATCGGACTGAGCGCCCACGGCGCCGAGCACGAGGCCGTCGCGACGCAGGGCGTCACCGAACTCGGCCGTGCCGGTGGGGGTGTCACCGAAGCGGGCATCAGCTACGCGACGGGCGATGCCGAAGCCGCCGCCACCTACGTGACGGTGCTGGGCTGATATGACCGCCCCCGTCTGGATGGCGCTGCCACCGGAGGTTCATTCGACGCTGCTGTCCAGTGGACCCGGTCCGGGTTCACTGCTGGCCGCGGCGGCTGCCTGGCAGTCGCTGAGCACCGAATATGCCTCGGCCGCAGCTGAACTCACCGCACTGTTGGGTGAGGTCCAGGCGGGCGCATGGGAGGGGCCGAGCGCCGAGCAGTACATCGCCTCCCACGCGCCGTACCTGACCTGGCTGGCCCAGGCCAGCGCCAACAGCGCCGCCAACGCGGTACAGCACGAGACCGCCGCGGCTGCCTACAGCACCGCCTTGGCCGCGATGCCGTCGCTGCCCGAACTGGCTCTCAACCACGTGGTGAACGCGGCACTGCTCGCGACGAATTTCTTTGGCATCAACACCATTCCGATCGCGCTGAACGAAGCCGACTACGCCCGGATGTGGCTGCAGGCCGCGACCGTCATGGGTACCTATCAGGCGGTGTCGGGTGCCGCGGTGGCGACAGCCCCGACGACTGCGCCAGCCCCAATGATGCTGGCGGCCGGCGTCGGCGAGGCCGGTACCGCCACGGCGAGTGCCACGCAGGCGGGCGCGCAGTTGCAGGCGGCCGATGCGGGCACGTCGTTGAACGCGTCGAACGCGATCACCGATTACCTGTACAACTACATCAAGACGCTGCCCGGCGGCGACCTGATCGTGAAGTTCCTGCAGGACCCGCTGGGCCAGATCCGGCAGATGATCATCGACTTCCTGACCAACCCGTCGCAAGCGCTGACCACTTGGGGGCCATTGCTTTTCGCGCTCGGCTATCAGGCGTTCTTCCAGCCCGTCGGCTGGGGCTCTTGGGGTTTGATGCTGTCTGCACCGTTGTGGGGGCCGGCTCTGATTGCGGTCGGTCTGTCCAGCCTCGGGTTGTTGACGCTGTTGGAACCCGACTATGTGCCGGATCCCGAAGTCGCCGATGCATTCCCACCGCCTCCGCAGTTGCAGGTCCTCGATCACCAGATGCCGGTGGTCAGCGTCGCCCCGACGGTGCCGGCCACCCCCGCCTCCCCGGCGAGCGCGCCTGCGCCCGCACCGGCTTCGGCGGCGGCTCCCGCGCCGGCGGCCCCGGCGCCGATGATGGCCTACGCGGTGGCCGTCGACGACCCGGGTCCCGGATTCACCCCGACCCTGCGGGACGGCGCCACCGCGCCGGCCCCGGCGTCCGGTATCGCTGCCGCAGCCGCGGCGGCTGCCGCTGCCGCCGCGACCGAGCGGCGGCGCGCTCGTCGCCGGCGCGCGGCGAAAGAGCGTGGTGTCCGCGACGAGTTCATGGACATGAACTCGGAAGTCGATCCGGACTTCGGCGATGACGCTGGAGCGGACAGGGCCCCACGCACCGATGTTCTGGCTTCCGCCCGCGGTGCCGGACCGATCGGCTTCACCGGCACGGTGAACCGCCAGGACCAGCAGGCGACAGGCCTGAACCGCCTGACCGGCAACGGTTTCGGCGGTGGCGTCACCGACCCCATGCTGCCCGGCAGCTGGGGCTCGGAAGGCGGTGCCAACCGCTGAACCTGCAGACCAGAAGACCTGACCACCAAAACAATCCGGACGTACCCCGAGAGGAATCACAATGAGCATGCTCGACGCACACATCCCCCAGCTGGTCGCTTCCGAGTCGGCCTTCTCGGCCAAGGCCGCGCTGATGCGCAGCACCATCGCCCAGGCCGAACAGGCTGCGCAGTCGGCGCAGGGCTTCCACCAGGGTGACTCGGCAGTCGCGTTCCAGGCCGCACACGTGCGCTTCATGGAAGTTGCGGCCAAGGTCAACACCCTGCTCGACATCGCGCAGGCCAACCTGGGCGACGCGGCAGGCACCTACGTCGCGCAGGACACCGCCGCAGCCGGCACGTACACGTCCGTCTAGCCGCCGCACGCCGACCCCGACAATCAGGAGCGAGGAAATCCCATGTCCCAGATCATGTACAACTACCCGGCGATGCTGGCCCACGCCGGTGAGATGACCGCCTACTCGGGTGCCCTGCACGCCGTCGGGCTCGACATCGCCAGCGAGCAGGCCGCGCTGGCCGGCGCCTGGCAGGGTGACACCGGAACCAGCTACCAGGCGTGGCAGGCCCAGTGGAACACCGCGATGGAAGAACTCGTCCACGCGTACCGCGCGATGGCGACCACCCACGAGACCAACACGCTGTCGATGAGCGCACGCGACAGCGCCGAAGGCGCCAAGTGGGTTTAAGTCCAACGGTTTCGGCGCGTTCCGGGGTGTCAGGCACCCCGGAACGCGCTGAAATCCCGGTCTCCGCAGTCGAGCTGACCGCGGAGCAAGCCTGGTTCCTCGCGGATCGTCTTGGCGCTGGGAGCTTTCCGTGGGTGCTGGCCATCACGCAGCCCTACAGCGAGCCCTCCGCCAAGGCCGGATTCGATGCGGACCAGGTCACCGCGCTGACGCGGATGGGGGTGCTGTCTGCCGACGGCTCCGTGCATCCCGCTGTCGCGCACTGGATTCGGACCGTGTGCCGGCCCCGCCGCTGGCTGGAACTGCGATGGGTGTCCGGCTCGGGCGCCATGTTGCGCGGGATTCTCGCGCGCAGGGCCGACACCACCGTGGCGGTCCTGCGCAGCGAGCACCTGATGACCTGCACCGAACTGACCGTCGCGTCCCCGGACGCGCTGGTGCCGGTGCTCACGGCAGGGTTGTCCGGCCGCGCGGCCGCTCGGTTCGACGAGTTCGCCATGCCCGCCCACATCGGGGCCAAGGCCGACGAGCGCTTGCGCCGTGGCGATTCGCTGGACGACGTGATGGATCACCTCGGCATCCCGCCGACCGCGCACGCGGTGGTGCGGGCCGCGTTCGCGCCCGGCCGCAGCTACGTGGAGATCGTGGCGGGCGACCACCGTGACGGCCACCGGATCAGCACCGACGTCGGCGTCAGCATCGTCGACACCTCCGCGGGTCGCGTCGTCGTGGCCCCGGTGAAAGCCGCTGACGGCACCTGGATTTCAACTTTTGCCCCGGGTACGGATCTTGCCGTCACCGCTGCCGTGCAGCGACTGACCGCGACCCTGCCCGACGGTCCCTGGTTCCCCACAGTGAACCCGACCCGAGACTTCGAGACCTCGACTGGAGAACGGAAAGAAAATGTCCCAGAACACGTCTGGTAGTACCGCGATGCCGATTGTGCGGGTCGCAGTGCTCGCCGCCGGCGACGAGCAGGCTGGTCGCGGGCGACTCACCGACGTCGCACTGCCGGCGGGCCTGCCCTTGCGCGAGATCGTGCCCGCGGTGCGGCGCATCGTCGCGCCCGACGCCGCGAGCGGCGCTGAATTGTCGCTGGCCCCGCTGGGTGGCGCGGCGTACAGCCTCGACGCGACGCTCGACACGGTCGGCATCGTCGACGGTGATCTGCTGGCGCTGCAGCCGGTGCCCGCCGGTCCGCCGGCGCCGCGCATCGTCGAGGACATCGCCGATGCCGCCGCCATCTTCTCCGCCGCTCGCGAAAACCCTTGGGGCAACGCGCATATCCGCCGCTTGGCCGGTTGGGCAGTCGTGGTCTTGACGGTGCTCGCCACCGCGCTGGCGACGCTGGTGCGGGTACGCACCGGCCAGCCCGCCGGCCTGTTCACGGTCGTGGGCGTGGCGGTGCTGACCGTTGCGGCAGCCCTGCTGACCCGGCCCGCCCTACCGAAGTTGGCGACGGCTCTGAGTCTGGCCGCCCTGCTGCCGGTCGGCGCGGCCTTCACGCTGGCGGTCCCCGGCGCGTCCGGTCCCGCCGGCTTGCTGCTCGGTGCCGCGGCGGTCGCCGCCTGGTCGATCGTCAGCATCGCCGTCGGCGGGCAGGCCATCGCGGCCTTCACCGCCACGACCGTCCTGGGTATCGCGGGCATGACCGTCGGTGGCGCCGCTTCGATCTGGCAGCTGGGCAACACCGTGATCGGCGCTGTGCTGATCGTTTTCGCGCTGTTGGTCGTGGTCCAGGCCGCTCAGCTGTCGACGCTGTGGGCCCGGTTCCCGGTGCCGAACATCCCGGCGCCGGGTGACCCGACGCCGTCGGCCCTGCCGCTGTCCGTGCTGGCCGATCTGCCGCGCCGCGTCCGGGTATGCGACGCGCACCAGACCGGCTTCCTCGCCGGTGCCGTGCTCACCCTGACCGCCGGGTCGGTGGTCCTGGTGGCGGGAACGCACCCGTCGGCGTGGGCCTGGTACGTGGTCGTGGCCGCCGCCCTCGCGACGGCGCTGCGGGCCCGCATCTGGGACTCGGTGCCGTGCAAGGTGTGGCTGCTGAGCCAGCCGTATCTGGTTGCGGCCGTGCTGCTTACGATGTTCGCCGCCGGCGGGCACTACTCCAACGCGTGGTGGTCGCTGGGCGTGCTCGCGGTGCTCGTCACGGTGGGCGTGGTGGCCGCGCTGAACCCCCAGGTGGCCGACCCGCAGACCTATTCGCTGCCGATGCGTCGCCTGGTCAGCTTCGCCGCGACGGCGTTGGACGCTTCGCTGATCCCGGTGCTGGCCTACCTGGTGGGCCTGTTCGCCTGGGTCATCAACCGGTGATGGTGGCCATCCGGCGCGGAATCTCCGTCCTGACAGTCGCTTTCGCCGCCTCATCCGCAGTACTGCCGACGGCGATGTTGCCGGCCGCCGGTGCCGTCGTGCCGCCGCACGTCGACGAGCATGCGGCACCGCCGTCGGGCAGCGTCGGTCCCGTCGCGGCGATGGGCCAACGCGGACAGTGCGTCACCGCCGGCGTGCTGCCCGGCACCGACCCGGGCGCACCGGGTCCGGGCCACACGTTGCTCAACGTGCCGGGCGCCTGGGCCTTCAGCCGCGGTGACGGACAGACGGTGGCGGTCATCGACACCGGCGTGCATCCCGGACCGCGGTTGCCCAATGTGGAGGCCGGCGGTGATTTCGTGGAAAACACTGACGGACTTACCGATTGCGATGGCCACGGCACTCTGGTCGCCGGCCTGGTCGCCGGTCAGCCGGGCGCGGACGGGTTCTCCGGCGTCGCGCCGGGCGCCCGCATCCTGGCCATCCGTCAGACGTCCGAGCGCTACGCCCCGCGTGGCAACGGGGGAGACGCGGCTGCGGCGCAGGCCACCATCGCGGTCACATCACTGGCCCGGGCCGTGGTGCATGCCGCCGACCGCGGCGCCAGGGTCATCGCCATCACGGCGGTCACCTGCCTGCCCGCCGATCGGCCCGTCGATCAGACCGAACTGGGTGCGGCACTGAAATACGCTGCGCAGGAAAAGGATGCGGTGATCGTCGCCGCCGCAGGCAATGACCGGGCCGGCCTGGCCGGCGGCCCGTCGTGCGAGGCCAACCCGCTCGACAACCCCGGGAATGCGGCCGACCCGCGAAACTGGGCCGGCGTCAAATCGGTGTCGATCCCGTCCTGGTGGCAGCCGTACGTACTGTCGGTCGGGTCGCTGGACGCCGCCGGACAGCCGTCGGACTTCACCACTCCCGGCCCGTGGGTCGGCATCTCTGCGCCCGGCGAGCACATCGCGTCGACTGGTGTGAACGGTCTGGCCAACGCGCTGCCCAACGAGCGGGGCGACCTGTTCCCGTTGCGCAGCAGCAGCTACGCGGCGGCCTACGTCGCAGGCGTCGCAGCCTTGGTGCGCAGTCGATTTCCCGCGCTCAACGCGGCTGACGTGACGCACCGGCTGACCGCCACCGCGCACGGTGCCGCGCGCATGCCGTCGAACCTGGTGGGCGCCGGCGTCGTCGACCCGGTTGCGGCATTGACCTGGGACCTGCCGGCGACCGGTTCGGCACCGAAAGCCGTGTCTGTTGCCATGCCGCCCGAGCCGGCCCCGAAGGACACCACGCCGCGGACCATCGCGTTCGCCGGTGCGGCAGTGCTGGCGATCGCCGCGCTGATCGCGCTGATCGCGTACCGAAGAAAGGACGGCGCCCGATGACGGCCCGAATCACGTTGGCATTGCTGGCGATCATCCCGGCGGCCATGACGTACCCGTGGCATACGACGCCACAGAAGTGGATCCTGGGCATCGCGGTCGCCGTGGTGCTGCTGGTGTTCGCCTGGTGGCGCGGGATGTTCCTGACCACGATGGTGGCCCGCCGATTCGCGGTGTGGCGCCGGAACCGGCGCGGTGCGGCGGCCCCGGCGGCTGATCAGGTCACGGTGGTACTGGAAGCCGACGGATTCCCGTACCACGCACTGCCTCTCGTGGCTTCTTACGTCGACCGCTACGGCGTTCGGTGCGACTCCGTGCGCGTCACTGAACGTCAGCTCGACGGCACGCGCAGTGCGTGGGTCAGCGTCACTGTGACGGCGGCGTCGAATCTTGCTGCACTGCAGGCACGGTCGTCGGATCTGCCGCTCGCGGACACGGCGGAGAAGGTGGCCCGGCGGCTGGCCGACCAGCTGAGGGAGGCCGGGGTGCCGGTCGCGGTCACCGAGGTAGCGCCCACGCCCATCGCAACCGACGCGCGCGAGACGTGGCGTGCGGTCCGCGACGGGGACGGTTACCTCACCGCCTACGGATTGCCCGCAGATATGAGCCTGCCGGAATGCCTGGCTGCCCTGGCTTCGACGACGGAGCTGTGGACGGTGCTCGAATTCTCTCCTGGTGCAACCATTTCCGCGGCCTGTGCAGTGCGCACGGCCAATGCGCCTGCCGCGGCCGCAGTCGCGGGCCTGACGCGCGAGGCGGGTCGGCAGGGCCCGCTGCTCACGGCGATGGCCCCGGCATCGGCCGGTGGCCTCGCCACACGCGCGGGTGTGCTGACCACCGCGCTGCTTGCGGAATTGTCGACGTTCGGCGCTGGGGCTGAGTCCGCCGTCGACTCTGCGGCTCGGGCGTAGAAGGTCGAGTAGCGGCGGCCCTGCACGCAGGATCAACGGGCAGGGCGTGCCCGGTCAGCCGGGCAGTCGCTGCCGTCGAACATGAACGGGCTCATGAACTTGGTCATCCGGCGCAGGTAGTCCGGCTGGCTGACGTGCAGGATGTGGTTGCCCGGGAACCAGTGGAACGCGCAGCGATCCCAGTGTTCCCAGAGCAATTCGGCCTGCTGCGGCGGCGCCAGGCGATCACCCAGGCCGGTGATGATCAATCGGCGATCCCGGGGCACCAGCGGCGCGTAGTTCAGCGGTGAGTGGTACCGGCCGGCCGCTGAAACCAGATCCTCATCGATATGCGCCAACCGGTTGCTCAGCCTGACGAGCAGGTTGGCCGGGAACCATTCGTCGACCGTGCGGTCCGGTGTGACGACCGGAACGTTCGGGATGACGGCCTGGATGCGGTCGTCGACCGAGGCGATCAATGATGAGGTGTACCCGCCCAACGACATTCCGGTCAGCGCAATGCGATCGACTCCGGCGTCCTCCAGGTAGTCGAGGACGGAACGGAAGTCGTATACCGCTTGCGCCATGGCCTCGGCGAAGCCGGGGACACCGTCCATGAAGAAGCCGTATCCACTGTAGGGAGAGCCCTTCTCGGCCCGGGGGCCGTGGAACGGCAGGGTGTACAGCAGTACGTCGTACCCGGACCGGAAGAACCACGGCAGCGAGAAGAACAGGCCATTGAACAGGTATGGCGAGCCCATGAACCCGTGGATCACGCACAGTGTCGGGCGCGGTCCGTCGTCGTGCCGCCAGTGCTGGGCATGCACCACGTTGTTGCGCGTGTAGCTGCGGCGCCGCTCTCGGATGCCGGGATACACGGCGTCGTAACTGCTTGGGAACCAGATGTTGTCCACCTGGCCGTGTGCAACCCACTGCGCGACCGGGCCGGCAGGACGAGCGGATACCAGAGGGGGACCGCTGGGCGCCGGGAAGCACTGCTGTGGGTCCTTGGTGGCGGCGAGTTCGGCGTAGAACCGCAGGGCGTCGGGGTCGTCGCCGGCCCGGCTTCGTACCGCCGAGGCGGCCATCCGCGGAATCATGCCGGCGCCGATCACCGAGGCCAGCGCCGTGCGAAGCCCCAGGTCGGCCACGGCCGAGGAGTCGACGATCAGCTTCTGTTGCCAGGTCAGGTCGGCCCGTCGTGGCAATCCGCGCGCGGTGGCATCCGCACCCGCTACGTCGGGAACGGGGACGGGTGGGTTGAACGCATCGCCTGGCGGACTGGTCACGTTCGGATGCTAACCCCGGTTCTCGGCCCCCGTCAGCTGATCCTCCAGATCGAACAGCCTGGCGGCGTTGTGGTACAGCACTTTTCGCAGCCAATCGTCGTCGGTGGCTACCTTGGTGAGCACCTCGAGGGACTCGGCGTACCGGTACGGGATGTTGGGGAAATCGCTGCCGAACAGGATTCGGTCACCGAGCTCACCCAGACGCGGCAATTCGGCGGGCGGGAACGGCATGTTTTCCTCGACGAAGGGCGTGAATGCCATGGTGGTGTCCAGATGGACGCCGTCGAATTGTTCGCAGAGGTCCAGGAATTCGCTGTACTCGGGCATACCCAGGTGCGCGATGATCAGCTTCAGATCGGGGTGGCGGTCCAGCACGGTACGGACCTGGTCAGGGCCGGTATGAGTACCGGGCGCCGGACCGGAACCGCAGTGGATGATCACCGGGACGGCGGCGTCGGCGATGGTGCCCCACACGTCATCGAGCAGTGGGTCGGCCGGGTTGTAGTCGCCGACCTGAACGTGCGCCTTGAACACCCGAGTGCCGCCCGCGATGGCCTCGGCCACGTAGGCGGGTGCGCCGGGCTCGGGGTAGAACGTCGCGGTGGACAGACAGTCGGGAGTCTGCGCGGCGAACTGAGCGGCCCACTGGTTCAGCCAGGCCGCCATGTCGGGCTTGTGCGGATAGACCAGGGAGGTGAACGCCAGCACCCCGAAACCACGCAGCGTCTCCAGCCTGTGCTGCTCCTCGGTGCGATACGTGATGGGCCAGGTCCGGCCGGTGAGAGGCCCGGCGCTGTCGAAGTACTTCCACACCTTGTCCATCACGGACTTGGGCATGAAATGGGTGTGCACGTAGATCAGGCCGGGGAGGCCCAGCGACTGCCACAGGTCGCGTACTGACTCGTCCATCGCCTACCAGAATGGCAGGCACTCATCAGCCTCCGGCGGCAGGATGGGGTTGTGTGGAATCCAGACATCTACCTCGCCTTCGCTGACCACCGCGGCCGGCCCTTCTACGACCTGCTGGCGCGCGTGGGTGCCCAGACACCGAGGCGGGTGGCGGACGTGGGTTGCGGGCCGGGAAACCTGACCGCCACGCTGTCGGAGCGCTGGCCCGACGCAGTGATCGAAGCAGTGGACAACTCACCGGAGATGGTGGCGGCAGCCCGGGCTCGCGGCGTCGACGCCCGGGTGGTCGCCGCTGCCGACTGGTCGCCCGCGCCGGACACCGACGTGATGGTCAGTAATGCTGTGCTGCAATGGGTTCCGGAACATCGTGAGCTGCTGCGGCGGTGGGTGACTCAGCTGCCGAAAGGCGCGTGGCTGGCGTTCCAGGTACCCGGCAATTTCGACTCGCCGTCGCATCAGGCCGTACGGGAGGTGGCCCGGCGCCCGGAGTTCGCCGACGCGCTGGCCGATATCCGATTCCGGGAGACGAATGTGGTCGACGACCCGGCGGGTTACGCCGCGCTGCTGACGGCCGAAGGCTGCACCGTCGACGCCTGGGAGACCACATACCTGCATCAATTGACCGGCGAAACCCCGGTGCTGGACTGGATCACGGGTACCGCGCTGACCGACGTCCGCTCGCGGCTGACCGACGATGCCTGGGAGCAGTACCGCCAGGCGATCATCCCGCTGCTGGCGCAGGCGTACCCGCCCCAGCCCGACGGCACCACGTTCTTCCCGTTCCGCCGGATTTTCGTGGTTGCCCAGGTGTGATTTGTGCACGATTTTCCGCGCCGACCGCGGAAAATCGTGCACAAATCACTGCTGAACTAGACGTGAGCGGACGTGGCCAGGCCGATGGCGATCATTCCGGGTGCGACGGTCAGACCGATGACGATGATGAAGTAGCTGACCCAGCGGGTGACGATGCTCATTTGAATTCTCCTGCTGCTGTGGGCTTTTGATGTCGTTTCCGGAGTGATCCGGTGTTGACTCAAGAGTCCCGCAGCTGGGCCCCGATGTATGTCCGCCAGGTGGGCCCCGTACAGGATGAATTCGTTGTCCCCCGATTGGGGGACAGCCGCGCGACTTGTGCACGTTCTGTCTCGTTCAGCGCGACAGAACGTGCACAAATCACGGGTCAGCGCAGGGTGTTGAGCGCCCCCAGCACCTGGGCCACCAGGGTGTTGATGTCGGCGCCGGTGGTGTCGACCACCAGGTCCGGGTTCTCCGGCGGCTCGTACGGGGCGTCCACCCCGGTCAGACCGCGCAGCTCACCGGCCTTGGCCCGGGCGTACAGGCCCTTGGGGTCGCGGCGCTCGCACTCGGTTCGCGGGGTGGACACGTAGACCTCGATGAACGGCAGCTTGGCGACGCTGCTCAGCTCGCGCGCGGTGTCGCGGTCCGACTTGAGCGGCGACACCAGCGAGGCCAGTGCCACCACACCCGAGTCCGCCAGGAGCCGGGCCAGATGCCCCACCCGGCGGATGTTCTCGGCGCGGTCGCCCGCGGAGAACCCGAGGTCGTCGGACAGTCCGTGCCGGATGTTGTCGCCGTCGAGCAGGTAGGCCACCTGCCCGGACTCCACCAGCGCCCGCTCGACCGCGACGGCCAGCGTCGACTTCCCCGATGCCGGCAGCCCGGTGA
Organism: Mycolicibacterium llatzerense; assembly: GCF_025331195.1. NCBI lineage: Bacteria > Bacillati > Actinomycetota > Actinomycetes > Mycobacteriales > Mycobacteriaceae > Mycobacterium > Mycolicibacterium llatzerense. The sequence goes on along the minus strand of NZ_LXOV01000001.1, from coordinate 784,209 downwards.
ACCAGATGGTCGCGCCCCGCTGCCCGGTCCGGGCCCACCGGTAGGACCGGTCCAATGACGAATGGTGCCAACGGATGTCGCTGCGTGAGTGGGTACCGAGCTTCACCTCGCGCGGCTCGGTGATGGTGCCGGCGCCGACGGTGTCGTTGGACGTCTCGTCGATCAGGATGAAGGCGCCGCTTTCGCGGTTGTCGCGGTACGGGTCGGCGATCACCGTCGAACTGGTCCGGAGCGTGACGGCGCCGATGTCGTTGAGTACCAACTCGACCGGCTGATCGATGTCGTCGAGCGTCTCGGGATCGAGCCGCGTGTGCAACGCCTGCACGGTGGCCCGCACGGTGCGGGTGCCCTGCTTGAGCGCCAGCCGGTCACCGGCTCGCAGCGGGGTCTCCGCGAACCAGCACACCGTCGCGTCGAGTTCGCGGGCCAATACCGGAAGTGACGCGTTGTCGGCGCTACTGACCAGCACATCACCGCGGCCGACGTCGATGTCGTCGGCCAGTTCGATCGAAACCGACAGTGGGGCAACGGCAGTGGCGCGGTCGTCGTCGAGGGTGTCCACGGCGGTGACGGTCGAGCTGGTGCCGGCGGGCAGGCTCAGCACGGTGTCGCCGACCTGTAGCGTGCCGGCACTCAGTCGGCCGGTGTAGCGGCGCCGCTGTTCGGCGGTGGGCCGGGACACCCATTGGATGGGCAGCCGGAGCTTGGCCGGTTCGGGCTGGGGCGCGCTGAGTTCGATGCCCTCCAGATACTCCAGCAGCGTCGGGCCCTCGTACCACGGGGTGTGCTCCGAGCGGTTCACGACGTTGTCGCCGTGCTTGGCGGCCAGCGGGATCACCGTCAGATCCACCGCGCCGAGCCGGGCGGCGACCTGACCGAGTTCGTCGTGCACCGCGTCGAACCGCGCCTGGTCGAAATCGACCAGGTCGATCTTGTTCACGGCGGCGGCGAAGTGCTTGATCCCCAACAGCTTTGCGATGCGGGCGTGGCGCAGGGTCTGCCGCAGCACGCCGGCCCGGGCGTCGACGAGCAGGATGGCCACATGCGCGTTGGACGCGCCGGTGAACATGTTGCGGGTGTACCGCTCGTGGCCCGGGGTGTCGGCGAGGATGTAGCTGCGCGCCTCGGTGGAGAAGAAGCGGTAGGCCACGTCGATGGTGATGCCCTGTTCCCGTTCGGCGCGCAGACCGTCGGACAGGGCTGCCAGGTCGGCGACCCCGTCGTCGTCGGTGACCGCGTCGAGGTGGTCCAGGGGCAGGCTGTCGGTGTCGTGCAGCAGCCGGCCGATCAGGGTGCTCTTGCCGTCATCCACGGAGCCGGCCGTCGCGATCCGAAGCAGCTGTCTCGTGCTCATCAGAAGTAGCCCTCTCGCTTGCGGTCTTCCATTGCCGCCACGGACGTCCGGTCATCGGCGCGGGTCTCGCCGCGTTCCGACACTGTGGCAGCGGAGATTTCGTCGATCACGCTCGCGATGTCAACGGCTTTCGACCGCACGGCGCCGGTGATGGTGAGGTCGCCGACGGTGCGATAGCGCACCCATTCGACGGCGGCGGTCTCGTCGCCGGTCGGTTGGGTGTACTCCGACACCGCGAGCAGGATGCCGTCGCGCTCGAACACCTCGCGTTCGTGGGCGAAGTAAATCGACGGCAGCTCAAGGCCTTCCAGCTCGATGTAGCGCCAGATGTCCAGCTCGGTCCAGTTCGAGAGCGGGAACACCCGGACCTGCTCGCCCCGGCGGATACGGCCGTTGTACAGCGACCACGGCTCGGGCCGCTGCGCACGCGGGTCCCACTGGCCGAACTCGTCGCGGAAGCTCAGGATGCGTTCTTTGGCGCGGGCGCGTTCCTCGTCGCGGCGGGCCCCGCCGAACGCGGCGTCGAAGCCGCCCGCCTCGAGCGCGTCGAGCAAGGTGCGGGTCTGCTGCCGGTTGCGTGACGCCCCCGGCCCGGGATCGGCCACCCGTCCGGTGTCGATGCTCTCCTGTACCGACCCGACGAGCAGCTTGTGCCCGACGCCGGTGGTGCGGCGATCCCGGAAGTCGATGACCTCCGGGAAGTTGTGGCCGGTGTCGACGTGCAGCACCGGAAACGGCAGCGGCCCGGGGCGGAAAGCCTTCTCCGCCAATCGGAGTAGCACGATCGAGTCCTTGCCCGCCGAGAACAGCAGCACGGGGCGCTCCAACTCGGCGACCACCTCGCGGATGATGTGCACGGCCTCGGCCTCGAGCAGCCGGAGCTCGTCGACATGGATACTTTCGGTGCTCATACCGGCAGTCCTTCCTGTTCGGCTTCGGCGCGGTAGCGCTCCACCCATTCGTCCGAACGCTGATCGGCCTGACGTTCCAGCACCGGTCTCGGTGCGAGCCTGCGGTCCTGGCCGAGTGCCTCGAGCACGTCGCCGACGACCTCGGTGAGGTTGCGCCACAACACCGGATAGGGCACTTCGATCCGGTTGACGTTCTCGTCGAGGAACCATTTCTGCCAGCCCTCCTCCTGGGCCCGCAGCATCCGTACGACGTGCGCGATGGCTCCGGCGTGGTACTCGGCGCGGGCGTCGTGCACCGGGTCCGGGCGGCCTCGCCACACGCGGGTCTGCACCGCCCGCCAGAACGAGACCGCCTGAGACACCACGTCGGGCCGGTGGATGTGGATCAGGACTGGATCGGAGCCGACGACGTCGCGGATGGCGGCCAGCAGCCCGTCACCGGAGCGGTCCGGCAGATCCGCGGCCCGACGTTGCAGCTGCGCGGTCTGGTTCCACATGAGCTTGCCGCCCCAGATGCCGTTGGGCGTGCGGCCGGCGGTCTGGATGTAGTCACGCCAGATCGTCGCGGGCGCCAGTTCGGGCCTGCCGTCGATCAGTGGATCGAGCAGCCGCAGGATCGATTCGTCCTCGGTGTCGGCGAACCATTCCCGGGGCTGCGGCGACATGCTGGTGTGTGGCAGGTACTGAAAGAACTCCTGCGGTTCGCCGGCCACACCGGTGGCGCGCAGCGACTCAACCAGCAGTGTGCTGCCGCTGCGCTGGGATGCGAGGACCAGATAGGCCGTCGATGCTGTCATGGCGCAAGAGCCTAGCTTGCGTCGAAATCCCTTGCAGAAGCGGATTTTTCGCACACTGAGTATTAATCTTGCGAGGTGGATTCCAGATCGATTCCGCGGTCGGACGCCGCTGCAGACCGGCTCGAGGCGGGGCGCCCATGTAGGCTCAGATAGGTCCCGGTGAAGCGGTTCGAAATCTGTGTTCCGGTGAAATCCGAGGGGATCACATCGCCCGTCTGCTGCCGCCAGGTGTTGAGCTTGAGTGCCAATTGCGCTGCCACTGCATGGTATTCGGGCTGCACGTCGAGGAGCAGGTTGTGCCGCTCGGTGGGGTCGGCGTGTAGGTCGTAGAGCTCACGGGCCGGACGCGGGTCGGAAATGGCCGGCTGCACTGCCCGGCCCGGTGGGCTGTCGGCGATGTCCCACGGTAGGTCCAACAACGGACGCGAAGCATAGTTCTCGATGTAACTGAAGTCTTTTGTTCGCACTGCGCGAATAGGGTCGAACGAGTCATGATACGTCTTGGCGGTGTAGACCTCGGTACGGATTTCGGGGCCCGCCGCCGTGCGGACCAGCGCCTCCGCGTGTGAAAGCCCTTCCACTTCAACCGGAACCGGCACGCCGAGCAGATCGAGCAGCGTCGGCAGCAGATCCACCCCACTGAACAGTTCGTCGTAGACGTGCGGCTCGATTCCGGCGTCGCGCGGCGGCCGCACGATCATGGCGATCCCGGTCCCGGCGTCGTACAGCGTCGACTTGGCCCGCGGCAGGGCCGGCCCGTGATCGGTGAGGAACACCACCCAGGTGTTGCGGTCCAGCCCTCCCGCCTGCAGTGCGTCCAGCAGCCGGCCCACCGCCGCGTCGGCGACGGCGATGGAGCCGTAGAACTCGGCCAGGTCGTCGCGGATGGCGTCGCTGTCGGGCAGGTAGTCCGGGACGGTGACGGTGTCGCTGGCCGCGGGCTCGTAGCGTTCCCGTGGGTACGGCCGGTGGGTCTCGAAGAACCCGGCCGTGAGTAGGAATGGTTTCTGCGGCGGCTCGCTGAGCCACCGCAGGGCCTGTTCGACGACGTACTCACAGTAGGAATTCGACACGTCGAACTCGTCGAAACCCAGCCGGGACGGGAAGGACGTCTCATGCTGCATGCCGAACAGCGCTGTGTGCCAACCCGATTCGGACAGCAGCTGCGGCAGCGTCTGGACGCCGGCGTGGTACTCCCAGCCGTGGTGCGCCAGCCCGACCAGCCCGTTGCTCTGTGGGTAGCGCCCGGTGAAGATGGAACCGCGCGACGGCGAGCACAGCGGCGCGGTGGCGTGGGCCCGCGTGAACAGGATGCCTTCGGCGGCCAGTTGGTCCAGCCGCGGACTGCTGACGTCAGAGTGGCCGTATGCCCCGAGATAGCGCCCGAGGTCGTGCCAGTGGACGAAAAGTACGTTCTGGCCCGGCGATTGGGACACGAGTCGGCCACCTCCTACGATTCTGCTGCCGAACCAGCCATGCCACCCTGTGTTGGATTGTTGGACAAGGGTTTTACGCTGCGCGATTTGTGCACGTTCCGTAACGGCCAGCGTTACCGGACGTGCATAAATCCCTCACCGCCAGGCGAACACCGGCTGCTCGAGCTCGTCCACGCGGTCGGGCCGGCCTTCCAGGCCGAGCCAGCGCATCTGCAGCAGGACCGCGCCCGTCGGTGCGTGGATGAGGTCGTTGCCCAGCGGAATCTGCACCACCGGACGGTCGCTCTCCGGGATCGTGATGAACCGCGGCGAGTCCGGCCGTTGCAGCTGGTGCAGCCCGACCCGGTACACGGCGACCACCTCGTCCGGGGAGGGCTGCGGGTCCAGGCGGCCGCCACCCCACAGCACCACCGGCGTGATGACGTATCCGGAGCGGGTCGGGTAGTCGTCCAGCAGGCCCAGCACCGACTCGTCCGACAACTTGATGCCGACCTCCTCGTGCAGCTCCCGCAGCGCCGCGTCCACCACCGTTTCGCCGGGATCGAGGCGCCCGCCGGGCAGTGCCCACTGGGCGGAATGGGAGTTCAGCCGGGACGTCCTGCGGCACAAGAGAAACGCCGCGCCGCCGGCCACGTCGACCATGCGGCCGTCCAGATTCTGGTCGGGCAGCGGCCGCCCGCCGATCCACTCGTCGACCGGAGCCGGGTCGATGCGGTCTTCACCGGATTCGGAGTCCACCAGCACGATGGCCACCGCAGCGTGGCGTTTGCTCGGGTCGTCGACCACTCGCCGCTGGTGCCCGGCCAGGTGCGTCCCGACGTGCTCGCGCAGTGCTTCGTCGTACCGGATCGTCATCGGCCCGACGCTACGCCCTGGCCAGGTCAGGTGGTGGTGGGCATCCCACAGGCGAGGTAGACGTACTTGCTCGGCACATCGAAGGTGAACTTGCGGGCCGGCAGGGCCGCCAGCACCTCGGCCGGCAGCGGCGTCTTGTAGCGCAGCGACATCGAGCCCTCGAAAGTCGGATCGATGGCGGAGATGTCCGTGGCGTCGAGCAGTAGCCCGGAGTCGTCCAGTTCGGCCTGGACCATGGTCCCGGCCGGCGCGTCCCACGCGTGGTTGACGGTCTTGACGCCCTTCTTGGGGGCCGACGACAGCGTGCCGATGAGCCGTTTCTCCGTCACGATCAGCGCGCCGACCAGGCTGCGGAGGGTGCTCTTGGCAACCTTGCCGGGGATGTGGCCGGAGAACCGGAAGGTCACGGGCACGAACTCGGCCACGTGCAGGATGCCTTCGGCCTGGAGCTGCTCGCGGATGTCGTCGGGCACGTTTCCGATGCCGAGCATCTTGCGCAGCAGAACGGGCATGCCTCCAGCGTAGGCCTCGCGGGTGAATCCACCACGTGAAACGGCGCCGAGCGTGGACGTGTTGTCCCGCTCGGCGCCGTCTGGGGCCGTGTCGCCGTCAGGCCTGCGCGGGCAGGACGTGCTCTCCGGTCTTGTCGGTCGCCAGGCACAGCGAGCAGATGTAGCCGCCCTGGGGCGAGGCCAGCATGTCCGGCCGCTCGTACTCGTGGTGGCAGTTCTGGCACAGCAGGTGCGCGTCGGACGGGTTGCCGTACTCGTCGTACATCGGCAGGTCGATGCCGTCGTCGGTGCGGCGCAGGTAGTACTTGCCCTTGGTCGCGATGGCGAAGATCGGCGGCAGCACCAGGCCCAGCACGATCGCCACCAGCGGCGAGTACGGCCGCAGGGCCTCACCCAGCCCGCCGAAGAACGCGATGACCGACAGGCCCGCCGCGATCAGCATGGATCCGAATCCGACGGGGTTGAAGGCGTAGAGCATGCCGCGGCGGAATTCGGGCTGCATCGGCGAGAGCTTCAGCAGGAACTTGTTGATCGCGATGTCGCTGGCCACGACCACGATCCAGGCCATACCGCAGTTGGCGTAGAAGCCGAGGATGGTGTTCAGGAAGTCGAACATGTTGGCTTCCATCAGCACCAGCGCGATCAGCAGGTTGACGCCGAGGAACACGATCCGGCCCGGGTAGTGGTTGGTGACGCGGGTGTAGGAGTTGGTCCAGGCCAGCGAGCCCGAGTAGGCGTTGGTCACGTTGATCTTGATCTGGCTGATGACGACCAGGATCACGGCCAGGGTCAGCGCCAGCCACTTGGGCAGGAAGTTGTCGTAGATCTCCAGGAACTGGTGCACCGGCTGGTTGGCGACGCCGGCGCTGTCGGCGACGTGCCCGATCAGGTAGACGGCCAGGAACAGGCCGATGATCTGCTTGATGGCTCCGAAGAACACCCAGCCGGGGCCGGCCAGGATCATCCAGGTCCACCACGACCGCTTGTTCTCGGGCGTCTTCGGCGGCATGAACCGCAGGTAGTCGTTCTGCTCGGCGATCTGGGCGATCAGCGAAAGACACACACCGGCAGCCAGCAGCGTCGAACCCATGTCGAAGCCCTGCGCCCCGTTGGCGCCCTGGTAGGCGAAGAAGTCGTGGATCGATTCGGGGTGCGAGATCAGCAGGTAGCCGAACGGCAGGACCATCAGGACCAGCCACAGCGGGGTGGTCCACACCTGCAGTGTCGAGAGCACCTTCATGCCGTAGATGACCAGCGGGAAGATCACCAGCGTCGACGCCGCGTAGCCGAGCCACAGCGGTACGCCCAGGCCCAGTTTGAGGCCCTGGGCCATGATCGACCCTTCGAGCGCGAAGAAGATGAACGTGAACGTCGCGAAGATGACGTTCGTGACCACCGAGCCGTAGTAGCCGAAGCCGCTGCCGCGGGTCACCAGATCCAGGTCGATGTTGTAGCGGGCCGAGTAGTAGGCCACGGGAAACCCGGTCAGCAGGATGACGACCGCGAAGATCGCGATTCCGGCGAGCGCATTGGTGGTGCCGTACGAGATGCCGATGTTGGCACCGATCGCGAAGTCGGCCAGGTAGGCGATGCCACCCAACGCCGAGATTCCGACCACGCGCGTCGACCATTTCCGGTAGCTGCGCGGCGCGAATCGAAGGGTGTAGTCCTCCAAGGTCTCTCGCGTCGCGGTCAACCGGTCCTGATCGACTTCTGGTACAGCTGTGGCCGGCAACGGCTCCTGGCTGAGGTCTTGGGTCATGGTTAGCGAAGCTATGGTCAGTTTGTTTCGTGGCCGTGACAAATATGTTCCGGCCCGTAGCGAATTTCTCGCCAGGAACGGAACTGAGAAGGAGACCGGTGACGAACCGCAACCGCTGGCTGATCGTAGCCGCGGCCGCGATCGGCTACGCCCTGCTGTGGGTGGGCTGGGTCGCACAGTGGTCCTGGGTGACGACGCTCGACGAGTCGCTGCTCGAACCCGCGCACCGTTACGGCGTGGCGCACCCCGGCTGGGTGCTGGGCTGGCGATGGCTGTCCTTCGTATTCGGTCCGTGGACCTTTCAGATCACTGCCGTGCTGGTCGCGTTCGTCGCGCTGGCCCGGCGGCAGCGGCGCACCGCGATCTTCCTACTGGTCGCGGTCGCGTTGTCGGGTTTGGTGACCGAGGTCGCCAAGGACATCGCGCAACGGGCACGGCCGCTGACCGCGCTGGCGCACGAACCGTCCTGGTCGTTCCCGTCCGGGCATGCGCTGGGCACCATCGCCGGTGCGCTGGGGCTGTGCGCGGTGTTCCGGATGGCTCAGGTGGCCCGCCTCCGGCTGATCGAGGTGCTCTGCGCGGTGATCGTGGTGGTCGTCGGGGTGAGTCGGGTGGTGCTCAACGTGCACAACCCGACGGATGTCCTCGCGGGGTGGTTGCTGGGCGGTGTGTGGTTCCTGGTGTGCCTGCCACTGCTTGCACCCAGCGGGTTTTCAAGCCGAAGCCCTATCGTGCCCAAACCTTGACCCGCCCTGGCTTGACCAGCCATCGGACCGTTCTCGACCATGGACGGGTGCGCCGACTGTTCGCTTTGCTGTGTGCTGCCGCGCTGGCGGTGGCACTGGCTCCGGTCGGCAACGCGGTGGTCACGCCGTGGTTCGCCAACTCGGTGGGTTCGGCCACGCAGGTGATTTCGGTTGTGGGCGTGGGCGGTTCGTCGGCCAAGATGGACGTGTACCAGCGCGGGCCCGCCGGGTGGGACGCCGTCGCCGTCGGCATCCCGGCGCACGTGGGCTCGAAGGGCATGGTGCCGCAGAGCCACGACGGCAACCTGCAGACCCCGATGGGGATCTTCACGCTGCCGTTCGCGTTCGGTACCGCGGCCAACCCGGGGACGGGTCTGCAATACGTCCAGACCACACCGGATCACTGGTGGGACGGCGATATGAAGAGCCCCACCTACAACACCATGCAGGTCTGCAAGCAAGCGCAGTGCCGCTTCGATACCGATCCGGCAAGTGGCACCGAGAACCTCGACATCACGCCCTACAAGTATGCCGTCGTCATGGGCGTCAACCCGCAGCGGACGCCCGGTAACGGTGGCGCGTTCTTCGTGCACATCGGTGATGGCCCGACGGCCGGATGTGTGGCGATCGACGAGGGCACCTTGGTCAAGGTCATGCGATGGCTGCAACCGGGAGCGCTGATCGCCGTTGCCAAGTAATCAGATATGAAGAGCAGCAACGGTTTTCGGCTTGAAATTCAAGTTTTCGAGCGGCCTCGTCGCGTCCTCGCCCATATTGGACATTGCAACACACCGGGTGCACAGGCTCAGCCGGTTTGGTCCACAGGGTGGTCACAGCGGACGAAAAGTAATCTGCGAGAACGCCGTTCGTACGTGTCACAAGCTGCGCTGACACGGTCGCGCGTTAGGGTGGTGGGGTTATGAGCCACCAGCTGGGGTTGTCGATCGGGACGACCAACCTGGTCGCGGCGCGCGTCGGTGAACCGCCCATGGTGCGGCGCGCCGTGTTGAGCCTGTTCCGCGACCGCGCGCCGCAGGTCGGGCTGCCCGCGGATGCCGTCGACGATGGAGTGACGCTCCGCGGCTTCGTCGAACGTGTCGGTGATCCGGTGCCGATGGTGGCGTCCGACGGCACGGCGTATCACGCCGATCAGCTGGTCGCCGAGGCCCTGGACGCCATGATCGAGGCGTCCGGCGGGGAGCCGCCGACGGGGCAGCTGGCGATTTCCGTTCCAGCGCACTGGGATACCGCGACGCTGCGGGCCATGCGGGCCGTGATGCGATCCAATCCGAGTCTGGCGCCCAACGGCGTACCGGCGCGGCTGGTGTCCGATGCGGTGGCGTCGCTGACGGCTCTGCACGCCAACCCGGGTCTGCCGGCCACCGGTACCGCCGCGTTGCTCGATTTCGGTGGCGGCGGCACCAGCATCACGCTGGCCGCGGCGGACTCATCGTTCGAGCCCATCGAGACCGTGCGGTACACCGAATTCTCCGGCGAGGCCGTCGATCAGCTGCTGCTGTCACACGTGCTCGCCCAGGTCAGCGGTTCCGGGGGAGTGGATACCGCGGGCACCTCGGCTGTGAGTTCACTGGAGAAACTCCGTGAATCCTGCTGTGCGGCAAAAGAACACCTGTCGGAAGCCGCGACGGCCACGGTGCCGGTGGACATTCCGGAGCACCAGGGCGACGTCGAGGTCACCCGCGCCGAGTTGACCGGCCTGTTGGACGAACCGCTGACCGGGGTGTTGGCCGAGCTCGATGATCTGTTGCAGCGCAACAAGATTACCTGGCAGGCCATCAGCTCGGTGGTCGCAGTCGGTGGCGGCGCCCGGATCCCGATGGTTGGCACGCGGCTCGCGGAACACGTCGCGGCACGTGGTGCCGCGGGCACTCTCGTCACAACCCCACAGCCCGCGCTGGATGCCGCGGTGGGCGCGGCTCTCTTCGCGGTGTACGGCGCCGACGCGGACGCCCAGACCGGTATGGCTCCCGCCGCGCTGCTGAGTGGCACCGCGCCGACCGCCGCCGTCGACGGCGGCTCGGCCACAGCGCCGGCCGCCCTCGTCACCGACCTCGAGCTGCCCGCCGACACGGCGGCCGACCGCGTGGTCAAGGCCACCGGCCCGTCGTTGGCCTGGTCCGAGGATTCCGACGGCGGCGGCGACCTGCTGCCCTACACGGGCGACGACGCCTTCGGCGACACCACGACGACCCGCGCGATCGCCCAGTACGTGGCACCGGCCGCGCCGGTGGACGCCGAACCGTCCAAGGCCTGGCAGCGGCTGCCACTCATCGTCTTCGGCGTCGCAGCCCTCGCGGCGATCGCCGCCGTCGGTGGCGTGACCATCGCGTTGACCGGCGACCGCAAGCCGGTCGCCCCGCCGACCACCCCGCCGCCGTCGATGAGCGAGTCGCCGACACCGCCTCCTGCGCCGCCTCCGGTCGAGCCGCCGCCCAGCACGGTCACCGTCACCAACGAAGTCCCTGCGCCGCCACCGCCGCCGCCGAGCCCGACGTACCAGCCGCCGGTGACCCATGCGCCGGCGCCGACGCACACCACCACGACGCACGCCCCGACGACGACTCCGCCGCCGTCGACCACCACCACGCCCACCACGACCGAGCCGCCGCCTCCGCCGGCACCGTCTACGACGGAGACGACGACCTCGGCGACGCCGACCATGACGACGAGCTATATCCGGCTGCCGTTCGTCCCCGTGCCGATCCCGATCCAGGTGCCAAAGGGGCCCGATCAGCCAGTGGAATCCCAGCCGCCGGCCAACCCGTACTACCCCCCGCAGCAGCAATATCCGTACGGGCAGTACCCGCAGCAATACCCACAGCAGTACCCATATTGATGATTTGAACTGCGTAAATCGCTATTGACGCAGGCGTCAGACTATGGCGTGAACAGGAATTTAACTTGCCCGCATATCACGAAATGCGGGAACCTTGTTCTATGAATCTGGCAAGAACTCGTTTGGTGGGCCTCGTTGGCGCCGCGGCGATGGTAGCGGTCGGTGTGATCGGCGCGGTTGCCGCCGGAGTCACTGATGGCGGCGCGGTCGCAGGTTCTGACCATGCTCCGACCAACACCGTTTTCAACAAGCCTGAAGTGCCGGATGTGAACATCGGCGCGACGCAGACGTGGGCTCCGGCGACTTCAACTGCGCCGACAATGAGCGCCGCGCCGGCAATTAAGGCAGGATAGGCGCCTATGAAAACTGCATGGGGTGTTGCTGCGGCAACGTCGCTGGGTGCTGTTGCGTTGATGTGCAGTGGCGTGGCTTCCGCCGGCTCTGCACCCAATGTGGTCGGCCAGAAATTCAGCGACGCACGATCTGCGCTGGCTAGCGCGGGTTTCAAGCCGTTGGTGTCGACGACGGTGGGCGATCAGCTCCAGTGGCCGAGCTGTGTGGTGACCAATCAGGTCGCCCGCACGGTCTCGGCACCGGCCAACAGTGGCGGTTCGAGCAGCAATCAGGTTTTGCTGTCGCTGAACTGTGAGGCCGCGTTCGCCACCCCGGGCAGCCCGGGCAACTCTCTGGGCAGCCCGGCGGGCTCGCAGGCCTACGCCTCTGCGTCTGCATCGGCAGCTGCCGCCGCGGCGTCGTCGTCAGCTGCTGCCGAGGCGGCTGCGGCTGCCGAAGCGGGCCAGGTCTGGGAGGGCCAACAGTCCGGACGCTGAACCTGAACGGCTTGTTACCGGACGGTTTCAGTTTTTTTCGGCGGTGTCGAATACCCGGCTGACTGCAAAACCGGGTACTCGACATTGCTGATTCGGAGAGTTCGCCATGGACTCGCTGGCTGGCACGGATATTTCACGTGAACCATGTTTTGCTGATGGCGTGCTGCCGCATGCCCGAAGACGATGAGAATGCCGCTCTGACAGGTGATTTCAAGCGTGTCGCAAGTTGCGTCAAGTCTGCCTGAGCGGCTTGTATATTCCACTGTGCCGGAAATGGATCGTCGTAACTTGATGCGCGCGTCGGGGCTGGGCCTGTTGGCCGCCGCCGCGATGCCGTCCCCCGCCGCTCTGGCGGATCCTCAACCGGGCAGCTCGCCCACGCCGCCGCTGGCCCCGCCGCCGGCCGCGCAAACGCCCTCCTACATCTTCCACGACGAGTTCGACGGCCCCGCTGGTTCGCGGCCCGACCCCGGCAAGTGGAACATCTCCCCGCAGCGCGAGACCATCAAGAACCCGGTGTTCTGGGACCGCCCGGAGAACATGGGCCAGTACCGCGACGACCGGGAGCACGTCTTCCTGGACGGCAAGGGCAACCTGGTCATCCGCGCCACGCGCGACGCCAACGGTAGGTACACGAGCGGCAAGGTCTTCGGCACGTTCTGGGGTGGCATCAACACCACCTGGGAAGCCCGGATCAAGTTCAACTGCCTGACCAACGGTTGCTGGCCGGCCTGGTGGCTGTCCAACGATCACCCCGTCGTCGGTGGCGAGATCGACCTGGCCGAGTGGTACGGCAACGGCGAATGGCCGTCGGGCACCACCGTGCACGCGCGGTCGGACGGCACGTCGTTCGATACCCACCCGCACCCCATCGACGGCGGCTGGCACACCTGGCGCGTCACCTGGAACGACGCCGGTATGTCGTTCTGGCAGGACTACGCCGAGGGCATGCAGCCGTACTTCTTCGTGCCCGCGAACTCGCTGGACGACTGGCCGTTCAACCTGCCCGGCTACTCGGTGTTCCCGGTGCTGAACCTGGCTGTGTCCGGTTCCGGTGGCGGCGACCCCAAGGGGGGCAGCTACCCAGCCGAGATGCTCGTCGATTACGTGCGGGTCTGGTAGACCGCCAATAGCCTCAAAAGAATGGGCCTCGCTTCGGCGGGGCCCATTCTTTGTCGGGGGTCTTATTGGGGTCCGCGGCCGCGGAACGTGGTGCCGGCCCGCTCCAGTAGTCCGCGCACGCGGGTGATGCCGTAGCCGGTCTCCTCGGCGAGCTGGCGGATGCTTTCGCCGTTCTCGTAGCGGATGCGCAGTTCCTTGCCGATGCGTTCGGACGTCGTCGGGTCCAGCCGAACGTGCTTGGTCACGGGTGGCACGTCGATGGCACCGCCGGCGTAGCCCTTGTGCGCCTGGCCGCGCGGCGTGACGTCGTCGGCGGACTCGTCGCCCCAGGCGGTCCAGCCCGGCTGGGGGTGCCGGGCGAACAGCTCCAGGTACGGGCCGGGGGAGCAGGCCTCGATGAAGCCGTACTGCTCGTCGGGCTTGCGGGAGTGCTCGCGCTTGCGGGTCTCGATCATGTTGACCTGGCTGCGGGCGTGCGGCAGCGTGCGCATGCTGCCGCGCACGCCGAACAGGATGATCTCGGTGACGTTGCGGAAGTAGAAGCCGACACCGCGGCCGTCGGGCCCGCCGTCCTTGCGCCGCTTGGCCCAGATGACGTTGGAGACGTAGCGGTAGCCCCAGGCCTCCATGACGCGGAGCCCCTCGGGCAGCAGCGCGTTGGGCACCCACAGGTACAGGTGCGAGTCGCGGGCCGCGACGGTGGACACCGGGATGTCGCAGATGGCGTCGAGGTCGAGGGTGGAGTAGCGGTCCAGGCGCCGGTGTTCCGGCGCGACCTTGCCGGTCCGGTTGGTGAAACGCCAAGGGGGATCGGCCAATACGGTTTTCCAGCCGCCGTCGACGGTGGGCAGCGGCGGCGGCGCGGCGATATCGCGCAGGGGAGCGGCCTGTTCCTGGTCGCTGCGTTTCGCCACGTTGACACTCCTACCTTCGAATTAGATCTTTTCGAACGGAGAAGATCTTCACGAAATCGTAGGCGATGACACCGACAGGTCAGGCCTCCCAGAGGCCGATGTCGTTTGGAGTGTCCGGATCTTCTTGGATCGGGGCGTCCGGGACCGGGGTGTGCTCAACCCAGGTGCGGGCGCAGATCGCGACCGCCAGCAGCGGGCAGCCGCCACTGTCGCCGCGTTGCATCCGCGGCCGCAGTTTCTCGGTGTTGGTGGTGGTCGTGGTGGCCAGAATCCGGCGGGCGCGCTCGTCGTCCATGCCGGCTTCGATGCCAAGCCGGTGGCCGAGGGTGCGTAGGTCGGTCTGGGTGCGGGTGATGATGACGGCGACGTCGATCAGCGCCGCGTCGTATAGCGCGCGGTAGGCGCTCAGGTCGCGATCGAGGTTGCCGTCCTTGGCATTCCACTCCACATCGAGTGCCAGCCGGTCGACGAAGTTGTCGACCTTGTAGCCCTCGTTGAACACCTCGGTGTCCGCCAGGGTGGGGTGCGCTTCGCCGGCGGGCTTGTGCGGCATCTTGCGCAGCTCGAGGCGGATGCGCGTGTCGACGCGTGCCTCGCGCCAGCCCTTGTCGCGGAATGCGGTGTTGAGCCGCGCCGCCAGCTCGGTCTCCTGACCCCCGGGTTGGACGAGGTCGTCGGTGCGCAGCTGAAATTCGTGCAGGGCGCTCAGGAGTTCGTCGAACCGCTGCGGGTTGGTGGCGGCCAGGATCGCGGCGGCGTTGCGGGTCTCGATGAACTCGTACCGGTCACGGATGTGCGGCGGCAGCACGCGGGTGTACGAGTCCGTCAGATCCACGGGGCGACGGTAGCAGTGGGACACCTCGGGGACTTGACGCCTATGCAATCGTCATCGAATGGATCAGCGTGACGATATTGACCTCGCCGAGCTTGCGGCGCTGCTTCGTGAACGGAATGCGCTCGATGCTCGACTGGGACGGCTGTTGGGCAGGCCTGCACTTACTGGACATATCGGCGAATGGATCGCGTCCCGGGTTTTCGATGTCGAGCTGGAGCAGGCCGCGAACGCCTCGGGCTACGACGGCCACTTCACGACGGGCGAGCTGTCCGGTCGCACCGTTAACGTAAAGGCGTATGGAAAGCGCGAGGGACTACTCGATGTGAACACGACTGTGCCCATTGACTATTACCTGGTTTTCACGGGTCCAAAAGCTGCGGCAGCGTCGTCGCGCAATTCCCTCCGGCCGTTCTGTATCGAGTCTGTGTTCTTGTTCGACGCTGTGCGTCTGCATGCTGAGCTGCTCGAGCGAGGTGTGAAACTCGGGGTTGCATCGAGTGTGCTTGCGGCCCAGTGGGAGGCGGCGGAGATATACCCACGCGCCAACAATCTGGACCTGGTGGTCAGCGAACCTCAGCGCGGACAGTTGGAGATGTTCGCGCCTGAGTGGACTGCCTAACGAAGCCTTCAGCCAGCCAATTCGTGGACGACAAGCGACGCGTTCGCCGTAGCACGGCAGCTGATATTGACCTTGGGTCAGCCTAGATTCGGCGGACGACGGTCAATGCCCTCGCAGCACCGTCTCCAACTGTGCGGCGGTGAGCTCCCAGCCATTGTGGAAATTCTCCTGCTCGTGAGCCGGCAACAGGGAGTGCTCGATCGCCATCAGCGTCTCGCTCTCGCCGTGGGGTTCGAAGGTGACGTTGACGACGCTGGCCATCGTCGGATCGGGCCAGTTCGAATTGCTCCACGTGAAACGCAGCAGACGCGGGCGGTCGATCTCGAGGAAGCGCCCGATGATCAGGACGAGGCTGCCGGAGTGTTCGACGTCGAACTGCAGCTTGCCCCCGACGTGCGGCTCGACGGTGATGGCGACACAGCGGTCGGGGCGGGGACACATCCAGTCCGCCAGTGACTCGACATCCAGCCATTCGCCGAACACCACGTCCGGCACTGCCGGCATGATGCGTTGGACGCGTACGGTGACGGGCTCTGTCATTGACCATTTCCTTTGCGACGCAAGCGGTCAGCGAGGGCATCCGCCCGCACCGACCAGAAGTTGGATTGTTCGTTGATCCACTGCTGCGCCACGGTCAGCCCATCGGGACGCAGGGACACCCAGCGTTCCCGGCCGCGAACATCGCGTTGCACCAGGCCCGCCGATTCCAGCACGCCGATATGGCGGGAGACGCCGGCAAACGTCATCGGCAGCGGTGCGGCCAGGTCGGTGATGCGCGCATCGCCTTGCCGCAGCGTCTCCAGCAGCCATCGGCGCGTCGGATCGGCCAGGGCGGCATAGGTCCGGTCCAGCAGTTGATCTTCAACCATCTTGTTGACTATAGCGATGGATCATGCTCTGCTGGAATAGAAATGTTCAACAAAGTTGTTTAATGATTCTGTAGAGGAGGAACACCATGCAGAAACCCGAAATCGTGACAGCGGCCGAGTGGGACGCCGCGCTCGAGAAAATGCTCGTTGCGGAGAAAGAATCGACCCGGCAGCGGGACCAACTGGCCGCGATGCGCCGCCGCATGCCCTGGACGCCGGTCACCAAGGACTACACGTTCATCGGACCCGACGGCGAACTGAGCCTGACCGAATTGTTCGGTGGGCGAAGGCAACTCGTCATCTACCGGGCGTTCTTCGAGGAAGGCGTGAAAGGCTGGCCCGAGCATGCGTGCCGCGGCTGTTCGATGATCGCCGACAACGTGGGACACGTCGCGCATCTCAACGCTCGCGACACCACGCTGGCGTTCGCGTCACGTGCACCGCAGCCCGACATCGCGCGGATGACGGCCAGGATGGGCTGGAAGATGCCCTGGTACACCATCGCCGACGACTTCGACGTCGACTTCGGCGTGCACGAGTGGCACGGCACCAACGCCTTCATCCGGGATGGCGACGCCGTCTTCCGCACCTACTTCATCAACAGCCGCGGCGACGAAGCACTGGGCAGCTCGTGGAGCTACCTCGACATGACGGCGCTGGGCCGGCAGGAGACCTGGGAAGACTCTCCACCCGGATACCCGCAGGACGCGGCCTACGAATGGTGGGATTGGCACGACACCTACGGCGAGCACCAACCCTCCCGCTGGTTCGGCGACCCCGACCCCAGCAAGCCCAATGATCCCCGTCCGCCGCGCGAAGAAGGGTGCGACTCCTGTGAGCGATGAATCCGAACTTGCGGTGCTGTACCAGCAGACCCTGAACCGCATCGTCGAATTGGTCAGTGCGCCAAGTGCTTCGGGCCGGCGACTACCGATCGCGTTGAGTGACAGTCAGTTCCAGTCGACCAGGCCCAGTTCGATCAGCCGGGTGGCAGTACTGAGGGCGTCGGTCCTGAGCTGATCGGGGGCGAAGCCCGTGGCGTCCGCTGCTGCGACAATGAGGTCGCGCAGCGGCCGTCGGCCGTCGAGCTCCAGCACCACAGGGAGCGCTACCGGAGATACCGTGGCGCACACGCTGAGCCCCGGTAGGGTCCACAGCTGCGTCGGCGCCGGTTCGTAGCCGCCGTCCCCACGGGACAACGTCTGGTCCAACCGGTTACCGGGCAGCGGGGTCAGCACCGCGTCGAGCAGGTCCTCGTCGGTCAGCTGGGCCAGCCGTCGCCGGTGCGCGAACACCCGTTGAATCTGATCACTGGCCGACCCCGTGGGGGAGCCCGGCATTTCGTCGGTCCACAGGTGCTCGGTCCGAGTGTCATTGCGCTGCATGATGATTGCGCCGGTCGTCAGCGCCTCGATGCCCTGGTCGCGATAGAACGCCAGCCAGCGATCGAGGGCGGCCGCGAAATCGGCGGTGGCGTGCACGCTCTGCACCAGCCAGGTCTCGGCATGCTCGATGGGATCATGCGTCGCGAACCGCAGAACCCAAGCGTCGCAACCTGATTCCGCGAACCACGAGCGGACCGGCGCCACCCAATCGCCGTCCGCCGGATGCGGCCAACTCGCCAGCATGGTGGCCCAGCCCCCGGTGCGCAGCCGCGGCACGATGTCGTGCACCAGCTGTTGGCCCAGGCTGCCGGGCTTGCGGGCCGCCTGACCGGCGTCGCGCCACAGGTAGGTGTTGTCGGGCGAGATGATGAATGGCGGATTCACCGTGATCAGGTCGAAAGTCTGATCGCCGACGGGTTCCAGCAGGCTGCCTTCGCGCCAGCTGACATTGGACAGGCCGTTGAGTCCTGCGCCGAACTCGGCCAGCCGCAATGCTCGGGTGTTCACGTCGGTACCTGTCACGTGGGCAGCGTGGTCGGCGGCTTGGAACGCCTGCACACCACCGCCGGTGCCGACGTCGAGCGCATCGACGTCGGGGAGGCGCACCGTGAGGTCGGCCAACGTCATGGACGCCTGCGCGACGGCGACGACGTGTTCCCGGCCGGTCGGGCGCCCGTCCTGCCAATCGTGGGCGACGAGCATGTCGTCGGCCCACCCGATGCACATCGTCGCCTGCACATGGTCGTCGCTGCGGGTGAGCAGGCAGGCGTCGACCAGGTCGTCGATGTTCAGTGGGTGTAGCGCCCCCGCTGCGTCGGCGGTGGGCACCGCCAGACCGGCCAGGAACAGGTTGACCAGGGTGGCCAGTGGATCGGAGCCCAGGCGGTGCGCCAGCACAACCGCCTCAAGGGGATTCGGCGCGATGCGGCCGCTGCCGAGCCCGCTCGGTGAGTAGCGCGCGGCAGCGAGCACCTTGCCGAGGTCTGCGGCGCAATCGACCAGTCGTGCGCCGGCTTCGGTCACTTGTGGAACGGGTTGGTGATCGAAAGCGATGGTGCGCCAGTGATCTTCTGGAACACGTTGAACTTCTGGAAGACGTTGACCTTCTGCAAGTTGTCGAACTTCTGCAGGTTGTCGAACTTCATGAACGGGAAGTTCACCTTCTGCATGTTCCAGAATTTGATGAACGGTGCGTTCAGCTTCAGGAACGGGGGCGGGGCGGTATTGATGCCACCGACGTCGCAACCCGTTTCGCAGGTTGCCGGCGCAGCCGCAGCCGACGAGGCGGTGGCCAACGTGACACCCGTGGTCGCCGCCAGCGCCACCAATGACAACGTCACGGTCCGGTTCAACTTTTCGCTAGCCATGGCAGCCTCCGATTAGCCACACGGTGCAAAAACATGCAGGTCAGATGCTATCAGCGAACAGTCCGGCGGACCTAGGAAAATATCTCCGTATGGTTTGCCGCTACCGTCGCGGCGGGGTCAGCAACGCGACGACGGCATCGGTCAGCGCCGCGCGGGCGACGTCGAGATCCGAGGTGAAACCGATCTGCCGTTCGTTGCTGAGACCGCGGATCGCGGCGGGCAGCAGGCATCGCACGCGATGCAACTGGTCCGGGTCGACGTCGAGCCCGTCCATCAGATAGTCGAAACCCTGAATCCAGTCGAGCTCACGGGCCGCGAAAGCCGCTGCGGTGCGCGGGTATTCGGCGGCGATATCGGAACGCCGCGCCGGCAGTGACGTGCGCAGTGCGGTCAGGGCTCGTCCCTCCGCGGTATCCAAGTAGCGCCAGACGGATTCGATGGCCCCTTCCACCCGCTCCCGCAAGGTGCCGCTGCGCGGCGTTTCCGGACCAGAAGACCAACTGCGGGAATGGATTTCGGTGATGACCGCAACCCAGAGCCCGTCGAGGTCGGCGAACTGGTGCTGCACCGTGCCCCAGGTGACGCCCGCATCCTTGGCGATGCGGTTCGCCGACACCGGCTCGCCACCGCTGTCGGCCAGACAACGGATGGCGACGTCGAGCAGGCGCGCCCTGGTTTCCAGGCCGCGTTTGTTGAGCTTGGTGCCGGCGCCCGACTGGGTGACGACGGCCTGCCACTGCTCCCGGGCCAGGGCCGCCTGCGGGGAATCCCGGGCCGCGTGCTCAGGCAAATCGACCGGGGTTCGCCGCGACCGCACGGTGCAGCATCGGCCGGTTGGCGCGGTAGGCCTCGACCACCGGGGCGAGCTCGTGCGGGCCGGCCCCGTGCATGATCACCGAGTGCACGCCCAGATCATACTGGCGGGCAATGGTTTTCGCGCAGTCCTGCGGCGAGCCCTTGGCGACGGCGTCCAGCCATTCGGTGGGGATCAACTCGGCGATCCGCTGTAGCGTCTCGAACGACGCACTGGCATCGATGGGTCCGGCGGTGGCCGCATCGGTGAACAGGTCGGACTGGCGGATGCGGTCCCACGTCGCTCGATCCCAGCCGTTGGCCGAGACCAGCACATCCGGGTAGGCCTGCAGATAGGTCGCGAGCCGCCCGACACCACGCCGGATCTGGTCGTCCTCGGACAACGCGTCGGGCACCGTCGCCAGACATGCCCAGATGCGGACGCTGTCGGGGTCCCGGCCCGCCTTCTCGGCGCCCCGGCGTACCGCGGCAACCGACTTCTCCGTCGCTTCGTCGGAGAAAAAGGTATGCAGGACAACAAAATCGGCGATCTCGCCGGCGAGTTCCATGGTCTTCGGGCCGACTGCCACCAGGCCGATCGGCGGTCCGTCGTCCAGGCCGTTCACGTGGCGCAGCATGGGCCATTTCCCGGCCGGGCCATCGTGATTGAGGATCATCTCGCCGGCCCAGAGCCGGCGCAGGATGCCGAAGAAGTCGCGCAACCGTGCTTCGGTGACCACCGGGAGGCCGATCGCCTGCCAGTAGGGCCCCATCCCGCGGCCGAACGCCATGGCGAACCGGCCTTCGGTCAGTGCGTGCATCGTCGACCCGATGGTCGCGGTGACGGTGGGGTGGCGGGTGTGGTGATTGGTCGACGGCGCGATGCCCAGCGTCGTGCTGGCGCCCGCCACGGCGCCACTGAGGACGCCGGCGTCCTTCACGGTGAAGCGCTCGCCGATGTGGCAGGAGCCCAGCCCGAGCGCCTCGGCGGCCCGGGCCTCGGGCAGCACCACCCGGGTGTCGGCGGGGTGCCGGGTGACGGCGTAGTAGCCGAGCTCGTTGAGCTGGTCTGGCGTGCTCATGGGCGCCTTTCATCGGAGACGCTTAGCACTGTTAATCATCTAGGAGCAATTGTCAATGAGGGTTCTCAATAACTCGGGGACGGCGTATCCGTCGAGGCGCCCGCTGCGTCGATGCTGGGGAACCGGGCATGCAACCGATCGATCAGGAACCTGGCCTCGTCGAGGTCGCGGCGGAGGTCGCGGGCGCGTCGCCGCATCGATCGCGCCCGCTCAGACCACGCCGACGCATCCGGTAGCGACTCAACCCGGGACAGCCTGGACGCCAGGTCCCACGCATGCCTGCGTAGCTCCGCGCGCAATGCCCGAGCCTGTGCCACATCGGCATCTTCAGTCACAAGAGACATATTTACACCACGGTAAATTGCCTTGCATGGCGGCCTTCGGCTCGCGGGCCTAGCTGGCCGGCTCTGGGTTGGATGACACCTTCTTGCGACTCGATGCCGACACCGTCAGGACAACGTCGACAACGGCGTCGAGGAACGTGTCGTCTATCGGTTCGCCCGTCACGATCACGCGATGGTGAATCGGGCCGACGAGCCACTCGGCCAACGCGGCCACGTCGGTCTCGGGGGCCAGCTCATTGCGTTCGATCGCGCGGAGGAACGGTTTCTGGTCGCGGGTGCGCTGATCATCGAGGTAGCGGGATCGAAAGGTCTGTGCCAATTCCGAATCGTGTTGGGCTTGTCCGATGAGTGCGCGGTAGACGACGCCCGCGTCATCAGTGGTGAGGAAGTGCGCGGTATCGCGCAGATGTGCGCGGCAAGGGCTTTCGCCGACCGACTATGCCATCGTCGAACGTGCCGACATTTGCCAGGACTTCTACCTTTCTGTGGCCCCTGACTCGGGCCGGCTGCTTTACAGCCTGGTCCGCGCACTGAAGCCCTCGACCGTCGTGGAATACGGGATGTCCTATGGCATCTCCACCCTGCACCTGGCCGCTGCGGTCCGGGACAACGGTGTCGGACGGATCATCACCACGGAGATGAGTTCGCAGAAGATATCCGCAGCCCGCGCGACGTTCGCCGAGGCGGGCGTTGCGGACTTGATCACGATTCTGGAAGGAGACGCGCGTACGACCCTCGAGACCGTCACGGGCCCAGTGCAATTCGTGCTTCTCGACGGCTGGCCCGATCTGGACTTGCCGGTGTTGAAGATCCTGGAGCCGGTGTTGGCGCCCGGCGCGCTGATTCTCGGAGACAACGTCAGGCTCGACCCTGACCACGTCTACCGCGACTACGTCAACGCGCCGGCGAGTGGTTACGTCAGTGTCCCGATTCCCCTCGACAAGGGTATGGAATTGACCGTTCGGGTGTAGTCCCGACCTACAACTCGCGGATCACCCGCGCCGGCGAGCCGACCGCGAGGACGCGAGGTGGCAGGTCGCGGGTGACCACCGAACCGGCTCCCACGACGGTGTCGGCGCCGATGGTGACGCCCGGGCACACGATGACGCCGCCGCCCAGCCACACGTTGTCGCCGATCGTGATCGGTTCGGCTGCTTCCCACTTGTCCCTGCGGACGCTCGGCTCCAAGGGGTGGGTGGCCGTCAACAGCTGCACATTGGGGCCGATCTGGACGTCGTCACCGATGCTGATCTTGGCGACGTCGAGCAGAATGAGGCCGAAGTTCGCGAAAGTGCGCGCGCCGATGGTGGTTTGGTATCCGTAGTCGCATTGCAGCGGCGGACGGATCTCGCTGCCCTCGCCGAATGTGCCGAGGAGTTCGCGAAGCAGGCGGTTTCGTTCCTCGAGGTCGGTGGGATCGAGGGCGTTGATCCGGTGAGTGAGCTGCTGTGCGCGTTGCGAGTCGCGGATCAGTTCGGGGTCGTCGGCAATGTAGAGGTCACCAGCGAGCATGCGGTCGCGCATCGAACGATCCATAGAACCACGTTAGGTGCTTCGGCCGCGGTGAACCTTTTTGACGGCCGCTTCGTTCAATTGGTATGAGCATCATCGACTTCCGCCGCCGGCGCTCCGCAGCGCCGACCTTCGTGGTGGTCGACCGTCTGCATGGCCGGCGCGCCGAAGAGGTGCCCGGCGAACAGATCGCGGCGACGGTCTCGACGTGGCTCGCCGAACTGGGCGTGGAGAGCCCGCTGATCGACGCGCTGGAAACGGCCGCGCAGAGTCAAGACTGGCCGACCGTGTACGCCCTTGGGGAGCGCCTGTCGGTCGACGTCATGGTCGCGTAGCCGAAACCGTAAGTGCCACTCGTCAATCCAGAGCCAGCTTCGTCGGCATGCCGTCGATGCTCGACAGGTTCTTCTGCTGCCAGTACTCGGCGACGCCCTCCGGGCCTTTCTTCTCGGCCCAGGTGTCGAGCAGGACGCGCTCGGACTCGACCGACATGAGCGGCACGCCGAAGCCGCACGAGGTTTGGACCAGGTCCACGGTCATGTCGTAGATCTGGCGGGCGCTGATGTGGGGCGGGAACTCGCGGTAGAGCTCGTCCCAGTCAGGGTCTTCGGGCTGGACTTCGCGAGCCGTGCCGTATAGCCGCAGAATCAGGGGCTCGCGGTCGAACGAGCAGAACATCAGCGTCATCCGCGGGTTGTCGAGCAGATGCGCCGAGGTCTCGTTGCCGCTGCCGGTCAGATTCAGCCAGGCCACCCGATTCGGGCCGAGGACCCGGAGCGAGTCCAGGCCCTTCGGGGAGAGGTTCACTCGGCCGTCGCTCGCCGCCGTCGCCACGAAGTACATGCTTTGCGCGGCAATGAATGCGCTGAATCTGTCGGTGATCTCCGGGAACTGCTTGGACATAGGGGCATGGTTTCATGGCGGAGCGGAATCGGTCGACAGAGTTTCTGGTGTGTTAGGGAGCTGTGTTGGCGACCGAGTCGTGATGCATCTGGACTGCCGGCGCGACCCAACGACGGAGGAAGGCGCGCAGTTCCTCGCCGTGCCGCTCGGGGCCACCGGGATCCAAGATGAACGACTGCAGTGTCCGCAGCATGAACTCGACGAGCTCGTCGAGTTGCCTGCCGCTGAAACCGGCTGCGGGCCAGTCGACTTGGAAGCGCTCGAGGATCGACCGACCGAACGAAATCGACGTTTCGGAGGTGACGCCGGCGGCGAAGGCGCTCGCCCTGCCGGGGTTCATGACCAAGCTCAGATAGCGATCGTTGGGGAGTTGTTCCAATGTGTAGGCGATGCCTTCGATCACGGCCTCGGTGGGGTCGGTGATCGATTGCAGGTCTTCGGCCAAGCGGTCCAGAAAGCCTTCGACTGCCGACAATGCGGTGCCGGTCATCAGCGCGTCGAGGGTGGGGAAGTAGCGGTACACGGTCTGCCGGGTGATCCCGAGTTCGGTGGCCACATCGGACACGCTCACCGAACCCCGCTCGTCGATCGATGACCGGGCCGCGCTGACGATGCGGCGCACCGCCTCGTCGTCGTCGACGGGGATGTCACCAGACCAGCCGTGTCTGCGCATCACCGCATACTTCCATCCCGCTGCTCCCCGGCGGACCCCATCCACTCTTGACCATACATAGTGTCTCTACTGTATGGTCCGATTACTCCCGAGTGTGAAATGAGGTCAGCCATGACGGCGATCGCCGAAGGACCGGTCAGTAGTCAGAACGAGGCACTGACGAGGCGTGCCTTGCGCCATGCAGTCGACAAGACGACGGATATGGCCGACCGCGAACTGCGGGTGCCGTTGCACTACTACCGAGATCCGAAGATCACTGAGATCGAGGAGTCGCAGGTGTTGCGGCGCGTGCCGCTTGCGATCGTGCCGTCGGCCCAGATTCCCAACGCCAACGACTACGTCGTGCGTTCGGTGCTGGGTGATTCGCTACTGGTGACCCGAGATCGCGACGGTGTCAGTCACGTGTTCCTCAACTACTGCCGCCATCGCGGCGCGAAACCCGCGTGTGGAGCTGGTAACGCCGCGCGATTCACCTGCCCGTACCACGCGTGGAGCTACAAGAACACCGGCGAACTTTTCACCGTTCCCGGCAAGGCAGGCTTCGATTCGATGGACAAGGCCGACTACGGACTTGTTGAGCTTCCGAACGAGGAGCGCCACGGCTTCATTTGGGCCGTCCTGACCGCCGGTGCCGCCATCGACGTCGACAGCCACCTCGGGCCCATAGGTCCGGAACTCGAGCTGATGAACTACGCCGCGTACGGGTATCACACCGAGAAGGAGTTCCAGTCGCAAGTGTCGTGGAAGGGAGCCCTCGAAGCGTTCGCCGAGGGATACCACTTCCCATTTGTCCACGGCGAGAGCGTGATTGGACAGAACACCCTGCCCAATACCGGGGTGTACGACGAATACGGCAAGCACCACCGGATCGGCTTTCCCTTCAACTGGGTCGCCAATCTCGCTGACGACCCGTCCGGCTCCTGGGACCCGCACCAGAACATGGGCGTCATCTACTGGATCTATCCCAATCTGATCCTGGCGAACAGCCCGATTGGTGTGGAGATCATCGACATCCTGCCGGCTGGGGAGCCAACCCGATGCTCGGTGCGCCACAGCTGGATGGGGCGCGTGCCGGCCACCGATGACGAGATGCGTGCGGTCTATGACCAGGTGTACGACAACGTCCACGCCGCGGTCGTCGACGAGGACTTCGCCATGTTGCCCCAGTGCGGGGAAGGTGTCAGGCACGGCCAGCACGACCACATGATCATCGGCCGCAACGAAATCGGAGTGCAACACATGATCAGGGTGTTCGCCCAGGAGCTTGGGGTAGCGCTCCAATAAGGGTGCACACCTCGCTCATTGGGGCGACCTCTGAGTCGCCAATCGGAATCTGCCGTCCCGTCGTCGTCTGAGGGCTAGATTCGGTGCCAAATCCGGACCGAAGAAGGTGCGCCCATGCCGAACGCCCGCGGACTGCTGCTCAACCCGAACGATTTCGACCCTCAACACCTCGATCCGGAGTCGCGGCGCCAGTTGCGTGCGCTGATCGAATGGTTCGAAGATCGCGGTAAGGTTCGATTGCTGCAGGACGACCTGGACGCGACTTGGGTCACCGATTTTCTCGAATTCATCAAGCGGGAGAAGGTTTTCGCGACGTTCCTGACGCCGTCGGAGTTCGCCGACGGTGATCCCAACAAGCGCTGGGACACCTCGCGCAATGCTGTGCTGAGCGAGATCCTCGGCTTCTACGGGCTGGCGTACTGGTACGCCGAGCAGGTCACCATCCTCGGCCTCGGCCCGATTTGGCAGAGCGACAACATCAAGGCCAAGGAGCGGGCCGCCGCGCAGCTCGAGGCGGGCGGCGTCATGGCGTTCGCGCTGTCCGAGCGTGAGCACGGCGCCGACATCTACAACACCGACCTGCTGCTGACGCCGACGACCGACGAGGGCGTGGTGTTCCGGGCCTCGGGGGAGAAGTACTACATCGGCAACGGCAACGTGGCCGGCATGGTGTCGGTGTTCTCGCGCCGCACCGACGTCGACGGGCCCGACGGTTACGTCTGGTTCGTCGCCGACAGCGGCCATGAGAACTACGAGCTGATCGACAATGTGGTGCACGGCCAGATGTATGTCAGCACCTTCCGGCTCAACGACTATCCGGTGCATGAGGAGGACATCCTGTGCACCGGGCCGGAGGCCTTCTCGGCGGCGTTGAACACCGTCAACGTCGGCAAGTTCAATCTGTGCAGCGGCTCGATCGGGATGTGTGAGCACGCCTTCTACGAGGCGATCACGCACGCGAACAACCGGATCCTCTACGGCAACCCGGTCACCGACTTTCCGCATGTGCGTGCGTCATTCGTCGACGTCTACTCCCGGTTGATCGCGATGAAGCTGTTCAGCGATCGCTCCATCGACTACTTCCGCAGTGCCGGCCTCGACGACCGCCGCTACCTGCTGTTCAACCCCGTCACCAAGTCGAAGGTCACCTCTGAAGGTGAGCGCGTCATCACCCTGTTGTGGGATGTGCTGGCCGCCAAAGGATTTGAGAAGAACACCTACTTCAACGAGGTGAACCGGCTGATCGGAGCCCTGCCCCGGCTGGAGGGCACGGTGCATGTGAACGTCGCGCAGATCCTGAAGTTCATGCCGAATTACATGTTCAACCCGGGCAGCTACCCGCAGATCGGTACCCGCGACGACGCGGCCGACGACGTGTTCTTCTGGGCGCAGGGGCCGGCGCGTGGCGCGTCCAAGGTGCAGTTCGCGGACTGGGCGCCGGTGTACGAGCGAAACCGCTCGGTTCCGAATGTGGAGCGTTTCTACGAGCAGGTGGTGGCGTTCAAGGACCTACTGGCCACAGCGGCGCCCGACGCCGACCAACAACGCGACCTCGACTTCGTCCTCGTCGTCGGGCACTTGTTCACCCTGGTGGTCTACGGGCAGTTGATCCTCGAGCAGGCCGAACTGACCGGGCTCGACCGTGACCTGGTGGATCAGATCTTCGACTTCCAAATCCGTGACTTCTCGTCGTATGCGGTTGCGCTGCATGGAAAGCCGAGTTCCACTGTGGCGCAACAAGAGTGGGCGTTGTCGGCGATACGTAAGCCCGTCGCCGATGCCGCGCGTTTCGATCGGGTCTGGGAACAGGTGGCCGCCTACGACGGTGCTTACGAGATGCGGCAGTAGAAGTAGGGGTAGGTCCGCATGGCGGTGTCGGCCAGCAGGGGTAACTGCTAGTTGGCGTGGAGCCGATGACGGGGAATTGACCCCGTTCGACTCACGATGAATCACCGATGTTGGTCTGAACAGCCGCGGTGCCCCCAAACCGCCCTACATGTCAACCATCAGTACCAAACGGGCATCCAGGCCAATCGCGCTATCGCGAACTTTGATCTGACCAGGTCTGTTGACAATGCTTCATGCTGGAGCGCTTCGAAGTACGCTGCGGCTGTTCTTTCTCAGTTTCACCAGATGAGGGGCGGAGGCGCGTTTGATGTCCACAAGTCGGAGAATTCACACGAGGGTAAGGCGGGTGCGCAGGCTGTACGACCGAGCCATTTCCACCTCAATCAGCAGCGTGCTGAATTTCTTCGGCATACTGGGCTCGATTCTCGGGTTGGTTGTCGCGGTGATTGCAATCGTAAAGAAGGAGCTGATAACTGAAGTCGTCATCCCGATTGCCTATGTTTGCGCGCTCTCGGCCGTACTAGTCGTGTGGTTCGCGGTGCATCAGCGGCGAGGCCGCTACGCCGAGGTTCCGGCGGTGCTCGAGAAGGCCTACCGCAACATTCAGGAAGCCGCTGACTCTGCTCTGTTCGATGACGAAAACTTCGATTTACTTGAAGCGAAGGTAGGCCAGTCGATCGATGCTCTGGCTCAGGGATTCACGCTTCTCACTGGCTCCACCTGCCGGGTCTGCATCGCTGAACTCTACGTAGATGCGACAAAGGCGATTCCTGAAGAGGCTCTCGTCGCACGAGTAGTCTTTCGGAGCGGAGAACAAGAGGGGTTGCAGGCTGAGACTGCGCAGCCAGTAGACGGGAATTCTGATTTCTTGCGGATCCTCCAGACGCAGAAGCCATTTTTTCACAACGATCTTGGCAAGGCTTACGAGGCGCGCAAGTACGAGAACACGAAGTGGAACCCAGCAATGATTGATGACGATTCATTTCCGTATCGCTCGACAATAGTCTGGCCAATTAAGTCATCCGAGGGCCGGCTTCGCGGAACAAATCGCGTCGATCAGCCTCTTGCATTCTTGTGTGTCGACACGCCGAGAGCCGGAGCCTTTGTTCAACTCAGTGATGTACCTCTCGGTGCTTGCTACTCTTATGCCATCTATCCTGTAGTTCGACGTCTACTAGCGCCCGACGGGGCGCGCGACAGGAGTGCTTGAGGATGCCCGCACCAGCAGCTGACCTAGTCGAGGACGAACCCAGCCCCATCAAGGGCATCGAGCCGGTGGATGCAGACTGGGCGATCGTGCGTGTCGACGATGGCTCGGGTAACTACGTCGAGTATGAGGTCCGAGTCGGCGCTCCCGCCTGACCTGGGCGTTTCTGATTTCGCCCGATTGTTTCGCCTCGGCCTTTCGCGTCACCCGGAAGTACTCGTGCGTTGGTGTAGAAGGCTGGCGACATTGATGCTCGGGTCAATTTCCCTGCGCGTACCCTGCGGTTTCGGACGGTTGGGGTGCGCTCCCGGCTCGGAGTCCGTGCGGCTCCGGTGCGGTCGGGTCAGGGGTGCGGACGGGCGCGACGCACGGTGAAGTGGGCAGCCCGAACTCCTATCCGGGTTGGCGTCGCAGGTGCGCGTGGCGGGCAGTCTCTGCGTTCGCAGGGACGATTTACTTAGTTAGTTACGTTGATTTTTTAAATGTCGCCAGTCAGGACAGTGTGGGCTGCGGCGCGTAGGCGCCTCGTCCGGAGTCTATGGGTGCGGATGCCTCAGGTCGGCTAGATGCCAACCCGCGATCTCGCCGAGTGGTCCAAGGATCGCGACTACTCCCATTTTTGGCAACGATTGGAGCGAATGCTGCACCGCTTCGTTGAGGGTCGTGAAGTATTTGAGCGGTTGCCGATTGCGGTTGAGTCTGCACCATCCCTGTGTGCGGTGGCTTACGTAGCGCACATCTATGCGGTCCGACACCGCGATCCTGGCGTCATTGTCGCCGGTTTGTATATTGTCGCCGATCCGCGTCATTCCGGCACTAAAAACTACATCGAACGCGAAGCAAAGCGGCACCGCGAGATCGGCAATTTCGACTAGGTCGCTATACTCGATCGGCTGTCCGTCGTGGGCTGCAGCGTTACGCTTTACTAGGCACGTATCAAATCGACTCCTTATTGGCGCACCGACATTTCCTATCTCGTCCAATAGGCTCTGCATTTGACCCCATGGGTCAGTTATGTGAAGACTGGCAATCGCCGACCTTATGTCGTCAGCTGATACATTTGAACCGCTCCGTAACACCGAGAATTCATGGATGCTGTATTGCTGTCTGCTGTCAGTGCTTGCGACAGCGCCTGCGACGGCGCGGATAATTTGCATCTGATTAGCTTTGTCATATCCAGCTTCCCGAACGCCGTTCTTGATTGCGTCGACGACTGCCGCTTTCCGTAGGCCGGGAGGAAGGTGATCGAAGTCGAGGCCGCAAATGGCTGGCAAGTTTTGGAAGTGCTCGGCCGTTCGCTTCTTCAAGTAATCTTCCATTGCATTGAACGTAACGACGTAAAGGCCTCGCCGTAGAAGATCGGCTGTCTTGTTTGCTAATGCGTTTGCAGGCAGTGGTGCAATTCTCTGCAGGACCTGAGACATGGCAGCTGCTCTGGCTCCGTTTATGTTATCGAGCAATTCATCACGAGCGTTTGGCATTGCAGTGTTTAGCTCCGCGAAGCGAACTCGGAGAGACATTCAATCGTACGCTCGATGCGATATTCGAGGCGCGCCGGAGTATTTGTGCCGGTTCTAACCGCGGTGTTGAAGCGTTCATCGCTAAATAGGGCTTTGTATTTTTCCATTAGATCGTCGCGCCGCGCGATCATCGCGCGCTGTTCGCGGAGGGAAAACGTGCTCACTGCCACCATCTGGGCGTCGTATAAAGCGCTCAATATTTGGTTACGCCATTGGCCGCGATCGAATCTCCAGAATGCTGTGCGGCCGAAAATCTGCTCACAAGTGTCGATAGTGGTCGTGAATTGTGTCGCTTTTTTTCGAAGAAAGTCGTCTCCTGGGTCGCGATGGTCCCGCATGTACCAATTCATAGAGCTTCGGAAGTCACCGCTAAAACGTTGCCAGTATTCCTCGACGGTGAAGAATCGCAGCACGTATTCGACATCTTGCATCGTTTTGTAACTGCCAGAGCGGGTGCTGGTTATCTTTAGTCTGTCTCGAAGGAAGTGATGTTTGGAAAGCTGTATGAGTAAATCGTTGAATGCTCCCCTGAAAAGAACATTGCGGATTTCTTGGGCGTTCAACTCATCGCCACCAGAATTTAGCCGGTGAAATACTTCATACTTAGTTTCCGGATCGGACTGACGTAGCAGTGTAACAACTCGGAGGTAGGGTCGGACTCGCAATGAATTCGCTAGCTCGGTGGGCAGATCTGCAAAGCGATAGCCGTTGATCTCATTGAATCGGTCGAGATCTGTCAGTGCAAGGCTATTAGTCATGAACTGGCTGATGGATGTAATGCGCTGTTTGCCGTCGATTACCGAATATTTGCCGAATTCTTCTTCAGCTAGATACACGGGAGGGACGGGGATGTTTAGCAAGAATGATTCGATTAGGGCTGACGACTGTGCCGGGTTCCAACGCTCTCGTCGTTGGAACTCGGGCTTGACGTCTATCGCACCAGATTCGACCATTCCCGATATGGATTCGAGCGAGAGATCCGATGACTGGAGAACGAGGCTCAATTGTGCCTGCTCGAATTGTCTAGCTATTTCGCGATCTCGAGCTGAATTCCTAGCCAACGCGCAATCATCCTCTCGTTACTCCATTGCCAGTCAAACCCTCCCGCACGCAGCAGGCAGCACTACTAGTATGCACTGGTGTCGGCAATTTTCGATCCCGCGATGCCGCGTAATCGGAGACGGGATTGTGCGACCGGCGTGAGTCGGTAGCCTGTTGATTGCGCCAAGCGCATCAGCGGTCGGCCGTCCCGCTACTCCGAACGGCGTCAAAATTGGAGAGTTGCTGGGCTAAGGTTCCTGCAAGTTGGCGGCATTGGAGTGTTGGCTGGGTAAACTACATGGCGGGGAACTTCTATGGACCGCGGGTATGCCGCGTACTTCCTGCGGCGACATGATTTCAAGATCGCTACACGCTCAGCGCGCCGCTTCCGTATGAACTGATCAGCTAACCGTCACGAGTGGCGGACAGGCCCAGATTGTCGACCGCCTTGATTATCGCAGCGGTCTTCACGGCGGCTATCGGTCTCGCCGGTCTTGCGCAAATCCCTGGTGGGGCTTTGCGATGTTGGCGATGCTCCTTGCGGGTTGCAATACGCGGCCGTGGAAGCATTGCGGGCAACCGACCGGCCGGACCAGATCCGTTGGACGCGCGGGGCTACAGGATTCGCATTAGCTATTCCGGTCGGCGCGTGGCTGTATCACCAGTGGCTTGACCCGTGGATCGCGAACCGCACATCGCTGCCGTGTACGTGGATCTTCCAGATGTAGATGTGATCTACGAATCGGACCTGTCGGGGAGCTCGCCGACCTTTTCCCTTCATCACGTCGTGGGAGGCCAGAGCGTTCCCGTTCGCTGTTTTGGGGTTAGCGCCCGACGGCACCCGCTGGTACCGGATCAGCTATGACCAGAGCGGTTTCGTTCGTGCGGATATGCTCCACCCGGCTTATGGCGTCGAAGATTCCTGAGGGCCGCGGGTGACAGTTCCGAACGATGAACTCGTGCTGGCCCGACTTGGCGGTTCGTTCCAAGGGCGCGGCACCCTTGCCTGCTGAATGGAGGTACGGCCGGAGTGGGGCATCACGGTTTGAACCGCTTCGAACAGTGTTTCCGCTGCCAGACGTGGAGCCGATGACGGGAATCGAACCCGCGTATTCAGCTTGGGAAGCTGATGTTCTGCCATTGAACTACATCGGCACGGTGGTGCTGACGCAGGATATCAAGCTGGCCGTTAGTCTCGTCGGGTGCTCCTCTCCGACCGCGATCTCCGGGCCGAAATCGCCGCTGGGCGTCTCGGCATCGATCCGTTCGACGACGCCATGGTGCAGCCCTCCAGCGTCGACGTCCGGCTGGACAGCCTGTTCCGGGTTTTCAACAACACCCGCTACACGCACATCGACCCGGCTCAGCAGCAGGACGAGCTGACAACGCTGGTCGAGCCCGACGAAGGTGAGCCCTTCGTCCTGCATCCGGGCGAGTTCGTGCTGGGCTCGACGCTCGAAACCTGCACGCTCCCACACGATCTGGCAGGCCGCCTCGAAGGCAAGAGCTCACTGGGCCGGCTTGGCCTGCTGACGCACTCCACGGCTGGCTTCATCGACCCGGGGTTCTCCGGCCACATCACGCTGGAGTTGTCGAACGTCGCCAACCTGCCGATCACCCTGTGGCCCGGCATGAAGATCGGCCAGCTCTGCCTGCTCCGCCTGACCAGCCCGGCCGAGCACCCCTACGGCAGCGACAAGGTCGGCTCCAAGTACCAGGGCCAGCGCGGCCCGACGCCCTCGCGCTCGTACCTGAACTTCGCCAAGCCCTGACCTGCATTGACTGCGAACTGACGCAGAACTTTTGCGAGTAGCGAACTGCGTAGATTCGCAGTCAATGCCTGCCGGGGCTGAGTCTGCTCTGGCGGCGTCGACTACTCGGGCCTTTTCAGCCATAGATTCAGGGTCAACGGCCACCGGCTGGTGTCCGACGTTGATCCGGTAACCAGGGCGTTCACTACTCACACTTTTGCGCCCTCACGTGAGAGTCAACGAAACCTAGCCACTCGGGGTCGCGCTCGTCGGCCCAGCTGAGCTGGTGGGCACCGTGGTGGTCGACGTAGTCGGCGCTGTGGTCGAAGTAGTGGTGGTGCTCGCCGAAGACGAAGTAGTAGTTGTCGTCGGTGAAGTAGTGGTCGTCGTTTGAGTAGCAGGCGGCGCCACCGGAACGCCCGTGGTCTCGGTAACAGTCGCGGTCGCCGTCGACGTAGAAGTCGAGGCCGAAGAAGAACCAGCCGGAGCCAGCACCGCACACGCCACGCGCCCGCCGGCGTCGCCGGTGGCCAGCGTCTCGGCGTCGGGACCAGGAACACCGTCATGCGTGTACCGCGGCGGGATGTTGGCGAAGTTGTCCGGCCCCTGGTGGATGATCAGCGCGCTGCCTTGCGGCCCTTTCAAGGCTGCCTCGGTGAACGCGTCGGTCGTCGCAACGACCTTCCCGGTGCCGTCGCCGCGGATGTTCAGCGGCGTCAGATCGCCGCTCGACGGGTGCCCGGTATGCCCGGCGACCTGCAGATGGCCGCCGGCGGACGCGAAGTCTCCCTCGCATTTGCCCACGGAATGGATGTGCATGCCGTGGCTGCCGGGGGCCAGGATGCCGCCGCCGGTGGTCTCGACGGTCACCGTGGCGTAGCCGTCAGAAAAGTCGATGGCGGCGTTGGCGACGGGTCTGCCGTCGGACGTCTTCAGCACGACGTTCAGTGCTGACGGATTCGCCTGGGTCCAGGTGGTGGGCGGCGCAGAGGTCGACGGCTTCGACACCTGGCCGGAAGTGCAGCCCGCCAGCACAAAGACCGGCGCGGTGAGCAGGGCAGCAGCGGCAGTTGCGCGGTTCAACATCCCAGCCGAATACCCCGAACGACCACTGTCTAATCGCCGGTTGTTTCACGCGAAACCACGCTCCGAACGCCCATGTGAGGCTGGTGTAACACGGCGGAAACGCAGTCGCCGCGCGCCGGAAACTCCGCCGATACATCCTCGTCAAGATTGTCGAAGGAGACCCACGTGCAAGGCATCGATCCCGCCGCCACCGCCTGGCTGCTCGCCAGCACCGCCCTGGTCCTGCTGATGACCCCGGGCCTGGCCATCTTCTACGGCGGCATGGTCCGAACAACCGGCGTGCTCAACATGATCATGATGAGCTTCATCTCGATTCCGCTGGTCACGGTCGCGTGGCTGCTGCTGGGATACACGCTGGCCTTCTCGGAGGGCGACGGTTTCCTCGGCAACCTCGAACACTTCGGCATGCTCGGCATCGGCCCGAGCACGAACCACGGCGCCGTCCCGGAGCTGTTGTTCGCCACCTTCCAGCTGACCTTCGCGATCATCACCGCCGCCCTGATCAGCGGCGCCATCGCCGACCGCGCCAAGTTCTCGGCGTGGATGGTCTTCGTCCCGGTCTGGGCGATCGTCGTCTACAGCGTCATCGCGCACTGGGTCTGGGGTCCGGACGGTTGGCTCGCCAAGATGGGCGCTTTGGACTACGCGGGCGGCCTGGTCGTCGAGATCGCGTCGGGTGCCTCGGCGCTGGCGCTGGCGATCGTGCTGGGCCCGCGCATCGGCTTCAAGCAGGACTCCATGCGTCCGCACAACCTGCCGTTCGTTCTGCTCGGCGTCGGTCTGCTGTGGTTCGGCTGGTTCGGTTTCAACGCCGGCTCGGCGCTGGCCGCCAACGGCACCGCCGCCGCGATCTTCCTCAACACGCTGGTCGCAGGCTGTCTCGGCATGCTCGGGTGGCTCACCGTCGAGCAGGTGCGCGACGGCAAGCCGACGACGTTCGGCGCCGCGTCCGGTGTGGTCGCCGGCCTGGTCGCGATCACCCCGTCGTGCGGCACGGTCAACACCCTCGGCGCGCTGATCGTCGGGCTGCTGGCCGGCGTCGTCTGCTCGTTCGCGGTCGGCCTGAAGTTCAAGCTCAACTACGACGACTCGCTCGACGTCGTCGGCGTGCACTTCGTCGGCGGTGTCGTCGGCGTCGTGCTGATCGGTCTGCTGGCCACCGACGTCATGACCGGCGGCGCCCGCGGCCTCTTCTACGGCGGCGGTTTCGCGCAGCTGGGTAAGCAGCTGCTCGCCATGGCCGTCGTCGCGGCATATGCCTTCACGGCGACCTTCGTGCTCGGCAAGATCATCGACAAGGTGATGGGTTTCCGGGTCAGCGCGGAAGACGAAACCGCCGGCGTCGACTTCACACAGCACGCCGAAACCGCCTACGCCGAGGGCGTGCACGGCCACCTGGGCACCCGCCGGCCGTCCGGTTCCAGCTCGCTCACCGATCTGCTGAAGCAGCCCCGCCCGGACGCCGAAGACGCCTAAAACTGCTTAGGTCATCTACGCCAAACGCGGGTAGGGTTGAACCACCGGCATTGGCGGGACTCTGTCAGCCAGCGCCGCGGCCAGAACTGCATCGGGCACATTGAGCTGGGGTAATCGGTAACGACTCCGCCGCCCGCCACGATGAAGTTTCTAGTTGTGGCCTGCGCGTCAGGGGTTTCTCGGTGTCGGCCTAGATAGCGTAGCGAACACTATTGGAGGGTCAGTGGACATCGTTCTGGGCGTGTCTATGACGCCAACGACGGTGCGTATGGCGCTGGTTGAGGGCGATAAGGCCGACGGTGAAATCGTCGACCACGATATTTTCGAAACACAGACGGCGGACGGTTCAGCAACGCCCGTCGAGCAGGTTGTCAGCGCCATCCTGGGTACCCGGGAGAGCGCCGCGGAGGGTGGTCACCACCTGAAGTCGGTGGGTGTCGCCTGGAGTGACCACGACGCTGCCGCGCGGTTGCGCGACGCGTTGGACGCCGCCGGCGTCAAGGACGTCATGATGGTTTCCGAGCTGCACGCGGCCGGCTCTC
Organism: Mycolicibacterium llatzerense; assembly: GCF_025331195.1. Lineage (NCBI taxonomy): Bacteria > Bacillati > Actinomycetota > Actinomycetes > Mycobacteriales > Mycobacteriaceae > Mycobacterium > Mycolicibacterium llatzerense. The sequence continues at coordinate 747,977 of NZ_LXOV01000001.1, read as the reverse complement.
TGGCGCAGGCCGCGGGGCAGGCGGTCGGCTACTCGAGCACCGGTCTGCTGTTCGTCGACCGCGACACCGCCACCATGTCCGTCGTCGATCCCGACGGTTCGATCTCCAAGGTGCTGAGCCGCAGCCTGCACAGCACCGACGCCATGGCCGTACTCGGCGATATGGCCGCCGCCGTCGCGAGTGCGGATTCGTCGCCGCAGGGCATGTTCGTCGTCGGCGCCGGCGTCGACGTCACCGCCGTGCAGGCCCACCTGGCCGAGCTGCTCGACATCCCCGTGAACGCGCCCGGTGACGCTGACCTGGCGCTGGCTCGCGGTGCCGCCCTCGCCTCGGCCAACGCGCCGATGTTCGACGCTGCCACCGCAGGTCTGGCCTACTCGGCCGCGCCGGGTGGCGCCGTTGCCGCAGCCCCGCTCGCGGCTCCGCTGCTGACCGCCGACGAGTTCGGTTTCGACGAGCTGGGCGACGCCCCGGTGGTCGCCGACCAGGGCCGCAAACCCTTCCTGCTGGTCGGTAGCGCGCTCACCTCGATCTTCGTGGTCGGCGTTGTGGCCCTTGCCATCTCGCTTGCGGTGAGCATCCGCCCGACGGTCGATCAACGGCCGGCGCCCGCGCAGGCCGCCATCGTGCCCAGCGCTCCGGTCGTCGCACCCGTGCCGCCCCCGGCGGCCGTCCCGCCGCCCGCACCCGCCGCGGTCCCCGAACCGGCACCCGAAGTGGTCGCCCCGGCGCCGCGCCACGTCGAAGCGCCGCAGGTTGTCAAGGAATCCGCGCCCCAGGTCCATGTGCCGGCGCCCGAAGCTCCGGCTCCGGCCCCCGTCCCGGTGTCGATGCCTGACGTGCCGGCCGCTCCCGTCGAGCCGCCCGCGGTGGTTCCCGCCCCGGCTCCCGTGGTGTTGCCGCCTCCGGTCATCGCGATCCCGGGTCCGCAGCCACCGGCCTGGAACCCGTGGGTGCCGCGTCCGCAGCAGCCCCAGTGGAATCCGGGCAACAACTACCCGGACTATCCGAGTCGCGGCGGCCGTGGCCACGACGACGACGGCTACCCGGGCAACTACCCCGGCAATGGCTATCCCGGAAACCAGTACCCCGGCAACGGCTACCCGGGCAACCAGTACCCGGGTGGCTCGAACGGGTACCCGGGCGACTACCCCGGTGACTCCGGCAAGAAGCAGAAGCAGCCGAAGCAGACCTGCTTCCTGATCTTCTGCGCTCCGAAGTAGTCACCTGCCGTTGGCCTGACGCTCAGTGTCGCGTAGCGACGCGCTCATCGAGGCTGCCTATCAAGGCAGTATGAGATGCACCGTGTTCGGTACTGGCTATCTGGGCGCGACGCACGCCGCAGGCATGGCGGAGCTGGGTCATGAGGTCCTGGGTATCGACATCGACCCCGGCAAGATCGCGAAGCTGGCCGCCGGCGACATCCCGTTCTACGAGCCCGGGCTGCGAAAGATGCTGCGCGACAACATCGAAGCCGGGCGCCTGCAGTTCACCACCGACTACGACGAAGCCGCCGAGTTCGGCGACGTGCATTTCCTCGGCGTGGGCACCCCGCAGAAGAAGGGGGAGTACGGCGCCGACCTGCGGCACGTGCACTCCGTCATCGACACCCTGGTGCCGCGGCTGCGCCGGTCCGCGGTGATCGTCGGCAAGTCCACGGTTCCGGTCGGCACCGCCGCCGAACTCGTGGCCCGCGCCCGCGAGCTGGCGCCGGTGGGCGTCGACGTCGAGGTGGCGTGGAATCCTGAGTTCCTGCGCGAAGGCTTCGCCGTCAAGGACACGCTGCACCCGGACCGCATCGTGCTTGGCGTGCAAGCGGATTCGCAGCGCGCCGAAGCGGCAGTCCGTGAACTGTACGCACGCATCCTGCAACGGGGAGTGCCGTTCCTGCTCACCGACCTGCAGACCGCGGAGCTGGTCAAGGTCTCCGCGAATGCCTTTCTGGCCACCAAGATTTCCTTCATCAACGCTATCGCCGAGGTGTGCGAAGCGACCAACGCCGACGTCACCGTGCTGGCCGACGCGCTGGGCCACGACCCCCGCATCGGGCGGCGATTCCTCAACGCCGGCTTGGGATTTGGCGGTGGTTGCCTGCCCAAGGACATCCGCGCCTTCATGGCCCGGGCCGGTGAACTCGGTGCCGATCCCGCACTGACCTTCCTGCGCGAAGTCGACAGCATCAACATGCGCCGGCGCACCCGCATGGTCGAGCTGACCACCAAGGCGTGCCGCGGCACGCTGCTGGGCGCCAACATCGCGGTGCTGGGCGCGGCATTCAAGCCCGAGTCCGACGACGTGCGCGACTCGCCCGCTCTCAACGTGGCCGGGATGCTGCAGCTCAACGGCGCCGCCGTCAACGTCTACGACCCCAAGGCCATGGACAACTCGCGCCGGGTCTTCCCGACGCTGAACTACTCCACCTCCGTCCTCGAGGCCTGCGACCGCGCCGACGCCGTGCTGGTCCTGACCGAGTGGCAGGAGTTCCTGGACCTGGACCCCGAGCAGCTGGCCGGCACGGTCCGCGCGAAAGTGATTGTCGACGGCCGCAATTGCCTGGACGTCGCGAAATGGCAGGCCGCGGGCTGGCGGGTATACGCGCTGGGGCGCAATCTGTCGGCCTGATATCCGACTGCAGTATGTAGCCCGACCCCGCCGGGCGTGCCTAAGCTCGGCGTCATGACGCTGAGGCAACGGCTCAACTGGTTCGCGCTACATGCCGTCATCCGTCAGCTCGCGGGCTACGGCGCGCGGCACGGAGACCTGCAGGGACGGCTCATCGCCGACCCCGCGGTGCGGGCCGACCCGGGCGCGTTCGCCGACGAGCTGCGCAGCCACGGCCGGATGTACCGTGGCCGCGCCGCTTGGATCACCGCGGATCATGCTCTGGTGCACCAGATTCTGCGTTCGGACGACTTCACCGTGACGCAGATCGGCGGCACCCTGCCGGGCGCGCTCGGCTGGCTGGAGGGCAAGACCACCGTCAAGGGCCGGTTGCATCCGCTGCTGCCGCCGTCGCTGCTGTCGGTCGACGGGGAACAGCACACGCGCTACCGCAAGACCGTCTCGGCGGTGTTCACGACGCGCGCCGTCGCGGCACTGCGCGAACGTGTGCAGCAGGCCGCGACCGTGCTGATCGACGAGCTGACGGCGGGTGCCACCGTTGACGTCGTGCAGAGCTACTGCTCGCAGCTGCCGGTCACGGTGATCGCGGACATTCTCGGGGTGCCCGAGCACGACCGGCCGCGCATCCTCGAATTCGGCGAGCTGGCCGCACCCAGCCTGGACATCGGGCTGACTTGGCAGCAGTACCTCAGCGTGGAAGACGGTTTGGACGGGTTCAACACCTGGCTCGGCGACCACCTCCGCGCGCTGCGGGCCAATCCCGGCGACAATCTCATGAGCCAGCTCATCGCCGCGAGCGACGGTGGCGCCCGGCTCAACGACGAGGAGCTGCGGGCCACCGCCGGGCTCGTGCTGGCCGCCGGGTTCGAGACCACGGTGAACTTGCTGGGCAACGGCATTCGGCTGCTGCTGCAGCACCCGGATCAGTTGGCGCTGCTGCTGGCGCAGCCCGAGCTGTGGCCCAACGCGGTCGAGGAGATCCTGCGGCTGGACTCGCCGGTCCAGCTGTCGGCCCGGATCGCCAAGGTCGATGCCGACATCGCCGGGCACCAGGTGCTGGCCGGCGAGCCCGTCGTCATCTACCTCGCCGGCGCCAACCGCGACCCGGCAGTCTTTCCCGATCCGCACCGCTTCGACGTCACCCGCGACAACGCGGGCAAGCACCATTCGTTCTCCGGCGGACGGCACTTCTGCCTCGGTGCGGCGCTGGCCCGGTCCGAGGGCGAAGTGGGCCTGCGGACGTTCTTCGAGCGGTTCCCCGATGCGCAACTCGCGGGTCCCGGTACCCGGCGCGACACCCGGGTGCTCCGCGGTTGGGCGGCATTGCCGATCGCACTCGGGCAGGCGCGCGCAGCGGTACCGTCGTGAAATGGCCTTCCGCACAGCCCTGATCGAGGAAACTGCCGCTTTCGGCGAAATCATTCGCACTGCCGATCTCACCACCGAGGTACCCAGCTGTCCGGGGTGGACGCTAAAGCAGTTGTTCAAGCACGTCGGACGCGGCAACCGCTGGTGCGCGCAGATCGTCGCCGATCACATGAAGGAGCCACTCGATCCCCGCGACGTGCGCGACGGGAAGCCGCCCGAGGATCTCGACGGCGCCATCGACTGGCTGAACGCCGGCGCGCAGGCCCTCATCGACGCCGTCGAGCACGTCGGTTCGGACGCCAAGGTGTGGACGTTCGTCGGGTCGAAGCCCGCGGGGTGGTGGATCCGGCGCCGGCTGCACGAGCAGACCGTGCACCGCGCGGATGCCGTTCTGGCGCTGGGTCTTCCGTTCGTACTCGATCCGGAGCTCGCGGCCGACGGGGTGACCGAGACGCTGGAGCGGGTGGCGTTGATGGCCCCCGCTGCCGATCCGCCGCTGGAGCGGGGCCGGTCGCTGCATCTGCATGCCGCAGAGTCCGAGCTGGGCCCGACCGGCGAGTGGCTGGTGGTCAACGACGAAGACGGCCTGGGTTGGTCGCACCAGCACGCCAAAGGTGATGCGGCAGTGCGTGGTCCGGCGTCCGGGTTGCTGCTGGCGGTCAACCGCAGGCAGACGGTCGAGGAAGCCGGCCTGGAAGTGATCGGCGACGCGGCCGTGTGGCAGCGCTGGGTGGATCACTCCGCCTTCTGATTGCGGGAGTAGCGTTTCAGCCATGACGACTTCCGAGATCGCAACGGTCCTCGCCTGGATCGACGCCCTCAATGACCGGGACTTGGACACCCTGGACAAGCTGTCCAGCGGTGACATCGAGATCGGCGACCCCAGCGGGGCAACTCAGGGCCGGAATGCGTTGCGGGCCTGGGCAACTGACCTCGACGAGAAGTCGACGGTCGGCCGGCTGTTCGTGCACGACGGTGTCGTGGTGGCCGAGCAGACCATCACCGGTGCCGGCGCCGACCGTCAGGCTGCGACAGCATTCCGGGTGGTCCACGACCACGTCACCTCGGCATTCCGGCACGACGACCTGGCGTCGGCGCTGGCCGCGACGGAGCTCATTGAGTCGGACGCGGTGTAGTTGCCGCAGTCGGGCGTGTCGGCTCTCCTATGGCACTTGCGATCTGAGCCCGTCAACTTTCCTTGACGTCAAGGAAAGTTGACGGGTCCAGATCAAACATGTGAAGGGAACCAGGTCAATCCGTAGCGGGCCGCGGGGTAGCCAACACCGCGGCGATGGCGGTGGTAAGCGGAACCGACAATGCCAGCGCGATGCCGCCGACCGCTGATCGGGCGATCTCGATGGCCACGCTCTCGCTGGTCAGCACGTCGCCGAGCGACCGGTTGGCCACACTGAACAACAGCAGCAGCGGGAGCGCGCTGCCGGCGTACGCCAGCACCAGCGTGTAGACGGTGCTGGCGATGTGGTCGCGGCCCACGCGCATGGCGCCGGTGAAGATGGCCCGTCGCGAGGCGCCGTGCTCGGCCAGCTCGAAGGCCGTCGACGCCTGCGTGACGGTGACGTCGTTGAGCACACCCAGCGAGCCGATGATGAACCCGGCCAGCAGCAGCCCGGTGATCGACACCGACCCCATATAGGCCGCGATCTCGTTGTTCTGATCCTCGGACAACCCGGTGAGGTGCGCCAATTCGATTGCACCCCAGGACAACACCGCGGACAGCAGCAGCGCGCTCAATGTGCCGAGCAGCGCCGCACTGGTCCGCAGGCTGACTCCGTGCGCCAGATAGATCACCGCATACAGGATCACCGACGACGCGACCAGGGCGACCGGGATGGCCGGGCCGCCGTCGCGCAGCGCCGGTAGCAGGAACACCGTCAGCACGACGAACGCGACGGCGATACCGACCAGGGCCCGCAACCCGCGCCAGCGGGCCACCGCGACGACGACCACCGCGAAGACGGCAGCCAAAGCGGTCAGCGGCCAGGTGCGCTCGAAGTCGAAGAAGGCATAGGTGGTGGTGCCGGAGTCGTCGACCTGTCGCGTCACCCGGATGTGGTCACCGGCGGCGAGATGCGGCTGGCCAGGGCCGGTGCTGAACTCGAGCAGCGTGTTGGCTCCGGAGTTCGGCCCGGAGTCGATGCCGATCAGCGACTGCACGCAGCTCCCCGCGCCGGGAGGTGCGGTGACCGGAGCCGAGGTCAGGACGGCCCCGACGGACGGGCTGCCGCAGTTGTTCATGCCGGTCGACACGACGTGCCCGGCCTCGGTGCTCACGGCGCCGCCGTGGGCGTTCTGGAACGGCAGCGGGATGTCGACGGCCTTGCCGTGCGGCCAGAGCAGCACGGCGCCGATCACGGTGGCCAGTCCGATCACTGCCAGCAGCCCGACGACGATCTTCGCCGCCAGGGGGCTCAGCGGCGCCGGGCCGGAACTGTGCGAGTGGGAATGGGAGTGCGCCACCCGAGTCAGCCTAGGGGGTCGGCCTGAGAGCTTCCCGTCGCTCGGCTTCGATCAGCAGTTTGGTGGCCAGCGTGGTCAACACGTACTTCACGACGGCGCGGTAGCCCAGACCGACGACGCGCCAACGGCTTTCGAACGTGCCGTGCCAGTCGATGCGGGTGCCGTCCTGCTCTGGGGTGAAAGTGACCTGCGCCTGGTAGTTCCGCACCGGGGTCTTCGAGATGATGGTGTACCCGTGCCGGTGCCCGGGCTCGTGGATGGTCGTCTGCTCCCGGGCGGGAAAACGCGGTGTCCCCACGGCGCGGATGGCCCCGACGCCGCCGTCGTCGGCCGGTCCGCGGGTCTCCCAGACGGAATAGTTGATCAGCGGTCGCGCCCACTCGGACCAGCGAGATCCGTCCGCCACCACGTCGAACAGCGTGCTCGGCGTGGCCTGTGTATGCCGGGTGACCAGGACTTCGTAGCGGTGTGTCATGTTGACCAAGCTAACGGAACAGTGTTCCATTAAGCAATGGATTTGTCGGATTCCGCAGTGGCGCTGCCTTTTGCGCGGGCCCGCAGCCCGCAGCAGCGCGAGGATCGGGTGCGTCATCTGACCCAGGTGACCCGCACTCTGCTGGACGACACCCGGGCCAGCGAGCTGACGCTCGGTGAGATCGCGGCCGCGGCTGGCTTGGCCAAGTCGGGCGTACTGCGGTACGCGGGTTCGCGGGAGGCCTTGCTGCTCTTGGTGATGTACCACGAGCACCTGGGTTGGCTGGAGGACCTGCGCACTCAGCTACAAGACGAACGACGCACTCTGGCAAAGGCTTTGGCGCACACGCTGGCCCAGCACCCGGTGCTGTGCGACCTGATCAGTGCCGCCCCGGTGCTGATGAACCGGCTGACACCTGAGGCGGCCGAGACGGTGCGCGGTCAGGCGCGCGACATCGAAGACCGGCTACGCGAGACCCTCGAGCCCCGGCTCTCGTTGGACCGGCAGCGCCTGGTGTTGCTCACGGCCGCGATCCATGCCTTCGTCGGCTCGGTATGGGGTTGGGCCGCAATCGATTCCGATAAGCAGCCCGAACCCGGCACCGAACTCGAAAACACTCTCGTCGCGCTGCTGCGGACCTTCATCGCCGGCTTGCAACAGTGATTTGTGCACGATTTTCCGCGCGCACCGCGGAAAATCGTGCACAAATCCCAGAGATTACTGGCGGTAGCTCGCCAGGAAGTTGCCCAGCCGCTCGATGGCGTTGGACAGGTCCCGGGCCCACGGCAGCGTCACGATGCGCAGGTGATCCGGTGTGGGCCAATTGAATCCGGTGCCCTGGGTGAGCAGGATCTTCTCCTGCAGTAGTAGGTCGAGGACCAACTGCTCGTCGTCCCGGATCTCGTGCACCTCGGGGTCCAGCCGGGGGAACGCGTACAGCGCGCCTTCGGGCTTGACGCAGGAGACGCCGGGAATCTCGTTCAGCTTGTTCCATGCGACGTCGCGCTGCTCGAGCAGTCGGCCGCCGGGCAGGATCAGGTCCTCGATGCTCTGGTGTCCACCGAGCGCCACCTGAATGGCATGCTGCGCAGGCACATTCGGGCATAGCCGCATGTTCGACAGCAGGCTGATGCCCTCGAGGAAGCTGGACGCGTGCTCCTTGGGGCCGGTGATGGCCAGCCAGCCGGAGCGGTAGCCCGCGACGCGGTACGCCTTGGACAGGCCGTTGAACGTCAGGCACAGCATGTCCGGCGCGACCGACGCCATCGGGATGTGCTTGGCCTCGTCGTAGAGGATCTTGTCGTAGATTTCGTCGGCCAGCAGCAGCAGCTGATGCTTGCGGGCCAGGTTCGCGATCGACTCCAGCGTCTCGCGGCTGTACACCGCGCCGGTGGGGTTGTTCGGGTTGATCACGACGATCGCCTTGGTGCGGTCGGTGATCTTCGATTCCAGGTCGGCGATGTCGGGGTTCCAGCCCTGCGTCTCGTCGCACAGGTAGTGCACCGGGGTGCCGCCGGCCAGCGCCGTCGACGCGGTCCACAGCGGGTAGTCCGGGGCCGGGATCAGCACCTGGTCGCCGTTGTCGAGCAGCGCCTGCAGCGTCATGGTGATGAGCTCGGAGACGCCGTTGCCGAGGAAGACGTCGTCGACGTCGAACCGGGGGAAGCCCTCGACCAGTTCGTAGCGCGTGACCACCGCGCGGCGCGCGGACACGATGCCCTTGGAGTCGGAGTAGCCCTGGGCGTGGGGCAGGGCGGCGATCATGTCGCGCATGATCACGTCGGGCGCCTCGAAGCCGAACGGCGCCGGGTTACCGATGTTGAGCTTGAGGATCCGGTGGCCCTCGGCCTCGAGCCGGGAGGCCTGCTCGTGTACCGGGCCACGGATCTCGTAGAGGACGTCCTGCAGCTTGGTCGACTGCGCAAACGTCCGCTGGTTACGAGGGTGGCCGCTATGCCATGTGCGGTCAGCTGGTACCTGGTGGGTGGTCACGGTTTCCATGCTCTCATCGGTGTCGAATTCTTTTGCCCATCTGCGATCTGGGCCACATATGCCAATGGCCAGCTACGACGCTCCTGGAGGCGGGTCGTAGCTGGCCATTGCGGTGTACTTCGCGTTACCGCTTACCGGGGCGCCGTGCGCCCGGCTTCATGCCCAGTCCGACGACCGGCGGTTCCGGCTTGGCCTCGGCCGCCGGGGCCGGTTCGACCGCAGTCGAGGCAGGCTCGGTGGCGGTCGATGGCGGCTCAGCAGCCGCGGGAGCAGCCGGGGCAGCTGCCGGAGCAGCGGCCTTCTTGGCACCCGGACGCTTGGCGCCGGCAGCCAGACCCAGACCGGCAGCCGGAGCGGCGGCCGCGGCCGGAGCTTCAGCAGCCGGAGCAGCCGGAGCAGCCGGAGCCGCAGCCTTCTTCGCGCCCGGACGCTTGGCGGCCATGCCGAGACCGGTCACCGGCTTGGCGGCTGCGCCACCGGCGGCCGGGGCGGCAGGTGCCTCGGCCGCGGGAGCGGCTTCAGCGACAGGCTCCGGAGCCGGAGCCGGCTTCGGGGCTTCCTTGGCCTTCTTCTCGGCCAGTGCAGCGGAAGCCTTTGCCGCCGTGCCCTTCTCGGGCAGCGTCACCTTGCTGGTGTCCAGCGAGTTCAGCAGCAGCTGAGCGACGTCGAGCACCTCGGTCTTTTCGATGCTGCGGGTCGCGGCGACGTCGTCGACGCCGTCGCTCATCATCACGCGGCAGAACGGGCAGCCGGTCGCGATCGCCGAGGCGCCGGTGTCGACGGCCTCTTCGGCGCGCTCGGTGTTGATGCGCTTGCCGATGTGCTCTTCCATCCACATGCGGGCACCACCGGCACCACAGCAGAGGCCGCGGTCGGCGTGGCGAGGCATTTCGGTGAGCTTCGCGCCGGCAGCGCCGACCAGCTCGCGCGGGGCCTCGTACTCCTTGTTGTGGCGACCGAGGAAGCAGGGGTCGTGGTAGGTGACCTCTTGGCTGGTCGACGACACCGGGATCAGCTTCTTGTCCCGCACCAGGCGGTTCAGCAGCTGCGTGTGGTGCACGACGGTGTAGTTGGCGCCCAGCTGCGGGTACTCGCGACCGATGGTGTTGAAGCAGTGCGGGCAGGTGACGACGATCTTGCGCTTGGCCGGGTCGACGCCCTCGAACAGCTCGTTGATGGTCTCGACGTTCTGCGCGGCGAGCTGCTGGAACAGGAACTCGTTACCGGCGCGGCGGGCCGAGTCACCGGTACAGGTCTCGCCGGTGCCGAGCACCAGGAACTTCACGCCCGCGGTGGCGAGCAGCTCGGCGACGGCCTTGGTGGTCTTCTTGGCGCGGTCCTCGTAGGCGCCGGCGCAGCCGACCCAGAAGAGGTACTCGAAGCCGTCGAAGCTCTCCACGTCCTGGCCGTAGACCGGGATGTCGAAGTCCAGCTCGTCGATCCAGGTGGTGCGTTCCTTGGCGTTCTGGCCCCAGGGGTTGCCCTTGAGCTCCAGGTTCTTGAACAGCACACCCAGCTCGCCGGGGAACTCGGACTCGACCATGACCTGGTAGCGGCGCATGTCGACGATGTGGTCGATGTGCTCGATGTCCACCGGGCACTGCTCGACGCAGGCGCCACAGTTGGTGCAGGACCACAGCACGTCGGGGTCGATGACGCCGCCCTGCTCAGCAGTGCCGACCAGCGGGCGCAGCGCCTGCTCGGGGCCGGAACCTTCGATGCGGGCGAAGCCGTCCTCGGGGACGCCGTGGCCGTGCAGGCTGTCGCCCAGCGCGGCGAAGTCGACCGAGCCCTCTTCGGGAATCTGCTTGCCCTCGATGATGTACGGCGCCTTGGCGAACAGGTGGTCGCGCAGGTTCATGATGACGAGCTTGGGAGACAGCGGCTTTCCGGTGTTCCACGCGGGGCACTGCGACTGGCAACGACCGCACTCGGTACAGGTGGAGAAGTCGAGGTTGCCCTTCCAAGTGAAGTCCTCGATCTTGCCGCGGCCGAACACCGCGTCCTCGGCGGGATCGTCGAAGTCGATGTTCTCGCCCTGGTATTCCATGGGCAGCAGCGGGCCGAGGCCGTCGGGCAGGCGCTTGAAGGTGACGTTGATCGGGGCCAGACCGATGTGCAGGTGCTTGGAGTGCAGCACGATCAGCAGGAACACCAGCATGACGCCGATGTGGCCCATCAGTGCGATGGTCTCGATCCAGACGTTGGCGGTGTGGCCCAGCGGGGCCAGCAGGGCGGCCATGCCGTCGGAGAAGAACGCGCCGTTCTGGTACGGGAAGTGCTCACCGAGGACGTTGACGGCGGCACCGCGGAAGATCGCGTAGGTCAGGATGACCAGGAAGATCATGATGAGGATCTCCCACGCGCCACCGTTGTGCGATCCGTAGAACCGCGACTCACGACCGATGTTGTCGGGGTTCTTGGTCAACCGGATGATGGCGAAGACGATGATGCCGGCCAGCACGGCCAAGGCGAAGAAGTCCTGCAGGAAGCCCAGGACGGCCCAGTGTCCGACGAATGGGATGGCGAACTTCGGATCGAACAGGACGCCATAGGCTTCCAGGTAGACCGATGCCAGGACGAAGAAGCCCCACATGGTGAAGAAGTGCGCGATGCCGGGGATCGACCATTTCAGGAGCTTCGACTGGGCGAAGACTTCCTTGTTCTGGTTGAGGAACCGGCGGACGAGATCGTCCTTGCGGCCACGTTCGTCGCCGAGCTTCTGCCCGGAGCTGATCAGCTTGGTCAGCCACAGGACGCGCTTGGCGGCGAACCCCAGGACGATGACCGTTGCCAACAGCCCGATGACCAGTCTGGCCACGTCGAGCGTGTGTTCGAGATTCTCCACCGCGCCTCTCCCAAATATGTAGCTACCAACCGGTAACTTGTTGAGGTTACTGATCGGTAACTTAAGCTAGATGCCTGCTCATAGTCGCATCCTGGGTAGAACGGACGCTAGCAAGGCTGTCCTAACTTGAGCTGCGGGTTCGGGCCGGCTTTTTGCCATGAACCGGCGTTCGCCGGGCGCGCGCTTCGCGGCCCTATATATAAGGCCCGGCGTCAGGCCCTTTCGACGAGCAGCGCGCGCAGCATCGACAACATCTCCGACCGTGATTCGGCCCCCAACCTGCGGCGAATGCGGGCGACATGGTGTTCGACGGTCTTCGCTGAGATCAGTAGACGAGCCCCGATGTCGCGGTAGGGCATGCCCTGCAGCACCAGCTCGGCGACTTCGCGTTCACGGTCGGACAACCGGGTCCAGGCCGGTGTTGCGGCGGATGTGGCCCGAGCGTCGCCCGAGGCAGGAGGTGGTGTGGTGTTGCGCACATCTGCGTTCGGACGCGGAATAGCCGGGGCCGCAGGCTCGACGGGGTCGGCTGCGGCCTCGAGGGCTGCGTCCTGCTTGAGGTCACGCGCCAGCTGCAACATGGCACCCGAGATCCGGCCGTCCGCCGAATGCAACGCCGCCTGACTGGCCAGGCGCGTGGCATCCCACGTCAACCCGAAGCGGGCCAGCCCGCGGGCGGCCGTCGTCACCTCCGCGGCGTCGACGCCGTCGGCCAGCACCCGCAGCCAGGCACGACCGGCGCCGGCCAGCGCGGTGGCGTACGCGCCGTGCGCGCCCTCGGCCCGGCTGGCCGCGGCCAGCGCCTGCCCGTGCGGGGCGACGGCCTCGGGCGCGTTGGCCAGGATGCCGGCGTGCACGCCCGCCCAGTGCAGCGGAACCGACCACAGTGCCGGATTGCCGGCGGCCCGCAGCAGCCCGAACGCCTCGGCCAGGGGCTGGCGCAGCTGATCGACCTGCTGCAGCCGGGCCGCGGCCACCCACAACTCGCCCAGCGGCAGCAGCGCGAACAGGTCCAGCGAGTATTCGGCCAGCACCTCCATGGCCGTGTACCAGTGTTTCTGCAAGGCGCCGGTGTCGCCGCTGCGCCGTGCGACGGCAGTCTGCAGCGCGCTGAACCACAAGGCGTCGCGGCGGTGCAGGTCGGCAATCTCGGCTGTGCCCAATGCCGGGACCGCGGAATCGAGTTGGCCGTCGAGCATCCGGATCCAGCCGAGCAGCAGTCGGTGACGAAGACCGGAGAACCCCTGGTCGGTGCCGGTCCGGACCGCCCGGCCGATGACGCTGCGCGCGCGGACGGCGTCGCCGCCGTGCAGCGCGACGAGGCTCAGCAGCGCGGCGGGGCTGTCGGGTGCGACGGAGTGGACACCGTTGGTGGATCCGACGGCCTGCGTCAGGCGCGCCATCGCCACGGCGAACGGCTGGTCGAGCGTCAGCAGCAGGCCCTCCGCCATGCCCCGCGCCGCACGCGCGGAAGACGTTGGTGGCATGGAGTTTTCGGCCTGCAGACAAGACCGGGCCAGCTCCGCGTCGGCCGTGGCGACACCGACCACGGCACCCGCGGCAGCGACGAACGGGTCGGGATCAGGGCCGAGCCACCGGAACAGGTCCGCGGCATGCGCGGCGGCACCGTCGTGCATGGCGACGCTGGCCGCGATGCGCACGGCCTGGGCGCGGACGCCCGCGTCTGCCGCGGTGAGCAGCTCGTCGGCCAAGGTGCCTGCGGTGGTGCAGTCGCCGGTCACGGCCAGCGCATCAGCGAGGTGGACGTCCGCCGGGGCGGTGCCGGCGCGGGCCGCGGCGCGGTACAGGCGAGCTGCCTGCCGGGGCTCGGCGGTCGCGGCGCGGTGGATCAGGTCTGCCGCCAGCAGGTCGTCGACCGCGCCGTGCTCCGCCAACTTCAGTGCCAATTCGGTTGACAGCGTGGATGATTCGATCTGTGAACGCAGCAGCCGAGACTCGGTCTCGCGATGCCGCGCGGCGCCGACCAGGCGGGTGAGGCACCGGTGCAGCGTGTCGGTGAACCGCGGGTGCAGCGCCGCGGACAGCAGGCCAGTCGCGCGGGCCCGGTCCATCAGCACCGCTGCCGCGTCGCCGGGCAGTTGCAGGGCGGCGGCGATGTCGTCGGCCCCCAGTTCGGGGCTGAGCGAACACAACAACAACGTGTCCAGCAGGTGCTCGTCCAGCCGGCGCAACCGCTCGCTCAACGCGACAGACGCGGCCCGGACCGGATCGCCGCCCGCGGCCAGGGCGGACAGCGCCGAATACACCAGCAGCGGGATGCCTCCGGTGCCGGCGATCAGCCCGGGCACCTGGGCGCCGGAGACGCCGGCGCGGGCCAGCGCCTCGTTGATGTCGCGGGGCGTCATCGGCGCCAGCTGAATCGGCGGATGCTGCCGGCTCAGCGTGGTGGTGAGGGCGTTGAGCGCGCGCTCATGCGCGAGCGGCTCGGCGCTGACCACCACGGTGCGGCCCGGATCGCCGGCCAGCTCGGTCAGCACATCCAGTTCTGCCGGGGAGAGCAGCTGGGCGTCGTCGATGACGATGGCCGCGTCCGGTGCTTCACCGGACTTCGGTACCCGAGCGAGCATCGTCGTGCCGTTGGCCCGCAACGTCTTTCGCACCGCTTCCAGCGCGGTGGTCTTGCCGCTGCCGATTCCGCCGAGCACCAGCGACGTGCCGGCTGCCGCGGTCATTGGCTGGTCGAAGCCGAGGGTTGCGCGGTGATCGGTGCTGACGCGGTGGCCACCGACGCTGTCGGCGCCGACCCGGTTTCCACCGATGCCGAGGCCGTCTTGGGGGCTTGCTCCACCGGGGCCTGCGTGGTCGGCGCCTGCGTCGTCGGCGCAGCCGTGGGCGTCTGCGTGCTGGGCTGCGTCGTCGGCGGCTTCGTCGTCGTCGGCGGCGGCTGCGTGGTGGTGGGCGGCTGCGTGGTCGTCGGCGGTTGCGTCGTTGTCGTCGGCGGCTGGGTGGTGGTCGTGGTGGGCGGCTGCGTCGTGGTGGTCGTGGTGGTGGTCGTCGGCGTGGTGGTGGTGGTCGTCGTAGTCGTGGTGGTGGTGGTCGTCGAGCTGGTCGTCGAACTCGTGGTCGACGGATCGGTGGTGGTCGTGGTGGTCGGTGTGTCAGTGGTGGTGACCGGGTTGGTCACCGTCGACGTCTCCACCTGGCCATTCTGATTCGTCTGCGTCACAACGGACTTCGTGGCCTTGTAGGTGCTCGTGGTGATGGAGCCGTCGGGGCCGGTGATGGTGGTCGTGACGTCGACGGTCACCGGACCGGACGGGGTGTCATTGCTGGTGAGCCCCACCGCGGCCCAGCTGCCGCCGGCGACCAGGAACGCCGCCGCGGCCGCGCCGAAGAGCAGCGGTGGGCGCCGGTACCAGGGCATCGGCGCCACGTCGGGCAGGTTGTCCTCTTCTTCATGCGCGAAGTCCATCGCCGGCCGGGCGGTGGTGCCGTCGGCGTAGCCGGTCGCGAAATCCGACGGGTATTCGCCGCCCGAGTAGGGCTCGACACCGTCGTCCGGGAGACCTACCGCGGCACCGGGCTCTTCGTCGTCAGACCAGGCCAGGGACGGCCCGACGGTCGAGGACGGGTTCGCGTCCGCGGGCGGCACCGGAGCGGCCATGGTTGCGGGGCCACCCGACCAGCCCGCGGGGCCGGCCGCCCAGCCCATGGTGGGAGCCATGCCCGTCGGTGCATCGGCGCTCATGGTGCTCGGGTCCACCAGGGGGGCACCGGCGGCCGCGGTCAGCGCGGGTTGCGGCGAGGTCACCACCGGAACCCGGAAATACTCCGAAAGCCGTTGGGTGACAATCGGAATCGAGGCACCGCCGCCGACGGTCGCCAGGGAGGTCAGGACACCGGCCGGAATCTGGTTGCGCTGCAGGGTTTCCTGGACCACGGCGAGCAGCCCCGCCAGGGCCGGTTCGAGCAGCCGCTCCAGCTCCGGGCGGGTGATGCGCAGGGCCGACGCGAAGCCGGGCAGGTTGGCGTTGACCGACGTCGCGGTCTCGGACGACAGCCGCTCCTTGGCCTGCCGGCACTGGTCGCGCAGCTGGGACAACGAGCCGACCGCCGCGGTACCGGCTGGGTCGGCGTCGGCCGACTCGGTGATGCCGGCGATGACGTGGTTCAGCAGCGCCTGATCCACCAGGTCACCGGAGAACTCTGGGTAGCGCACGGTCTCGCCGATCTGGCTCAGGGTCGCGGCGTCGGCGATGGTGACGCTGGTGCCGCTGCCACCGAAATCGCAGAGCGCCACCACACCGTGATCGGGCAGCCCGGACCCGGCCTTGAGGCCGGCCAGGGCTGCGGCCGCGTCGGAGACCACCGGTGCGGCCGCCAGGCCGGGCTTGCCGCGCAGCGCCGCGGAGAGTGCGCCGATGGTGGACATGCCCCAGTGCGCGGGCGCGGCGATGACGATCGGGGCGCCGCCGCCCGCGGTGCGGGCCATGGAGTCGAGGGCCTCGGCCAGGACGGCTTCACCGCGATGCGCCGAGCCGTCCGGGGCGATCAGCGGGATCGGGTCGCCGACCCGCTCCACGAACCCGGTCAGCACCAGGCCGCCGGACTGCGTGGGGATGCCGACTTCAGCGGGCCGATCCGGGTACAGGGCCAGGATGGCGCGACGGCTCACCGGCGGTCGCCCGGCCGGCACCGCCACCAGGTTGGTCTGGCCGATCGACAAACCGAGCCCGTTGCTCATGAAGTCCACTCCTTTGACGCGCTCTCGAACTGTGGCCACCCTATGCGCTGGCGGCCTGGGGGCGGGACACAATCCCCTAACGATTGGTGAATCCCTAATGGGAGTGCCCCTAACAGGAGGTGTCGGGTGCTGGGGTCAGCACCGATCTCCAGGAGCTATATCGGCGATAGCATCAAAATAGTTATCGAGGGGTCTACCTGGTGTGAGACCCGAAATGTCGAATCGACGGAAGGAGTAGGTGCCGTGGCAAATCCGCTACTGGATTTCGTCATGTCGGTGGTCCGCGATCCCGACGTGGCAGCCCACTACGCCGCCGACCCCGCCGGTGCCATCGCCGACGCCAACCTCAGCGGCGTCACCACGGCGGACGTCGCGCACCTGATCCCGGTGGTGTCCGAGTCCCTGGGGACGGTGTCGTCCATGGCCGGTGGTGTACCGACCGTCGGGTTCGACGATCCGGGCGTCAACGTATGGACCAGTGGTGCTGCCACCGCGGCCTTCGACGCCTTCGACGCCGTCAACACCCACGTGCCGACGGTCGTGTCCCCGCACGTGATTTCTGATCCTGACCTGGGTGGATTCGACGGCGGACCGGGCCTGCCGGTCCACGACACCGTGCCGGACCTGGCCGTGTCCGACGACCTGGGCCTGCACGACGATGTGCCGGTCGTCGACTCCGGGCAGCTGTCGGATCCTGGCGCGCTCGATTGGCATCCGATCGACACCGCAGACCCGTCGGCCGGCATCGAGCACCATCAGGGCTTCGACTTCTTCAGCTGACCAGCTCACACCCGACAAACGCCGGTGGCCACTGTGGCCACCGGCGTTTTGCGTTTTCTCACCGCATACTCAGCAAACACCCTAGTTATCCCCTAATCCCCTAATTGGGGGAGTGGCGACACCCCACTACGTTCCGTTGGGGGTAGGGGTGGTTGCCCCGTTTGCAGAGCCCTTGACGGCCCCTAACGTTGTTCTCAGTTCGCCGGACAGCCGGCGAGAAAACTTCAAGAGCAACACCCCAACGAAAGGGACTCCAATGACCAGCCTGATCGAATTCATCATCGACCTGTTCCGCTTCCCCACCGTCGCGAGCTCGTTCGTCGCGAACCCCGAGCAGACCATGCGCGACGCCGGCCTGGCCGGTGTCACCTCCGCGCAGATCGCCGCAGTCGCCGCCAGCGCCGTCCCGGCCGGTGTGGTGCTCGGTGGCGGCGACCCGGTCGTCGGCCTGCAGAACGCGGTCTCGGACTACTACAGCATGTCCTCGCCGTTCTCCCCGCAGACCGCATTCGCCCCGCAGACCGAGTTCGCCAGCCGCAACCAGACCGACTTCGCGAGCCACAACAACGTGCCGATCGCCAGCGGCAACGACATCCCGGTGCTGAGCCCCGACCAGCACGCCGGTGCCAACGCCCAGCAGGGTGCCTTCAACCTGGGCTTCGGTGACATCACCCTCGGCGGCAGCCACGTCCAGCAGGGCGACGGCGGCGTCAACATCGCGGGCAACAACCACGGCGACATCGCCAGCGGCAAGGGCGCGGTGCAGGGCGACGGCAACACCGTCACCAACGGCGACATCCTCACCGGCAGCCACTCCCCGGTGATCGTCGGCACCGGCAACCACGCGAGCGACAGCTCGACCACCGCGGGCGGCAACGTCATCGCCGGTAACCACGGCCCGGTCATCAGCGACGTCAACACCGGTGGCGGCAACGGCGGCAGCGCCAGCGCCGGCGGCGGCCTGATCGGTGGCGGCCACGCCAACGCGGGCAGCGGCGGCAGCGGTGGCAACATCGTCATCAACGACGGCAACACCACGTCGACGCACGTCGGTGGCAGCCAGACCACGGTCGGTGGCGACCTGGGCAGCGGCAACAAGAGCGTCATCGACGACTCGTCGCACTCCTCGACGGTGAACACCAGCCTGAACAGCGGGAACACGGCCAACACCAGCATCGGTAGCGGCAACAGCACCCACACCAACATCGGCAGCGGGAACACCACCCACACCGATCTGACCGCCGACAACTCCGTGCACAGCACGGTCGCCGACAACTCGGTGCACGAGGCCAGCATGAACACCTACGCACCGGTCGAAACCCACACCACCACCGACATGAGCCACAACACCCACATCGATCCGCACATGCACTGATCGATCGCGACAAACCGTTCCGGCGGGGCCACTTACAGGCCCCGCCGGTCGTTTGCGCATACCGTTAGTCAGCGAGAATGCAGTCGAGGAGAGCCCAGTGACGCAACCGAACGAGGCGAATCCGCGCCCGGTCGCGGTGATCGTCGAGTTGATCGACCACACCAGCCGGATCGCGGGCCTCAGCGACCGCGACGACCTGGCGCAGCGGTTGCTGGCGGCCAAGACCCGGATCAGCGATCCACAGATCCGGGTGGTCATCGCCGGCCAGCTCAAGCAGGGCAAGAGCCAGTTGCTGAACTCGCTGCTGAACATGCCGGTCGCGCGGGTCGGCGACGACGAGAGCACCGTGCTCACCACCGTCGTGCACTACGGCGACGCGGCGGCCGCGGAACTCGTGCTGGCCTCGCCCCAGGAAGGCGGCGATCCGTCCGTCGTCGCCATCCCGCCCAACCAGCTGTCGACCGATCTGCGTCAGGCTCCGCAAGCGCAAGGCCGTCAGGTGCTGCGCGTCGAGGTCGCGGCGCCGAGCCCGATGCTCAAAGGCGGACTCACCTTCGTCGACACCCCCGGTGTGGGCGGGCTGGGACAGCCCCACCTGTCGGCGACGCTGGGACTGCTGCCCGACGCCGATGCCCTCCTGATGGTCAGCGACACCAGCCAGGAGTTCACCGCCCCCGAACTCACGTTCATCCGCCAGGCCGTCGAAATCTGTCCGGTGGCAACGATTGTCGCCACCAAGACCGACCTGTACCCGCATTGGCGGGAGATCGTCGCGGCCAACGATGCGCACCTGCAGCGGGCGCGCTTGTCGCTCCCGGTGACTCCCGTTTCTTCGGCGCTGCGCACCCACGCGCTGGCCCTGGGTGACAAGGAACTCAACGACGAGTCCAACTTCCCGGCGATCATCAAGTTCCTCACCGACAAGGTGCTGAGCCGTGAAAACGACCGGATCAAGGACGAGGTCGTCACCGAAATCCATGCGGCCGCCGAGCATCTCACGCTGGCGTTGTCCACCGAGCTGGCCGCGATCAACGACCCCGACAAGATCGAGCGGATCAAAGCCGAGCTGGAGCGCAAGAAGGACGAAGCGCAGGAGGCGTTGCAGCAGACCGCATTGTGGCAGCAGGTGCTCAACGACGGTATCGCCGACCTGACCGCCGACGTCGACCACGACCTGCGCAACCGGTTCCGCAACATCACCTCGCACACCGAGCGCATCATCGACGGCTGCGATCCCACCCAGCACTGGGCCGAGATCGGCGCCGAGTTGGAGAACGTGGTCGCCACCGCCGTCGGCGACAACTTCGTCTGGGCCCACCAACGCGCCGAGGCGCTGGCCGCCGAGGTGGCCCGCAACTTCGTCCAGGCCGGGCTGGACTCGGTGGAATTGGCCGAGGTCAGGGCCCGCGACATGGGCGCCGGCCTGGGCGAGTTCAACCCCGTGGCGCGGCTGGAGTCCGAGCCGATCAGGGCCGGGCACAAGGTGATCACCGGGATGCGCGGGTCGTATGGTGGTGTGCTGATGTTCGGCATGCTGACCTCGTTCGCCGGGCTGGGCATGTTCAACCCGCTGTCGCTGGGTGCCGGACTTGTGCTGGGCCGCAAGGCATACAAGGAAGACATGGAGAACCGGATGCTGCGCGTGCGCGGCGAGGCGAAGATGAACGTCCGCCGGTTCGTCGATGACGTGTCGTTCGCCGTCGGTAAAGAGTCGCGCGACCGGCTGCGAAACATCCAGCGCCACTTGCGTGATCACTACCGTGGCATCGCCAACCAGACCACCCGATCGCTCAACGAATCGCTGCAGGCGATGCTCGCCTCAGCGCAGATCGAGGCGGGCGAGCGCGACAACCGCGTGCGGGAACTGGAGCGGCAGTTGAACATTCTGCGCCAGGTCCTCGACAATGCGGTGAAACTGACGCCGTCGCTGGCCCAGTGAGCACCAGCGCCCGCGTCCGCGCCATCCTGGGCGGCGTCACCTCTGCCTACCGATCCGACCCCGTTTTCCAGCACCGGCCGCAGGCCCTGGCCGAACTGGACTGGATCGCCCGTCGGCTCGATCAGCCCATCCGGATCGCCTTGGCCGGCACCCTCAAGTCCGGCAAATCGACACTGGTGAATGCGCTTGTGGGCGAGGAGATTGCGCCCACCGACGCCACCGAGGCCACCCGCCTGGTCACCTGGTTCCGGCACGGCACGGCGCCCCGCGTCACCGCGAACCATCGGGACGGCCGCCGCACCGACGTGCCGATCACCCGTGCCGACGGCCTGACGTTCGACCTCGCGAGGTACTCCGGGGCGCAGGGCGCCGCCAACGTGGGAGACATCGTCGACCTCGACGTGCAGTGGCCCGCAGTCGAATTGGAACACACCACCATCATCGACACCCCGGGCACATCGTCGCTGTCGCGTGACGTGTCCGACCGGACGCTGCAACTGCTGGTGCCGCGGGACGGCGTCCCGCGCGTGGACGCCGTCGTGTTCCTGCTACGCACCCTCAACGCGCCAGACATCGCGCTGCTCAAGCAGATCGGCGAACTCGTCGGCAGCGGCTCGGGTGCCCTTGGCGTCATCGGGGTGGCCTCGCGCGCCGACGAGATCGGGGCCGGACGCATCGACGCGATGATGTCGGCCCGTGAGGTGGCCACCCGGTTCACAACGGAGCTGGACCGGACCGGAGTCTGCCAGGCCGTCGTCCCGGTATCGGGGCTACTGGCGCTGACCGCGCGCACGTTGCAGCAGAGTGAGTTCACGGCACTGCAGAAGCTGGCTGCCCTGGACGGTGACGGCGCCACCGCCCTGACCAAGGCCATGCTGTCGGCGGATCGTTTCGCCCGACAGGATGATTCGCTGCCGGTGGACGCCATCACCCGGGCCGCGCTGCTGGACCGGTTCGGCATGTTCGGCATCCGGATCGCGATCGCGGTGCTGCGCGCCGGCGTCACCGACTCGCAAGGGCTGGCTGACGAGCTGCTGGAACGCAGCGGGTTGGTGTCCCTGCGCGACGTCATCGACCAGCAGTTCGCGCAGCGCGCCGACATGCTCAAGGCGCACACGGCGCTGCGCTCGCTGCGCCGCTTCGTGGAAGCCAATCCCATCTACGCGACGCCGTTCATCCTGGCCGACATCGATCCGCTGCTGGCCGATACCCACGCCTTCGAAGAGCTGCGCCTGCTCGGTCAACTGCGTTCCCGTCCAACCACATTGAACTCCGATGAGATGGCCTCACTGCGCCGCATCATCGGTGGGTCGGGCACCGACGCGGCGAGCCGGCTGGGGTTGAGCAACGATGCACCGTATGACGGCCCGCGGGCGGCGTTCGCGGCGGTGCAGCGGTGGCGCCGACGGGCCGATCATCCGCTCAACGACCCCTTCACCGCACGCGCTTGCAAGGCCGCTGTGCGCAGTGCCGAGGCCCTGGTCGCCGACTACGCGGCGCAGGGAAGGTGAGATATTCGAGATCGTTCGCCATTTGGTACTCCGCGCAGCTACCGTTTGCGGGTGGCTCAATCGTTTGACCCCTTTGGACTGGTAGGACGCGCGGTCGACGCCGCTCGACTCGGGCTCGACGTCTACAGCTGGACCGAACAGCAGATCGTCGGCGCGCTGCGTAAAGGCCTCAACGAACTGGAACCGGAAGAAGGCGACGACGACGTCGTCTCGGCGGGCGATACGTCCAAACAGGCAGACAGCGACGACTCGCTCAACTCCAAGATGAGCCAGCTGCTGAATCGGGCGCTCGACCAGAACACCGCCGGCAGCCAGACCGAGCTGTACCACCACCTGCTCGATCAGTTGGTCGCCGACGAGGCCCGCATCGTCGGAGCGCTGTCCGACGGCTCCGTCTCTCCCTTGGTGAACGTGTTCGACCGGACCCGCAAGGCGGTGCTGGAGAACGCGGCACTGGTCGGCCGGACCGCGAACGTCGCGCTCCCGCAGATGACGCCGCAGTACGTCGGGCATTTGCTGGCGCTGCGCCTCGTGGAGATCGGGCCGGAGGATTCTGCGCTGAAAACCGAGTATGAGGTGTTGATGGCTGAGACCATCGTCCTCAACGCGATCAAGGCCGCGTCGAAGGGTCCGCTGCCCGCCAAGGTGGAGAAGCTGACGTTGACGTTGTCGCCGCTGGGCCGATCGCTGTGGGCCGCCGCCACCGCGGAGGACAACCAAGACGGGTGGCACTGATGTCTTTGACCGAGATCCTTCTCGACTTCCGCGAGCACTGGATCATCTACTTCTCCATGCCGCTGGTGGCCGCGTTCGTCGGCTGGAGCACCAAGATCGTCGCGATGGAGATGATCTACCGGCCGCTGGAGTTCAAGGGCATCGGTCCCATCGGCTGGCAGGGCATCATCCCGCGGCGCGCCGGCAAGGTCGGCTCCACAACCATCGAGCTGCTCACCGCGAACCTGCTCAAACCCGAGGAGCTGTTGTCCCGGATCGACGCCAAAGAGGCCGTCGAGGCGTTGCGCGAACCCCTGGCGGCGTCGATCAACGACATCGCCCGCGACGTCGCCGAAGAGATCCGCCCGGGCCTGTGGAATTCGTTGCCCGAGGCCGGGCGGCAGGCCATCCTGAACCGCATTCACTCGCAGGCCCCGCGCATCACCGAGAAGATGCTGAACGAGATGCAGTCGGACCTGAGCCGGTTCGTCGACCTGCAGTTCCTCTCGGTCACCACGCTGGTGCGCAACAAGGAGAAGCTCAACAAGCTGATGCGCGGCCTGAGCGACGACGCCATGGCGTTCGTGCGGCGCAGTGGCATCTACTTCGGTTTGATCATCGGCACCGCGCAGATGTTCGTCTGGGCCATTTTCAAACTGCCGTGGATCATGCCGGCGTTCGGTTTCGGTATCGGTCTGGTCAGCGACTACATCGCGCTGAACATGCTGTTCCGTCCGGTCAAGCCGACGAAGTACCTGGGCTTCATCAAGTTCCAGGGGCTGTTGCACGCCCAGCGGGAGAAGATCACCGCGGACTATGCCCGCATCCTCTCCGAGGACCTGTTCGCCCCCGACATCCTCTTCGACGGCATCCTCAAGGGTCCGGGCGCCGACAAGCTGTTCGCGATGATCGCGCGCGAGGTCGAGGCCGCCATCGACAGCGAGGTCGGCGGGTTGACCGGCACCGTCGTGAAGTTCGCGGTCGGCACGTCGAAGTACAACGCGCTGAAGGACAAGATCGTCGACCTGGTGGTCGAGCGGCTGCCGGACACGCTGCTGGACGCGCAGGACTACGCCATGAGCCAGATCGACCTCGAGCGCACGATCGTCGAGAAGATGAATCAGCTCTCCAACGAGGAGTACGAGTCGATTCTGCGGCCGGTGTTCAAGGACGACGAGCCGTTGATGATCGCCATCGGCGCCATCCTCGGTGGCTGCGTCGGTGAACTCCAGGTCCTGATGATCGAGTTCTTCACGCACTAGTGCGGGCGCGGCCCCGTCGGGTGGGTGCGCCGGGACTGGGTGATCGACGTCGACGTCGTTGGTGTCGGGGTGCGGCGGGTGGTCGTGCTGTCGCCCGACGGCGCGGTCGTGGTCGACGTCGTGTCAGTCGTGAGCGGCAGGTCGATGTCGGTGGTCGTCGGCGTCGTCGACGGGTAGCTGGTCGACGTCGGGGAGGCCGTCGCCGTTGTGGTCGTGGCCGAGTGACTCGAGTCGTCCACGATGACGGGCACCGGCGGGGGCTGCGGCTGGTTGTAGTGCCGCGTCAGCCATGACCCCGCGAAATACAGCAGCGCGATCGCGGCGACCGCCGCGATGCTGGCGCCGACGACGTGCGGGGTGCGCTCGTGCCACGGCCGCTCGGTCATGGCCGGTCAGCGTAGCTGTGGAATGACTTCCGTGCTGAAGAAGTCGATGTGGTCGAGGTCAGCCATGTCCAGCACCTGAAGGTAGATGCGCTCGACCCCGGCGGCGACGAACGGCGCCAGCTTGTCGACGATCTCGGCCGGGGTGCCGACCGTGGGGGAGTTGCTGCGCATCTCGTCGACCTCGCGGCCGATGGCGGCGGCCCGGCGGGCGATCTCCGCATCGTCTTTGCCCGCGCACAGCACGAAAGCTGCCGAGTACGTGATGCTTTCGGGTGCCCGGCCCGCTGCTGCCACGGCCGCCCGCACCCGGCCGAACTGGGTGGTGAGCGTGTCGATATCGACGAACGGAATGTTGAACTCGGACGCGAACCGCGCGGCCAACGCCGGGGTCCGCTTGGCGCCGCCGCCACCGATGATCACCGGCGGGTGGGCCTGCGCCGGCTTCGGGAGGGCCGGGGAGTTCTTGACGGTGTAGTGCTTTCCGGCGAAGTCGAAGTGTTCGCCGACCGGGGTGTCCCAGAAGCCGGTGAGGATCTGCAGCTGCTCGTCGAGCCGGTCGAAGCGCTCGCCCAGCGGCGGGAACGGAATGGCGTAGGCCTCGTGCTCCTCGGCGAACCAGCCGGCGCCCAGGCCCAATTCCACACGGCCACCGCTCATTTCGTCGACCTGCGCGACGGCGATGGCGAGCGGGCCGGGATGCCGGAACGTCGCCGAGGTGACCATGGTGCCCAACCGGATGGTGCTGGTCTCGCGGGCGATGCCGCCGAGTGTCACCCACGAATCGGTGGGGCCGGGCAGCCCGTCACCGGCCATGGCCAGGTAATGGTCGGACCGGAAAAACGCCGAGTAGTCGAGGCTTTCGGCGGCCTGCGCCACGGCAAGCTGGTCGGCGTAGGTGGCACCCTGCTGCGGTTCGACGAATACCCGGAAGTCCATGCCACCTAGCCTAATGAAATCAGAACGCCTTCACGCCCGCGGTCGAGACGAACATCCCGTGGCCGGTACCGGCATTGGTGAACCGGGTGCCTTCGGCTCCGGCGAGGATGGTCCAGCCCACCGCCGAGTACGTCTGGTAGTCGAGGGTGACCGTCGGGATGGCCCCGAGATTGCCCACCCCCCAAGACAATTTGCCGGCAGCGGTGACCCGGACGCCGCGCGCGGTCTCCCCATCGATCGTCGGGGCGTTGGCGAAGGCCGACTCGCAATCGACCGCGTCAGTGTTGAGCTGGCACCGGGTCTGGCCGGACTTCGTCGCGACGAAGACGTAGCCGTTCTGCGGAGCAAGGGCCTGCGCGGTAGGCGGCGCGGCGCTCGGTGCCGGGATCGGGCTGACCGGCACCGGGCGGATGGCCTTCTCGGATGGTGTCGGGGTGCTCACGGCAGACGATTCGCCCGCGGGTAGTCCCGACTTCGGGCTGCCGGGGGTGGTGCTGTCGCAGCCCGCGAGCAGCGCGACCGCCAGCGCAGCGGTAGCAGACATGGTGAGCCGTGTGTGGTTCATCGGCCATCAGGCTACGGGAGATCCGATCGCGCTGATCCAGACCGCTGCCCCGGCGCGTCCTGCTGCCTAACGTCGATCTTCCGTAGTGAACAGAGGTGGCGATGAGCAGAAAACACATATCCCCGCTCGGTGTGGTCGGCGTCGTCGCCATCGCGGTGGCCGGAGTTCTGATCGGGTTCAAGAACATTCACGGTTCATCGCCGGATGCACTGCTGAACGTGTCGTACGACCCGACGCGCGAGCTGTACGCGGCGCTGGACCCGCAGTTCATCGCGCAGTACCGCAAGCAGTCCGGCGTCACCGTCGACATCGCGCAGTCGCACGGCGGATCCGGCCGGCAGGCGCGCAACGTCATCGACGGCACGTCGAAAGCCGGTGTGGTCTCACTGGCCTTGGTCAGTGACGTCGACAAGCTCGCCAAGCGCGGGCTGATCGCCAAGGACTGGCAGCACCGGCTACCCAACAACTCGGTCCCCTATACGTCGACCATCGTGTTCGTGGTCCGCAAGGACAACCCGAAGAACGTTCATGACTGGCCCGATCTGGTCAAGGGCGATGTCTCGGTGGTGACCCCGGACCCGCGCACGTCGGGCAACGGCAAGCTCAGCGTGCTCGCCGGGTGGGGTTCGGTGACGACCCGCGGTGGCTCCGAGGCGGCGGCCCACGACTACCTGGCGGCGTTGTTCAAGCACGTCGCCGTCGCCGATGAGGGCGCGCGCGGCGCGGCCACCAGCTTCGCCGTGCAGAAGATCGGCGATGTGCACCTGACGTGGGAGAACGAAGCCATCCGGGAAGTGGCTGCGGCACCCAACGAGCTGCAGATCGTGTATCCACCAGTGAGCATCAAGGCCGAACCTGCGGTGGCCTGGGTAGATGCGAACGTGGCCGGCAAGAAGACCGAGGCCTACGCGAAGGCCTACCTGAACTACCTGTTCACCGACCCTGCCCAAGACGTCATTGCGCAGTACGGTTACCGCTCGATCAACCCGCAGATCCAGGCCAAGTATCGGGCCAAGTTGCCGGACATCTCGCTGTTCCCGGTGTCCGCGATCGCCAAGGACTGGGATGACGCCGCCGAAAAGTTCTTCGGCGACAACGGAATCGTCGACACCATTCATCTTCCTGCGCAACGAACGGTGGTGGGATCGTGAGCCTGCTTTCGAACCTGAAACACAACTACGACCGCACCCTCGCCCGGCGCGATCTGATTGCCGGCCTGACGGTGGCCGCCATCGCGCTGCCGCAGGGCATGGCCTACGCCCTGATCGCCGGCGTCGACCCCAAATACGGCGTCTTCTCGGCCATCGTGGTGACGCTCATCGCGTCGATATTCGGTTCGTCGTCACACCTGATCAACGGACCCACCAGCGCCATCTCGCTACTGGTGTTCAGCTCATTGGCGTTCATCGATCCCGAGAACCGCACCGAACTGTTCGAAGCGCTGTTCCTGCTCGCGGTGCTGGTGGGCACCATTCAGATCCTGATCGCGGTGTTCAAACTGGGTGACCTGACCCGCTACATCTCCGAGTCCGTGATCGTCGGGTTCATGGCGGCAGCGGCGTTCCTACTTGCCTTGGGCCAGT
Organism: Mycolicibacterium llatzerense; assembly: GCF_025331195.1. Classification (NCBI taxonomy): domain Bacteria; kingdom Bacillati; phylum Actinomycetota; class Actinomycetes; order Mycobacteriales; family Mycobacteriaceae; genus Mycobacterium; species Mycolicibacterium llatzerense. Next base: position 720,438 of record NZ_LXOV01000001.1, on the reverse strand, counting down.
TGGGAAATGCGCTCGGCGTCAAGGACCGGGGCAACGGCAACATGCAGGTGCTGTACCGCACCTACCTCACGCTGTTCCACGGCGACGCGATCAACTATCGAGCCGTGGTACTGAGCGGCACAGCTGTCGTCGCAGCCGTGGTGCTCCGAAAGTTGGTGCAGCGCTACGGCTGGCCGCAGATCGACATGCTTGCCGTCTTGGTCATTGCGGCCCTGATCGCCTACTTCTCGGGCTGGTCGACACCCGGACACGGGGGCAAGACCGCGGTGTCGATCACCGGGAAGATTCCCGCCAGCCTGCCCGACTTCCACATTCCGGTGGTGCATTGGGAGTGGCTGCCGCATCTGTCGGAGGGCGCGTTGGCGGTAGCTTTCATCGGCTTGATCGAGGCGCTGTCGATCGCGAAAGCCATTGCGCACCAGACGCAGCAGAAGATCGACTACAACCGGCAGATTCTGGCGGAGGGGTTGGCCAACCTCAGCGGCGGCTTCTTCCAGAGCCTGCCCGGTTCGGGTTCGTTGTCACGGTCTGCGATCAACTTCCAGGCCGGCGCGGCCACCAGGTTTTCCGGCGTCATCGCGTCGGTGGCGGTCGCCGGCGCACTGCTGCTGTTCGCGCCGCTGCTGAGTTACATTCCGAAGGCGGCGCTGGCCGGCCTGCTGCTGGTGACCGCGGTTCGCCTGGTCGATTTCCAACGACTGGTGCACACGGTCAGGGCATCTCGCTACGACGCCGGGTTGGTGATCGTCACGGCAATCACCGGCGTGGTCATCGATCTGGACAAGGCGGTGCTGCTCGGCGTGCTGCTGTCGATCCTGCTGTTCGTCCCACGGGCCTCCAAGCTCAAGATCGCCGAGCTCGTGGTCACCCCGGAACGAGTCGTCCGGGAACGGGTCGGCGACGAGCCGGACAATCCGGCGGTGCTGATCTACGACATCGAAGGAGAGTTGTTCTTCGGTGCCGCACCGGAAATCGAGCACGCATTGGACGCGCTCACCGAGCGGGTCAAGGCCGAAGGCACCCAATTCGTGGTGCTCCGTCTCAAACGGGCCCGCAATCCTGACGCGGTCGGTATCGAGCGTATCGAGCGGTTCCTGCATGACCTGACCGAGCTGGGCATCACAGTCCTGCTGGCCGGCGTTCGGCCCGACACTCTGGACGTCCTGGGCAACGTCGGGCTGCGAAAGTGGTTCCCGGACGAACGTATCTTCCCCGAAGGAGAGAAGGAGTTCTCGGCAACGCTCAAGGCGGTCCGCTACGCGGAGTCGCGGCTGGTCCCCGGTGGCGTCAGCAGCGCCGGGGAGCTGTACTACCTGGTCTGACGGGACCTGCTACTGCGGAGGCAGCACCGGCGGCCGGCAGATGTTGTTGATCGGGTCCCACCAGGCGCCGTCGCGGCAGTCGAGCGGCGTCGTCGAGACCGGCGGCCGGCAGCTGTTGATGTTCGGGTCCCACCAGCCGCCGGGACAGTTCTGCACCAGCGGCGCCTGGCACCGGTTCTGCACCGGGTCCCACCAGGTGCCGTTGTCGCAGTCCGCGTGACTCACGGCAGGGGTGATCGCCGCGGTGATGGCCATGGGCGCCAAGGCGGCCGCGGCGATGATGGCGGCACGCTGCAGAGATTTATGCATGAACTCACCATAACGACGTCGAACGTGAAGTAGATGGCGAGATTTCGCTGAATCTTCGCGATCTACTTCACATTCGGCGCAGCGAAGCTCAGTTACAAGGCAAGTCGCCCGGTGTGTAGTAGGGCACCCCGGCCGGGGTGTAACACGGCGGCCGGCCCGCGGCAGCCTGGGCGGCCGCGTCCTCCGGAGCGGCGGCGGCCATCGCGGCGTCGCCGGCGACGTTCGTGCACCCACCGGCACTGACGTGCCGGCCGCCGACACTGCCACACACATCGGCGTGTGCGGCCGGTGTGCTGACGGCCGGTACGGCTGCGGACGCCAGCAGGAAAAGCACTGCAGCTGCGGACTTCAACATGTCATCTACCTTCGTCGGCCCCGACCTACGGAGATTATTGACGAATTCGTCAGGCTGGTGTCAGTTTTCCTTGTAACTGCCGTCGTCGGTCCGGGTGAAGTAGCGGCCCGGGGGTGGCAGGGGGTCGCGGCGCAGCGGCCCGGCGACCGGGCGGTGCCACGGCGTCATCGGCACCTCGTCGACGACGCGGACAAACGCGGGCCGTTGCTCGGCCGGCAGGTTCGCCAGCGCCTCGTTCAGGTCGGTGACAGAGATGTCCCGCCCGTCGACGAGTGACAGTGCCGTCACCGCGATGTCGTCATCGCCGTCCCGAACCCCGTAGGTGTGGACCAGGTCGACGGCCGGCAGCTTGCCGATGGCCGCGGTGCTCACCAGGGACGCCACCACGCCGTCGGCGGTGTGGATTTGCGTGTCGACGGAGTCGATCAGCCAGTAGTCACCGTCGGCGTCCCGGCTGACCAGGCTGCCGCTGGAGAACCAGGCGTCGCCGGCGTCGAACACGTTCCGGATCGGCGGCGCGGAGGCAGTGGTCGCCGATCCGATCTTCACCAGCAGTAGCCCGGTCTCGTCGTCGTCGCAGCGGATCGCGTAGCCGTCGTCACCCGAAATGACTTGCTGCGCTTCGGGGTCCCAGCGCACCACCGCCACCGTCGCGCTGCCGGGCAGCGGCCGGCCGAGCGACCCGGGCTTGGCCGGGTTGATGTTGGCCAGGATGGCCTCGCCCTCACTGGTGGCCCAGAAGTCCAGGACACCGGCGGGTGCGAAGCGATCCAGCACCCGGCGCCAAAGTCCGCGGGGCATACCGGAACCGACGAACAGTCGGACCGAATGGTTGCGCTCGGCTGGCTGCGGTGCGGCGTTGACCAACGGTCGCAGTTGCGCCCACGTGTAGCAGACGATGGTGACGCCGTAGCGGCGCACTTCGGTCCAGAACGTGGTCGGATCGAGGTCGGTCGCCATGGCCAGGCGGCTACCACCGGCGACGGCACCGCCGATGCCGGTGAGCAGGCCGGAGGTGTGGTAGATCGGGTTGATGCAGTAGACGGTGTCGGAGTTGGTCAACTCCGCCGAGGTCGCGGTGCCGTACGCCGACAATCCGAAGCGGCCGTTGGTGACTCGGATGGGTCGGGGGTCGCCGTCGGGCCCGCCGAAGAAGATGAACGCGAGCTCTCCGGCGCGGCCCGGGTTGGGGCGGTACCAGTCCGGGATGCGCACGGCGTTCGTCTCGCCGATCTCGAGCGCGGTGAGGGTGCGGTCGCGATGCAGATAGGGCGTGTCGAGCAGGAACGTGTGCAGCGGGCGCCCGGCGAAGTCGGCCTCGGAGTGTTCCGGGTCGGCAATCACCCTGTTCACCTTGCCGAGTTCGACTTCCCGCGCGGTGTCGGCATCGGGCCGCAGCATCACCACGACTGCGCCGATGCGGTTGAGTGCGACCACCACGGCCAGCGCCGAGGGGCGGGTGCCCATCATGACGCCGACGTGCTCACCGGCGCGCACGCCCGCGGCGAGCAGGCCACGCACCACGGCGTCGATGCGGACCTTGTTCTCGCCGTAGGTGTAGCTGCGGTCCTCGTACATGAAGCTGACGTCGTCGGGAGCGTGCTGGGCCTGCTCATCGAACAAGAGGGCCAACGAGATTCGCGTGTTCGCGTCGAGGCTGCGGATGCGGGCCAACCGCGGCATCTGGCGTGCCACCGTGCCGAACATGCCGCGCATGTTGCCTACCGAGCGGGCCACCGAACCGGCGACCGTGCGGCCGGCGTCGATCAGGGTCTGGACGCCCTCGGCCGGTCCCGCGGGCGCTGTCTCGGCGACGGTCGTCGTGGTGTCGACCTTGACGACGTGCTCCGGCAACGGGCCGAGGCCGTCGGCGTACCGCATCCAGTCGGCCACCAACGGCCAGGTGTGGTTCGTCGCGGTGCTACCCACTACCAGCCCGAAATGTCCTGCGTGCAAGGTGCTTTCGAAAATCTCGGTGCGCGGTGCGGCGCCGACGATCCCGCGGACCGATGCGGGAGGGGCGATTTCGTCGACTTCCCCGACGAAGGCCAGGATCGGCGAGGTGATGTCGGCGAGCGTGACCGGGCGTCCGGCGATGCTGAAGCCACCGGTCAACATCCGGTTGTGGACCAGAAACTGCTGCAAGAACTCGGCGAGTGCGGGCCCGGGCCACGCCACCCAACCGTCGTTCATCAAATAGCGACGCTGGCCCTCACGGGGCAACAGCGCGTCGCGGTCGTGCAGCGCGAACAGGAACTGCAGCTGCCCTGTCACCGCCTTCACCGGGTCGAGCATCTGGAAACCCAACCGGGTCGCCCAGCCCGGGACTGACCGGCCGCGCAGCACGTTCTCCATGACGAAACCCATGCCGGGGATGGCGAGTTCCGCGGGGACGCCCATCGGGGCCGTCTTGCTCAGATCCACCGGGCTGCCGAACGTCACGACGCTGCCGATGCCTTCGCTGCGCCGGTACGCCGACGCCTGGTAGCAGAACATGCCGCCCTGCGAGTACCCGGCGAGGTGCACCTTGGTTCCGGTGGTGGCGACGATCTCGTCGATGGCCGAGTCGATGGCCAGCACGTGATCGGCCAGGGTGCGCTTGAGCCCGCCAGGCTCCTGCTCCGGCGAACCGAAGTCGATGATCCACGGATCGATGCCGTGCTCGATCAACGTGCGCACCCCGCTGGCCTGCGGCGACACGTCGAACACGTCGGCGGTCAGCATCAGCGGCGGCACCAGCAGCACCTGGGGCCGGCCCATCTCGCCGTCGGTGCGGTACCGCCGCAGCTTGTGGATCCGGCCCTGGGCGACGACGTCGTACGGCGATGGCTCTTCGCCCGTTTCCAACCCGCCGTAGCGGGCCACTTCCAGCCAGTTACGAGTCGTTGCCACAACCCTGTCGAAGATCACGGTCCGCCCTTTCGATCAACACTCGGTGCAGATCATGCCAAGCGGACGCGCTCACCATGGCAGTTTGACCGCCAGTCTGGGTGATGGCGGGTTCGTCGAGCGCAAATGCACGTCGGTGGAGCGGATCGGATCGAGCACGCGGGTCAGGAAGGTCAGCTCGTCGGCGAGGGCCGCCTCGTGGCACGGCCCCGAGTAGAAGTCGAAATGGTCGGCCGGGTATTCGCACAGATGGGCCAGGTAGCCGGCCTTTTTCGCGGCGCGGCGGGCGGCGTCGGGCGGCGCGATGCGGTCGTTGGTGCCGACTTGGACGAGCAGCGGGCACTCCAGCTGGCTGGCGTGGACGGTCGGTCGGTTGAACGCGATTTCCAGCACCGTGCGGGCGGTGAATTCGTTGCGCCAGGTGGGGCCGGCCATGGCCAGGTAGGCCTCTTCGGCGCCGGGAGTGGTGAGCACCGCGGCGGCGCCGTGCTGCCCCGTCAGCGGCAGGTTGTGTGAACGGCGGCCGAGGCGCGCCCCCGCGGCGTCGAGCACACCGTGGGCGACCAGACGAGCCAGCGGCCCGGCGCCGGCTTCGTGGTAGCCCTGCACCAGGGCGGCCAGGCCGTCGGTCGCCGGACACAGCGACACCACGGCGGCTACCCGCTGGTCCTCGGCGGCGACGGCGATGACGTGCCCTCCCGAATACGAGGTGCCCCAGAGCGCGATGCGATCCCGGTCGACGCCCGGCAGATTTCTGGCGGCGTCGATGGCGGCGTGGTAGTCCTGCCGCTGTTTCTTCACCGAGATGTATTGACGCGGTTCGCCTTCGGAATCGCCGAAGCCGCGGTAGTCGAACACCACCACGTCCATCCCGGCGGCGGCGAAGGGCTCCGCGAACGCGAGCAGGCCCGAGTCGCGGGTCCCGCCGAAGCCGTGGGCCATGACCACGCACGGCCGCCCGCTCTGTCCGGCCAGCGCATCACTCTCAGCGGTCAGATGCCAAGCAGCACAACGCTCGCCGTGGCTGAGGAAAAAGAAGTCGGTTGTCATGATCGCTCCTTCGGTCAGACCACGGGCAGGGGTGCGGCAGCGGGCGTGAAGACGAGAGCCGGGTCTTCGATAGGCCCGTTGCGCAGCCGCTCCTGATCCATTTCGTAGGCATGTTTGAACGCCCACGGTCCGTACGTGCCGCCGCGCGGGAACTGCGCCACGGCCCGCTGGACGTAACCGGAAGTCATGTCCAACAACGGAACTCGTTCCATCGTGCCGTCTTCCAAGATCGGGACGACCTTGCCGTAGCCATGCTCGTCCATGTAATCGAGCATCCGGCAGAAGTGCTCGCACACCAGATCGACCTTCAACGTCCAGGCGATATTGGTGTAGCCGACCGCGAACGCGAAATTGGGCACCCCGGAGAGCATCATCGCCTTGTAGACGGTGAGGTCGGGCAGGTGGAGCGAGTGCCCGTCGACGCTCAGCGCGATCTTGCCGAAGGGCGTCATGTTCAGTCCGGTCGCCGAGATGATGATGTCGGCGGCCAGCTCCTGTCCGGACTTCAGCACGATGCCGTTCTTGGTGAACCGGTCGATGTGGTCGGTGACGATCGAGGCCTTACCCGACGCGACCATCTTGAACAGGTCGCCGTCGGGCACCATGGCCAGCCGCTGCTGCCACGGGTTGTACTTGGGTGTGAAGTGCGTGTCGACGTCGAAATTCTTGGGCAGTTGCCGAGCTACGTTGGCGATCAACAGCTTTCGCATGACCTTGGGGTAGCGCATGCACATCTTGTACATTCCGCGGTTCAGCGAGATGTTCTTGCGCCGGACGATCTTGTACGCGCGTTCGTGGCCGAGCACCTTGTTGAGGACATTGGCGATCGGGTCGGACGCCGGAATCGAGAACACGTAACTCGGGGAGCGCTGCAGCATGGTGACGTGCGCTGCCTTGTCGGCCATGTTCGGGATCAGCGTGACGGCCGTGGCGCCGCTGCCGATGACGACGACGTTCTTGCCGGTGTAGTCCAAATCCTTCGGCCACAGCTGGGGGTGGATGACCGGGCCCTCGAAGTCGTCGCGGCCGGGGAAGTCGGGGATGTACGGGTTCTCGTAGTCGTAGTACCCGGTGCCCAGGAAAAGGAAGCGTGAGGTGAAGGTCTCGGTCTTTCCGTCGTGGGTGGTCGTGACGGTCCAAAGCCCTTGGTGGGAATCGAAATTCGCCGAATCGACGTGGTGGCCGAACCGGAGGTGGTCGGCGAGGCCGTTCTCGGCGACCGTCTGTTGCAGGTAGTCCAGGATGATGTGCCCGTCGGCGATCGACTTGCGGTGCGTCCAGGGTTTGAAGCCGAAGCCGAAGGTCGGCATGTCCGAGTCGGACCGGATGCCCGGGTACTGGTGCAGGCTCCAGGTGCCGCCGATCGCGTCCCGCCCCTCCAACACCGTGAACGACGTACCCGGCCGAAAAGTCTTGAGGTGGTAGGCCATGCCGATGCCGGAGATCCCGGCGCCGATGACCAGAACGTCAACGGGAGCGGTGATGGTGGTCATGGGCACTCCTTTGCCGGCCCGGCGGGTGTACCTGGACTGTAATTCCGTGACGCCCTGTTCACGCTGGGTTTGGCTGGGCCGGCATTGCACCGTCGATGCTTAGGTGGGCTGGGTAATCCGCGACCCCGCGTGCCGGTCCTCCGACTGCGGCCTCTTCTCGTGGAGGCGTCGTCGGCGGACCCTCGACGATTAGATCGGCTAAGGGCTGAACGGGGCGCTGCGGCGGCTAGGTGACCTAAGCGTCGACGATCGCGTGGCCATCCCACGTCCCTGTCCAATCTCGCTGCGGCCCTTGTGTTTAGGTGGCCTAACCGTCGCCGATGTGGGACCGCACTTTCCGCGGGTTCTTGTCGGTGGGCGCGAGTAGTATCGCACGTATGTACTGCTTATCTGCTTAATTGGACCTATGCTGGTCAGCATGGGTACTGCAGAGGGTGGGCCGGTCGGCGGGGTCGACTATCCGCGCACGTTCCAGGAGTTTCGGAGCTGGTTTCCCGATGAAGCGGCGTGTTTGGAGTATCTGGCGAATCTGCGCTGGCCGGAAGGATTTCGCTGCCCCGTGTGTAATGGCGATCGGGCGTGGCAGACCTCGACGCAGCATTGGAAGTGCGTGGCCTGTGGCCGTAAGACGTCGGTCACCGCCGGGACGATCTTTCATCGCACCCGCACACCCTTGACCACGTGGTTTGCAGCGATCTGGCTGGTCACCTCGCAGAAGAACGGAGCCTCGGCGCAGAACCTGCATGACATGCTCGGCCTGGGGTCCTACGAAACCGCGTGGGTCTGGCTGCACAAACTGCGGCGCGCGATGGTGCGTCCCGATCGTGAGCTGCTTTCCGGCGTGGTGGAGGTCGACGAATCGTTCATCGGCGGCCGCGCAGCCGGACGTGATGGTGCGTCCACGTCCAAGGTTCCCGTGATGATTGCGGTGGAAAATATTGGTACGCAAGTGAATCGGAAACTGCGTCTCGGCCGGATTCGGTTAGGAGTCGCTGATGCGCCCGGCTCCAAACAGCTCGTGGATTTCGCTCGCAGCACTGCTGAACCCGGCTCGCTGATCCGCACCGATGGCGCCCGGATGTTCCGCGTGCTGGCCAGCGAGGGCTACCGACACGAGTACATCTCCGGCTACAGCTCGCCAGAGCCGGGTCATGTGACCCTGCCGGGTCCACATCGCATCGCATCACTGCTCAAACGCTGGAATGCCGGCACCCACCACTATCGAGTCGAACGCGAGCACCTGCCGTACTACCTCGACGAATTCACGTTCCGGTTCAATCGCCGCAGGTCAAAGGCCCGAGGAATGTTGTTTTACCGGCTACTGCAACAGGCCGTGAACACGGACCCGCATCCGCTGACCGATCTCATCGGTGGAACCGACGCCCCACTGCATGACATTGAACGCCTACCGGAGATCGATCAAGAGTTGTTGCCTAGCAACACCTTTGGCGAATTCTAGCCACCGGGTCCACTTAAGCAGATAAGCAGTACGTATGTTCGAATCGAATGGTGATTCCCACGCCGCGCCCGCGGCGGTCGACGCGATCACCCTCGCCACCCGGGAAGAGAACGCCGCCGGTGCCCGCCGGCTGGCCGCGATCGGTGACCTGTGGGCCCTGCGGGCTCCTGATGATGATGTGGAGAAGCGGTATTGGGCGATCGACGGGTACTCCGGGCTGGTGGTCGAGGTCGCCGCCGCTCTGGGGGTGTCCCGCAAGCGGGCGCAGGCGCAGGTCGACCGGGCGGTGATGCTGCGCACCCGGCTGCCGAAAGTGGCGGCGGTGTATGCCAAAGGTCTGATTGATGCGGTGCTGGTCGCGATGATCGTCTCGCGCACCGACTTGATCATCGATGACGACGTCGCCGAGCAGGTCGACGCTGACCTTGCGGCCAAGATGGTGTCCTGGGGGCGGTTGTCGAAACCGAAGATGGAACAACGCATCGACGCGGTCATCGCCGCCTCCGACCAAGCAGGGGTGCACGCCCCCAAACCCCCGTCGCAGGCCCGCTACCTCGACATTCGTGCATCCGGCCCGGGATGCGCCAGCGTCTGCGGCACTCTGGACGCGGCGACCGCTGCCGTGCTGGACGCCGCCCTCGATGACCTGGCCAAGAGTGTGTGCCGCAATGATCCGCGCAGCCATGATCAACGGCGCGCCGCCGCCATTGATGCCCTGCCCCGGGGTGACCGGCTGCAGTGCCAGTGCGGGCAATCCGACTGCGAGGCTGCGGCCACCGGGAATCTGCCGGCGCCGACGGTCGGGACCCGCTCGGTGATCCACGTGATCGCCACCGCCGACGCCCTCGACGGTGGTGCGCCGGGATTCCTGCCCGGGTACGGGCAGATCCCCGCCGACCAGGTGACCCAGCTGGCCGAGGGTGCGACGGTGCGGCAGGTGCACATCCCGCCGGATGTCATCGAACCGCGGTACCGGCCGTCGGCCAAGCTCGCGGACTTCGTGCGCTGCCGTGACCTGACGTGCCGATTCCCGGACTGTGACCGGCCGGCTGAGGCCTGCGACATCGACCACACCGTGCCCTACCCAGCTGGGCCGACGCACCCGTCAAACCTCAAGTGCCTGTGCCGGTTTCACCACTTGCTCAAGACGTTCCACGGTTGGACCGATCACCAATTCCCGGACGGGACCGTGGTGTGGACCGCCCCGACCGGGCACACCTACGTCACCAAACCTGAAGGTGCGCACTGGTACCCGCAACTCGGCAAGCCGACCGGAACCCCCGAAATCACTGGGGAGCCGGTGCGTAAACCGGGGCGGGGATACTGCATGCCCAAGCGCAAACGCACCCGAGCCCAGGAACGCCAACAATGGGCGAACGAAGCCCGGATGGTCAACGAAGAACGCATCGCCTCCGAGGAATGGCGCCGGTGTCGTGAACTCGAAATGGCCTTAGCCGCAGAGGAATGGGATGAACCGGTGCCGTTCTAGGTGGTCGCTGCCATTTCGGCGTAGCCCTCGGCGAGCGCCCGCAATTGGGCGGCGCCGTCGCCGGTATAGGACGAGCCGTGCATGAGCGCCAGGGTCGACGGATTCAGCGCGGCGAGCTGCTCGAGTGTTGGCGCCAGGTTCGTCGTCAGCCCGGTGGCGTGGAAGATGGATTCGGCCTCCAAGGCCGGTGCCACGCAATCGGATTCGGTCAACGCCGGGCATCGGCCGGTGTGCGTCAGGAGGTCGCCGGCGAGCAGCGTGGAGGTGGTCTCGTCGAACCACAGGCCCGCCTCCCAATTGTGGGGAACGTGCGGGGTGGCGATGAATCGCAGCCGGTGTCCGCCGATATCCAGCGTGTCACCAGGGGCGGCGACGGGTGGGCGGTCGCACATGTCGACCAGTGACAGCATCAACGCGAGCCCGCCGTGCACAACCTCGGCGTGCGGGGCGGCGGCCAGCAGCAGGTTCATCGCGCCGCACTCGTCGGCCTCGAGATGTCCGAACGAGATCCAGCGCAGCTTGGGTAGCGGGATGACCTGGCTGATCGCCTCCGACACCATCGGGAACAGCTGCCGTTGGCCGCAATGGAAGAGGAATGGCTCGTCGCCGGTCAGGAGGAATTGGTTGAACGTGAAGCCGTTCTCGGTGATGCCGGGAATCCAGGTGGATAGCCGGTAGATATCGGGGGCAATCTCGTCGACTGCCGTGCTCAGTTCGGCATTCATCTGCCCATGGTGCGCCCTAGTTGAGCGCCGCGGCGACGGAATCAGCAAAGCGCTTCGCAGTCGATCGGTCGATCTGCGCGAAGCTGACCGCGAGGCCATTGATCACGGAGTCGGCCCGCTGGGGAAAGTCTGACAGCGGCGCGACGAGGAGGCCGTCGGCCCCGAGCCGCCCGGCCACGTCGTGGTCGCGACGGTCACCCGGCAGCAGGATGGCGACATGCAGACCAGCCTGAACGCCGAGCACCTCGAGGTGCGGGCAGCGTGCTTCGAGTTCGGTGATCAGAATGTCTCGGCGGCAACGGTATTCGCGACCGGCCCGGGCCAGGTGCCGTTGCAGTTCACCGACGGTGATCAACTCCGTGAGGGCGCCGCGCGTGATGGCGGATACCGCGATCCGGTGATCGCGGAGGTAGGTCTGAACCGCGTCGCGCAGGGGCAGTGGCGGCACCAACCAGGCGGCGCCCAGGCTCGGTGCGAGGATCTTCGACGCGGTGCCGACGTAGGCGACGTGTTCCCCGGCGCCCGGTATCGACCGGATGGCAGGCAAGGGAGCAACGCCGTAGCGAAACTCGCCGTCGTAGTCGTCTTCGATGACGATCGACCCGGTCCGCTTGGCCCACGCGACCAACTCGGCGCGGCGATTCACCGAGAGCCGGTGCCCGAGCGGGTACTGGTGTGCCGGTGTCGTGTAGACGATGCCGGCCTCGTCGCCGAGGCTGTCGACGCACAGCCCGTCGTGGTCGACAGGTACGAAGATCGGGTGCAGGCCGGCGCGGGTGAACTCCTCCGCTGCGGCGGGGTAGCAGGGCGACTCGAGATAGCAGCGGTTCAGACCGCTCACGGCGGCCAGCGTCTGAAACGCGGCAGTCGACCCGGGAACATCGAAAACCGTGTCGGTGTCGATGCCGCGGCTGATGCGGAGATGGTGGGACATGGCGGCGGTGAAGGCGTCGTCGGCGCCCTGCCACGGGGACAGCGTCGTGGGTTGGGACGAAGCCGCGGTCCGCCACGCGCGGGTCCAGGCCCGCATGTCGATGAGCCCGGTGTCCGGGGAGCCGGGGCGCAGATCAACGACGGAGTCGGTCTGGTGCGCCGGGGTAGGAGGTGCCGGCCCGACACTCTCGTCGAGGCGGGGCGCGCGGCTGGACAGCCCGGCCCTGGCGGCCGCGGTGGCGCCGGCCGTCGTCCGCGTTCCGGCGCCGGGCACACCTTCGAGGAATCCGGCAGCGACCAGCTCGTCGTAGGCGGCAGCGACCATGGTTCGTGAGGCCCCGAGCTCGTGGGCAAACGCACGGGTCGACGGCAGCCAGTCCCCGTCGCCGACCTGTCCGGCGGCGATCAGAGCCACCAGCTGACTCGCGATCGCTCTGGCGCTCAGGTCGGTGGTGTCGAGCGGCAGGTGCACCGCCCGGGTGTGGCGGGCCATCCCGCCAGAATAGTGGCCTCTCGAAAATTGCGTTTCCGGCTATTCCAACCAGTCCGCAATCATGGTGATCTTGAATCATGGAAAAGCTCACGCGCAAGTACGGTCGGCAGTCCACGGCCCGCGCCGCTCTCGAAGAGTTCCTCGACGAACAGTGGTGGGGCGTGCTGAACGTCGGCGCAGTGGCCCGTCCGAACGGCAAGGTCAGGCCGCTCGCCGTGCCGACGCTGTACGTCCGTCACGAGGACCGGATTCTCATTCACGGTTCGACCGGCGCGGGCGCGCTGGGGGTCAACGGTAAGCCAGCCTCCGTCGCCTTCTGTGTGACGGCCATGGATGCACTTGTGGTGGCGCACAGCACCTTTGACTCCTCGGTGCACTATCGCTCGGCGGTGCTGTACGGCGAGGCGGAACCCGCCGGCCGCGAGGATCGCGAAGCCCTGCTCGAGCGGTTCAGCGAGCTGCTGATCCCCGGACGCACAGCGGAGGTGCGTGCGATGTTGCCCAAGGAGATTGCGGCGACCAACGTCATCTCCCTGCCGATCGTCGACGGCGACTGGGTGTACAAGGTCAACGGCGGCCCGGTCGAGGAACCGGACGAGGAAACCACCGCCTGGGCGGGCATCGTGCCGTTCTCTGTCACCTACGGCGCACCGCAGCGGGCGGAGTGGTCGACGGCGGAGTTGCCGGAGTCGGTGCGGGCGATGGTCGTCGGGGGAGGTCAGTGATCGGGTGCGGATTGGCCGATGAGCGAACTGACGCGTGAAACAACCTGTCCAGCACCGTCCTCGGCGCAGATACGCCTGCTGAGCTGACGAGCGTTGTCGCCCAGTTGTGCATCGCTGACAGCAGTGTGCATCGCCTGGGAAAGGCGTTCAGGGGAGAGCTTCCGTTGATTGATCGAACCCGCGCAGACACCGAGCGCAGCGAGGCGGTGGGCCCAGAACGGTCCATCGCCGTAGGTCGGCAGTGCGATAGTGGGGACTCCGGCGCGGATACCTGCCGCGGTGGTGCCGGCACCGCAATGGTGGGCCACGGCGGCGACCCGAGGAAATAGCCAGTCGTGTGGGGTGTCCCCGATGGTCAGCATTTCGTCACCGACGACGTGCAGGTTCGTCCAGCCGGCCTGCACGATGACGCGCACCCCGGCCAGCTGCGCAGCGCGCCGGATCGTGTCGGAGAGACGTTCTGCGCGCGCCGGGGTGGTCATCATGCTGCCGAACCCGACGAATACCGGGGCGGGTCCCGCGTCGAGGAACATCTGAAGGTCTGACGGCGGCTCCCAGGCGCCGGTGTTCGTCGGCCACCAATACCCGGTGACATCGAGACCGGGGCGCCAATCGATGGGTCGGGGAGCCACGATTGGCGAATATCCGTGCAGGACAGGCCATTGCCGGGCCGTTCGTTGTTGGCGTAGGCGGCGGGCCGGCACCCGAGGCAACTCGAGCTGTCGGCGGAAACCGGCCACGACGCCGCCGTAGAGGCGGTCGATGAGCGCGGCGCCCGCCGCGGCAGCGGCACGGTTGCCGATGGTCCCGGCTGACCAGGCGCCCATGATCGATGGCGGGTATGACGCCGTCTGCGACAGTGGCTGCAGCCGAACCCCCAGTGAAGGAATGTTTTTCGCTTCCGCCAACGGGTGCCCGACCATCTCGGCGAACGGCGACAGCATCAGGATGTCGGCAGAATCGTCGGCGACTGCGGTGATGATGTCGTTGCCCAGGGCTCGCATGCCCGCCGGTGAAGCGAAAGCTGCCAGGCCTTTTGCCGGGGACACGTCGGCATCGTCGGTGGCGGGTTGGGAAACGGCGGGCAGTTCGCGAAACCGCAAGCCGCAGTTGATGATCATGCCCTCGAACGGCGTGTAGGCGGTGACGGTGACCTCGTGGCCGGCCTGCTGCAGGGCCGTTCCCACCCCGGTCAGCGGCGCGACGTCGCCGCGGCTACCGACTGCGACGATTGTGACCCGGCTCATTTGGTCACCGCCACGGCACCACTGAAGATCGCGACCAGGTCCTCGCCGTAGGCCCGGGCGTCGAAATCGGGGTCGCGCAGGATCTTCTCCACCACCGCATTGACCGAGCCGCGAATGGCGAGCGCCATCGACGCGATCGGGAAATCCCCGAATTCGCGATCCTGTTGCCCCGCGGTCAAGATCGCGGTCGGGTCCAGAGCGGCCAGCTCTGCTTGTAGGTCCGGGGTCAGGCCGAGTTCGTCGAAACGGCGGCCGCCGCTCGGCTGGTACCCGGCGCTGAGCTGTGTCAGGGCCGCCAAATACGAACGGTGCGTATCGAAGTACGCGACGCTGCCCCTGATGTAGGCGGCCAACTTGTCCGTCGCGGTCGACTCCGAAACGATCGCGGGCACGATGACCGACAGCGCCGTCCGGTACATCCGCTCGATGATCGCCTCGACCAGATTGTCTTTGTTCCCAAAGTGATACAGCACCGCACTCATCGCCACACCCACCCGCTCGGCGATCTTGCGGATCGACGTCTGGGCCCACCCGATCTCAGCGATCACCTCAATTGCCTCGTCGATGATCTGCGCCCGTCGCGCCGACTGGGTGAACGTTGCCGGCTTGACGCCTTCTGATCGCATGATTTGATATTAGATCAGGTGATCAGTTTCGCGAAAGGGTAGGTGTGCCGCACGTCATACCCGCACCTCGGGAATAGATCGAGAACTGCCTCGGTTGGACTCACCGACAACAAGTTGAGTGCACCAGGCTCAAGTTCGGCTTGACAGACGGCCCCGTCCGATAGCAAGCTTGAGCGCAGTTCGCTCAGATCACCCAACAATGTCTATCAGGAGGCATCACTATGGCTCGTGCGGTCGGTATCGACCTCGGGACCACCAACTCTTGCGTCTCGGTGCTGGAGGGCGGCGACCCCGTCGTCGTAGCCAACTCTGAGGGCTCCCGGACCACCCCGTCGGTCGTCGCGTTCGCGCGTAACGGCGAGGTGCTGGTCGGCCAGCCCGCGAAGAACCAGGCAGTGACCAACGTCGACCGGACCATCCGTTCGGTCAAGCGTCATATCGGCACTGACTGGACCGTCGAGATCGACGGCAAGAACTACACCTCGCAGGAGATCAGCGCGCGCACGCTGCAGAAGCTGAAGCGTGACGCGGAGGCGTACCTCGGTGAGGACATCACCGACGCCGTGATCACCGTCCCGGCCTACTTCAACGACGCTCAGCGTCAGGCCACCAAGGAAGCCGGCCAGATCGCTGGCCTCAATGTGCTGCGCATCGTCAACGAGCCGACCGCGGCCGCCCTGGCCTACGGCCTGGACAAGGGCGAGAAGGAACAGACCATCCTGGTCTTCGACCTCGGTGGTGGCACCTTCGACGTCTCGCTGCTGGAAATCGGCGAGGGCGTCGTCGAGGTCAAGGCGACCTCCGGTGACAACCACCTCGGTGGTGACGACTGGGACGAGCGCATCGTGCAGTGGCTGGTCGACAAGTTCAAGGCCACCAGTGGCATCGACCTGACCAAGGACAAGATGGCGATGCAGCGTCTGCGTGAGGCTGCGGAGAAGGCCAAGATCGAACTGAGCTCGAGCCAGAGCACCTCGATCAACCTGCCGTACATCACCGTCGACGCCGACAAGAACCCGCTGTTCCTCGACGAGCAGCTGACCCGTGCCGAGTTCCAGCGCATCACCCAGGACCTGCTCGACCGGACCCGCCAGCCCTTCCAGTCCGTGATCAAGGACGCCGGTATCTCGGTCTCCGACATCGACCACGTGGTCCTCGTCGGTGGTTCGACCCGTATGCCCGCCGTCACCGAACTGGTCAAGGAACTGACCGGTGGCAAGGAGCCCAACAAGGGCGTCAACCCGGACGAGGTCGTGGCCGTCGGTGCCGCGCTGCAGGCCGGTGTGCTCAAGGGTGAGGTGAAAGACGTTCTGCTGCTTGACGTCACCCCGCTGTCCCTCGGTATCGAAACCAAGGGTGGCGTGATGACCAAGCTGATCGAGCGCAACACCACCATCCCGACCAAGCGGTCCGAGACCTTCACCACGGCCGACGACAACCAGCCGTCGGTGCAGATTCAGGTCTTCCAGGGTGAGCGCGAGATCGCTGCGCACAACAAGCTGCTCGGCAGCTTCGAGCTGACCGGCATCCCGCCGGCCCCGCGTGGCGTGCCGCAGATCGAGGTCACCTTCGACATCGACGTCAACGGCATCGTGCACGTGACCGCCAAGGACAAGGGCACGGGCAAGGAAAACACGATCAAGATCCAGGAAGGCTCGGGCCTGTCGCAGGACGAGATCGACCGGATGATCAAGGACGCCGAGGCGCACGCCGAAGAGGACAAGAAGCGTCGCGAAGAGGCTGACGTCCGCAACCAGGCCGAGTCGCTCGTCTACCAGACGGAGAAGTTCGTCAAGGATCAGCGCGAAGCCGAGGGTGGCTCGAAGGTTCCCGAGGACACCTTGACCAAGGTCGATGGTGCCATCGCCGAGGCCAAGACCGCGCTCGCCGGCACCGACATCGCCGCCATCAAGACGGCCATGGAGAAGCTGGGCGTCGAGAGCCAGGCCCTGGGCCAGGCGATCTACGAGGCCACCCAGGCCGAGCAGGCCGCCGGCGCGGGTGCGGGCGCTCCCGGTGCCGCCGCTGCCGACGACAACGTCGTGGACGCCGAGGTCGTCGAGGACGATCAGGAGCACAAGTGAGCCAAGACGATTCGCACGAGCCGGTGACCATCACCGACAAGCGGCGCATCGATCCGGAAACCGGCGAAAAGCGTGAGGGCGCTCCGGCGTCGGCCCCTGAGGGGTCGACGCCGGAGGCCCCGGCCTCCGCTGAGGAAGCCGAGGCTCCGGTGTCCGACGAAGCCGCAGAGCTCAAGGCCGACCTGCAGCGACTCAAGGCTGAGTACGACAACTACCGCAAGCGGGCGATCCGTCAGGAGCAGGCCGCGGCCGAACGGGCCAAAGGCATTGTCGTGCAGCAGTTCTTGCCGGTGCTCGACGATCTCGAGCGGGCTCGCGCCCACGGAGATCTGGAGTCCGGGCCGCTGAAGTCGGTGGCGGACAAGCTTTCCGGCGCGCTCGACAGCCTCGGTCTTTCGGCGTTCGGCGCCGAGGGCGACGAGTTCGACCCGTCGCTGCACGAGGCCGTTCAGCACGAGGGCGACGGCTCCAACCCGGTGTTGGGCACCGTCATGCGTCGCGGTTACAAGCTCGGTGAGCAGGTGCTGCGGCACGCGATGGTCGGTGTCGTCGACGCCGAACCCGCAGCTGATGCGCCCGACACGCCCGCCAATGCCACCGCTGCGACTGAACAGAAACCACAATCAAACGAATAACCGAGCGACGCTGAGGAGGTGACGCGACATGGCTCAACGGGAATGGGTCGAGAAGGACTTCTACAAGGAACTCGGCGTCACCTCTGACGCCACCAAGGATGAGATCAAGCGCGCCGCGCGCAAGGTGCTGGCCGACAACCATCCGGACCGCAACCCGAACAACCCGGCAGCCGAGGATCGCTACAAAGCAGCGACCGAAGCCAAGGAAGTTCTGACCGACGACGCCAAGCGTGCCGAATACGACGAAACC
>NZ_LXOV01000001.1:439182-702083 GCF_025331195.1 Mycolicibacterium llatzerense | reverse complement strand
CTTCAACCTGGGCGACCTGTTCGACCAGGCGGGGCAGACCGGCGGCGCCAACATCGGCGACCTGTTCGGCGGCCTGTTCGGCCGGGGTGCGCAGCAGCCGCGCCCCAGCCGTCCGCGCCGTGGCAACGACCTGGAAACCGAAACCGAGCTGAGCTTCCTGGAAGCGACCAAGGGCGTGGCGATGCCGCTGCGCCTGACCAGCCCGGCACCATGCACCAACTGCCACGGCAGCGGCGCGCGTCCGGGCACCAGTCCGAAGGTGTGCCCGAACTGCAACGGCGCGGGCGTCATCAACCGCAACCAGGGCGCGTTCGGCTTCTCGGAGCCGTGCACCGATTGCCGCGGCACCGGCTCGATCATCGAGCACCCGTGTGACGAGTGCAAAGGCACCGGCGTCTCGACCCGGACGCGCACCATCAACGTGCGCATCCCGCCGGGCGTGACCGACGGTCAGCGCATCCGGCTCGCCGGCCAAGGTGAGGCGGGTCTACGCGGGGCGCCCTCGGGCGACCTGTACGTCACCGTGCACGTCCGGCCCGACAAGGTGTTCGGGCGCGACGGCGACGACCTGACCGTCACCGTTCCGGTGAGCTTCCATGAGTTGGCTTTGGGGACAACGCTTTCCGTGCCGACGCTGGAAGGCAAGGTCGGTGTTCGGGTGCCGAAGGGGACCTCTGACGGACGCATCCTGCGGGTGCGTGGGCGCGGTGTGCCCAAGCGCGGCACCGACGCCGGTCACGGCGACCTGCTGGTGACGGTGAAGGTTGCCGTGCCGCCGAACCTCGAAGGTGAAGCGGCCGAGGCGCTCGAGACGTACGCAAAGGCGGAGCGGGCCAGTGGATTTGATCCACGGGCAGGATGGGCCGGGTCGCTATGAGCGCCCGGCGCAAGGCCGAGGAAGCCCGCACCTTCCTGATTTCGGTGGCCGCCGAGCTGGCCGGTATGCACGCGCAGACGCTGCGTACATACGACCGGCTCGGCCTGGTCAGCCCCGAGCGCACCTCGGGCGGCGGGCGGCGGTACTCGCAGCACGACGTCGACCTGCTGCGCGAGGTGCAGCGGCTGTCCCAGGACGAGGGCGTCAACCTGGCCGGCATCAAGCGCATCATCGAGCTGACCAATCAGGTCGAGGCGCTGCAGTCCCGGCTCGCCGAGGTGACCGCCGAACTCGAACGCGTCCGCAAGCCCAGCACCGCACTGGTGCTGTGGCAGCCGCGGCGGGGCGGTAGTTCGCAGCGGGGCTAGGCGTTCAGTCAGCCACCCTGTCGCGCAACAAATCCCGCAGCTGGGCAATTTCGCCCCGAAGGTCTTCGATGTGCGCTGCAGTCACGGCGTCTTGTTTCTGGTCATCGTCCGACACGGTCTGCACGATCCACGACGCGATGGTCGCGGTGATCGAACCGACCAGGCTGATGCCGCCAATCATCATGAGGCTGGCCATGACTCGGCCGGTGGTGGTCACGGGATACATATCGCCGTAGCCGACGGTGGTGATCGTGGTCATCGCCCACCACACCGCGAGTCCGAAGCTGGTGATGTGGGCGTCCGGTGCGCTGCGTTCGGCTTCGTAGACCGCGAGTGCCCCGACGTACACCAGCAGCACGGCACCGGAGATGGTGTACAGAATCACCTTCCCCCGGATGGCGCTGCCGAGGGCTTTCTGCAGGGCACCGACCAGGACGACCAGGCGCAGCAGGCGAAGCGGTCGCAACAGCGGCAGCAGCACGATGGCCAGGTCCACCAGATGCCGGAAGAACCACTGCTTGCGGTCGGGCGCGAGGTAGAGCCGCGCCGCGTAGTCGGCGGTGAACACCGCCCACGCCAACAGGGTCGCCAACGTCACGAGCCGCGCGACCACTCCGTGCGGCTGAGCGAGGACCTCCACGCTGTACGCGGCCAGGAACACCGCGGCAACCGCGGCGAGCGGCCATTCGGCCCGATGTTCCCACCTGTCGAGGCGGTCTTGCGTAGTCACGTCAGAAAGTGTGCGGCACCGGCGAACTTTTCGGAACTCAGTTGACCGAGATGGAGAAGCGCGCCACCGCTGGTCGGCCCGGGGACGCCACGCGGTAACCGCCGCGCCGCAGCGCATCGGTGGGCGCGGCCATGGGCTCGATGGCCACCAGCGCGTCGCCGGGCGGCGCGAACAGTTGCGCGGCGGGGTAGCCGGTTTCGAACGTCACTGTGATCCGGTGGTCGCCGCCGCGGAGAATGAACTGCGCGCCGTCGGGCACCTGGTCGAAACCGTCGTCGTAGGCGGTGTCGCCGAGCGCCGCGGAACTCGCCGGCCAAGCCTCAACCACACCGGAAGGCAACCCGCGATCATCGGTCGGCAGGTGCCGCATCGCCGGCGCCTCCAGCACCCAGTCCTGCCGAGGCACGCCGGGAATGGTCAGGTACGGGTGATAGCCGAAGCACAGCGGAACCGCCGCGGACGTGGACGGCCGGACGGTGGTCTCGACCGCCAACCTGCGGCCCACCAACGTGACGCGTTGCGTCAGCACATGCGGGAACGGGAACGACGCCAGCAGGCCCGGCCGGTTGAAATCGACTGCGGCAGTTACTGAGTTCGGCGACTGCTCGGTGATCACCCAGCCCGGGTAGGCGGCCAGGACGCCGTGCATGGGTGAGCCATGGGCGTCGACGCGTACGCCGCCGGAGCCGGGCGTCAACGTGACGACCGCGCCGTCGACGTCATAGGTGGTGGCGCCCAACCGATTCGCCCATGGATACAGCAGCGGGATGCCCATGGTCTTGGCGTTGGTCAGGTAGGCAGCCAGGCCGCGCCGCTGGCCGAGGAACTCGACATCGCCATCGGAAAACGACGTGCCGATCATGCCGGCGGCGGGGACGAACGTCGCCGTCATCGTGGACTCGGAGTCGCTCAGTACGACGGTGTCGAGTTCGGCCATCGGTTCCTCCAGCGTCAGTGGGCCAACGGATCGTGCTGAATGCGTTCTGGTGGTGCGCCTTTGGCGATCAGGGCGGCTTTGGTCGCGGTGACCATCTGCGGGCCGCCGCACAGCAGGATCTGCCGGTCGCCCCAGCTGCCGTAGCTGGTCACCACGTCGGGCAGCAGCCCTGTCTGCCGGACGTGCAGTCCGCGCGGCGGCTGTACGTCGGGGTAATCGCCGGCCCACGGTGGGTCACTGGTGTATTCGGACACCGGCGTGACGGACAGCCACGGATTGGTGGCGGCGATCTCCCACAGCGTGCGCAGGTCGTAGAGGTCGCAGGGGTAGCGGCCGCCGAAGAACAGGTGCACGCGCGGGTTCTCGGCCTCGCGGCACAGGTTCATCAGCAGCGCGCGCAGTGGGGCCAGGCCGGTGCTGCCGGCAACCATGAGCACGTCGCCGTCGGAGCGCGAAACATGCATGCCGCCATGGGGATTGGACAGTCGCCAGCGATCACCGGGTGCGGTCTGGTTGACGATCGCGGTGCTCACCATGCCGCCGCTCACTGACCGGATGTGGAACTCGATGGCACCACTGGCATCGGACGGCATCGACGGACTCAGGTGCCGCCAGCGCCGCGGCCACTGCGGCACCTGCACCGCGACGTACTGTCCGGCGTGATACGACAGTGCCTGGTCCAGTTGCAGCCGCACCACCGACACGTCGCGGGTGACGCGCAGATGCTCGACGACGGTGCCGTCGACGTAGGGCGGGGTCTGTTCGGAATCGGCGGCGCCGCGCATGACCCCGACGATCAGATCCACGGCGTGCGTGGTGGCCTCGGCGACCCGAGCATCCCAGTTGGCGCCGAGCTCGTCGCGCAGGGTGGCCAGCAGTGCGTCGTGCAGCGCCGCGTAATGCTGTTGCCCGACACCGTATTTGCGGTGATCCCGGCCGAGCTGAGCCAGGAATGCCACCGGTTCTTCGGCGCGCTGCTCGATGAACTCACCGAGCACCCAGAACAGCGCCTGGCTGAAGGCGGTGCGCTGCGTGGCCAGCTCCGGGGGGAACAGGTCGCGCGCCGACAGGTCGCTGGCGAACCACCGGTTGTAGAAGCGGCCGATCACGTCGTCCCCGCCGTGCGCGGGGTCGACCGCGGCGCGCACCGTCATCAGGGCTTCGCGGTCGTCAAGCCCCATCAGGCATCGGCGAGGTGGTGTCGAAGTGGTTCTGCCCCAACGTGCTGACGAAGGTAGGGCCCAGCAGGTCGAGTTCGCGCCGGTGCGCGTCGGCCCACGTGCCGTACGGCTGGTGCGCCAGGTATTCGTTCCGGAACCGGTCGTCCTCGGACACTTCGGTGACGCAGAACGTCGGGATCGCCAGGTCGACGACGGGTCCGCCGCGCTCGACCTCGGCCAGCAGCAGCGGGGCGTTGCCGTTCAGGAATCGGTCGATGGTCCAGCCGTCCTCGCCCAGCCACACCGAGTACCGCACCTTGGTGACGACATGGTCGGCGCGACGGACGATTTCGCCGGCCACCAGCGGATCGAGTTCGCGCTCGGCCTCGTAGCGGGTGCCGCCTGCGGCCGGGCCTTTGGCGGTCATGGTGCCGATCGAGTCCTCGCTGATGGCCTCGATGAGGTCGATCGCCGCATTGCTCAGATCGGCGGGGGCGGGCCCCTGGACGCGCACCCGGACGGCGTAGCCGTCGGACGCGAACAGGTATGCCTGCACGATCAGGGCAGGGGTCGGGTCGGACGCGGTGACAGCGGGCAGGTCGCGGACGAGGAACTTTCGTTCGAACTCGAAATCGCCGAAGCCGGATTCGGACATGCTTAGACGGTAGTCCTAGAGGTGGCTGAGACCCTTGTATGCCACGAGGAGTCCGATGATGATCAGGATTCCGGCCACCAGCACGGCGTGCTGACGGTGCAGCCAGGCGCCAAGACGGGCCATGGCCGGGTCCAGTCGCTCACCGGCGGCGACGTAGGTGAGGACCGGGATGGCGACCGAACTGCCTGCCACCACGGCGAAGGACAGCACCGACGCCCAGGTCGCCGCTTGCGGGAGTTCGTCGGTGCTGATCGCCAGGCCGGCGGCGATGCACATGAACAGCACCTTGGGGTTCACCACCGCGAGTACCGCCGCGGTCACGAATCCCCGTGCCGGAGTGACGGTGGTCAGCTTGCGCATCCAGGCCGGCTCGTGGGCGTCGTGCTTGCGGGTGGCCCACCGGTAGATGCCGAAGGCGATCAGCAGGGCGCCGATCACGATGCGGACCCATGACGCCGTGGTCGACGGGTGGCCGGCCTCGGGCATCAGTCCGGACAGTTGGACGAACACGCCGGTGAGCACCGCGATGGTGACCAGCCACCCGGCGAGGAAGGTCAGGCCGGTGATGCGGGCGTGGGGTGATTGCAGCACGAGCACTGCGGGAATGATCGACAGTGGCGACAGCGCGATCACGAGGGCCAGGGGAATCAGTTCGGTCAGGACCGAAACCCAATCTGTCATGCGGTCATTGTTGCTTACGATGCCGTCACATCTTGTCGGTTGGGCACGGCAGAATTCCCGGGGTGAGCCAGATCATAGGTAGTCGGGAAATTTCATAGACTTGAGCGGAACAGACTCAACCTTGACGGCGTTGAAAACAGCGACAAGCATTTTTTCTGTAGACGAAAGGGAGGTGTCGTGGACTCGTTCAACCCGACCACGAAGACTCAGGCGGCGCTGACCTCAGCGTTGCAGGCGGCAACAGCTGCCGGAAACCCGGAGATCCGTCCGGCGCACTTGTTGATGGCTCTGCTGACCCAGAACGACGGCATTGCCGCACCCCTGCTGGAGGCCGTCGGCGTCGAGCCGGCAACCATCCGGGCCGAGGCCCAGCGGCTGATCGACCAGCTGCCCAGTGCCAGTGGCGCCAACTCGACGCCGCAACTGTCCCGTGAGTCGGTCGCGGCCCTGACCGCTGCCCAGCACCTGGCCACCGAGATGGACGACGAATACGTCTCCACCGAGCACCTGCTGTACGGCCTGGCCAGCGGCGACTCCGACGTCGCCAAGATTCTGGTCAACCACGGCGCCGCGCCGCAGACGCTGCGTGACGCGTTCGTGAAGGTCCGCGGCAGTGCCCGCGTCACCAGCCCCGATCCCGAGGGCACATATCAGGCGCTGGAGAAGTACTCCACCGACCTGACCGCTCGTGCCCGGGAAGGCAAGCTCGACCCGGTCATCGGACGCGACAACGAGATTCGTCGCGTGGTCCAGGTCCTGAGCCGGCGCACCAAGAACAACCCGGTGCTGATCGGTGAGCCCGGCGTCGGTAAGACCGCGATCGTCGAGGGCCTGGCCCAGCGCATCATCGCCGGCGACGTGCCGGAGAGCCTGCGCGACAAGACCGTCGTCTCCCTGGACCTCGGGTCCATGGTGGCCGGCGCCAAGTACCGCGGTGAATTCGAGGAGCGGCTCAAGGCCGTGCTCGACGACATCAAGAACTCGGCCGGGCAGGTCATCACCTTCATCGACGAGTTGCACACCATCGTGGGTGCCGGCGCGACCGGCGAGTCCGCGATGGACGCCGGCAACATGATCAAGCCGATGCTGGCCCGCGGCGAGCTGCGGCTGGTCGGCGCGACCACGCTCGATGAGTACCGCAAGTACATCGAGAAGGACGCCGCCCTGGAGCGCCGGTTCCAGCAGGTGCTGGTCGGCGAGCCGTCGGTCGATGACACCGTCGGCATCCTCCGCGGCCTCAAGGAGCGCTACGAGGTGCACCACGGTGTGCGCATCACCGACTCCGCGCTGGTCGCGGCGGCCACGTTGTCGGACCGCTACATCACCAGCCGGTTCTTGCCGGACAAGGCCATCGACCTCGTCGACGAGGCCGCGTCGCGGTTGCGCATGGAGATCGACTCCCGGCCCGTCGAGATCGACGAGGTGGAGCGGCTGGTCCGTCGCCTCGAGATCGAGGAGATGGCGCTGTCCAAGGAAGAGGACGACGCTTCCAAGGAACGGTTGGAGAAGCTGCGTTCGGAGCTGGCCGACTACAAGGAGAAGCTGGCCGAGCTGACCACCCGGTGGCAGAACGAGAAGAACGCCATCGACATCGTCCGCGAGCTCAAGGAACAGCTGGAAGACCTGCGCGGTGCGGCCGACCGGGCCGAGCGCGACGGCGACCTGGCCAAGGCCGCCGAGCTTCGGTACGGCCGGATCCCGCAGCTCGAGAAGCAGCTCGACGCCGCGTTGCCGGTCGCCGAGGCCCGCGAGAACGTCATGCTCAAGGAGGAGGTCAGTCCCGACGACATCGCTGATGTGGTGTCTGCGTGGACCGGCATCCCGGCCGGCCGGATGATGGAAGGCGAGACCGCCAAGCTGCTGCGCATGGAGGCCGAGCTGGGGAACCGGGTGATCGGTCAGGAGCTCGCCGTCCAGGCCGTGTCCGACGCGGTGCGTCGCAGCCGGGCCGGGGTCGCCGATCCCAACCGGCCGACGGGCTCGTTCATGTTCCTGGGCCCGACCGGTGTCGGTAAGACCGAACTGGCCAAGGCGCTGGCGGAGTTCCTCTTCGACGACGAGCGCGCCATGATCCGCATCGACATGAGCGAGTACAGCGAGAAGCACGCCGTGGCTCGGCTCGTCGGTGCCCCTCCGGGCTACGTCGGATACGACGCCGGTGGCCAGCTGACCGAGGCGGTACGCCGCCGGCCGTATTCGGTGGTGCTGTTCGATGAGATCGAGAAGGCGCACCCGGACGTGTTCGACATCCTGCTGCAGGTGCTCGACGACGGCCGGTTGACCGACGGTCAGGGTCGCACGGTCGACTTCCGCAACACCATCCTCATCCTCACGTCCAACCTGGGCGCGGGGGGCACCGAGGAGCAGGTGATGGCGGCGGTGCGCTCGCGGTTCAAGCCCGAGTTCATCAACCGCCTGGACGACGTCATCATCTTCGAGGCGCTCAAGCCCGAGGAGCTGGTGCGGATCGTCGACATCCAGCTGGCTCAGCTGCAGAAGCGGCTGGCGCAGCGGCGGTTGACGCTCGAGGTGTCGCTGGAGGCCAAGAAGTGGCTGGGTGACCGCGGTTTCGACCCGCTGTACGGCGCCCGTCCGCTGCGCCGCCTGGTGCAGCAGGCCATCGGCGACCAGTTGGCCAGGAAGCTGCTGGCCGGCGAGGTGCACGACGGCGACGTCGTGCCGGTCAACCTCAGCGCCGACGGCGACAGCCTGGTGCTCGGCTGAGTTGAGTTATGGGAAAGCCCCGTCACACATTTCGTGTGGCGGGGCTTTTCTAGATGTTGAAGCGGCCGGCGAATCCACGCAGTGGCACGTCGGCGCTCGTGAGCAGTCCGGGAGGTGCCTTGACCACCGAGGCGATGACGTTGAGTGCGGGTAGCCCGGTGACCGTCATCCCGATCGAGGCGAAGGACTCCGGATTCGACAGGTCCACACCGGGTTTCGGGTAGATCATGTGCTTGTTGTAGACGCACGGGTCGCCCTTGATCTGAGTGATGTAGCAGCCCTTGATGTTCCAGTTCGGTTCGGTGTGCGGCGTCATCTGCCATTCGAGATGGGTCTCGATGCGCGGCACGCCGTCGACCATGCCCTGGTACTTGATGTAGTTGCCGCCCAACGATCCTTTGGGCAGCGTGTACCAGCCCAGGTCGACGTCCTTGGTGCAGGCGCCGAGCTCAGCACTGAACTTCACCTCGTCGAGCTCGAGGCCGAAGCAGTCGGCCATCATCAGCACACTGTCGGCGAACACCCGGGTGTACTTCTCCAGCTTGGCCGGGATCGACGGATCATCAACGGGCAGGCCATATCCCACCTCGATCCAGGTGTCCTTGCTGTGATGGCAGGACACGTCGACGGACTCGATGGTGGTGACGTTCTCGATCTCGGCGACGTCGGCAGAGCACACCACACCCAGAATCTGATTGACGCCGGGGTTCATGCCGGTGCCGTAGAACGTCGACCCGCCCTTGGCGCACGCCTCGGCCAGCAGCTGCGACACCGGCTTGCCGGAGGGGTGCGGGTGGTTGGTGTCGCGGTGCCAGCCGGTGATCCAGTCCGCTGTGGTGACGATATTGATCCCGGCCTCAAGGACTTTCACGTACAGGTCCTCGTCGGGGAAGACGCCGTGGAAGGTGAGGACGTCGGGACGCGCGGCGATGATGTCATCGACCGACCCGGTGGCGACGACGCCGATCGGTCCGATCCCGGCGATCTCGCCGGCATCGCGTCCCACCTTTTCGGTTGTGTAGCAATGTAATCCGACCAATTCGAGGTCGTCGCGCTTGTCGATGCGCTTGATCATCTCGGTGCCGACGTTGCCGGTCGCCACCTGGAAGACACGAATCTTGGACATCTGGCTCAGCCCTTCTGATCGGGATAAAACTGCATGGCCCACTTGCGGATTGCGGTGAAGCCCTCGTATTCGGCGGTGGCCAGCGCCGGCGGATCGGAGTAGCGCTGGTGTGACCAGATGTGGATGTCCTGGGTGAACTGCCGGATCACCTCGTCGCCGAACGCGGTGGCGCGCTCGGCGTTCCAGGGCGCCCGCCCGATGTAGACCATGAACCGCACGTCGGAGGTGGACTCGTCGACGGGTGTGACGGCCGAGATCGTGCGGTTGTCGATCATGCCCCAGCTCTTGGTGACTGCGATGCCCAAACCGCCGTTGATGGCCTCGACGCCGCTGCGCACCTCGTCGATCGACTGCTGGTCGCTGCCCTCGAAGGTGATGGTGAAGTCGACGTAGGAGATGGGCGCGGCGAAGTCGTGCCGGGTGAACACCGGCACGATCGGCGTCTGGTGCACGAACTTGAAGTGCGCGAAGTCGACGCCGTTCTCCAGCACGTACTGCGGATGCAATTCCAGCGTTTCGCGGAACAGCCGCTGCTGCGGGTAGTAGTCGGCGGCGGTGCTGCCGTCGTTGAACGAGGCGAAGACGTCGGGCGCTTCGAAGAACGGCTCCCGGCCTTCGGCGTCGTGCCAGATGTAGATGGCCTCGTTGCGCTCGGTGACGGGGTAGGTGCGAATCCGGCGGCCGCGGTTGGGCCGGTCCTGGTACGGGATGCAGACGTTGTGGCCGGCGGCGTTCCACTGCCAGCCGTGGAACGGGCACTGGATCGTCTCGCCGACGACGTGACCGCCGAAGCCGAGGTGCGCGCCGAGGTGCTCGCAGTAGGCGTTCATGACGGTGACGGCCCCGGATTCGGCGCGCCAGGCGACCATCTCCTCGCCGAAGTACTTCATGGCGTGCACCGCGCCCACGCTGACCTGGTCGGACCAGGCGACCTGGAACCATCCCGTCGGTTTCATCGGCAACTGGGGTTTGGCCATGGTGCGAATCGTAGGAGGTTCTGTGAAACTTTGGAAGAGGGTTCTGTGAAACTGGGGTAATCTCTGCCAGATGACCGCCGCACGCCGAACCAACAGGCGCGGCGACGCCACGCGGGAAAGCATGTTGGAAGCCGCGCGCAAGGCGCTGGCCACCGGGGACCCGGGCGCGGTATCGGCCAATCGGATCGCCAAGGAGATCGGCGCCACCTGGGGTGCGGTGAAGTACCAGTTCGGCGATATCGACGGCTTCTGGGCCGCGGTCCTGCGCCGCACCGCCGAGCGCCGCGCGGGCATGCTGAGCCACCACGACACCGGCGCCACGCTGCGGCAACGCGTCGCGACAATCATCGACCTGCTCTACGACGGACTGACCATCGGCGATTCGCGGGCCATCGAGAATCTGCGCGCCGCCCTGCCGCGCGACCATGCCGAGCTGGAACGGCTCTATCCGAAGACCGCGGCTGAGCTGTCGTCATGGGGGCAGAGCTGGATGCAGACGTGCCAGCAGGCCTTCTCCGACCTGGACGTCGACCCCGAGCGGGTGCGCGAGGTGGCGTCGTTCATCCCCGGCGCGATGCGCGGCATTGCCTCGGAGCGCCAGCTCGGCACGTACACCGACCTCGAGGTGGCCCGGCGGGGGCTCACGAACGCGATCGTCGCGTACCTCAAATAGCATGTGACCAGCTTGTGACCAATTCGAGTTCGGGCATTTCGGGTACCAGCCAGTAGGCTTGGCCCGATGGTCCCGCTTTGGTTCACGCTTTCCGCGCTCTGCTTCGTGGGTGCGGCGGTACTGCTGTACGTCGATATCGACCGTCGACGCGGCCTTGGTAGGCGCCGAAAGTCATGGGCGAAGTCCCACGGATTCGACTACGAACACGAGACTCCCGACCTGGTCAAGCGGTGGAGCCGCGGCATCATGTCGACCGTCGGTGAGAACGTGCTCGCCCGCAACGTGGTGCTCGGGCAGATCCGCGGCGAGGCCGTGTTCATCTTCGATCTCGACGATGTGGCCACCGTCATCGCCCTCCACCGCAAGGTCGGCACCAACGTGGCCGTGGACGTCCGGCTGAAGGACATTCCGGAGCCGCGCGAGAACGACATCTGGCTGCTCGGCGCCATCGGCCCGCGCATGGTCTACTCCACCAACCTCGATGCCGCCCGTCGCGCCTGCGACCGCCGCATGGTGACGTTCTCGCACACCGCCCCGGATTGCGCCGAGGTCATGTGGAACGAGCAGAACTGGACGCTCGTCTCGCTGCCGATCACCAGCACCCGCGCACAGTGGGACGAGGGTCTGCGCACCGTCCGCCAGTTCAACGACCTGCTGCGCGTGCTGCCGCCGGTGCCGTCCGGCCAGAACAGCGTCGCCGGCCAGGCTGTCGCCCGGCGTAGCGGTTCGCCGAGCCGTCCGCTCAGCGCCGGCCCGATGCGCCAGAACGAACTGCCCGCCGGCCGCAGCAACCAGGCCCCGGGGCGTGCCGACATCGGTCGTTACACGCAGTTCGCGGAGGCCCGCAACGGCCGCAACGCGCCCAACTATCAGCGCTAGTGCCCGACAGGGTGGTCAGGTGCTCGCAGTAGCCTGATCCCCATGCAGGGTTTGCGCGGACTGACCGCAGCGTTGTTGGCCGTTTTGTCGGTGGCCTGTTCGAGTAGCTCCGCCAGCACGGTCATCTTTGGTGCGCCCAGTGTGAAAGTCGGCGAGTCGCAGGCGCTGCTGGGCTGGAACGTGTCGGTATCCAACCTGCGCTTCCAAGATGACCAGGTGCTCATCGACGTCGACCTGGCCGCGGCGAAAGCCGGCAGCGAACACGCCAAGCCCGAGACGCTGCGCTTCGGCCTGTACGGCGCGCTGGCGCACCCCATCGAATCGAACGTGATCGGCGGCTGCGACGGCGTCCCGAACCTGAAGATCAATCCGGCTGTCGTCCAGAATCCGGACAAGGTCACGGGCACAGTCTGTTTGGGCCCGATGCGTGATCAGGCGCAGGTGCGTGGCGTCTATCTGTATTCACCGGCCGACCGGATCAAGGACACCACCGTGGCCTACGGTGCGGCGTATCCGGTGGGGCTGACGCCGACCAACGAGTCCGACACCGGGCTGACCCTCAAGGCCACCAGCGTCGACGGGTTCCGGGCCGACGGTGGGCAGTTGATTCCCGCGGCGCTGGGCGATCCGGCCGCGTTCACCGGCAAGGGCTACATGCTGCTGGGTCTTGAAATCGGCGGTCTGGCAAGCAGATACAAAGACGATTCGGCCAAGCGCGGTGGGCCGTTGATGATCGCCGTGGCGCCGACGCTGCCGCCGCCCGGACTGTCGCATGCCTGTGACCTCTATGGTGCGACGCTGCTGGTGCTACCGGATTCGAAGGTTGGCGCGATCTCGACCCGAGCCTCGTTGTGCACGCAGGGGGACATCAACCAGGCGCTGCTGTACGCCACCGTCACCGTGGTGGGAACCCATGCGGCGGTGTGGATTTCGCGTGAGTGATCAGGACACCGAGCACGCTGATGTGCCAGGCCCCACCGAGTGGGGAGCCGGGCCCGGCGTCGGCCCCTGGCTGGGCGAGCTG
The DNA here is from genome assembly GCF_025331195.1 of Mycolicibacterium llatzerense. Taxonomy (NCBI): domain Bacteria; kingdom Bacillati; phylum Actinomycetota; class Actinomycetes; order Mycobacteriales; family Mycobacteriaceae; genus Mycobacterium; species Mycolicibacterium llatzerense. The sequence continues at coordinate 689,272 of NZ_LXOV01000001.1, read as the reverse complement.
CCCGACGACCCGCGCTACGACCCGGAGTTGTTGCGCGAGGGCGACACTCGCAACGTCGTCGATGCCTACCGCTACTGGACGCGGGAGGCGATCATCGCCGACATCGATCAGCGCAGGCACCCACTGCACATCGCGATCGAGAACTTCGGCAACGACGCCAACATCGGCGCGGTGGTCCGCACCGCGAACGCGTTTGCGGTGGACACCGTGCACATCGTCGGCCGCCGGCGGTGGAATCGCCGGGGCGCCATGGTGACTGACCGCTACCAGCGGCTCGTGCACCACGCCACCACCGCGGAATTGCTGGCCTTCGCCGCCGACGCGGGGCTGACCCCGGTGGCCGTCGACAACGTGCCCGGCTCGGTACGGCTGGAAGAGACGACGCTGCCCCGCGCCTGCCTGTTGATCTTCGGGCAGGAAGGCCCCGGCATCACCCACGACGCCAAGACCGGGTCGATGATGACGGTGTCCATCGCGCAATTCGGCTCGACCCGGAGCATCAACGCCGGGGTGGCCGCCGGGATCGTCATGCACACCTGGATCACTCAACATGCAGGACTGGATCGGGCCTGGTAGGGCAGGATGTATCGCATGGATCAGCTTTGGGCTAACCGTGCGGCCAGCGCCGAAACGGCTGTGTTCAATCGGCATATCCGCCGGCTCTGGGGGATGCCCGGCACCCAGCTGGGCGTGGTGGCCTGGCCGTCGACGCGGGCCGACCGGATGTTCAAGAGCTGGGACTACTGGTGGCAGGCGCACCTGCTGGACACCATGATCGATGCGCAGCTGCGCGATCCGCAGGAGTACCGCATCGCCCGGATCGCCCGGCAGATTCGCGGACATCGGCTGCGCAACAACGGGGCCTGGACCAACAACTACTACGACGACATGGCGTGGATGGCGCTCGCGCTGGAGCGCTCCGGCCGGCTGCTCGGCGTGGCGCGGCCCAAGGCGCTCAAGACGTTTGCCGACCAGTTCCTCAACGCCTGGGTGCCCGAGGACGGCGGCGGCATCCCGTGGCGCAAGCAGGATCAGTTCTTCAACGCCCCCGCGAACGGCCCGGCCGGCATCTTCCTGGCCCGCCATGACCGCCTGCGGCGGGCGCAGCAGATGGCCGACTGGATCGACGGCACGCTGATCGACCCCGATACGCACCTGGTGTTCGACGGCATCAAGGCCGGTTCGATGGTGCGCGCCCAGTACACCTACTGCCAGGGCGTGGTGCTGGGCCTGGAAGTGGAGCTGGCTGTGCGCACCGGGGATGCGCGGCACTCTGAGCGGGTGCACCGCCTGGTGGCCGCCGTCAAGAGCCACATGCTCGACGACGGCGTCATCAGGGGAGCCGGCGGCGGCGACGGTGGCCTGTTCGGCGCCATCCTGGCCCGCTACCTGACGTTGGTGGCGACCACGTTGCCCGGGGATTCCGAGGACGACGAAGCCGCCCGGACGACGGCCCGCGAGTTGGTGTTGACGTCAGCGCAGTCGGCGTGGGACTACCGGCAGTCCGTCAACGGCATCCCGCTGTTCGGGGCGTTCTGGGATCGTGCTGCCGAGCTGCCGAAGGACACCGGCGACAAGGCGAAATCGGTTGACGGCGCGGTGAATTCGTCCGAAATCCCGGAACGTGATCTGTCGGTGCAGGTGGCCGGCTGGATGCTGATGGAGGCGGCCTACGCGTTGGGTGCCGACGGTGACGCTGAGGCCGAGGAGTCCTGACCGACGGCTACTTCGGCGTCAACTCGCGGCAGTACGCGTAGATGGCCAGCCCGCCGAACTTGACGGCATCGTCGTTGGACAGGTTTCCGGCGTTCTTCTTCAGATAGCTCAGCGCCGAGTTGACGCCCCCGCTGCGCATGGCACTGCAGGTGCCGTGCGCGAGCTTGATGGCGGTGCTGTTCGGCATGAGGATGCCCTTGTCGTGCACTGCCTGCAGGAACATCGGGTCGATCTGATCGTCGGCGTGGGCGGGGACCGCCATCACGATGGTTACCGCCGACGAGACCGCCGCGAACAGAGCTGCTGTGCGTGTGCGTTTCATTCGGATCCCCCATGCAAGATCGGTTTGCTGACAGGTTACGCGAGGCCCGCCGATCCGGGGCGGAGTCGGTTGTTGGCGGACACAGGAATTTCTTCAGACGCGTCAGCGTCATATACTTAGATCGCATATTGCATTTTGATTTTTTTGCTTATTTCGGAGGTTGGCCATGGCCACGTTCAAGAAGATTGCGTTGACTACAGCACTTGCGGGAAGCATCGGAGCTGCGCTTTTGGGTCTCGGTGCGGGAGCGGCCAGTGCCGCTCCGTCGCAGGATTCCGCCGTCATCCCGATGGACCGTGGCCACGGCCACGACGACTGGGACGGTCACGGCCGTGGCTGGGATGGTCCGGGCTGGCGCGGCGATGGCTGGGATGGTCCGCGGGTGTACGTCAACCTGCCCTGCGTGACTGGCCCCGCCGGTTTCGTCACTGTTTGCCCATAGTTCTTCGCCGCTGACGATTCATCTCCTTCGCACCGGGTAACCCCTGTTGGTGCGCAAGAACGTCGTGATCTGTGTGGTGGCTGTCGGGCTGGCCGGTTGTTCGACCTACGAATCCGAACCGAATGCCGGCCCGTTGGATTCAGGGATGCGTGCGCCGCAGGTCATCGTCGACGGACAGACCCGGCAGGTGACCGGTGGAGTCACCTGCCACCAGGCGGGCGACCACATGACGATCGGGATCGGGGACGTCTCCAGCGGGGTCGGTGCGGTGGTGACCACGAGCAATCCGCCACAGGTTCGGACCGTCGGGCTCGGCACGGTAGATGGTGTCGCGCTCGGGTTCACGAATTCCGAACCCGGTGAGGCGAACAACGCCGGGGCCACGGTGCGGGGAAAGTCGTACACGATCCGGGGCACCGCCGACGGCAGCGACCTGAGTGATCCGCAATCGCCGCGACAGGTGAGCAAGAGCTTTGAGATGGACGTGACGTGCCCGTAGCACCAAGATGATTGGTCGTGACGGCTCCTGAGGATGCATCGCCCACGCTGGGCACGGTCCTGAGGGAGTGGGGCACCATCGGGTGCATCGGTTTCGGTGGCCCGCCCACGCACATCAAGTTGCTGCGCAGCCTGTGCGTGGAGCGGCGTCGCTGGATCGGTGCCACCGAATTCGAGGACGCGATCGCGACCTGCAATCTGTTGCCGGGGCCGGCGTCGACGCAGCTGTCGATCTACTGCGCCTGGCGGGTTCGCGGTCGGCTGGGTGCACTGGTCGGTGGCGTCGCGTTCATCGTTCCGGGGCTCATCGTCATCCTCGGACTGGCTGCGCTGTTCCTGGCCGGCTCACCACCGAGGTGGGTACTTGCCGCGGGGGCCGGCGCGGGTGCGGCGGTGGCTGCCGTCGCGGTGCATGCGGGGGCGGCTCTGGTCCCGGCCAGTTGGCAGCGGCGCACCAGCTTCATCCGGTGGCCGGTGTACCTCGCGTTGGGTGCGGTCGCGGCCGCAGTGCTGGGGCCGTGGCTGGTGGTTGTGCTGTTGGCCTGTGGCGTAATCGAATTGGCGCGGACGACGACCCTGCCCACGTCTGGCGCGCGCAGCATGCCGGTGCTGGCGTTTCAGACGCTGACTTTGGGCACGCTGGGTTCGCTGTGCTGGGTGGCGTTGAAGGTCGGCGCGCTGTCGTATGGCGGCGGCTTCGTCATCATTCCGCTCATGCAGGGCGATGCCGTCGACCACTACCACTGGATGACCGGGGCGCAGTTCCTCAATGCCGTTGCGCTGGGGCAGATCACGCCGGGGCCGGTGGTGCAGACCGTCGCCGTCGTCGGTTATGCCGCTGCGGGTCTGGTCGGCGGGGTGCTGGCCTCGGCGGTGGCCTTTAGTCCGTCGTTCCTGTTCATCCTGTTGGGCGCCAAGCACTTCGACCGGATTAGGAGCAACAACTACGCGCGGGCTTTCCTGGACGGTGCCGGGCCGGCTGCCGTCGGGGCGATCCTGGGCTCGGCGGTGCCACTGGCCATGTCGATCAGCCAGACCTGGCAGTACGTGGTGCTGGCCGGCGCGGTGGTCGCGGTGTTCAGTCGCGTGAATGTCGTGCTCACGTTGCTGCTGGCCGCCGGGGCCGGCGTCCTCGCCACGGCGTTCGGCATGCCGTTGCCGAGCTGAGTCAGCAGCAGTTCGGGTCGAGGACCCGGCACAGTGCGGCGAGCGCGTCCCGGCGGGGAGTGTGGTGCACGTTCATGCCCTGTCGTTCGGAGGTGACGAACCCGGCCGAACGCAGCTGGCCGAGGTGGTGGCTGACGGTCGACTCGGCCAGACCCACGGCGGCGGCGAGAGATCCGGTGGTGCAGGGCTCGCCGCAGGTGAACAGCAGGGACATCAATTTCACGCGCGCCGGGTCCGCCAGTGCTTTGAGCCGCATGGCCACGTCGAGTGCGGCGTCGTCGCCGGTCGGGCTGGCGGCCACGGGTGCGCAGCACAGCGGCTCGGACATGTCGATGACGGGCAGTGCCTTGGGCATGTGGCCGATGCTACCCCAAGTTTATTGACATATATCGAAAAGGTGGGTAGAACAGTCCTGCAGGCAGATTCGATATACGTCACATACCCCAGGAGGTCTGCAATGTCTCGTGTCCAGCTCGCCCTGAACGTCGACAACCTCGACGAGTCGATCGCCTTCTACCGCAAGCTCTTTGGTGCCGAGCCGGTGAAGGTCAAGCCCGGCTATGCGAACTTCGCGATCGCGAATCCGCCGCTCAAGCTGGTCCTGCTCGAGAATCCCGGGCACGGCGGGTCGGTCAACCACCTGGGTGTCGAGGTCGAATCCAGCGACACCGTGCACGCGGAGATCGCGCGCCTGACCGACGCGGGGATGTTCACCGAAGAGGAGATCGGCACCACGTGTTGCTTCGCCACCCAGGACAAGGTCTGGGTGACTGCCCCCGGTGGTGAGCGCTGGGAGGTCTACACCGTCCTGGCCGACTCCGAGACGTTTGGTGCTGCCCCCAGTGAATCGGGCGACGGTGTGTGCTGCGGGGCGCAGGCATGACACAGACCGCTGACGCCGGTGCGGCGACAGCCCGACTCTCGACGCTCGACCGGTACCTGCCGGTCTGGATCGGGTTGGCGATGGCGGCCGGGCTGCTGCTCGGCCGCTGGGTGCCCGGACTGGACGTCGTGCTGGAAAAGGTTCAGGTGGACGGCATTTCGCTGCCCATCGCGCTGGGGCTATTGATCATGATGTACCCGGTGCTGGCCAAGGTCCGGTACGACCGCCTGGACACCGTGACCTCCGACCGCAAGCTGCTGGTGTCCTCGCTGGTGCTGAACTGGGTGCTCGGACCGGCGTTGATGTTCGCGCTGGCCTGGCTGTTCCTCGCCGATCTGCCGGAGTACCGGACCGGGCTGATCGTCGTCGGTCTGGCCCGCTGCATCGCGATGGTGATCATCTGGAACGACCTGGCTTGCGGAGACCGCGAAGCCGCCGCCGTGCTGGTGGCGCTGAACTCGATCTTCCAGGTGCTGATGTTCGCGGTTCTCGGCTGGTTCTATCTGTCAGTGCTGCCGGGCTGGCTGCATCTGCCGCAAACGGCCATCGCGACTTCGCCATGGCAGATCGCGAAGTCGGTGCTGATCTTCCTCGGGATCCCGCTGGCCGCCGGCTATATGTCGCGCCGGTTCGGCGAAAAAGCCAGGGGGCGTGACTGGTACGAGTCGACGTTCCTGCCCCGGATCGGGCCGTGGGCGCTGTACGGACTGCTGTTCACCATTGTGATTCTCTTTGCGCTGCAAGGGCATCAGATCACCACCCGTCCGTGGGACGTGGTGCGCATCGCGCTGCCGCTGCTGGTCTACTTCGCGATCATGTGGGGCGGGGGCTATGTCCTCGGCGCTGTCCTCGGACTCGGCTACGAACGCACCACGACGTTGGCGTTCACCGCAGCGGGCAACAACTTCGAACTCGCCATCGCCGTGGCCATAGCGACCTGGGGTGCGACCTCCGGTCAAGCCCTGGCGGGCGTCGTCGGACCGTTGATCGAGGTGCCGGTGCTGGTCGGGCTGGTGTACCTCTCGCTCGCACTGCGACCACGTTTGAGGAGCAACCACCGATGAGCCCGAAACCGAGCGTCCTCTTCGTCTGCGTGCACAACGCGGGCCGGTCGCAGATGGCTGCCGCGCTGCTCACGCAGCTGTCCGGCGGGCGCATCGAAGTGCGTTCTGCGGGAACGGCACCCGCTGATCAGATCAACCCGGTGGCCGTCGCGGCCATGGCTGAACTCGGCATCGACATCACCGCGGGGGTACCCAAGGTGCTCAGCGCCGACACTGTGCAAAGCAGCGACGTGGTGATCACCATGGGCTGCGGAGACACCTGCCCGTACTTTCCGGGAGTCTCCTACCGAGACTGGAAACTCGACGATCCGGCGGGCCAGCCGCTGGAGGCCGTCCGGCCCATCCGCGACGCCATCGCCGCCCGGGTGCGGGACCTGGTCGACGAACTGCTGCCCGGCTAGCCCGGCTAGGCCAGGCTGCCGAGGTAGGCCTGCGACTCGATCAACCCCTCATCGCTGGGTGCCTGCCCCTCTCCGAACACGCGCTGCTGCTGCTTGGCACGCAGATCGTGATGGGCATCAGCAGGCCTGGCATAGCCGTAGCGCGTGCGGGCCTCGTGCGGGGTGAGCACCTCGTCGGACACCGGCGCGATGCCGAGGATGTACGGCGCGGCCACCGGGGCCACGGACGGCGCGATCAGCTGCGCCACAGCGATTTTCAGCCGGGGATTCGCATCGACGATCCCGTATCCCAGCTTCAGCAGCGGGCGCACGGCGATGTCGACCACCCTCGGCTGGTTGAAGCCGCTGAGCTTGCGCATCCACCGAGGCATGGTGGCGATGGTGCCTGCGCGCAGGACGAGGTTGATGAGCTCAACGACGGGCCGCAGCGGCAGCGGTGCCGGTGGCAGCACGACCTTGGCGTTGAGCAGATGGTCCATCATGCTGCGCGCGGCTTCGCTGACGGCCAGGTGCGGGCGCATCTCCTCGAAGTAGGCGCGCACGCCCGCACTGGTGCGGGGGACGTCGGCCGGGTCGCAGGTCTGGAACTCGGCCGCGATGGCGCACTCTTCCCAGTACTGGTTCTCTTCCTCGGGGGTGAGCTTGCCGCCGCCGTACATCTCGTAGGCGGTCAGCACCGAATGCCACCCGGTCAGCAGAATCCACAGCTGAGAGTGCGGGTTGTTGGCGTCGTACTTGTTGCCGCTGACGGGCTCGGTACCGATGGCTTTGGAGTGCACCTTCACCAGGACGTCGGCGGCCTTGATCACCGTCTCGCTGTCGCCGAAGGCAACGGTCGCGAAGTACCGCACGGTGCGGTCGTAACGGGTGCGGGGCCGGTCGTAATTCGCCTGGGTGGCGTCGACCGCGGCGATCAGGGACGGGTCGAGTTCCTCCACCACGACGGCGCGCTGCAGGCCGGTCACGGGAGTTGTGGTGTGTCCCCACACCTTCCACGTCACGGTTCCTGGGCCGAAGAATCCGTAGTCCGCGAGGGGCTGGACGGGCTGGGCCATGTCGTTTCTCCTTACTAGGCTGCCGCGAACGCGCGGCACATGAGTCGTCCGTAAAACTCGCCGAGACTGTCTGCGTCCCAGTCGTTCTCGGGGTCCAGCAGGGACCGGACCGCGGCCTCGCTCGATGACACGAACAGTTCGGTCAGGATCGGCATCTTGCGATTGAGATCGGCGGTCTGCCACCACGTGGTCAGCGCCGGGGCGATCCAGCGCGAGGAGCTGGCGGTGAGGGCACGACGCGTTGCCGCGACCATGTCGGCAACCGCGGGATCGACGTGCGCCAGGTACACGAAACGCCAGGTGTCCGGCTGGTCCTCGACGGCGTGCAGCAGTGCGCGGTACCCGTCGATGAAGGCGGCTTCCGGGTCGTCGCCGCGGCCGGTGTGCAGCGCCGCCAACAGGGTCTCCCGGAGGGATTCGCCTTCCCGATCCAGCAGCGCGGCAAGGAGTTCCACCCGGTCGCTGAAACACGAGTACACCACCGGGCGGGTGACGCTGAGGTGTTTGGCCACCGCGCCGATGGTCACTGCCGCGGTGCCGGATTCGGCCGCGATCTGCAACGCGGCATCGAGGATCTGCGGCCGCCGGCGCTCGGGGCCCAGGTGGGCAGCCCGCTCCCGCGGCTTCGTTGCGGCATCGGTGGTCACGCATCCGAATGTAGCAGGATTATTCTCGCTTGAATAATTTTGCTTCATTTCTGTAGGATTTGCCCACATGACCATGCTCAACCCGCACAAGCCGGACTTCGCCGACTTCGACGAGCGGACCCAGCAGATCTTCTCGGCGACCATCGAGTTCTTCGAGAGCCACGGCAAGTCTTGGCTGACGCAGCAGGACCGGGACCGCGTCTGGTACGCCGAGTTCATCGAATTCCTCAAGAAGGAAAGGGTTTTCGCGACCTTCCTGACGCCCGCGTCGGAGGCCGGCGGCGATCCGGACAAGCGGTGGGACACCGCGCGCAACGCCGTGTTCAGCGAGATCCTGGGCTTCTACGGCATGCAGTACTGGTACGTCTGGCAGGTCACCATCCTCGGGCTGGGCCCCATCTGGCAGTCGTCGAACGCCGCGGCCCGCAAGCGCGCCGCCGATCTCCTGGAGGCTGGCGAGATCTTCGCGTTCGGCCTGTCGGAAAAGGAACACGGCGCCGACGTGTACTCCACGGACATGGTGCTGACGCCCAGCTCTGACGACTCGGCGGAGGCCTACCGCGCCAACGGCGGCAAGTACTACATCGGCAACGGCAACCTGGCCCGCATGGTGTCGGTGTTCGGTCGCCGTGCCGACAAGCCGATCCTGGACAGCTCGACCGCGCTCGACGGCGGTAAGCCCGACGAGGATTTCGAGGGGTATCTCTTCTTCGCGGCCGACAGCCAGCATGCCGACTACAAGCTGCGCAAGAACGTCGTCAACGGTCAGATGTACGTCGCCGCTTTCGATCTCGAGGACTACGCGGTCTCCGACGACGACATCCTGCACGCCGGCAAGGGCGCGTTCCACGCCGCGATCAACACCGTCAACATCGGTAAGTTCAACCTCGGATTCGGTGCCATCGGCACCTGCGAGCACGCCATGTACGAGGCCATCACCCACGCCGAGAACCGAATCCTGTTCGGGCAGCACGTCACCGAGTTCCCGCAGATTCGCCGCATGCTCACCGAGGCCTACGCCCGGCTGGCCGGCATGAAGCTCTACAGCGAGCGTGCCATCGACTACATGCGGTCGGCGTCGGCCGCCGATCGCCGGTACCTGCTGTTCAACGCCATCGAGAAGATGACCGTCACCCGCGAGGGCGAGAAGATCGTCACGCTGCTGTCGGACACCATCGCCGCGCGCGGCTTCGAGAACGACATGTTCTTCCCGATGGCGCTGCTGGGTTCGGTGGGCCTGCCCCGCCTCGAGGGCACCGTCCACGTCAACATGGCGCTCTCGCTGAAGTTCATGCAGAACTTCATGTTCCGTCCCGCCGACGCCGGCCTGCTGGCGCTGCCGCAGCTTCCCGTGGAGTATTCGCCGAACGCGGCGACGCGTGCCGTGGCCAACGGCCTGCGCGCGGCCGGTTCGGCCGTGGTGCCGCAGATCGCTCGGATACCGAAGGCCCCGAAGGCATTACGCACCGAACAGTTGCCGCAGGTGCGCCGCCGTCGTGACTTCACCAATGACGACTTCCTGTTCGCACAGGGCCCCAGCCGCGGTCTGGGCCGGGTCGCCTTCGCGGACTGGCGTGACGTGCTACAGGAGTTCGCGCATCTGCCGAATGTCGCGGTCTTCCTCAAGCAGGCCAACGGTTTCCAGACGTTGCTGGCGGCGGCGACGCCGACTGCTCAGCAGCAGGACGACGTCGACTTCCTGTTCTCGATCGGTGAGCTGTTCACCCTGCTGCCCTACGCGCAGCTGATCCTGGAACAGGCCGCGATCGACGGCACCGACGACGACGTGCTGGACCAGCTGTTCGAGGTCCTGGTCACCGACTTCTCGCGGCACGCCGCCGCGCTGCACTGCAAGACCAGCGCGACCGCCGCGCAGAAGAAGCTGGCACTGGACCTCATCGCGGAACCCGTGGGCGACCCGGATCGCTTCGAGCGCATGGTGCGTACCGTGCGGGACCTGGCCGGCCGGTACGAGATGGCGCCGTAGCTCAGCCGAGCCGTGTCCAGAGGCAGTAGCCCGAAAACTCCACGGTGGAGGCGGTCGGTGCGACATCGAAGTACAGGGTCTGGTCAGGCGCGCCGTCGGTCGCCACCGGCGCGCTGACCACGCCGGCACTGATCACCGCGCGCTGGGCCACGTGACACTGGTTCCCGGCGGCCAGCGGGGTGCCACTCCACTTGCCGGACATCAGGTTCGGATTGCGCATGCCCTGGCCGTGCAGTGCGATGGCCGGGCCGGTGCTCCACCAGCGGTCGCTGGGTTGGGCGGGCAGTGCGACCGGCTGCCAGCGGCCTTCGTGACACTGCAGTGGGGTATTGGCTCCCGATGCCGGCGACGGCGTCGTCGGCATGGTGGTGGCCTCGTCGGCAGTCGGCGGACACAGCTGATCCTGTTGCGGTGCAACGGGATCAGCCGCGCACAGGGGCGCCAGCGCGGTCGCCAGGGCAACAACGGCTGCGGTCAGGATGGTCGCGCGGATCACGGCTACAGCTTGGTGAGGTCGGTCTTCATCAGCATGACGTTGTACTCACTCCACAACGAGAGATTCCAATACAGGTCGGTTCCGGTGCCCAGGGTCGACGGCGACCAGGGCTGCATCATGGGCGCGTAGATGCCGCCATTCTGTTGCGGCATCAGCACGGTGGCCGCAGACCAGGTGCCCTGCGGAGTATCCGCGGTGCGCAGCACGACGTTGTTGAACTGGTCGGCGTAGAGCGTGACGTACTTGCCGAGCGTCGGGTTGTACTGCACCGACATTTCGCTGACGTGGTTGCCGGCCTTGGCGACACCGCACGCCCCGGTGTCCTGGCCGAACACCACGCCGGCCTTCGCCGGGTCCTTGTACCAGCCTTGTTTGATCGCACCGATGCCGAACCAGCCGCCGGCGCTGCCCTTGTTGTAGTACTCGTACTTGGACGCGTCGAGGATGTCGGCCTCGGCGACCCGCGACACGTAGGCAGCGCCGCCGCGGCCGTTCGGGGTGCCGTACGAGTAGACGTAGCCGTCGCCCGGGCGTACCAGGGCCGCCTGCTGGAAATTGGCGTTGCCGCCCCAGTTCTGCCGGACGCTCTGCGGTGCGATGGACCAGTTCTCGCCGTTATCGGTCGAGTAGGCCATCGCCGAGTAGTTCGTCGTCCACTGGCCTGGCGCGCCCCACTGCTTGACCGACATGAAGCTCAGGTACTGGGTGGCCCCGAACTGGGTGCCCGGCGTCGGCACCGAGATGCCGGAGGTCGGGATCAGCGTCACGCCGGACGGCAGGCCCGCGGGCAGTTTGGCGGGCAGGACGATCTGGCGTGCCGTTGTCGGCGACGATAGCGGCGTGCCGCCGAACATGTTGCCGTTGAACCACTGGCCGGCCGGGATCGAAATACCGTCGGCGAGGTTGGTGTCGGACGACCGGAAAAGGATGTTGTTCAGCCAGTTCCCGGTCATGTTGGGACCACTGAAGGTGTCGCCGAAGGCCATCAGCACCTGGTGCTCGTTGATAGGCGTGCTGGGATCGTCGGCAATTCCGTTGTCCCACACGGTGCCGACGTCAGTACCCCAGACGCCGAACCGATTCAAGGTGTCATTGGGGGCAAAGTTTCCCGTCACCCAGTCGACGAAACTCGTTGAGGGACTGAGCTGTTGACCTGGTGTGGGGAAGGCCGGCCGGGGGTTCATGGCTGCCGTGACCGCGGCCAGGGGATTGCTCAGCACCTGGCCGGTGGTGGTGAGGGCGCTGACGATGTTCTGCGGCTTGATCGCCGTCAGGAGGTTGTCGATCTCTTTGCGGGCGAACGCCAGCACGGTCCACGCCAGGGTCGGCTGGGTCGGACTGCCTGCCGGGTTGAACGCCCAATTCAGCGCGCCGGAAACGGCTTTCATCACAGCAGCCACGGGATTGAGCGCCTTGGCGGTGGGTGCGGTGACGTTCGGCGTGAGCAGGTTCGTCGTCGCGCTGACGGGACTCGGTGACGTCGTGACCGCGCTGGTGGTGACCTTCATGACCGTCGGTGCGACGGCGGCCACGCTGACGGGCTTGGGTGCCGTGGTCTGCGGGGCGGCGGCGGCCGGCTTGGCGGTGGCGGGCTTATCCGGGGTCAGCCGTGGGGGTTTGGGGGCTTTTGGCGGCTTGACGGCCGGCGGCTGCGTCCCGCGGTCGCGGCCCTTGGCCGGTTTGTCGGGCTTGGTTTCCGCCTTGGGGTCGGTGGAACTGTCGTCGGTAGTCCCCGCGGCCGGTGTCTCGGTCTTGTCGTCGCCTTTCGTGGGCTTGGTCTTGCCGCGACGTGGTTTGGTCGGGGTGCCCGAAGTACCAGAGACCCCGGCGTTTTCGCCCGCGGAAGCTGCTGCTGGACCGGCGGGCGCGCCGGTGGTGGTCTGGTCGGCCCATGCGGCGCCCTGACCGGAGGCGATCGCGGTCCCGATGCCGAGCGCGACGGCGAGTCTTCCGACGCGGCCGACGTATCTTGCGGCGCTCATCGTGTCTCCCTGTTGTTCCAGCTAATTAACCTATGGAACAACATGGGGACGCGCCGCGGGGGAGTTTGAGCGGGTTGTGTCCGTGTCGATACCGTCAGCGGAGCAGGCCGGCTTCCCGCAGTGCGTCCTCGTACAACTCGATGGCGTGATCGATGCCCCGGTCGACCCAACTGTCGACGAAGGCGACCCGGTCGGCGATCAGCTGGATGCCGGTGGCCCAGCGCTCGAAATCCCCCGTGCGGCGCAGGATGTCGATCTGCACGTGGGTGCCCTTGAGATGGATGAAGCCACCCAATTCCGTGGTCTGTGGGCGTAGCACCGTGACGTCGAACTCTTCGATCCGGCCGTCGTCGACGAGTGCCTGCAGGTAGCCACGGGCATCGCGCAGGGCCGCGAGTGCCTGGAGTTCCCGTCCCTGGGTGGGCAGCCCCCAGGCGATCCAGATTCCGGTTTCGGACATGGCGCCCTACGCTACGCGCGGGCCGAGCAGTCGGCGGGGAAGTCGCGGGCGTCGCATGGTGCGCGCCACCCATTCGCCGAGCGTCACCCCGGCAGCGAGCGTGCAGCCGACCATGACGGCGGTGAACAGGTTGGAGATGGCCGCCAGCGTCTGGCCGGCCATGATCTCGGACAGCCCGCGATAGACCGCGAGACCGGGCACCAGGGGCGTGATGCCGGCGACGGACACGATGATCGGCGGGACCACCGCGCGCCGGGCGAGGAGGCCACCGGCGAGGCCGACGACCGTGGCGGCGACCGCCGAGGCCACGATCGGACCCAGCCCCGCGTCCAGGATCGTCCCGACCAATCCGGCCCCGACGGCGCCCGACGCGAACGAGGTGGCCAGCGCCTTGAGGGAGGCATAGCTGGCGAGGGCGAAGGCCGCGGCCGCGAGGCCGCCGGTGAGCACCATGATCGGCAGCGGTGCGTAGGGGAACACCTCCTGCTGCATCGGCGGCAGGCTGGCGCCGAGGGCAGAGGTGAGTCGCAGCGCGATGCCCACACCACCGACCAGACCCGCGGTGTAGACCATGACCTCGATGAACCGTCCGGCCGCTGTGACGGGTGCACCCGTGATGGCGTCCTGCACCGACCCGACGAGCGACAGCCCGGCCATGAGCACGATGATGCCGGACACGATGATGCGGTACGGCGCGACGACGGCGCTGTGTTCGATGGCCAGCTTGTAGATGAACGCGGCCGGCACCGTCGCCATGAAACCGCCCATGACCTGCTGGAAGAAATAGGGCAGGCCGAGTTTGCCGAGCGCGACGTTGGTGCCGTAGATCGCGGCGGTGGTGAAGAACGAGACGACGGCGAGCGTCGGGCTACCGCCGAGCATGAGCGTCACCGCGGCAGCCATCAGCGCCCAGCCGGACAGCGCGACCTTGCGCGAGTACGGATGATCGGCGGCGACGATGTGATCGAGCGCCGCACGGGCGGGCTTGAGGCCGAGATGCCCGCGGCCGATCCGCCGGAGCAGCGTGTCCACCTGTTCGAGGCGCGTGTAGTCCAGCGAACGGTATTTCACCGTGCGCATGTAGTTGGTGGGCGGCAGGCCCGGACCCCGGCGGGCCGACACGTGGATGGCGTTGTAGGTGACGTCGACGGCGCAGTCGGGCAAGCCGTAGGTGGCGGCGACGAAGGCGATCTGCTTGCTGGTGTCGATGGCGCCGGTGCCCGAATCCAGCAGCACCTCGCCGACGTTCATCGCCAGCTCCACGACCTCGGTGACGGCATGTTCGTCGCTCAGGTCGATGGGCTGCGCCGACGTGATGACGGGCAGGCCCGCGGTGTCTGCGGTCGACGGCCGGTCGCCGAGTATGCGGCGTCGCGCGGAGGCGACGCGATCACGCAGTGTCACACCAGCAGCGTAGGTCCCAAAGGTGGGGCCGCATTGCCAGTGGGCTAGATCACCGGCCGGCGGCGTTCGGTTGTGTGGCGGTCCGCCGACTACACCTTGGACAGGCTCGTCGTCGTGGATGGGCGGGGGTTCTGTTGTGCACAGGGGGAATTGGGCGTGGGTGATTCGCTGCCGGGTGACCGGCTGTGGCGGCGTGCTGCTCGCTGGTGGCCGGTGCTGGTGGCGTTGGCGGCCACGATCGCGCTCGCGATCGGCGGGCAGCATTGGTTTGCCAGTTCTGGCCGCTCAAAACCTGTAGGTGAGTCTGCCGCGTCGTTGGCGCAGCGAATCGCCGACGCGGCGACGGCGGCATTCAGCGGATCGACCACGATCACGGTCGCCAACCCAGCGGTGACGCCCGACCAGCGGACCGCGGGACTACCTGTCGATCCGGTGGCAGGCCTGACCTCGATGACGCCGGCCGGACCGGTCCAGCTGGTCCTCCCCGACGGTCTGGATACCGCCCGACGCACGAGCAGCGGATCGATGGTCTACCCCGATCACGGCGCGGGGTTTGATTTCGTGGCCGAGAACACCGGCACCGGGACCCGCACGGTGGCTCGCGTCAACAGCCCGACCGGGGTGCGGATGGTCACCACATTCGTGCGCACGCCCGCCGACACGGTGATGCTGGCCCATGCCGACGGATTTGTGACCATCAACCGGGCCACCGCGACGGCGGAAACCATCGGGATGTTCGCTCCCGCCGAAACCCGCGACGCCGCAGCACAACTCGTGCCGTCGTCGTACGTGGTCCGCAGGCTGAGGCCCGGGCTCTACCAGTTCTCCGAGGTCATCGATCCGCGCTCCGACACGGCCTGGCCGGTTTTCGTGGATCCGCCGCTGCATATCGGTGGGTTGTTGGACTCGATCACCAGCACGGTGTCCAGTGCCGCGGTCGTCGTCGCCGGGGCCCCGGTCGCGGTGACCGGTGTGGGTGGGCCGGCCGGTGCCGCCGCGATCGCCGCGGCAGCGGTCAACGTCGGTGCCGCTGGGCGGCAGCTGGCCGCAGAAGCCATGCCGGACAACCACACTCTGGGGGTCGTTTCCACGATCGCCGACACGGCCACCATGCTCACCCCTGGCGGGGCAGCCAAGAAGATCGCCGAAGAAGGCGCCGACATCATCGCCAAACAGGTACTTACGCAGACCGACGACGTCATCGACGCCGCCAAGGCCGTCCCCAACCCAGCACAGCTGCACGAGGACATCGCCGCGGTCGGCTCCGTCGGGTCAACCGACCTAGGATTGAGGTCAGCGTGGGGGCGAGGGGGACGAAAGTGACCGATGATCCGGTAATTGCACAGTTGGTGCTGGCGGTCGAGCAGAGTCCGGATGCGCTGGCCCTGCGCCTGCACCTCGCCGGCATGCTGGCCGAACGGGGGCGGCACGCCGAGGCATTGGCGCACTGCGGCGCGGTGCTGGCCGCCGACCCGGCCGACACGACGGCGCAACAGTTGTTGCAGCAGTGCACCGCCGCCCTTGCCGCCCCGGCGCCGGCGCCTGAACCCGAAGTGCCGCAACCGAAGTCGTCGTTCGACTGGGAGGCGGCCGAGGATCAGGTATCCGACATCGTCAAGCCCGCTTTTGTCGATGAACCCGCGCAGGCGGTGGGAGAGGACGACTTCGAGGCGGTCACCCGCAGTGAGGTGCGACTCGCCGACGTCGGCGGCATGGACGCCGTCAAGAAACAGCTCGAACTCTCGCTGCTCGGACCGCTTCGCAACCCAGAGCTGATGAAGGCCTACAAGATGTCGGCTCGCGGCGGTCTGCTGCTCTATGGGCCGCCCGGATGTGGGAAGTCGTTCATCGCCAAGGCGGTATCGGGCGAGCTGGGCGCGAACTTCTATCAGGTCGGCATCGCAGACGTGCTCCACCGCTGGTTCGGTGAGAGCGAACGCAGCATCCGCTCGGTCTTCGACACCGCGCGCCGTAACGCGCCGTGCGTGCTGTTTTTCGACGAGGTTGACGCATTGGGCCACCGCCGGTCCGCGTTGAGCGGTACCTCCGGTATCCGGACCATCGTCAATACCCTGCTGGAGGAACTGGATTCGGCCTCGGCCAGCAACGACGGGGTGTACATCCTGGGCGCCACCAACGCGCCATGGGATGTCGATGCGGCCCTGCGTCGACCAGGACGGTTCGACCGGATGGTTTTCGTCGGGTTGCCTGACACCGCGGCCCGGGCCAGCATCGGGCGGCTGCACCTGCAGGATCGTCCGATCGAGGGAATCGACCTGTCCGCGCTGGCGGCCCGTACTGCCGGCTTCTCCGGTGCGGACCTGGCTCATGTCTGTGATACCGCAACGCAATTGGCGATGGCCGACTCGCTGCACACCGGTCAGGTGCGGCCGGTGCGGATGTCCGATGTGGAGGCGGCGCTGCGTCAGGTTCGTCCGTCGACCGGTCCGTGGTTCGATACGGCCCGCAACGTCGTCGAATTCGGCAATCGGGACGGTACCTACGACGACCTGGCGAAGTACCTGCGTCGCAACAAGATTCGGTGACAGCCGACGGTGTCGATGCCGCGCTGCAGCAGGCGCGGCTGTACCTCGACGTTGACAACCATCAGCGCGCCCGCGAGGTGCTGGCCGGTGCACTTTCGATGGCGCCGGATGATCCGGTGCTGCTCATCCTCGATGCCCAGGCCGCCGTCGGGCTCGGCGACCACATCGGTGCCGAGCGCCGCCTCTATGCGGCACTGAAATTGGCCCCCGACAATGAGCATGCAATTCGCTTGTATGCGTTGGCACTTCGTGGGCAAGGGCGGCTGCAGGAGGCGAAGTGGATGGCCTGGCGAGCGGTCTGCGGCAACGCGAACGAGTACCGAACCCACTTGGTGTACGCCCAAATCCTGTCGGACGAAGGCTGGCTGAATGCCGCGCTGGCCGAGGTCACCGAAGCGATCCGCCTGGAGCCCTCGGATCCTGATCTGTTTGTCCTGCGGGGAAACATCTTTCGGAAGTTGTCGCGAACCGCCGAATCGGATGCCGAATACACTGCCGCGCTCCGGCTGCAACCCGATCACGCAATAGCGACACACAACCTGGCGGTCAACCGGATGACCCGGGGACGGCTGTTGGGCGCGCTTCGGGGGTTCCTCGGTGCCGGCACGCTCGACCCTGCCCTCGGAGGTCTGGCCCGCAGCAACATCGCCCTCGCGCTGGCCCGCTGGCTGCGGTGGTGCAGCGTCGGAGTGCTGTTCCTGCTGTGGCTGCTGCTCGTCACGGCAGCTCCGGGCAACACGCTGGGTTGGGGACCGCGAGTCGGGATCGCCGTGGTGACCGTGGGTCTTGCCGCTGCGCTGGGAAAGCTGGTGGCCACCGTCGGCCGCCGCACCTTCGCGGCAGTCCTGAAGAGTCGGCCACTGGTGGCGGTACGCCTGCTGATCGTCTCTGTCGCGGTGGTGCTGGGGGCTCTCACGACCGTCAGCCCCCGACAGTTGGAGGTGGTGCAGGTCGGTGCTCCGATGCTGTTCGTCGTCAGCATCGTGTTGGCCTGGGTGAGCCGCTTCACGCGGCACTAGTACGACTGCCCGTTGGCGTATCGCTCACGACGGAAGTGACGGCCGTTGCCGCGGTTGCGGCTCTTGTACGTCGGCAGCTGTGAGTCACAGTTCGGACAGATCAGCCGTAGGTTCTCCCGACGGTTGTTCGTCGGGTCGCCGTCGATGTGATCCAGTACCAACGCCAGCGGCAGGTCCTGCCAGGTGGTGTCGCCACCGCAGATCGCGCAGCAGCCGGATTGAGCGTCTCCGATGTATTGCCGCACATAGTGATCCGGGTAGGTGCCGAGGGACGCCTCTCCGGTGACAAGCCACCGTTTCGTCTTCACGTCGCGGCGGGCCGACGCCTGGCATGCGTTACTGCAGTAGACCTTCTGGCTGCGCTTCAAGAGCGGATTACCGCAAGCGAGACATGACCTCATGAGCGGACGTTACGACGGGCCACCGACAAGTAGACACGGTGTGATGGAGCCTCCTATCGGGATTGAACCGATGACATTCCGCTTACAAGGCGAACGCTCTACCACTGAGCTAAGGAGGCATGCGGTCCGAGCATGCCCGAACCGCCCAGAATCCTAACCCGTCAGGGTGCCTGGGTGGATCCCGGCTGGTCCTGGCCGTTCTCGTCCACGACCCGCTGCGAGGCCGCGGCCCGAGCCGCTGCCCGCCTGCCGCGCTGACGGCTCCCCGGAATCCGCCCGGCGATGTTGCTCAGCGGATTCACCGCGTCATTGAGCACGAGCACCGCGTCGTACAGCTTGTCGACGGTCGGGGCGAGCCCAGCGAGCACGGGCGCCAGTTGGTTGAGGTTGTCGACGACGTCGTTCAGTTTCATCAGGGCGCCGTCGGGTGCGGTGAGGACGTCGATGGCGCCGCCTTCGTCGAGCAGTCGTTCGGCGATGCCGCCCTCGCTGAGCAGCCGGTCCACCAGGCCGCCGTCGGCGAGCATCTTGTCGACCGATCCACCGTCGCCGAGCAGGCGGTCGGCGATGCCGTCCGCTCGCAGCACCCGATCGACCACGCCGTTGTCGGCCAACAGCCGGTCGGCGATGCCACCTTCGCCGATCAACCGGTCGGCGATGCCTTCCGGACGCAGGACCCGGTCCACAATGCCGCCGTCAGCGAGCACCTGGTCCACGACGCCGCCTTCGGCGAGGCCACGGTCGGCCACCCCACCCGGGGCGAGCACTCGGTCGAGGATGCCGTCGGTGGACAGCACGCGGTCGACGACGCCGCCGTCGGCGAGGACGCGGTCGGCCGGTCCGCCCGGTTCGAGCAGTCGGTCGACGATGCCGCCCGTACTCAGCAGCCGGTCCACCACACCGTCGTCGGCGAGGAAGCGGTCGGCCGGTCCGTCCTTCGCGATCAGACGGGCGGCGATGCCGTCCTCGCTGAGTACCCGGTCCACGACACCGTCGGGGGCGAGCACCTGTTCGGCGAAGCCGCCCGGGGCGAGCACTCGCGACAACGCGCCGTCGTCGGAGGTCAGTTGGTCCAGCAAGCCACCGTCGAGGGTGAGCTGGTCGATGATGCCGCCTAGTGCCAGTGCCCGGGTCACGGCGCCGCCCTCGGCGGTCAGGCGGTCGAGGAGGCCGCCGTCCTGGCTGATCTGGTCGACCAGACCGCCCGGGCGGAGCAACCGATCGAGCACGCCGCCCGGCGCCAGTGCCCGGCCGAGGGGGGCGTCGTCGTCGATCAGTCGGGTGAGGCGACCGGCCCGGCTGAGCGCGTCGTCGAAGCCGAAGATGCGGCTCATCGACGGGGCGACGATCGCCGGCCCGCCACCGTTCAAACCCCGCTGCACCGCGGTGACGGTGTCGCCGGCGATTTCGAGGCCGGCGGAGGCGATGCGGAGCGGCGTCGAGGCCAGGTCTGACAGGGCTTTACCCAGGTCCATCGGCCAAGTGTATGGCGCCCGTCACATCCGATGTGGTCGAGGTGCGAGAGGTCTGGCAAATGCCTGCGCGACTCACAGCATCTTCACAGTCACCAGGCAGGGAGGATTTAAGGCCTGCGAGGACCATGGCTGCATGGCCATGGCTGCACTTCCCGAGGCGACGCCCGAAGCACGGATTCTGGTAGTCGACGACGAGACCAACATCGTCGAGCTACTTTCGGTGAGCCTGAAGTTCCAGGGCTTCGAGGTGCACTCCGCCTCCAACGGCCCCGCCGCGCTGGACAAGGCCCGCGAGGTCAAGCCGGATGCGGTCATCCTCGACGTGATGATGCCGGGCATGGACGGGTTCGGCGTGCTGCGCCGGATGCGGGCCGACGGTATCGATGCGCCGGCGCTGTTCCTCACGGCCCGCGACAGCCTGCAGGACAAGGTCGCCGGTCTGACGCTCGGCGGCGACGACTACGTGACCAAGCCGTTCAGCCTCGAAGAGGTCGTGGCGCGGCTGCGGGTGATCCTGCGCCGCACCGGCCGCGGTGTCGAAGAGCCGCGCAGCGCCAAGCTGACGTTCGCCGACATCGAACTCGACGAGGACACCCACGAGGTGTGGAAAGCCGGGGAACCGGTCTCGCTGTCGCCCACCGAGTTCACGCTGCTGCGCTACTTCATCATCAACGCTGGCACCGTCCTGTCGAAGCCGAAGATCCTCGATCACGTGTGGCGTTACGACTTCGGCGGTGACGTGAACGTCGTCGAGTCCTACGTGTCGTACCTGCGCCGCAAGATCGACACCGGCGAGAAGCGCCTGCTGCACACCCTGCGCGGGGTCGGTTACGTCCTGCGCGAGCCGCGGTGATGAGCGCTCGCGCGAAGAACAAACCGCGCTGAGGCATTTTTGGGCGGACATCGCCAACAATGGAGTGATGACACGCCTGCGTTCACGCGGCATTCCGCTGCGGCTGGGGCTGGTTGCCGCGACCGTCCTGCTGGCGGCCTGCGGTCTGCTGGCCTCCGGCATCGCCGTCACGTCGATCATGCAGCACAGCCTGGTCAACCGCGTCGACGAAACCCTGCTCGACGCCTCCCGTAGCTGGGCACAGGAGCCGCGGCGGATGCCCGCCACTCCGATCGAGGGCCCGAACCCGGCACGACCGCCGTCGAACTTCTATGTGCGCGGCATCGATCCCGACGGCCGGGTGTGGATCGCCGTCAACGACAACGATGCGCAGCCGGCCCTGCCGGATAGCAATGACGTCGGCCCGGTGCCGACGACGGTCGGCTCGATCCATCATTCGGATGTGAAATGGCGGGCCATGACGGTGCGCGGCCCGGCCGGCGAATTGACGACGGTCGCGATCGACCTGTCCGACGTGACGTCGACGGTGCGGGCGCTGGCGTGGTCGCAGGTCGGCATCGGCGCCGCCGTGCTGCTGATCCTGGGCGTCGCCGGGTACGTCGCGGTGCACCGCAGCCTGCGGCCCCTCGTCGAGGTGGAGCGGACGGCCGCCGACATCGCCGCCGGGCAGCTCGACCGTCGTGTGCCGGCACGGGACTCGCGGACGGAAGTCGGCCGATTGTCGTTGGCGCTCAACGGAATGCTCGCGCAGATTCAGGGCGCGGTGGCCTCATCGGAGCAGTCGGCGGAGACGGCGCGTACCTCCGAGGAGCGGATGCGGCGCTTCATCACCGACGCCAGCCACGAGCTGCGGACGCCGCTGACCACGATTCGCGGCTTCGCCGAGCTGTACCGGCAGGGCGCTGCCAGTGACGTCGAGATGCTGATGAGCCGGATCGAGAGCGAGGCCCGCCGCATGGGTCTGCTGGTCGAGGATCTGCTGCTGCTGGCGCGGCTGGACCAACAGCGGCCGCTGGAGCAGCGCCCCGTCGACCTGTTGATCCTGGCCACCGACGCGGTGCACGACGCCCGGTCGATCGCACCGCTGCGGACGGTGTCGCTGGAACTGCTGGACGGGCCGGGCACCCCGGAAGTCCTGGGCGACGAAGCCCGGTTGCGCCAGGTGCTGGGCAACCTGGTGATGAACGCGGTACAGCACACCCCGGAGTCCGGTGGCATCACCGTGCGGGTCGGCACGGTCGACGGCGACGCGGTGCTCGAGGTGTGTGATCAGGGCCCGGGCCTGACGGCCGAGGACGCGCACCGCATCTTCGAGCGCTTCTACCGCACGGACTCGTCGCGCACCCGGACCAGCGGCGGCACGGGCCTCGGGCTGTCGATCGTCGACTCGCTGGTGCGGGCGCACGGCGGCGTCGTCACTGTGACCACGGCGCCGGGCCACGGCTGCCGATTCACGGTGCGGCTGCCGCGGGTCGGCGGCGCCGCCGGCTCAGCCGAGGGCAGCGATGATCTTGGCCTGAGCCTCGTCGAGTGATTCCGGCGACGGGTTCCGGTCGACGTTCGCGAACCCGAAGTCGGACAGGTTGCGGGCCGGGAACACGTGGACGTGCAGGTGCGGTACCTCGAGCCCGGCGATGATCACACCGGCGCGGGGCGCGTCGAACGCCGTGCACACCGCGCGGCCGATCTGCTGTGACACCGCCATGACCTTGTTGAACAGCTCAGGATCCAGTTCCTGCCAGTTGTCCACCTCGGCCCGGGGCACGACGAGCGTGTGGCCCTGCGTCATGGGCTCGATGGTGAGGAACGCGACGACGTCGTCGTCCTCGTAGACGAATCGGCCCGGCAGGTCGCGGTTGATGATCATGCTGAAGACGGTCGGCATGGGCCCAGCCTATTGCTCGACGCGGGTGCCGGACAGCCAGGGATCGATGTGCGTGGCGAAGGGGCTGTCGCCGATGGTCTCGTAGTCCTGCTGAAAAGCGTCCGCCGTCAAGTGTTTTCGCGGATTCCGGCCGGTCCCGATGAATCCCGCGAGCTCGAAGTCGAGGGCGCGGGACAGCGATTTGTTGCCGCCGAAGTAGACGGCGCGCTTGACGGCCGCGATGGCGTAGGGGGAGCGCCGGGACAGCCGCTGCGCGGTGGCGTGGACGTCGTCGAGGAGGCTCGCGGCGGGCGCGAGTCGGTGCACGACGCCGGCGTCGAGCGCTTCCCGCGCGGTCAGCGGTCGCCCTTCCAGCATGTGTTCCAGTGCGGCGGACATGCCGAGCATGGCCGGAAGCCGTTGGCTCCCACCGCCGCCCGGTACCAGGCCCGCGAGAATCTCGATCAGGCCGATGCGGACCTGGTCGGCGTCGGCGGCGATCCGCAGGTCGCAGAACAGCGCGAGCTCGAACCCGCCACCGAGGGTCGTGCCGTTGATGGCGGCGAGGTAGACCACGCCCGAGCGGTTCATCCGGGTGATGGTCCGCTTGAGGATGGCGCTGTAGACGATGCCGGTGCCCCAGTCGCCGCCGCGGGCCTCGGTGGCCTTGAGCAGGGCCGGGACGCGCATGGCGGCGTTGTTGAGCTTGATGGACCAGCCCACGGCGCGCGACGGCAGCGGCGGCGTCGCCAGCTGGAAGAACAGTTGCACCTGTTCAGGTTCGGAGTGCGAGATGAACTTGTCGCCGGTCCCGGTCAGGATCACCGCGCCGACCTCGGGATCTAGATCCGCGGCGCGGGTCAGCCGGTCCATGTCCTTGACCAGCCGCAGCGACAGGAACTGGTTCGGCGGGTCGTCGAACCGCGCGGTGAGGACGCGGCCGTCCTGCTGCAGCGTCAGGGTTTCCAGGTCCAGCTCGGCGGTACGTACCGGGGCTCGTCGTGGCACGGCGGTCTTCCTAGGAGTTCACGGTCTGGACCAGGGCGGGGATAGGCCCGTCCGGCACGATGGTGAGGGGCGCGGTGATGGGGAACGTCGATTCGCGCGATGTCAGCCGGCAGTGCCGGACGATCGACGCCAGCTCCAGGGTCGCCGCGGTCAGGGCGAAGAACTCGCCGATGCACGACCGCGGCCCGCCGCCGAACGGCAGGAACTGCCATTTCATCCGCGAGCGGCCCGCGCTGAACCGGTCGGGATCGAATTCCAGTGGGCGGTCCCATAATTCCGGGTCGCGGTGCATGGCGTACACGCCGACCAGCAGCATGCTGCCCGCCTCGACGCGGAAGCCGTCGACTGCCATGTCCTGCCGGGCAATCCGCATCACACCGGGCGTCGGGCCGCCGAGACGCAGGGCCTCCTGGATGACGCTCACGGTGTACGGCAGCTGGCTGCGCGGATTGGTCCGCAGTGCCGCCTCGTCGACCGACGACACCTCGGCCGCGACGCGGTCATAGATGTCGGGATGACGGCCCAGCGACCAGAGTGCGAAGGCGAGCGTCGTCGCGGTGGTCTCCAGCCCGGAGGCCAGGAAGATGACGAGCTCGTGGCAGATCTCTTCGTCCGTCAACGGTTCTGATGTCTCCGGATCCCGGGCCTCCATCATCGCGCGGACCAGGGGCGCACTCAGCTCCGGATCGGTGCGGCAGTCCTGCAGGATCTGCGCGGCGAGGTCGTGCGCCACCTTGTTGAATCTGACGGCGAAGCGGCGTTCCCTGGTCGGCACCCAGCTCGGCAGCTTCACCGGTGCGCGGCCCCGGTCGGCGATGTACTTGCTGATCCGGCGTAGTGGATCAACCAATTCGTCTGTGTAGGAACCGGGTTCGAATCCCATGATGGTGCGGCCGAGCACCCGCATGGTGATCCGCCGGCTCTCCTGGTCGAGGTCGATCTCGGACCCATCGCGCCACGAGGTCGCGGCGTCGGCGGCGATGTCGTACATCTGCCCGTTGAGTTCGGCGATGCGCGCGGTGGTGAACACCGGTTGCAGCATGCGCCGCCGCCCGACCCATTCCCGGTGGCTGAAATTCAGCAGCGATCCGCCGTTGAGCTTCTGCTGCTCGGTCATGAACGGGAAGTCGCGGTCGACGGCCGGGTACGTGGCGGTCAGCACGTCGCGGGCGCCCTGCGGAGAGGTCACGGCGACGATCGGCGGCATCATCCATTTCGGGGCGATCCGCACGGTGGTGACCGGACCGCCCGCGTCGCGGAAGGTCTCACATCCGCTGTGCGCCACCTGGATTGCGGCGATGCGTTCCCGCAGGCTCAAGGGGACGTCGGGGGCCAGCGGCAGCCGGCCGACATCCGTTGTATCAGTAGACACCGTCGGCTCCTGTCGTCAGATGTCGTACCGGACACCGGTGTGGTGTTCGGCGGCAACCCAATTCGCGGTCATCAGGGCCTGGTCGGTGGCGGCGCGGCCGGCCTTCGCCGGCGCCGGGAGGCCGCGCATCCCGAAGAACCGGTCGGGCCCGTAGTAGCCGCCGGCGACGACGTCATCCGCGGCGGCGGCGTAGGTGATCGACAGGGCCGCGACGTCCGCCGGCTGACCGATGGCCCGGCACGAGGCACGCCACGAGACGTCGCCCCACTTGCGGCCGGAGTGCATGCCCGCGTCGGTATCGGCCCAACCAGGTTGTGCGGATAGCGATTTCACGGTGCTCCCGGCAGCGGTGAGACGGCGCTGCAGTTCACCCGCGAACAACAAGTTGGCGAGCTTGGCCTGGCAGTAGCCGTCGAACGCGGAGTACCTGCGGGTGCGCCACCCGGGATCGGCGGGCGCGAGCTTGCCGAAGCCCGGTCGGCCGACGAACTCGTGGGCCCGGCTGGTGACCACCACGACCCGGTCGGTGATGCGGTCCAGCAGCTGGCCGACCAGCGCGAAATGTCCGAGATGGTTGATGCCGGTGTGCAATTCGAAACCATCGGCGGTCAGTCCGTAGGGCACGTGGCACACTCCGGCCAGCGCGATGACGGTGTCGACGGGGCCGCAGGCAGCCGCCGCGGACTTCACAGAGTCCAGGTTGGCCAGGTCGAGATTCAGAGTCTGTGCGGCAGGGCCGATTTCGGCGGCCAACGCCTCGGCTTGCTCAGGGCGGCGGCACGCCAGGATGACCTGAGCTCCCGCACTCGCCAGGTGCCGCGCGGTGGCGGCGCCGAGGCCACCGTTGGCACCGGTGATCAGGACCGTCCGTCCGGTCTGGTCAGGAATGTGCGCGCCGAGCCAGTCTTTGGTGGCATTGGCGCCGATCGAGCGCGCCATCTAGCCGCGGGCCCACTTGGGCTGGATGAAGATGCCCTCGGCTTCGATGGTGACGCCCTGGTCGTCGGCGATGTGGGCGACGCCGTAGGCCTTGAAGCCCTCGGTGCGCACGATGCGTGCTTCGGCTCGCAGCTTGCCCAGCGGGGTGGGGCGCACGTACTTCACGTTGATGGTGCCGGTGAACCGGGTCGTGCCGTCGTTCGACGACACTTCGCCCAGCACATGGTCGAGAATCATGGCGCAGACGCCGCCGTGCGCGTGGTTGGGCGGGCCCTCGTAGGCGGCGCCGAGGGAGAACTCGGACCAGACGTAGTCCTTCGCCTCGAGGACGACGGTCAGCGGCGGTGCGACCGGGTTACGCAGCCCCACAACGGCATTGGCCCACGGCAGCCACTCACCTTCGGTGGTGAAGCGCAGGCCCCAGGTCTTCTCCAGCTGCTTGGAGCGCAAACGCGCGGTGGCCGACTCGATTTCGGCTTTCGCGGCCGCGATGGCGTCGGCGTCGGCGTCGCTGCGGACCGTCGCGTCCATCAGTTCCCGGACCGATTGGGTCAGCGGCTCGAATACGGAGCGGAGGCGTTCGGCTTCCTCGGGGCTGAGGGTGTCGGTACTGAAGTCGAGCATGTCGCTACTAGAACATGTTCTACCGGATGCTGTCGAGCCCAAAGTTTGCTGAGATGGTGGTCGAGGGTTTGCCACGGCGGCGGGTGTCGCGGCGGTGGGCGCGCGGTCCGCAAGCTGATTCACAGTATTGATCGGTGTCCTTTGGAACACTGTTATCGGTTGTGCGGCAATGTGGTTCCCGCTGTGACGGGCGTTACATCAATCATTGCGTCGAGCAACTATTGAAACAGGTTCTAACTAGTTCGCTAAATTGATAATTAACGCCTCCGACGTGGATATTTACGCCAAAGCAATATGGACTGCACTGGGATTGCGTGCTACAAACTATTGCCGTTAGTTGCTGAGATCAGTACGGCGAAGAACAGCCATGCCGTTATGTCCACGCGCACACGACAGTTCTGAGCAGTCCGCGGATTGCGTGGTGCCGCTCGTGGATGACGTTGCCGAGGAGGACAAGAATCTTGACCAATCCAGTAGTCGTTGCGTATGCGCGAACACCGTTCACGCGTTCGCTGGTAGGTGGACTGGCCAACGTTTCTGAGTTCGACCTCGCGAGCACGGTGATCCGTGAGGTGATCGACCGCGCCGGCGTCGACCCGCAGTGGATCGACAACATCGTGATGGGTGAGGTGCTGCAGGGCGGCGGCTGCATCGCCCGCTACTCGGCCCTGGACATGGGGCTGCCGCTGGACACCCCGGCCGTCGCGGTCGGCGGTTGGTGCGCCTCGGGAATGATGGCGATGCACCAGGCGGTGGCGACCATCAAGGCGGGCATGGGCAAGTGCGTCATCGCCGGCGGCCTGAACACGCCGTCGGCGTCACCCTTGGCGGGTCCGCAGTTCGCGGCCACCGGCATCACCGACACCAAGATCGCCCCGATGCATCCCGGCATCGGCGAGATGCCGGCGCTCGACCTGGCCCGCACCCTCGGTGAGGGCACCGCGCGGATGTTCGGCCTGACCCGCGAAGAGGTCGACGAGTGGTCGGCCCGGGCGCACACCCTGGCCTCGGACGCCATCGACGCGGGCGTGCTCGATGTTGAGAAGGTCGCCGTAACTGTGGACGGCACAGCAGTTTTCGATGACGAACTCCCGTGTCGCGACTTCAACATGACGAACCTGTCCGCGCTGACGTCGTTCCTCGGTGAGGACTGCACGGTGACGCCGGGCAACCAGACGGGCCTCACCGACGGTGCCGCCGCCGTGATGATCTGCGACCCCGACTTCGCCGCGGCACAGGGCCTGACCCCGCTGGCGGAGATCGTCGGCTGGTCGGTCGTCGGGTCGGAGCCCGAGCGCGCCACCGAGGCCGCGATCACCGCCACCCGGCGCGCCCTCGACGGCGCCGGCATCAGCACCGAGTCCGTCGACCTGTACGACGTCCACGACTCCTACGCCTCGATCGGCATCGCCTACGAACGCTCGCTCCACATCGGACGCGACCGGCTCAACGTGCACGGCGGCGGCCTGGCGCTCGGCCACCCCTACGGTGCCTCCGGTACCCGCGTGGCCGGCACCTTGATCAATGAACTGCAGCGCCGCGGCGGCGGTATCGGCGCCGGTGCGATCGTCAGCGCGGGCGGCCTGGGTGCCGCCGTCGTGCTCAACGTCTTCCCGCCGGCGGCGTGACGCGACGATGCTCGATCTGATCTCGCGCGTGGTCATCGCCGCGCCCAAACGGATTCTCCTGGCCACCGTCATCCTGATGTCGCTGTTCGGGGTCCTGTCCGCGCCCGTCGCCGACATGCTCGGCGCCGGTGGATTCACCGACCCCGACGCCCAGTCCAACCGCGCCAACAAGGTGCTCACCGAAGAGTTCCACCGCGGCTTCGTCAACCTGAATCTGCTGGTGCAGGCCAAGCAACCAGTGACCTCGGCGCCGGTGCGGGCCCAGGTGGACCGGTTGGTCACCGAGCTGCGCGGCACCGAGCACGTCGCCCGGGTGCTCTCACCGTTCGAAGCTCCTGATCCGGTCGCGGCCGGCCTGGTGAGCAAGGACGGGCGTTCGGCCCTGGTCATCGCCTTCATGGACGGCAACGAGACCACCGGCATCGCGTCGTCCACCGCGTTGGTGGAACGCTATGTCGGCGGGCGGGATCCGGGCCTCACCATCTCGGCGGGCGGTCCCGGCGCTGTGTACTCCGCGGTCAACGAGCAGAGCCGGCACGATCTGACCGTCAGCGAGGCCATCGTGCTGCCGCTGACATTCCTGGTCCTGGTGTGGGTGTTCGGCGGCGTGGTCGCGGCCCTGGTGCCGCTGGCGGTCGGGGCCTTCGCGATCTCGGGTTCGGTTGCCATCCTTCGGGTGCTGGCCGAATTCGTCGACGTCTCGATATTCGCACTCAACCTCGCGGTGGCGTTGGGGTTGGCCCTGGCCATCGACTACTCACTGCTGCTGGTGAGCCGGTACCGCGAGGAGATCGGCGACGGCTCCCATCCCGACGAGGCACTGCGGCGCACCATGCGCACCGCCGGCCGCACTGTCGTCTTCTCGGCGGCCACGGTCGCGCTGTGCCTGGCGACCATGGCGGTCTTCCCGATGTACTTCCTGCGGTCGTTCGCCTACGGCGCGGTGTCGGTGGTGGCCATGGCCGCGCTCGCCGCGCTGGTCATCACGCCGGCCGCCATCCGGGTCACCGGTAAGCGGATCGGCAAGCCGGGTCAGCGTGGTCCGCTGACCGAATCACGTTGGTACACCTGGACGCACGCGGTGATGCGTCGTCCCAGGATCGCCGCCGCCGTCACCCTGATTCCGCTCGTCATCGTCGGGTTGCCGTTCCTCAACATCAAGTTCGGCTTCCCCGATGACCGCATCTTGCCGACCACGTCATCGGCGCGTCAGGTCGGTGACCACATGCGCAGTGACTTCACGCAGGACGCCGGGTTGCCGGTGCACATCGTCCTGTTGCACGGCAACGGAACCCGGGATACCGCTGTTCAAGACAACACTGCCATCGACGCCTACGCCGCGGAGCTGTCCAAGGTGCCGACCGTGGTGGCCGCGGCCGGGCCGGGTGCCACCTACGCGGGCGGACGCGCGATCGGTCCCGCCGGTCACGAGGCCGGTACCGGCACCGACGCCAGTTTCCTGACGGTGACCACCACGACGCTGCCGTTCAGCGCGGCGTCCGACGAAGCGCTGGACCGGCTGCACGCGGTGCCGCCGCCGGCCGGGATGACGCCGTTGTTCACCGGTGCCGCGCAGTCCAACCGCGACGGCGTCGAGGCCATCGCCACCCGGGTGCCGACCATGCTGGGGCTGATAGCGGTGGTGATGTTCGTCCTGCTGTTCCTGCTGAGCGGCAGCGTGATCATCCCGCTGAAGGCGCTGGTGCTCAACGCTTTGTCGCTTACGGCGACGTTCGGTGCGCTGGTGTGGATCTTCCAGGAGGGTCATCTCGGTGGCCTCGGCACCACGGTGGTGGGCACTTTGGTGTCGACCATGCCGGTGCTGATGTTCTGCGTCGCGTTCGGCCTGTCGATGGACTATGAGGTGTTCATCATCGCCCGGATTCGCGAATTCTGGCTTGCCTCAGACCGATCCGATGCGGCCGGCCGCGAATCGGTGGCCCTTGGTCTGGCCGGCACCGGCCGGATCGTCACCGCCGCGGCGCTCGTCATGGCCATCACGTTCGCCGGGCTCGTCGCCTCGCAGGTGTCGTTCCTGCGCATCTTCGGGTTCGGGCTGGCGGTCGCGATCCTGGTGGACGCCATCGTGATCCGGACCGTGCTGCTGCCGGCCGTCATGGTGCTGCTGGGCAAGGCGAACTGGTGGGCGCCGGCGCCGCTGGCCCGGCTGCATGCCCGCATCGGTCTGAATGAGGGTGCGTCAGCGAAGAATTCGTCAGCTCCAGCGGAAGTCGGGTAATGAATCAGATGGCGACACGAAGTCTGCTGTTGACCGGTGCCACCTCCGGGCTGGGGCTCGGGCTGGCGAAACGCGTGGTGGGACAGCCCGGTTGGCACGCGGTGCTGCCGGTCCGCAATGCCAAGCGGGGCGAAGAACTGAAGGCGGCGCTCGGTGAGCGCGCCGCGGCCGGCACCACCCACATCGTGGTGTGCGATCAGGGCAGCCAGGAGAGCGTGCGCAACGCCGCCGCCGAGATCACGCGCCTGGTGGCGGACGGAGTGATCCCGCCACTGCGCACCGTCGTGCTCAATGCCGCCGTGCTGCGCAACGATGCGCACGAGCTCAGTCCCGACGGTATCGAATTGACCGTCGCCACCAACCTTTTGGCCCCGCACTCGCTGCTGGCGCGGATCAGTCCCCAGCTGGCCGCTGATGCGCGCGTCATGATCGTCGGGTCGCCGACCATCCGGCAGACCCTGTTCCAGCGGCTGGCTCGGGTCAAGACCGCCCAGTGGCGGCCGCTCGCCGAGCAATGCCTGCCCAGCGATGACGGGGTCCAGGCGTACGCGCGCACCAAACTCGGCTTGTTCTACCTGTCCCGCGCGGCCGGCGGACTGGTGCCCGAGGGCATGTCCGCGGCGTATTTCGATCCGGGCGTGATGCCGGGGACGAACATCCTGCGCGAACGTGGCCAGTTCAGCCAGGTCTACTGGCGCCGGGTGCTGCCGTACATCGCCTGGACGTTCGGCGG
Organism: Mycolicibacterium llatzerense; assembly: GCF_025331195.1. NCBI lineage: Bacteria > Bacillati > Actinomycetota > Actinomycetes > Mycobacteriales > Mycobacteriaceae > Mycobacterium > Mycolicibacterium llatzerense. The sequence goes on along the minus strand of NZ_LXOV01000001.1, from coordinate 658,047 downwards.
GGTCACCGTCGGCCGCGGCGCGCGGTCGATGTCACCCTATGTGCTGCACCAGAAGTCGATGGGGGACAGCGGATTCCTCTCGGTCAAGTGGGGCAAGCGCGCACCGGCCGTCGACCCGGCGCGGGTGTACGAGTACTTCGTGGAGGCGAACGACATCACCGGAATCGGGGAGTCCGACGCCGCGCCGTGGTGGTCGCAACCCGACCGCCTGCTCGGCCAGGCGGTCGGGCCGCGGGCCTGATGGCGCCGCGCAAGTCACTGGTCATGGGAGCCAGTGGCTTCCTCGGTTCCCATGTGACGCGTCAGCTCGTCGAACGCGGCGACGACGTGCGGGTGCTGCTGCGGGAGAGTAGCTCGACCCGCGGCATCGATGACCTCGACGTCGAGCGTTGCTACGGAGACATTTTCGACGATGACGCCGTGCGGGCCGCGATGGCCGACCGGGACGTCGTCTTCTACTGCGTCGTCGACGCCCGGGCCATGCTGCCCGACCCGGCGCCGTTGTTCCGGACCAATGTCGATGGCCTGCGCCAGGTGCTGGACATCGCGGTGGACGCCGAGCTCGACAAGTTCGTGTTCGTCAGCACCATCTGCACCATCGCCGTCAGCACGGACGGCAGTGCGGTCACCGAGGACACCCCGTTCAACTGGGCGGACAAGGGCGGCGACTACGTCCGATCACGGCGCGCCGCAGAACAACTCGTGCTGGATGCGGTCGCCGAACGGGGATTGCCCGCCGTCGCGATGTGTGTGTCGAACACCTATGGCCCGCGGGACTGGCAGCCCACGCCGCACGGTGAGATCGTGGCGCGCACCGCGACCGGCAAGATGCGGTTCTATGCCGCCCACGCGGCCGCGGAAGTGGTCGGCATCGAGGACGCGGCGCGGGCGTTGCTCCTGGCGGCCGAGCACGGCCGTGTCGGGGAGCGCTACATCATCTCGGAGAGCTACCTGCCGCTGCGCACCATCCTGGAGGTGTCAGCCGACGAAACCGGTGTGCGGCCACCGCGATTCGGCGTCTCCAAGGCCGCGATGTACGCGGGCGCCTACGCCTCGCTGCCGCTACGTGCGGTGCGGCCGGGCAAAGTGCCGCCGCTGCTCACCATCACGCGGCTGTTGCACCTGACGTCACCGGCGGACAACAGCAAGGCCCGGCGGGAGTTGGGCTGGGAACCGGAGCCGACGGTGAATGCCATCCGCCGTGCGGCCCGGTTCTACGCAGACAATCAGTTGCTCTGATCCGCCGGCTGCTCGAACTTCATGGCTTCGAGGTTCCAGTAGCCGCGCAGGTTGGTGATGAGCCCCTCGGCGTTGACCTTGTACGTGAAGGGGCCGCGGACGGTCGCGACGAAACCGTTCGGGAATTCGGTGCGCAGCACCAGGATGTAGGCGATCTCGTTGGGCGAGCTGGACGGGAACGTCTCCTCGCAGGTGATCGTCAACTGGTTGGGCCCGATGTTGGTGTCGTAGAAGGCGGCCAGCGCCTCCTTGCCCTTCACGCCGGTGCCGTCGGGGTTGGTGACGGACTCGCCGATCGGGTCTTCGACGACGATGTCGTCGGCCATCAGGGCCAGCCAGCCCTCCCGGTCGTGGCTCTGGACGCAACGCCACGACGACTGCGACGCGGTGACAACGGGATTCATGCTTCTCCTTGTTCATGGCGAAACGGCATTCCGGCAGGCGGTAACTTTCGCTGCTGGAATGCCGTTTCGGCCTGGGCTGTCTCGCTCAGCGGTCGGCGTCGGTGTACCGGATGACGCCGCGGATGTTGCGGCCCTCCAGCATGTCCTGGTAGCCCTCGTTGATCTGCTCCAGCTTGTACTGCCGGGTGACCATGTCGTCGAGGTTCAGGCGGCCGGCCTTGTACATGGCCAGCAGCGACGGGATGTCATGGTGCGGGTTGCCGCCGCCGAAAATGGTGCCCTGCAGGCGCTTCTGCATGAGCGTCAGCATCGACAGGTTCAGCTTCACGTCCAGGCTGGCCATGTTCGCGACCGCGGTCACGACGCACGTGCCGCCCTTGCTGGTGATGTTGAGGTAGTTGTCGATGTCCTCACCGTGCAGTTCACCGACGGTGACGATGGTCTTGCTGGCCATGCGGCCTTCGGTGACCTCCGCGACGCCGGCCATGGCGCTGAAGATATCCGGGTAGGCATGCGTGGCACCGAACTTCAGGGCGTTGTCCCGTTTGAACTCAACAGGATCCACGACGAAGACATTGCGGGCACCGGCGTTCAGGGCACCCTGTAGCGCGCCGGTACCGACACCGCCGACGCCGACGATGCACACGTCGTCTCCGGGGCGGACGTCGCCGCTGCGCACCGCGGAGCCGTAGCCCGTGGTGACACCGCAGCCCACAAGGCAGGCGACCTCGAACGGGATGGTCGGGTCGATCTTCACGACCGAGCTCTTGTGGACCACCATGTAGGGGCTGAAGGTGCCCAGCAGCGTCATCGGGAGGACCGGCGTGCCGTCGGCGGCGTGCACGCGGTGGGTGCCGTCGGAGACGGCGGTGCCGGTCAGCAGGTACATGCCCAGGTCGCACAGGTTGCGCATGCCGGCCTGACACGACGGACACTCGCCACACGATGGGATGAACGACAGCACGACGTGGTCACCGACGGCGATGTGGTCGACACCGGGGCCGACCTCGACGACGATGCCCGCGCCCTCATGGCCGCCGAGCACCGGGAAACCGGCCATCGGGATGTCGCCGGTCACCAGGTGGTGGTCCGAATGGCACATGCCCGAGGCTTCCATCTGGATCTTGACCTCGTCTTTGACGGGGTCGCCGATTTCGATTTCCTCGATCGTCCACGGCTTGTTGAACTCCCAGATGAGAGCACCTTTTGTCTTCACCGCATGTGCCTTCCACTAGAACGTGTTTCACTTAGACTAGAGGCAAAAGTTAGATACGTCACACCCACCCCCAATCAACTGCTTGGCCGGTTTCACCAGATCGGGACGGGAGCCTCGCCCAGCGGGTAGTAGCCGGGCAGTTGCTCGCCGGCCAGGCTGCGCTGGATGCGCTGCTGCATGCCCTTGGACAGTTTGCCCGCGGTCATCAGGTCCAAATAGAGCTTCTGCACGTGGCCGAAATCGAAGAAGTCGCGCTGCCAGGCGATCTTCGGCTCCCCGTCCACGTTCTCCAGCCGGAACCAACTGCCGCCGATGCCGTAGATCTCCCGACCCTCGGCCGACGGGTCGTCGGGATCGGTGACCACCTGCTTCCAGAAACCGACAACCTCGCCCTGCTTGTCGTCGATCACCACCCGTTGATACGGGTACTTCCAGCCTTCGAGGCCCTCCATCTCCAAACCCAGAGCGATGTCCCGGATTTCGGCCTTGCCGAGGCACATCACGTCCTCTTTGGGCCCGATGTTCCAGCCGTAGGTGGCGTCGTCGGTGTAGAAGTCGGCCATGGGCTTCCAGTCACCGGCCGCCTCGGCGTCCCGGTTGACCTGCAGCCACCGCTGCACCCACTCTTCGAGTTGTTCGCGGGGGAATGACGTCATTGTCTTGTCCTTTGTTTTCAGCTGGTTTCGCGAATGAACAGGGCTTGGGTCGGGCATTCGGCCACGGCGCGCTCGATCTCGTCGCGCGCTTCGTCGGGCGGGGTCTCGTCGAGGATCTCGACGGTGCCGCGCTTGGGAACGTTGAAGTAGTCGGGCGCCTCCAGGGCGCACATGGCGTGGCCCTGGCACAGGTCGCGGTCGACTTCAACGCGGTAGCCACCCATTTCAGGAGCGCTTCCGGTACCGGACCGTCGCGGGCCGGGCCAGCTGGACGACCATCTTCGAGTGGTCGTTCTGGTAGCTCTCCGGGGACTGGGCCATCTCGAACTCGTACTCGCGCAACAAAACCGAGAAGATCGCCTTGATCTGCATCTGCGCGAACGCCGCACCCACGCAGCGGTGCTTGCCGGCACCGAACGGGATCCAGGTCCACCGGTTCAGCAGATCTTCCTGCCGCGGCTTCTCGTAACGGTCTGGGTTGAACGCGTCAGGGTCCGGGAAGTCCTCGGGAATCCGATTGGAGATCGCCGGCGAGGCGGCCACCATCTGGCCCTTGTGGATCGGGTGCTCGGCGACCTCGAACTCGTCCTGCGCGACGCGCATCAGGATGATTAGCGGCGGGTGCAGGCGCAGGGTCTCCTTGAGCGCGTTGTCGAGATTCGGAATCTGGCGCAGCGCATGGAAACTCACCTCCTGGCCGTCCGAGTAGAGGTCGTCGAGCTCCTGCTGGACCTTGGCGTAGAAGTCGGGGTGGCGCAGCAGCTCGATCAGCGTCCACGACGACGTACCCGAGCTGGTGTGGTGTCCGGCGAACATCAGCGAGATGAACATGCCGGTGACCTCGTTGGCGCTGAAGCGCAGGTTGCCCTCTTCGTCCTTGATGGATACCAGGACGTCGAGCAGGTCACGATCGCTCTTGTCGGTGGGCGGGTTGGCAATTCGGCCGTCCATGACCTCCTGCACCAACTCCACCAAGTTGGCCCGGGCCTCGTCGCGGATGCGGAAACTCTCGATGGGCAGATAGGGGTCGACGTAGCAGAGCGGATCGGTGCCGCGCTCGAGCAGGTGGTAGTAGTTCGCGAACCGCGAATCGAGCTGGTTGCGGAATTTGGGGCCGATCAGGCAGGCCGTCGAGGTGTAGATGGTCAGTTCGGAGAAGAACTCCAGCAGATCGATTTCCCCTGAGTCGCACCAGTTTTCGGTCATCCGCCGGACCTCGCGCTCGATGGTCGCGGCGTGGCCCTTCATCTGCTCGCCGCGCAGCGCGGTGTTGTGCAGCATCTCGGCCCGACGTTCGGGGTCGGCGTCGAACACCACGCCCTCGCCGAAGATCGGCGTCATGAACGGATAGGCCTCGGCCTGGTTGAGTTCACTGTCGCTGGAGCGGAAGAAGAACTCGTTGGCCTCAGAGCCCGTCAGCAGCACCACCTGCTTGTCCGCGAGCTGGAACCAGCCGACGTCGCCGCATTCGTCGCGGATGCGCTGCATCAGGCCGATCGGGTCGGTGCGGAACTCTTCCAGGTGGCCGTGTTCCTCGGCACCGCCCGAAACCCGTTGTACCTCTTTGGTGATGGTCATTGTCCAGGCATCCCTTCTTCGCCCAGGGCCAGCGACTGACGGTCCTTGATCTCCGTCAGTGGCGCTTCGGGCTGCAGTTCCATGTTGGCGATGTACCCGCCGCGCGGGGTCTCGGCGACGAACGTGATGGCGCGGGCCAGGTCGGCGGCGCGCAGGAAGTAGCTGTGGCGGGCCTGGCCCCATTTGGCCCAATCCTCGAGGGCCGGACCGATCTTCTCGGCCGGCAGGCTCCAGCCCATCGACGTCATGGTCGGGCCGGGGTGCACGACCGAGGCGCGCACGCCGGTGCCTTCCAGCTCCATCTGGAAGTTGGTGACCATCGCGACCAGGCCGGCTTTCGCGGCGCCGTAGGCGCCCATGTGCGGGCGCTGCCGCAGCGCCACATCGGATCCGACAAAGATCAGGTCGCCGCGCCGGCGCTCGACCATGCCGTCGAGGACGGCACGGGCCATCCGGTTGGCGCCGACCAGGTGAACCTGCAACTGTGCCGCGAAGTCGTCGGTGCTCATCTCGTGCAGCCGGCCGAAGTTGGTGTCACCGGCACCGGTGACCAGGACTTCGATGTCGCCGAGAGCGGCTGTCGCCTTGGCGACGAAGTTCTCGACCGACGCGGTATCGGTGACGTCCAGCGGCAGCGCGATCGCTTCTCCGCCTTCGGCTTTGATCTGGTCGACGAGTTCCTGACACTTCTCCACCCGGCGGGCGCCGAGGGCGACCGGGAAGCCACGGGCGGCGAGTGCCGTCGCCGTCGCGGCGCCGATGCCCGACGAGGCGCCGGCCACGATGGCGGGCCTGCGGGTGGGGTGTGGTTCGAAACGGGCCATGTAGCAATGCCTCTCAGAATCTGGCGGTTCAGCGGGTCTGGACGGTGACGGGCAGGTGGGCAAATCCGCGAACGCTGCTGGAGTGCACGCGGACACAGTTGTCCTCGTCCACCTCGTAACCGCGGATACGTTTGAACAATTCGGTCAGGGCGACCCGGGCTTCCATCCGGGCCAGGTGGGCGCCCAGGCAGAAGTGGGCGCCGCTGCCGAAACTCACCAGCTTCGAGCCGATCTCGCGGCCGATGCGGTACTCGTCGGGCGCCTCGAACACCCGCTCGTCGCGGTTGGCGGAGCCGGCGAGGAGCACCAGCACCTCGCCCGCCGGGACGGTGGTGCCGTGAAACTCGAGGTCCTCGACGACGGCCCGGGCCAGCAGCTGGCTGGACGTGTCGTAGCGCAGCGTCTCCTCGATCCACGGCGAGATCAGCTCGTGGTCGTCGAAGACCGGAGCCAGCTGGCCGGGGTTCTTGTGTCCCCAATAGGCCGCATTGGCAAGCAGTTTCGTGGTGGTCTCGTTGCCGGCGATCACCATCAGGAACAGGAACGCCATGATCTCGTCGTCGGTGAGTTTGTCGCCGTCGATCTCGGCCTCGACCAGTGCCGAGGTGAGGTCGTCGCTCAGGCTCTTGCGGCGCTGCTTGACCATGGCGGCGTAGTACATCAACAGCTCACCCGAGGCGGCGATGGCGGACGCCGGGACGTCGGGTGCTCCGTCCTCGCGGTGCATCACGCCGTCGGCGAGTGCGCGGATGCGCACGCGGTCTTCGTCGGGGACGCCCATCAGCTCGCTGATGACGTCCATGGGCAGCTTGCCCGCGAAATCGTCGACGTAGTCAAAGGTGTTGCTCTGCAACGCCTCATCGAGGTGCTGGACGGCGATCTCGGTGACCCGCCCTTCGAGCTCGCGGATGCGCCGCGGCGTGAAGCCCTTGGAGACCAGGGTGCGCAGCCGCAGGTGCGCAGGATCATCGAGGGCCAGAAAGGACATCACGCGGTGCGCTTCGTCGTTGCGGGAGATCGGGTCCAGCGAGACGCCGTGCTTGTTGGACAGGGCGGTGCTGTTCCGGAAGCCGCGCAGCACATCCTCGTGCCGCGACAGGGCCCAGAAGTTGAGCTTGTCGTTCCGGTAGATCGGCGCCTCGTCCCGCAGCCGCCGGTAAAACGGATACGGATCTTCGTGGAAGTCGTAGCTGTACGGGTCGATGAGTAGCTCGACATTGGCTGTCATGCGTTGTCTCCCACGATAAGTCCGACGACATAGGACAGCCGGTCTGCGATTTGGTGATAGGTGTAGACGCCGCTGCCGGCGTTGACGAGTGCCCCGAAGTACGTCATCTCCAGCGCCGACAGCAGGCGCGGATCGGCGTCGGGCCCGACGGCCGAACGGATCCGGCGGTGGATTTCGCCACCGATGCGGTCCCGCACCTTGCGGACCGTGTCGTCGTCGCCGGACAGCAGGGCCGTCGTGCAGGCGGCCGCCACCCCGGGTTCGTCGGCGACCACCAGGGCCAGACTGCGCAGCGCCTGCTCGACGCGGCTGGCCATCGACTGGTTCACATCGGTGAAGTAGGGCACCTGCCGAACCATGTCCAGGTACACCTCGGCGATGAGGTGGTTCTTGGACGAGAAGTAGGTGTAGGCGGTTGCCGGCGCGACCTTGGCCCGCGCCGCCACCGCCCGCACCGTCAGGTCGGCGTAGGACGATTCCCGCAGCATCTCGCGACCGGCGGCCAGAACCTTCTGGAAGGTTTCCTCCTGGCGGCGGTTGCGCGGCTGATCGTCCGCTTCTTGGCCGGTACTTGCGACTGCGGCCACTACATCGCTGGACACATGTCCAAGTTAGCCGATAACGCGTCGCAGAAGCAAGACGGTGGCGAAAAGAACCAGGTGAATCGGTGTTTGACGCGACAGCGGCGTTGCTGATTTCGCCCGACCCTTGCCACTCGGCAGCGCGTGAGGTTATGGTTCGACTCAACGTTGTCGGACAGCTGTCCAGAATTTTCAGGAGTGCAGATGACCTTGCTGGGTGATCGCGAAAGTCGCCTTCTCATCGACGGGAAATTGGTGCCGGGCTCGCGCGGCGCGTTCCCGACCATCAACCCCGCGACCGAGGAAGTCCTCGGCGTGGCGGCCGATGCCACGGTGGGGGACATGGCTGACGCCATCGACGCCGCCCGGCGGGCCTTCGACGAGACCGACTGGTCCACGAACGTCGAACTGCGGGTGCGCTGTCTGCGGCAGCTGCAGCAGGCCATGCGCGACCACCGCGATGACCTGCGCGAGCTCACGATTGCGGAGGTCGGTGCACCCCGGATGCTCACCGCCGGCGCGCATTTGGACGGTCCGATCGAAGACCTGAGCTTCGCTGCCGACACCGCCGAGAACTATCAGTGGACCACCGACCTGGGACATGCCACGCCGCAAGGCATTCCGACCAACCGGACCATCGCGCGCGAGGCCGTCGGCGTCGTCGGTGCCATCACGCCGTGGAATTTCCCGCACCAGATCAACCTCGCCAAAGTCGGGCCGGCGCTCGCGGCGGGCAACACCCTGGTCCTCAAGCCTGCGCCGGACACCCCGTGGGCCGCCGCGGTGCTCGGCGAACTGATCGCCGAGCACACCGACTTCCCGGCCGGCGCCATCAACATCGTCACCTCCCGTGACCACGGCGTCGGTGCCATGCTGTCGAAACACCCTGACGTGGACCTGGTTTCGTTCACCGGATCGACCGTCACCGGCCGCGCCGTGATGACCGACGCCGCAGAAACCATCAAGAAGGTGTTCCTGGAACTCGGGGGCAAGTCGGCGTTCCTGGTGCTCGACGACGCCGACCTGGCCGGCGCCTGTGCGATGGCCGCGTTCACCGCGTCGATGCACGCCGGCCAGGGCTGCGCGATCACCACCCGTCTGGTGGTCCCACGGGCGCGTTACGACGAGGCAGTCGCGGCTGCGGCCGGCACCATGGGCGGCATCAAGCCCGGTGACCCGTCCAGCTCGCGCACTGTCTGCGGTCCGGTGATCTCGGCGCGCCAACGCGACCGGGTGCAGAGCTACCTCGACCTGGCCATTGACGAGGGCGGCACCTTCGCCTGCGGTGGCGGGCGGCCGGCGGACCGCGACACCGGGTTCTTCATCGAACCGACCGTCATTGCCGGACTGGACAATTCGTCCCGCGTCGCGCGTGAGGAGATCTTCGGGCCGGTGCTCACCGTCATCGCCCATGATGGCGACGACGACGCCGTGCGCATCGCCAACGACTCGCCGTACGGACTGTCCGGCACGGTTTTCTCTGCCGACCCGCAGCGGGCGGCCGGCGTGGCGGCCCGGCTGCGCGTCGGCACCGTCAACGTCAACGGCGGTGTCTGGTACTCCGCCGACGCGCCGTTCGGCGGCTACAAGCAGTCCGGCAACGGCCGGGAGATGGGCATTGCCGGGTTCGAGGAGTACCTGGAGACCAAGTGCATCGCCACCCTCGCGACCTAGTCGCTCCAGTGGCCAACTGTGACACGCAAATCAGCGAAAACCGTGTAGTAACTGCCCATTCGGCGGAGAGGAAATCATGAGCAGGTTTGAGAACAAGGTCGCGATCGTGACCGGAGCCGGCGGCGGCATCGGCCAGGTCTACGCCGAGGCGCTGGCGCGCGAAGGCGCCGCGGTCGTCATCGCCGACATCAACGTCGAAGGCGCCGAGAAGGTGGCCGCCGGCATCAAGGCCGAGGGCGGCAAGGCGCTGGCCGTCCGGGTCGACGTCTCCGACATCGATTCGGCCAACGACATGGCCGCCCAGGCCGTGGCCGAGTTCGGCGGGATCGACTACCTGGTCAACAACGCCGCGATCTTCGGCGGCATGAAGCTCGACGGTCTACTGACCGTGGACTGGGACTACTACCGCAAGTTCATGAGCGTCAACCTCGACGGTGCGCTGGTGTGTACCCGCGCGGTGTTCGCGCACATGGAGAAGCGCGGCGGGGGCTCCATCGTCAACCAGTCCTCCACGGCGGCATGGGTTTACGCCAACTTCTACGGGCTGGCCAAGGTCGGCATCAACGGTCTGACGCAGCAGCTGTCCCGCGAACTGGGCTGGCGCAACATCCGCATCAACGCGATCGCGCCGGGGCCCATCGACACCGAGGCCAACCGCAGCACCACGCCGCAGGCCATCGTGAAGCAGATCGTCCAGACTCTGCCACTGGCGCGGATGGGCACGCCCGAAGACCTCGCCGGTATGTGCCTGTTCCTGCTGTCCGACGAGGCCAGCTGGATCACCGGGCAGATCTTCAACGTCGACGGCGGACAGATCATCCGGTCATGAGCGACGTTCGACTCGGGTATATCGGTCTGGGAAACCAGGGCGCGCCGATGGCCAAGCGGCTGGCCGAATGGCCAGGCGGGCTCGTCGTTTTCGACATGCGCGCCGAGGCCATGGCACCGTTCGCGGAACTCGGCGCCACCCTGGCCGACAGCGTTGCGGAGGTCGCCAAGGCCGACGTGATCAGCGTGACCGTGCTCAACGACGAGCAGGTCCGCGACGTCGTGACGCAACTCGCCGAACACGCCGAGCCCGGCACGGTGATCGCGATCCACTCCACGATCGAGCCGACGACCGCCGTCGAGCTGGCTGAGCAGTTGCGGCCCAAGGGGATTCACATCGTCGACGCCCCGGTCAGCGGCGGCGCCGGCGCGGCGAGCAAGGGCGAGCTGGCGGTCATGGTCGGGGCCGACGACGACGCCTACGACAAGGTCAAGCCCGTCTTCAAGCAGTGGGCCTCGCTGGTGGTGCGCGCCGGTGAGCCCGGCGCGGGCACCCGGATGAAGCTGGCCCGGAACATGCTGACCTTCATCGGTTTCGCCGCCGCGTGCGAGGCGCAGAAGCTGGCCGAGGCTTCCGGCATAGACCTGCAGAAGCTGGGCCGCGTGGTGCGGCACAGTGACGCGCAGTCCGGCGGGCCCGGCGCGATCATGGCGCGGGACGACACCAAACCGCTGGCGCCCGACCACTTCCTCTACAACATGTTCGTCCACACCCGTGGGTTGGCGGAGAAGGATTTGTCGCTGGCACTCGGCCTGGGTTCTACGGTGGGAGTGGACCTTCCGCTCGCCGAGCTGGCCCTGGCCAACCTCGCCGAGGGGCTCGGCGTACCGCATTCGAAGGAGCAGTGATGGACGAGTTGCGCGCCAAGGGCTTGGCGAAGATGAACGAGGTCTACGGCTGGGAGATGCCCAACATCGAGGGCGACCCGTACTTCGACCTCACCGTGGATCACCTGTTCGGCACCATCTGGAGCAAGCCCGGACTGTCCATGCGGGAGAAGCGGCTCATGACGTTCACCTGTGTCACTGCCGTCGGCTCGCAGGATCTCGCGGAAATCCAGGTCAACGCTGCATTGCTCAACGAGGAGTTCACCGAGGCCGAGCTCAAGGACATCGGCATCTTCCTCACCCAATACCTCGGCTTCCCGCTCGGTTCGGCATTCAACGGAGCGGTGTCCAAGGTGGTGGCCAGGCGGCGTAAGGCTGCCGAGAAGGGTCTCGGCGAGGACCGCAAGGCCAACGTCAACGCCGCGGTCAAGATGAACACCGGGACCGAGCTCGATGACCAGTAGGTATGCCTCGCTGTCGCGTGCCGAGCTCGCCGCGCTGGTGCCGGAGCTGCTGCTGATCGGCCAGCTCATCGACCGCGCCGGAATGGCCTGGTGCATCGTCGAATTCGGCCGCGAAGAGATGCTGCAGGTCGCCATCGAGGAGTGGGCCGGCTCCAGCCCGCTGTACACCAAGCGGATGCAGAAGGCGCTGAAATACGAAGGCGTGGACGTCATCACGATCTTCAAGGGGCTGCAGCTCGACATCGGCGCGCCGCCGCAGTTCATGGATTTCCGGTACACCGTGCATGATCGCTGGCACGGCGAGTTCCACCTCGACCACTGCGGCGCCCTCATGGATGTCGAGCCCATGGGCCCCGATTACGTGCGCGGCATGTGCCACGACATCGAGGACCCGACGTTCGACGCGACGGCGCTGGCGACAAACCGGCGCTGCCAGGTGCGCCCCATCCACCGGCCGCCGCGCGTGCCGGCGGGCCGAACGCCGGCCTGCGCGTGGACCGTCACCATCGACGAGTCCTATCCCGAGGTCGGGTTCATCCCGCAGCTCGACATCATCGGCGCGAGTGGTGCATACAACTGCGAGCTCGATGCGATCGATCCGTCCGACGACGGTCAGGCCGACTACTCCGGCCCGCTGCTGAGCGACGTCGACTTCTCCGCCTTCTCGCACTCGGCCCTGGTACGCATCGCCGACGAGGTGTGCCTGCAGATGCACCTGCTGGTGCTGTCCTTCGCGCTGGCGGTCCGGGCCCGGTGCAATGGCGACGTCGACAAGGAACGGTCGATCCGGACCAAGTCGCTGATCGGCATCTCCGGTGTTGCGGCCGAACGCATCCGGCGGGTGCTGGAGCTGCCGAACGACGCCGCCGCCGGCGCCCTTCGCGTGCTGGAGCTGCATCCGCTGCTCAACCCGGCCGCCTATGTCTCCGTCGATGTTTCGGGTGACGAGGCGCACGTGCACCCCTCGCCGGCGCACGAGGACGACGCCTGGATCGCTCTGGTGTCCCCGGGATCCGTCCTGCCGCTGCAGGCGATCGCGACGGCCGTCAACCCGCTGCTGCGGGCGGAGGTGTCGGGCACCGACACCGACTGGACCGTCCGATTCGTCGAAACCGACACCCCGGCAAAGGAACTCGGCGAGGTCTCGGTGTGCAAGGTCAGCAGCGGGGCGGCCTGGGTTTTCGAAGAACGCAAGTCCCTGCCACTGACGGTGGTGTAGCGCGGCTCAGAAGTCGTCGAACTCGCTGTCGAGACTCTGGATTCGCCCCGCGACCCCCGACAGGTCTGTGTGTGAGCGCTGGATGATGTCGGCGACATCGCCGCTGGCCTTGCCGATCGCCGACCACAGTGCGTGGTCGGCGGCGGCGGTCGGTGTCTTCTTGGCCTCGTCGGCGAGGTCGTTCACCCACTGCTTGAGCGCGTCGAGTTCCCGGCGCCCGCCGTTGACCACGTCGGCGGACCGCTCGAGTTCGTCGCCCACGCGCTTGTCGAGATCGGCCAGCCGGCCGAGGGCCTGGGCGTGCTCGTGGTTGGCGTCGGCATAGCGGTCCGCTGCGCCGCCCGTCCAGTGCGATCCGGGACCCGCGGCCTTCACCTGATCCTGCAGCCCGCGCAGCTCCGCGCTCTTGTCGAACTCGGTGCGATCGTGCGGAACGCCCTCGCCGAAGGTGGCGCGGGCCCGTTCCCACATGAGCAGGAAGGCATCCAGCGGCTCCACCGGTGTGGACCTCCTCGCGTGCGTCGGGCCTGCCCAGTTTAGGACGAGCCGACCAGCTATTAGTGTGTGGCTGTGCGCGTCCTCGTGATCGGCTCTGGAGCCCGTGAACATGCCCTGCTGCTTGCCCTGAGCCGCGACCCCCAGGTGGACTACCTGGCCGTCGCTCCCGGCAATGCCGGCACCTCCGCCGTCGCCGAACAACACGACGTCGACATCACTGCCGCCGACGAGGTGGTCGCGCTGGCCAGGAAGCTGTCCGCCGACCTGGTGGTGATCGGGCCCGAGGTGCCCTTGGTGCTCGGCGTGGCCGACGCCCTGCGTGCGGCCGGCATCGCCTGCTTCGGGCCGTCCAAGGACGCCGCCCGCATCGAAGGCTCGAAGGCATTCGCCAAGGACGTCATGGCCGCTGCCGGGGTTCGCACAGCGATCAGCGAGATCGTCGACAACCCCGCTCACCTCGACGCAGCACTGGACCGCTTCGGCCCGCCTGCCGGTCAGCAGGCGTGGGTCGTCAAGGACGACGGCCTGGCCGCCGGCAAGGGCGTCGTCGTCTCCGCTGACCGCGACGCGGCCCGCGCGCACGCCGCCGAACTGCTCGAGTCCGGCCACCCGGTGCTGCTCGAGTCGTTCCTCGACGGACCCGAGGTGTCGCTGTTCTGCGTCGTCGACGGCGAGACCGTGGTGCCGCTGCTGCCCGCCCAGGACTTCAAGCGCGTCGGCGACAACGACAGCGGACCCAACACCGGTGGCATGGGCGCCTACACGCCGTTGCCGTGGCTGCCCGCTGCCGTCGTCGACCAGATCGTCGACGAGGTCGTCAAACCCGTTGCCGCTGAACTGGTTCGGCGTGAAAGCGCGTTCTCCGGGCTGCTGTACGCGGGCCTGGCCATCACCTCGCAGGGGCCGGCCGTCGTCGAATTCAACTGCCGCTTCGGCGATCCCGAGACCCAGGCGGTGCTGGCGCTGCTGGAGACCCCGCTGGGTTCGTTGCTGAACGCCGCCGCCACCGGAACCCTGGGCTCGCTGGGCGAGCTGCAGTGGCAGGACGGCTCGGCCGTGACTGTCGTCGTGGCCGCCGAGAACTACCCGGGTCGCCCCCGCGTCGGGGACGTGATCACCGGATCGGAGACGGCCGGCGTGCTGCACGCGGGCACCACCCGCCGGGCCGACGGCAGCGTCGTCTCCTCCGGCGGCCGGGTGCTGTCGGTGGTTGGCACCGGTGCAGACCTGGCAGCCGCGCGGGCCGACGCCTATCGGATCATCGAGTCAGTTCGCTTGCCGGGCAGCCACTTCCGCACCGATATCGGCCTCGCGGCCGCCGAGGGTCGCATCTCCCTCTAGCGATTTCGGCGTGATTTGTATCGCTCACCGCTACAAATCACGCCGAAATCACGCAGTCAAAAGCGGGGCCAGCCACGAGATCTCGGCGGGCAGCTGTGAGCTCCAGAACGCCCCGTCGTGCCCGCCGGGGGAGAACCCGCCCGCCGCTCCGTTCGGCAGTTGGGCGATGAACTGCTTGGTCGCCGAGTAGAACGGGTCGCTGTCGCCGCAGTCGATCCGGATCGGGATGCCCGCCAGCCCGGGCAGTCCCCACACCGAATTGGCCGCGTAGTCGCCCGCGCCATCGAAGGCGCCCGGAGCCGTCGCGCCGGATGACGTCCACAACGCCGGACTCACCGCGCAGATCGCCGCGGTCCGGGCCGCCCCCAGCCGACCGCCCAGCAGCAGCGCGCCGTAACCGCCCATCGACCAGCCGAGGAAGCCCACCCGCGAGGTATCCAGCCCCTGACCGGCCAGCATCGGGATCAGCTCGTCGAGCACCATCGCGCCGGCATCCTCACCGGACGCCCGCTTGTGCCAGTAGCCGCCACCGCCGTCGACGGCCACTACCGCGAACGGCGGCAGTCCCGCCGCCACGGCCTGTGCGAGCCCCTGTTCCACACCGCCGGCCATCACGGTCGCGGCATCGCTGCCTTTGCCATGGAGCGCGATCACGGGGCGCAGCGGCACGGTCTGGCCCGGCGGGCGGGCGATGGCCCAGTTGGTCGAGACACCGCCGCGGGCCTGAGAGACGAACGAGCCCGTCACGTAGGTGGGGGCCGGGTCCGCGACGGCCGGGGGTGGCGCCAGCGGCGTTCCCACGCTCGTCATCGTCACCGGTTGCGCGGTGGCGGCCGGGCGGTTGATCGTCGACCCCAACGCGAACGCGCCGGCGGCCCCTGCGGCGGCGCCCGCTCCGAGACGGAGGACGGCGCGTCGGCTCAGCTCTGTCATGGCCGCCATCATGCCATCGGCCACCAGGCGTCATTCCTGAGTAATGCCTAATGGATTACGTCAATTCGTGATCACCACGTGACCATTGCTGGCAGCATTTACCTGGTGATGACAGCAGTCACCCCTAAGGGGGAACGGCGGCGGTATGCGCTGGTCAGCGCCGCCGCCGAGCTGCTGTGCGAGGGGGGCTTCGACGCCGTCCGGCACCGCTCCGTGGCGCAGCGAGCCGGGCTGCCGCTGGCCTCCACGACGTACTACTTCTCATCCCTCGACGACCTCATCGAAAAGGCCGTCGAGCACGTCGGCGAATCCGAATCGCAGCAGCTGCGTCTGCGGGTTTCGACACTGTCGCGGCGCCGACGCGGCGCCGACGCGACGGCCGATCTGCTGGTCGACCTGCTGGTCGGCGACGGTAACCGGGCGTCCGACCAGCTGATTTCCCGCTACGAGCGCTACATCGCCTGCGCTCGCCAGCCCGGGCTGCGGGACGTGCAGCGACGCATCCTCAAGCAGCGCTCCGACGCCGTCATCGAGGTGGTGGAACGGTCGGGGCGCTCGGTGCGCGCCGAACTGCTGACGGCCCTGGTCTGCGCGGTGGACGGGGCGGTGGTCGCCTCGATGGTCAGTGACGGTGACGGCCCGCGCGCGACGGCCCGGGCGACCCTCGTGGACGTCATCGACGTCTTGGCGCCCTTCGACCAAGAACGCCGGATCGCCCTGTAAATAGGCCGAAGTAGGCTTAAGCCCCGTGAGCATCCCCAATGTGCTGGCCAACCGTTACGCCAGCGACGAGATGGTGGCCATCTGGTCACCGGAGAACAAGATCGTCGCCGAACGCCGGCTGTGGCTGGCAGTGCTGCGCGCGCAGTCCGAGCTCGGGGTGGCCGTGCCGGACGGGGTGGTGGCCGACTACGAGCGCGTGCTGGAGCAGGTCGACCTGGCGTCCATCGCCGCGCGCGAGCGCGTCACCCGCCACGACGTCAAGGCGCGCATCGAAGAATTCAACGCGCTGGCCGGCCACGAGCACGTGCATAAAGGCATGACGAGCCGCGACCTCACCGAGAACGTCGAGCAGCTGCAGATCCGGCAGTCGCTGGAACTGGTGTTCTCCCACGGTGTCGCGGTGGTGGCGCGGCTCGCCGAGCGCGCCGCGCTGTACCGCGACCTGGTGATGGCCGGTCGCTCGCACAACGTGGCGGCGCAGGCCACCACCCTCGGCAAGCGGTTCGCCTCGGCAGCCGAAGAGACCCTGGTCGCGCTGACCCGGCTGCGGGAGCTGATCGACCGGTACCCGCTGCGCGGCATCAAGGGCCCGATGGGGACCGCGCAGGACATGCTGGACCTGTTCGGCGGTGACGCCTCGCGGCTCGCTGACCTGGAGCGCCGGGTCGCTGAATTCCTGGGATTCACCGAGGTTTTCACCTCGGTCGGCCAGGTGTACCCGCGGTCGCTCGACCATGACGTGCTGTCCGCGCTGGTGCAGTTGGGCGCCGGTCCGTCGTCGTTCGCGCACACCATCCGGCTGATGGCCGGCCACGAACTGGCCACCGAGGGCTTCGCGCCCGGGCAGGTCGGCTCGTCGGCCATGCCGCACAAGATGAACACCCGGTCGTGTGAACGTGTCAACGGTCTGCAGGTCGTGCTGCGCGGCTACGGCTCGATGGCCGCGGAACTGGCTGGGGCGCAATGGAATGAGGGCGACGTCTTCTGCTCGGTGGTGCGCCGTGTCGCGCTGCCCGATGCGTTCTTCGCGATCGACGGGCAGACCGAGACGTTCCTGACGGTGCTCGACGAGTTCGGCGCCTACCCGGCGGTGATCCAGCGTGAGCTGGACCGCTACCTGCCGTTCCTGGCGACGACCCGCATCCTGATGGCCGCGGTACGCGCCGGCGTCGGCCGCGAGACCGCACACGAGGTCATCAAGGAGCACGCCGTCGCGGTGGCGCTGGCGATGCGCGAAAAGGGTTTGGAACCCGACCTTCTGGACCGCTTGGCCGCCGATCCGCGCCTGCCGCTCGACCGCGTCGAACTCGATGCGGCGCTGGCCGACAAGCAAGCGTTCAGCGGTGCGTCCGGTGACCAGGTCGACGCCGTGGTGGCTGCGGTGGACCGGTTGGTCGGGCAGTACCCGGAGGCGGCCAAGTACACCTCGGGCGCCATCCTGTGACCCTGGCGCGAAGTCTCGCCGGGGTCGACCTGACCGACCTCGACAACTTCGCTGCGGGTTTCCCGCACGAGCTGTTCGCGCGGCACCGCTCCGAAGCCCCGGTGTACTGGCACGAGCCGACCGAGAACACCCCGGACGGCGAGGGCTTCTGGTCCGTCGCCACCCATGCCGAAACCCTTGCGGTACTGCGTGATCCGGTGACGTTCTCGTCGGTGACGGGCGGTTCGCGGCCGTTCGGCGGGACCCTGATCCAGGACCTGTCCATCGCCGGCCAGGTGCTGAACATGATGGACGACCCGCGGCACGCGGAGATCCGGCGGCTGGTGTCGTCGGGGCTGACGCCGCGGATGATCACGCGGGTCGAGGATGACCTGCGTGCGCGAACCCAGGCGCTGCTGGACGCGGTGAAGCCGGGCGTGCCATTTGACTTCCTGGTCGACATCGCCGCCGAGCTGCCCATGCAGATGATCTGCATCCTGATGGGTATCCCTGAGTCGCAACGACATTGGCTGTTCGAGGCGATCGAGCCGAGTTTCGACTTCGGCGGTTCGCGCAAGGCCGCCATCACCCGGTTGTCGGTGCAGGAAGCCGGGTCGCGGATGTACAACTTCGGGATGGAGTTGATCGCGTCCAAGCGGGCCGAACCCACCGACGACATGCTGTCCGTGGTGGCCAACGCCGAAGACGTGTCAGACCTCGAGGTCTATCTGTTCTTCAACCTGCTGTTCAGTGCGGGCGCGGAGACCACCCGCAACTCGGTCGCCGGCGGGCTGTTGGCCTTGTGCGAGAACCCATCTCAGCTGGCACTGCTACGCGCAGACCCGGCACTGCTGCCGTCGGCGATCGAGGAGATGGTGCGCTGGACCTCGCCGTCACCGTCGAAGCGGCGTACCGCCACCCGCACCGTCGAGCTGGGCGGGTGCACCATCGAGGCGGGGCAGAAAGTCGTGGTCTGGGAAGGTTCGGCCAACCGCGACGAGCGGGTGTTCACCGATCCCATGGCCTTCGACGTGGCCCGGAAACCCAATCCGCACTTGGGATTCGGGCAGGGACTGCACTACTGCCTGGGCGCGAACCTGGCGCGGCTGGAGCTGCGGGTCCTGTTCGACGAGCTGCTGGCCCGGTTCCCGGACATCCAGGTCGTTCGGCCACCGGAATGGACTCGCAGCAACCGGCACACCGGGCTGCGGCACCTCTGGGTCACCCTGTCGTGATTTGTGCACGAAAATCCGCGGGTGGCGCGGAAAATCGTGCACAAATCACGGGGCTTTCTGCAGCGTGAACTGGTTGACATCGACCTGGCGCAGCCGGAACATCTTCGCGCACCCGGTCAGGTATTTCATGTATCGGTCGTAGACCTCGACGGACTGCACTGCGATGGCTTCGTCGCGGTGGGCTTCCAGGGCTTCGGCCCACAGGTCGAGGGTTCTCGCGTAGTGCGGCTGCAGTGACTGGACCCGGGTCACCTTGAATCCGGCTGCCGCGGCGTGCTGGCGGACCATCGGGGCGGACGGCAGCCGTCCGCCCGGGAAAATCTCGGTCATGATGAACTTGACGAACCGCAGCAGGTCGATCGTCACAGGCAGGTTCGTGTAACGCGGATCGGTGCCGCAGATGGTGTGCAGCAGCATGGTGCCGTCGGGTGGGAGGGCGTTGTAGGCCATCTGGAAGAACGCTGGGTAGCGGTCGTGGCCGAAGTGTTCGAATGCGCCGATGGAGACGATCCGGTCGACTGTTCCGTCGTATTGTTCCCAGCCTTCGAGCAGGACGTGGCGGGAGCGGGTGGTGTCCATGTTGTCGAAGAGTTGTTGGACGTGGGCGGCTTGATTTTTGGACAGTGTCAGGCCGACGACGTTGACGTCGTACTTTTCGATGGCGCGGCGCATGGTGGCGCCCCAGCCGCAGCCGACGTCGAGCAGCGTCATGCCTGGCGTGAGGCCGAGTTTTCCCAGCGCCAGGTCGATTTTCGCCATCTGTGCTTGTTCGAGTGTCATGTCGTCGCGCTCGAAGTATGCGCAGCTGTAGGTCTGGCTGGGGTCCAGGAACAGTCTGAAGAAGTCGTCGGACAGGTCGTAGTGGGCTTGGACGTCCGCGAAATGCGGTTGAAGTTTCTGCGCCATGATGTTCCTTCCGGGCCGTTGGCCTGGATTTAGTGGGTTATGAAAAACGTTGAACTGCAGCGGATGTCGATCTGACGGCTTCGACTCCGGCTGCCCCAGCGCCGGATCGCGTTGTGCTTCCGTCAGGTCGGCGGCATCAGGACCGAGTCGATCATGTACACCGTCGCATTCGCGGTCTTGATTCCGCCGCATACCAGCGCCGCGTCATTGACTTTCAGATCTGCGCCGTCGCCGGTAACGCGCACCGGCGAGCTTTCGAGGGTGGTGTGGTTCCCGCCTACGGCCGCGGGCGAGAGTTGGCCTTGCACAACGTGATACGTGAGGATTTTGGTCAGGGTGGCGGAGTCCGTTTTGAGTGAATCCAGGGTCGCTGCCGGCAGCTTCTTGAAGGCATCATCGGTGGGCGCGAAAACGGTGTATTCGCCACCGTTCAGAGTCGCGACCAGGTTGACGTTCGGGTTCAGTTTGCCTGACAGAGCCGCCGTCAGCGTGGTCAACATCGGATTGTCGGAGGCAGCCGTCGCGACCGGGTGTAACCCCATCCCGGCGACCGAACCCGGCCCGGCGGGAACCTGCTGTGCGTAGGCCTGGCAACCGGTGCCCACGAGTGCCGTGACGGGCGGAGCCGATGTCACTGCCGTGGCAGCACTTGGCATCGACGCCATGTTTGTACTTGGCGCAGCCGAGGGTGCCGACTTGGTGCTGGCGTCCGAACACGCTGATAAGCCGATGACGGCGACAATCGACATGCCTGCGGCCGCGATGTGTCGATAGCGAGGGTGTTGCATCCGGGTCTCCTTTGTGCGGACGACTGCCGCCGTGGTTTGTTCTTTGTTTACTGATTCGGAACCCTGACGCTTTTGGATAGGTCTGCGGGCAGATGGAATGAGGGTTGTCCGCCAACGTGATTCGACTGACGGGAGGAAGCTGCCAGATTCGTGTACCCGAAGACACCGAATTCGCTGCCGCACCCATCCGGGCCGCCCTTGGTTCCGAATCACTCCTGCGACCCGCAGCGTGAGATTTCACCAACTACGCCCAGCGGGTGGAGGAGGCGTGGGGTACGGAGTATCGGCGCGGCCGGTGGTTCCACAAGTTGGTCGGGGTGCCGACGATCGCGAGCCTGGGGCTGCGCGTACTCGACACCGTCGGCAACCCGTCAGTTCGCACGCGCATGCCGTTCCGGGAACAGTGGGCCGGTCCGGACTCCCTCCCGAGTCACGGTGCGGACCCGCGAGGGAGTCGGTCCTAGGTCGCGTCCTTGCGGTACGCGGCGAGAGTGACGTCCAGCAGGCCTTCGGCGAAGTAGCGTTCGCAGCCGCGCAGGTACTTCATGAAGCGCTGGTAGACCTCTTCAGATTGCACTTCGACGGCTTTGTCGTGGTTCGACTCGAGTGCGTTTCCCCAGATGTTGAGGGTGCGGATGTAATGCGGCCGCAGGGACAGGGTCTCGATGTCGGTAAATCCTGCGTGCTCACCGTGCTCGACCATCATGTTCGTCGTCGGAATTCGCCCACCCGGGAAGATCTCCGTGACGATGAATTTGATGAATCGGGCCGTCTCGAAGGTGACCTTCTTGCCATCGGCATGCAACTCATACGGGTGATAGCCGACGCTGCTCTGAATGGTCATGCGACCGTCGTCGGGCAGAATTTCATGGCAGTTCTTGAAGAAATCCGGATAACGTTCGAAACCGAAATGTTCGAAGGCTTCGATGGACACGATCCGGTCGACGGGGTCGTCGAACTGCTCCCAACCACGCAGTAGCACGCGGCGGCTCCGTGGCGAATCGATATCGTCGAGGAGCTGCTGAGTGAAGGCCTGCTGGTTCTTCGACAACGTGAGTCCGATGACGTTTACGTCATACTTCTCGACCGCGCGTTTGGCGGTGGCGCCCCAGCCGCATCCGATGTCCAACAACGTCATACCTGGTTTGAGATCGAGCTTGTCGAGGTTCAGGTCGATCTTCGCGATCTGCGCCTGCTCAAGTGTCAGCGTCGATGGTTCGAAATAGGCACAACTGTAGGTTCGCGTCGGGTCCTGGAACAGGGCGAAAAAATCGTCGGACAGGTCGTAGTGGGCTTGGATTTCCTCGAAGTGTGGTCGCATTTCATCATTGGAACCATTGGACATGAATCTGTTTACTTCTCCAGGGTGAATTGGTCGACATCGACTTGGCGCAGCCGGAAACCCTTTGCGCACCCGGTCAGGTATTTCATGTATCGGTCGTAGACCTCGACCGATTGCACTGCGATGGCTTCGTCGCGGTGGGCTTCCAGGGCTTCGGCCCAGAGGTCGAGGGTTTTCGCGTAGTGCGGTTGCAGCGATTGGACTCGGGTCACGTTGAATCCGGCTGCGGTGGCGTGCTCTTCCACCATCGCGGTGGACGGCAGCCGGCCGCCCGGGAAGATTTCCGTGGTGATGAATTTGATGAATCGAGCCAGCTCGAAGGTGATCGGAATACCGAGTTCCGCAGCCTGGCGCGGGTCGAAGCCACAGATGGAGTGCAGCAGCATGATGCCGTCGGGTGGGAGGGCGTTGTAGGCCATCTGGAAGAACGCTGGGTAGCGGTCGTGGCCGAAGTGTTCGAATGCGCCGATGGAGACGATCCGGTCGACTGTTCCGTCGTATTGTTCCCAGCCTTCGAGCAGGACGTGGCGGGAGCGGGGGGTGTCCATGTTGTCGAAGAGTTGTTGGACGTGGGCGGCTTGATTTTTGGACAGTGTCAGGCCGACGACGTTGACGTCGTACTTTTCGATGGCGCGGCGCATGGTGGCGCCCCAGCCGCAGCCGACGTCGAGCAGCGTCATCCCGGGGGCCAGGCCGAGTTTGCCCAGCGCCAGGTCGATTTTCGCCATCTGTGCTTGTTCGAGTGTCATGTCGTCGCGCTCGAAGTATGCGCAGCTGTAGGTCTGGCTGGGGTCCAGGAACAGTCTGAAGAAGTCGTCGGACAGGTCGTAGTGGGCTTGGACGTCCGCGAAGTGCGGTTTGAGTTTGTCTGCCATGGCTTTTCCTTCCCGGCAGTGGATGTGGAGTGCTGTCACGTACACATCTGTCGGGCCGGCCACAGCGACGGTCCCTACGCGATGCGATGTTCAGAACACGTAAGCGGGGGCAGCGTGGTTCGCCGGACCAGCCAGGCATTCATTCGGGTATTCGTCGCCAAACTTCAGTTGGATGGCGCGAACATCGAAATTGATGGGTACGAACTGCTGAAGCAATGGAGTTGGGCAGGAATCAGCAGGGCAGGACGTCGCGGTCCGGCGGCGCCCACGCTGCTGGAGCGATCATCCAGAGACGTCCCGAATATATTGGCCGACCGCCTTCCAGTGAAGCAACGACTCAGTTGCTAGGCAAGTGGAAACGCGGCAACAGTCACCGAGATTCGGGGCGCGCCGGGCGCAGGCCCGCGGACCGCAGCTCCAGCGCCGCCAATTTCCGGATCGCGATGGTGTCGTGGGTGCGCCAGGCGGTCACCGGGTCGTCGGAGACCTCGGTGAGCTTGGCCAACGGCCGGTTGGCCAGCGCCCGCAACGCCAGCAGCTGTTCGCCGGCGTCGGTCGAGGCCAACGTCACCGCCGTCCACTTGCGCCGGAAGAACCGGATCCGCAGCACCAGCCACGGCATCGCCACGGCCAGGATCGGCGGCAACGCCACCGCCAGCGCCAGCACCCACGCCAGCCAGCTGGCCGTGCTGTTCAGGCTGTCACCGGCGCCCGCGATGTCGACGGCGGCGCTGCCGGCCGATCGCAACGGACCCCCGAAGGCCTTCCCGATCAGGGGAATCCCGTCGGCGTTGTGGCCGGCAGAGGCCAGGCTGTCGGCGACGCCGCCGGCGCCGTCGTGCACCTGACGCCCGACGTCGGCGATGGTGGCGATGGCGCTGTGCACCGCGACGCCGACCGAGATCCAGATGACGAACCACACCAGCGCGACGACGTCGCTGGTCAGCTGGGCGAGCAACCGGCCCGGCGTCCGGGCGTAGGGCACGTAGCGCGAACTCATACCAGCTATCCCAACAGATAGGGTGGTCCGATGCGCCCAGCTTTGTCCGACTACCGGCATCTGACCAGCGGTAAGGTTCGCGACCTGTACCGCATCGACGACGACCACCTGCTGTTCGTCGCGTCAGACCGGATTTCGGCGTTCGACTACGTCCTCGACAGCGAGATTCCGGACAAGGGCCGGGTCCTGACCGCCATGAGCGTCTTCTTCTTCGACTACCTGGCCGAGCAGCTGGGCACCGCCAACCACCTCGCCGGCCCGGCCGACGACGAGCGCATCCCCGCCGAGGTGCTGGGCCGCGCCCTGGTGGTGCGCAGCCTGGAGATGATGCCGGTCGAGTGCGTGGCGCGCGGATACCTCACCGGTTCGGGGCTCATCGACTACCGCAAGACGGGGCAGGTGTGCGGTATTGCCCTGCCCGCGGGGCTGACCGAGGCCAGCCCCTTCGCCGAGCCGCTGTTCACGCCGGCGACCAAGGCGGAGATCGGTGCGCACGACGAGAACATCGCGTTCGACGCCGTCGAGAAGCTGGTGGGTACCGAGCGGGCCGAGCAGCTGCGCGACGAGACCCTGAAGGTCTACAGCGCCGCCGCCGCGCACGCGCTCACCAAGGGAATCATCTTGGCGGACACCAAGTTCGAGTTCGGGATCGACGCCGACGGCACTCTGGTGCTGGCCGACGAGGTGCTGACGCCGGACTCGTCCCGGTACTGGCCGGTCGACGGCTATACCGAAGGCGTGGTGCAGCCCAGCTTCGACAAGCAGTTCGTCCGCAACTGGCTGACCGGGCCGGACTCCGGCTGGGACCGCGCCGGTGATACCCCGCCGCCGGCGTTGCCCGACGACATCGTCGAGGCGACTCGGGCGCGGTACATCGAAGCGTACGAACGGATTTCGGGTCGCCGCTTCGCCGACTGGATCGGCGCATGAGCCAGCCTCCCGTCGCCAAGAAGGTCGAACACCGCCGCGAGCACCACGGCGACGTGTTCATCGACCCGTACGAGTGGATGCGGGACAAGAACGATCCCGAGGTGCTCGCGCTCCTGAATGCGGAGAACGCCTACACCGAGGAGATCACCGCGCCGCTGGAGCCGTTGCGGCAGAAGATCTTCGACGAGATCAAGGCCCGCACCAAGGAGACCGACCTCTCGGTGCCGACGCGCCGCGGCGACTGGTGGTACTACGCGCGCAGCTTCGAGGGCAAGCAGTACAGCGTCCACTGCCGTTGCCCCATCAGCGATCCCGACGACTGGACGCCGCCGCAGCTCGATGAGCACACCGAGGTCCCCGGCGAACAGGTGTTGCTGGACGAGAATGTCGAGGCCGAGGGCCACGACTTCTTCTCGCTCGGCGCGGCCACCGTCAGCGTCGACGCCAACATCCTGGCGTACTCCGTCGACACCGTCGGTGACGAGCGATACACGTTGAAGTTCAAGGACTTACGTACCGGCGAGCTGTACGACGACCGGATCACCGGCATCGGCGCCGGTGGTACCTGGGCGGCCGACAACCGCACGCTGTACTACGTCACGGTCGATGACGCCTGGCGTCCGGACACCGTGTGGCGGCACCGGCTGGGTTCCGGGCTGCCCGGCGAGAAGGTGCACCACGAATCCGACGAACGGTTCTGGGTCGGGGTCGGCCGCACCCGCAGCGACAAGTACGTCTTCATCGCCGCGGGCAGCGCCGTCACCTCCGAGGTGCGGTACGCCGACGCGGGCGACGCCAAAGCCGAGTTCGCAGTGGTGTTGCCGCGCAAGGACTCTGTGGAGTACTCGGTCGAGCACGCGGTGATCGGCGGCGAGGACCGGTTCCTGATCCTGCACAACGACGGCGCGGAGAACTTCACGCTGGTAGATGTGCCGGTGTCCGATGCCCCGCTGGCCGGCCTGGCGAACGCCCGGACGCTGATCGAGCACCGCGACGACGTCCGTCTGGACGGTGTCGATGCCTTCGCCGACCAGTTGGTGATCAGCTACCGCAGCGAAGCTCTGCCGCGAATCCAGCTGTGGCCCTTGGATTCCGACGGCAACTACGGCGATCCTCAGGAGATCACCTTCGAGTCGGAGTTGATGTCGGTAGGCCTGTCGGGCAACCCGAACTGGTCGTCGCCGCGGCTGCGGGTGGGGGCGACGTCGTTCGTCATCCCGGTGCGGATCTATGACCTGGACCTGGCCACCGGCGAGCGAATCCTCCTGCGCGAGCAGCCGGTTCTCGGCGACTACCGGCCGGAGGACTACCTGGAGCGCCGGGACTGGGCCGTCGCGCCCGACGGCACGAAGGTGCCGCTGTCGGTCATCCAGCGGGCCGGTGCGCCGACCCCGGCGCCGGCGCTGCTGTACGGCTACGGCGCCTACGAGTCCTGCGAGGACCCGCGCTTCTCGATCGCGCGGCTGTCGCTGCTGGACCGTGGCGTGGTGTTCGTCATCGCCCACGTGCGTGGCGGTGGCGAGCTGGGCCGTGGCTGGTACGAGCACGGCAAGCTGCTGCAGAAGAAGAACACCTTCACCGACTTCATCAGTGCCGCAGAGCATCTGATCGCCACCGGGGTCACCCGGCCGGAGAACCTGGTGGCCCTCGGCGGTAGCGCCGGCGGTCTGCTGATGGGTGCGGTGGCCAACATGGCGCCGCAGTTGTTCGCCGGGATTCTGGCGCAGGTGCCGTTCGTCGACGCGCTGACCACGATCCTCGATCCGTCGCTGCCGCTCACCGTCACCGAATGGGACGAGTGGGGCAATCCGTTGGCGGACAAAGACGTTTACGAGTACATGAAGTCCTACACGCCGTACGAGAACGTGACGGCGCAGGAGTATCCGGCGATTCTCGCGATGACGTCGCTGAACGACACCCGGGTCTACTACGTCGAACCGGCCAAATGGGTTGCCGCCCTGCGTGGCACCAAGACCGACGACCATCCCGTCCTGCTCAAGACCGAGATGGCCGCCGGACACGGTGGCACCAGCGGGCGCTATGAGCGGTGGAAGGAAGCGGCGTTCCAATACGCGTGGGTGCTAGCCACCGCGGACCGCGACAAATATGGCAGCGGCCAGGTAGACGACCTCCTCGACGGAGCGCACGCTTAGGTTCGATGCCATCGAAGGCGGGGTATCGGGCATCTGCGCGGCATAGATGTTGGCGGGAAACATGGCCAGCATCAACAGGAACAGGCAGATGGCCGCGGCGACGCGAGTGGGTGGGAACAGCAGACCGGCCGCGCCGAGAAGTTCGAGCACGCCCGTGACCGTCACCAGCAGCTCTGGCGACGGCGGCCGCGGCGGGACGATCGCAATCATGTCGCCGCGCATGCCGGGAACGAAATGCGCGATCCCCGTCATGACGAACATCAGCGCCAGCCCGACCGCGATGGCGCTCGGCCAGCTGTCGACGTAGGCAACCCCGAGCCAGCCCACCGTGCGGGCGCCCAGGCTGCCCAGAACGAGAGCAAGAAGTACGGCCACGAACTGTGCCTCCCTCATCTAGTCGGTGTCTAGATTGAGGATAGCCCTGAACTAGTCGCTGTCAAGATAGGATGTCGATATGGCCAACGGCAGCTACCACCATGGCGACCTGAGGGTCGTCATCCTGGCGCAGGCGGCCGCGCTCGTCGCCGAACGCGGCGCCGACGCCATCTCGCTGCGCGAGCTGGCCCGCGCGGCCGGGGTATCGCACGCGGCGCCCGCACATCACTTCACCGATCGGCGCGGATTGTTCACCGCGCTGGCGACCGAGGGCTTCACGCTACTGGCCGCGGCACTTGCTGACGCCAAGCCCGAATTTGCCTACGCCGCACGGGTGTACGTGCAATTCGCCCTCGACCACCCCGGCCACTACGCCGTCATGTTCGACAAGATGCTGTACGACCCGGCCGACCCGGCCCTGCGTGCCGCCGAGGACGAGGCGGCGGCCGAACTCACGGGCGGCGTCGCGACCCTCACCGATCCCAACGCACAGCGTGACCCCGAGGGCTCGGCGCTGGCCGCCTGGTCGCTGGTGCACGGCTTCGCGCTGCTGACGCTCAACGGCACGGTCGCCGACACCGACCCCGTCGACACCGCCGAGCGCCTCGCCCGAATCCTCTTCTCCGGCTGAAATGTCCCGCTCGCGGTAGTGGGAACTGTTCAGGTGGCACCAATGTCACGGCAACCATCGAGACACCTGGAGTTGCCACACTGCTTACATGGCTGGCCAATTGATCGTCTCGATCTCGGGCATCCGGGACCGCACGCTGGGCGATGTCGCCGACTTCTGTAGCGAACTCGACGCACGCCAGATTCCCGCATCGCTGCTGGTCGCCCCGCGGCTCAAGGGCGGCTACCGGCTGGATCGCGACATTCCGACCGTCGAGTGGTTGACCAAACAACGCGCAGCAGGTGCCTCTGTCGTCCTGCACGGATTCGACGAAGCGGCCAGCAAGAAGCGCCGCGGCGAATTCGCCGCGCTGCCCGCCCACGAGGCGAACCTACGGCTCATGGGCGCCGACCGGGTGCTCGAACACCTCGGCCTGCGCACCCGGTTGTTCGCGGCACCCGGCTGGACGGCGTCACAGGGCACCGTGATGGCGTTGCCGCGCAACGGTTTCCGGCTGCTGGCCGGAGACAGCGGCATCACTGATCTGGTGCGGTCGACGACCCTGCGGGCTCGGGTCCTCGGCATCGGCGAAGGCTTCCTCACCGAGCCCTGGTGGTGTCGCACCCTGGTGCTGGCCGCCGAACGCACCGCCCGGCGCGGCGGCACCGTCCGGCTGGCGGTGGCTGCCGCCCAGCTGCGGCGGATCGGTCCGCGGCAGGCCATGCTCGACGCCATCGATCTTTCTCTCATGCACCGCTGCGGCCCCGCGGCCTACGAGTGGGTGGCGGACCCGGCACTAACCGACGCGGCCTGAAGGCCGGGGCGCTAGCGTGGCCCCATGGACGCTGACGTCATCGTCGTGGGGGCCGGGCTCGCCGGATTGGTCGCCGCAGCTGAACTGCTGGAGCGCGGCCGGTCGGTGCTGATCGTCGACCAGGAGAACGAGGCCAACATCGGTGGCCAGGCGTTCTGGTCGTTCGGGGGCTTGTTCTTCGTCGACAGCGCCGAACAGCGACGCGTCGGAATCCGCGACAGCTACGAGCGGGCGCTGGAAGATTGGCTGCGCACAGCAGGATTCGACCGCAGCGAGGATCACTGGCCCGAGCAGTGGGCGCGCGCCTACGTCGACTTCGCGTCCGGGGAGAAGCGCGGCTGGCTGCGGGAGCGCGGACTGCAGACCTTCGCCCTGGTCGGCTGGGCCGAGCGCGGTGGCTGGGACGGCAAGGGGCCGGGCAACTCGGTGCCGCGCTTCCACATCACCTGGGGCACCGGTCCGGCGCTGGTCGACGTCTTCGCCCGACGGGTCGTCGGGCATCCCAAGGTGAAGTTCGCGCACCGGCATCGAGTCGATGAGCTCATCGTCGACGGTGGCGTCATCACCGGCGTGCGCGGCGCGGTACTGGAGCCGTCGACCACTGCCCGCGGCGAAGCGTCGTCGCGTAACACCCTGGGGGAGTTCGAGTTCCGGGCGCAGGCGGTGATCGTTGCCAGCGGCGGTATCGGCGGCAACCACGATCTGGTGCGTCAGAACTGGCCCAAGCGCATGGGCCGGGTGCCCGGCCAGCTGCTGTCGGGCGTCCCCGCGCACGTCGACGGCCGCATGCTCGGCATCAGTGCGGCCGCCGGCGCGAGCATCATCAACAACGACCGGATGTGGCACTACACCGAGGGCATCACCAACTACGACCCGGTGTGGCCGCTGCACGGCATCCGCATCCTGCCCGGCCCGTCGTCGCTGTGGCTGGACGCCACCGGCAAGCGCCTGCCCGACCCGCTGTACCCGGGCTACGACACCCTGGGCACGCTGGAACACATCTGCCAAACCGGCTACGACTACACCTGGTTCGTGCTCGACCAACGCATCATCGCCAAGGAGTTCGGGCTGTCCGGCCAGGAGCAGAATCCCGACCTCACCGGCAAGAACCTGCGGGAAGTGCTGGCCCGCAGCCGAAATGGCGGCCCCGCCCCGGTCCGCGCGTTCGTCGACAAGGGCGTGGACTTCGTGTCGGCGAAGACGTTGCGGGACTTGGTGACTGCGATGAACAACGTGCCCGACGTGGTGCCGCTGGACTACGGATGCGTCGAAGCCGAGGTCACCGCCCGCGACAAGGAGATGACCAGCAAGCTCACCAGCGACGGCCAGACCGTCGCCTACCGGGCGGCACGCTCGTATCTGCCCGACCGGCTGGCGCGGATTGCCGGGCCGCACAAGCTGACCGATCCCAAGGCCGGCCCGATGATCGCGGTGAAGCTGCACATCCTGACCCGAAAGTCGTTGGGTGGCTTGCACACCGACCTCGATTCGCGGGTGCTGACGCCGGAGGGTGCGGTGCTCGACGGGTTGTACGCCGCCGGTGAAGCTGCCGGGTTCGGTGGCGGCGGGGTGCACGGCTACCGGGCGCTGGAAGGCACCTTCCTCGGGGGCTGCATCTTCTCGGGCCGGGCCGCCGGGCGTGCTGCCGCCCGCGCCGTGGGCTGAGGCTTACCGCCGAACACTCCCACTTCGCCAGTGGGAGGCGCCCCTGGTTCGCGAATGGTGCAGGGCCTGCGGGCCGGCGGCCAACACCGCCAGGCACACCATGGACGTGGCATAGAACGCACCACCGATGATGTCGGTGAAGTAGTGGAAGTCGTTGCTGGCCATGCCAATCGAGGGGATGGCGGCACCGATCACGGCGAGCGTGACACTCCACGGGTGAATCCCGATCGCGAGCAACAGCATGGCCGCGACGGTGATCGCCACCGTGGTGTGGCCGCTGGGATACGCCAGATTCTCGCCGTACCAAGGCCGGCCGAACAGCACCTTGAGCACCTTCGCGCCGATGATCGAGATGAGCGGGCACAGCGCGGCCACGGTGGCCAGCCGCCACTCGCGCCGCCACAGCGGGATGCCGATCGCGAGCAGGTAGAGCGGCACGAGCACCCGGACCCGGTTCAGCGCCAGCATCCAGTACGGGTGCTTGCCGAGTAGTTCCTGCGACGTCTCCACGAACCAGCGGTCCAGGCCCGAGTCACCTGACCTCACGGCCAGGCCCAGCACGATCGTCGCGGTGAACCCCACCAGGGGCCACCAGACCAGGAACCGCCGCGTGCTCAGAACCGCGTCTCCTGCTCGGGCGTCAGCACCCGGAAGTCCGTGTCGGTCATCTCGTCGAGCCGGCCGTAGTAGATGCCCTTGGCCTGTTCGGCGACGACGCCCTGATGGATCGGCACCGCGTGCTGCGGCGCGACGGCCCGCAGGAAGTCGACGGCCTCGGCGATCTTCATCCACGGCGCGGCGGCCGGTGCGGCCAGCACCTCGACCGGCTCATCCGGGACGAACAGCGCGTCACCCGGATGCATCAGGCGGGCGGCGTGACCAGCATCACCGACCAGATACGAGATGTTGTCGATGATCGGGAGCTCCGGGTGGATCACGGCGTGCTTGCCGCCCGCGCCGCGCACCGTCAGGTGACCGATCGACAGGGTGTCGCCGACCTGCACCGCCTGCCACGGCCCGCCCAGCTGCGCCGCGGTCATCGGGTCGGCGTACAGCTTGGCCTGCGGATTCGCCTCGACCAGGGCGGGCAGGCGCGCCGGGTCGGCATGGTCGGGGTGCTGATGGGTGATCAGGATGGCGTCCAGTCCCGTGATGCCCTCGAACCCGTGCGAGAAGGTGCCCGGGTCGAACAGCACCGTCGCTTCCGCGTCGCCATCGGTGAATCGGGCCAGCAGGCAGGAATGTCCGAAGTGCGTCAGCTCCATCAGTCCATTCTGGCGGCACTCGGGCGGCATCGCGGCTTTTCCCGGCGCCGGTAGAGTAAGCGCGAGCAATCCGACCCGAACAAAGGAGCGCGCGTGGCCCGCGTCGTTGTGCACGTGATGCCCAAGGCCGAGATCCTGGACCCGCAAGGCCAGGCGATTGTCGGAGCGCTGGGGCGCCTCGGAATCACCGGAGTGTCCGATGTCCGGCAGGGCAAGCGGTTCGAGCTCGAGGTCGACGACACCGTGTCCGACGAGACGCTGGAGCACGTCGCCGAGACGCTGCTGGCCAACACCGTCATCGAGGACTTCTCGGTGCACCGGGAGGACGCGTGACCACCAAGGTCGGTGTCATCACCTTCCCCGGCACGCTCGACGACGTCGATGCCGAGCGCGCGGTGCGCGCCGTCGGCGGCGAGGCCGTCAACCTCTGGCACGCCGATCCCGACCTCAAGGGCGTCGACGCCGTCATCGTCCCCGGTGGTTTCTCCTACGGCGACTACCTGCGCTGCGGCGCCATCGCCAAGTTCGCGCCCGTGATGACCTCGGTCGTCGAAGCCGCCGGCAAGGGCATGCCCGTGCTGGGCATCTGCAACGGCTTCCAGGTGTTGTGCGAGGCCGGGCTGTTGCCGGGCGCGCTGACCCGCAACGAGGGCCTGCACTTCATCTGCCGCGACGTGTGGCTCGAAGTGACCGCGACCTCGACCGCGTGGAGCAGCCGCTACGAAGCCGGCGCCGACATCCTGATCCCGCTCAAGTCGGGCGAAGGCCGGTATGTCGCTTCGGAGGCCGTGCTCGACGAACTCGAGGGCGAAGGCCGCGTGGTGTTCCGCTACCGGGACAACATGAACGGCTCGATGCGCTCGATCGCCGGGGTCAGCTCGGCCAACGGCCGCGTCGTCGGCCTGATGCCGCATCCCGAGCACGCCACCGAGGCCCTCACCGGCCCGTCGGACGACGGGCTCGGCATCTTCTTCTCGGCGCTCGACGCGGTCCTGAGCGCCTGACTGCTCAGCTGTCGAGCGCGACCGACGCCTCGGCGGTGTAGCACAGGAACGTCAGCGTCTCCTGCAGGTACAGCTGCACCGAATCGGCATCGTGGGACAGGTATCCGATGGTCACATCGGTGCCCAGTTGCAGATCGAAATCGCCGCCGCGCGTGGACAATACGAACGCGCCGTCGATGGCGGGCGCCCAGATGATCTCGCCGTCCACCAGCCGGTTCAGGTGCTCCAGCAGCGGGTAGCCGTGCTCGGTGGTCTCGGTGACCTTGGTGTAGGCCTCCGCCGACAGCAGCACCGAGTACGGCCCGTCCACACCGGCCAGCCGGAGCTCCGACAACGCCTGCGAGATCACGTCGGGGTAGCCGCGCGGATCACTAGGCAATGCCAGCGCCGGGTTGGAACCGGAGGCGCGGATGCCTTCGATCTGTGCGTCCGCGTAGCCCTCGAAGATCGCGCGGTCCTCGGCGAAAGCCAGCTTCTTGGCGGCCTCCTTGACCGGGTCCCAGTCGGAGTCCTGCGCGCCCCGCTCGACGTCGTCGATTGCCGTGCGCGACACCGTGAACGGCACGCGCAGCCGCACCAGCGGCCGGGACTCGCGCAGGTGCGCCTGGACGCCCTCGGCCGGCGACGCGACATCCACCAGATGGCCGGTGCCGACGGCGGCGGCTGTCGGGCCGTTCGGGCCGCTCACGTCGACGACGCGGCGACCGGCGATGTGCCGCTTGAACGTCCGCGCGGCTTCCTCTTCGATCTGCGCCCAGGCGGCGGAGGTGACGGGAGCCAGTTCGCGGTACAGGTTGTTCATTGCGGTTGACCTTTCAGACTGCCGATGGACAAGGGGCTGACGTGTTCGGGTGCGGCGGGTGTCGCCGGTAGCGGCGGGGGAGAGTCGAGGAAATCCGTTGTGGGCGTGAAGAACAGCGCACCGGTGACGGCGGTGGAGAAATCCAGGATGCGGTCGGTGTTGCCCGGTGGGTCGCCGATGAACATGTTCCGCAGCATCCGCTCGGTGACCTCGGGATCGGCCGAATACGCGATGTAATACGTGCCGAACTCGGCGGAGCCGACCCGGCCGAAGGGCATGTTGGCCCGCAGAATCTGCAACTGGTTGCCGTCGTCATCGGTGATGACGTTAAGTGCCAGATGGGAATTCGCGGGTTTCACGTCGTCGGCCATCTCGATGTCATCGAGCTTGCTGCGGCCGATCACCCGCTCCTGCTCGGCGACACTGAGTGAGTCCCACGACGACATGTCGTGCAGGTACTTCTGAATGTGAACGTAACTGCCACCGGCGAATTCGGGATCCTCGTCGCCGATCTGCACAGCCGCCACGGCGTCCGGCCCGTCGGGATTCTCGGTGCCGTCGACGAACCCGAGCAGGTCGCGGTTCTCGTAGAACTTGAACCCGTGCACCTCGTCGACCACCGTGACGGCGCCGTCGAGCGACTTCAGAATCTGGCCGGCCATCTCGAAACACACGTCCATGGAGTTGGCCCGGATGTGGAACAACAGATCGCCCGGCGTCGACGGGGCGTGATGCCGCGCGCCCTGCAATTCAGGGAACCGATGCAGGCCGGCCGGGCGCGGCCCCGAGAACAGGCGGTCCCACGCGTCCGAGCCGATCGACGTCACCACCGCCAAAGCGCTTGCCGGTGTACGAAATCCGACGGCCCGGCCCAGACCGGACAAGCCGGACAGCGCGTCGTTGACCGCGGACTCGGCGCCGTCGTTGATGGTGGCGATGAGGAAGATCGCCGCGGATGTCAGGGGACTGGTGACCGGTTGCGATCTAGGCGGACGCACGAATTCGACCCTAGCGGCAAGCGTCGCGGATTTCCGGGTGATGATGGCCTCATGACCGGAGCTACTGCCGCGGGCCTCTGCGGGTTCATCGACGCGTCGCCCTCGCCGTTCCACGTGTGCGCCACGGTGGCCGCGCGCCTGACCGCCGCCGGCTTCACCGAACTCGCCGAGACGGAAGCCTGGCCCGCCACCCCAGGTAACTACTTCACGGTGCGGGCCGGCTCCCTGGTGGCGTGGCAGACGACGGACGCACCGAACCCGTTCCGCATCGTCGGCGGCCACACCGACAGCCCCAACCTGCGGGTCAAGCAGCACCCGGACCGGTTCGTCAGCGGCTGGCAGGTGGTGGCGCTGGAGCCGTACGGCGGCGCCTGGCTGAACTCCTGGCTGGACCGCGACCTCGGCATCAGCGGCCGGCTTTCGGTGCGGCGCGGCAACACCGTCGAGGACGTGCTGGTCCGGATCGACGACCCGATCCTGCGGGTGCCGCAGCTGGCCATCCACCTGTCCGACGACCGCAAGGGCGTCAGCCTCGACCCGCAGCGGCACGTCAACGCGGTGTGGGGCGTCGGGACAGGCACCCGCGACTTTGTCGGCTACGTCGCCGAGCGCGCGGGCGTGGCGGGCGCGGACGTGCTGGCCGCCGACCTGATGACCCACGACCTGACGCCGTCGCGGCTCATCGGCGTCGACAGCGAACTCATCAGCGCACCCCGGCTGGACAACCAGGGCACCTGCTACGCCGGGCTGGAGGCGTTCCTGGCCGCCCCGGCTGCCGCATACGTTCCGGTGCTCGCGCTGTTCGACCACGAAGAGGTCGGGTCGACGTCCGACCACGGCGCGCAGTCCGACCTGCTGCTGACGGTGCTGGAACGCATCGTGCTGGCCGCCGGCGGGACGCGGGAAGACCTGCTGCGCCGGCTGGCCGGGTCGATGGTGGCCTCCGGCGACATGGCGCACGCCACCCACCCCAACTACCCCGAGCGGCACGAACCGGGCCACCTCATCGAGGTCAACGCCGGTCCGGTGCTCAAGGTGCAGCCCAACCTGCGGTACGCCACCGACGGCCGGACCGCCGCGGCGTTCGCGCTGGCCTGCGCCCAGGCCGGGGTGCCGCTGCAGCGGTACGAGCACCGCGCCGACCTGCCGTGCGGATCCACGATCGGCCCGATGACCGCCGCGCGTACCGGCATCCCGACGGTCGACGTCGGCGCCGCGCAGCTGGCGATGCATTCGGCCCGCGAGGTGATGGGCGCTCTCGACGTGCCGGCCTATGCCGCTGCGCTGCAGGCGTTTCTGTCACCGGTCTGACCTAGCAAGGCGCAAGCGAACGGATATGGCGGCCATGGGTATGGATCGACTATTGGTGGTCAAGCCAGGTATTGATCTCGGCTACGTCAGATTCTGCTAGATCAATTCCGTTGTGGCGGATGCGAGATATTAGGAAGGCACTCAGGACAGTCTTGACCGCATCGATGCCCAGCCCCGGCCGCAGGTTCCCTGTGTTTAGCAATGCGAGGAGAATGTAACCGAGTTTTGGTCGCGATAGTGGGTGGCCCGCGGTGTACATTCGGTCGCGGATGGTCTTGCTGAGGAGATTGACGTGCTGGATACCGACCCCATTGTTTCGTGGTACTTCAAGTTCGTTCCAGAGATTGTCATCAAGGGCGGCGCCGGCGCTATCGATATAGCGTTTTAGGTCGGAACTAGGTACCGCGGGCACAGAAGTGTCGAACTGACGTAATTTTCGGATGACCTCCGGTATATCTGAATTTGTGTACTTCCGGTCAAATTCGGCGAGATCTCCAGGTATGTCGTCTCTAGTGAATCCCGGCGGAATTATCCAACTAGGTCCAACATTCTCGATGTGCACGTTAGGCACCGCTTCGAGGAGCAGGCTCTTGAAATTACCGAACCTACCCCAATGCTGCCGCGATATGTGGTTTCCGAATAATGTTTGGAGCTGAAATGCAACTGATGCTAAAGTTGTCGGCTTGTCGAGTTTCTCGACGATTGATCGCGTTTCATCTAACAGAGCGCCTTCGGGGATTGTTGGTTGAGGAGTTATGAAGGCGATTGAATGCTCAAGCGGATCGTAGGTTAGCTGCAAGTTTTCCCAGCGGTCTAGCAATCGTGACCGTGTAGTACTTGATATCGAAATTTCGTTCGTTTCACTACTTGTGGCTTCTTCGGCGATCCGCGGTGTGGCTTGGTTATCGAGTTGGTCACGGAGGTCTTGTGCTAATTCGTCGACACAACTGAGGAGGCTGGCCATTCGTCTAGCAAGAGTGGCGATATTCGGCGGTAGCTGAGCGCCCGGTTTGTACGTATCCTCGTGGGTGAGCTCGCCCCAGCCGTCTTGCAATAGCGTTCGGACTTGCAGCTCAACACTGACGATGTTCCATTGGCTTACACCTGATCCAATCCTGATTAGCAAGTTCACGTGATATGCGCGATAGCCGGATGGCTTGGGGGTTTCGTGGTAGGCGCGAACTTTTTGCGCATCTATCGTCATTGGCGGGGCATCGTCTTCATCCGGATCGGGAAGTGAAGTCAGCATCGTCTGTACTGCCGATATGTCAGACATGTTATTGCAAACGATACGGATGCCGACTAAATCATCGATCACAGTCGGGATGTCGTCCAGCGTTTGTAGTTTAGCCGCGTATTTGGCTTGACCGATTTTGTCCCATAGTCGAGCTGGGGATTTTATTCTTCCGGGGCGGAGTTTAATTCGATGGCGGTCAAACTCTGTTAGGTGTTCTTCGATTAGTTCTTGCAGATATCGCGACGCTGTAGTGAGGGCGGGTTCAAGCTGGCGAGTCTTGAGGTTCTCATACCATGCTTTCATTTGATCATAAGTGAACGGAAGTTCATTCGATGCAAGCGAATGTTCGTCGGGTTGGTCACTCATTCCAGCCTCTTATCTGCGCGCCCGCCGTCTATAGTGGCGACACTACTGGCTTCCTCGCTTTGTGGATCGAGAATTCCATTATTAGTACAGTTCGGTATGTCTTTGAGGGGCAACGCTTGCCGTGCTGCAGGCGTTCCTGTCGCCGGCCTGACCTAGAGTCGCGACCATGGCACTCAAAGTGGAGATGGTCACGTTCGACTGCACCGACGCGCAGGTCCTGGCCGACTGGTGGGCCGCGCAGTTCGGCGGCAAGGTGCACACGCTGATGCCGGGGGAGTTCTTCGTCGTCAACTTCGCCGAAGGCCCGAACCTGGGCTTCCAGCAGGTCGACGATCCGACGCCCGGCAAGAACCGGCTGCACCTGGACTTCCATCTCGAGGGCGACATCGAGCCCGAGATCGAGCGGCTCAAGGCTGCCGGCGCGAGCGAGACCGAGCGGCACGCGTTCGGCGAGGTGGCCCGCTGGGTGGTGCTGGCCGATCCGGAAGGCAACGCCTTCTGCATCGCCGGCGCGGCCTGACGGCTTACTGACCCGCCTGCACCTGCTGCTCGACCAGCTGGCCCTGCTGCTCGGCCTGTTGGGCCTCCTGCTGGGCCAGTTCGTTCTGCTGTTCGGCTTGCTGCTCTGACGCGATCATCGCCTGCTCGTCGTTCAGCTGTTGTTGGGTCTGGTCTTCGCTGTCGTCGACCAGTTGGACGCTGGTCGACACATACGGCTCAGACGCGGCATGCCACGCCTTGGACGCGACGACGATCGCGCCGGCACAGATACACACCAAGGCCGCGACCACGGCAAACACCGCGATCGTGGCTCGGTTGATACCGAGTTGGAGTCTCATTCGGCCACGCTAAATCCGCTGGATAAGCCCGGCGTTGGCGCTACTTAGCTGCCGGCTGTGAGTGCGGTCGCGATGAGTCTCCGTGCCCGCGACAGTCGACATAGTGTTGAAACACCGATCGAGAATGGAGTCCGCCATGACCGGCGCCAAGGATGTATCGAAATCACGGTCCGCGTTCGCCGGCCGCACCACACCGGAGAAGGTCGGCCTTGCGCTGAGCGCCTTCCTCCTGCTGTTCCTGCTGGCCGATGCCATCCCGAAGATTCTCGGGGTGGAGTTCGCGCGCACCGCGACCGAGGGACTCGGCTTCCCGCCCTATCAGACGTATCTCATCGGATGGGTGCTGCTGGCCTGCGTCATCGCGTGGGCGATCCCCCGCACGGCAGTGCTGGGCGCGGTCGGGCTGACGGCCTATCTCGGCGGTGCGGTGACCATCGATCTGCACGAGCAGGCCTGGTTCCCGGTGGTCTTCGCGGTGGCCTTCGGCCTGCTGATCTGGGGCGCGCTCATTCTGCGGCGTCCCGCATTGCTCAAGGTGCTGATCGGCGGGACCGAGTAGCCGGCATTCGCCGTGGCGGGCGGGCGCGATCGGCAACGATAGACTCATCGGCGTGACGTCCTCGGTCGATACCGTCAATAACGCGACTACCACGCCCGATCAGCCGCAGCCGTATCGCGAGCTCGGTCTCAAGGATGACGAGTACCAGCGCATCCGCGAGATCCTCGGCCGTCGGCCCACCGACGCCGAGCTGGCGATGTACTCGGTGATGTGGAGTGAGCACTGCTCCTACAAGTCCTCGAAGGTGCATCTGCGCTACTTCGGCGAGACCACCACCGACGAGATGCGCGCCGGCATGCTGGCCGGTATCGGCGAGAACGCGGGCGTCGTCGACATCGGCGACGGCTGGGCCGTCACCTTCAAGGTCGAGTCGCACAACCACCCGTCGTACGTCGAGCCCTACCAGGGCGCGGCCACGGGCGTCGGCGGCATCGTCCGCGACATCATGGCCATGGGCGCCCGCCCGGTCGCGGTGATGGACCAGCTGCGCTTCGGCGCGGCCGACGCACCCGACACCCGCCGCGTGCTCGACGGCGTCGTCCGCGGCGTCGGTGGCTACGGCAACTCGCTCGGCCTGCCGAACATCGGCGGCGAGACCATCTTCGACCCGTCCTACGCGGGCAACCCGCTGGTGAACGCCCTGTGCGTCGGCGCGCTGCGCGTCGAGGACCTGCACCTGGCCTTCGCCTCGGGTACCGGCAACAAGATCATCCTGTTCGGTGCCCGCACGGGTCTGGACGGCATCGGCGGTGTGTCGGTGCTGGCCTCGGACACCTTCTCCGGCGACGAGTCCGGCGCCGGCCGCAAGAAGCTGCCGAGCGTTCAGGTGGGCGACCCGTTCACCGAGAAGGTGCTCATCGAGTGCTGCCTCGAGCTGTACGCCGCACACCTCGTGGTCGGCATCCAGGACCTCGGCGGTGCTGGATTGTCCTGCGCCACTTCGGAACTGGCGTCCGCCGGCGACGGTGGCATGCACATCGATCTGGACCAGGTGCCGCTGCGCGCGACGGGCATGACCCCCGCCGAGGTGCTCTCCAGCGAGTCGCAGGAGCGCATGTGCGCGGTCGTGACCCCGGAGAACGTCGACGCGTTCATGGCCGTCTGCCGCAAGTGGGACGTGCTGGCCACCGTCATCGGTGAGGTCACCGACGGGGACCGGCTGAAGATCAGCTGGCACGGCGAGACCGTCGTCGACGTGCCGCCGCGCACCGTCGCGCACGAGGGCCCGGTGTACAACCGGCCCGTCCAGCGTCCCGACACCCAGGACGCGCTGATCGCGGACACCTCCGCCAAGCTGACCCGGCCGAAGACCGGTGACGAGCTGCGCGCCACCCTGCTGCAGCTCATCGGCAGCCCGCACCTGTGCAGCCGGGCGTTCATCACCGAGCAGTACGACCGCTACGTGCGCGGCAACACCGTGCTGGCCGAGCACGCCGATGGCGGCGTGCTGCGCATCGACGAGGCCACCGGCCGCGGTATCGCGGTATCGACCGACGCGTCGGGCCGCTACACCCAGCTGGACCCGTACACCGGCGCGCAGCTGGCGCTGGCCGAGGCTTTCCGCAACGTCGCCGTCACCGGCGCCACCCCGGTCGCCGTCACCAACTGCCTCAACTTCGGTTCGCCGGAGGACCCGGGCGTCATGTGGCAGTTCTCGCAGGCCGTGCGCGGCCTCGCGGACGGCTGTGCGGCCCTTGGCATTCCGGTCACCGGCGGCAACGTCAGCTTCTACAACCAGACCGGATCCACCGCGATCCTGCCGACCCCGGTGGTGGGCGTGCTCGGCGTCATCGACGACGTGCACCGCCGCATTCCGACCGGCATCGGCCTGGAGCCGGGCGAGACGCTGATCCTGCTTGGCGACACCCACGACGAGTTCGACGGCTCTGTCTGGGCCCAGGTCACCGGCGACCACCTCGGTGGCGTGCCGCCCAGGGTGGACCTGGCGCGCGAGCAGCTGCTGTCCGAGGTGCTGACCGCAGGTTCGCGCGACGGCCTGATCTCGGCCGCGCACGACCTGTCCGAGGGCGGGCTGATCCAGGCGGTCGTCGAGGCTGCCCTGGCGGGCGAAACCGGTTGCCGGGTCCTGCTTCCCGAGAACTCGGATGCGTTCGTGCAGCTGTTCTCCGAGTCGGCCGGCCGCGTGCTGGTCGCGGTGCCGCGCACCGAGGAGAGCCGCTTCCTGGCCATGTGCGAGGCCCGCGAGCTGCCGGCTGTCCGCATCGGTGTGGTGGACCCGGGCAGCGACTCGGTCGAGGTGCAGGGCCAGTTCAGCGTCACGCTGGACGAGCTGCGGCGCACCTCCGAGAGCGTGCTGCCCGCCCTCTTCTCCCACGAGTGATCTGTGCACGTTTTTCCGCGCCAACCGCGGAAAAACGTGCACAAATCGCCGCTCTGCGGGAATGTGCCGACGATGACGGTGCCGGGCTACCTAGTTTGTAGTCATGCGTACTCACGCCGACGTACCGCCAGGTGCGCTGTTGTCGGGCCGGCGCGCGGTGGTGACCGGCGGTGCTGCCGGCATCGGCGCGGCCATCGTGCGGGCCTTCGCGACTCACGGTGCACACGTCCTCGTCGCTGACCTGGACCCGCTGCCTCGGCTCGAATTCGATTCCGGTGCAGGCGGTTCGATCACGGCGATCGAATGCGACGTGCGTGCACTGCCGGTGCCCGCGGTGCTCGTCGAGCATGAACCCGACATCCTGGTCAACAACGTCGGGCACTTTCTGCGGCCGCCGCACCGGTTCGCCGACAACCAGCCGGACCTGTGGCCAGAGCTGCACGACGTCAACCTGGGCCACGCGCTGCGGTTCACCCATGCGTTGTTGCCGGGCATGACCGAACGCGGTGCCGGCTCGGTCATCAACATCACCACCGTCGAAGCGCACCGGGCCATGCCCGGGCACGCGGTGTACTCGGCCTACAAGGCCGCGCTCACCCAGTTCACTCGCTCCCTGGCCGCCGAGGTCGGGCCGTCCGGCGTGCGGGTCAACGCGATCGCGCCCGATCTGATCGAGTCGGTGCAGGTGCCCTACGCGGAGCTGGTGCCCGACGAGGATCAGGCACTGTGGCCCAACTGGTCCCCGCTGGGTGGGCCCGGGCAGCCGTCCGACGTCGCCGGCGTCGCCCTCTTTCTCGCATCTGACCTGTCCCGCTTCGTCACTGGCGGCACCATCCACGTCGATGGCGGTACCCATTGCGCCGGCGGCTGGGTGCCGCGGGCATCAGGCGGCTGGACCAATCGAGCGCGCAATCCCTGAACAGGACCGAAATGCCAACTCTCAGTCTCAACGTGCCGAACTTCGGCAGCCTGCTCGCCGGTGACGATTTCGGGCAGCTGATCGCGGTGTGCCGCGCGGCCGATGAAGCCGGCGTCGACCGGCTGATCGTCACCGACCACGTGGTGATGGGTCCCGACTCATCCGCATACACCTGGGGATCGTTCCCAACCGAGCCCGACGCGCCCTGGCTGGAACCGCTCACGGTGCTCGCCGTGCTGGCGGGACAGACGCGGCGAATCCGGCTGGGCACCGGCATCGTGATCGCCGCGCTGCGCGGTGGTGCGGTGCTGGCCAAGACAGCAGCCACCCTGGATCTGCTGTCCGGCGGCCGACTGGACCTGGGCGTCGGAACCGGTTGGCAGGAAAAGGAATACGAGGCCGCCGGACTGGATTTCGCCAACCGCGGACCGTTGCTCGATGACGCGCTCGCGGTGTGTCACGCGCTGTGGCGGAACGCGCCGGCCGCCGTCGACCGGCCAGGCATCGCGTTCAGTGACGCGTACTGCTCGCCGCGGCGGCACGTCCCCGTCTGGGTATCGGGGACGCTGTCGAAGGCTGTGGTGCACCGGCTGACCAGTTGGGGCGACGGCTGGATTCCCATCATGGGTGCCGGCGACGACGACCTCTCCCACGGGATCACGGTGTTGCGCAAGGCCTTCGACGAAGCCGGCCGAGACCCCGCCGGCCTGCTGGTCCGTGGTCGGCTCAGTGTGCAGCGCGCCGCGTCGGGCACCATCGATCTGCCGGCCACGATGGCCGGCGCGGCCGCTCAGGTGCGCGTCGGCGTCACCGACGTGAGCGTCGCGCTGCAGGCACTCGATCCCGATCCGGCCGTCGCCACCGCTGCGCTACCGGAACTCGTCGCGGCCTTCCGCGCCGAGTTCGGCTAGCGGCATTTGAGACCATGAGGCATGCCCGCACGCCATAAGACCGACCCGGCCAAGACCCGGGCAGCGGTGTTGCTGGTCGCCGACTGGCTGCGCGACGAGCAAACCGAAGCGCCCCCGCGGGCCGCGATCGCGGACGCTGTCCGGTTGACGGCGCGCACCCTGGCGGCCGTCGCGCCCGGGGCCAGCGTCGAGGTACGCGTCCCGCCTTTCGTTGCGGTGCAGTGCATTTCGGGGCTGAGTCACACCCGCGGCAACCCGCCCAACGTGGTCGAGACCGACCCGCGCACCTGGTTGCTGCTGGCCACCGGGCTGTGCACGGTGGCCGACGCCGCCGGCTTGCAGATGTCCGGATCGAGGGCTGCGGAGATCGCCGACTGGTTGCCGCTGGTGGCGCTCACTTGAAGAACGGGTACTCCTGGACCCAGTGAAAACCCCGGTTGCGCAGGGTGAACTGGTCGAGGTCAACCTGATCCAGGTCGATCAGCACGGGGCGGCCCTGCAGCGTGCCGGTCAGCCGCAGTTGCTTGGCTGACGGGCGTGACACCTTCAGGTCGGCCAGCGTGGCACCGCCGGGTTCCGTCGCCCTGATGGTGTCGGAACTGACGGTGGCTGCGGCGTCCACCAGCTCGCCGTTCATCCGCTGGTACGTCAGTGCGCCGTCCTTCTCGAAAACCAGGCGTTGCCAACGGGTCTGATCGGTCGCCAGGGGCGGCACCGGCTTGCCGTCCACACTGAACTCCCGGACCGACCAGATGCCGTACAGCTCAGGCTTGGCCTTGCCACCGCCGTAGGCGTGCCACGCCTGCCAGCTGCCGAAGATGCAGCCGACCATCACCCACAGACCCAGCACGGCCTGCGCGGTGGCGGCTCGCCGATTGGCCCGCTCCGAGCTGAACAGCGCGGGCTGGCTCACCGGCTCCGACGGGCGTTGCAGGACAAACATGTTCGTCAGCCGGCCCAGCTGCGGGGCGAGCAACACCAGGCTCATCAGCAGCAGATGCCCGGACAGGATCTTGACCGGCACATCGAAGGTCATGTTCAACAAGAACACCTGAGCCATGCTGGCCAGCCCGAG
The DNA here is from genome assembly GCF_025331195.1 of Mycolicibacterium llatzerense. NCBI lineage: Bacteria > Bacillati > Actinomycetota > Actinomycetes > Mycobacteriales > Mycobacteriaceae > Mycobacterium > Mycolicibacterium llatzerense. The sequence goes on along the minus strand of NZ_LXOV01000001.1, from coordinate 614,070 downwards.
CAGCGTCCCCAGGGTCGCGGTGCGCGGCAGGAACATCAGCAACCCGGCCAGCACCTCGACGGCACCGAGCACCATCTCGTACGGATGGGAGCTGCCCACCTGCAGCCACAGCACCGACGCCGGGCTGAAGTCCCCGTAGGACCGCAGCAACGCGCTCGGCGGCGGCGACGGCATCTGGGTGGGCACCAGTTTGGCGAACCCGTAGAACAGCATCTGGCCGGCGACGCACAACCGCAGGAACGTCAGGAACCACGCTGACAGCCGCTCGTAGTCGGGCCGCAGTCGGTCGACCAGGGTCCACACCGCGGTCCCGACGACCGCGACAACCACCAGACTGAACACCATCACCCAGACCACGGTCTGATCGCCGCTGCCGGAGTCCTGGTGCAGTACCGCCTCGACACCGAAGACCTCGCGGCCGACCCATTTCAGTGGCGGTCCAAGCACGGCCATCTGCCACATGACGGCAAGCTTCGGCAGCCACTCGCCCACGATCCCGAAGAAGGCGAAGAGGATCTGCGCGAACAGCACACAGAACAGGCCGAAGTACAGAAAACAAAACCTGAATGCGATCTTCGTCACTGTGGACCATGGCCGGGTCAGCTCCGTGGCGGCCGAATCTACAAGCGCGGTACCGGTGTTCCCGGAATATTGACTGGCCATGAAATCCATATAAACAGCTGGACTGAAGTGGGCTGATGAGGCGGCTGACGGCCATGCGTGAAGCCCGCCGCGGCGCGGCAGCCGAGCCGGAGTTGAGCCCGACCGGTGCGCCGGTGGAGCGGGACGCGAAGGCGGACCGGCAATTCGATTCCGTTTACCGGCCGGCTGGACCGTAGACTCATACGTGTCACCAACCGCCTCCCTGGGAGCAGCCCTATTGTGACCGAACAGACCGAGAACGAGCCACGCGAGGAATGCGGCGTATTCGGGGTCTGGGCCCCTGGCGAGGATGTGGCAAAGCTCACGTACTACGGCCTTTATGCGCTGCAGCACAGAGGGCAGGAAGCGGCAGGCATCGCCGTCGCCGACGGATCTCAAATCCTGGTGTTCAAGGACCTCGGTCTGGTGAGCCAGGTCTTCGACGAGCAGACCCTGGCCGCCATGCACGGCCACGTCGCCGTCGGGCACTGTCGCTACTCGACCACCGGCTCCACCACGTGGGAGAACGCGCAGCCGGTGTTCCGCAACACCGCTGCCGGCACCGGCGTCGCGCTGGGCCACAACGGCAACCTGGTCAACACCGCCGAACTGGCCACCCGGGCCCGCGCAGCCGGGCTGATCAACTCGCGTGGCCACGTCGCCGCCACCACCGACTCCGACATCCTGGGCGCCCTGCTGGCCCACGGCGCCGCCGACTCGACCCTGGAACAGTCCGCGCTGGAACTGCTGCCCACGGTCCGCGGTGCGTTCTGTCTGACCTTCATGGACGAGAACACGCTGTACGCCGCACGCGACCCGCACGGCGTGCGTCCGCTGTCCCTCGGCCGGCTGGACCGCGGCTGGGTCGTCGCCTCCGAGACCGCCGCGCTGGACATCGTCGGCGCCTCGTTCGTCCGGGACATCGAGCCCGGTGAACTGCTGGCCATCGACGCCGACGGCGTGCGCTCCACCCGGTTCGCCAACCCCGAGCCCAAGAGCTGCGTCTTCGAGTACGTCTACCTGGCCCGCCCGGACAGCACCATCGCCGGCCGCTCGGTCCACGCGGCACGCGTCGAGATCGGCCGCCGGCTGTCCCAGGAGAAGCCCGTCGACGCCGACCTGGTCATCGGGGTCCCGGAATCCGGCGTACCCGCGGCTGTCGGCTACGCGCAGGGCTCGGGCATCCCGTTCGGTCAGGGCCTGATGAAGAACGCCTACGTCGGGCGCACCTTCATCCAGCCATCGCAGACCATCCGCCAGCTCGGTATCCGGCTCAAGCTCAACCCGCTGAAGGAAGTCATCCGCGGCAAGCGGCTGATCGTCGTCGACGACTCGATCGTCCGCGGCAACACCCAGCGCGCCCTGGTCCGCATGCTGCGCGAGGCCGGCGCCGTCGAGGTGCACGTGCGCATCGCATCGCCGCCGGTGAAGTGGCCGTGCTTCTACGGCATCGACTTCGCCACCCCGGCCGAGCTGATCGCCAACGCCAAGAGCACCGAGGCGAGCGAACCCGAGATGCTCGAGGCCGTCCGGCACGCGATCGGCGCCGACTCCCTGGGCTACATCTCCAAGCAGGGCATGATCGCCGCCACCGAGCAGCCCGCCACCCGGCTGTGCAGCGCCTGCTTCGACGGCGACTACCCGATCGAACTGCCCGGTGAAGCTGCCCTCGGCAAGAACGTCGTCGAGCACATGCTGGCGTCCGCGGCCCGCACCGGACTGCCGCTGACCGTCGACAACGACAACGCCTCAGCCCTGCGTCGTCCCTGACCGGCGGCCGTCACCCGGGCGCGACGTGCATCGGCAAGGGTGCGACCGGTAGCCTTGGGGCCGATGACTAGCCAGGATGAGCGAGCTGAATCGATTGGCGCCTCCTACGCTTCGGCGGGGGTTGACATCGAGGCAGGCGATCGCGCCGTCGAATTGTTCAAGCCCCACGCCAAGCGCGCCACCCGACCCGAGGTCCGGGGCGGCCTCGGAGGTTTTGCCGGCCTGTTCGGCCTGAAAGCCGGGTACCGCGAGCCACTGTTGGCCTCGTCGACCGACGGTGTGGGCACCAAACTCGCCGTGGCCCAGGCCATGGACAAGCACGACACCGTCGGCATCGACCTCGTCGCGATGGTCGTCGACGACCTCGTGGTGTGCGGTGCCGAGCCGCTGTTCCTGCAGGACTACATCGCCGTGGGCCGCACCGTGCCCGAGCGGGTGGCCGAGATCGTCTCGGGCATCGCCGAGGGCTGTGTGCAGGCCGGCTGTGCGCTGCTGGGCGGCGAGACCGCCGAGCACCCGGGCCTCATGGAGCCGGACCACTACGACATCTCCGCCACCGGCGTCGGTGTCGTCGAGGCCGACGACCTGCTGGGCCCCGAGCGGGTCAAGCCGGGTGACGTGATCATCGCCATGGCCGCGACCGGCCTGCACTCCAACGGCTACTCGCTGGCGCGCAAGGTACTGCTCGACATCGACCGGATGAACCTGACCGCGCACGTCGAGGAGTTCGGCCGCACGCTCGGCGAGGAACTGCTGGAGCCGACGAGGATCTACGCCAAGGACTGCCTGGCGCTGGCCGCCGAGACCAAGGTGAGCACCTTCTGCCACGTCACCGGTGGTGGGCTGGCAGGCAACCTGGAACGCGTCATCCCGCACGGCCTGACCGCAGAGCTGGACCGCGGCACCTGGACGCCGGCACCGGTGTTCCAGATGATCGCTCAGCGCGGCCGCGTGGAGCGTGCCGAAATGGAGAAGACGTTCAACATGGGAGTCGGCATGGTCGCCGTCGTCGCGCCGGAGGACACCGACCGCGCACTGGCGATTCTGACTGCCCGGCACCTGGACTGCTGGACTCTGGGCACCGTGAACAAGGGTGGCAAGAGCAGCGTTCGCGCCGAGTTGGTGGGCCAGCACCCGCGCTTCTGACCAGACGAGTCATGCGCGGGGCTGGGCCTGCGGCCCTGATCTCAGGGCCGCACGTGGGGTCTAGTGACGCCAGTCGTCTTCGGGTACGGCCCAGCGACCGGCGGGCTCGTCGCCCGAGTCGTCGTCCAGGTCGTTATCGATGGCACTGGTGCTGTAACCAACGGTGTCGTTCGACAGCTCCCGTTGCAACCGACCGAAATCAGTCTGCGGTGAGCTGTACTTTAGGTCTCGAGCAACCTTGGTCTGCTTTGCCTTTGCCCGGCCGCGGCCCATGGGGGACCCCCTCGCGCAATAACGGAGCGGCCCGATGTGCAGGCGGCTCCGATCTGAGTGTGTTTATTGTCCTGCCGCTAGCTTACCGTGCCCGGCGGTCTCATGCTGGCAGGCCACCCTCCCCGGGCGTCGGAGGCGAATCAGTGCAGCGCTGCGGCCTGATCGAACAGGATGACCTGGCGGATGGCCTGACCATCGGCCAGTCGATCCATCGCCTCGTTTATCTGATCGAGCCGGATCCGCGCCGAGATGAGTTTCTCGACGGGCAGCTTCCCCTCGCGCCACAGCTGTGCGTACGTGGGGATGTCGCGGGCCGGTATCGACGAACCCAGATAACTGCCGACGACCGTCCTGGCCTCGGCGGTGACCGTCAGCGGAGAGATCGCGGCCAGCGCCGCGGCCGCCGGTAGGCCCACAGTGATCGTGCTGCCGCCCGGGGCCGTCGCACCGAATGCGGTCTCGAACGCCCGCGGGTGTCCGGCGCATTCGATGACGTGCCGGGCTTTGATGCCGAGTTCGGCCACCTGAGCTGCGGTGTAGGTCTCCGTCGCACCCAGTGCGGCGGCCTGGCCGAGCTTGTCCACGGCGGTGTCGACCGCGATGACGCGCGCGACGCCCAATGCCCGAGCAGTGATGACGGCGGCCATACCGACCCCGCCGAGCCCGACCACCATGAGGCTGTCGGTCGGTGCGGGATTGGCGACGTTGAGCACGGCGCCGCCTCCGGTGAGTACCGCGCACCCCAGCATCGCGGCGACGTCGGGCGGGATATCCGGCCCGACGGGCGCGGCGGAGGCCCGGTCCACCACGGCGTGTGTGGCGAAACCGGAGACGCCGAGATGGTGGTGCACCGGGCGTCCGGCCACGCTGAGGCGACGGCCGCCCAGCAGCGAGCCTGCCGTGTTCGCCGCTGATCCGATCGAACACGGCAGCCGGCCGCCCTCGCCGCAGTCGGGGCACTGGCCGCAGCGGGGCAGGAACGACATCACCACCCGCTGCCCGGGGTCGATGTCGCCGACGGCGTCACCGACCCCGACGACCACACCGGCGGCCTCGTGCCCCAACAGCATCGGCGTCGGGCGCGGCCGGTTGCCGTCGACCACGCTGAGGTCGGAGTGACAGACCCCGGCCGCCTCGATCCTGACCAGCAACTCGGTCGGACCCGGATCGGCCAGCTCCACCTCCGTGACGGTGATCGGCCGCGAGCGCGCGTACGGCCGCGCCCGCCCCGACTCCTCCAGGACCGCGCCGACGATCTTCATCGCCGGGCCAATGCGGCGAAGGCGTCGTCGGTGCGATCGAGGGCGTCGTCGATGTCCGCCGCGGTGTGGGCCGCGCTGAGGAACCAGTTGTGGGACGGGTGCAGGTAGACACCGCGGGCGCCGACTTCGTCACACCACAACCGGGTCTGGCTGAAGTCGTCGTCTCCGGCGAACCTCAGCAGGGGCATCTGCACCGGTCCGGTCTGCACGACCTCGAAGCCGTGCGCGGCGGCCTGGGCGGCCAGACCGTCGCGCAGGCGGTGACCGGAGTCGCGCATGCGCCGCATCGCGTCGGTGTCGCGCAACTCCCGGATGGTCGCCAGTGCGGCCGCCATCGACACCGCGGAGAACCAGAACGATCCCGTGGCATAGATCGTGTCCGCCGCGCCCCGCAGAGCTTCGGTGCCTGTCACCGCCGCCAGCGCGTAGCCGTTCGCGATGGCCTTGGACCACGCGGACAGATCGGGGCGTACCCCCAGCGGCTCCCAGCTGCCCGCCAGATCCAGCCGGAAGCCGCACCGGACGTCGTCGAGGATCAGCGCGGCGCCGGTGCGGTCGCACAGCTCGCGCAACCCCCTGGCGAACAGCGGGTCGGCGAGTTCCTGATCGCGGAACACGTCGTGGCGGAACGGGCAGACGATGACGGCCGCCAGATCGTCGCCGGCCCGCTCGGCCGCAGCACGGAGCGAGTCGAGGTCGTTGTACTCGAAGTAGTCGAGATGCGCCCGATCCTCTGGCGTCACTCCCGCCGTGACCGGGGTGCACCACGGCACCGCACCGTGATAGGCCCCATGGGCGAGGAGCACCTTGCGCCGCCCGGTGGCTGCGCGCGCGATGGTGACGCACGCGGTGGTGGCGTCGGTGCCGTTCTTGGCCAGCATCGCCCAGTCGGCGTGGGCCACGGTGTCGACGAGCAGCTCGGCCAGTTCCACCATCACCGGTGCCGCCCCGTTGAGGCAGTCGCCCTTGGCGATCTGCTCCGCAACCGCTTGTTGCACAACGGGATTGCGGTGACCGAGCACCACCGGGCCCCAGCCGCACATGAAGTCCAGGTAGGTGTTGCCGTCGGTGTCGGTGATCCGGCAGCCGTCTCCGGACGCCATGTACTGCGGCAGGGTGGCCGAGAACGACCGCACGTTCATGTGCCCGTACATGCCACCGGGGACGACGAGCTGGGCCCGTTTGGTCAGCCCGGTGTCGTTGTGATCGATCATCGCAGGAGCTCCCTGGCCACTGCCGCGACGCCGGGTGCGTCCAGCCGGTACTTGGCGTACAGCGCCGCCGGCGGACCGACCGGGATGTACTCGTCGGGCACACCGTGTTTGGCGAACCGCACCGCGGGCGCGCCATGCAGGAAGAGCGCTTCGGCGACCGCGCTCCCGAGGCCGTTGGTGACGTTGTGCTCCTCGACGGTGAGGATGGCGCCGGTGTCGCGCGCGGCGGCCAGCACCTCGTCGATGTCGAGCGGCGCGACGGTGTGCATATCGACGACGCGCACGCTGACGCCCTCGTCGGCCAGGATGGCCGCGGCTTCCAGGGCCGGATGGACCTCGCTGCCGGTGGCGACGATGGTGAGATCGAGGCCCTCCCGCAGCCGGATGGCCTTGCCGAAGGTCAGGTCGGGCACCGTCGGATAGACCTCGGGGTCGCGGCCGCGGCCCAGCCGGATGTACATCGCGCCCGGATGGTCGACGGACGCCCGCAGGATCGCGCGCAGATGGTTGGCATCGGTCGCGCAGACGACCGTCAGCTCGGCGAAGGTGCGCAGCACGCCGAGGTCTTCCAGGGCGTGATGGCTGGTGCCGTAGAACCCCATGGACATGCCGGAGTGGTGCCCGACGATCCGCACGGGCATCCGGGGATAGGCGCAGTCGGTGCGGATCTGCTCGGCGCACAGCAGTGCGGAGAACGACGCGAACGTCGCCGCGAACGGGACGTAGCCGCACGAGGCCATGCCGGCCGCGGATGTGATCATGCCCTTCTCCGCGATCCCCATGTTGAAGAACCGGTCCGGGTGGCGCTCCGCGAAATCGGTGGCCCGGTTGGCGCTCGCCAGATCGGCCGTCAGCACGACGACGCGCGGGTCGATGTCGGCCAGGTCGGCCAGTTCCTCGCCGAACACGAACGCGGGGATCGAACTGACGTCGCTGCCGTCGAACGAGCGCTTGTCGCGCAGTTCGGTGGCACCGCCGCCGAAAATCTCTGCCTGGTCCTGGGTTTCGGTCATTTCGCTGCCTCCAGCGGACGCAGGCCGGCCTGCAGTTCCGCGATCACGTCGTCGTAGTCGGCACCGACGAGGTTGCCGACGTGCCAATCGGGGTTGTATTCCATGAGTTGCACGCCACGGCCCTTGACCGTGTCGGCCACGATGAGTTGTGGTGGCCCGTCGGGTTCGTCGGGCAGGGCCTCGAACAGGTCCAGCAGCGCGGCGGGGTCGTGCCCGTCGACGCGGTGGGTCTGCCAGCCGAACGCCGCGAACCGGCCCTCGATCGGCTCGACGCTCATCACGTCGTCGGTGAAGCCGTCGATGCACAGCTGGTTGCGGTCGACGATGGCGACCAGCCGGCCGAGGCGATAGTGCCCGGCGGCGTTGGCCGCCTCCCAGATCTGGCCCTCGTGCAGCTCGCCGTCACCCAGCATGCAGAACGTGCGGTACGGGCGATTGCCGACGCGGCCGGCGAAGGCCATGCCGACGGCGACCGAGAGACCGTGGCCGAGCGAGCCCGAGCTGAAATCGATGCCCGGGATTTTCTTCATGTCCGGGTGGTCGCCGAACGGGCTGCCCAGCCGCGTGTAGTCGTCGAGTGCGGACGGCGGGAAGAAGCCGACGTCGGCCAGCACCGGGTACAGGCCGATGGCGGCGTGGCCCTTGCTCAGCACGAAGCGGTCCCGGTCGGCCCATTTCGGTTCTGCCGGGCGGTATTTCAGCACCGAGTAGTACAGGGCCGCGAACAGCTCGGCCGCCGAGAAGGACGACGTGTAGTGGCCCGCGCCAGCGATCCGGGACAGTCGCACGGTCTCGAGCCGGATGAACATCGCCCGGTCGGTGAGCCGCTGCAGCGCGGCGGCGCGTTCGGGTGTTCCCGTAGGTGGAATCATCTGCTGCTCCCTTGCAGTGTGTCGGGTGGCGTACCGACCGCGATGTACCAAAGGTGCTGTGGCGCAAAGGGTGTGGCGCTGATCGCAGCTCCGGACGTGGTCGGCCTCACGCTATGGTGGGAGATATTTCGCAGGCAGAGGTGTAGAACCGAATTATGTTCGGAAATCCGGACGAACAAGACACTTTTTTCGTCGCAGGTACGTATTGTCCGAGTTGGTCCGAAAGATGTGCCGACCGAACGCGGGCGCGGCCGCTGCGGATTCAGGCTGTTCGACGAGGAGGTTCAGATGCAGCGGTATGAAGACGACCGGGTGGGCGAGGTCAAGACCGATGAGATCGACGAGTTGTTGCTCTGGGAATTGACCACCAACGGTCGGCGGACCAACAACGAGTTGGCACGCAAGGCAGGCATCGCACCGTCGACGTGCCACGCCCGGATCAAGCGGTTGGAACAGCTCGGGGTGATCCGGTCGATCAACGCCTTCGTGGACTACGAGGCGCTCGGATTCCCGGTGCAGGCAATCGTTTTCGTTCGGCTGCCTGCGTCGGCGCGCGATCAGGTGAAGAGCTACGCCAGTCGCGTGATCCGGTTTCCCCAGGTGCTCAACGTGTTTCACATGGGCGGCCCCGACGATTTCCTGATTCACGTGGCCTGCACCTCGACTAGTCAGCTGCGCGACTTCGTCGCCACCAAGCTCAGTTCCGGGCCGGTCGCGGCCACCACCACCAGCATCATGTTCGACCACTACATCGGGGTGCAGCACATGGAATACGTCAGCGGGTACGACGAGATGCGTCGGCCGATCCGGTAAATACCGAAGAAATTTCGGCGGTCACCCCCATGGGCCGGGCTTGCTTCGAAAGACAGCGAAACTTCCGGACCACCTGGCGCACGATGTTCGGAATTCTCTCGAGGCCCCAAATGTGGTCTGCATCATAGGCAGCGTCTTGTGCCAGTGACCCGCCCCGAGAGGACTTCGACGATGACCGCACCGATGGAACTGCTCGTCAAACACCGCATGTCGATCGGCGGTCACGCGCGGGACAGCGCCTCCGGCGAGGTCATCGAAATCCGCGACAAGTTCGACGGCCACCTCATCGGCACCGTGCCCGCCGGCACCGTCGCTGACGCGCAGGACGCGCTGGATGCAGCCGTGGACGGCGCCGAAACCTGGTCGGCGACACCGGCTTTCCGCAGAGCGGAGATTCTCAGGGCGGCGGCGGCGCAGATCCGGGCCGCGCGCGCGGAACTGAGCGCGATGCTGTCGGCGGAGAATGGCAAGACCATCGCGGACGCCAGGATGGAGATCGACACCACCGCCCGCATCTTCGACGGTTTCGCCGAGGAGTCCCTGCGCCTGTTCGGGCAGACCATCCCGCTGGACATTCAGGACGGGCTGCAGTCGGACCTCATGCTCACCGTGCGTGAACCGCTCGGCGTGATGGTGGGCATCGTCCCGTTCAACTTCCCGGCCGAGCTGTACGCCCACAAGGTGGGCGCCGCGCTCGCCGCGGGGAACGCCATGATCGTCAAGCCGCCGGAGGACGATCCGATCGTGACCGTCATGCTCACCGAGATCCTGCACAACGCCGGAGTCCCCGGTGCCGCACTGCAATTGGTCACCGGATACGGCCATGTGGTCGGCGCCCATCTGTCCGGTAGCCCCGACATCGCCGCGGTCACGTTCACCGGCAGCACCGCGGTCGGCGCCGTCATCGCCGCCAACGCCGGCCGCAACGTCGTGCGCGTCTTCCTCGAACTCAGCGGCAACGACGCCTTCATCGTCTGCGACGACGCCGACCTCGACACGGCCGTCGACCATGCCGTCGCCGGGCGCACCTACGCCAACGGGCAGGTGTGCGTGGCCACCAAACGCATCATGGTGGTCCGCACGCGATATCAGGAGTTCCTGGACCGCCTCCGCGAGCGCGTCGCGGCGCTGCGGGTCGGCGACCAGCGCTGCGAAACCACCGATGTCGGTCCGCTGATCAGCGTCGAGGCGGCCAGAACCGTCGAGCGGCAGATCCACACGGCGGTCGAGCAGGGCGCGCGCGTGCTGGTCGGTGGCACCCGGCGCGGCGCCTTCATCGACCCCACCCTGCTGGAGATCGACACCCGAGTCGGCATCGCCACCGACGAAGAGATCTTCGGGCCGGTGTTCTCGGTGCTCGCCGTCGACGATCTCGACCAGGCCATCGAAATCGCCAACGCCTCCCAATTCGGTCTCAACGCAGCGGTTTTCACCAACGACGTCACGCAGGCCATCAGAGCCGGACGGCGCATCAAGGCCGGCATCGTCTCGGTCAACGGCGGCAATACCTACCGGCCTGACGTGGCCGCGTTCGGTGGCTACAAGAAGAGCGGTTTGGGACGTGAGGGTGTCGCCTACACGCTCGACGAATTCACGCAGGTCAAGAGCATCGTGCTGCGGGGCGTGCTCGCCGACTGATCAGAGACCGGTGCACCCCCGGACCCGTCTGCCCTGAATTCACCCGACAGCGTCGTCAGAAAGCCGAAAATCAATGATCAACACTCCACAATCCGAACCCGCGACGACCCTGGCGGCAGAGCCACCCAGGGCACACACCATGCTGCAGCGCGGGCTGGGCGCGGGATCGATCGTGTTCATGGTGGTGGCCGCGGCTGCCCCGCTGGCCGTCGTGACCGCAAGTGTCCCGATCATCATCTCGGTGAGCGGCAGTGCCGCCGCCCCGCAGTTCTTCCTCATCGCGATGGCGATCCTGGCGCTGTTCTCGGTCGGCTTCACGGCGATGAGCAGGTACGTGCCCAACGCCGGCGCGTTCTACTCGTACATTCAGCGCGGTCTGGGACGTCACGTCGGGGTGGGAGCGGCGGCATTGGCGCTGGGGTCCTACGGGGTGATGCTCATCGGGCTGTACACCTACCTCGGTGTCGCCACGTCGAAGTTGTTGACCGCGGTGCACATCGGAATTCCCTGGTGGGCCAGCGCGATCGGCTGGGTGTGTCTGGTCGGCGTCCTCGGCTACCGCGACATCGAGCTCAGCTCGAAGGTGCTCGGCGTACTGCTCATCGCCGAGACGCTGGCCGTCGTCTTCGTCGACGCCGGCGTCATCAGAGTCGGCGGGGCCGGCTGGGCCGGCGGTGAGGGCGGGCTGAGCCTGGCACCGCTGTCGCCGTCCGAATTCGCCACTGGCGCACCGAGTCTCGGGTTGATGTTCGCGTTCTTCTGCTTCATCGGCTTCGAAGCCACGGCAGTGTTCCGCAACGAGGCCAGGGACCCCGACCGCACCATTCCGCGGGCGACGTACACGGCGGTCGTCTTCATCGGCCTGTTCTATGCCCTCGCGGCCTGGGCGGTGGTCGAGGGGCTGGGCGTCGACCGCGCCGTCAAAGTGGCCACCGCCGAGCCCGAGAACGTCGTGCAGAACCTGGCCAGCACCTACGTCTCACCGATCCTGACCGACGTCATCCAGGTGCTGCTGGTGACCAGCTTCTTCGCCTGCGTGCTGTCGTTCCACAACGTCATCACCCGCTACCAGTTCACGTTGGCCACGAAGGGACTACTGCCCGTGGCGCTCGCCGAGATCGACGAGCGGCACCGCACCCCGTCCCGGTCGTCTCTGGTCTTCACGGTGATCTCGCTGGCCGCCATGGTGGCCGTCGCGCTGATCGGCTGGGACCCGATCACCCAGACCTACATGTGGTTCTCGGGCGCCTCGACGCTGGGCCTCATCGCTCTGATGGCGATGACCAGCCTGGCGGTGATCGTCTTCTTCCGGACCCGGCAGCACGGCGCCGGCGTGTGGCACACCGTCATCGCTCCCGGTCTGTCCTTCGTCGCACTCACCGCGATTCTGCTGCTGGTGATCGGCAACTTCTCGCTGCTGGTCGGCAGTACCACCACCGCGGTGGTGCTCGGCGGGCTCATCGCGGCGATCTTCATCGCAGGCATCGTCGTCGCCGAACGGGTCAGGCGGCGCCACCCGGACCGCTATCAGGCGCTGGTACAGGACAGCTAGGACCCAGAGCGAGGCCCTAGCGGGCGCCGCCGCGCAGCCGGTCCACCGCCGCCCGGCCCGCACCAGCGGTCTGGTCCGCGTCCGGCAGCGAATCCGCGTCGATCGCGGCGGGCACCTCGGACTCTCCGCCGGTGGTCAGCTCGGTGTCCGCAGGTACGCCGCGCTTGAGCAGCGCCAGCGCGATCGGGCCGAGATCGACATGGTCCGCGACGGTGCCAAGGCGACCGATCGTCCGCCCGCCGGCGAGCACCGGATCACCCGTCGCGGGACGGTCGTCGCCGCCGTCCAGGTGCAGCAGGACCAGCATGCGGGGCGGCTTGCCCAGATTGTGCACCCGCGCGACGGTCTCCTGGCCGCGGTAGCAGCCCTTGTCGAGATGCACGGCGCCGACGCCCGGCCCGCCGATCCAGCCGACCTCGTGTGGGATGGTCCGCTCGTCGGTGTCGACACCCAGCCGCGGCCGCAGAGCCGCCACGCGAAGAGCTTCGTAGGCCCACAGCCCTGCGGGCCGGACGCCGGCATCCAGCAGCCGTTGCCGCCACGCCGGGGCATCGGCCCGCGGCACCACCAGATCGATCTCCTGCGGCCCGACACGGCGTACGAAACCGCCCTCGGGCAGCGGGGCCGCGGTCCACTCGGCGTCCGGGGTCGGCAGGTCGAGTGCGTTGACGGCAGGCCCGAGCAGCGACAGCACCGCGAGGTCGGCGGGGTTCACCTCGACCTTGGACCAGAACACCATCTTGCGCAGGAAGTCGGCGAGCGGCTGCCCGCGCCACGACTCGGTGTCGAGCGTGGTGACGCCGCCGAGTTCGGTCTGCAACCAGTGGTCCTCGACGCGGCCCTGCAGATCCAGGCTGAGGTTCTGCACGACGGACCCCTCCGGCTGGGCGCTGACGTGCTGGCTGGAGATGGTGTGCAGCCAAGTCTGTCGTTCGGGGCCGGTGAGTTCGATGGTCGCGCGGTGGCCGCGGTCCACAATGATGGCGTCGACCGCTGCACTGCGCTGCTCCCCGAGTGGGTCGCCGTAGTGCCAGACGGCGCCGGCGTCGGGTCCGGATTCGGGGGCAGGAACAGCGCTCATCCTTCGAGCCTAGTGAGTGCGGCCCCGACTAGCCTTTTGCCCATGACCCCGCCGCCGCTCGTCGTCCCGGTCGACGGCTGCCGGGCCTCGGTTTGCGTCGACGATCCGGTGTTCTCCCGCGGTGACGGTGTCTTCGAGACGGCGTTGGTGCGTGGCGGCGTCGTCTTCCTGCTCGACGAGCATCTGGCGCGGTTGACGGCGTCGGCTGCGCTGGCAGGCCTGCCGGGTCCCGATGCTGTCCGATGGCGGGCGGCTGTGTCGGCGGCGGTCGGTCAGTGGCCCGAAGCGGACGCGGTGCTGCGGCTGGTGCTCGGACGCGGTGTCGACGGTGTGGTGGCCTTCGTGCTGATCTCCGAAGTGCCGGATCGCGTCGCGGCGGCCCGCCGGGAGGGTGTGACAGCGGTGACGCTGGTGCGGCCGCACTGGCCGCTGGCCGCCGCGAAATCCTTGTCCTATGCGGCGAATGTGGCCGCGCTGCGGCATGCCGAACGGGCCGGCGCGGGCGACGCGGTGTTCGTCGATGCCACGGGCGCGGTGCTCGAAGGGCCGCGGTCCGCCGTCGTGCTGGCGGTCTCCGGCTCCGGCGGCGAGCCGGTTCTGGTGACGCCGGATGCGTCGTCGATCCTGCCGTCGACCACGCAGCGCGCGCTGTTCGCGGCCGCCGAGGCGCGGGGTGTCGAGTGCGTGTACCGGCGGGTGGAGGTGTCGGATTTGCTTGCCGCACAAGGTGTTTGGCTGCTATCGGCGATCACGCTGGCGGCGCGGGTGCATACCTTGAATGGGCGCGCATTGGCGGCATCGCCGTTCGAGTCGGTGGTCGCCGAGCTGATCGACGGGCAGTTCTGAGCCCGAGAAAAATCGGTTGTCGGGGCTCGGACCTGGGAGTACGGTCGCACGTACACAGGGAAGGAGGTGGTCCGACAAATTGATTGAAACTTTGAGGACATGTGAGGTGGCTGCCCGCTAGTAGCGCCGGGTATTTCGTCCGAGCGCACTCGCGAAATCCCGCAGCCACCCGGCCCCCGAGCCTCCCGGTCTTGTCCAACCAGGAACCTTGGCTCGGGGGTCGCCTCATGTCCGGGGTCAGCTGTGAGCTGGCTGCGCCGCTGGAGGGTCAGCCGACGAAACGTGCCAGGCGCGCGGAGAGGTGCGGGGTCAAGCCGCCGTCGGCGTCCACGCGCTCTTCGACGTAGGCCAGGTCGCCGTTCTCGATGATCCCGTAGAGCCTCTTCGCGCCGCCGACCAGAACGCCCGACTTGCTGCGGGCCAGGGCATCGGTCGCCAGTTCCCAGGAGGACTGGTTCAGCGGGCCACCGTAGAACAGCTCGACGTAGCCGGCCGAATGCGCGAGCAGCAGCTCGATGGCCTGCGACTCGTCCTGTCCATGCGGATCGGTCGGGTCGTTCACGAACCGCCAGTAGCCCGTCTCGCGCAGACCCGGACCGGCGTACTCGCCGTTCTCGTCAAGCCGCCACGAGCGGGCATCCCAGTTGAGGTAGTCGTTGCCGTTGTGCGACACGATGATCTGCTGGCCGAACCGGTAGTCGCCGGCGGCATCGCGGCCTTCGCCCTCGCCGCGCCAGACGCCGACCAGTGGCAGCAGGGCCAGCAGGGCGTCGTTGAAGTGCGCGCCTTCGCGCAGGTTGGCGGTATCGGCGGGCAGCGGCAGGTCGTCGAACCCTGGCACGTTGCGCGCGGCCGTGGCCTTGGCGCGATCGGCTGCCGCGGCGATGGCGCGGTCGCCGGAACTGGCCAGTGCGCCGAGCTCGGAGCTCGGATCGCCCGGGCCGTTTTCAGGGTCCGGGGCGGACGTCACAACTCGTCGGTGATCAGTCGGTACAGCGCGTAGAGCGCAAACCAGGTGATGGCCAGCGAGGCCACGACCAGCAGGATCTCGAAGAAAAGCACCACGGGGAGACAGATTACTCGCGATGCCGGTGTGACGTGCGCCGCACCGGTCCCTCAAATGCGACGAGCGGCCGCATCTGTACGTCCGGACAGGGAATGTCGGGGTACAAACACGGCCGCTCGCGGCAAAAAGAGTTACGCGACCTTGACGTCGACCTCGTGGATACCGGCACCGGTCGGGGCCACCACGGCGTCGCCGTTGCCGACCTTGGACAGTGCACGCAGCGTCCAGGTGCCGGGCGCGGCGAAGAACCGGAAGTCACCGGTGGCCGATGCGACGACCTCGGCGGTGAACTCGTCGGTGCTGTCCAGCAGCCGCACGAACGCGCCACCGACCGGCTGGCCCGAGCCGTCGACGACGCGGCCGGTGATGACGGTTTCCTTCTCCAGATCAACGCTGGCCGGCAGCGTCAGGCCTTGCTTGGGTGCAGAGCACATATCAGTTTCCCAACTCGATCGGGGCACCCACCAGGGAGCCGTATTCGGTCCAACTGCCGTCGTAGTTCTTTACATTCCGGTGGCCGAGCAATTCCTGCAGCACGAACCAGGTGTGCGACGAACGCTCACCGATGCGGCAGTACGCGATGGTCTCCTTCTCGCCGTCGAGGCCGGCGTCGGCGTAGATCTTGGCCAGCTCCTCGTCGGACTTGAAGGTGCCGTCGTCGTTGGCGGCCCGGCTCCACGGCACGTTGATGGCGCTCGGCACGTGGCCGGGGCGCTGGCTCTGCTCCTGCGGGAGGTGAGCCGGAGCCAGAATCTTGCCGGAGAACTCGTCGGGGGAACGCACGTCGACCAGGTTCTTGGTGTTGATCGCGTCGATCACCTCGTCGCGGAACGCGCGGATGCTGTTGTCGATCGGCTTGGCCTCGTACGACGTGGCAGCGCGGACGGTCGCGTCCTTGACCAGTGGCCGGTCATCGAGCTCCCAGCGCTTGCGGCCGCCGTCGAGCAGCTTGACGTCGCCATGGCCGTACAGCTTGAAGTACCAGTAGGCGTAGGCCGCGAACCAGTTGTTGTTGCCGCCGTACAGGACGACGGTGTCGTCGTTGCTGATGCCCTTGTCGGACAACAGCTTCGAGAACTGCTGCTGGTCGACGAAGTCACGCTTGACCGAGTCCTGCAGATCATCGCGCCAGTCCAGCTTGACGGCGCCGGGGATGTGCCCCTCGTCGTCGTAGGCGCTGGTGTTCTCGTCGACCTCGACGAACACCACGCCTGCGGTGTCGAGGTTGTTCTCGGCCCATTCGGTCGAGACCAGGACGTCGGAACGTGCCATGTACGAATTCCTTTCGGTTGCTTTTGAGCTCTAGCGGGTCAGGTGGCGGGGATCGCCGTGCGGCGCAGTCGCGCCACCAGGGGGTAGATCTGGCAGCCCAGGCAGATGCCGAAGGCGGCGTTGAGGAATGCGGCGATCAGCGCGAAGGCGGTGGCACCCAGGCCGAGTGCGGTGATGCCCGTCGCGAAGCCGACGGTACCGGCGATGGCGAACAGCAGCCCGACGAGCTGGGCGAACTTCAGCGGCGCGACCGGTTCCTTCTCGGTCACCGGTGCCAGCCGCGGCGCGATGAAGGTGGCGAAGATGCGGCCGTACGGGTGCTTGCGCGGTCCGCCGACCGCACCGATCGCGAACACCACGGCCTGAGTGCCGAGAATCACGGCTGCGGCGATCGGGCTCGCGGCCGAGACCAGCAGCGCAGCGATCAGCACGCCGGTGGTGACCCAGGCTGCGAAGCGGGGTCCACGCACGTCGACCTGCGGGGTTTCGATGGAATTGTCTGACATGGGAAAGCTCCTGTTGTTGGTAAAAGGAGGCGGCCGCAGAGTCTGATTCGCGGCCCGCCGCGGAAAGCTCCTCGGAGCGCAACACGAAACGACGGCGCGACTCTCAGCAGCTACAACAACAACAGCAACAACCCGCAACGCGGCACAGATCAACTGCGCGACGCTTGGTGAGCAGGAGCTCGCGGGGGGACAACACGGCAGACAGCTTACCCAACGACGGGGTGCTCAAGCCAACAGCGGTAGCAGGGCATCCCGCAGGTCAGCGGATTTCGGGACCCCCGCGGTGCGGTACCGCTGCTGCCCCGAGGCGTCGAAGATGAACGTCGTCGGCAGTGAGAGCACCGACAGTCGTCGGGCCGCAACAGGATTGGCGTCCAGGTCGATCTCGACGTGCGCGACCCCGAGCTCGCCGCACACCTGGTCGACGACGCGGCGGACGGCCGCGCACGGTCCGCACCACGTTGCGCTGAAATGCACGACGGTCGGGCCGGTGGTGGACAGGCCGAGGTCGGAGTTGTCGTTTTCGGCGGACGGTTCGGCCGGCGGGACTTCCTTCATCAGCCCGGCACGCAGGGTGAGCAGCCGGCCCACGATGTACGCGATCCCGAGGGCGGCGACCAGGACCGTCAGCACCAGAACGGTGGAGTTCATGACTGTCTGAACCCATCCAGGGGCACGGTTACTCCCGTGGTGATGCCTTCGATGATGACGTCGGAGCCGCGGGCGCCCTCGCTGGTCGGGGCCAGCCCGAACGGCAGCTTCATCCCCGGCATCGTGGTGGAGAAGGCGCGGAACACCGCAGCCTTCTTGTCGTCGGGCACCTGCCGCTCGGCGGTACCCGGGCCGGTGAGCACCTCGGTGGCCGTGAACACCAGGTTGGTGTGGTCGGCGCCGGTGATCGACAGATCCACCGCGACGCTGACGCGCTTGTCGAGGCCCGCGGCGGTCGGGGTGCCGGTGAACACCAGCCCGTGACTGTCGGAGATGCCGGACTCAGTGGTGCCGCCGGTCGCATCGTCGGTCTCGTTCGGCGGGGCCTCCACCAGTAGATCCTTGATACCCATGAAGCGGCCGACGTGGGTGGAGTCGATGATGATGCGGCTCTCCAGCTTGGACGCCGAGAGCTTGGCGTCGGGTCCGATCAGCCAGGACTTCGGCGACGAGACCATGTCGTACATGGTGGCTTCCAGCGACACCTTGCCGGCGACGGGATGCGAGACGCTGCCCGCCTTGATCTCCACCTCGTCGTACTCGCCGCGCGCGGCCTGCGGTCCGAACGGGAACCCGAGGATCGCGACCCACGGATCGAAGTGCAGGTGCGCCGCGGTCCGGACGCTGCGGGCCATCCGGTATTCGGCGAAGATCGCGAACCCGAAATCGGTGCCGACGACCACGAGGATCAGCACGGCCACCGGGATCAGCAGCCGAGTCATCACCTTGCGCATCCGGACATTCTGGCGTACGCCCAGCCACGCGGTGCCGCGACCGGCCGTTCCAAGCCGCTAAATCGCAGGTGGCAAGCTATCGTTAGGTGATCTTGGCCGGTAACGGCCATGTGTCAGCCATGATTCTCCGGAGTCAAGCTGGATCGAACCGCGACAGCGTCGTCGCCGGGAACGGTCCGGTGCGGCTCCGGACGCACTGGAGGACCCGTTGGATCTTCTGCTATTGACCGTCGACCCGCACCCGGAGTCGGTACTTCCGGCGCTGGCGCTGTTGCCGCACAACGTGCGGCCGGCACCCACCGAGGTGTCGTCGTTGCTGGAAGCTGGCAACGCCGACGTGGCGATCGTCGACGCGCGCACCGATCTCGCGGCCGCCCGCGGACTCTGTCGTCTGCTGGGTAGCACCGGCGCATCCGTACCCGTCGTGGCGGTGGTCAACGAAGGCGGTCTGGTGGCCGTCAACATCGAGTGGGGTATCGACGAAATCCTGCTGCCCGGCACCGGGCCCGCCGAGATCGACGCCCGGCTGCGACTGCTGGTGGGACGCCGCAACGGCGTCGCCGACCAGCAGAGCGCCGGCAAGATCACCCTCGGTGAGCTGGTCATCGACGAGGGCACCTACACGGCTCGGCTGCGTGGCAAGCCCCTTGACCTGACCTACAAGGAATTCGAGCTGCTGAAGTACCTGGCTCAGCACGCCGGCCGAGTGTTCACCCGCGCCCAGCTGCTCCAGGAGGTGTGGGGCTACGACTTCTTCGGCGGCACCCGCACTGTCGACGTGCACGTGCGGCGCCTGCGCGCCAAGCTCGGCCCCGACTACGAGTCGCTGATCGGCACCGTCCGCAACGTCGGCTACAAGGCCGTCCGGCCCGCGCGCGGCCGCACCAATGGTGCCGCCGAGGCGGTCGACGACGTCGAAGACGAGGACGACGCCGACGACGTCGAAACCGGGCCTGATGCTCGCCAGACCCTGCCCGCCCAGTGACGGAACTGACCTGGCACACCGCGCTGAGTGCTGACCATCAGGCAGCGATCCGCGCACTCGTCGCGGCCGCGACTGCCGCTGACGGGGTGGCCCCGGTGGGGGACCAGGTGCTGCGGGAGTTGCCGTTGGACCGCACCCGGCATCTGCTGGCCCATGACTCCGGTGAGTTGGTCGGCTATCTGAACCTGGCGCCGGACATGGCCGAGGCCGTCGTCGCCGTCCCGGCGCGGCGCCGCGGGATCGGCAGCGACCTGATCCGCACGGGCCTGGCTGCCAGTGGCCCGGACACCCGAATCTGGGCGCACGGCAACCTCGATGCCGCGCGCGCCACTGCCTCGGCGCTCGGGCTGACGGCGGTGCGCGAGCTGTGGCAGATGCGCCGCTCGTTGTCGGCGCTGCCGCCGCTGTCCGATGCACCCGGGGTACGGCTGACGACCTATCCGGGTCCCGAGGTCGACACCGAGCTGCTGCGCGTCAACAACGCCGCGTTCCACTGGCACCCCGAGCAGGGCGGTTGGACGCAGGCTGACGTGGACGAGCGCCGGGGTGAGTCGTGGTTCGACCCGGCGGGGTTGTTCCTGGCCTATGACGCCGCGGATCTCGCCGGGGAACGGTTGCTCGGCTTCCACTGGACGAAGATTCACCCGGGCTCCGGGCTCGGCGAGGTGTACGTCGTCGGGGTCGGCCCCGACGCGCAGGGCCGCGGGCTCGGTGCGTTGCTGACGCTGGCCGGGCTGCACTATCTGGCCGACCGCTTGGGAACCGACGGGACAGTACTGCTGTATGTCGAGGCAGACAACACTGCGGCGGTGAAGACGTATCAACGTCTCGGGTTCGAGCTCTACAGCGCCGATGTCGCGTACGCCGGAGCGTCGACCGTTAGCTGAAACAGCGAGTTGGCTGAAAAGTCGCTGACCGTGTTCACCCCGTGTTCATTCCGCATCAGGAATTCGTCCACCACGGCCGCATACGTTGCGCGGGAGTCGGAAGCCGACCCTTGAAGCCGACCATCGGCCGACACCGAAAGAGGACCCGTGAAGTTCACCATCATCGGTAAAGCACTCGTCGTCACCGCAGCGGCCGCGTCGCTTGCCGTTGGCATGACCGCGTGTGGCAACGACAACAAGTCCGGCACCGCGTCGTCGACCGGCGGTTCCGCCGCGGAGTGCGGCGGCAAGAACGCGCTGACCGCCGAGGGCTCGACCGCACAGCAGAACGCGATCGCCGAGTTCAACAAGGCCTGGGGCCAGGTCTGCTCGGGCAAGACCCTGTCCTACAACGGCACCGGCTCGGGCGCCGGCCGCCAGCAGTTCATCGCCAAGCAGGTCGACTTCGCCGGCTCCGACTCGGCGCTGGCCAAGGAGCAGATCGAGAAGGCTGCCGAGCGCTGCGGCGGCAACCCGGCGTGGAACCTGCCGCTGGTCTTCGGACCCGTCGCCATGGCCTACCACCTCGAAGGCGTGAGCAAGCTCGTCGTCAACGCCGACGTGCTGGCCAAGATCTTCCAGGGCGAGATCAAGAAGTGGAACGACCCGGCCATCGCCGCGCTGAACGCCGGCACCACCCTGCCGGACACCGACATCAAGCCGGTCTACCGCTCGGACTCGTCGGGTACCACCGACAACTTCCAGAAGTACCTGGCCGCCGCGGCTCCGGAGAGCTGGAAGAAGGGCGCCGGCAGCGAGTTCCAGGGCGGCGCCGGTGAAGGCGCGCAGAAGTCGGCCGGCGTCGTGCAGGCCGTGCAGGCCACCCCGGGTGCCATCGGCTACGTCGAGAAGAGCCCGGCCGCGGCCGCGGGCCTGCCGTTCGCGCAGATCGACACCGGTTCCGGCGCAGTCGAACTGACCGATGACAACGCCAAGAAGGCCATTGCCTCCGCCAAGTTCGCCAAGGACGGCAACGACCTGGCGCTCGACCTGAAGTCGCTGTACTCGACCAAGGAAGCCGGCGCCTACCCGCTGGTGCTGGCCACCTACGAGGTCGTCTGCTCCAAGGGCTACGACGCCGACACCGCCGCTGCGGTCAAGTCGTTCCTGAAGGTCGCGGCCAACCAGGGCCAGGCCAACCTGTCGAAGGCGGGCTACATCCCGCTGCCCGACGCCTTCAAGGCGCGTCTGCTGCAGTCGGTCGACGCAATCGCTTAAGCAGTACTGCTGGCGCTCCGGTTCCATCCCGGTGAGGATGGAACCGGAGCCCACGACCGTTAGGTTCCTGACAGGATGACAGTGACAACACCGAATCCAGCCGACGCGGGGTCGGGTGAGGCGCTCGCCGCACCCTTCCCGGAGCCGACGCCGGTGTCTCTCGACCCATCGAAGGGCTCGAAAGTTCGCCTGGGCGACCGGGTTTTCCGCCTGCTCGCGGAGGGCTCCGGCGTACTGATCGTCGCGCTCATCGCGGCCATCGGCGTCTTCCTGCTGTGGCGCGCCATCCCGGCGCTGGCCCGCAACAAGGAGAACTTCTTCACCTTCGGCGGCAACTGGGTCACCACCGACACCTCGGCGATGCACTTCGGCATCCTCGATCTGCTGCAGGTCACCGTCTTCGTGTCGGTGTTCGCGCTGCTGATCGCAATGCCCGTCGCCTTGGGTATCGCGATCTTCGTGACGCAGTACGCCCCTCGCAAGATGTCCGGTCCGCTGTCGTACATGGTGGATCTGCTGGCCGCGGTGCCGTCGATCGTCTACGGCGTCTGGGGCCTGTACGTGCTGGCCCCGGTGATCAAGCCGTTTGCGTTGTGGCTCAACAAGGATCTGGGCTGGCTGTTCCTGTTCAAGACCGGTAACGCCTCGGTCGCCGGTGGCGGCACCATCTTCACCGCGGGCATCGTGCTCGCGGTGATGATTCTGCCGATCATCACCGCCGTGACCCGCGAGGTCTTCATTCAGACACCGCGCGGCCAGATCGAAGCCGCGCTGGCGCTGGGCGCCACCCGCTGGGAAGTCGTCCGCACCACGGTGCTGCCGTTCGGTCTGTCGGGCTACATCAGCGGTGCCATGCTCGGCCTGGGCCGCGCGCTCGGTGAGACCATCGCGCTGCTGATCATCCTGCGCGGCACCCAGACCCAGTTCAGCTGGACGCTGTTCGACGGCGGCTACACGTTCGCCAGCAAGATCGCCGCCACCGCAAGCGAATTCAACGACCAGTTCAAGGCCGGCGCGTACATCGCCGCCGGCCTGGTGCTGTTCATTCTCACCTTCGTGGTGAACTCCGCGGCGCGCGCCGCGGTGGCCGGTAGGGGAGCGAAATGAACGCCAAGATGGCCGCGATGCTGGATCGGCCGGTCAAGCACCACTCCTTCGAAGGGGTGGGCCTGCGCCGCAAGGTGGTCGACAATCTGGCCACGGTGCTGGTCAGCATGTCGGTGCTGTTGGCGCTGATCCCGCTGGTGTGGGTGCTGTATTCCGTTGTCACCAAGGGTTATAAGGCCCTCACGTCGGCGGACTGGTTCACCAATTCGCAGTCCGGCATGACCGCGTTCGTGGAGGGCGGCGGTGCCTACCATGCGATCGTCGGCACCGTGCTGCAGGCTCTCGTGTGCGCCGTCATCTCCATCCCGATCGGCGTGCTGGTCGCGGTGTATCTGGTCGAGTACGGCGGCGGCACCAAGCTGGGCAAGCTCACCACTTTCATGGTCGACATCCTCACCGGTGTCCCGTCGATCGTCGCCGCACTGTTCATCTACGCGCTGTGGGTGGCCACTCTCGGCTTCCAGCGCACCGGTTTCGCGGTGTCGCTGGCGCTGGTGCTGCTGATGATCCCGGTCATCGTGCGGTCCACCGAGGAGATGCTGCGCATCGTCCCGATGGATCTGCGCGAGGCCAGTTACGCACTGGGCATTCCCAAGTGGAAAACCATTGTGCGCATTGTCATTCCGACAGCGCTGTCGGGCATCCTCACGGGCGTCATGCTGTCCCTGGCTCGCGTCATGGGCGAGACGGCGCCGTTGCTGGTTCTGGTGGGCTACGCCCAAGCCATGAACTTCGACATGTTCGGCGGCTTCATGGGCTCGCTGCCCGGCATGATGTACGACCAGATCGGCGCCGGCGCGGGCGCCAACGAGGTCCCCACCGACCGGATGTGGGGAGCGGCACTGACCCTGGTGCTGCTGATCGCTCTGCTGAATGTGGCAGCGCGGTTGTGCGCCAAGTTCTTTGCCCCGAAAAAAGTTTGAGCAGGAGTGCGGGTTAATGGCCAAACGGCTTGATCTCAAGGATCTCAATATCTACTACGGCTCGTTCCACGCCGTGGCGTCTGTCTCGCTGTCGGTGGAGCCGCGCAGCGTCACCGCGTTCATCGGGCCGTCGGGCTGTGGCAAGTCCACGGTGCTGCGCACCCTGAACCGTATGCACGAGGTGATTCCGGGCGCACGCGCCACTGGATCGGTGCTGCTCGACGGTGACGACATCTACGCCGCGGGCGTGGACCCCGTCGGCGTCCGCAAGACCATCGGCATGGTGTTCCAGCGCCCGAACCCGTTCCCCACCATGTCCATTCGTGACAATGTGGTGGCCGGGCTGAAGCTGCAGGGTGTGCGCAACAAGAAGACGCTCGACGAGGTCGCCGAGCGGTCGCTCAAGGGTGCCAACCTGTGGAACGAGGTCAAGGACCGGCTCGAGAAGCCGGGTGGTGGCCTGTCCGGCGGTCAGCAGCAGCGGCTCTGCATCGCCCGCGCGATCGCCGTGCAGCCCGATGTGCTGCTGATGGACGAGCCCTGCTCGGCGCTGGATCCGATCTCGACGCTCGCCATCGAGGACCTGATCTCAGAACTGAAGCAGGACTTCACCATTGTGATCGTCACGCACAACATGCAGCAGGCTGCGCGCGTGAGTGATCAGACGGCGTTCTTCAACCTCGAAGCCACCGGCAAGCCCGGCATGCTGGTCGAGATCGACGACACCGAGAAGATCTTCTCGAACCCGTCCAAGAAAGCCACCGAGGACTACATCTCCGGCCGCTTCGGGTAATCCCCGAGCAGACGCGAAAACCCCCAAATCTTGCGGGATTTGGGGGTTTTCGCTGGGGGTACCTCCCTCTGCGGGACCGCTCGCGCGCATATCGGTAGGTGGTACGCCGACGGTGCGAACTTTTGTCAGCGTCGGTACACGATCAACTGCAGTGGCGCCATAGCTCAACGAAAGACTGGCCACAGAAGTACATGGTTTCAATCACCATGGAGGCGCGGCCGCGTTGATTGAACACAGGTACTTTTTCGGCCTGTCAGGGGTCCCTGAGTTCAATCACCAACGGCACATTGCTACCAAGATTGAACTCACGGACCTTTTCCCGGGGTCCGGCACAGAGACATGACCCTCAGGGCGTGATGACGACGCGGGTGCCGGAGGGTTCCTTTGCCGCCCAGACGTTTTCGATTTCGGCCAGTGGGCGGGCGACGGTGGTCAATTGAAGTTCGCCGGCCGCCAGCATGGCGAACAGCCTGGGCAAGCCCTCGGTGCGGGCGCGCAGCAGGGCCTCGGGCGGGACGCTGCCGATGCCCACGCCCTGGAGGGTAATTCCGGTGCTGCGCAACGTCGCAGCGTCGACGCTGATGCTCGCGCCGGTCATCGAGCCGACCTGGATGAAGCGGGTGGCGTGGAAATGCGTCGACGAATGCGCGGCCGCCAGGGCTGCCAGGGTCTGCTGTGCGGGCGTGCCCCACAGGTAGTCGATGACGGCGTCGAACGGCCGCGCCGAGTGCTGGGCCACAACGGTTTCGGTGAGATCGTCGGTGCCGAGCGCGATGACGTCGTCGGCTCCGACGGTGCGCAGCCAGTCCAGTCGCTCGGGATTGCGGCCGGCCACCACGACGCGCCCCGCCCCGAACACGAACTTGGCCAACTGCACGGCCAGCGACCCGGTGACGCCCGTGGCGCCGAGGATCAGCACGTGGTCGCCGGGTTTGGTCTGCGCGGCGTAATCCAGGCTCATCCATGCCGACACACCGGGATTGGGCACCGCGGCGGCCGTCACCGAGTCGACGTGCTCGGGCACCGGGACGCCGTCGGCCGGGACGACGAGGGTGCGTTCGGCCATCAGCCCGTACGGTGTCAGCGACCCGGTGTACACCCGGGTGCCGTCGTCGAGGCGGGCGATGCCGTCCACTCCGGCGATGGCGGGCAGCTGAATTTCCTTGCTGCTGTAGTGCTTTCCCATGATCACCATGCGGCTGAGGTTGGTCAGCGCTGACGCCTCCACCGCGGCGACGACGGCGCCGTCGCGCGGCTGGGGTTCGGGGAAATCCAGGTACCGGGGCTGCTGGCCCCACTCGTGCACGACCGCTGCCTTCATGTGCGCTCCTCGGCTCAGAAATAGTTTCTACGGAAACTATATGGCGAGCGCCGTCCGGATGGCAAGATGGTTTCCGTGAAAACCAAGTCAGCGCTGATCGCCGAGATCGGTGCGCTGGTCGGTGCGGTCGGGGACAAGTTCGACAACGACGAGGCCGATGCCGAGCGTGATTACCTTGCCGAACACTGCCCACCGCGGCTGGAACGCACCGCGCGTGAACTACCCACACTCAGCATGCATCTGCTGGCGGTACTCGCGGACGGGTCGGTCAGCGTGGTGGGCCTGGCAGCCCGCACCGACCAACTCAAGGGCACGGTATCCAAGCATGTGCAGCGCCTGGTCGACGCCGGTCTGGTCACCCGCTCGCCGGTGCCTGGTAACCGCAAGGAGCTGCAGCTGACCCCCACCGCAGACGGGGAGCTGGTCATCGAGGTGCACCAGCGCATGCACGACGAAATGGATGCCGGCCGGCACGACTTCCTGTCGCGCTACACCGCTGCGGAACTGTCGGTGCTGGCGAAGATGCTGCAGGACCTGCTGGCCGCGGGCCGGGACGGCGTGCGGCTGGTACCGGCTGAGCGGACGTGAAACCTAGCGGATGGTGGGCAGGCCGTCGTTGTCGTCGGAGAAACGGCCGGTGACCTGGAAGATCACCCGGCGGGCGACCTCGACCGCGTGGTCGGCGAAGCGCTCGTAGAAGCGGCTCAGCAGCGTCACGTCGACGGCCGCGGTCACTCCGTGCTTCCATTCGCGGTCCATCATCACGCTGAAAAGATGACGGTGCAGGTCATCCATCGCGTCGTCTTCTTCTTGGATACGGGCGGCGCGCTCCGGGTCCCGGGTGAGCAGTACCTCTTGTGCGGTGTTGCCCAATTCGACTGCCAGGCGGCCCATTTCGGCGAAGTAGCCGTTGACCTCCTCGGGCAGCGCGTGCTGCGGGTGGCGCCGGCGGGCGATCTTGGCGACGTGCAGCGCCAGCGCGCCCATGCGGTCGACGTCGGCGACGATCTGGATGGAGCCGACGACGGACCGCAGGTCACCGGCGACGGGCGACTGCAGTGCCAGGAGGACGAACGCCTGCTCTTCGGCATGCGCGCTCATCGCGGCGATCTGTTCATGGTCGGAGATGACCTGCTCGGCCAGCACCAGATCGGCCTGCAGCAGGGCCTGGGTCGCGCGCTCCATGGCAACGCCGGCCAGGCCGCACATCTCGCCCAGGCGGTTGGTGAGGCTATCAAGTTGCTCGTGGTACGCGGTACGCATGCGCTCCAGCCTACTTTCTGGCCCTTGGACATGCCGTGATCTGGCAATGAACGCCCGGTGAATGGGATAGGGCAGATGCTATTTGCAGCTGGTATCGGCCGCATTGGTGATGCTGAGGTCTTCCGGCAGCTTGGTGGGCTCGCCGGACAGACTGCCGTGGGTCACCCGCATCTGGGCCGCTGAGCCGCTGGTTGCCGGGGTGCCCACCGAGGTGAAATCGGTCCCGAGCACCACGCGCACCACGTCTCCCAGGCCGGACACCCGCTCGACGTGGGCGTTCGGCAGCGACGAAGCCACCGTCGCGGCCGCCTGTTCGTGCCCGGCGGAGAAGAACACCGTCGTCGACGTCACCTGGCCCTGGTAATCGTCCGGGGAGGTGACGGTGAAGCCGTGCTGCTCGAGTTCCTTGGTCGCGGTTGCGGCCAGGCCGTCCTGACCGGTCGAGTTGGACACTCGGACCGTCACCTGGCTCGGATCGGTCGTCGTGGTGTCGACCTGTTCGGCGTCCGAGTTGGCTGACGTGGTGCTCGGCGCGGCCGGCGTGCTGGGTACCGGGGTGCTGTCGGCGTTGCGCTCCTCGGGCAGCGGGTCGTCGTTGATGATGGCGTCGAACAGCGCGCGCATGTCGTCGACCCGTGGGGGTTCGTTGCCTTCGGAGTCGGTGACGCCGGTGGGCACCGTGACGAAGGTGACGCGGCCCGCGCTGACGCCCTGGATGGACTGGCCCAGCTGAACGAGATCCTTGGTGGTGACGTTGTCGACCGAGGAGTCGTCGATGAACAGGTTGACGACGTTGTTGAGCTTGCCGAGGTTGAAGAAGGTGTCCTTGGAGATCATGGACCGCAGCAGTGAGGACAGGAACATCTGCTGGCGCTTGATCCGGCCGTAGTCGCCGTTGACCTCGGTGGTGACCTGGCGGGCGCGGACGTACTGCAACGCGGTGTGACCGTCGATGACCTGGCGGCCGGAGTGGTCCAGCACGGTGCCCAGCTCGTAGTCCTCGAGGGGTGTGGGGCTACAGACTTCGACGCCGCCGACGGCATCGACGAGTTTGGAGAAGCCGGCGAAATCGACTGCCATGAACCGGTTTACCGACAGGCCCGAGAGCTTCTGGATCACCTTGACCAGGCACTTGGGGCCACCGAAGGAGTAGGCCGAATTCAGCTTGGTCTCGGTGTAAACCTGGTCGGACCCATAGCTTTTGGTGTCTTCGTCGTAGATGGGCCCGTAGGCGCCGGTCTTCGGATCCCAGGCTTCGCACAGCGTCGACTTGATGGCCAGGTCGCGCGGGAACGACACCGCCACAACACGTTTGCGGTTCGCCGGGATGTTC
The DNA here is from genome assembly GCF_025331195.1 of Mycolicibacterium llatzerense. Taxonomy (NCBI): domain Bacteria; kingdom Bacillati; phylum Actinomycetota; class Actinomycetes; order Mycobacteriales; family Mycobacteriaceae; genus Mycobacterium; species Mycolicibacterium llatzerense. Next base: position 585,790 of record NZ_LXOV01000001.1, on the reverse strand, counting down.
ACCAGCATGATCGTGTCGGAGCGCGCGCCACCCGCCTCTTCGGTGGTACCGGCACCCATGTCGGCGTTCTGGCCGTAGCGGCTGTCTACGCCGACGATCAGGAAGTTCTCGTCGCCGAACTGCGCCTTGGGGTCGACGATGTCGCGGGAGTTGAGGTCCAGCGCCGAGACTCGGTTCATGCTGTTGTTCTTGATGTTCTGCCACTGCCAGGCAGCACCGGTCATCGTGAGCGCGATGACGGCGGCCAGCGCGATGATGACGCGACCTGCCACCGCGAACCGATGGCGGGTGTGGTGATCGACGGGCGGGGGAGCGTCGGCATGCGTCGGCCGCTCCGGATGGTCGCGCTCTGGATGGTCGATGTAGTTCCGCACGTCGGTGCGCACCACGGCGCGCGGCCGCTCGGGCAGCTCGACCGGGTCGGCCAACGGCACCAGCGCGCCGAAAACCTCTGTGGCGGGGTCGGATTCGGGCTGACGGCGGGTGGGGCGCGCAGGCGCCTCGGCCGCCGGCGCCGGGCTGACGGGCTCGGGCTTCGGTGCGGGCCGCGGCGGGGGTACCGGCTTCGGGGCAGGCTGCCGCGGCGCCGGTGTCTTGGGTGGTGAGGGCGCTTCGATGGCCTGCGCCGGCGGCGCCGAGCCACCCGAGAGTCGCGCGATGAGTTCGGCGACCGTGACGCCACCACCGCCGTGGCTGCCGGTGACCTCGTCGTCCGGTTGATCCGGCAGGTGACCGGCCCGTTCCCACGGCGCCCGGACCGGCCCCGAGGCCCGCGTCGTGCGCGTTACCCAGGGGTTTTCGCCGGCAGCATCGCCGTCACCCTCACCGGGGGTGGTCCGGTCGCGGTCGCTCACGTCTACCCGCCGGAGTTGACCAGGTCGGCGCCGAACGGCACCGTGCAGTCGTCGGGATCGTCGAGCCAGCCTTCGGGGAGCACCACCGAACCCGGTGAACCCTGCCGGCCTCGTGGGCCTTCGGCGCAGTCCGGGAACGGTACATCCGAATCGAGTTGGGTGAGCAGCTCATCCAGCTCGGCCAGGGTCTTCACCAGAGCCAGTGCGCGGCGCAGATCGGTGCCGGCGGGCAGGCCGTGCAAGTACCAGGCGACGTGCTTGCGGATGTCGCGCATGCCTTTGTCCTCGCCGAAATGATCGGCGAGGAGCTGGCCGTGGCGGCGGATGATGTTCGCGATCTCGCCGAGGGTAGGCGGAGTGGGGCGAGGCTGCCCGTTGAATGCCGCCGACAATTCGGCGAACAGCCAGGGCCGGCCCAGGCAACCGCGGCCGATGACGACGCCGTCGCACCCGGTCTCGGCCATCATCCGCAGTGCATCGTCGGCGTCGAAGATGTCGCCGTTACCGAGCACGGGGACACCGGTGACGTGGGCTTTCAATGCCGCGATCTGGTCCCAGTCGGCCGTGCCGGAGTAGCGCTGCGCCGCGGTGCGGGCGTGCAGCGCGACGGCCGCGGCACCCTCCTCGGCGGCGATCCGGCCGGCATCGAGGTGGGTGTGGTGGGCGTCGTCGATCCCGACCCGGAACTTCACGGTGACAGGAATGTCGGTGCCCTCGGTGGCGCGCACGGCGGCGGCGACGATCTGGCCGAACAGCTTGCGCTTGTAGGGCAGTGCCGAACCACCGCCGCGCCGGGTGACCTTGGGCACCGGGCAGCCGAAGTTCATGTCGATGTGGTCGGCCATGTTCTCGTCGACGATCATCTTGGCGGCCGCGTAGGTGGTGGCCGGGTCGACGGTGTAGAGCTGCAGCGAGCGGGGTGATTCCTCGGGCGCGAACGTCGTCATGTGCAGAGTCGAGGCGTTCCGCTCGACCAGCGCACGCGCGGTGACCATCTCGCAGACGTACAGGCCACTCACGGTGCCCACGCGGGCCAGCTCCTGCTCGCGGCACACGGTGCGGAAGGCGACGTTCGTCACACCCGCCATGGGGGCGAGCACGACCGGGGAGCGCAACGAGATCGGCCCGATCCGAAGGGATCGGGCCGAAGGCGCCGCGTCTAGCGGTGGAGTTACGACGTTGATGACGACACCAAAAGGTTCTTCATCGCCTTCTTCTCGGCGACCTTGCGCTCGCGCTCCAGACGGCGTTGCTTGGCGACCTCGAACTTGTCGCAGGTGTCCTCGAGCTCCTCGATCAGCTTGCCCAGGTCGTCGCGCAGCCGGGCGCCCTCACCGGTGAAGTCCTCGCGCTCGAAGATGCGCCACTTCTTCAGGATCGGCATCACCACGTCGTCGAGGTGGATCCGCGGGTCGTAGACGCCACCGACGGCGATGACGACGGCCTTGCGGCGGAAGTCGGGCACGGTGTAGCCGGGCATCCTGAAGTTGCGCAGCACGCGGTGCAGCGCCTCCATCGCTTGGTTGGGTGCGATGTCCAGGCCCGCAGCGGAGATGTCGCGGTAGAAGATCATGTGCAGGTTCTCGTCACCCGAGATGCGCTGCAGCAGCTGGTCGGCGACCGGGTCGTTGCACGCCTTGCCGGTGTTGCGGTGCGAGACGCGGGTGGCCAGCTCCTGGAAGGACACGTAGATGACCGACTCGAACAGCTTGTCGGCGAACAGGTCGCCCTGTCCGTTCTGGCCGGGGGAGAAGCCGCGGGTGACCTGCTCGACGCGCAGTTCTTCCAGCTCGACCGGATCGCAGTTGCGGGTGACCACGAGGTAGTCGCGCAGGGCGATGCCGTGCCGGTTCTCCTCGGCGGTCCAGCGGTTGACCCAGAAGCCCCAGGGGCCGTCCATGCCCATGTTCATCGCGATCTCGCGGTGGTAGGACGGCAGGTTGTCCTCGGTCAGCAGGTTCTGCACCATGGCGGTCTGCGCGACCTCGGACAGCTTGGACTGCTCCGGGTCCCAGTCCTGGCCGCCGAGGGCGTAGTAGTTCTTGCCCTCTTTCCACGGGATGTAGTCGTGGGGGTTCCAGTCCTTGCGCATGTTCATGTGCCGGTCGATGAGCGTCCCGACGACCGGTTCGAGCTCATGAAGGAGCTGCAGGTCGGTCATTTCCGCTGTCATCGCGCCTCCCGATGTATCTGTACCTGTTGGTAGCAGTCAGAGTATCTGTGTCGGGTAGTGACATCAAGTTGCTGTGACGCATGTCGGACTGGTGAATCTGAACTGTTATCTCGGGAATTGCTTGTCTTACTGGCGTGACGGGACCCGGCTGAGCAGCATGTCGACGCAATAATCGACGAATTGCTCCCGGGTGACGGGCAGCTTCCCGCCCAGATATCCGGTAAACAGCGCGGTCAGGGCGCCGATCAGGCTGGTCGCTTCCAAGGTTCGGCGGGCGGGGTCGCCATCGGGGAACATCTTGTGCTGTACCAGTTCGATGAAGCTCGGCATCCAGTCGGCGCCTGACCTGGTCAGCACCGGTTCCTGGGCCGGGGCGATCAGCAGCACCCGGCCACGGGTCGGGTCGTCGACCATCATCGTGACGAACCGCTCGACGGCGTCGCGGGCGTTTTGTGAGGTGGTCAGCGCCGCCATGGCGGTCGTGCACACCTCGTCGTAGACGGCGCGGACGAAATCGTCACGGTCGGTGAAGCTTTCGTAGAAATAGCGTTCGGTGAGGCCGGCGGTCCGGCACACCGCGCGGACGGTCGCCGCCGGGCCGGCGGCATGGCCGAGCGCGGCGATGCCGGCGTCGATGAGCGCCTCGCGGCGCCGTGTCGGGCGGTCCGCCAGTGGGACGGTGGACCAGCGGCCCTGTCGTTGACCGGAAGGCACGTGACTCCTAGGCTATGGCTGACAACGCGTGTAGTCAGGATACCCGCTGACATCCAGGAAAGAATGCCGGTGACCCAAAATACTTCCGACGTATGCCCCGTGACCAGCGACTCTGCCCCTGTGTCCGCCGGTTGTCCGGCTGCGCCCGGCGGCTACGACGCAGTGCCACTCGGGCCGGACTCGTTGACCTGGAAGTACTTCGGCCAATGGACCGGGCTGTTCCAGGGCACCTGGGCCGGCTCGATGCAGAACATGCACCCGCAGCTGGGCGCCGCAGTCGAGGAGCACTCGATCTTCTTCATCGAACGGATGCCACGGTTGTTCCGGTCGATCTATCCGATCGGCGGGGTGGTGTTCGACGGGTACCGCGCACCGCAGACCGGCGCCGAGGTCCGCGACTACCACGTCGGCATTAAAGGGGTGGACAAGCAGGGGCGGCGCTACAGCGCACTGAATCCCGAGGTCTTCTACTGGGCGCACGCGACGTTCTTCAAGTCGACGCTGCTGGCGGCCGAGAAGTTCGGTGGCGGTATCACCGAGGCCGACAAGCGGCAGCTGTTCGATGAACATGTCACCTGGTATTGCATGTACGGCATGAGCATGCGGCCGGTGCCGAAGAGCTGGGAGGAATTCCAGGAGTACTGGGATCACATGTGCCGCAATGTGCTGGAGAAGAACTGGGCCGCGACGACGGTGATGGATTTGTCGACGATGCCCAAACATCCTTCGCTGCAATGGGTTCCGGATCGGTTGTGGAAGCTGAACCTGTCGGTGATGCAGCGGTTCCTGACCTTTATGACGGTGGCGCTGTATGACGAGCCGGTGCGCGAGTTGATGGGGTACACCTGGTCGCCCCGGCAGCAGCGGCTGCATGACCGGCTGTGCACGGTGATCACGCTGGCCGCCAAGTACGGCCCCAAGCGGGCGCTGATGCATCCGCGCAAGCGCTCGGCGGTGGATCGGGCGTCGGGCCGGCTGCCGGTCGACGCGCCGCTGGTGCAGACGCCCGCGCGCAATCTGCCGCCGGTCGAGTACCGCGACAGCCCCAACTTCTACTGCCCGAAGGTCGACTGAGACCTGCCGGCATCGCAGCGCGAGGGGTCTGCGATGCCAATGCGGCCGCCGGAGTCCGCTGACCGGCATCAGGACTAGCGTTGGGGCCATGCCAGCCCCGGGCGTCCTTGCCGATCGATACCAGTTGCGGGGGACGCTGGGGCGCGGCGGCATGGCCGAGGTACGCGACGCCTGGGACACCCAGCTGCAGCGTCCGGTCGCCGTCAAACTGCTCTATGCGCAGTTCAGCGATCAGCCGGATTTCCGGCGCCGGTTCCAGGTCGAGGCCCGTGCCGCGGCCGGGCTGAACCATCCACACGTCGTCGCGGTCCACGATTACGGCGAGCAGGACGGCACGCCGTACATCGTCATGGAGCGGCTGCCGGGCCGGACGTTGGCGGATGCGATCGCCGCGGGTCCGCTGCCGCAAGACCTCGTCCGGTCCGTCCTCGACGGCGTGCTGTCGGCGCTGGCCATGGCACATGCGGCCGGCATCCTGCATCGCGACATCAAGCCCGGGAACATTCTCTTGGCTGATTCGGGAGCGGCGAAGCTCGCCGACTTCGGCATCGCCAAGAGTGCCGACTCGAACCACACGGTGGCCGGCCAGGTCGTCGGAACGATGGGCTATCTCAGCGCCGACCGGCTGTCCGGGCGACCGGCCACCGTCGCCGACGACCTCTACGCCGTCGGCGTCGTCGGATACGAGGCGCTGACCGGCCGACGACCCTTCCCGCAGGACAATCTGGTCGCTCTGGCCCGCGCCGTCGCCGACGGGCATCCGGTGCCGCTCCACGCGCTGCGGCCCGATGCCGAACCGGCCCTGGCGGTGGCCGTCGAACGGGCGATGACCCGCGACCCGCGGATGCGTTTCACCAGCGCCGACGAGATGCGTGCAGTTCTGTCTGGAGCCGTGCCCATCGCTCGGCCGCAGACCATGGTGCTCGGCCAACCGTTGCCGGATCCGACGACGTCGCTGCTGCCGGTTGTCGCTCCGCGGCGTCGCTCGCGGATCCTGCTGTGGGGTGCGGCGGTCATCGCGGTGCTGGTGACGGTTATTGCGGTGATCGTCGACGCCGCGTCGCGCCCGGCGGGGACGCCGGCGCCGGTGGGGACGAGCACGACGGAGTCGGTCCCGACCTCGACGTCGGCTCCGCCGCTGACGTCGACCCCGACGTCGGCTGCTGATGTCCCTCCGTCCACCGGCCCGGGCAACGGGCGAGGCAAAGGTCCCAAGAACAAGCACCATGGTGACTGACGCATTGTTCGCTTGGCAGCCAACAGTTTTGGACTGATCAGTCGCCGGTGCGTAGTACCCCGAGCGCCCATCCGGTACCGAGGCCACGGCGCAGCGCCAGGTGGATCCACAGCAGCGCCAGCGGCTCGAGCAGCCGCGCGGCGGTGAGGTCGCCGGCGTCGAGCGACTCGAAACCCAACTCGCGGACCAATTGCGCCGCAACGTCTTTGGCGTCGGCGTCATCGCCACAGACGAACATGACCGGCGGCGACGGCAGTGTGGGCGCGTCCATCATGGGGGCGCCGATCTGGTTCATCGCCTTGCACACCCGCGCGCCGGGAGCCCAGCCGGCGATCTGCTCGGCGCCGGAAGTGGTGTGGCCCAGTTCGAGGGCGGTGAAGTCGGGCGTCAGCGGATTGGTGCAGTCGATCAACACCTTGCCCGACAGGTCGCCGCAGGACGTGACGGCCGCCCGGGTGCCCTGCCACGGGGTACACACCGCCACGACGTCGGCGTCGGCTGCGGCCGTCGCGTTGTCGGTCACCGCCGCGCCGAGTTCGGTGTATCTGCTGTCATCGGGATGGCGTACGCCGTAAGTGATTTCGTGCCCGCGCTGCTGCCATGCGCGTCCCAGTGTGCTGCCGACATTTCCGGCGCCGATGATCGCGATACGCATCGGTCAGTCCGCCAGTGCCACGACGTAGTGCTGCATCTCGTCGATCTGGTCGACGAACGGCGCGATGTGGGAGAAGAACGCCCGAAACTGCGGGCTACGGCGGAACTTCTCCAGGTGATCGGCGACCGAGGTCCAGCGGATCCGCAGAATCCAGCGGTCCGGCTCCTCTACGCACTGGGTCAGCTCGTAACCGAGGTAGTGGTCGCTCTCCCGTAGTGGAACGGCGGCGGCTTCGTACGCCGCGACGAAGTCCCGGGCGCGTTCGGGCGGAATTCGGTAGCGGATGTATTCGACGACGGACGGCTTGGCCTCCGGGTCCGAGATATTCATGGCATAACAATGCTTGAATTCAAGCAATGTTGCAACGCCTTGTGGCCGAATTCTGGGGTGACCTGGCGGTATCGTCGTCGCCGTGGGTGAAGCGCGGCGGTCCTATGACATCCCGGAGTGTGAAGCGACCTGGGACAGCGTCGACTATCTGCTCGCCGATTGGGCCCGGGAGCGTCCGGACCTGGATTTCAGTCCGCTGGCTGTCGTGTATCGGATGGGGCAGGTGCGCCGGCGGTTGGAACAGCGCATGGCGGACGTATTCGCCCGGCATGGACTGACCGCCGCTGACTTCCTGGTGATCGTCACCCTGCGTCGCGCCGGGCAGCCCTATCGAATGGCGCAGGCTCGGTTGATGGCCGCGTTGGGTCTCACCTCTGGCACTGTCAGCCTGCGGCTCGACCGGTTGGTGAAAGCGGGCAGCGTGATCCGCGAGCCCGATCCGGATGACCGGCGCGGCAGCATCATTCGGCTCAGCGACTCTGGCCTGCGGCTCTTCGACGCAGTGGCGCCCGAGCATCTGGACAACGAGGACCGGCTCTTGTCGGCACTCACGGCTGACGAGCGCACAGAACTCGCCGGCTTGCTCCGTCACCTCCTGGTCTCGCTGGAACCGCCGCGGCCGGCACCCGGCGCGTACCTCGGGATGTCGCTGGAATCCGCCCATGTCGCCCGCAGCCTGCGTACGGCAGTGGGCCTGAGTGACACCGCGGGGCTGCTGGTGTCGGGGGTCGAAGCCGGCAGTCCCGCTGAGGCCGCCGGGCTGCAGCGCGGAGATCTGATTGCGGAGGTTGGGGGAACTCGGGTGTCCAACTTGGGTGCCCTGGCGGCGACGCTCGCTGATCTGGGTGGCGGAGAGGCCGTCGAGCTTGCTGTGCTGCGCGGCGACGAGCCGCACCGGATGACGCTGCGGCGACTGCCGGAGTGATCGCCATGCAGTACATGATTTTCTGAATACAGAATTTGATGTACTGTTCTGGCATGACCACGGCGCAGCACACCGATGCGTTGTCACGTTTCGGCCATGCCCTGTCCGACCCGACGCGCACGCGAATCCTGTTGAGCCTGAACGGGACTCCTGGCTATCCGTCGGATCTGGCCGACCAGCTGGGCGTCTCCCGGCAGATTCTCTCCAACCACCTGACATGCCTACGTGGCTGCGGTCTGGTGGTGGCGGTGCCCGAAGGACGTCGCATGCGATACGAACTGGCGGACAGCCGCATCGGCCGCGCTTTGGACGACCTCATGGGTCTCGTGCTGGCGGTTGATCCGAACTGCGCCTGCGTCGGCGCGGACGGCGAGCCCTGTGGGTGCGGGCAATGACGCTCACCGACGTGCGCCGCGGTCAGCTCGGGCGGCGCATCAGGTGGCTGGTCGCGGCGACCATCTCCTACAACGTCATCGAGGCCGTCGTCGCGCTGTCGGAGGGGGCTCGCGTCTCCTCGGTGGCGTTGGTCGGCTTCGGCCTGGATTCGGTGATCGAGGTGTCCTCGGCCGCCGCGGTGGCCTGGCAGTTCGCCGGGGCCGACCCTGAAGCGCGCGAGAAGACCGCGCTGCGCATCATCGCGTACTCGTTCTTCGCGTTGGCCGGCTACGTCACCGTCGATGCGATCCGGGCCCTGCTTGGATTCGGGCAAGCCGCGCACTCGACCATCGGCATCGTGCTCGCCGCGGTGAGCCTGCTCGTGATGCCGGTGCTGTCGTACGCGCAGCGCAGCGCGGGCCGTGAGCTCGGCTCACGATCGGCGGTCGCCGACTCCAAACAGACGCTGTTGTGCACCTACCTGTCGGCCGTGCTGTTGATCGGCCTGCTGGTGAACAGCGTCCTCGGCTGGTCCTGGGCCGACCCGATCGCCGCCTTGGTGATCGCCGGGATCGCGGTGAAGGAAGGCATCAACGCCTGGCGGGGCGACGTCTGCTGTGCGCCGGCCGTGCGCGAGCCTGCCGCGGTGTCCGATGGCTGCGGATGCTGCGACTAGGCCCGCGGGTCGTGCTCAGTCCGTTCGGTTGGCCAGGTCCCGCTTGAGCACCTTGCCGGTCGGGTTGCGCGGCAACTCGTCGAGGAACAGCACCTCACGTGGCACCTTGTAGCGGGCCAGGTTGTCCTTGACGAACTGCTTGAGGTCCGCCTCCGAAACTTCGGCGCCGGAAACGGTAACCACGAAGGCGCGCAGGCGTTTTCCGAACTCCTCGTCGTCCACGCCGATGGCCGATGCTTCGACGATCGCGGGATGGGTGACCAGGAGTTCCTCGATCTCGACCGGGAATACGTTCTCGCCACCGGAGACGATCATGTCGTCGTCCCGGCCGTCGATGTAGAGCCGGCCCTTGTCGTCGAAGTGCCCGACGTCGCCGCTGGCCATCAGCCCGTCGATGAACTCCTTGGTGCCGCCGCCGGTGTAGCCCTCGAATTGTGTTGCCGCGCCGACGAATATCCGCCCGGTCCCGGGCGTCGGCACCTCCTTGCCATTGTCGTCGATGATCTTGATCCGGCAACCGAGCATCGGCTTACCCACAGAGGTGGGGGCTTCGCTGACGTCGGCCGGCGTCGCCATGGTCGCCAACGCGACTTCGGTTGAGCCGTAGAGGTTGTAGACCACGTCGCCGAGCAGGTCCTGCGCCGCGGTGGCGACGGCGGCCGGCAACTGAGAGCCGGCGCAGAAGATGGCGCGCAGGCTCGAGGTGTCGTAGCTGCGGACGGTGTCATCGCCGAGGCCGAGCACGCGCTGCAGCATGACCGGCACGACACACACCGTCGTCGCACTGTGTTTCTCGATGTCCGACACGAGCTGCTCGGCGTCAAACTTGCGCCGCAGCACCAACTTCGAGCCGAGGGCGATCGTCATGATGGCGATCAGCAGCCCGGTGCCGTGGAACAGCGGCGGCCCGATGATGGTGGCTTCGCGAGCGCGCATGGGCAGGCGTTCCAGGAGGCCGCCCGGGAGGATGAAGCTGCGCGGCTCCGCGCGCGGCGCGCCCTTGGGGGTGCCCGTCGTGCCGCTCGTCAGCAGGATGATCCGGCCCTGCTTGGCCGGTGCCGGCGGCGCCTTCGGCGACGCATCGGCCGCGAGTGCGTCGAGATCGTCAGTGGCGCTGTCGATGTCGGCGACGAACGTGCCTTTCCTGGCCTCGATATCGGCGACCAGATCGGTGAATTCGACGTCATGCACCAGCAGATCGACACCTTCGCGGTTCGCGACCTCTGCCGCCTGGCGGGCCGAGAACGCCGTGTTGAGCCACACCGCGTTGACCCCGGCGCGGGACGCGGCGAACGCCACGATCAGCGGTCCGCGGTGGTTGCGGCAGAGGATGCCGACGGTGTCGCCCGGAGCCAGTCGCTGCCGCAATGCGTTGGCAATCCGGTCGACTGCCTCGTCGAATTCGGCGTACGTCAGCTCGCCTCGTTCGTCGGCGATCGCCGGATAAGCGCCGTGCCGGATCGCGGCGATGCGCGGCGCGGCCCCGAACGGTCCGTAGGTGTCGAGTGCCTGGAGGACCTGCAACAACCGGTGCGGCAGATCGACGCCGATGGCGCCGGCCCGGACCAGTGCCACGAGGGCGCGGGTTTCGAGGCCGGCCCGCCGGGCCGGCTCGGCAAGCAATGAGTTCAGGTCCATGTCAGTCCTTTTTCTATTCGGCCGCAACGGGTTCGGTGGACTCTTCCGGTGCTGACTGGGCAGCGGCGGAGTCACCGAACATCGAGTAGACCTTGTTCCGCACCATGTCGAACGGCCGCGGGCTGAGGGCGTCGGTGAGGGCGGTGAGCTGTCCTGACGGCGGGCTCAGCCGGCGCGGGCGGTGCATGATCGCGTCGCACAGCGTGGCCGCGGCCTGCTCGGGGGTGAGGGTGGGGAAGCGGTCGTACATCTTGGTCGGGGCGATCATCGCGGTCCGCACCAACGGCATGTGCACCGTGGTGAAGGTGATGTTCTCCGACACCGTCTCACCTTGCAACGTGTCGCACAGTCCGTCCAGTGCCGACTTGCTGGCGATGTAGGCGCCGAAGCGCGGCAGCTTGGTCTGGACGCCGATCGAGGACACGTTGATGATGTGCCCGAAGCCGCGCTCGCGCATGCCCGGCGTGAACTTCAGGATCAGCTGGACCGGGGCGAAGTAGTTGAGCTGCATGGTCCGCTGGTAGTCGTGCATCCGGTCGTGCGACAGCTCCAGTGAGCGGCGGATGGAGCGGCCGGCGTTGTTGATGAGGATGTCGACGTGGCCCAGGTCGGCCAGCACCTGGTCGGCCATGGCGCCGATGGCGTCGAGGTCGCTCAGGTCGCAGGGGTACACGTGCGCGGTGCCGCCGTCGGCGCGGATGTCGTCGGCGACGCGGTCCAGGTTCTCTCGGGTCCGGGCCACCAGCACGACCTCGCCACCGGCAGCGCCGATGCGACGGGCGGTGGTCTCACCGATACCCGCCGAGGCGCCGGTGATCACGACGATCTTGCCGGCGACGGCGTCCTCGAGGGTGTAGCCGGTGATGGCGTCGACCACGGTCTGCAGGTAGATGGGGCGGGTTTTGATGGGGGTGTTCATGACGCTGGCGAAGACGGCGAGCGGCTTGGCGGTGACGGCGGCGACGGGCTTGGTCGCCAGTGCGGTGATATCGGACAGGTTCACGGCTGGGGTCCCTTCTTGAGTGTGGTTGGTGGTCAGCCCAGAGCCCGGCGGGCCAGGCGCAGGGCGGGCAGCAGCAGGGCGTGGGGGGTGATCGAGCCGGTGATGGCCATGAGCTTCACGACGGGGCCGGGCACGATCTGCCGGGCGCCGGCCTGCATGCCGTCGACGGCCTGGGTCGCGACGTCGACGGGGGAGACCTGCGCCGGTCGCAGGCTGAACTCGTGGGCCGAGGCGACCTCGGCCCATTCGGTGGGGACGGGTCCGGGGCACAGCGAGGTGCAGGAGACGCCGGTGCCGCGCAGCTCTTCGTGCACGGCTTCCGAGAATGAGTTGACGAACGCCTTGGACGCTCCGTAGGTCGCCATCGACGGCATGGGCTGGAATGCGACGACGGAGGCGACGTTGAGGACGGCGCCGGCGCCACGCTCGACCATGCCGGGCAGGACGGCGTGAGTGAGTTCCTGCAGCGCAACAACATTGAGCTCGACCTGCTCGCGCTCGCGATCCATGGGCAGGGTGTGGAAGGCGCCGCTGGTGCCGAAGCCGGCGGAGTTGGCCAGGCCGGCGACGGGCCGGGTGCGCAGCTCCTCGATCAGGGTCTGGCGCTGGGCGGCATCGGCGAGGTCGCACGGCCGCACCGTCACGCCGACGCCGTGTTCGGCGCGCAGTTCCTCGGCGAGGGCGTCGAGTCGGTCCTGGCGACGTGCGACCAGAAAGAGGCTGTAGCCGCGGGCGGCGAGCACCCGGGCCAGTTCGGTTCCGATTCCGGACGAGGCACCAGTGATGACGACCTCGGTGGTGCCAGAGGGCTTCGGCAGAGTCATGTGGCTCTCATTTCATGTCGACGTGTGACTGTGCCAGTAACACTGGCACAGTGTGAATGTTGGTGTCTATACTTCGTGGAATGACAGATGTCACAGTCGAGGAATTCACCATCGACGAACTCGCTGCGCGCACCGGAATGACGGTGCGGACCATTCGCTTCTACAACGAGAGCGGCCTGCTGCCGCCGGCCGAGCGGCGCGGACGCCTCGCCTATTACGGTGCGCCGCACCGCATTCGGCTCGAGTTGGTGCAGCAGCTGCAGCAGCACGGCTACACCCTGGCGGCCATCACCAAAGTGCTGGCGCGGCTGCCGGAGGGCGCGACGGCCCACGACCTCGCCGTGCGTGCGGCACTTCTCACACCGTGGAGCCCGGCCGAAGACGAGACCGTGGACCTACGGGAACTCGAACAACGTGCCGGCCTCTCGCTGGACGACCGGGGGCTGCAGACGCTCGAGGCGCTGGGTGCCATCCGGCGCCTGGATGACGGCACGTTCAGCGTCCGGCAGTCGGTCCTGGGCGCGGCCATGAACCTGCGCGACACCAACGTGCCTGCCGAGGATGTCCGGCGCCTGGCCGGCGTCGTCGACAAGCACATCGACGCCCTTGCCAACGAGGTGACGGACGTCGTCTTCAGCCGGATTCGGGAGGCTGAGGACCCCAACGTGTACCTCGGGCGGATCGCCAAGGTGGTGCCCAACCTGCGGCCGCTCGCGGCGCAGATGATGGCCGACCGGTTCACCGCCGCGATCAGTCAGGCGGTGCAGGAACGCGTGGCGGAGCTGGAGATTCCGGCGAAGTAATTCGCGTCGGCTACCTCGCGTGCCGGCGCAGCTGGCAGGTCGCCTGGGTGGTGGCCACGACCGTGCCGTCGGCGTCGGTCACGACCGCTTCGACGACGTACTCGGACTTGCCGTTCTGTGCGGCCTCGGCCTCGATCCGCGCGATGTCTGCGTCGCTCATCTCGGCCTGTGCCAGCACATCGGATTTCGCCGGTGCCTTGTACTGGATCGACATGTCCTTGACCAGGGGATAGAACTGGCTCTGGTCGAATGCGGTGAGGGCGAGAATCCCGCCGAGCACCTCGGCGACGGTGAACAGCACGCCGGCGTACATCACGCCAAAGTGGTTGCCATTACCCGTGATTGGGGCGGTGGTGGCGGCGAACCCGCGGCGGACCTCGACGACTCGGACGCCCAGGCCGTGAGCGGACGGGATGGTGGTCGCGAACGCCGAGTTCATGAACTCGAGCTGGGCTGCATCGGCGGTGTTCGTCACGTTGCCAAGACTATCCACCGCGATGAACGCGGCTACTGATTTCGCGGGCTTGTGGTGCTTGTGGTGCCCCCACCAGGGCTCGAACCTGGGACCTGCGGATTAAAAGTCCGTAGCTCTACCGACTGAGCTATAGGGGCGTGGGAGACAGGATACTGCGTCCCGCGCGGCAGCCTTCGGGGGTGGCCGGTTGTGCGGCGCCGAGGGGTCTGTAGTGCCGATTTGGGCCGTGAGGCAGTCGTGCCCTAAGCTATCGAAGCTCCCAACGGAAACGTTGAGAGTGCCCCCGAAGAGATTCGGATTGGCCCCCATCGTTTAGTGGCCTAGGACGCCGCCCTTTCACGGCGGTAGCACGGGTTCGAATCCCGTTGGGGGTACGCAACGCGGAAACGCGGAGCAAGCAGTGCGTAAGGCCCTGTGGCGCAGTTGGTTAGCGCGCCGCCCTGTCACGGCGGAGGTCGCGGGTTCGAGTCCCGTCAGGGTCGCCAGAACGGCGAGGCAACTTGCCCTTCCGGCCAGGTAGCTCAGTTGGTACGAGCGTCCGCCTGAAAAGCGGAAGGTCGCCGGTTCGATCCCGGCCCTGGCCACTTCAAGAACCACCTGGAGACGGGTGGTTTTTCTCGTATTTGGGGCGCGTGCCGTGATTGTCAGCCGCTGTGCCCACCACCGCAACCCGAGTGCGCCCCGTGGCCTCCCTCGCCGCAGCCGGAGAAGTCGGCACCGGCCGCCCAGCCGGCAGCTCCGGCGTCGGCAACAGGCCCGAAGCTCCCGCCGCGGGTAGTTCCAAGGCGCTGAAGCCCCCGTCGCTTGACGGTTACGAAGAGCAAAATGAGCGCCGCGTCGAACGCGATGACCACTACCGGAATCGTCCACCACATGATCGCGTCCTCCGCATCGTGTACGCACTTACGGGACGAAGCGGACCATCACCGCAGCGCTACCGATCCCAACTCCGGTGTCGTACTCGCCGCGTACCTTCATCGCCGTCACTCGGCACCCGACGCGTCGTTCAATGCGGCCCTCTGCGCCGTGGAGAACCGCGTCACCGCCAATCCGGGTGGAGATTATTCGGCCCGGGTCGGGCGAGGCGCCCACACCCGGCTCCACACTTCACGAATCGCGATGCCGACCAGCACCAGCACGAACACGATCACCAGGTTCAACTGGAAACCACCGCCGAAGCGGGTGCCGTAGTGGAGCGCACTGAGGATGATGACCGCGCCGGTGATCGGCGTGAGAATCGTGGCAATGCCTGCTGGCCATCTCGCGACGGTTGTCGCCTCGACCGTGGCGGCAATCGCAGCGATAGCCAGCGCCACGACCGCGACGCTCGCGATGACGTTCGCGATGAAGAACACATCGTTCAGCGGCGAGGGCGGATGGTTGGTCAGCGGCTCGTACGCCGTCCAGCCAGAGTCTTTGTGCCCCAACCCGACTCCGAATATCGACTCGTCGTAGTCGGCGTACCGCCGCGGCAGGCCGAAGTTCAATGGCGCTGAATTCATCTCCGTCATAAGACGAGCGACGACGAACACCCACCACGACACGGCCCCGGTGACGTGAGCGATCTGCGCCGTAACGAAGCGCCGACCGTGGAGTTCAACGCAGCTCATCCGAATACCGGCGCGCCGTTCGGGCCGATCTGTGGCGCCGGCATGAAGCACGGCGGGATTCCCGGCGCGTACGGGGGCACGCAGGGCTGCGGGAAGCACGGCTGCCCGTTCCAGTACGTCGACTGGTTCGGAGGACACACCGTCATCGGTTCGGCGGTGGACTCGGGGGCAGCCGACAGCGCGGCAACTCCGGCAACCGAGGCAACGATCGCTGCGACTGCGGACCAGCGAGTCATAGTTCGTCGTCTTCGTCTTCAAACCGCGGGCGTGGCTTGCGCATCACGACCACTGCCCAGATCACGCCGCCGATAAGCGCCGCGACGATCGCTAAGAAGACGAGCTGTCCCGCCAGGTAGTCCATCGCATCCCCCTGCCCCCGAAATCCAAGGATAAAGGGATCACCGGCATGGTTCCCGCGGAGATTTGGGCGTCTCCCGCTGAGGTGACAGCAGGACGGAACACGCGCACTCACTCAGTCAACTCGCGGGTGTACCTCTAACCGTGGGCGTCGGGCTACGTTGGTTACTGAACGGGTGAAAGCGTGGCGATGATGGCCGGTCTCTTTCGGATGGGCACGTACCTGGCGGCATGCGGGGCACTGGCGATCGGCCTTGCATCGCCCGCGGCGGCCGACGCTGCTTTCGATCCAACCGGGAACCGATCAGGTGGACCGGTACCGACCATCAACGGTGTGCCATGTGTAGGCGGCGGCCTGGGCGCTTGCCTGAGTATGAGGCAGAACCGTCCGCCCATGTCGGTGCCGCAGTCCGGGGTGGGGCACAGTCCGGCGGTGCGTCGCTGAGTATCGAGGTGCCGGCCGGTCTTGCAACCCGCGGCCGCTGAGTTCAGCTGGGTAAGGTGCTGGTGATGACCAATTTCCCTGAGCCGGTCGACGACCTCGAGCCGCAGCTCGAACCGGTCGCCGCCCGCCTCCTCGACGCGCAGGTGGCGTTCGCCATGCAGCAGCTGCGCGGCGAGAACTACCACAGCTTGGTGCTCGACGAGATCGAGCACGCCCTGCTGGAGGCGTCGGAGATCACGCTGTCTGACGCCGTCACGCCCACCATGATCAAGAATGTTGCCGCGAAGTACGCCGTGCAGGTGCCGGTGGAAGGCGGCATCGCGGAACTGGTCAGTGAGGTTGCCTTGCGGCTGTATCAGCTCACCGCGACCACGGACACCAGCTTCGGCGACGTCATCGACGGGCGGCGTTTCGGTGAGCTCAGCGCGATGGTGGTCGAGATGGGGGTCACCCAGCGCGTGCTGGAGCGAATCCTGAGCAGCGAGGCGTTCGCGGAATTCTGCGTGACGCTGGTTCAGCACTCGCTCGCGGAATCTGTCACGGAGGGTGGCAAGTCATTGGCCCGCGGCCGGGTGGGCCGCATCATTGGCGGACTCGGCGCCCGGATGCCGCAGTCTGCGGTCGAACGGCTGGAGCTTCGGGCAGAGGGCCTGGCGCGCCGTGGCGCCCGCTTTCTCCTCGCGCACACGCATGCGGACGAGAACGTGCTCGCCGATGCGGTCAACGAGCTGTGGCGCAGTAACCTCGACACCCCGCTGTCGTCGGCGGCATCGGCGATTTCCGCTCGCGACGTCGAGGACGCGGTCGTGCCGGTCTACGAATTCTGGCGCACCTTTCGCGACACCGACTACTTCCGGGCGCTGCTCGACGAGGGCATCGACCACGTCTTCGAAAAGTACGGCGAGGTAAGCCTTTACGAGCTGCTGCTCGATCTCGGAGTGGGGCGGGAGGACATGATCGAGGAAGCCCTCCGTTTCGGCCCTCCGGTCATCGCCTTGCTCGACGAGCGGGGCTATCTGGAGTCGGTACTGCGCCGTCGGCTCATCCCGTTCTACGTCTCGGATGAGTTCCGGGAGGCGTTGGCGGGCGGCTGAGCCTCCAACTCCGCCACTCGCGCCCTGAGCGCGTCGATCTCGGCCTGCAGCTCGGCTTCTCGCCCGTCGAACTTGGCTTGGTACGCCTCACCCAGCTCACGCAGGTACTCGCGATCGAAGCGCGGGATGATGGAGCGCGAGCAGTTCCAGTCGAAGGCCTCGACCGCGATCTCGATCTCCCGCTGCGGCCCGTCTTCGACGACTGTTCCGCGGCCGAAGACCTTGAGCCTGCTGCGCCGCGGGTAGTCGACGAAGAACATCGCCAGCCGGTCGTCGGCCGCCAGGTTGCCGAGGGTGACGAACTGGTTGTTGCCCGGCAGATCGATGAACCGCAGCCGGCCAGTCTCGGGCAGGTACCGGACGAATCCGGCTGGGCCGCTGCGGTATTGGAGATAGGGCCAGCCGTTGGGGGTGACGGTGGCCAAGCAGAACTGGTCCGCCCGCCGGATCATCAGCAGCTCACGGTCGTCGAGGCGCTGGGGGCCGTCGTCGGCGCGTTCGGTGTGCCGGCCATAGGCCAGATAGCTGCCGTTGTGCTGCTGACGATTCAGCGCATCGGGGCCGAATGCCAGGTGGTGATAGTGGTTGTTCGGCTCGGTCGACACAACGGCCACGCTACGCCCGCGGCGCGTCAGGGCGCGGCGGTCGCCACGACCTGAACGACGCCAGTGTCGGTGTCCGATGCGATCACCAATGCCGGTGCGTTCGCGGCTGAGACCACGTGGCCGCCGGTGACGGTGACCGTGTATCCGTTCGGGTATGCGACGGCGGGCACCGAAATGGTGCTCTGTGAACCGACCGCGAAGTTACCTGAACCATCCGCCTCCGCCGTCGAGTAGCTGAAGGTGAAGGTGCCCTTGGCATTTGAGAGCTTGAGCGGGGTTCCGGAAATCGCCTGCGGATACGGAGACGCCAGCACCTGCAGGCTGCCCATGTTGACGTTGCCGCCGGTCGGTGGCAGGGCCGGGTCGTAGACCACTGACTCGCCGTCGGTGCTGCCGCTGGTGGTGATGTCGCCGACACCGGAGTAGGCCCACTCGGACCAGCTCATCAGGTATTGGTCGGCGGCGCTCATCTCGGCTTTCAGATCCGATGGCAGGTTGGAGGCGCCGAACTCGTTCATGAACACCGGGACGTTGTGGGCCTTCCCGTAGGCGTTCGCGGTGCTGGCCTGCTGCCTCGCCAGCCACCCGCAGATGCTGCTGGTGGCCGACCCGGCGCAGTAATCATGAAACGCCAGAACGACATTCGTGTCGTCGATGGTGCCCAGCTGGATCGGCGCGCCGAGGATCGCGGGTATTTCGGAGACCGCGGGGTTGGCGGGCTCGACGAACAGCGCGGTGTTCGGATCCACGGCCCGGATGGCAGCTGCCACTTGGTTGTACATCGGGGTCAGCTGTTGCTCCGCGTAGAACGGGCTGCCCAGCAGGGTCGGCAGCCAGGAGGTGCCCGGGAAGGGCTCGTTCATGATGTCGTACCCGATGACGCTGTTGTTGCCCGCCATTGCGGCAGCGACCGTTTCCCAGGCCTTGGCGTAGTTGTCCTGGAGCCCGATTCCGTTGGAGGCGTTCGAGTTGTTCCAGAATGCGTCCCACGCCGCGGTTTCGGCGGGGTTCAGGTAGTAGCTGCCGGGGAAGCCGAATCCCTGGTTGGGCAGTCCACCGGTCTGCGTGGCCCACTCGGGGGCGCCCTCGCCGCCGAGTGATGAGCTGTACAGGTCCTGGTGCATGTCGATGATCGTGTAGATGCCGTGTGCGGCGAGCATCTGGACGGTCTGCTGGATCGACGCGACGTAAGCGGCGTTGTACACCCCGGGCTCGGGCTCCACCCCGGCCCAGATGACACCCAGCCGCACCACATTGAAGCCGTTGGCCGCCAGGAATGCAGCGTCGTCCTCGCTGAATCCGCTGGCCGACGGTTCGTACGGCGCGAGCTTGTACACCTCGTTGAATCCGTGCAGCAGGACAACCTGCCCGTCGCTGTTGGTCAACCAGACACCAGTGGACGTCACGGACAGCATGGAGCCGTTGGCACCTGTCTGGACGAGCGCGGCTCCGGTACCGGACTTACCGACCGAGCCGTGGTTGCCCAGCAGGCCCGCGTTGCCGCCTGCTCCGCCGAGCGCCGGCAACCCGGTGGACACGGCGCCGACGCCGCTGTTTCCGGCATCTCCGCCGGCACCGCCGATGCCCAGAATGAAGGCGCCGGAGCCGCCATTCCCACCGCGGCCGCCGTCGGCCCCGTCGCCGCCTCGGCCGCCACCGCCACCGGCGCCGAACAGCAGGCCCTTACCCTGGCCGCCCCGTCCACCCGCTCCGCCGGTGCCCCCGGACATCGCACCGCCGTTTCCGCCGTGACCGCCAATGCCCATCAGGAAGCCGCCGGCGCCACCGGTGCCGCCGGACGCTCCGGCGCCGCCGATCCCGCCCCGCCCGCCGTTGCCGACCATGCCCGCTGCGCCGCCGTTGCCTCCGGAGACCGCGGCCTCGGTGCTGTCCCAGCCGGCCCCGCCGTCGCCGAGCAGCCATCCGCCGGCCGTGCCATTCGGTGCGGAAGCGGTGCCGGTTCGGCCGTTCCCGATCACGTAGGTGCCGGCCAGCCTGTTGATGACGCCGTCGACGCCCTGCCCGAGGGGACTGTTGATCCAGCCTTCGATGCCGGTGTGCAGCGGGTTGTAGATCAGCGCACGCATCCAACCGGCCGGGTTGTTGGGCGGCGCCGGCACGGCGTTCTGGGTCGTCGTCGAGGGGAGCGCAGCGGCGACCGCGGCAGGCGTAGTGCTGGTGTCGGTCGGGGTTACGGCCGAAACCCTGGCTGGTGGCTTGGGCTTGGTGACAAGGGGATTCGACGTGGCGCGGGGTCGCGACGAGGATGCGCCGGTGGTTGATGTGGCCGCTCCGGGCGACTGCTTACCAGCCGACTTCGTCGCGGGTTTGATGCTGGCGGGGGATCGGCTGCCACTCGCGCGTGGGGCCGCGCGGTTACTGCTGGCGTGCGCGGTGGAGCTGACGGCCGAAGCGGCGGGACCGCCGGCAGTGTCGTGGCCGGATTCGGTGTCGGCCGATGCGACGGCTGTCCCGGTGGTGAGTCCTACCCCGATGATGGCCGCTGCCAGTCCGCCGATGCCCCATAGACCGGCGCTTACCGTCATCGTCTGTGTATACGTGACGGCTGCTCGTGTTGCGGCTTAATTGGCGAGGCTGTCCGAATTGCAGAATGTTCCGACCGTCGGGAGCGGTCCGGCACATACGATTTGGGCCCGTCAACCGGAGTTGACGGGCCCAAATCGCGTATTCAGTTGGCCGGGGCCGGAGGAACCGGCGGCACCGGTGCCCCTGGCGGGGGCGGGACATCGGCGGGGTCCGGTCGGAACTCGACCAGGCCCGGCGGGATGTTGGTGCCCGGCGGCGGAGCGGTACCGGGCAGGGATTCGCCGAGCTGTTCGCGCGGCATCTGTCCGAGCAGGCCGCCCTTGAGGCGACCGTCGCGGTACATGTCGATGTAGCGGCCCAGCCACTGACGTCCGGTGACGTCCTCGTTCTCCTGGCCGGCTTCGACGCCGAACTGCTCGCACTTGCCGGGGGCCGACGGCTTGAGGCACTGCTGCGGGCCATAGCCGTTGTTGAATGCGCGCAGGTTGGGTGCGGTGACGGGCCCGCCCGTGCCAGGAGCCGAGGGTGCGGCGTACTGGCCGAGAACGGAGCCGCGGTCCAGACCGGTCAGGTCCGACGGTGCGCCCAGCGCGGCGGCGAGCGGGTTGACGTCGCTGGTCTGTCCCAGGACGTTCAGACCCTGCGGGCCCAGGTTCGCACCCGCGATCGGCACCGCCAGGTTCGCCCCCGGACCGTCGGCTGCGACGGGGGCCGGTGGCGGCAAGGCGGGGCCGGGCGCCGGGACCGGCGTGGGCACGGGATCCGCTGATGCGATGTCTGTCTGCGTCATTGCCGCCGCCGCAGCGAAAACCGCTGCGGCGGTGACAACTCCGCGTGTAATGCGGTGCATCAGACCGACTTGGTGATGCCGTAGTAGGCGACGATGTCGTCGGTGTCGGTGGTCGAGCTGGTCAGCACCGCGTAGGACCGCAGGAAGGACTGTCCGACGCAGCCGTCGATCTTGATGTGGGTGTCCTTGAGGGTGACACGCACCGGCGCCGACTTGAAGGTCTTCTTGTCGACCGGCACCTGGGTCACGGTGCCCGGCTTGGCGTGAATCTCGATGGTGCCCGACATCGGGACGCTGATGCCGGTGGGCAGCAGGCCGGCCAGGGTGGACCCGGAGGTGCTGATACCGATCTGACCGATCAGACGGACCTGGCCCAGCTCGATACCGCAGCCGATCTGGTAGCCGGCCTCCAGCGTTCCGCCGGCCAGTTTGGTCTTGCCGTTGCCGGTGACGGTGCCGCTGAACGTGCCGCCCACCAGGTACTCGCGCGAGCTGACCGCGGTGGTCAGCGGGGCGACCGGGAGCTGGGTCTCGTTCTTGGCGACGACCTCCAGGTTCCAGCCGTCCGGGCTGGTGATGCGCGCCGGCTCGTCGGAGGCCACGATGCCGGTGTCCGGCGGCGGGCCGTCGAAGCCGGCAGGATCAACCGGGTCGGCCAGGGCGAGCGGCGTAACGGTCGCCGACAGCAGCACGCCTGCTGCGGCAGCCAATGTGGCAAGTCGGTTCAACATGGGGTTACGGCGCCTCTCGTGGTTGGAATCCGAGAACGGAACAATTTCGATTCCCGGAGCATTCAATAGTCGTATTTCGAATTGGTGAACAACTGGCCAATTACTCGGAACTGGCTCTGTGATGCGTGACGATCAAATTCTTTAATCAGTGACAATATTTTTGTTCTGACTGATTAAATTCACGTCCGGTGTCTGTGCCCGGTGCGGACGGGCTCCTGGTGAGCTGCTTTGCCCGCACCGGACATCAGGGTCAGACGGACTTGGTCACCCCGAGGTAGGTGATGACGTCGTCGGTGTTGTCGGTCGAGCTGGTCAGGGTGGCGTACGACCGGATGAAGGACTGGCCGGCGCACTGGTCGGTCTTGATCCGGACACCGGTGATGGTGACGCGGGCCGTGGTGCCCTTGAACGACTTCTTGTCGATCGCGACGGTGGTCACGGTGCCGGGCTTCAGGTAGACCTTGCCCTGCAAGCTGATACCGGTACCCAGGCTGGGGTCGGTGCCGGCGAACGGGATCTTGATACCGGGCGTGAAGCTCGCGCCCGGGTTGATCTCGGCCTCGTCGGAGATGATGCCGCAGCCGATCTGCTCTCCGGCTTCCAGCGTTCCACCAGCCAGCTTGGTCTTTCCGCCACCGGTGACGGTGCCGGTGAAGGTGCCGGCGACCCAGTACTCGCGCGAGGAGATCGCGGTGGTCAGCGGGGCGACGGGCAGCTGGGTCTCGTTGGTGCCGACGACCGACAGGCGCCAGCCGTCCGGGGTGTCCAGGATTCCGGCGGGGCCCGACGGTACGGCGCCTTCGCCCGGAGGCGGGGGACCCGGGTTGCCGGCCGGCTGCACGGCCGGATCGGCGGGCGGGTCAGCGAGTGCCAGCGGCGCGGTGCCGACCGGGAGCACCACGCAAAGGGCTGCCAACATGGCATAACGGTTCGACATGGTGATGAGCGCGCCTCTCGTATCGGGTAATCAGCGTCGCTGCGGATCGCTGAGCGTTGCTGAATTTGTGTCGCTGCGGAGCATCTACTGGCTGGGTTGCCGGACGGTTAACGGACTGCAAAAACTTGCCCCTGCGTTATCAACTACTGGGCGAAGCGGGAATATGCGTGTATTGCTGGAATCATTTGTCGTGGTAGCCGACTAAAGAATGCGCAGTTCAGCGACTGTGATCTAGGTCATTCGACCGCCAATGAAATGCAACCGACGGAGATTGGCAAGCGCTGGTTTGTCTGTCGTTAACCAACTGGCCATGTAGACGCCTGACCGTGAGAGGGTCGAACGCCGAGCGTCCGTCATTGCCGGAGGCGATCGTCTCCGGAGGATGCGGCGGTCACACCGAATGACTTGGAGGAAACGGTGAAGTCTTCACGCACCTGGGTACGGCTGGTTGCCGCGTCTGCTGTCGTATTCGGCGCCGGGGCGATGTACCTGCCCGCGGCGGCGGCCGACGACGAAGCGGGTCCGATCGGTCCTATTGATGCCGGCGCTGGTGTGCAGGCTTCCGGTGTCACGTCGTCGAACGCCGACCCGGCCGCGGTGGTGGCGTGCTCGCAGTTCGCGTCTGCGCTTGACGGCGCGGCCTCCGGTTACGAGGGCTTCGCCGACAGCCTCGACGCAAACGACCCGTACGTCCACCAGAGCAATGTGGCGGGCCGGACCAGCCTGCGTCAGTCCGCGGCGGTTGCGATGGATGCGGCGAACACGCCCGGCCTGGCGCCGGACATCGCCGGCCCCATGCGGTCGTGGTCGGTGGGTGCCGCCAAGCTGCTGGTGAAGATGGGCATCGGGATGACAGGCGGCAGCCTCGACAGCACCGCCACCGAGGTCAACACCAACGCCGAGGCCGTCCAGCGCGGGTGCGCCGCGGCCGGTACCCACGCCTGAGCGCGCGCCGGTATATAAGGAACACGTGAAGCGACACGCCTTGGGCGTTGCCGTGCTGTGCCTGGCCTTGGCTGCCTGCGGCGGTAAGACCGGGACGCCGACGCCCGCCACCCCGTCGGCGGTTGCCGAGTCGAGCATCAGCGATCTGTTGCTGACCCCGGCCGAGCTGAACAAGACGATGGGCACCACCGGCCTGGTCGGCCAGCCGCCGACTGATGTGATGGACGATCACCGCAACATGCTGCCGAACCTGAATTGCCTCGGCGTCTGGCAGATCAACGAGGCCGTCATCTATTCGAAGGACGGCAAGGACGTCAAGAGCGGCCAGGACTGGAAGGTCATGCGGCAGCAGATGCTGCGGACGCCCGACGTCGATCAGTGGAACTACCTGGCGGCACAGTCGGTCGTCTACTACCCGACGTCCGCGGCGGCCCGTAACTTCTTCAACCTCTCGGCCGAGCGGTGGTCCAAATGCACCAACCACCACGTGAACATCCGGCTCAACGACAAGCCGCTGCCGAAGTGGCTGTCCGGCGACCTGGAGCGCACCGACACCAAACTCGCGATGCCCATCACCCGTGGCACCGGACCCGAAACCCGTTGGTGCCAACATGTTTTGCAGCTGGTCGCCAACCTGATCATCGACGTCGAGGCATGCACTCCCAAGGCGCCGGTGACGGCGGCCGCGGATATCGCCACGAAGATCCAGGCCGGTATCCACTAGCGGAGATCGTCCCGCTGGTTGCACCATCCCGGCCACGACGCTCGCCACTGTGGTCTATCGTCGCGCCATGGCAGTCAGCGCGTCGCACGAAGTGACCATCGAGGCAACCCCAGAAGAGATCATGGATGTCATCGCCGACCTGGCGCAGACACCTGTGTGGTCGCCGCAGTACACCAAGGCCGAGGTGCTGGCCACCTACGACAACGGCCGGCCGAAGCAGGCCAAGATGACCATCAAGGCTGCCGGCATGGCCGACGATCAGATCCTGGAATACACCTGGACCGATCTGACGGGCAGCTGGGTGCTGATCAGGTCGTCGTCGCTGAAGAAGCAGGAAGCGCGCTACACGCTGACCCCGGCGGGCAACAAGACCAAGGTGAAGTTCGAGATCACCGTCGACCCGGTGGTGCCGATCCCCGGATTCCTGTTGAAGCGCAGCGTCAGCGGCGGCGCAGAGACCGCCACCGAGGGGCTGAAAAAGTTCATGGCGAAGAACAAGAAGGGCTGACGCGCACCGGGATTCAGCCTCGTCGACCCATGGGCTAACGTCGCGGGATGACGAATGCGGGGCCACTGGCCGGTGTCAAGGTGATCGAACTCGGCGGGATCGGCCCCGGGCCGCACACCGCCATGATGCTGGCCGACCTCGGCGCCGACGTGGTGCGGGTCCGTCGCCCCGGCGGTCTGACCATGCCTGCCGAGAACGTCGACCTGCTGCACCGCGGCAAGCGGATCGTCGACCTGGACGTGAAGTCCGACCCGGCCGCGCTGCTCGCGCTGGCCGCGAAAGCTGATGTGCTGCTTGACTGTTTCCGCCCCGGCACCTGTGAGCGCCTCGGCATCGGGCCGGCCGAGTGCGAGGCCGTCAACCCGCGGCTGATCTTCGCCCGGATCACCGGCTGGGGGCAGGACGGACCGCTCGCGCAGACCGCGGGCCATGACATCAACTACCTGTCGCAGACCGGCGCGCTGTCGGCCATCGGCTACCGCGACCGCCCGCCGGTGGCACCCCTGAACCTGGTCGCCGACTTCGGCGGCGGTTCGATGCTGGTGCTGATCGGCATCGTGACGGCACTGTACGAACGCGAACAGTCCGGCCGCGGCCAGGTGGTCGACGCGGCGATGGTCGACGGTGTCAGCATGCTCGCCCAGATGATGTGGACCATGAAGTCCACCGGCGTGATGAAGGACCAGCGCGAGTCGTTCCTGCTCGACGGCGGCGCCCCGTACTACCGCGTGTACGAGACCTCCGACGGCGGCTACATGGCGGTCGGCTCGATCGAGCCGCAGTTCTTCGCCCAGCTACTTGTGGGCCTCGGCCTGGATCCGGCCGAGGTACCGAACCAGTTCGACCTCGCGCGCTACGACGAGATGCGCGACATCTTTGCTGCCCGGTTCGCGAGCCGGACCCGCGCCGAGTGGGCCGAGACCTTTGCCGGCACCGACGCCTGCGTCACTCCCGTGCTCAACTGGACCGAGGCCGCGGCCGGTGACCACCTCCGGGCCAGGTCGACCATCGTCACCGTCGACGGCGTCGACCAGGCCGCACCGGCGCCGCGGTTCTCGCGCACACCGTCCGGCCCGGTCGGTGCCCCGCCGCAGCAGACCACGCCGATCGACGAGGTCGGTTGGTAACGGTTGCGAAGTTAGCTGACGTATTCCCTACCCGAGGCCGGTGTAGAGGACTAAATTTGCTCTTATGGCAGTTATGGCGTCCCGAGAGCTGGTGATCGACGCCTCGCCCGAAGCCATCATGGATGCGCTGGCCGATATGGACGAGGCGTCGCAATGGCGCAGCTTGCACCGGGAACTAAAGGTAGTAGATCGATATCCCGACGGTCGTCCGCACCACGTCAAAGCGACCGTGAAGATCATGGGCATCACCGACAAGGAGCTCCTGGAATACCACTGGGGTGATGACTGGATGGTGTGGGACGCGGCCGACACGTTCCAACAACGCAGTCAGCATGCCGAGTACAAATTGACTCGTGAGGGCGATCGGACCCGGGTGCGGTTCGACATCATCGTGGACCTGGTTGCCCCCATTCCGGAGTTCTTGTTGCGCCGAGCCCGCAAACTGGTGCTCGATGCTGCGGTCGACCGGCTGCGGGCCCGGGTGACTCGGCTCTACGGCTAGTCCACACTCTGTCGGTAGGGAGCTTGTATGGCAGACCGCCCACCTTCTCCGCTGTTGGAGAAGCTGGTGGTGGTGCGGCACGGTGGGCCGCAGCAGACCGTGGTGACAGAACTGCGTCGGGTGATCCTGCGCGGTGACGCGCCGCC
The DNA here is from genome assembly GCF_025331195.1 of Mycolicibacterium llatzerense. Taxonomy (NCBI): domain Bacteria; kingdom Bacillati; phylum Actinomycetota; class Actinomycetes; order Mycobacteriales; family Mycobacteriaceae; genus Mycobacterium; species Mycolicibacterium llatzerense. Next base: position 558,966 of record NZ_LXOV01000001.1, on the reverse strand, counting down.
CGGAACGCCGGTGCCGCTGACCGAGGTTGCCGAGCTGTTCGGTGTTAGCCACATTCCCGTCCGGGAGGCGCTCAAGACGCTGATCAGTGAAGGCCTGGTGACCCACCGGCCGAACTCGGGGTACGCCGTCTCGCGGATGACGAAGCAGGAGCTGCACGAGATGTACGTCGTGCGTGCCGCGCTGGAGGGCGCGGCGCTCGCGGTGGCCGCGGAGCGGGCCACCGACTACGAGCGGGCCGTCGCCGTCGAGGCCAATGACCGCATGGCGCAGGCGATTCAGGACTCCGACGGCGCGGCGTTCCAACGGGAGAGCCGCAACTTCCACATGGCGCTGGTGCGTCCGTCGGGCATGCATCGGCTGCTGCACATTCTCGAGATGTCGTGGAACATGATCGAACCCGTGCAGGCGATGATGCACGTGACCCCGGACGACCGGGCCAAGCTCAACCACGATCACGACGAGATGCTCGAGGCCTTCCTGGCCCGGGACACCGAGCGGCTCAATGCGGTGGCGCAGCGGCACAACGACAGCGTCGACGCCGCGATCGGCACCCTGCCCACCGATACCGGACTACTCCACGACGAGTAGCGGGTGATTTGTGCACGATTTTCCGCGGCGAGCGCGGATTTTCGTGCACAAATCACAGGGTGCGTAGCCGGCTGATGGCCTCATCGAGGGTGTCGTCGCGCTTGCAGAAGGCGAAGCGCACCAGGTGATTCCAGCCCGCCGAGTCAGGTGAACCGGGATCCAGGAACGCCGACATGGGGATGGCGGCGACGCCGACCCGTTCGGGTAGTTGCGCGCAGAACGCCGTGCTGTCGTCGTAGCCCAGCGGCCGGGGATCGGCGCACAGGAAGTAGGTGCCGAAGCTGTCGTGCACATCGAATCCGATGTCGGTCAGGGCGCCCGCCAGCCGGTCCCGCTTGCCGCGGTAGGACTTTCGCAGCGCCGCGACCCAGGCGTCCTCGTGGTCGAGCGCGTGCGCGACGGCCGGCTGGAACGGCGCGCCCCCGACGTATGTCAGGTACTGCTTGGCGGCGCGGACGCCGGCGATCAGGTCGGCGGGCCCGCAGGCCCAGCCGATCTTCCAGCCGGTGCAGTTGAACATCTTCGCGGCGCTGGAGATGGTGACGGTGCGCTCGGCCATGCCGGGGTAACCCGCGAGCGGTCGGTGCTGATGGCCGTCGAACGTCAGCTGCTCGTAGACCTCGTCGGTGATCACCAGCAGGTCGTGCTCGATGGCGAGTGCGGCGATGGCCGTCAGCTCGTCGTGACTGGCGACCATGCCCGTGGGGTTGTGCGGTGAGTTGAGGATCAGGGCGCGGGTCTGCGGGGTGATCGCGGCGCGGAGCCGGTCGATGTCGATGGCGAAGCCGTGGTTGTCCGGTGCCAGCGGGACGACGACCCGGCGGCAACCCGCCATGGCGATCACCGGGGAGTACGAGTCGTAGAACGGCGCGATGATCAGGATGTCGGACCCCGGCTCGACCAGTCCGATCACGGCCGACGCGATGGCCTCGGTGCCGCCGACGGTGACCAGTACCTCGGTGTCCGGGTCGTATTCGATGCCGTAGTGCCGTTTTCGCTGGGCGGCGATGGCGTGGCGCAGCGCGGGGATGCCCGGGCCCGGCGGGTACTGGTTGACGCCGTCCGCGATGGCTTGCTGCGCCACCGCGAGCATCGGCACCGGGCCGTCCTCGTCGGGAAAACCTTGGCCGAGGTTGACGGCGCCGACCCGCGCGGCCAGCGCCGACATCTCGGCGAAGATGGTGGAGGCGTAGGGCCGCAGGCGGGCGACCATCCTCGGGGGCGTCACCCCGAGATTGTCGCAGAACCCCTGACGTTGTCGGCCGCACCCTGATGCCGCTGCTGCCGTGCGATGACCGCGAAGTAGAACGCCAGCGCGAAGGCGCAACTGGTGAACAGGCTGCTGACGAAGAACAGCCACGGATGCCGGATGCCGCGCCGCAGGCCGTCCGCGATGGTGAACAACGGCAGCAGGATCACATTGATGATCGTGTAGTCCTGGCCGGCAGAGGACGCCGCGGGGTTGACGAACATCAGCCGGATGTAGTCCGACCAGCTGCCCGGCCCGGTGATCGGATTGCCGTTCGGCGGTTGGTAATCCATCACGAACTTGGTGTTGAAGTAGTAGCCGAGCGCGATCGAGGCGACGCCGATCACGTAGTAGGCCACCTCGAGTGCCGAGAACGCAGGTCCGTCGGCGGGCTTGCGAAATACCGCCGGATTGAGCTTGACGATGAACGCGATGGTGATCAGTCCGAGGAGGCCGTGGACGATGAGCGAGACCATGCCAGCGGAGTCTGCTCGCCGCCCAATGTTTTGTCAATCATGACAAAACATTCTGCGGTACCGTACTGGGATGCCACGCCCGCCGCAGACCGTTCGTAGTGAGCGCACGCGTGAGGCGTTGCAACAGGCGGCGTTGGTCCGCTTCCTGGCGCAGGGCGTGGAGGGCACCACCGCCGAGGAGATCGCCGCGGATGCGGGGGTGTCCCTGCGCACGTTCTACCGGCATTTCACCTCCAAGCACGAGCTGCTGTTCGCCGACTACGACGCCGGCCTGCACTGGTTCCGGACGGCGCTGGCCGGACGGCCCGCCGACGAGCCGGTACTGGTGGCCGTGCAAGCCGCGATCTTTGCCTTTCCGTACGACTTTGGCGCCGTCACCAAGATTGCGGCGCTGCGCGAACAGGAACTCGACGCCGATCGGATCGTCAGCCACATCCGCCAGGTCGAGGCGGACTTCGCGGACGCCATCGCCGAGCACCTGGCTCGGCGCGGCGGCTCCGAGGACCGGCTGCGTATCGCGGTGACCTCGCGGACCATCGCGGCCGCGGTGTTCGGCGCGATGGAGGTGTGGATGCTGGGCGCGGAGCGGTCGCTGGCCGATCTGGCGCGCATGTGTCACCAGGCGTTGGATCAGCTGGCGGCCGGACCGGTCTGAGTCCCGTCGGTCAAAGTTTTGTCACTATTGACACAACTGGTCCGACGGTGCGAGTCTGCGGACATGGCGCAATTCGACGCGATCGTGGTGGGAGCGGGGCACAACGGGCTGGCTTCGGCGGTGATGCTGCAGAAGGCGGGACTGCGCACGCTGTGTCTGGAGTCCAAGCTCTACTCCGGCGGCATGGCCTCGACCGTCGAGCTGTTCGACGGCTTCAAGTTCGAGATCGCCGGGTCCGAGCAGTTCCCGACATCTCTCAAGGTGAGCCAGGAGCTGGGCCTCGACGAAGTGCCCAGCGTCGAGCAGGAGGTCATGTCGGTCAACATGCGGGGGATCGGCGACGAGCCGTTCCTCTTCTACTCCGATCCGATGAAGCTGCTCACCCACATGAACGAGCTGCACGGCGCCGAGGCCGTCAACGGCATGGCCGGGCTGATGGCCTGGAGCATGGCGCCCGCCCGGGCCCTCGGCCGGTTCGACGCGGGGCTGCCGCCCAAGACCTACGACGAGATGTACGCCTGCGCCACAAACGAATTCGAGCGCTCGGCCATCACCGACATGCTGTTCGGTTCGGTGACCGACGTGCTGGACCGCTACCTGCCGGACAAGGACAAGCACGGCGCCATCCGCGGCATGCTGTCGGTACTGGCGTGCAACACCACCTACCGCGGCCCGGCCACTCCGGGCAGCGCTGCCGCACTGGCGTTCGGGCTGGCCATCCCCACCGACGGTGCGTCGCTCATGAGAAAGCTCAAGGGCGGCATCGGGGCACTGTCCAAGCACCTCGAGGACACGTTCGTCGCGCACGGCGGTGAGGTCCGGTTGCGCAGTGCCGTCGCCGCCGTCACCGTCGACGACGGCCGAGTCACCGGCGTCCGGCTCGAAGACGGCACGGAAATCACTGCGCCCGTGGTGGTTTCGTCACTCGCACCGTCGTACACCGTGGACCGGCTGCTCGGCGGCGCCGTGCCCGACGACGTGCGGGCCCGCTACACGCGCGTCGACCACCGGGGTAGCTACCTGCAGATGCACTTCGCGCTCGACGGCATCCCGGAGTTCGACGAGCCCTACGAAATTTTGAACAACCCCGAATTGCAGGGCACCATCGGACTTTTCAGCACTCCGGAGGAGCTGCAGCAGCAGTGGGAGGACAGTCGCCGGGGTATCGTGCCGGCCGATCCGTCCATCGCCTGGCAGATTCCGTCGGTGCAGGATCCCGGGCTGGCGCCGCCGGGCAAGCATGCGTCGTCGGCGTTCGCGCTGTGGTTCCCGGTCGAAGGCGACGGCGACTACGGCACGATGAAACGTGAGATGGGACAACGGGTCATCGACAAGATCACCCGCGTGGCACCCAACTTCGAGCAGCTGATCCTGCGCCACACCACCTTCACCCCACGGCACATGGAGCGAATGTTCGGTGCCCCCGGAGGCGACTACTGCCACGGCCTGATCCACCCCGAACAGATGGGCCCGAACCGGCCCGGTCCGCGCGGCTACCTCGACCAGGAGCTGCCGGTCGAAGGGCTGTACCTGGGCGGCGCCGGCTGCCACGGTGGCCCGGCCGTCAACTTCATCCCGGGCTACAACGCCGCCCACGCCGTGCTCAACACCTGACGCCGCTAACAAGGTGGAAACTTCGCCGAAACGGGTTCGGGAACAACGGCGACCTAGTCTGCGGGTATGCGGCCCCACCGGCGTTCAGTCCTGCTCGGACAGCTGGTCGCAGACCGGGCTGCGCCATCACAGCAGGGGGTGTTGAACGAACTGCGCCGTGCGCTCCTCGACGGCGGTGTGGCGCCCGGCACGCCCATCCCGTTGGCCGACGTGGCCGACGTGTTCGGCGTCAGCCAGATTCCGGTGCGGGAGGCGCTCAAAACCCTGATCGGGGAGGGGCTGGTAGAGCACCGGCTCAATTTCGGCTACACGGTGGCCCTGTTGACACCGCAGGAACTGCGCGAAATGTACATCGTGCGTGAGGCTTTGGAGTCAGCGTCGCTGGCAGTCGCCGTGGCCAACGCCTCCGCTGCGGACCGCGCGGCTGCGGTCGCGGTCAATGTCAGGCTGCAGCAGGCGATCCGCGACGATGACGCGGGCGCCTACCACCGGCAGAGCCGTGAGTTGCATGCCGCCCTCACCCGCCCGTCGCGCATGCACCGGCTGCTGCACATGCTGGAGGCGGCGTGGAATGTCACCGAACCGGTGCAGTCGATGGTGCATGTCAGCCATGACGACCGGGCGGGCCTGCATGCCGATCATTGCGCGATGGTCGACGCCTTCGTCGCCGGCGATGCCGAGCGCCTGATCGCGGTCGCGGCGGACCACGCCGTCCGGCTCAACGCGGTGATCGCCAAATTGCCGACAGACACCGGGCTGCTGGCGTAGCCGCGAAACATATATCTTTTCCGCAATTGCCGCATATCTCAGGTGAAACAGCAGGGAAACGTTGCATTTCTAGCGTTTTCCAGCATGACTGACACCCTCGTTCCCAAGGAAATCATCCCACCGGGCGCGGTGGTCGGCGCAGGTGACCTCGTCGAGGCCGCCGGCCACCCAATCGGTGGCGGCGTCATCAAACCGGAGTACGACCCGCGGTTGACCAATGAGGATCTGGCCCCGTTGGGTAAACAGAGTTGGGGCTCCTACAACATCTTCGCGTTCTGGATGTCCGACGTGCACAGTGTCGGCGGCTACGTGACCGCGGGCAGCCTGTTCGCGCTGGGCCTGGCCAGTTGGCAGGTGCTGGTGGCGTTGCTGATCGGCATCACCCTCGTCTACTTCCTGTGCAACCTGGTCGCCAAGCCGAGCCAGGTTGCCGGTGTGCCGTATCCGGTGATCTGTCGCACCGCGTTCGGTGTGCTGGGGGCGAACGTCCCGGCCGTCATCCGTGGCCTGATCGCGGTGGCCTGGTACGGCATCCAGACCTACCTGGCGTCGGCCGCCCTGGATGTGGTGCTGCTCAAGCTCTTTCCCGGGCTGGCGCCGTATGCGGACCTAGGCACCCACGGCTTCCTCGGCTTGCCGGTACTGGGCTGGGCCAGCTTCCTTTTGCTGTGGGTGTTGCAGGCCTGCGTGTTCTGGCGCGGCATGGAGGCCATCCGCCGGTTCATCGACTTCTGTGGCCCCGCTGTCTACGTCGTCATGTTCATTCTGTGCGGTTACCTGATCTACAAAGCGGGTTGGGGCGCAATCGATCTCAACCTCGGCGCGGTCAAGTACACGGGCCTCGATTCGATTCCGGTGATGCTCGGCGCGATCGCGCTGGTGGTGTCCTACTTCTCTGGTCCGATGCTCAACTTCGGCGACTTCTCCCGCTACGGCAAGTCGTTCGCCGCGGTCAAGAAGGGCAACTTCCTCGGGCTACCGGTCAACTTCCTGGTGTTCTCGGTGCTGGTGGTGGTCACCGCGTCGCTGACGCTGCCGGTGTTCGGCGAACTGCTCACCGACCCGGTGCAAACCGTGGCCCGCATCGACAGCACGTTCGCAATTGTGTTGGGAGCGTTGACCTTCACGATCGCGACCATCGGCATCAACATCGTCGCCAACTTCATCAGCCCGGCATTCGACTTCTCCAATGTCAGCCCGCAGCGCATCAGCTGGCGTGCCGGCGGCATGATCGCCGCGGTCGGCTCGGTACTGATCACCCCGTGGAACCTCTACAACAACCCGGAGGTGATCCACTACACGCTGGAGACCCTGGGCGCCTTCATCGGCCCACTGTTCGGCGTGCTGCTGGCCGATTTCTACCTGGTCCGCAAGCAGAAGGTGATCGTCGACGACCTGTTCACCATGAATGAGTCCGGGAAGTACTGGTACACCAACGGATACAACAAGGTCGCGGTCATCGCCACCGTGGTCGGCGCGGTGCTCGCCGCGCTTCCGGTGCTCCTCGCGGGTACCGTCTACGGCATGTACACCGCCGCTCAGTACAGCTGGTTCATCGGCTGCGGCGCGGCATTCGGCCTCTACCGTCTACTGGCTGCCCGCGACCGGTTCGTCGCAAAGTCGTTGTCGTGAGCCGGATTTGGGTGATCAACCCGAACACCACCGAATCCATGACCGTCGGGATCGGCCGCTGCGCACAGGCAGTGGCCGGTCCCGGCGTTGACGTCGTTGCCGTGACGTCCGAATGGGGTCCGCCCTCGATCGAAAGTCACTACGACGAGGCCATGAGTGTGCCGGGTCTGCTCGAGATGATCCGGCGCGGTGAGGACGCCGGGGTGGACGGGTACGTGATCGCGTGCTTCGGGGATCCCGGTCTGGACGCGGCCCGCGAGATCGCCACCGGCCCGGTCATCGGCATCGCCGAGGCCGCGATGCAGACCGCCAGCCATCTGGGCCGGGGATTCTCGGTGGTGACGACGCTGTCCCGGACCATGGGACGAGCCGCCGATCTGGCGGAACGCTATGGGATGCAACGGTTCTGCCTGGGTATACACGCCTGCGACATTCCGGTGCTCGATCTGGAGACCGATCCGACGGCACGCAAGGTCATCACCGAGGCGTGCCGGGAGGCGTTGGAGGCCGACGGCTCCGACGCCATCGTTCTGGGGTGCGCGGGCATGGCCGAGATGTGCGCGGCGATCACCGCCGAGCTGGGGGTGCCGGTGGTCGACGGGGTGAGCGCCGCGACGCTGACGGTGCAGGCGTTGGTGCGGATGGGTCTGCACACCGGCAAACGCGGCGAGTTCGCCGCTCCGCCGGTGAAGGAGTACACCGTCCGGCGCGGAGGCTAGCCGGCCGGGTGTACGGCGCGCCAGTGCTCGGCGATCTCGATGCGTCGGGCCAGCCACACCCGTTCGTGGCGCTGCACGTGGTCGAGGAATCGTTCCAGGGCGGCACTGCGGGCCGGTCGGCCGACCAGGCGGCAGTGCAACCCGACGGAGAGCATCTTCGGGCTGCCGCCCAGACCTTCGGCGTAGAGCACGTCGAACGCGTCACGCAGATGCGCGAAGAACTCCTCGCCGTTGGAAAAGCCTGCCGGAGAAGCGAATCGCATGTCGTTGGTGTCCAGCGTGTACGGCACCACAAGATGGTCGGTGCCGGCCACCCGCACCCAGTACGGCAGATCGTCGGCGTAGGAGTCCGAGTCGTAGACGAACCCGCCGTGTTCGACCACCAGCTCCCGAGTGTGCGGTGAGTCCCGGCCGGTGTACCAGCCCAGCGGCGCGGCGCCGGTGAGCTCTGTCAGGATCCGTACCGCTTCGGCCATGTGCTCGCGTTCGGTGTCGCGGTCGGTGAGCTGGTAGGACTTCCACCGCAGACCGTGACAGGCGATCTCGTGACCGAGTTCGCCGAACGCGGCCAGCGCCTCCGGGTTGCGCTGCAGGGCCCGGGCCACTGCGAAGATGGTCAGCGGGACACCCCGGCGCTCGAAAAGCCTTAGTATCCGCCACAATCCGGCCCGCGAGCCGTACTCGTAGAGCGACTCCATGCTCATGTGCCGGTCGGGGAACGCGTCGGCCGGGGTCATCTCGGACAGGAACGTCTCTGACGTCGGATCCCCGTCCAGCACGTTGTTCTCCGCGCCCTCTTCATAATTGAGGACGAACTGCACCGCAATCGCCGCACCCCCGGGCCACTGCGGGTCCGGCGGGGTGCGGCCATAGCCCACCAGATCGCGCGGGTAGCTCACGTGAGCTCCCCGAACAGCCGCAATCGCGCCAACCCTCCGTCCGGATAGATGTCCAGTCGTGCCTCGGACACCACGTCAGCGGTGTCGATGAGGAAGCGGTGGCGTGTGTCGGGCAGCAGCTCGGTGCGGGGCAGGAGTTCGATCCACTGCCCGTCGGCGCGCAATCCGGTCAACGCCGCGGCCCCGGGGCTGTTGCCGATGAAGTAGGACGTATCGATTTCGGCGAGCTGCACCCGGCCCGGTCCGGCCAGCCCGATACGCACCCAGTCGTTGGAGTCGTCGCGACGACGGGCGGTTTCCCAGCCGTCGCCCATCACCTGCGCTTGTCCGGGGAAGATCAGATTCTGCGGCGAGCTGTAGAACCGGTTCGAGCAGTCCAGCACCAGACCGCCGTTCTCCAGCGCCGCGAGGTCCAGGGGGCCGATGCCGAAGAACCGCTTGTCCGGACGGCCCTCACCGTGCACCCGCAGTCGCGCCACCCCACCGTCCGGGTAGATGTTGAGGCGCACATGCGTCCATCGCTGTTCCGAGGAGACCTCGAAGTTGTTGCGGGTGTCCCCGTATGTGCGCGAGCGTTCGATGAGCGGCGCCCAGCCGGGATCGGCGGCCAGCTGTTCGGCGGTCGGATACCCGTCGACCTCGATGGCGTCGACGGAGACCGCCGGCGGATAGTTGCCTTTGAACCAAGCGGTGTCCACCACCACGCCGCGGATGACACCCGGCACACCCAGCCGCACGATCGCCGTGTCGTGGCCGGCGTCGCGGCGCCGCCGGGTCTCCCAACCGTCGTATACCTGTCCCTTGTGCCCGAACGATGCCGGCCGATATGCCGAGGGGCCCGGGGAGATGAGGTTCTCTTTCTCGGCGAACACGTCGTCGTTGGCCCAGATCACCGCCCCACCGAGGCTTCGTAGCGCGAGGTCCGGCAGCCAGGTGAAGTCTGGCAGTGATTCAGTCATGAGAGCTTCCGGTTCTTGAGGTTTCGTAGCACGGCGACGGTGGCGCCGGGCGCGGTGGCGAGGACGTCATCGGCACCGAATGCGCCGCAGTCCAGGCCACGCAAGACGACCGCCGCCAACGCCTCGGCGGTCGCGGGTTCATCGACGATCGGGCCGCCGCTGCGGTCCAGGTAGGCCTGCAGCCGTGGCGCCGCGGCGGACATGGCGGCCCGGAAGAACGTGAAGGTGGCCAGCCACCGCGTCACCAGGTGGCCGGGGTGCATGTCCCAGCCCTGGTAGAAACCGCGCTCGAGTGACCGGGTGACGAGCCGGTGGTGACGCCGGATCGCCTGCACCACTTGATCTTCGGTGCCGACCGGGGCCACCTGCGTCGAGCCGTCGGCAACCCAGACCCCGGTTTGTGCGGCGGCGGTCTGCATCACCGCCTTGGCGTGGTCGGCCACCGGGTGATCCAGCGCTTGGTGCTGCGGTGCGATACCGCAGGCGGCACTGTAATCGTATGTGCCGTAATGTAATCCGCTGCACCGTTGGTTGGCGAGTTGGATCGCGCGGGCGAGGGTCGCGGTCCCGTCGGGGCCGAGTACCGCTTGCGGGCTCTCGATCTGCAGCTCGAAGCGCAGCGTGTTCTCCGCCAGACCGTGTGCGGTCTCCAGGGCTTCGCACAGCCAGACCGCCGCGGTGACCTGTTCGGCGGCTCGCAGTTTCGGCACGGTGAAGACGAATCCGTCGATGGCGCCGGCATCCAGCACCAACTCGAGGGTGCGCAGCGCCCGGGGTCGCTCGGCGGCGGTCAGCCCCTTGATGCGAATCCCGCTGTGGCGCAACCCGAGTGCGCGTAGGGTCGCCGCCGCCCGTGCCGCGTCACGATCCTCCACATCGTCCCCACGGCGGCCGTAGCCGTCCTCGAAATCCAGCCGCAGATCGGCAATCGGCGCTTCGGTGAGCTGGTCGCGCACCAGCTCCACAGTGGTGGGGTCGCCGAGTTCGGCGAAGACCTCTGCGTGCCGGTCCAGCAGTTCGAGCGCGGCCCGCCCCCATTGCACAGGAGTGTCGGGAGCGGCGTCGGCCGCGCTGACATAGACGGTGTGTATGGGCTGGACGTCAGCGCTGTCTCCCGGGAACCGCGCTGCGAGGTCGGCGTCGACGCGGGACAACAGGGTGTCGATGCGATGTAGTGCATCCGCGGGGATGCGATGTTGGGGGGCCGACACCTGCCTATCGTGCCGTGCCAACGCGATCTCAGCACGTCGAGTCAACGCCCCCATCGGGGAGCTGATCTAGTCTCGGCACAGCAACGTTGCCAAAGGAGGCCCTATGACCAGCGCCGAACGGATCGACGATCCCTTTGAGGGCTCTGCGCCGGAAACCGCGACGTACACCGGCCCGGAATGGATGGGCAAGGCCAACTGGCATTCGGTCGCAGAGACCTACCTGCTCAAGGCCATGAAGCCGCTCATGTTCCTGTTGACCAAGGTGATGCTGGCCATCAACAAGCGGTTTCCGCAGGTGCTGCTGAACCGCGCCTACGACGGTGCCGAACGCGTCATGCATTGGATGCCGGGCGTGGCCGGTTCGCGGACCGAAAAGGTCGAACTGCCGAACTGCCCGGCGGAATGGGTCTGGAACGAGACCACCCCTCCGGTCGACGGGCGCGTCATCATCTACTTCCACGGGTCGGCGTTCATCGCGCTGGGCATCAACAGCCACCGGCCGCTGGTCAGCCACATCGCCCGCGACAGCGGCGCGCGTGCCCTCAACGTCGGGTACCGGCTGTGCCCGCGCAGTCTCGTCGAGGACGCGGTCGACGACGGCGTCGACGCCTACCGCTACGTGCTGGCGCAGGGCGTGAAACCGGAGAACATCGTGTTGGCCGGCGACTCTGCCGGTGGCTTCATCGCGGCCATGACCGCCGTCGCGGTACGCGACCAGGGCCTGACGCCGCCCGCGGGCTGCGTGCTGCTCTCGGCCGCCACCGACAGTGACATGACGCCGAAATATGAAGCAGCCAAACGCGTTCCCGACGCCATGTTCCCGATCGACTTCCTGCGGATGATCAGCGAGGTCTTCCTGCTGCGCAACGGAGCCCGCGGTCCGATCCCGTCGCCGGTTGACGCCGACCTGCATGGCCTGGGTCCGTTCCTGCTGCAGGTGGGATCCGAAGAGGCGCTGCGGCCCGACTCTGAGCTGATGGCCGAGCGGCTCGCAGCGGCGGGAGTGCCGGTGCGGCTGCAGGTCTTCGACCGCGCCGTCCACGTCTTCCAGGCGTTCGCCTTCTCGAACCCCGACGCTCGTCGTGCGGTCCGCGAGGTCACGGAGTTCGTGAAGTCGGTCGTCTAGCCCCACCATTCGACGCCACCACAGCCGGGAATGAACCGGCGCCGTGCGGCGGTTGCCTACTCCGTGACTGCCGCTCCCTTCCGTCTTGCCACCGACGCCGCACTGCTCAAGCCAGTTGAGGTCGGTGACACGCTGGCCCCCAACCGTCTGTTCATGGCGCCGCTGACCCGGTCGCGGGCCGACGCCGACGGCACACCGTCGGACTTGGCGGCCGAGTACTACTCGCAGCGCGCTGCCGCCGGGCTCATCATCTCCGAGGCCACCGCCGTCTCGCGGAGCGCCAACGGCGCCTACATGAACACCCCCGGCATGTACACCGACGGGCATCAGGCCAAGTGGGCCGGGATCGCGCAAGCGGTACACGATGCCGGCGGGAAGATGTTCGTCCAGCTGTGGCACGTCGGCCGCATGGCGCATTCGGAGATCAGCGGTGCCACGCCGGTCGCGCCGTCGGCCATCGCCGCCGACATGGTCACCCACACCCCCACGGGCAAGAAGCCGCTGGAGATCCCACGGGCGCTCGACATCGCGGAGATTCCCGGGATCGTCGCCGACTTCCGTGCCGCCGCGCGCCGCGCGGTCGACGCCGGGATGGACGGCGTGGAGATTCACGGCGCCAACGGTTACCTGCTGCACGAGTTCGCGTCCGATGTGGTCAACCAGCGCACCGACGCATACGGCGGAACGCCGGAGAACCGGGCCCGGCTGACCGCCGAGGTCGTCGAAGCGGTCGTGGCCGAGATCGGGCCCGGGCGGGTCGGGCTGCGGATATCTCCCGGGAACCCCGCCGGCGACATGCATGAGGACGACGCGTTCAGCACGTACGAGGCCCTGCTGAACCGGATCGACCCGCTCGGTATCGCCTACCTGCACGTGCTCATCGACCCCACCGAGGGCCTGTTCGGTGCGATCCGCGCGCAGTGGTCGGGGACCTTCGTGCTCAATACGGGTCGGGGGTCAGGCACCGATTTCTGCCAGCTGAACAGCTTCGTCGACCTGGGTGCCATCAGTGCCGCCGCGGTCGGGCGGTCCTTCCTGGCCAACCCCGACCTGGTCGACCGGCTGATCCTGGGGGCCGAGCTCAATGAGCCCGACGTGGCGACGTTCTACGCGCCGGGCCCCGTCGGCTACACCGACTATCCGACGCTCACCGAGGCTGTCGCTTAACTCACGGCGCAGTGGCCACTTATTGCACGTCAGGTCGTCCAGAACGTGCAGTAGGTGGCCTTTTGCGTTCCTCTGGTCACTCTCCCAACCACCTGGTTGGGAGGGCCTGTTACGCTTCCGGGCAGGGGACCGTCGACCTGCTGGTGGGCGCACCCACAACCCCATCTCAATAGGACCTGGAGCAAACACATGTCCGAAGAAGCCTTCATCTATGAGGCCATTCGCACGCCCCGTGGCAAGCAGCGCAACGGTGCACTGAACGAGGTCAAGCCGGTCAACCTCATCGTCGGCCTGATCGACGAAATGCGTCGCCGCAATCCCGACCTCGACGAGAACCTGATCAGCGACGTCATCATGGGCGTCGTCTCGCCCGTCGGCGACCAGGGCGGCGACATCGCCCGTACCGCCGCTCTCGTGGCCAAGCTGCCCGAGACCACCGGTGGTTTCCAGCTCAACCGCTTCTGCGCCTCCGGCCTGGAGGCCGTGAACCTGGCCGCTCAGAAGGTCCGTTCGGGCTGGGACGACCTGGTGTACGCCGGTGGCGTCGAGTCCATGAGCCGCGTCCCGATGGGTTCGGACGGCGGCGCGTGGGCCGGTGACCCCGAGACCAACTACCGCATCGGCTTCGTCCCGCAGGGCATCGGCGCCGACCTGATCGCCACCATCGAGGGCTTCTCGCGTGAAGACGTCGACGCCTACGCGGTGCGCTCGCAGGAGAAGGCCGCCGCGGCCTGGTCCGGCGGCTACTTCGCCAAGTCCGTCATCCCGGTCAAGGACCAGAACGGCCTGACCATCCTGGACCACGACGAGCACATGCGTCCCGGCACCACCGTCGAGAGCCTCGGCAAGCTGAACTCCGCATTCGCGGGTCTGGGCGCCATGGGCGGCTTCGACGACGTGGCGCTGCAGAAGTACCACTACGTGGAGAAGATCAACCACGTCCACCACGGTGGCAACAGCTCGGGCATCGTCGACGGTGCCGCGCTGGTGCTGATCGGTTCGGAGGCCGCCGGCAAGTCGCAGGGCCTGACCCCGCGCGCCCGCATCGTGGCCACCGCCACCAGCGGTGCCGACCCGGTCATCATGCTGACCGGCCCCACCCCGGCCACCAAGAAGGTCCTGGACCGCGCCGGCCTGACGGTCGACGACATCGACCTCTTCGAAATCAACGAGGCCTTCGCCTCGGTGGTGCTCAAGTTCCAGAAGGACCTGAACATCCCGGACGAGAAGCTGAACGTCAACGGTGGCGCCATCGCGATGGGCCACCCGCTGGGCGCCACCGGCGCCATGATCACCGGAACCATGGTCGACGAGCTCGAGCGCCGCGGTGCCAAGCGTGCCCTGGTCACGCTGTGTATCGGCGGCGGCATGGGCGTTGCCACCATCATCGAGCGCGTCTAGGGAGATTGAAAAACAATGGCTGAGAAGACAATTCAGTGGGACAAGGATGCCGACGGCATCGTCACCCTGACGATGGACGACCCGACCGGGTCGGCCAACGTGATGAACGAGCACTACAAGGAGTCGATGCACTACGCGGTGCAGAGCCTGCTTGCTGAGAAGGACTCCATCACCGGCGTCGTCATCACCAGCGCGAAGAAGACCTTCTTCGCCGGTGGTGACCTCAAGGGCATGATGCAGATCGGTCCGGACGACGCCGGCGAGGCGTTCTCCATGGTCGAGGACATCAAGGCCGACCTGCGCGCCCTGGAGACCCTGGGCAAGCCCGTCGTCGCCGCCATCAACGGCGCCGCCCTCGGCGGTGGCCTGGAGATCGCCCTCGCGTGCCACTACCGCATCGCGGCGGACGTCCGCGGCAGCCAGATCGGCCTGCCCGAGGTCACCCTGGGCCTGCTGCCCGGCGGTGGCGGCGTCGCCCGCACCGTCCGCATGTTCGGCATCCAGAAGGCCTTCATGGAGGTCCTGAGCCAGGGCACCCGGTTCACCCCGGCCAAGGCGCAGGCCACCGGCCTGGTCAACGAGCTCGTCGACACCGTCGAGGAACTGATCCCCGCCGCCAAGGCATGGATCAAGGCCAACCCCGAGGGCGGCGTGCAGCCGTGGGACGTCAAGGGCTACAAGATGCCTGGCGGCACCCCGTCGAGCCCGGGCCTGGCCGGCATCCTGCCGTCGTTCCCGGCTCTGCTGAAGAAGCAGCTCAAGGGCGCTCCGATGCCCGCGCCGCGCGCCATCCTGGATGCCGCCGTCGAGGGTGCGCAGGTCGACTTCGACACCGCGTCACGGATCGAGAGCCGCTACTTCACCACCCTGGTCACCGGCCAGACCGCGAAGAACATGATCCAGGCGTTCTTCCTGGACCTGCAGGCCATCAACGGCGGCGCCTCGCGTCCGCAGGGCATCGCCAAGCAGGACATCAAGAAGATCGGTGTCCTCGGCGCGGGCATGATGGGCGCCGGTATCGCCTACGTGTCGGCCAAGGCCGGCTACGAGGTCGTCCTCAAGGACGTCACGCAGGAAGCCGCCGACAGGGGCAAGAACTACTCCGAGAAGATCGAGGCCAAGGCTCTCGAGCGTGGCAAGACCTCTCAGGAGAAGTCCGACGCGCTGCTGGCCCGGATCACCCCGACCGCCGACCCGGCCGACCTCGCGGGTGTCGACTTCGTGATCGAGGCCGTGTTCGAGAGCCAGGAACTCAAGCACAAGGTGTTCCAGGAGATCGAGGACATCGTCGAGCCCAACGCACTGCTCGGCTCGAACACCTCCACCCTGCCGATCACCGGTCTCGCGACCGGCGTGAAGCGCCAGGAGGACTTCATCGGTATCCACTTCTTCTCGCCGGTCGACAAGATGCCGCTGGTGGAGATCATCAAGGGCGAGAAGACCTCTGACGAGGCGCTGGCCCGGGTGTTCGACTACACCCTCGCCATCAAGAAGACCCCGATCGTCGTCAACGACAGCCGTGGCTTCTTCACCTCGCGCGTGATCGGCACCTTCGTCAACGAGGCGCTGGCCATGCTGGGCGAGGGCGTCGCGCCCGCGTCCATCGAGCAGGCCGGTTCGCAGGCCGGTTACCCGGCGGCGCCGCTGCAGCTTTCGGATGAGCTCAACCTCGAGCTCATGCACAAGATCGCCGTGGCTTCCAAGGAAGGCGTCGAGGCCGAGGGCGGCACCTACGTCGGGCACCCGGCCGAGGCTGTCGTCGAGAAGATGATCGAGCTCGGTCGCCCGTCGCGTCTGAAGGGCGCCGGCTTCTACGAGTACACCGACGGCAAGCGGACCCAGCTGTGGCCGGGTCTGAAGGACGCCTTCAACTCGGGCTCGGTCGAACTGCCGCTGCAGGACATGATCGACCGCATGCTGTTCGCCGAGGCACTGGAGACCCAGAAGTGCATCGACGAGGGCGTGCTGACCTCGACCGCTGACGCGAACATCGGCTCGATCATGGGTATCGGCTTCCCGCCGTACACCGGTGGTTCGGCGCAGTTCATCGTCGGCTACCAGGGTGAGCTCGGTGTCGGCAAGGAGGCCTTCGTGGCCCGGGCCAAGGAACTGGCAGCCAAGTACGGCGACCGCTTCCTGCCGCCGGCGTCGCTGGAGAGCTAGCCTCTTAGCGCAAGCAGTCGCGAAAACCCCCAAATCCTCAGGGATTTGGGGGTTTTGCGTGTGGTCAGCGTGCTGGGTTCGAGTACGCGCGTGTCGGTGAGATCAACACCGCGGCCCGACCCTCTTCGCGCATGACGCGGTCGTAGGTGTCCCAGTCGTCGTGCGTCCCGCCGGCGGCGGTGAAGACGTTGCGCAACAACACTCTCAGGGTCCCGGCGTCGGTGTCGTCCGGGCCGATGACCTCCGCGGTGCCTTCCACGGTCAGCCACTGCCAGCCGGCGTGCGCGACGACCGAGGTCCGAGGGTCGGCGCGCAGATTGCGCAGCTTGCGGGTGGACCCGATCGCGACGAGCGCGACGACCGGCTCCCCGGTGTTCGGATGGGGCATCACGCCGGCATTGACGACCGAGGACTGGATGCTGCCGTCATCGCGCAGGGTGTTCAGCACACACAGCCCGTGATCACGTGCGGACAGCTCGGTGAAAGCAGAAAGGTCGGTCATGGAGTCCTCAATCCGCCACATCAAATGCGGCAATGACTTTTGTCGGTTTGACCCGCACCACGAGCTCGCCGGGTACGCCGTTTCGCCGGCCGAATTCGTCGGCGCGGTCGGCGCCCATGTAGCGACCGCCGGTACGGGTGGCGATGTCGAGAAGCTCGTCGGGATCTTCACTGATCGACACGACGCCCTGAACTTGGACGAACGCATAGGGCGGGGACGTGTCATCGACACATAACACCACCCGTGGGTCGCGTGCCAGCGCTCGTCCCTTGGCGCTGTTCTTGTCGGTGTTGAACACCAACTCGCCGTTGTCCACGACGAACCACACGGGTGCGGCCAACGGCCGGCCGTCGGCGGCAACCCAGCCGAGCACCGCGGTGCGGGTGCCCTCGGAGAGGAAAGCGATCACATCGTCGGAAAGTTCGCCCATGCGGCCACGCTACGCTCGGGCGCCGTCGGCCGGAGCGCGTCACTCAGTCGAAGGTGACGACGATCTTGTCGGCGGCACCCGGGGTCGCTGCTGTCACCAGCGCCTCGTTGACCTGGTCGAACGGGATGGTGTGGCTGACGATGCGGGCGTACGTCTGCCAGTTCGCGACGAGATCGCTTGTGACGTCGAAGATTTCATCGGGGTATCCCATGGACCCGAGAATCGTGATCTCGTTGCTCATCAGGGACAGGAAGTCGACCGGGACGGGCGCCTTGTGCACGGCCACCACGCCGATGGTCGCGCCCTTCTTCGCCAAGGTCACCGCGCTCTCGATGACAGCGCCGACGCCCGCCGCGTCGAGGTAGATGTCGGTATCGGCCTTGCCCGGGAACATCGCCGCACCCGCGCCGTGCAGTTCGACGAGGCGGGCGGCAAGGTTCTCTTCGGCGGAGTTGATGACGGCGTCGGCGCCGATCCCCAGCGCGGTCTCGAGCCGGGATGCGACGACGTCGGCGACCGCGACATGCTGCACGCCAAGGGATTTGAGCGCCAGTACGGCGCCGAGGCCGATGGGGCCGGCGCCGAAGATCAGCACCTTGTCGGAGGGCTTCGGCCGGCACCGGTTGACGGCATGCCGGGCGACGGCCATGGGTTCGTTGAGGGCAGCCACCTCGAACGGGATGTGGTCGGGGATGACTTCGAGGTGAGTGCCGCGGACGGCGTCGGTGAGGAGCAGGTACTCGGCGAGGGCGCCGCGGCCGCCGCCGTTGCCGATGATGTCACCGGGGGTCGCCATGGGGTCGACGACGACATGGTCGCCGACGGCCAGGTCTGCGACCTCCCCGCCGACCGCGACGATCTCACCGGCAGGTTCGTGCCCCAACGGCATGCGGCCCTGATGCGGCGGCAGCCCGCCGATCGCGATGTAGAGCGCGTCGCTGCCGCAGATGCCGCAGGCACGGATCTTCACCAGCACGTCACGCGGCCCGACCTCGGGCCGGGCCAAGTCGATGACATCCGTTGTGCCCGTGCCGGTTACCACGGCCGCCTTCATGCTCCGACTCCTCGTTGTTCGATCCGGCGGGCAGCATCACAAACCTGTGCGCCGATGTCCTCCACCTGGACCGCGGTGAGTGTGGAGAACGGTGCCGCGCTGACCGACATGGTCACCAGCCCGTCGGCGTCCCGCACCGGCGCCGCGATGGTGGCGATCTGGTGTGGGCTGGAGTCGTCGAGTTCACCGGGCAGGTAGTCGACGAGTGTGAGGTCGGCAAACGACCAGGCGAGGCGACGGGTGATGGCGTCGGCTTCGCCCTCGACGGCCAGTGCGCGCAGCGCGGAGTAGACCCGGACGTACTCGGGGCTCAGCCGCTCGATCACGTACCCGCGTCGCCGTGTCTCCTGCAGCACCGCGGCCAGGCGTTTCCGGAGCTGCGTGGCCGGTTGCCCCGCGCCCAGCCACGTCTGTTGCGCCGACTCGGCGGCCCACGCCACATAGTCGCGTCCGAAGGGAGCGACCAGTGGGACCCGGAAGCCGGGGCCGAGGCGCGGAGCGGTGAGCGATTCGCCGACCGTGTCGACGATCTGCAGCGCGGCTCCGTCGCGGCGGGCCAGCATGACCAGCGTGCCGATCGACTCGGACAATTCGGTCAGCACCGGTCGGAACGCGCGATTGTTCGACGGACGGCCGAGCGTCGCTACCGCCGGCCCGCAGGAATAGCCCGCGCTCTCCTCGTCGCGCAGAACCCATTGGTGCGCAGCAAGAGTCGTCAAGATGGCATGCCCGGTGGCGCGGCTGATGTCGAGCCGACGGGTGATGTCGGCAAGGGAGAACGAGCGGTCGGGCTCGGCGGCCAGCAAATGCATCACCGCGATCACGCGTTCGGTCGGCGGTGATGGCACTTGACTGACAACGTCGGGCCCGTCTACCTTCGGTGTCATACTTTCGAACGATACGTCGAATATTCGACATTTACAAGTCTGAACCGAGGAGTGATCAATGGCGAACGCCTCCGACGTCGTCGACATAGGAGACCTGGTCGCACCGCAACTCACGGCGGCGCAACAGCAGATCCTCGACTACACCGAGTCCCGGCGGGTTGAGCTCGACATCGGGACGATGCTGGCCGAGGCAGTGGCCCAGGCCGGGGTGGATGATCTGGCTGACACCGACGGTTTCACCGCTCGTCTCGCCGCCCACGTGGCTGCCATCGAGGCCGACGACGGACTGCGTCAACTCGCTCGGATGACGCTGCGCGGCAGAATCATTCGGCTACTGCGCAACCGGCTGTCGTTGACCGAGCTGCTCAAGCGTCACCCCGAGATCGAGTCGATCGAGATCGAGCGGCCCATCATCGTCGTCGGAATGCCGCGGTCGGGCACCACACATCTGGTGAACCTCATCGCCGCCGATCCGGGGCGCCGGGCATTGCCGTACTGGGAGAGCCAGGAACCGATCCCGGCGCTGGGTGAGGGGCCGGACATCAACGGTATCGACCCGCGCTTCGCACGGTCGAAAGCCGAACATGACGCCATGATGGCCACCACGCCGCTGGTGGCGGCCATGCACGACCGGTTCCCCGCAGCCATCGAGGAGGAGGTCGAAGTCCTCGACCTGGACCTGGCTTCGTATGTGCTGGAATGGCATGCGCGCGTGCCGGATTGGCGCGACTACTACCTGGGGCTCGACCAGACCAAGCACTATGCCTACCTCAAGAAGGTGCTGCAGGCGCTGACGTTCCTGCGTGGGCCCCGCACCTGGGTGCTCAAGAGCCCGCAGCATTCCGAGCAATTGGGTCCGCTGATGGCGACCTTCCCCGACGCCACCGTCGCCTTCACTCACCGCGATCCCGTCGCGGTGATCCAGTCGGCGGTCACCATGATCGCGTACGGCGACCGGATGCGACGGACAAGCATCGAGCCCGACGTGCTGATCGAGTACTGGAGTGACCGCGTGCACCGACTGCTCAGCGCGGGCGTCCGGGACCGCGAGCTGGTACCCGCCGGCCGCAGCATCGACATCAACTTCCATGACCTCAACGGCAACGAAATGCCCCTGCTGGAGCAGCTCTACGCGGTCGGCGGCATCGAGCTGACACCCAAGGCCCGCAAGGGTTTCCAGCGGTACCTGGACAGCAACCCACGTGGCAAACACGGCCGCATCCGCTACGACCTGCAGGGGCATTTCGGCGTCACGCCTGACGACCTGCGCAGCCGGTTCGATTTCTACTTCGACCGGTTCGACGTCCGGCCCGAGAATTGAGGAGAGACGTGATGGAACCGATCTACCGCAGCCGGCCCGGCGCCGATGCGATGGCGCCCGCATCCGCCGAAGCCGCCGAGCAGATCGCCCCAGGCCTGTGGTGCTCGCCGGGCCTGTCGAATTCCTATCTGCTGACCACCGACGACGGCAGGGTGATCATCAACAGCGGCATGGGTTTTGAAGGGCCGGTGCACCGCGCCAACTTCGACGCCGTCGACTCCTCGCCGGTACGCTACGTCATCTTCACGCAAGGGCACGTCGACCACGTGGGTGGACTGGACAGCGTGCGTGACCCGGACACGCAGGTGGTCGCGCAGGCGAACTGGACGACGTGGCGCGATGACAACGACCGGCTGATCCCGTATCGCGCGGGCCGCAGCGCGTTCGCCTTCAGTGACACGCTGGCCGGCGGCGTCCGGCGGATTCAGCAGCGGCTGGGCACCACACACCTTGCCGGGCAGAGCGTGCCGACCGTCGACATCGACTTCGAGCACACCCTCAGTCTCGAGGTCGGCGGCCGCCGCATGGAACTCATTTCCGTGCCCGGCGGAGAAACCACCGACTCGCTGGTGGTCTGGCTGCCCGACGAGCGAATCTGCCTGGCCGGAAACGTCTTCGGAGCGCTCTTCGGGCACATCCCCAACTTGGTGACGATGCGCGGCGACCGGTACCGCGACGCGCTGACTGTCATCGCGTCGATCGAGCGGGTGCGCGCGCTGCAGCCGGAGCTGTTGGTGACAGGGCATTTCGGGCCGATCGCCGGGGCGGAGTTGATCGAGGCCGAACTCACCCGGCTGCGCAACGCTGTCGAGTACATTCACGACGAGACCGTCGCCGGGATGAACGCCGGCAAGGACGTTCGGACCCTGATGCGCGAGATCACCCTGCCCGCTGAATACGAGGTGGGGCAGGGCTACGGCAAGGTGGCTTGGGACGTGCGGGCCATCTGGGAGAACTACACGGGCTGGTTCCACCACCGGTCGACCACCGAGTTGTACCCCGTCGGACTCGATGCCGTCGCCGCTGACATCGTCGAACTGGCGGGCGCGCAAGCCCTCGTCGACCGGGCCCGGGCCCATCTCGATGCCGGCCGCCCGCTGGAGGCCGTTCACCTGGCTGAACTGGTCGGCCCCGACGATCCCGGCGCGCGCGAGGTGTTGCGGCAGGCCCACGAAGGACTGCTGTCCGATAGCACGAATTTCTGGGAAACCGCTTGGCTCAGAAACGTTCTCCACACATTAGAGGGGCAGAAATGACCGCAAGAGTCACCTTCGACTTCACCGGGACCGCGGTCCTGGTCACCGGCGGCACCAGCGGCATCGGTCATGCCGCCGCGACGCTGTTCCGCGATGCCGGGGCCGACGTCACCATCACCGGCACGAAATCCGTTGCGGCGGAATACGACACCGACCTGTCCGGGATGGCGTACCAGCAGTTGCAGATCACGGACCCCGACTCGGTGAATGCACTGGCCCAGCGGTTCGACCGGCTCGACGTCCTGGTGAACAACGCGGGCGCGAATTTCCCTGGCGGCCTGGATGAATCGCAGCCCGACGGCTTCGACGCCTCCGTCACGCTGAACCTCACCGCGCCGTACCGGCTGACCGTCGGGCTGTACCGCGCGCTGAAGGCGTCGACCGCGACCGGCGGTGCCAGCGTCGTCAACATGGCGTCGATGTCGGCGCTGCGAGCCGTCCCACTGGTGCCCGGCTATGGCGCCGCCAAGGCCGGAATCATCGGCATCACCCGCAATCTCGCCGTTAAGTGGGCCGACAAGGGCATCCGCGTCAACGCGGTGGCGCCCGGCGTGATCGACACCCCGATGACCGCGCCCATGAAGTTCGCGCAGCAACTGGTCGACGCCGAGCTGGCCCATGTTCCGTTGCGGCGCTTCGGATCCGTCCACGAGATCGCGCCCACGATCGCCTTCCTGTGTACCGAGCAGAGTGCGTACACCTCGGGCGCGCTGTTCGTCGTCGACGGCGCCTCGGACTGCGTGTAGCCATGCAGCTGACCGTTCTGCGCTTCAATTTCGCCTCCCCACAGGGAGATCCGCGCAACCAGCACCGGCTGTTGTCGGCGGCGCTGGAAATGGCGCAGTGGGGCGAGGCCAAGGGCATCACCTCGGTGAGCGTCGACGAGCACCACGCCACCGGGCACGGCTGGAGCTGCAACCCGATCATGGCCGCGTCCATGTTTCTGGCGCGGACCACGAAGCTGGTCGCCAGTGTGGACTGCGCGCTCGGCCCGCTGTGGAATCCCGTGCGGCTCGCCGAAGACATCGCGCTGGTGGACAACATGAGTTGCGGACGGCTGTTCACGACCGTCGGCCTCGGTTACCGCGAATGCGAATACGAGTCGCTGGGAGTCGATTTCAGCCAACGAGGCCGGCTGCTGGACGACCTGATCACACGGATGCTGGCGCACTGGGCCGAGATCGGCACCTGGACCCGGCCGCATCCGATGCTGTTCGTCGGCGGCGGGGTTCAGGCGACGGCGCGGCGAGCGGCACGGTTCGGGCTGCCGCTGAGCCTGGTCGACTACCTGCCCGAGGTTGCCGACCACTACCGAAAGTTGTGCGTCGAAAAGGGCATCACCCCGTTCGTGATGATGCCCGGAGAAGTCAACCGCGGCATGATCTACCTGCACGAGGACCCTGACAAGGCCTGGGCGGAACTCGGCGAACACATCCTGTGGGAGGCCGTCACCTACGGCGCCTGGTCCGTCGAACGCCGGTCCCTCATGCACATTCCCGGCGTGCAGACCATCGACGAGGTCAGGGCGTCAGGCAAGTACCGCATTCTCACGCCGGATGCGCTGATCGACGAGATTCGCGCCGCCGATCAGTACGGCCCGCTCGTCATGCACCCGCTGGTCGGCGGCATGCCCGTCGACGCGGCGTGGAAGTCCATCGAATTGCTCACCGACACAGTGCTGCCGGCACTCACATAGGAGATTTCACATGGCATCCGTCGCGCAGATCCAGAACGTCGTCGCGCGGTACGTCGAATTGCTTGCGGCACACCAACCGGACGCGATCGTCGACCTCTTCGCCGACAACGCCACCATCGAGGATCCCGTCGGCACCGAACCGAAGACGGGCCGCCAAACGTTGGTCGACTTCTACACGGTCCTGGCGTCGATGGAAGACATCAGCGCCGAACTTCTGTGGAGCAAGGTCGCCGCTGACACCGCCGTCTTCTCGTTCAAACTCCGCACCGGGACCGGCTCGTACCGTTTCGAGCTCAGCCCCGTCGACATCATGGTCTTCGACGACGACGCGAAAATCGTGAGCCTGCGCGCCGTCTTCGACCCGGCCACCGACATCACGCCTATTTCCTGACCGCGATCAGGATTCAGGTGCGCCGCCGGGCGAACAGGTAGTACCGCGCCGGGTTCTTGCCATTGTCGTCCAGCCCCGGCTCGTCACCGCTGTCCAGCAGCGTCCACCCGAGCGCGAACCGTCGCTGCACCTCGGCCGGGTCGATCCCGGGCACCCCGAATGAGGTGTCCGGGACGAACGCGACGATCAGCAGCCGCGCATCCGGGGCCGCGACCGCGGTCACCTCGCCCACGTACGCGTCGCGGTCGTTCGCGCTCATCCCGTGCAGGCACCCGCTGTCCACGATCAGCGCGAAATCCGCGCCGATGCCCTGGCCGGTGAGTCGGGTGGCGTCGGCCTGGTCGAACCGCACCGCCCCCGGCGCGGAGTCGGCCCGCTTGGCGGCCTTGGCCCGCGCCTTCTGCACTGCGTTGGCGACGTAGTCCACTCCGGTGACGTCCCAGCCGAGCCCGGCCAGATACAGCGCGTTGTCGCCGGTGCCGCAACCGATGTCGAGCACGGTGCCCGGGGGTAGGGCATCGTCACCCTCGACCAGCTCACGCAGGCTGGTGGCTAGCGGATGACCGTCCCACGGAGTGAATCCGAGCCGATAGAAGGCCCGGAACAAGCGCTGCCGGGACGACATGGCATCACAGCGCCCCGAGGTCGGCCGACAGCCAGTGCTTGGGGTCGACGGTGACGGTCACGTTCGTGCCATGCTCGCGCCGCGCCATCTCCAGATACGCCGGGGCCTTCTCTTCACCGAGGTACCGGACGGCCATCTCGACCAACTGCTCGTCGGTGCCCGGCTCGATGCTGAGCACCGGACCGTCGACCGCGACGTAGCGGACCGTCGGATCCAGACGCTCGGCCATCAGCGACAGGTGCCCCGCTGCCTCGATCAGCTTGTGCTTGCGAGAGTCGAGCCCGGTGAGCAGCCACAACTTGCCGCCGGGCGTGTACTGGTACCAGATCGGCACCGTCAGGGGGCCGCGGTCCGCGCCGGCGTTGACCGACAGTGCCCCGATGTGTGGTTCGGCCAGAAATTTTTCGCGTTCGTCCTTGGAAAGCGCCATGGGATCCAACGTAGCGAAAATGTGTGACACCGCAGCGGCTTCCGCCACACGCGATGACGTCAGTTCGGCAGCGGCATGGTGTCGTACAGCCTGACGCCCTTCGCGTTGAGCCGGGCCAGCCGCTGCGTCAGGCCGCTCGGCAAGAGCGAGACGGTGCGTGCCGCGCCGAGGAGTGCCCTTGTGCCCCAATCCGATCCGGGCACGATGGTCTTCGCGTTGACCCGCGCCATGGTGCGGCTGCCCGCCACCGGCGCGGCCATGGTTCGTTCGTAGGCGGCGAACGCGGCAGTGTGGTCGCCGCGCGTCGTGATCAGGGCGTGCGCCAGGACGTACGCCCCGTACACCGCCAGGCTGGTACTGCCGCCGACCGCGGGGCCCGGGCAATATCCGGCGTCGCCGACCAGCGTGACGCGCCCACGCGACCAGGTGCTCATCTCCAGTTGGGTGATCGCGTCGAAATAGAATGCCGGAGTACGGTCCGTTTCCTGCAGCCAGTAGTCGACTTCGGGCGCCAGCCCGGCGAACGCCGCCCGCAGCTGCCGCTGTTGGCCGGCGACGTCGCGGTAGTGGTAGTCCAAGGGCTGCTGCGTCCGGAACATGAAGACCGCGCGAGCGTCGTCGAGATGGTCGGCGGTATAGATCATGGCGATCCGCCGGGGCGCCAGATATCCGCTCATCTCACCTTTGGGCGCAAGCACTTTCGGCACGGAGACCACCGCCAGGTACCCGCCGAGGAACCGTTCCCGCACCTGATCGCCGAAGGTCAGTCGGCGCACTCCCGAGTGCAGGCCGTCAGCGCCGATCACCAGGTCGTACCGTTCCGGGGCGCCGTGCTCGAACGTCACCTCTCCGGCGTCGGTGATGGACGTGATCTGGTCTCCGAAGCGGAACTCTGCGTCGTCGCGGACGGCGTCGTAGTAGGCCTCACTGAGGTCGTCCCGCATGATCTCGACATGCCGGTCGGACATGGCCGCGAGGAGCTTGACGTAGTCGACGTTTGTCCACCGGGTGCTGGGCGGGCGGTTGAGGGCGAGCATGGTGGTCCCGGTGGCGCGCGACTCGATGCGGTCCAACACGCCCATGCGCTCGGAGATCTCCATCGCAGGCCGGAACAGGTCGACGGCATGGCCGCCGGTCTTGCGCAGCGCGGGCGCGCGTTCGACCACCGTCACGTCGAATCCGTTGCGGGACAGCCAGTAGGTCAGAACCGGGCCGGCGATGCTGGCGCCGGAGATGAGTACCTTCATGGGGTTCCTCCGTGTTTACTTAACGGTCGGTAAGTAGATGTCCGGCCAGCTTACCGCCCGTTAAGTAAGTTAGGGTGGTTACGTGGCGAGACCCCCTTCCGATACCCGGCTGCGCATCCAAGGCGTGGCGCGCGAGCTATTCGGACAGAAGGGCGTGCAGCGGACCAGCCTGCAGGACATCGCCGATCGGCTCGGAATCAGTAAACCCGCGCTGTACTACCACTTCAGTTCGCGCGAGGACCTGGTGCGCAGCATCCTGCAGCCGCTGGTCGACGAGGGTGAGGAGTTCGTGGCCGCCCAGGAACGCCTGCGCGGGTCCGCCCGGGCCACGCCCCGCGAGCTGCTGCAGGGCTACTTCGACTTCCACTACCGGCACCGCGCCGATCTGTTGCTGATCGTCACCGACCTGACCACGCTCGCCGATCTGGGGCTGATCGACGCCATGCTGGCCTGGCGCGACCGGCTCGGCAAGCTGGTCTTCGGACGCCGGCCGACCCTCGAACAGTCCACGCGCGCCGTCATCGCATTCGGCGGCCTGCAGGACTGTTGCCTGCAGTTCCCGGACGTCCCGGCCGACCAGCTGAGACAGGCGACGGTCGACGGCGCGATGGCCGCGCTCGGGCTGCCGGACTGAGGGCCGTCGCGTCGACCACAGCCGGCCAGGATGTCGCATTCAGAACCCCGCAAGGCGGCGTCGGTACGATTGCCCCATATCGGTCTGAGCGATCGACGTCGAACGCAACGGAGAGTGCCTGTTGGAGATCCCCTTTGTCGGGCCACTGACGCTGTCCGGGTTCTCCAGTGCGTGGTTCTTCCTCTATCTGATCGCCGTCATCGGGGCCGTCGCGATCTACCTGCTGCTGCGCAAGGCGCGGCGCAAGCGAGTGCTGCGGTTCGCCAACACCGAGCTCTTGGAGCAGGTCGTCGCGGCCCGTCCGAAGACGCAATCGCGGTGGCGGCATGTGCCGGCGGTGTTGCTGGTGACCTCGCTGGTGCTGCTCACCACCGCCATGGCCGGACCGACCCACGACATCCGGATTCCGCGCAACCGCGCCGTCGTCATGCTCGTCATCGACGTCTCCGAGTCGATGATCGCCACCGACGTCAAACCCAGCCGCATCGAGGCGGCGAAAAGCGCAGGCAAGACGTTCGTGAAGGGCCTGACCAACGGGATCAGCGTGGGCCTGGTCCAGTTCTCGTCCAGCGCAACGATGTTGGTGGCCCCGACCAGTGATCACGACGTCGTGGCGCGAACCATCGAGACTCTGGAGCCGTCACCGCGCACCGCGACCGGCGAAGGCATCTTCACGGCGTTGCAGGCCATCGCCACCCTCGATGCGGTGATGGGTGGCGGTGACGGTCCGCCGCCTGCCCACATCGTGTTGATGTCGGACGGTAAGGAAACCGTGCCGGCGGACCCGAACGACCCCCGCGGCGCCCTGACGGCGGCGCGGGCGGCCAAGGACCAGGACGTCGTGATCTCGACGATCTCGTTCGGTACGCCGTCGGGCGTCATCACCTACGAGGGTCAGGAAGTGCCGGTCCCGACCGACGACCTGTCGCTGCAGAAGATCGCGAAGGTGACCGGCGGCGAGTCGTTCCGCGCCGAGACCCTCGACCAGCTGACCCGCGTCTACGCCAATCTGCAGGAGCAGATCGGCTACCAGACCATCCGCGGCGACGCCAGCGGCAGCTGGACGCGAGTCGGATTCTTCGTGCTGGTGTTGGCGTTGTTCGCGGGCCTGAAGATCAACAACCGCCTGCCGGGCTGAGCCATGGACCGCCGGTTGATCGCGGTGTCGCTTGTGGCGCTGGTCGTGGCCG
Organism: Mycolicibacterium llatzerense; assembly: GCF_025331195.1. Lineage (NCBI taxonomy): Bacteria > Bacillati > Actinomycetota > Actinomycetes > Mycobacteriales > Mycobacteriaceae > Mycobacterium > Mycolicibacterium llatzerense. Next base: position 530,675 of record NZ_LXOV01000001.1, on the reverse strand, counting down.
GCTGTGCCAACACCGAGCCCGGGCAGGCCGAGAAGCAGGGCGGCGGGCCGCCGTCGTCCGTCGTAGACGCGACCCTGCTCGGCAGCGGGAACTTCCCGGTGACGCCGACACCTCCGCTGGGCACGGCGGGAGCGGCGTCCACCGGGGCGCAGATCGATGCGCGGCGGATGGCCGACGACGTCGTCGGGCCCTGGGAAATCGACCCGCAGATGGTGGTGCCCGGTGAATCGCGGGCCGTCGTGATCACCGGAGCGCCGGCCCTCGGCACGATCTTGCCCGCCGCCGTGGCGAGCACCGTCACCGCGCACCACATGCTGTACGGCTTCGCATCCGACCGGCAGGACCCCGATCAGTGGCGGTTGACGAACGGCGTCCTGCGGTTCCCTGACCCCGCCGCCGCCGTTGCGGCGGCCGCGGATCTGGCCGGTGCGGTCGCCGGGCTGTCGCCGACGGTGAATCACCCGGTACCGATCACCGGGCATCCGGACGCGCGCGCCACCACCTACAGCTCGAACCTGAACACCGGCCCGGATCAGCCGGTCACGCTGTACTCGTTCACGCCGCACGGTCCGTATGTCCTCACCCAGCTGGTTTACGGGCCGGACCAGGATGGTGCCGCAGCGGCCGTCGGCGTTGCGTTGGACGCGCAAATGCCGCGCATCGACGAGTTCGTGCCGACCGACCCGGCGAAGCTACCGACGCTTGCCGTGGATCCGTCAGGCTTGCTGTCGCACACCATGTCGCCGCCGACTTTCCCTGATCCGCCGTCCTCGCGGCTGCCGGACGCCAAGATCGGCAGCTACCTGCCGCGGGCCGCGCTGCACTTTCAGGACGAGCCGACCGGCGCCGCACCGTTGTTCGCGGCAGCGGGCCTGCAGGAGATGACCTACAACCAGACGATCGTCTATCGCGTGAAAGATGCGGCGGCCGCGAAGAAACTGGTCGATGACCTGGCCGACCTCACCGCGCGCGTCGAGGTGTCGGCGCACCCGGCCAATGCCGTCGATTTCCTGCCGGGCAGCCGGTGCGTGCAATCCGAGATCGATCCGACGATGACCAACGGTTCGATGTTCTATTGCTTTGCGGCGCTGAACAACACCGTCATCGCAGTGCGCAATGCCGATGCCACCGGGGCTCGTCAGGAGACGGCGGCGCAGTACAAGATGCTGCTGGCCCCGTAGGGCCGCGGGCTGATCAGCGTCCCGGCATGGTCTTGCAGATGGCGCCACCTGACGCGGCATCGGTGTTCTGGTACTTGGTCGCCGCGGTGCGCAGTGAGTCGGCGTACCCCGTGACCGCCTTCCCGAGGTTCTGGCCGTCGGTGTTCAGCAGCGGGCCGACGCGTTGGCAGGCGGCCCCGGTCGCGAGCCCGGACATGCCGGACGCGGCCGAATTCAGCGGCTCGCCCGGCTTGAGCTCGCCGACGGCGGAACCGCACGACGTCATTGTGCTCGCCGCGGTTGTCAGGACCTGCGGGTCGACGCGCAATTCGGGTGCCATTTCTTCAGCCTAAGGCCGCGGCGGCGTGGTCCCCGACGCTGTTTCTTTTCCCCGCTTGATCGTCGTACGGCCGGGTCTGATTTGCCGCACTCCTCATCGCGGCTCGTTCCTCGCCGCTTGATCGTCGTGCGGCCTAAAGTCGGGGCCATGCGCTTCGGACTGTTCATCCCGCAAGGTTGGCGTCTCGATCTGGTGGGGATCGCCCCGCAGGATCAATGGCAGGTGATGCGCGACCTCGCCGCGTACGCCGACGCCGGACCGTGGGATTCGCTGTGGGTGTACGACCATTTCCACACCGTGCCGATGCCGACCGCGGAGGCCACGCACGAGGCATGGACGCTGATGGCGGCCTACGCGGCGACCACCAATCGCATCAAGCTGGGCCAGATGTGCACGGCGATCAGCTACCGCAACCCCGCATATCTGGCGAAGGTCGCCGCGACCACCGACATCATCTCCGGCGGCCGGGTCCAGATGGGCATCGGCGGCGGCTGGTACGAACATGAGTGGCGCGCTTACGGTTACGGTTTCCCGTCGGCCGGGGTACGGCTGGCCCGGCTCGACGAAGGCGTGCAGATCATGCGCGCGGCCTGGCGCGACGGCGTGGTGAGCTTCGACGGCAAGCACTACCAGGTCGACGGTGCCATCGTGCAGCCCAAGCCGTTGCAGACCGGCGGGATTCCGCTGTGGATCGCGGGCGGCGGGGAGAAGGTGACGCTGCGGATCGCCGCGAAGTACGCGCAGTACACCAACTTCACCTCCGAGCCCGACGGTTTCGCGCACAAATCCGAAGTGCTGCAACAGCATTGCCGCGAGGTCGGCACCGACTACGACGGCATCGTCAGGTCGGCCAACTTCAACGTCGTGATCGGTGACTCCGAGGCCGACGTCGCGGCCCGCATCGCGCGCATCCGGGAGCGGCAGGTCGCTGTCGCGCATGAGGCTGCCGTCGACGCGATGGTCAAGAACCTGACCTCGCCCGACTCTGCCTGCGGCACAACCGAACAGGTCGTCTCGAAGCTGCAGAAGATCAAAGATCTCGGGTGTGAGTACGCGATCCTGTATTTCCCGGAAGCCGCGTACGACCGGTCGAGCATCGAGGCATTCGAGCGCGAGGTCATCCCCGCGCTGAGTTAGGGCGTCGTCGCTACTGCGGAAACACCGGCTCTGCTGCCGGTGGTTCGGCGAGCAACGCCGGTAACACGAAGACCCGGACGTATCGACGTACCTGGGCCGCGTCGTCGGCCCCGGGGATCACATCCATCAGCAGGCTCAGTGCCACGCCCAGGACGTACTGCGCGGCGTCGGCGGGTTGCAGTCCCGGCCGCATGCTGATCACCTGCGCCTTGAACAGGCCCTCGTACATCGAGCCGAGCAGCGTGACCAGGTTCGGCGCCGTCACGATAAGCGTTGCGACGCTTGATTTCTCGTCGTGCTCTGACAGGACCCGCAGAATCGGATTCTGACGTACCTCGGTGGCGACGATGACGAGCGACTCGGTCATGATCTCGGCGAGGTCCTGCAGCATCAGTAGCCGGGCGGCCATCTGGGTTATCTGGGTCAGCGTCACGCGGACCACGAGGGCCTCCAGCAATTGATCGCGGTTGCGAAAATGCCGGTACATCACAGCCCTGCTGTATCCGGCTTCCAGGGCGATGGCCTCCATCGTGGTCGCCGCGAAACCCTGCCGGATGAAGAGTCGTTCCGCGGCATCCAGGATCTGGGTTTGCGCCTGAGGTGCGCTGTTTCCGCCTCCCGTGGGGCGGCCCCGGCCGCGTTTGGGGGCGGGGCCGTCCTTCGTGTTCCGCGCCATCACCACATTCTCCAGCACATGACCAATATGTTGACATATGTCGTCGTGTGTCTGATTATCGAATTCGGTTGAATCACTCAATGTGGAGGCTGGATTCAGGTGAATGAACATGTGCCAGGGCCGACCGAATATGGACGCAGCGGTGGCGTTGTCCCAGATAAGACGACGTGGACGCCGTGGTTGAAAGCCTGGCGAATGCTCATCGACGCCAAATATCACACCGATATCTATGAGGCCTTCCTCGGCATGGAAGCGCCCATCCTCGCGCGCGCCTACTACCAGGTGCGGTCACATCCCAACGGGCGCAAGCTGTTCCGGGACAAGCCAGATCTGCTCGCCGTCCTGAACGACCGGGAGTACCTGGCGTCGCTGCCGTTCGGCAGTCTCGGCCACGCCTACCTGAGCTTCCTCAACACCAACAAGCTCGATGCGGGCGTTTTCGGCGAGGCCGAGACCATCCGGCCCATCGCCGAGAAGAACAACTGGGACGACGACTTCTACTACATGGTCGTGCGCGGCACCGCGCTGCACGACATGTTCCACACCATCGGGGGCTACGGCCCGGACATCGCAGGCGAGATGGCCAACATCGGATTCCATTGCGGGCAAATGGAACCCGCCGGACCGTTGGAGAAGCTGGGCTGGTTCGGTGCGCTCACGCTGCCGGGTGCGTCGGTGCCGTTCAAGTTGCGGTACTACCGCCAAGCCGTCGAGCGTGGCCGAAGGGCCGATCTGCTGATGGCGGCGCCATGGGAAGCGCTGCTGCCGAAACCGTACGGCGCGGTCCAGCGGACGCTCGGAGTGGCACCCGTCGAAGTGGCCCACCCCCAGGGCCGGTGGGTCACCGACTGGACTCCGCCGAGCATCACTCCGCCCACCGCGTGGAACTACGAACGGATCCTGGCCGCCGGCCCCGCGGCCGCGTGACCTCAACTGGCGGCGGAGCCGTCGGGCGGGTGAGGATGACAACGTGAGCGACTTCCTGGTCGACGCCCCGCCGCTGCCGCCGCCGGTGTGGGTCGAACAGTTCTGGGGCGACCTCACGTTCCTGCACTGGCCGGTCGATCCGGCGACCGTCGCGCACCTGTATCCGCCCGGCACCGAGCCCGACGTGTTCATCGACGGGCTGACGTACGTCGGCCTGATCCCGTTCGTCATGCACCGCTCCGCGGTGGCCGGCAGAGTGCCGTTGCCGTACTTCGGCGCCTTCGCCGAAACCAACGTGCGGCTGTATTCGGTGGACGCCGCGGGCCGGCACGGCGTGCTGTTCCGGTCGCTGGAGACGACGCGGCTGGCGGTCGTCGGGATGACGAGGCTCGGCATGGGTGTCCCGTACACCTGGGCCAAGCTGCGGGTCACCCGCACCGGTGACCGGATCACCTATGCGGGCACGCGCCGGTGGCCGGAGCGGGGCCTGCGCAGCCTGGCGGAACTGGCGATCGGGGAGCCCGTCGAACCCACGGCGTTGGAGGTGTGGCTGACCGCTCGGTGGGGCGCGCACACCCGCAAGGCAGGCCGGACGTGGTGGGTCCCCAATGCGCATCCGACCTGGCCGCTACGGCAGGCCGAGCTGATCGAGCTGACCGACGATCTGGTGCCCGCCAGCGGTGTGGTGCCGGTGGGGCCGCCGTTGCGCGCGCTGTTCTCGCCGGGCGTGCAGGCCCGTTTCGGGCGGCCCACCGCGCTCCGCTGACCTTTACCCGAAGGTGTCCGCTTCCGGTCTGGCAGATGAACGGCTGGTAGCGCAAAGGTGCAGTCTCGGTGATCATTGCGCCATGTTGCCGACGATGCGCGAAACCGGACGCCGAGCCGCCCCGGTGCCGATCCCCTCCAATGCCACGGCCACCCGGCGCACGGTGCGCCAGGGCGTCGTGAGCGGCCGGCCGCGCGTCGATACGCAGCCCCGTCCCGCCCACCGCGCCGACCTGGCTCAATCACGCCTGTTCGCGGCGCTGTTGCTGGACGAGATCGCCGATCTGGAAGACCAGATGACGTTGGTGGAGCGGCGATCCCGACGTGCGCAAGGCACCGCGGCAGCGGGGTCGGAGCTTCCGTCGGACACTCTGCTCGCCCTGCGTCGGCGACTCATGGAGGTGCAGCGGATGCTCGACGCACTGGGCCGTCGCTTCCCCAACGAGGGGGATTCGCTGCGCGTGATTTAAACCGCCAAACGGTTCCGGTGGGCATTGCTGAAGCGGATATTTGACTCATGGAGAAAATCTCGCTGACCGCTCTGGCGCGCCAGCATCTGGACATCGCGCGGGATGGGAACGGTGGGCGCAGTGCTCACACGATCTTCGGCGGCCACGAGCACGCGTTGCGGCAGACGCTGATCGCTCTCGCCGACGGCAATGAGTTGGCCGAACACGAGAGCCCCGGCGAGGCCACCCTTCAGGTACTGCTGGGCCGAGTGCGGCTCGTCGCCGAGCAGGCCAGCTGGGACGGTATGGCCGGCGACCACCTCATCATCCCGTCCACCCGGCACAGCCTGAAGGCGCTCGCCGACTCGGTGGTGCTGCTGACGGTGGTCAAACAGCCTGCGCGTTAGGTGGAATGGACGTCATCGCGCGCTCGGCGAGCGCGGTGATGGTCAGACTCGGATTGGCACCCACATTCGCCGGGACGGCCGCACCGTCGGTGACCAGCAGGTTTTCATAGCCGAACACGTGGTTGCGGCTGTCGACCACACCCGTCTCCGGAGAGGCGCCGATCACCGCGCCGCCGAGGATGTGGGCCGTCGACGGGATCGCGAAGATGCCCTCCGTCACGCCGGTGTACGGAACGCCGCCCATCCGCCGAGCGAACCATTTCGCCGCGTCGTAGGCGGCCGGCACGAAATCCGGGTTGGGGTTGAGCGGGTCCTGCTCGGTCGTCAGCGCGACGTTTCCGTTCGGCAGCCGCATCTTGACCTTCAGGCGCATCGCGTTGTCGATGGACTGCATGACCAGCAGGATGATCGTGCGGCGTGAGGTGCCCTTGATCTTCCATGCGGCCAGGGCTGCCTTCGGGTTCTTCGCCGCGGCGGCCAGGAAATGAAGTGGCCTGGTGCCGCGCTTGCCGGCCTCGATCATCAGGTTGAACAGCATCGACTGGGTGTCGCCGCCCTTGCCGTACGTGACGACCTCGATGTGGGTGGTCGGGTCGGTGTAGATACTCGACGTGATTGCGATCGAGTGGGTGAAGTCGTCGGGGTAGCCCTCGGGCGCCATCACCGCCATGATCGATTCGCTGTTGGTGCGCACCACATACCCGAGGCGGTCGGAGATGTTCGGCAGCGAACCGCTGAGCTTGCAGCGCTGCAGCAGCCGGTTGGTGCCCAAGGCCCCGGCCGCGACGACGACGCCGCGGGCACGCAGCGTCTCGCTGGTGCGCTTGCCCAATGCGCCACTCTTGCGGTGTGTCACTTCATATCCCGCTGAACCGTCGTCATCGAGCGGCTTGATGTCGGTCACCGCGCGCTCGCTGAAAATGCGGACCCCGAGCTTCTCGGCGAACCACAGGTAGTTCTTCCGCAACGTGTTCTTCGCACCGTGGCGACAGCCGACCATGCACGAACCGCATTTGATGCAGCCCGTCCGGTCGGGTCCGTCGCCGCCGAAATACGGGTCCGGCACCGTCCGGCCCGGCTGCCCGAGGAACACGCCCACATGCGCGCGGCGGTAGGTGTCGCCGACACCGATCGACTTGCCGTACTCCTGCAACAGCAGGTCTGCCGGCCCGTCGTCGTCGTACTCGACGACGCCCAGCATCCGTTCGGCCTCGTCGTAGTGCGGCGCCAGCTCGGTTTCCCAGTCGGCCAGGCCCTTCCACTGCGAGCTCTCGTAGAAATTCGGGAAGGCCCGGTAGAGCGTGTTCGCGTAGCCGAGGCTGCCACCACCGACACCGCAGCCCGAGCCGATGAAGATGTCCTTGAACAGCGTCAGCCGCAGGATGCCGCGCATCCCGAGCTGCGGCGCCCAGTAGTAATTCTTGGCGTCCTTGGTCTCGTCCGCGAAGTCGGCATCCTCGAAGCGCCGCCCGCATTCGAGAATCGCTACGCGGTAACCCTTTTCGGCCAAGCGCAGCGCCGAGACGCTGCCGCCGAAACCGGACCCGATGACCAGCCAGTCGTAGTCGTACGTCATCTGTGACCTCCGCAATCGGCGAACTGCGAAGAGCCTATGCCCTGATTGCTGGGACTGACTAGATAGCGGGCCCCAGCAGGTCGTCGGCGTCCTTGATGACGTAGCCGTACCCCTGCTCGGCCAGGAAGCGCTGCCGGTGTGCGGCGTACTCGGCGTCGAGGCTGTCGCGCGAGACCACCGAGTAGAACACTGCGCCGCCACCGTCGGCCTTCGGGCGCAGCAACCGGCCCAGGCGCTGGGCCTCTTCCTGTCGCGACCCGAAGGTGCCCGAAACCTGAACGGCCACAGACGCTTCCGGCAGGTCGATGGAGAAGTTGGCGACCTTCGACACCACCAGGGTGCGCACCTCACCGCGTCGGAACTGATCGAACAGCGCTTCGCGTTCGGCGTTCTTGGTCGAGCCCTGGATCACCGGGGCGTCCAACTCCTGGCCGAGTTCCTCCAACTGGTCCAGATAAGCGCCGATCACCAGGGTCGGTTCATCAGGATGACGGGCCAGGATCGACTTCACCACCGCGATCTTGGTATGCGCCGTCGAGCACAGCTTGTAGCGCTCCTCGGGTTCGGCCGTCGCGTACGTCATGCGCTCGTTCTCGGTCATGGTGACCCGCACCTCGACGCACTCGGCCGGCGCGATCCAGCCCTGCGCCTCGATGTCCTTCCACGGGGCGTCGTACCGCTTGGGCCCGATCAGGGAGAAGACGTCGCCTTCGCGGCCGTCTTCGCGAATCAGGGTGGCGGTCAAGCCAAGTCGGCGCCGGGACTGCAGATCGGCCGTCATCCGGAACACCGGTGCGGGCAGCAGGTGCACCTCGTCGTAGATGATCAGGCCCCAGTCGCGGCTGTCGAACAGTTCCAGGTGCTTGTATTCGCCCTTGGTGCGCCGGGTGATGACCTGATACGTCGCGATGGTGACGGGCCGAATCTCCTTGCGTTCACCGGAGTATTCGCCGATCTCCTCTTCGGTCAGTGAGGTGCGCGCGATCAGTTCGCGCTTCCACTGCCGGCCGGCGACGGTGTTGGTGACCAGGATCAGCGTCGTCGCCCCGGCCTTGGCCATCGCCGCCGCGCCGACCATGGTCTTGCCCGCGCCGCAGGGGAGGACCACGACGCCGGAGCCGCCCGCCCAGAACGAATCCGCGGCCAGCTCCTGGTAGTCGCGCAGCTTCCAGCCGTCCTCTTCCAGCGTGATCGGGTGCGCTTCGCCATTGACGTAACCCGCCAAATCCTCGGCGGGCCAACCGATCTTGAGCAGCATCTGCTTGACGCGGCCGCGCTCGGACGGGTGGACGATGACGGTGTCGTCGTCGATCTGGGCGCCCAGCATCGGGGCGATCTTCTTGTTGCGCAGCACCTCGGTGAGCACCGCGCGGTCGAAGCTCACCAAGGTGAGCCCGTGCGCGGGATGCTTCACCAGCTGCAGGCGCCCGTATCGGCCCATGGTGTCGACGATGTCGACCAGCAGCGGCTGCGGCACCGCGTAGCGGGAGTGCGACACCAGCGCGTCGACCACCTGCTCGGCGTCGTGGCCCGCGGCGCGCGCGTTCCACAGCGCCAAGGGCGTGATCCGGTAGGTGTGCACGTGCTCGGGCGCACGCTCCAGCTCGGCGAACGGCGCGATCGCCGCCCGCGCCGCCCCGGCCAGCGCATGGTCGACCTCGAGCAGCACGGTTTTATCCGACTGAACGATCAGGGGTCCGTCAGTCATGTGCGATCCATTCCATTACTCGCTCGCAGGCCATCCGATCCATTATCCAGACTTCTCGGAGTGGCCCAGATTCCGTCAGTCCGGCGCCACCACCGAGGTCACCCGGTGGATGGCGAATTCGCGGACCCGGCCGGCGGCCGGGTCGTAGGCGGTCAGCTGGCCGCCGCGGACGTTGACCGGCGACACCACCCGCTGCGTGGCGACCCCGGCGGCGTCGACGTAGCCGATCACCACCGACGACTGGGTCACGGCGGCATCGGTGAGCAGCGAGATCGCCGCGGCCGGATCGAGTCGCTCGCCGTTGCCCCCGCGGCCAGTCTGGCGCAGGACGGCGACGATCGCGCCGAGCGTCTTCGGGTTCGGCGGCTGCGGGTGCCGGAAGCTGCGACGGTGTATCGGTGTGGACACCCGCGTGCCGAGCGGGCGCAGGTCGACGATGGTGCCCGACCAGTCCTCGGCGGCCGGGGCGAAGCCCGCGGTGCGCAGGCCGGCGAGCACGTCGGCGATCGGGGCCGGGGACACCGCGACGGTGGGGGCCAGGGCCCGCAGGCTCAACTGCTCGAGGGTGGGGGAGGCCAGTGCCTGTGCCAGCAGGGCGGGGTCCTCACACCGCACGAACGACGATGCCATGCCCACCCGCAGCTGTCCGTGCCGCCGGGCCACGTCGTCGATGAGGTAGCTGAGGCCTTGCGGCACCGGCGTTTTGGAGTGCCGGGCGAACAGGGTGTGGATCTCGCTGGCGGTCCTGCCGGTGTCCAGGGCACGCCGGATGGACTGCTCGCTGATGCGATACACCGTTGCCGCGCCGGCGGATTCGATGTCGGCGACGACCGCCAGCTGATCGGCGAGGTCGCGTTCCAGCGGTCCGGGGACGACGACCGTCAGGTCGGCCTGCAGCAGGAAATGGTCGATGGGGTCGGGCAGTGCCGCGGCCATCGCGGCGGTGACCTCTTCTTCGGGCGCACCCGCCAGCAGCAGCCGGATGGGGCCGGCGACGGCGCCGCGGCCGATCATGCCCAAAGCGTGTGCCTCGGTGAGCAATTCGTCGGTGGGCTCGGGTTGCAGCCGGGCGGTCCAGCGCGGCCGGCGCCAGAGCATCGCGGCGGACGCCGCGGCAGTGTCCATGGTGCTGCCCGGCGGCAGCTCGGCGAGCACCGTCAGCAGCAGCCGGCGGTCCAGCGGAGCCGCCGACGAGTACAGCGCATTGGTCAGGGCGGCATAGGGCTTGCCGTCAGGGCCACGCTTGCCCACCAGGCCGGGCCGGCCCGGCAGGTCCAGCCAGGTGGTGGCCAGCAGATGCCAGCGCGTCGCGGCGCTCGATTCGATGAACCGGTCCGCGGCCACGGTGGGCGCCCAGTAGGGGCCGTCGTCGTAGTCGTCGGAGTCCGGGATGCCCGACGCGATCAGCGTGGCCGACGCGCACAGCTCAAGGATCAGCGACAGCCGCCCTTCGTCGATGCCGGTGACCTTGGTCAGCCGCTTGGCGTCGCGCACCCCGAGGCCGCCGCTGCGCAGCTCGGGAACCGGTGTGGCCGAGAGAGTTTCGAGGACCAGCTCGACCTCGCGCAGCAGGTCGATGGCCGAGCCGGCCGCCGCAGCATCGACGTCCGCCGGCGCCAGCACGGGCGACGACGGAGCCGGTGGAGTCAACGTCGTCGGCCCCGGTGGCTGACCGCGCAGCACCTGGCCGACGAGTCGCGGCAGGATCACCGTCTCGTCATCGATCCGGCGCAGCAGTCCGGCCGCGATCAGCTGTGGCACCGGGCGGTCGTCCGGCGTGCCGGGGGCCGCGTCCTTGGTTCGGCCGATCGGTGATCCGTCGGCCAGCCGCTCCAGCAGATCGCGCTGCGGGGTATCGATACCGGCCAGCTTCCCGGCGATGCCGTCGCCGTCAGGGTCTTCGACCGTGACCTGCCCCGGATGCCAGGGCAGCACCGACGCCGCCTCCGAGACCACCCGCACCGAGGTGTCGCCCCACACCAGCCCGCGGGTCCGCAGCTCGTCGAGCGCCGAGGTGACGATCTTCTTGGTGGCCCGGCCGGCCAGCAGTTTGAACAGGGCTCCGGTCGGCACGGCGATGCTGGTGGCCTGCAGCGTCAGCAGCGCGTCCAGCACCGCCAGCTGCAGGAAATCGAGATCGTCCGTCGCGGCTTTGACCGACTGCCGGGACTGGGCCCGGGCGGCCAGCGCCGACAGGGTCGCCGGTGGCGGCTGGGTGAGGTCAGGTCGGGCGCTGAGCAGCTGTACCAGCTGCGCATCCGACATGTCGGCCAGCCAGGAGCCCAGCGGCACACCCGGGGATTCGTCGATCATTGCTGACCAGCGTAAAGCAGCCTCCCGGCCTCGCCAGCGGGCGCGGCGCCTGCCACAATGTCATCCGTGGCTGAGAAGAAGAAGAACCAGTACGTCGACAACGGCTGGCCCGAGGTGGCCGACGACGATCACGCCGTCAGTGAGCTCGCGACGGACCGTACCGGCGCCCTGTCTCCGTTCGGTGACGTGGAGTTCCCGCTGCCGGCCGAGCGGCTGCCGTACATGCACCCGGTCACCGTCGTCAACAAGTAGCCGTGGAGCTCTCGCACCTGGACGAATCGGGTGCGGCCCACATGGTGGACGTGTCCGCCAAGGACGCCACCCGACGGACCGCCGTCGCGGCGGGCGTCCTGCACACCCGCGCTGACGTCGTCGACCTCATCACCAGCGGTGGCCTGCCCAAGGGCGACGCCCTCGCGACGGCCCGCGTCGCCGGCATCATGGCCGCCAAGCGCACGAGCGACCTGATCCCGCTGTGCCACCAGCTGGCGCTGACCAAGGTCGAGGTGGCCTTCGAGACGAGTGCGGGTGCTGCCGATATCGGAATCACCGCGACGGTGCGCACCACCGACCGCACCGGCGTCGAGATGGAAGCCCTCACCGCCGTCAGCGTCGCGGCGCTGACGCTGTACGACATGATCAAGGCCGTCGACCCGGCCGCGCGCATCGATGACATCCGGGTGCTGCGCAAGGAGGGCGGCAAGACCGGTCTCTGGGAGCCGGCGTGAGCCGTACCGCTCGCGTCGTCATCGCCTCGACCCGGGCCGCCGCCGGCGTCTACGAGGACCGCACCGGCCCGCTGATCGTCACCTGGCTCGCTGAGCGCGGGTTCGACGTGCCCGGACCGGTCGTCGTCACCGACGGCGCGCCGGTCGGCGCTGAACTGCGCCGCGCCATTGCCGACGACGTGGACGTCGTCCTCACCTCAGGTGGCACGGGAATCTCCCCGACCGACGCCACCCCGCAAGCCACCCTCGAGGTCCTGGACTACCAGATTCCCGGGCTGGCCGATGCGATCCGCCAGTCCGGCCTGCCGCACGTCCCGACCTCGGTGCTGTCCCGTGGTGTGTGCGGCGTCGCCGGCCGGACGTTGATCGTCAACCTGCCGGGTTCGTCCGGGGGAGTGAAGGACGGGCTGGGCGTGCTGGCCGGGGTGCTGGACCATGCGCTCGACCAGCTCAGCGGAAAGGACCATGCCGGGTGATCGTGCTCCGTGCCGACCTCAGTGAATCGCCGATCGACGTCGCCTCCCACGAGGCGCTGGTCGACCACAGCGGCGCGGGAGCGGTCGTCAGCTTCGCCGGCGTCGTGCGCAATCACGACGGCGGCCGTGGGGTGACGCGCCTGGAGTACTCGGCGCACCCGTCGGCCGCGGAGGTACTGGCCGAGGTCGCCGCCGAGGTCGCCGCCGCCTCCGAAGGCGTGCGGGCCATCGCGGTCAGCCACCGGATCGGCGTCCTCAACATCGGCGACGCGGCCCTCGTCGCGGCGGTCTCGGCCGATCACCGCGCCGCTGCGTTCCGGACCTGCGCGCTACTGGTCGACACCGTCAAGGAGCGGCTGCCGGTCTGGAAGCACCAGTTCTTCACCGACGGCACCGAAGAATGGGTCGGCTCCGCCTGACTTCCGCCGACCGGCCACTTACGACCCGCGTTCGACGTATATCCGTGCCGTAACTGGCCACTCGGCAAAAAGAAATCGCCCCGGTCGATGACCGGGGCGATTTCTGTTTGTCGGTGTTACTGGGCCGGAGCCGGGGCGATGTCGGCAACCGGGGCCGGGCCGGGCGCCGGAGCGTTCGGCGGAGCCGGGACGCTGCCACCCGGGGTGCCGGTCCGCGTCGAGGCGACGGCGAGCAGAGCGTCACGTCCCGAGATGTCGTTGTTCTGGACCGCGTGCCACAGCTGCTTGAGGTAGCTCATGTTGGCGCTGTCGCCGGTGTCGGTCGGCTCCATGGTCGAACCCGGAGGCAGGTTGGTCGGGCTGGCCAGGTGCGGCGTGCCGTTCGGCGGGGTCTGCAGCGCGGCGGGGGCAGCCGGCGCGGGGGCCGGGGCCGCGGCGTCAGCAACCGGAGCCGGTGCGTCGACGACCGGGGCCGGGTCGGCCGGCAGGTCCTGCTTGGCGTGCAGTGCCCAGACGCCGGGCTCGGCGGGGGCTTCGGTGGTGTCCCAGTTGGCGGCCTGGATCACGGGCGCCGGGGCCTCGACCGGGGCTTCCGGGGCAGGTGCTTCGACGACGGGAGCCTCGGGCGCGGGGGCCTCGGGCACGTCCAGGACCGGCGCCTCGGGGGCGGGGACCTCGTTGACGACGTTGACGATCGCGGGACCCTCGGGGGCCTCAGGTGCGGGTGCGTCCAGCGGAGCGGCGGCTTCCTGCACCGGCGCCGGATCGGCCGGGGTGTTGAGCTCAGGGTTGTCCAGCGTGACGGCCGGGGCCGGCTTCGGGGTGTTCACCACGTTGCGCGGGGTGGAGCTGGAGAGGCCGGTGCCGCAGACGGGCCAGGCGCCACGGCCCTGGCGGGCCAGGACGCGCTCGGCGACGGCGATCTGCTGGTCCTTGCTGGCCATGTTCGCGGCCGGGGCGTACTCGCCACCGCCGTGTGCGCTCCAAGTGCTCGGCGAGAACTGCAGGCCGCCCTGGTAGCCGTTGCCGGTGTTGATGGCCCAGTTGCCGCCGGACTCGCAGCGGGCTACCTGGTCCCATTCGCCGTCGGTCGCTGCGCTCGCCTGAGCGGCGAGGGCGATGCTGCCACCGCCGAGAACAGCGCCGGTGAAGGCGATCTTCGCAACGCTGACGCTGGACGTGGTCGGTTTACGGTGGCGTCCACTCATAGAAAAGCAGTCCTCTCGTCAACGCCTGCGAGGTCAGCTGTCGGGTTCGGGCTGGAGAGGTTGCCCGGCCTGCAAAGCAGGCTTCACCCCAAGGAGCCGAGGCTCCTGGTCCTGATTTCTTCGGTGGACCGGTTGGGTCCCCCGCCTCCATCCACGGTTTGTCGTCGGCCGCACTTGATGGATGGAGCTAGGCGTTTCAAGTGCGGGTGCCAAAGGGTCGCTCTGGCTTGAGAGACGACGGTATCGGGTCCGGTGGGTTCCGTCACTTCGGCGGATTTTGGGCGTTTCGGGCCAGGGCAAATTATGAGAGGACTTTAAAGCCGCTGGCTGTTTCGGCGTTTTCGCAGGTATTGACGCCGGTCAGCGGCACCACAGCCAGGTCGTTATCGATTCGTTATGTGAGGCATTTCACAATTAGCCGCCGGCGAAGGGGGGTAACACATCGACCGTCTGAGCTGTTGCGAGCGCGGAGTTCAGATCGCGCACAGCGACGCCGTCGCGCAGAAACGAGCAGCGTGTCAGCACTTTTGCCACATCTGCCCCACGCGTACCAATGGAGTCCACCAGATCGCGGACGGTTCCACCCTCAGGAAGCCGCAACGTTTCGGTCTCGATTCCGGTTGCGGCCTTCGCGGCGGCGAAATAGCGCACCGTCACCAGCAATTCGGTCAACCTCAGCCGCCGATCGCACTCATCGGGCGGTCCGGCTGGACGAACCCCGGATCGTTGATGCCGTGCCCTGCCGGCTTGGCCCACATCGCCGCCCGCCAGGCGGCCTCCAGCGCATCGTCGTCGGCGCCGCCCCGCAGCAACGCGCGCAGGTCCGTCTCCTGCTGGGAGAACAGACAGCTGCGCACCTGACCGTCGGCCGTGAGCCGGGTGCGGTCACACGTGCCGCAGAACGCGGCGGAGACCGACGCGATGACGCCGACGGTGCCGAGCACCGCCCCGTCGTCGTGGACCTGCCAGAGCTCAGCAGGTGCCGAACCCCGCGGCGCCGGGTCCGGGCGCAGGGTGAATTCGGCGCGCAGGGCCGCCAGAATCTGCTCGGCCTGCAGGACCGAACCGCGCTCCCAGTGGTGCCCGGCATCCAGCGGCATCTGCTCGATGATCCGGAGCTGGTACCCGTGCTCGAGACAGAAGCGCAACAGCGCGGGGGCGTCGTCCAGGCCCGTCTGCGGATCGAGCACCGCGTTGACCTTCACCGGGCTCAGCCCGGCGTCCTTCGCGGCAGTCAGGCCGTCGAGCACCTCGGGGAGGCGCCGGCGCCGGGTGATGGCCGCGAACCGGTCCGGGTCGAGGGTGTCCAGTGAGACGTTGACGCGATTGAGCCCGGCCTTCTTCAATGCCGCGGCGCGCTTGGCCAGTCCGATCCCGTTGGTCGTGACGGCGATCGCCGGACGCGGCTCGAGTGCGGCCGCCGCTGCGACCACGTCCTCCAGATGCGGAGACAGCAGCGGCTCGCCGCCGGTGAACCGCACGCCGGTGATGCCCAGACGGGTCACGGCCACCCGGATCAGCCGGGTGAGCTCTTCGAGAGTGAGTAGGTCGGCGCCGGGCAGCCAGTCCAGGCCCTCGGCCGGCATGCAGTAGGTACAGCGCAGGTTGCAGCGGTCGGTGAGCGACACCCGCAGGTCGGCGGCGACGCGGCCGTACGTATCGATCAGCGGCCCGGATTCCGGTGCTGAACCGACGGGCCGTGCGACGGTGGGCAGGCCGAGGGGCGTGAGCGTCATTGCTGCCAGGCTGGTGCGGGGTGCGCCTGATCGACCGGCACGATCTGCTTGCCGAGCGGCAGTAGCGACACCGGGATCAGCTTGAGGTTGGCCAGGGCCAGGGGGATACCCACGATGGTCAGGGCCTGGGCGATGGCCGTGGCGATGTGGCCGAGCACCAACCACCAACCGCACAGCACCAGCCAGATCACATTGCCGACCAGCGCACCCGGGCGCGGGCCGGGCTTGTCGACGACCGTCTGGCCGAACGGCCACAGCGCGTACACGCCGATGCGCGCCGCGGCGACGCCGAACGGGATGGTGACGATGAGAATGAAGCAGATGAGGGCGGCGAGGAAGTAACCGAGCGCCAGCCAGAAGCCGCCGAAAACCAGCCAAATGATGTTCAGGACCAGGCGCATGTCACCTCCTACAGGTAGAACCTTCAGTCTACTGAGTAATGGGGATGCTGTGATCTGAGGTGGCCGAGTAGAATCAACGTCAACGCGTCCTGCGTCGGTGGGGCGCTTTCGTTATGTAACCGCATGTTGAGAACGAGCAGGTGAGACCAGTGCCAAGCGGCCGGGTTAAGTGGTACGACACGGAGAAGGGCTTCGGCTTCCTCTCTCAGGAAGAGGGCGAGGACGTCTACGTCCGGTCTTCGGCGCTGCCCGACGGGGTCGAAGGTCTCAAGGCCGGTCAGCGCGTCGAGTTCGGCGTCGCCGCCGGGCGCCGCGGTCCGCAGGCGCTGAGCCTCAAGCTGATCGACCCGCCGCCGAGCCTGTCGCGCACGCGTCGCGAGGCGTCGGCCCCTGAGCACAAGCACACGCCCGACGAGCTGCACGGCATGGTGTCGGACATGATCACGCTCCTCGAGGATGCGGTGCAGTCCGAGCTGCGCCGGGGCCGTTACCCGGACAAGAAGACCGCCCGCAAGGTGTCCGAGGTGGTCAAGGCCGTCGCGCGCGAGCTCGACGCCTGATCCCTGCGCCGAACGTTGGCTTGTGTTCGAAACTCGACTGATTTCTCGCACACAAGCCAACTTTGGGCGGGCAGACTGGGGACGTGTCCTACGTCAACCCAGGTACTGAATACACCCGCGACACGAACTACATCAGCACCCGGATCACTGCCGATGGCCGTGACGGGTACCCCGTCGAAGCCGGCAGGTACCGGCTGATCGTGGCCAGGGCCTGCCCGTGGGCCAACCGCGCGATCATCGTTCGTCGGCTGCTGGGCCTGGAAGATGTGCTCTCCATTGGCTTTTGCGGTCCGACGCACGATCAGCGCAGCTGGACGTTCGACCTGGACCCCGGCGGTGTGGACCCGGTGCTGAAGATCCCGCGGCTGCAGGACGCGTACTTCAAGCGCGACCCGGACTACCCCAAGGGCATCACGGTGCCGGCGATCGTCGACGTGCCGACCGGCGCGGTGGCGACCAACGACTTCCCACAGCTGACGCTGGATCTGTCGACCGAATGGACGGCCTATCACCGTCCCGGTGCGCCGCAGCTGTACCCGGAGCACCTACGCGCCGAGATCGACGAGGTGGCGCGTCGCATCTATACCGAGGTCAACAACGGCGTCTATCGCTGCGGGTTCTCGGGCTCGCAGCAGTCGTACGACGCCGCCTACGACCGGCTGTTCGCCGCGCTGGACTGGCTGACCGAAAGGCTCAGTGGCCAACGTTATCTGGTGGGGGACACCATCACCGAGGCCGACGTACGGCTGTTCACCACGCTGGCCCGGTTCGACCCCGTCTACCACGGGCACTTCAAATGCAACCGGTCCAAGCTCACCGAGATGCCGGTGCTGTGGGCGTACGCCCGGGATCTGTTCCAGACGCCGGGCTTCGGCGACACCGTCGACTTCGTGCAGATCAAGCAGCACTACTACATCGTGCATGCGGACATCAATCCGACGCGGATCGTGCCGAAGGGTCCCGAGCTGGCCGACTGGCTCACGCCGCACGGCCGGGAAGCGTTGGACGGCAGGCCTTTCGGTGACGGCACACCACCCGGCCCGGTCCGTGCGGGCGAACAGGTGCCGATCGGCCACGGCGCCTGACCCCTACGCCGAGTGGCCACCTGTGACGCGGAAATCGCGAAAACCCGTGCGACAAGTGGCCATTCGGCGGTTACGGCCAGACGGTCCGCACCGACCATTCGGCGTGCGGCAGCGGGAACTCGTTGCCGTCGGAATCCCTTGCCAGCGTGGGCAGCTGGACGGCGAGCCCGAGCAGCTTGCCGTGATGCGGGTCGACGGTCGGGATCGTCACGGCCAGCCGCTTGTCCGGCCGAAACTCGCTCACTGCCGAGCCGCCGTCCTCGTAGGCGAGCAGCAGCACCCACGGTGCGCGTGCGATGGCCTGCGGCACCGAGAGCTGAATGGGATGCCGCGCCGTCACGTGCAGCTCGCCCGTCGTCGCGGGGACGTCGCATGCCTTCAGGTGCACGTCGCAGTAGCGGTACGGCCCGACCCGGGCCAGCTGGCCGTCGGTGAAGGCGCTGATCTCGGGGAAGTCGGGGCCCTGGTGCCGCGTCATCCGCCAGACCAGGACACCGGTGGCCGTCGCAGACAGCACCGCGACGACTGCCAACAGTGCGAGAACTCGTTTCATATCCGTCCTTGGCGCGCCCCGGGCATTGCCGCGGGATCGGGCCGTGGTCCTTCCTGTTCGGCTAGTACGGGCCGGTTGCCGCCGAGGCCCGGGATCAATGAGCCTCCGTTGTAGCTCACCAGGGTCTGGGCCAGCCCGGGGATCAGCAGGGCGCTGATCGCGGTGAACCCGACCCAGAGGTCGGTATAGATCAGCACACCGATGGCGCCGCCGATCACCCAGGCCAATTGCAGAACGGACTCGGACCGGCCGAAGGCGGACGCCCGGGACTTTTCGGGCAGGTCGTGTTGCAGTGACGCGTCCAGAGATGCCTTGGAGATCGCCGTGGCCGCCGAGGTGATCAGTGCGGCCGCCGCGGCCACCATCAGATTGCCGGCCACCGCGGCGGCGATGGCGCATGCGGTGACGATGACGGTCGCGCGCACGACCACCTGCGCGGGATGCCCCAGCTTCAGCCGGGCGCTGGCGATGTTGCCGGCGATGTTGCCGATGCCCGCGGCTGCCCCGATGAGGCCGAGGATCTTCAGCTGCTCCCACGCGCCCGCGTCGTGCGACTTGGCGACGAACGCCGGGTACAGGAACAGGAATCCGACCAGCGCCTTGATGGTGCAGTTGCCCCACAGCGACGTGATGATGTTGCGGCCCAACGGCTGCCGTGGAGATTGATCGTGATGCGGATGCCGGAGCTGCTCGGTCGGCGCGTGGTACGACAGCGTCGCCGGCACCTCGCCCTCGGTGACTTCGACCCATTTGGGGATGCGCATCGTCAGGACCGCACCCGCGACGGCCACGACGGCGACGACGTAGAGCGCGCCCGGCAGGTGCATCAGACCGAAGGTGTACTCGAATGCGGCCGCGAGGCCACCGCCGAGCCCGGTGCCACCCAGCAACCCGAACATGGTGAGCCGGGAATTGACCCGGACCAGGTCGATGCTCGGCGGCAGCACGCGCGGCGTCACCGCACTGCGCAGCACGCTGAACGACTTGGACAGCACCATCATGCCCAGCGCGCACGGGTACAGCACCCAGGGCGGATAACTGCCGGTGGCGCCGTCGTAGTTGCCGATCAGCACCAGTGCCAGCACCACGCGCAGCGCGAACGACACCGCCAGGGCGACCCGGCGGCCGTGCTGCACCCGGTCCAGCGCCGGCCCGATCAGCGGGGCGATCACCGCGAACGGCGCGATGGTGATCAGTAGGTACAGGGCCACCTTGCTCTTGGACTCGCCGGATGCCGCCGCGAAGAACAAGGTGTTGGCCAGCGCGATGCCCATGGCCGCGTCCAGCGCGTTGTTCGCGACGACCGGCCAGGTCAGCGCCGTCAGGCCGGACTTGTCTGCGCCGTCGGCGGTGGCGGCGCGATGCACCAGCCCGTACACCTTGGTGCCCATCTCGCGACTGCGCTGGGCGGCGGCGCGGGTGACGGTGATCTTCTCGCCGCCCGCGGGGCCGCCGCGCCGGTCGTCGTAGTCACGGCGCCGCTCGTCCCGGTCATCGTCGTAGCCACGGTCGTAGCCGGCACCATCGTGGTGGTCGTCGTCCAGCGGCGGCAGCCACCGGTTGTCGCTGTGCGCAGATGAGCCCCGGGGCGGCGGACGGCGTCGTGAATGATCGGGATCGCTCGGGTAGTTGGCCATGCCGGGATGCTCTTCGTCATGGCGGCGCGGTGGGCGCGGCGGGTAGTAGCGGGGATCTCCCGACCACCCGGCGTCCCGCGGTCCACTCATGAGCACGATTGTTCCCCATGCTGCCGACAGCGGCGCGCAGGCAGGCGGTGTGGCCTTGTCCTGGGTGGTCAGGCAGTATTGATCGCGATGGACACGCCCAATGACACCGAATCGGCAGCCGTGACGCCGGACGAGTCGACGCCGACGGAGGCGCCGGTCGAGGTGCCGGCCGCTGAAGCCGCCGCGGAAACCGTGGAGGCCGTCGAAGTTCCCGCTGAGGCAGTGGAATCCGCCGACGTGCCGGAGACCGTCGACGAGCCGCAGCCGCAGGCCGCTGCCGACGAATCCCCGTCCGCCGAGGCTCCGGCTGTGGAGACCGACGATGCGCCGGAGGCCGAAGCAGCCCCCGAGCCGGTTGTCGAAGAGGCCGACCTACCGGACCTGACCCCGATCCTGATGGGCGCGGTCGATCAGGCCCGCGCCGCGATCATCGAATTCAGCGGCGACGGCGTCGTCGGCGACTACCTGGGCGCCAGCTTCGACGACCCGGCCTCGGTGACCCATCGTTTCCTCGCCTCGATGCCCGGCTACCACGGCTGGCAGTGGGCAGTGGTGCTGGCGACCTATCCGGGCGCCGACCACACCACCGTCAGCGAAGTGGTCCTGGTGCCGGGTCCGGATGCGCTGCTGGCCCCGCAATGGGTGCCGTGGAATGAGCGCGTGCAGCCGGGCGACCTGAGCCCCGGTGATCTGCTGTCTCCGCTGCCCAACGATCCGCGTCTGGTGCCGGGTTACCTGGCATCCGGTGATCCTGAGCTTGACGACGTCGCTGCTGAGATCGGGTTCGGCCGCAAGCAGGTGCTCAGCGACTGGGGCCGGACGGATGCCGCGCAGCGCTGGCAGGACGGCGACTTCGGACCGAACGCCGCCATGGCGCGCGCCACCCGACGAACCTGCCGTGGCTGTGGCTTCTTCGTGCCGCTGTCGGGGTCGCTCGGCCTGGTGTTCGGTGTCTGCGCCAACGAGCTGTCCGCGGACGGACGCGTGGTGTCGGCAGAGTACGGCTGTGGCGCCCATTCGGACACGCCGCCGCCGGAGCCCATCGGCTCACCGGCGTTCGAGCCGTTCGACGACGGCGTGCTCGACCTCGGTACTTAGTTCGAGGAGCCCTCGGCCGCGGCCTTGATCCGGCCGAGCGAGGTCTTCATGCCCTCGACCAGTTCCACTTCGAAGTTGGGCACTCCACCCATGAAGCGGTTGATCAGCGTGCTGGAGATCGGTTTCACGGCTTCCGCGTGCCTGCTGACGGTGACCTTGGTACCGGTGCCGGAGGGCTCGAGGTCGTAGGTCCACTCGGTGTTGTTGGTGTTGACCCGGAACGACAGCTTCTGCTGCGGGTCGAGTGCCGTGATGGTCGCGGTCGTCGGCCAGAACAGCGCACCCCGCCGGTTGACGTTGACGGTCTTGGTGCCGACCTTGACGGCGCCGATCGCCTTCATGGTCCGACACTGCGGGCTCCACTTGGGCATGTTGCCGAGGTCGGAGATCAGAGCCCAGACCTTGGCCGCCGGCGCGTTGATGGTGATGTCTGCCTGCAGCAGAGGTGTTTCTCCAGCCATCGGACTCTCCCTTGTCGAGACGTTGGGTCAGCGCAGGCCGCGTTGGGCACCACGTGCGCCCCGACGGGCTGCGCTGCGTTGCCACAGAAATATAGATGTGCCGAGTACGCCGACACCGAGACCCGCGACGGTCACCGGACGCCAGTCGTGCAGGGCCGCGACGGTGAAGGCCAAGACCACCGCGACCAGCCAGCCCACAGCGATCACCACGATCACCGGAACCGGGTCGAGGAGTCGGTCGGGGAGAGCGGGCGGCTGTGGTGCCGCCGGGTGTTCGTGCGCGGGCGTGGCCATCTCCTCTAACGCTAGTCGATCGATCGGTACGCTATCTGCTCGTGACGGACGCCGATGACCGCTTGGCCAATGACCTGTCGCTGGCCGTCGTGCGGCTGGCGCGACAGTTGCGGTTCCGTCGTCCCGATTCCCCGGTGTCCCTGACGCAGTTGTCGGCGCTGGCGACTCTCGCCAAGGAGGGCCCGATGACACCGGGCGCGCTGGCCACCCGCGAGCGGGTGCGGCCGCCGTCGATGACGCGGGTCATCGCGTCGCTGGTCGAACTGGGGCTGGTGGAACGCAGTTCGCATCCCGACGACCGGCGCCAGGTGCTGGTCGTGGTGTCCCCGGCCGGTGAGGAGCTTTTCGAAGCCGAGCGCCGAGCCGGCATGGAATGGCTGCAGGGACGGCTGGAGAAGCTGAAGCAGCAGGACCGCGCGACGCTGCTCGCCGCGGCGGACCTGATGTTCGCGATCATCGACGAAGCCCAGTGAGCGCGGCGCCCGACATCGACGCCCTGGACGACGTCATCGTTGTCGACGTCGACGACCCCGCTGATCCGCGGCTCGACGATTTTCGCGACCTCAACAGCGTGGACCGCCGCCCCGACCTGCCGTCGGGCAAGGGCCTGGTGATCGCTGAAGGCGTGTTGGTGGCGCAGCGCATGCTGGCATCGCGGTTCAGCCCGAGGGGCTTCCTGGGCACCGATCGCAGGCTCCGAGAGCTGTCCGACGACCTGGCTGGTTGCGGCGTGCCGTACTACCGCGCCAGCGCCGAGGTGATGGCGGAGGTCGTCGGCTTTCACCTCAACCGCGGCGTGCTGGCTGCGGCGCCACGTCCGGTCGAATTGTCGGTGCCTGAGGTGCTGCTGGGCGCCCGGACCGTCGCGGTGCTCGAGGGCGTCAACGACCACGAGAACCTGGGCTCGATCTTCCGCAACGCCGCCGGCCTGGGCGTCGACGCGGTGGTGTTCGGCACCGGGTGCGCCGACCCGCTGTACCGGCGCGCGGTCCGGGTGTCGATGGGCCATGCTCTGCTGGTGCCCTACGCTCGCGCGGAGTCCTGGCCCGGCGATCTGAAATTGATGCAGGACAACGGCTTTCACTTGATCGCCATGACGCCGGGGCAGGGGTCCGTGCCGCTGGCCGACGCCCTCGCGCCACTGGCCGAGCAGAAGGTCGGGGTGCTGGTCGGCGCGGAAGGTCCCGGGCTGACCGAACACACCATGCGGGCCTGTGAAGTGCGGGCGCGCATTCCGATGTCGCGGGGCACCGACTCGCTGAACGTCGCCACCGCCGCAGCCATGGCGTTCTACGAACGCACTCGATCGGCGGTCTAGATTGGCTCAGATGACCTTGCCGTCGCGCACGCCGTGGGGCACCGGACTGACGGTGTCGGCGTTCGTGGCCGCGGTGACAGCCGCCGCCATCATCGTCTTGTCCCTCGGGCTGTTGCGAGTGCATCCGCTGCTGGCGGTGGGGTTGAACGCGGTGGCGGTCGGCGGCCTGGCCCCGACGGTATGGAGCTGGCGCGTGCGCCCGGTATGGCGCTGGTTTGTCTGGGGCGCCGGGCTGGGCGTGGCGCTGGGCTGGGTCGCGACACTGGCCATCGCGCTGAGCAGCTAGCCGCCGAATGTGAAGAAGATCGCGAGATTCTGGCGAAATCTCGCGATCTAGTTCACGTTGGACGAGTAGGTGTCAGCGCTGGCCGTTGGCCCGCACGCCCAGCAGGACGTCTTCCCAGGCCGGAATCTCGGGCTTCTTCTTGCGCGGACGCGCCGCGGGAGCGGCCGGCTCGGGAGTCTCGGGGGTTTCGGCCGCGGCGGCCGGTTCCGGCACCGGGATGGGCTCGGGCACCGGCGGGGCGACGGGCGCCTCGGGCACCGGGGGAGCGACGGGAGGCGGCGTCATGACGACCACCTGGGCCGGCACGGGTTCCGGCGTGGGCTCCGGTTCCGGCACGAAGACGGGCATCGGAATCTCGGCGACCGATTCCTCGAAGTGCAGCTGCGGGAGCGGTGCTACCGATCGCAGGGCCGGGCGGGTGTAGTTCGGGTCGATGAGCTCGGTCGCGGCATCGTCGAACGCGGTGGTGGTGCCGCCGTGGGCGCCCGGGCTGAACCGGAAGTGCGCGACGTTGTCGGAGCGTCCGGCCTTCCAGCCGAACTGCACGGTCCACCGACTGTCCTCGTTGCGCCAGGCGTCCCACTTGGTGGCCTCGGGATCGAGGCCGCGGGCGATCAGGGCGCCGGTCACCGTCTCCAGCAGGGTCAGCACCGACGGACCGTCGGGCAGGATCGGGTGCGATGCGCTGGCGAGCTCGGCGGCGCGGGACCGCTCCAGCAGCACGGGGTGGGCGAAGCGCATGACGCGCTCCGGGGTCACGCCGGCGGCCGCGGCGAGCTGTTCGACGGAGGCGCCGGCCCGGATGCGGGACTGGATGTCACGGGGGCGCAGGGTGTTGGGCACCTCGACCTCGACCTCGATCTGCGTCTGGTTGCTGGCGGCCCGGTCGCCGCGGACGGCGGCCTTCAGGCGATTATCGACGCGAACCACGAATTTCTCTGCGGTGTCGGCGGTTTCGCAGATGATGCGCTTGCCGTCGGCGTCGAGTCCGACGACCTTGAGTTCCCTCATTGGTGACCTCCTAGGACGCGGCTTAACGGCCCACCCTACTGCGTTATCGACTCGTAACCGTGCTGACACACCGAGGCGCGCAGCTCTTGCTGAGCTGCGCGCCTCGGTTGCTGATTCAGATCATGCGGAGAGCTGCGCTACAGCCGTTCCACGACCCAGTCGACGCACGCCGTCAGGGCGCTGATGTCGTCGGGGTCGACGGCCGGGAACATGGCGACGCGCAGCTGGTTGCGGCCCAGCTTGCGGTACGGCTCGGTGTCGACAATTCCGTTGGCGCGCAACACCTTTGCCACCGCGGCGGCGTCCACATCGTCGTTGAAGTCGATGGTGCCGACGACCTGCGACCGCAGCGCCGGGTCCGCGACGAACGGCGTGGTGAACGGACGCGACTCGGCCCACGAGTACAGCCGCTGCGACGAATCGGCGGTGCGCTTCACGGCCCAGTCCAGGCCACCGTTGCCGTTGAGCCAGTCCAGTTGCTCGGCGAGCAGGATCAGGGTCGCGATCGCCGGGGTGTTGTAGGTCTGGTTCTTGAGGCTGTTCTCCACCGCGATGGGCAGCGACAGGAAGTCGGGCACCCAGCGGTCGGTGGCGGCGATCTGCTCGACGCGCGCCAGCGCGGCGGGGCTCATC
Source organism: Mycolicibacterium llatzerense (assembly GCF_025331195.1). NCBI lineage: Bacteria > Bacillati > Actinomycetota > Actinomycetes > Mycobacteriales > Mycobacteriaceae > Mycobacterium > Mycolicibacterium llatzerense. The sequence continues at coordinate 505,223 of NZ_LXOV01000001.1, read as the reverse complement.
ACGGCGATCCACAGGCCGCCGTCAGAGGCGAAGTTCTTCTGCGGCGCGAAGTAGTAGGCGTCGGTGTCGGCGATGTTGACCGGCAGTCCGCCGGCGGCCGAGGTGGCGTCGATGGCGACGAGCGCGTCACCGGCGGGACGCTGGATCGGCACCGCGACACCGGTGGAGGTCTCGTTGTGGGCCCAGGCCACGACGTCGACGTCCGGGTCCGACTGCACCGCGGGCGCGCTGCCGGCGTCGGCCTTGATGACGATCGGGTCGCCGACGAACGGGTTCTTGGCGACGCACGATGCGAACTTGCTGCTGAACTCGCCATAGGTGAGGTGCAGCGAGCGCTTGTCGATCAGGCCGAACGCGGCGGCGTCCCAGAACGCGGTCGAGCCGCCGTTGCCGAGGATGACCTCGTAGCCGTCGGGGGTGGAGAACAGTTGCTTGACGCCGTCGCGCACGCGGCCGACCAGGTTCTTGATCGGGGCCTGACGATGCGAGGTGCCGAACAGGTCGCCGGCGGCGGCCAGGGCGGTCAGCTGCTCGGGGCGAACCTTGGACGGGCCGCAGCCGAAGCGTCCGTCGGCGGGCTTGATGTCGGCGGGGATGGTGAGCTCAGCCATGGGTGTCAGCGTAGTTGCAGGTCGCCGCCTCGTTGTCGTGGGGGATCCGGCTGCTTATCCGACGGCTCTGCCGAATCGCGTGACCGGGATCACAATGTAGGTAGGGATGTGTGACGACGGGCACTAGTTTCTAGGTGATACCTGCGGTACCGTTCGACACAAGGCAGCCGAATGTAAAGCTCACAATGAAGCCCTGGGAGGCTCAAAATGGCTCGTACCCGCATGATCCGTCGCTGGCGTCGGAACATGGATGTCCTGGACGACCAGGGCTACGTCGAGAAGCTCGCCACGCTGTCCGAGGGGTCGGTGCGGCGCAACTTCAACCCGTACACGGACATCTCCTGGGACTCGCCGGAATTCGCTGTGGTGCCGAACGACCCGCGCTGGATCCTCCCGGACACCGACCCGCTCGGCGGCCACCCGTGGTACCAGGCCCAGTCGCACGAGCGTCAGATCGAGATCGGCATGTGGCGCCAGGCCAACGTCGCCAAGGTCGGTCTGCACTTCGAGAACATCCTGATCCGCGGCCTGATGGAGTACGCCTTCTGGGTCCCGAACGGGTCGCCCGAATTCCGGTACTGCACCCACGAGGCCATCGAAGAGGGCAACCACACCCTGATGTTCCAGGAGATGGTCAACCACATGGGGGTAGACGTCCCGGGCATGCCGAAGCTGCTCAAGTGGATTCAGCCAGTGATCCCGCTGGCCGCCGGCCCGGCGCCCATCCCGTTCTTCTTCGGTGTGCTCGCCGGCGAGGAGCCCATCGACCACACCCAGAAGAACATCCTGCGTGAGGGCAGCGAGCTGCACCCGATCATGGAGCGGGTCATGGCCATCCACGTGGCCGAGGAGGCCCGGCACATCTCGTTCGCCCACGAGTACCTGCACAAGCGCGTCCCGGAGCTGAGCCGCTGGAAGAAGTTCTGGCTGTCGCTGTTCGTGCCGCTGACCATGCGCATCCTCTGCTCGGCGATCATCGTGCCGCCGCGCGTCTTCTGGAAGACCTTCGACATCCCGAAGTCGGTGCGCGACGAGCTGTTCTTCGACGCTCCGGAGTCGCGCATGTTCCTGCGCAATATGTTCTCCGACGTCCGCATGCTGGCGTACGACACCGGTCTGATGAACCCGCTCGCCAAGCTCGTGTGGAAGCTCTGCAAGATCGACGGTCCGCCGAGCCGATACCGCAGCGAGCCGCAGCGCCAGCACGTCGTGGTCGCTGCCTGAGCATTTAGGTAACTCATGCCGCACGTCATTACCCAGTCGTGCTGTAGCGATGGTTCATGCGTTTTCGCATGCCCGGTGAACTGTATTCACCCGTCCCCGGACGAGCCGGGTTTCGCTACCGCCGAAATGTTGTTCATCGATCCCGCCGCCTGCGTGGACTGTGGTGCCTGCATCACGGCCTGCCCGGTCGGCGCGATCCAGCCCGACACGAAGCTGACGGAAGCGCAGCTGCCGTTCATCGAGCTCAACGCGTCCTTCTATCCGAAGTACGAGGGCAAGCTGCCGCCGACGTCGAAGCTGGCGCCGGTGCCTGATGCCCCTGCGGTGGACCAGCGGCCGCACGGTCCGCTGCGGGTCGCGATCGTCGGCTCCGGGCCGGCCGCCATGTATGCCGCCGACGAGTTGTTGACCCAGAGCGGGGTCCGGGTCAACGTCTTCGAGAAGCTGCCGACGCCCTATGGGCTGGTGCGTGCCGGGGTCGCCCCCGACCACCAGAACACCAAGGGCGTGACCCGGCTGTTCGACCGGATCACCGAGCGTCGCGGGCTCGACTTCTACCTCAACGTCGAGGTGGGTCGGGACGTCACGCACGCCGAGCTGCTGGAGCACCACCACGCGGTGCTGTACGCGGTGGGTGCGCCCAACGACAAGCGTCTCGACATCGAGGGCATGGAGCTGCCGGGAACAGGAACCGCCACCGAGGTGGTGGCCTGGTACAACGGGCACCCCGAGTTCTCGCATCTGCCGGTCGATCTGGGCCACGAGCGGGCGGTGATCATCGGTAACGGCAACGTCGCGTTCGACGTGGCCCGCATCCTGACCGCCGACCCGGATGCGTTGGCGCGCACCGACATTTCCGATCATGCGCTGGCCGCACTGCGCGACTCGAAGGTGCGTGAGGTGGTCATCGTGGCGCGGCGTGGCCCGATCCACTCCGCGTTCACCCTGCCCGAGCTGATCGGCCTGACGACGACCTGCGACGTGGTGCTCGACGCCGCGGACCACGAGCTGGTCCGCCGGGACCTGGAAGCAGCGACGGACGCGCTGACGCGGCACAAGCTCGAGATCCTTGCCAAGCTGGCCGACAGCTCCGCTCCGGCGACCCGCCCGCGGATTCGGTTGGCCTACCAGCTGACCCCGGCCCGGGTACTCGGCTCGGACGAGGTCACCGGCATCGAGTTCACCGTGACCGGCACCGACGAGGTCCGTCAGCTCGACGCCGGCCTGGTGCTGACGTCAATCGGCTACCACGGCAAGGCAATTCGTGGCCTGCCGTTCGACGACGCCGCCGGCGTGGTGCCCAACGACGAGGGCCGCGTCATCGATCCGGCGACCGGTGAGCCGGTCCGCGGCAGCTATGTGGCGGGCTGGATCAAGCGCGGTCCGACGGGCTTCATCGGCACCAACAAGTCGTGCGCGGCGCACACCGTGGACCGGTTGGTCGCCGACTACAACGCCAGCCGTCTCGGTGAGCCCACTGCGAGAAACGGTGCGCTGCAACAACTCATCCGCGACCGGCGGCCAGAAGTGGTCGACATGGCGGGGTGGCGGGCCATCAATGCGGCCGAGATCGCCCGCGGCGGGGCAGACCGCCCACGGGACAAGTTCATCGACGTGTCCGACATGCTGGCCGCTGCCGCCAGCGCACCGAAGCCGACGCTGCGTCAGCGTCTGCTCGGCGCCTTCAGCTGATTTCGGCGTGATCCGTAGCGCTCGGCGTTACGGATCACGCCCGAATCGCTAGCCCTGCTGGGCTGCCATCGCCTCGGCGATTTCCTCAGGGCTGACTACACGCACGGTCTGCGCCAGCGACCAGTGGTGCCCGAACGGGTCTTCCACCTGGCTGTAGCGGTCACCCCAGAACATGTCGGCCGGGGCCATCAGTTCGGTGGCGCCGGCGTCGATGGCGCGCTGGTATGCCGCGTCGACATCGGGGACCTGCAGGTGGATGGTCACCGGCGTGCCCCCGAAGGCCTTCGGGGTCTGCGACTTGCCGCCACACATCTCGGGGAAGTCGTCGTTGAGGTAGACGTTCGCGCCGTTGATAGTCAGCGCGGCGTGCATGAGCTTGCCGTCGGGGCCAGGCACCCGGCCCAGCTCGGTGGCGCCAAAAGCCTTGACGTAGAAGTCGATTGCGGCGGCACCGTCGCCGACGACGAGGTGCGGGGCGAGGAAGGTCTGGGACTCGGTCATCGTGTTCTCCTCAGAGCGGTACTGCGTGGATTGGGTCATTCGTTATGACCATCCCCAACGCTACTTCTCATCGGTGACAAAAAATTGAGCCCAAAATGTCAGCTGTGCTTGATGCTGTCCCAGCCCGCCACGGAGTTCGCGCTGCGCGGCTGCGGGCCGACGTAGATGGCCGCCGGGCGGACCAGCTTGCCGAGCCGCTTCTGCTCCAGGATGTGGGCGCACCAGCCGGCGGTGCGGCCGCAGGTGAACATGGCGGGCATCATCGCGCTGGGCACCTGGGCGAAGTCCAGGATCACCGCGGCCCAGAACTCGACGTTGGTCTCGATGGCCCGGTCGGGACGGCGCTCGCGCAGCTCGGCCAGGGCGGCCTGCTCGAGTGCGGCAGCCACTTCGTAGCGCGGGGCGTCCAGGCGCTTGGCGGTGGCGCGCAGCACGCGGGCGCGTGGGTCCTCGGCGCGGTACACGCGGTGCCCGAAGCCCATCAGTTTCTCTTTGCGGTCCAGGATGCCCTTGACGACGGCACGGGCGTCGCCGGTGCGCTCGGTCTCCTCGATCATCGGCAGCACCCGGGCCGGGGCGCCGCCGTGCAGCGGGCCGCTCATGGCGCCGATGGCGCCGGACAGCGACGCGGGCACGTCGGCTCCGGTGGACGCGATGACGCGCGCGGTGAAGGTGGACGCGTTCATGCCGTGCTCGGCGGCGCTCACCCAGTAGGCGTCGATGGCCTCGATGTGCCGCGGGTCCGGCTCACCCTGCCAGCGGGTCATGAAACGTGCTGTCACAGTGGAGCATTCGTCGACGACGCGCTGCGGTACGGCGGGCTTGTAGATCCCGCGGGCCGACTGCGCGACGAACGACAGCGCGGTCACCGAGGTCTGCGCCAACTGGTCGCGGGCGGTGTCGTCGTCGATGTCGAGCAGCGGCTGGAAACCCCACATGGGGGCCAGCGTCGGCAGCGCGGCCTGGACGTCGACGCGGACGTCGCCCGAGTGCACGTGCAGCGGGAAGGGTTCGGCGGCCGGCAGGCCCCGGCCGAACTCGCCGTCCACCAGCAGGGCCCAGACGTCACCGAAGGTGACGCGGTGGCTCACCAGATCTTCGATGTCGACGCCGCGGTAGCGCAGCGCGCCGCCGTCCTTGTCCGGTTCGGCGATCTCTGTCGTGAAAGCGACGACGCCTTCCAGCCCGGCGACGAAGTTCTCGGGGATCTGCGGCGTCGACACTGACGTGGTTCCGGTCATGCCGAAATTGTTCCACTAGTCGATGGGCGTGGGGCTACCGGCCGGTAACTAACGGTCAGACCACGGAGAAACCGGCAGGCAGAGCACCGCGTCCCGTGAGCGCCGTCAGTACCGCTGCGGCCTGGCTGGTCAGTGCTGAGATCTGCGCCGCCAGCACCGTGGCGGCCTCCAGTGCCTGCTCGGGCGGGGCGAAGTCGATTCCGGTGGCGCGCGCGATGTCCAGGCTGTGCACCGTCAATTCGAATACCCGGGTCGGCAGGTAGTTGCTCAGCCGGATGCCCAGACCGCCGATCACGGCGATCAGCGGGTCGCCGGCGCCGTCGAGATCGGTCAACACCTGGTGCAGTAGTTCGGTGACCTTGGCCGAGGGGTCCGCGCCCAGAACGCGCCCGGCCTCGCGGCCGCGCTCGACGATGTCGGGGCTGTCCGCGGCATAGCCGCGCAGCAGCGCGTAGTAGTGCGCCGGCCCGGTCACATCCTCCCGCTCAGCCGGGATCCGCAGGTAGCTGCTGACGGTGATCAATGACCGTGAGGTGTGCCCGACCAACGACCTCAGATCCCAGTCGCCGAGACCGGGGCCGTCCCAGGAAGTTGCCGGGACCAATGCCACCAGGTCCGCGAAAGCTGTTGCCGCCGAGACGAACACCGAGTAGTCGGGTGGTGTGATGGACGCCATGTCCGCATTGTGTCACCGCATGGGCGTAGCGTCGCCGTCCATGACATCCGATCATGTGGAACAGTCGGCTGATCGTCTGGCGCGCATGCGGGCCGAGTACGGCTCGGCGGAGAAGGACGGCAGCGTCGACCTCGACGTCGACTGGCTGGACCGGGGCTGGCTGGCATTGTTCCGCGACTGGATGGCCGACGCGGTGCAGGCCGGGGTCTCCGAACCCAACGCCATGGTGCTCGGCACGGTCGATGGGCACGGGCATCCGGTAACCCGCTCGGTGCTGTGCAAATCGATCGAGGAGACGGGCATCTCCTTCTACACCAACTACGACTCCGACAAGGGTGACCAGCTGGCCGCCGTGCCCTACGCGTCGGCGACGTTCCCCTGGTACCTGCTGGGCCGTCAGATCCACATCCGCGGCCCGGTGACGAAGGTCGACGCCGAGCACACCGCCGAGTACTGGTCGAAGCGGCCGCGCGGTTCGCAGCTCGGGGCGTGGGCGTCGCACCAGTCAAAATCGATTGCCTCGCGCACGGCGCTGCTGGAACAGTTGCGTGATGTGACCGAGCGATTCGCCGACGTACCCGAGGTGCCGGTGCCGCCGAACTGGGGCGGCTACCTGATCGCCCCGGAGGTGATCGAGTTCTGGCAGGGCCGGGAGAACCGGGTGCACAACAGGATTCGCGTCACCGGCGACCGTATCGAACGGCTCCAGCCCTGAAAGGTCTGATCGCCGACACCACCCCGCTGCGCAACCCGGACTATCGCCGGCTCTGGGGCTCCAGCGTCGTCACGGTGATCGGGGCCAACCTGACCATCTTCGCGGTGCCGGTGCAGCTGTACGCGCTGACGCAGAACTCGGCGTATGTCGGGCTGGCGGGTGTGTTCAGCGTCGTGCCGCTCATCGTGTTCGGCCTGTGGGGCGGAGCCTGGGCCGATGCGATGGACCGCCGGCTACTGCTGATCATCGCGTCGTGCGGGCTGGCGGTGGCGTCGGTCCTGCTATGGGTGCAGGCCGCAGCCGGGTTCAACAACGTCTGGCTGGTGCTGTGCCTGCTGTCGGTGCAGCAGGCGTTCTACGCGATCAATTCGCCGACCCGCTCGGCCGCCATTCCGCGGATGCTGCCCGCCGATCAGCTGCCCGCCGCCAACTCGCTGAACATGACGGTGTTCCAGGCCGGTGCGATCATCGGCCCGCTGCTGGCCGGTGTGATGCTGCGGTGGGTGGACCTGTCGACGTTGTACTTCATCGACGCGCTCACCACGATCGCGCCGATCTGGGCCACCTTCCGGCTCTCGCCGATGCCGCCCGAGCATTCGGTCGACGACGACACCTCGCGCTGGGGCTTCGCGGCCGTGCTGGACGGCTTGCGGTACCTGTCGGGGAATCGCGTCGTGCTCATGTCGTTCGTCGTCGACCTCATCGCGATGATCCTGGGCATGCCGCGGGCGCTGTTCCCGCAGATGGCCCATGAGAACTTCGGCGGGCCGGTCGCAGGTGGGACGGCGATGGCCCTGTTGTCGGCGGCCATGGCGTTCGGCGCGGTGGCCGGCGGGGTGTTTTCCGGCTGGCTGCCGCGGGTACGCAGGCAGGGTTTGGCGGTCGTGGTGTCGATCGTGGTGTGGGGTGCGGCCATGGCCGGTTTCGGGCTGGCGGTCGGGCAGGCCACGGGCCGGCCCGACAGCTTCCTCTGGATCGCCCTGGTGCTGCTGGCCGTCGGCGGGGCCGCGGACATGGTCTCGGCGGTGTTCCGGAGCACGATCCTGCAAGAAGCGGCCTCTGACGAGCTGCGCGGCCGTTTGCAGGGTGTGTTCACCGTGGTGGTCGCGGGTGGCCCGCGGATCGCCGACGCGGTGCACGGTGCGGCGGCCGCGGTCGTGGGCACGACGGTGGCAGCGACGGGCGGCGGTGTCCTGGTGGTGGTCGGCGTCGTCGTATCGGTCCTGGTGGTACCCGCGTTCGTCCGGTATCGGGTGGCGCGCAGATGATGGTTGACAACGGGTATATGCGACCCCCACAAGGCACATAGTTCTCTTAACGACTACCGTCTAGTCCCGGACGTTTCTCCTGTCGACACCGCAAAAGGGGTTCTAGTGGCCGACACCTCCAGCACTGACGACGTCGCCAACCTTCGGTATCCCGGAGGCGAGGTCGACCTCAAGATCGTGCGCGCTACCGAGGGGTCTGACGGTATCGAGCTCGGCTCGCTGCTGGCCAAGACCGGTTACACCACCTACGACGGTGGCTTCGTCAATACCTCGGCGACCAAGAGCGCCATCACCTACATCGACGGTGACGCCGGCATCCTGCGCTACCGCGGGTACCCGATCGAGCAGCTCGCCGAGAAGTCGAACTTCATCGAGGTCAGCTACCTGCTGATCTACGGGGAACTGCCGACGGCCTCCGAGCTCGAGTCGTTCACCAACAAGATTCAGCGGCACACCCTGCTGCACGAGGACCTCAAGCGGTTCTTCGACGGCTTTCCGCGTAACGCGCACCCGATGCCGGTGCTGTCGTCGGCGGCCAACGCGCTGAGCGCCTACTACCAGGACTCGCTCGACCCGAAGGACCCCGAGCAGGTCGAGCTGTCGACCATCCGGCTGCTGGCCAAGCTGCCGACCATCGCGGCCTACGCGTACAAGAAGTCGGTCGGTCAGCCGTTCCTCTACCCGGACAACTCGCTGAACCTGGTCGAGAACTTCCTGCGCATGACCTTCGGCCTGCCGGCCGAGCCGTACCAGGTCGACCCGGAGCTGGTCCGGGCCCTGGACATGCTGTTCATCCTGCACGCCGACCACGAGCAGAACTGTTCGACGTCGACGGTGCGGCTGGTCGGTTCGTCGCAGGCCAACCTGTTCACCTCGATCTCCGGTGGCATCAACGCGCTGTGGGGCCCGCTGCACGGCGGCGCCAACCAGGCGGTGCTGGAGATGCTGGAGAAGATCCGTACCGAGCACGGCGACGTCCGCGACTTCGTCAAGAAGGTGAAGAACCGCGAGGATGGCGTGAAGCTCATGGGCTTCGGTCACCGGGTCTACAAGAACTACGACCCGCGGGCGCGCATCGTCAAGGAGCAGGCCGACAAGATCCTCGGCAAGCTCGGCGGCGACGACGAACTGCTGGACATCGCGAAGTCGCTGGAGGAGATCGCGCTCACCGACGACTTCTTCGTCGAGCGCAAGCTGTACCCGAACGTCGACTACTACACCGGCGTGATCTACCGGGCCATGGGCTTCCCGACGCGCATGTTCACCGTGCTGTTCGCCCTGGGCCGGCTGCCGGGCTGGATCGCGCACTGGCGCGAGATGAGTGCCGACCCGAGCACCAAGATCGGCCGCCCGCGCCAGATCTACACCGGCTACACCGAGCGGGACTACCCCGCCCACTAGAGCCTGACCACAGACACGGCCCCTCCCGCATCTCGCGCGAGGGGCCGTATCTGTCTGCCCGCGAGCGTGCGGGACTGTACTGCAACACGCCGCGTTCCGCGGGCAGTCGGAGCACGCTCGCGCGCGTCGAGCGGCCCCAAATCGCTCACTGTCGCCAATGTCACTCCGGGCCGATGTTGCCCAACCGATAGTTGTAGTTTCACAATGGTTGTGTGAATACAACTATCGACGCGCTCGACGGCCGGCGCAAGACGATCATCCTGATCTCCTGCTGCCTCAGTCTGCTGATCGTGTCGATGGACTCCACCATCGTCAACGTCGCCATTCCGTCGATCCGCGCCGACCTCGGCGCGAGCGCCACCCAGATGCAGTGGGTCGTCGACGTCTACACGCTGGTGCTGGCCTCGCTGCTGATGCTCTCGGGCGCCACCGGCGACCGCTTCGGCCGCCGGCGGGTGTTCCAGATCGGCCTGACGGTCTTCGCGTTCGGTTCGCTGTTGTGCAGCCTGGCGCCGACCGCCGACGCGTTGATCGGTGCTCGCCTGGTTCAGGGCATCGGTGGCTCGATGCTCAACCCTGTTGCGCTGTCGATCATTTCGCAGGTCTTCACCGGGAAGGTCGAGCGGGCGCGGGCGCTCGGTTTCTGGGGCGCGGTCGTCGGTATCTCGATGGCGCTGGGCCCGACGGTCGGCGGCCTGCTGATCCACGCCATCGGCTGGCGTTCGGTGTTCTGGATCAACCTGCCGATCTGTCTGGCCGCCATCGTGCTGACCGCGGTGTTCGTCCCGGAGAGCAAGTCGGGCACCATGCGCGACGTCGATCCGGTGGGTCAGGGACTGGCGGTGCTGTTCCTGTTCGGCCTGGTCTTCACCCTCATCGAGGGGCCGGGTATGGGTTGGACCCAGCCCCGCACGCTGATCATCGCGGCGCTGGCGGCGGTCGCCCTCATCGCTTTCCTGCGCTACGAGCGGCGGCGCCACGACCCGTTCATCGATCTGCGCTTCTTCCGCAGCATCCCGTTCGCCGGGGCCACCGTCACCGCGGTGCTCGCCCTGACCGCCTGGGGTGCGTTCCTGTTCATGATGTCGTTCTACCTGCAGAACGAGCGGCACTACTCTGCCATGCACACCGGCATCATCTACCTGCCCATCGCCATTGGTGCCCTGGTGTTTTCACCGTTGTCGGGACGGATCGTCGGGCGCTACGGCGCACGCCCGTCGCTGATGGCCGCGGGCGTCTTGATGGCCTCGGCGGCGTTGATGTTGACGACGTTGACCGCGACGACGCCCATGTGGCGAGTGGTCGTCATTTTCGCGGTGTACGGCATAGGGTTCGCGATGATGAATGCGCCAGTGACCAACGCCGCGGTGAGCGGCATGCCGGTAGATCGCGCCGGCGCCGCGGCGGCTGTGACCTCTACCAGCCGGCAAGTGGGCGTGAGTATCGGTGTGGCACTGTGCGGTTCGATCGCCGGCTCGGCACTGGCCGGTAGCGGCGTCGACTTCGCCACGCAGGCCCGGCCGCTGTGGTGGATGTGCGTCGGGGTGGGTGTGGCGGTCACCGTGCTCGGCTTCATCTCGACCTCGCCGCGCGCGTTGCGCTCCGCCGAGCGACTGGCGCCGCTGATCGAGGGTTCCCGTGAGCCGGAGCCGGCCGGTGTCCACTGATCCGTTGGCCGACGAGGTCTGGCAGGCCATGGCCGCCGTCGTGGTCGAGAACCGCGACAGCTGGAAACGCGCCGTGGTCGAGCAGACCGGATTGCCGTTCAGCCGCGCCCGGATTTTGCGCCGGCTGGAGGCCAAGTCGATGACGGCCAAGGAACTCGCCGCGGCGACCGGCATGGACGCGCCCGCCACCACGGTCTCCATCAACGATCTCGAAGAACGCGGTTTGGTTGTGCGCCAACTGGATCCGGGTAATCGGCGGTGCAAACTGGTGTCGCTTACCGACGCCGGTGCGGCGGCGATGCGGGGCATCGACCAGATCGATGATCCAGCGCCACCGGTGTTCAGCGCGTTGGACGCCGACGAGCTGGCCACGCTCCGCGATCTGTTGAGCCGCCTGCGCGGCCACTAGGGACGCGGTTCCCGTCCACCCGCGATGAGTGCCCGACTACGGTGGTGTCCGTGGCAAACACCAAACCTGAGATCGAATTCCCGGACGGCCCGGCACCTGATTCGCTGGTGATCGAGGACCTCATCGTCGGCGACGGTGCCGAGGCGGTGCCCGGCGGCAACGTCACGGTGCACTACGTCGGCGTCGAGTACGACACCGGTGACGAGTTTGACAGCTCGTGGAACCGCGGCGAGACCATCGAGTTCCCCCTGCGCGGCCTGATCCAGGGCTGGCAGGACGGCATCCCCGGGATGCGCGTGGGCGGCCGGCGCAAGCTGACCATCCCGCCCGCACAGGCCTATGGCCCCGCCGGTGGTGGCCACCGGTTGTCCGGCAAGACGCTGATCTTCGTCATCGACCTCGTCGGCGCCCGCTGACCTGATCGACTTTCGTCGGGCTTAGGGCCCGGCGGTTGTGGCGTGTCATGGCGGCAACCTGCCGTCTCCGCAGCCGTCGGGCCCTAGGCTCGAACTTGTTTTGAGGAGGGTTGCGTGCCGGACACTGCTGACGTCACCGAGCCGTCCGGCGTCGTCCGTCGGCTGGGTACGCGCCGCGGCGTGGTTGCGCTGGTGATCGTGGTGGCCGTCGTCGCGGCGATCGGTTGGGCGGTGTTCGGCACCTCAGATGAGCACCGGACCCCGAGTTCGATCGCGGCGTCCGCTGCGGCGCCGGCTCCGGCGCCGCCCGAGCTGACCTCGGCGCCCTTCGCCCTGACGCGCGACGGCAACACCATCACCCTGACGGGCAGCGTGGCCAGTACCCGGTCGAAGTCCGAACTCGCTGCCGCGGTGAAAGCGCAATGGCTGAACGCGACCCTGAACGACAAGACGAATGTCGTGGACGGTGCCGGGACTCCCGACATGTCGGCCATCGGCAACGTGCTCTCCACCGCCGATCAGATCCCGGATTTCGGATTGTCCATCGACGGCGCCACCATCACGTTGATGGGGACGGCGCCCAACCTCGACGTCGCCGGCGAAGTGCAGAGCGCTGCGGCCCTCGCGTTCCCCGGCGCGAAGCTGGCCAACAACATTCAGATTCCCGCACCGGGCGGGCCGGTGGCGCCACCCGTGCAGGCGCCCTCGTCGGCACCCGCTCCCGCGCCTGCGCCCGCCCCGGCCCCGACCGGCGGCTCGTGCGCGAAGGTGCAGGCGGACATCACCGAGATGCTGCGCACCCCGATCAGCTTCGTCACCGGCGGGTCGCAGATGACGTCGGAGTCCCGCAAGGTGCTGCAGCAGGTTGCGGACAAGATCAAGGGTTGCCCCAACGGCGCGGTGACCGTGGTCGGCTACACCGACAACGAAGGCAGCGACGCCGTCAACCTCAAACTGAGCGACACCCGCGCCAAAGCCGTTGCCGCCGCGCTGGTTTCGAACGGAGTCCTGGCTTCGAAGGTGTCCGCCCGCGGCGCCGGGTCCGCCAACCCGATCGCCGACAACGGCACCGCGGAAGGTCGGGCGAAGAACCGCCGGGTCGAGATCACCGTCGGCTGAACGAGTTTCGCCGTGCGGCGGTACCAGCCGTCGTCGCTCGCCAGTGTTCGCATGGTCGTCTAGAAAGGGCACCTCGCGGCGTTCTGTTGCTTGTCGTGCGCGGTGAAGTCGGTGAGTTCGCGCTTGCGCATGGCGTTGACGATGCGCTGCTGCTTGCGCGCGTGATACGCCAGCGGTGCGTAGGTGACTCGCTCGGGCAGGGTTTTCAGGATTCTCCGATAGACCCGGAACGCGGCTTGGAGTTCGAGCTCCTCGGTGCGGCTCCACGAGACGTTGAGTATTTCCCGGATGTTCGGCGGGAGAGTCCCGATGAGAATCAGCCGCAGGACTTCCGCCGGGATTGCGGCAGCGGTTTGCGCCAGCCGTTTGGTGGCCGGCCGCAGCGGCCGCGGTACCTGACGCGGAACTGTGAGCGGCGGATTCTTGCTGAGATTGTGCACGATGTTGTTCGCGACGTAGGTGTTCTCGAGGACCTCGTCGACCATCTTGTCGAAGTAGGGCCAGAATTCGGCACGGCTGCCGGGAATCTGGTTCTTGGGCACCTGGGTGATCCGAGCGAGTCTCAGCGTGTCCTGGTAGAGCTTGTCTTCCTCGGCTGCGGTGTACTTCCGCCCCAAGATCAGCGGCGCGCTCCACACCGCGGCTGGGAATGCGGTGGCGATGACCCAGGCATAGGCGCCCGGATGCAATGCGCTGATGTGTTGGCCCTCCGGGGATGTCATCTGCAGCGGCTGGTGCATCGTGCGGAGCCAGTACCCGTGTTCGATGGCGGCTTTGCCGCCGAAAGTCCATTGCTGCACCGCATCGAACGATCGGACGGCGCGACCGAGGGGATCGGTGTCGTACACCGAGAATCTATCTACGACGGAGCCGATGACCGGGTGCATCGCCTGCAGTAGAAACGCCGCGCCATTGACCGGTAGGCCTGCCCATTGACCGATGACGGTGCCCATGTGGCCCAACGGGTCGACCAGATCCGGGACGGGTTGCACCCACTGCTCGGCCTGCGCGCCGGCCATGTCGGCGTCGGCGTCGGCAAACACAGGAACCGCTCCACTGCTACTTCCGAGTTTGGGTACTTCGGCCGTAGATTCCATCGTTGCCATCGCCTATAACCCTTCATTCTGTGGCAGATCGCGACGCGCGTGCGATCGCCAGCAAATTCTGATGCAGTGCGGCACCAGAAATCGAACTGAGGGTAGTGTGCACCTTGTCACCTTTCGAGTCAACAGACAGCGCGCCGACCTTGCCTTCATCGCCGACCGTCCGCCCGTATCGCGGGATCGCCGCATCGCAGCGCCGAGCTGAGCGGCGTGCGGCGTTTTTGGCGGCCGCCTATGAGTTGATGGTCCAGTCGGGGCCCGGCGCAGTGTCGAAACGCGCGGTCTGTGCGCGCGCGCAATTGAACGATCGGTACTTCTACGAGAGTTTCGCGAACAGTGACGCCTTGCTTCTCGAGCTCGTACATGACCGCACCGAGAGCGGCATCGGCCAGGTCACGGCTGCGATGAGTGCGGCCGGGCCGGACGTCTCCACGCAACTGCGCGGCGCTGCCCGGGCCGCTGTGGATTTCGCCGTGACGGACCGGCTCAACGGCCCGCTGCTGTTGGCCTCCTACTCGCACGAAGTCCTGCAGCAGGCACGTCAATTGACCATTCACCGGCTGGCCGTTGTGATGACCACGATGACCGCCGTGGCCAAAGGGCAGTCGGCGGACGATCTGTCCCATCCCGACCCTGCCCTGTACGTATTCGCCAGCGGCGCACTGGAACTCGTCGCAGCCTGGCTGCGAGGCGAGTTCCCTATCTCCAAAGAACAACTCGCCGAGCACGTCGCCTCCGCACTGGCTGCGGCAACGCGGTTGCAGTAGGGAATCTAGCGGTGCCCGGGCAGGCGAAGCAGGAGCCGCGTGCCGCCGAGGGGGCTGGTCTCCAATGTCGCGGTCCCGCCGTGCAATTCGGCCTGCTGGGCCACCAGGGCCAGGCCCAGCCCCGAGCCTGAATGCGACGCGGTGGAGCCCCGGCTGAACCGCCCGAACACCTTCAGTCGCTCGTCTTCGGGGATACCGCAGCCGTCGTCGTCGATGGCGATCTCGACCCCGGCCCGCGAACTGACCGCCGACAGCTGAACTTTCGACGCGCCGCCGTGCTTCACCGCGTTGGCGATCGCATTGTCCACCGAAAGCCGCAGTCCCGCAGGCAGTCCCACGATGATGATCGTCGGCGCCGGCACCAGCGACACCTCCAGATCGGGGTACACGCGCATGGCGTCGTGCGCGGCGCGGTCCAGCAGTTCGGTGATGTCCACGGGCACATGGTCATCGACGGTGGAGAGCTCGCCCTGCGCCAGCCGCTCCAGCGCCCACAGCGTGGTCTCGATGCGCGACTGGGTACGGACCACGTCGCTCAGCACTTCTTTGCGCTGCTCGTCCGGCAGATCGAGCATGGTCAGGATTTCGACGTTGGTGCGCATGGCCGTGAGCGGGGTACGCAACTCGTGCGCCGACACCGCGGCGAAGTCGCGAGCTGACGCCAGCGCGGCCTTGGTCCGGCCCTTCTCCTCCCACACGCGATCCACCAAACCCTTGACCGCGTCGGCGATGTCGACGGCTTCGGTGGCGCCGCGGACGTCGATGTCCGGCGCCTCGCCCTCAGGGTCGATGTCGCGGGTCTGCTGGGCCAGGCGTTTGAGCGGACGCACCGCGAACGCGGCCAGCGCCCAGCCTGCCAGCGCGGCCGCGCCAATCGCGAACGCACACAAGGCGATTACCCGGCGGTGCAGGTTGTTGGTGTCGACGATCGTCGCGTCGTAGGTGGCGCCGACCGCCACCAGCATCGGGTCCGGCATGTGGATCTGCACCGTCCGCACCCGATAGCGGATGCCCTTGACGTCGGTGTCGGCGTAGCCGACCGGCAGCTCGGGCAGCACGACGTTCGAGTTCGAGCTGACCTGGCCGTTCCGGCGTGCGGTGATGACGACGTTCTCGTCGTGCGGCGGCCGCGGAATCTCGTCCAGCCCGCGCGGCAGGAACGGGATCGCGAAACCGGCCGCCTCGTCGAGCCGCCGGTCCAGGCGCTCCTTGCGGTCGTTGGTGATGCCGATCCACACGATGGTGCCGACGATCCCGACCACGATGGCCGCGGCGATACCGGTGGCGAACGCGACGCGCGACTGCAGCGACGGGGTTCGGCGGAAGACCCGCGCCAGTACGTTCACGCCGCTACTGCCGTCTGTTCGTCGCGCGGGCGCTCATCACTGCTGCCTGAGTACGAACCCCACGCCGCGGACCGTGTGCAACAGTCGCGGCGCTCCGTTGGCCTCCAGCTTGCGGCGCAGGTAGCCGATGAACACGTCGACGACGTTGGTGTCGGCGGCGAAGTCGTAGCCCCACACCAGCTCCAGCAGCTGGGCGCGGGACAGCACTGCGGTCTTGTGCTCGGCCAGCACGGCCAGCAGGTCGAACTCGCGCTTGGTCAGGTCGACGTCGGCGCCGTTGACGCGGGCCCGCCGGCCCGGGATGTCGACCTCGAGCGGCCCGACCGCGATGGTCTCCGACGAGAACGTCGCCGTCGCGCCCCGGCGGCGCAGCAGCGCCTTGACCCGTGCGACCAGCTCGGCCAGGACGAACGGCTTCACCAGGTAGTCGTCGGCGCCGGCCTCCAGCCCCGCGACCCGGTCGTCGACCGAGCTGCGGGCCGACAACACGCAGACCGGCACGTCGTTGTCCATGGCGCGCAGTGCGGTGACGACGCTGACGCCGTCCAGCACCGGCATGTTGATGTCGAGAATGATGGCGTCCGGCCGGAATTCGGTGGCGCTGCGCAAGGCCTCGGCACCGTCGACCGCGGTCGACACCTCGAATCCGGACAGCCGCAGTCCACGCTCCAATGAGGCCAGCACGTCCGGGTCGTCGTCGACTACGAGCAGACGGGGCGAGGCGCTTCCGCTATCCATGCGCCTCATCTTGCCCGATGGCCACCTCTTATTGACGGAGGCACGTCTGGCAGCCCCTATTCGGTGCTAGCATCCGGCGCTTATGGGGCCTGAGTCGCCGCGCGTCATCGTCCAACCCGATGACGGTGTGCAGCCGGTGCGGGAGTTCATCGCATCGGCGCAGAAATCGCTGCTGATCAAACAATTCACGTTCACCGAGCCGTCGCTCGTGGCGGCGGTGATCGAGCGGCACCAGGCGGGGGTCACGGTGCGCGTCATGCTGAACCCGGCCCGCTCCGGCGGGGACCGCGCCAATGACGAGACGTTCGAACAGTTCTCGGACGCCGGAGTGAACGTGCAGTGGTCCAATCCGTCGTTCTATGTGACGCACGAGAAGTCGATCGTGGTCGACGAGACGGCCGCGCTGGTGGCCACATTCAACTTGTGCGAGAAGTACTTCACGCTCACCCGCGACTACGGCTTCATCACCACCGATGCCGAGCATGTCGCGCAGATCGTCGAGGTGTTCGACGCCGACTGGTCCCACACCGATTGGGCGCCGTCGCAGTACCACGGGCTGTTGTGGAGCAACTCGAATTCGCGGTACCACATGGCGAAATTCATCGACACCGCCGAACACCACCTGCGTATCCAGCACCCCAAGTACGTCGACGCCGTCATCCTCGATCACATCGCGGCTGCGGTGGGCCGCGGCGTGAACGTCCACGTGCTGTGCGGCGGTAAGCACGGCATCAGCGAGTGGGACATCCTCGATACCTTCGCGTCGCTGCGGACCCTGCGCCGGTTCGGCGCCAAGGTGCGCAAGCAGAAGAATCTGCGGGTGCACGCCAAGCTGGTCATCGTCGACGACCGGGAGGCCCTGGTGGGGTCGATGAACATCGACCGCAGCGCCTTCGACCTGCGCCGCGAACTGGGTGTCATGGTCCACGACCCGGTCGCGGTCGGGCAGCTGACCCAGGTGTTCGACGCCGACTGGGAGACCTCGCACCACTACGAGCCGCCGGATCCGCTCGACGCGTCGCAGCATCACGAAGACGACTTCCCGCACGACCCCGAGTTGGTCCATGAGTGAGCAGATCGACTCGACAGCACAACGGGTTTCGTTGTTCGAGTTGGTCCTGACGTTCAACCACATCGCGCTGGCGTCGTTCGGTGGCGGGCTGTCGGCCTGGTCCCGTGAGGTGCTGGTCGTAGAGAAGGGCTGGCTCGGGGATGCCGAGTTCCTTTCGGCCACAACGATGTGCCGCATCCTGCCCGGCGCCAATCAGGTCAACATGGCGGTGTTCGCCGGTACCAAGATGCGCGGCTTCCCGGGTGCCGCGGCGGCAGTATTCGGCTTGTGCGCCATGCCTTTGGTAATCGTGCTGGCGCTGTCGTTCGCCTACTTCCGGTTCAAGGAGGTGCCCGCCGTCAAGGGTGTCCTGCACGGCGCGTCGGCGGCCGCGGTGGCCCTGACCTTGACGATGGTGCTCAAGACCGGCCAGAAGTGCCTGACGGGCGTCGTGCCGGTCCTGCTGTTCGCCGGTGCCTTCGTGCTCAACGGCGTCTTGCGGTTTCCGTTGTTGGGGACGCTCGCGATCCTGGCTCCGCTCAGCCTGCTGTGGGCATGGCCGCGCGAGCGCGGCGGCGGGCCAGGGCCCCGGGATCGCGCCGCAGCGGCATGAGTACGGCCGCGCTGTCGACCTACGTCCAGCTGATCGGGCTGTTCGGCATGCTGTCGCTGCTGTCCATCGGCGGCGGCAACGTGGTGCTGCCGGAAATGCACATCAACGCCGTCAACGGCAGGCATTGGCTGACCAACAACCAGTTCGCGGACCTGTTCTCGATCTCCCAGACCGCGCCGGGGCCGAGCATCCTCATCGTGTCGATGGTCGGCTACGGCGCCGGCCTCAAAGTGGCCGGGATTCCCGGGGCGATCATCGGCGGCGTCATCTCGATGAGCGCGATGGTGGTGCCCGCCGCGATGTTCGTCTACGTCATCACGTTGATCTGGCAGAAGGCCGAGCGCTCAAAACTCCGCCGCGCCGTCGAGAAGGGTTTCGCCCCGCTGACGGTCGGCCTGATCCTGGCGGCGTCGCTGGTCATGAGCCGTGCCGCCGACCATGACTGGCGGGCGTACACCGTCACGGCGGTGTGCACCGTGATCTTCATGCTCACCAAGCTCAACCCGCTGATCGTGGTGGCCGCGGGCGGTGGCATCGGGTACCTGGGTTTCATCTGACCTGATGAACCAGCGGGCTACGCCTGTCCCGCTGGAGCCCCAGCGGCAATTAGCATGGCGATCCCGAACCACTCAGGATCGAGATCCAGCACCTCGAGTACGGAATCATCCGAGTACCCTCCGACGACGCAGGAACCCAACCCCATAGAGAAGGCTTGCTGCCTGACTATCTGTGCGATCGAGCCGCTCTCGAACATGCCGAACCGCAATCCGCGCAGTCCGTATTTGCCGCATATCCGTCGAAAGTCAACGACAATGGCGATGAGGCACCCGGACGGCCATGCCCATGGCTCGAAGACAGCGGCTCCGACCTCGTTTGATGGTATATGGCATAGCCGATGAAGTGCGGCATCGGCTATGTCGACGTACCAGACCTCGCTGTGGTCAGCGGCCGGGCGTAGCGCGAACAAGTGGCAGCAGTAGAGCCCACCCGCGGAGGCATACGGCATCTGACCCTCGATAGAACACAGCGGGCGCACCAAATCAGAAAGATGCTCGTCAGACAGCGCCGTCGGCTCAAATGAACGGGTCGAACGCAGTCGCAACGTCGCTTGGCTATCTGGGGTAGCAAGAGGAAGCGACGAATTCGCCGCCTCCGGCGCTATCAAGCGCGCTGAATCGGTACCCGGCCGGTACCGATTATCAAGGTCGGCTGGCTTGTCCCAGTTCGACTTCCGCCACGACGTCGACCATCGATGGGCTTCCAAATCCCCGATAATTCACTCCGCAAGGAGTGTGGTCGGGGTATTGGGACTGCCCCCGCAACTACCGCACCCTCCGCATGAACCGCATCCGCTTGGGGACGAGTTGGATGTTGCTTCAGTAGTGGAAAGCAGGTGGTCGGCCCATGTGATGACACGTACCTGTCGGAAATCTCGACTAGTGCTGACGGCGTAGGCCCCAGCATGAGTCGCTTGTTCAAAGGTTGGCATTAGCGGTGTCCGTGTTCCTTCAGGCTGATTTCCGCTCTGATTGTATCAGCAAGCTGGCCGGCCTTATCGCGGTAATTCTGTCGATTTTCCTTGATGTAGTCGCGCAATGGAGGCAAAATCTCGTATACACGTGGATAGTCCTCCATATTAAATAGAACCAAGATTGCAAATACTAAGAGTGGGCGATCAAAAAGAGCCTGCTTAACATCGGGGCTTGTCGTCGACGGAAAGCATTCATGCAAGATTGCACCCAATAGTTCTTTGTTTTGGCTGAATAAGCGAAGGAGTCGTTCGAAATGTCCAAATTTGTGTATTTCCGCGCGTTGACAGATTTCTAGCGCGACAACGGTTTCATCGCCCACCTTCACTTTCAGGGTGTCTTCGTACTCTGATATGCGAAAGCCTGCTATTCGTCCGATATCTCGCAACTGATCGTACAAGTGCTGGTAGGACGTGTTCTCCTCTTGACAGCCGTATAGCACGCACTCGTCGAGATCAAGTGCGGCGATCTGGGCCTTTGAATCGTACATTCCGGCGGGTTCGAACTTGTTAATTATCTCATTCTGGCGTTCGCGGACTTCCAGACTGGTTTGACGCAAGCTGTCGTCGATCAGCCTGGCGGCGGCCGATAGCTGGTACATGCGTTGCTGCAGTTCCGATGGTATGCCACGTGGGCTTTTGTAGAAGCCGGCATGCGAGTAACGACTCCATGCTTCTTCCATTGCGGTATGAATCTGTAATTCCCATTTTAGATCTTCGGGAATATCGAGCCGGGGGGCGCGCGATTTGACATGTTCCGATACCCACTTGACTATCGGCACCTTGTCGAGCGATAGACCGGAGTAGCCGCGGCCTCTCCCGATCCCATCGTAGTAGTTCATCGGCTCCCAATTGTAACCATCGAACTGGTGTGAGAGGAGGTTTTTGATATCTGCTATTTCGGCGCGTTGAACAACCACGATCCGACAGCCGATCAAGTCGGGAAATGATTCGAGGGTACTGTGGCGGTCTTTGAGTCGGTCGCGTATGGATTCCTCGCTTTTGACGCGAGAGTAAACAAGTATGCTGCCTCGGTAGTATTGCCGTTCTCGTTGCTTCGGATTCTTAAGATCGGCTTGGATCTTGTTGTTAATCGTTGCTTCAATTCTAGTGGCGATCTTCAATAACTTCTTCTCATACGAGCGGTACCTTGCTATCTGTTCGTTGATTTGTTCCGCCATGGAAGACTGCTGAGCAACCACTTGCTACTCCTGGGTTTCAGATGATGGGGTGTGGCACGAAGGATCCTGTGCAGTTTCCCCAGAATAGTGAGTGTTCGAATTCAATAGTTAGTGCTCGAGTGCCGATCGACTCATCCTCTACTCGCGCAAAGTAAAGGTCACGATCCGTATCGCCCTTTATGATTAATTCGTGAGTTACGCTTTGTGCGAATGTTCTGACGCTACCAACCGATAGTTCGGTATCCAATTGGCTGACAATTGAATTTGTCGTATCTTTGTTCGCCGAGCACCAAAACTGCGCTCGCTCGTCGGGCGTTCGCCCGCCGGTCATCGCGCGCCTGGCTGGCGCGCTCATGTGATGTTTCAACCAAGCGCGCGGTTGCAAGCATTCGGTGACGGACAGTTCGACGGTTCTATTGAATGACTTCCCTTGCTGGCTCCTTGCGCTCATACCAAGTCTGGGTGCAGCAGTCAGGTCGAACAACGCGGTGCACACGAACCCTAAGTCGCTGTCGGACCATGCCATCACCCGAGTCGATGCCGGTACGGTAGGTACTTGGTCCGGTGTTAGATCGACGCGTTGGCCGAGCCTCCGTTGATGGAACCTGGAGATGCACTCCAGGTTGATGCGAAGCTCGTCACTTGCCGACTGCATAGCCGCATTCGGGCGGATGTGGACCGCGCATCCCATCGTCGAACCGATATTTTTAGCTGAATCACGATGGTTTAACAGCGTGACAACTGAACGTTCGACGGCCTCACTGACCGCTCGATCGACAACTTCCTGGTTGGGCTGGATATCGCTGGCATAGCCATAAGATTGGGCGGACGCCGCTGTTCCGTCGCTGACCGTGCAGAGCGCGATTGCCGTATAAAACCGTCCCTGGCCAGGGTCTGGAACCGCAAATTCCACAGATTTGACGCAGTAGCTCAGGTCACCACTGGTTCGGCTAGCCAACATCAGCCTCGCGATCCGCGGCGTCTGCGATTGCGCACGGACATGGCTTGTCCCGTGAGCTACGAATGAGGTACACCCATTTCGGTACGAGCGGCCGGTCCTTGCGGAGCGCATTGATGCGCTCTTGGTAAACCGACGCGACGCTGATGTAGTCGAGGCCGTCTGGGATAAGGGCTTCATCGATGTTGTCGGACAAGTCCATTCGCGAATTGGCATATTTGAAATTCGTGCGAGCAATAGCCGCAATCTGGAGGGCTATGGTAATTCCGGCGATCAAACTCAGTACTTGAGCGGGAGACGATGTGAATCTACCGTTGGACAAAATACCGTAGCTTACAACGATCGCGATGCATATGGCTGCAACGACTCGACCCCAGAAGCGTCGAGTATCACTGCCGAACCCCATTGATTCTTTCTGGGCATCCCGCACCTGCTCAGCGAATGGAGGGGATTCCAGAGATTTAGGTTCGCATTTTCCTGCAAACCATTTGCTTACGTCGCTGTTTGTCGGCTTTGCGTCGTAAGCATCAGACCAACTGTCGACATCGGTCTTATCTAATGTTGTTGGGTACGGTTTGAAGAGATCGAATACAAAGTATTCGAATTCATTGCGCAGTATCGTGGCGTCTTTTCTTCTCAACGAGCTGCGGTGTTTGAACCATGCGATGAGGGCGACTGCACCGAATTGAAGAGCGACCTTCAGTCCATCCAGGTCGCGGTGGAGGATTGGGAGGAAGGCCGAGGCGATTGCAGTCGACAGTGCCGCGTACTCCCATCTGAGCGAGATGCGCTCACAGTGCAGAGAAGCCTTCAGAAATCTCGTCGCGTCATCGTCAGCCTGTCGTCGCTGAAGCTCGTGTGTCTTGCAGGCCGTCATTCTGCCTCCAGTTGATCAATCGTCACCCGACTAGTCGGCGGGGCTGTCGGCAGATTACCGGTCAATTGCTGGACTATGGGCGAACACGGCGAGAGGTCGCTTGGGGATAGCCGGCGTGCAATTCAGCGCAGACTGGCAGGTCCGACGGTGAATCTTTGGTGCGGTAGGTGCTCGCCGTCCGCACGGCTCTGGTGATCGCCCACCGGCTCTCCACCGTGCAATCGGCGGACCGGGTGCTGGTCCTCGATGGTGGACGGATAGTCGAAGACGGCGCGCCCGACGATCTGGTCGCGCAGAACGGGCGGTACGCCGCGCTGCACCGCGCCTGGATCGACTCGCTGGCCTGACCGGTCAGGGGATCAGTCGCAACTGCCGCGCCTTCGACACCGCCTCGTGGCGGGTATGGGTGCCGAGTTTCGTTGCGGCACTGCGCAGGTAGCTCTTGACCGTCTCGTGCTTCAACGAGAGCCGCTGTGCCGCTTCGGTATTGGTGCAGCCCAGCGCGATCTGCGCCAGTACGTCAAGTTCCCGTGGACTCAGTGGACTGGCCGGCGCCGGTCCGCCGGCCAGGGCCTCGGCCAGCCGGTCCGCGAGATGACCTAGGTGCGCCGGCGCGACGTGCTCGCCACCGGCCGCCAGCCGACGCAGCTCGGCGTGCACCTCACGGATGTGTTCGGCGTTGACCACGGTGTCGGTGGACGGGGCCTGTTGCAGCCGCAGCCGGCGGTCCACCTCGTCGCGGATGGCCAGTTCGTCCGCCAGCCGCTGGGCCGACGTCATCATCAGGTCGATGGCCCGTCCGCCGAACGGTGCGGCGGAGCGGTACGCGCCGTAGAGCACGGCCCGGGTCTGGCCGTCGACGACGACGGGCACCGACAGGATCGAACGGATGCCCTCGGACAGCACCGGCATGTCGTAGTCGTGGGTGATCGACGGCGCGCGCCGGTAGTCGGCCACCGCCAGCGGCTGGCCAGACACCATGCTGGCCCCGCCGAGACCGAGCGTGGACCGCACCACCAGGCCCCGCAGCCTGCCGGTCCGGGTGCCGTAGAACTCGGTGAGCAGCAGCGCGTCGTCGTGCACCTCGCCGCCGAACATCACCGGCACCGCGCCCTCGGTCCCGATCCGTCGCAGCTCAGCGCGCACGGCATCGGTGTCGCGCGGACGCAGCAGAGTCGGGCCGGTGGTCACGGTCAGTACCCTCTTTCGGGGGTAGCGGGCGGGTACGTGTGACGTAGATCCTACGTTCATGGCGACAGACGCTGGGATCACGACCAACACCGAGCAGTATCGCGCCGCGCGGGACCGGCTGGTGACATCGATCGGTGACTACGCGCAGGCCGTCGATACCTTCACCTGGCCGCGGCTGACCGGCACGTTCAACTGGGCCACCGACTGGTTCGACGTCATCGCCCGCAGTCCGGAGCGCGCCGCTCAGGTGGCGCTGTGGATCACCGAAGAGGGCGGGGCCGAGCAGCGGTACACCTTCGCGGAGATGGCCGACCGGTCCGACCAGGTGGCGACGTGGCTGCGGTCGCTCGGCGTGGGCAAGGGCGACCGGGTGATCGTGATGCTGGGCAACCAGGTCGAGCTCTGGGAGTCGATGCTGGCGGTGGCGAAGCTCGGCGCGGTGGTGATGCCGACGACCGGCGCGCTGGGCCCGGCCGATCTGGCGGACCGGATCACCCGCGGCGGGGCGGGCTTCGTGGTGGCGGGCGCTGCCGACGCCGACAAGTTCGCGTCCGTCGATGGGCAGTACACCGGGATCGTCGTCGGGGATTCGGCGCCGGGCTGGCACCGCTACGCCGATGCCTATCAAGTGGTTTCGGCGGGTCCGTTCGCTGCCATCACCGAGGTGGACGATCCGCTGCTGGTGTATTTCACCTCGGGTACCACCAGCAAGCCCAAACTTGTTGAACACTCGCAGATTTCGTATCCGGTGGGGCATCTGTCCACGATGGCCTGGATCGGGGTGAGGCCGGGCGATGTGCACCTGGCGATCAGCTCGCCGGGCTGGGCCAAGCACGCCTGGAGTTGTGTGTTCGCGCCGTGGATCGCCGAGGCGACCATCTTCGTCTACAACTACGGCCGCTTCGACGCCGCCGCGCTGATGGGGCAGTTGCGTCGCGCCGGCGTCAACACCTTCTGTGCGCCGCCGACGGTGTGGCGGATGCTGATCCAGGCCGATCTCGGCGCCAAACCCGAAGGGCTGCGCGAGATTCTGGGCGCCGGGGAGCCGCTGAACCCCGATGTCATCGCGAAGGTGCAGGACGCCTGGGGCCTGACGATCCGCGACGGCTTCGGGCAGACCGAGACCACCCTGCTGGTGGGCAACACCCCGGGGCAACCCGTGAAGGCCGGTTCGATGGGGCGGCCGATGCCGGGGGTGCCGGTGCTGCTGGTCGACCCGGTGACCGGCGAGCCGGCCGACGAGGGCGAGCTCTGCCTGGAGCTGAGCGCGCGTCCGCTGAATCTGATGACCGGTTATCTCGGTGACCCGCAACGGAATGCGGCCGTCATGGCAGGCGGCTACTACCACACCGGTGACGTGGCCTCCCGTGACAGCGACGGCTACATCACCTACATCGGCCGCACCGACGACGTGTTCAAGTCGTCGGATTACAAGGTGTCGCCGTTCGAACTGGAGAGCGTGCTCATCGAGCATCCGGCGGTGGTGGAGGCCGCCGTGGTGCCCCAGCCCGATGACACCAGGCTCGCCGTGCCGAAGGCGTATGTCTGCCTGGCTGCGGGCTGGAGTGCCGACGAGGAAACAGCAAGGTCCATCATGGAATTCGCCCGCGATCACCTGGCGCCGTATCTCAAGGTCCGCCGGGTGGAGTTCGGCGATCTTCCGAAGACGATTTCCGGGAAGATCCGACGCGTGGACCTGCGCAAGCGCGAAGATCAAGCGCATGCGGCCGGCACTCCGATCGCATCGGAGTACCGCTACGAGGACCTGGTGAACTGATGCTGAGCTACGACGCGGGGCCGACCGACACCCCGATCCTGGAAGAGACCATCGGGGCCAACTTTGAGCGCACCGTTGCCGCCTATCCCGACACCCTGGCGTTGGTCGACCGTGGACAAGGCCTGCGGTACACCTACGCCGAGTTGAATGCCGAAGTCGATCTGATCGCCCGGGGCTTGCTGGCTCGCGGCATCGAGAAGGGTGACCGGGTCGGCATCTGGTCACCGAACTGTGCGCAGTGGATCGTGACGCAGCTCGCGACGGCCAAGATCGGCGCCATTCTCGTCAACGTGAATCCGGCGTATCGGGTGCACGAACTGGCCTACGCGCTCAACCAATCCGGGATGCGCATGCTGATCTCGGCGACGTCGTTCAAGACGTCCGACTACGCGGCGATGATCGAGGAGGTGCGTCCGCAGGTACCCAGCCTCAGTGACGTCGTCTACCTGGACAGCGCAGACTGGGATGAGTTGCGTTCCGGCAGTGTGGCTGTCGGCGCCGATGCCTTGGCGGCGCGGCATGCCACGCTGTCCAACACCGATCCGATCAACATCCAATACACCTCAGGGACAACGGGATTCCCCAAGGGGGCGACGCTGTCGCACCGCAACATCCTGAACAATGGCTACTTCACCACGGAGGGCATCAACCTGCAGGCGGGGGAGCGGTTGTGCGTTCCGGTGCCGTTCTACCATTGCTTCGGCATGGTGATGGGTGTGCTCGGCTGTATGAGTCATGGTGCAGCGGTGGTGATTCCGGCCCCCGGGTTCGATCCCGCTGCCACCCTCGATGCCGTCGAAGTCGAGCAGTGCACGGGCGTCTACGGGGTGCCGACGATGTTCATCGCGATGCAGAATCATCCGTCGTTCAGCGGACGGGACCTGTCGAGCCTGCGCACCGGCATCATGGCCGGCTCGGTGTGCCCCGTCGAGGTGATGAAGCACTGCGTCGCCGACATGCACATGGCCGAGGTGGCCATCGCCTACGGCATGACCGAGACCTCGCCGGTGTCCTGCCAGACGCTCATCGACGACGACCTGGACCGTCGTACCGCGACCATCGGCCGGGCGCATCCCCACATCGAGGTGAAGGTCGTCAATCCGGAAACCGGTGAGACGGTGGAGCGCGGTGAACCTGGGGAGTTCTGCACCCGCGGTTACTCGGTGATGCTCGGGTACTGGAACAACGACGAAAAGACCAGGGAAGCCATCGATTCCGAGGGTTGGATGCACACCGGCGATCTCGCGGTGATGCGGGCGGACGGCTACTGCGCGGTGGTCGGCCGGATCAAGGACATGGTGATCCGTGGTGGCGAGAACGTGTATCCGCGCGAGATCGAGGAATTCCTGTACACCCACCCGGACATCGAGGACGCCCAGGTGATCGGCGTACCCGACGCCCGCTACGGCGAAGAGATCTGCGCGTGGCTGCGGATGCGCCCGGGGGCCGAGCCGCTGGACGCCGCGGCAATCCGGGAATTCACAGCAGATCGACTGGCACACTTCAAGATTCCACGCTACGTGCACATCGTCGACGAGTTCCCGATGACGATCACCGGCAAGGTCCGCAAGGTCGACATGCGCGCTGAGAGCATCCGCATCTTCGGCCTCGAACAGCCCTAGCCTCGCCTCCCCTCGCGAGAAGACGCAAAACTGTCGTATTTTCGGCGAAATTGACAGTTTTGCGTCTGCTCGCGGGTATGGCGACTCCGACTGAAGTTGACGGGCCCGTGCACCGGGGTTACCTTTGGTTGGTCAGCACCTCGCTAGGCGAGGCTCCTGAACGAACAGAAGCCACTGATCCGACGACGTCGAGAGACGCCCAGGGTCAGGACAGGTCTCCCCGGATTAAGGGGTTACCCAAAGTGGCTATCCGCTCGCGGATTACGTCGTTCAGTGCCGAAGCTCTGACGAGAGGGGTGTAAGTGGCACCGAGTTTTATCGGGTTCTTGATGCCGAGTTCGGATGCTGCGTTCTCCCCTGCGTGTTGTCATAGATATGCGTGACACAACTGCCCCGACCGGGGCCTGGCAGCGAGGAGGTGAGGGGCGAATGAAACCTGGCGATGGTCCGAGTTCCAGTCCGGAGCGAAAACCCAACGTGAACAACTTCATTCAAGCTCTCCCGCAGCCCTGCCGACTCGTGATCGGGATGGTCGTCTGACCGACGGCGCCTGATCGATGCGCGCTGTTGTTGGCCCGCGGGACTGATCCCGACAGGAGCCCTGTCATGACCGTATTTCGTATCACCTCAGTCCGTCGTATCGCCCGGATGGTGCACACCCGCACGCACCTGACTCCGCAGGAACGGCACAACCTTCAGATGTCGCAGACGCCGCTCGCGGTGATCTCGGCTTCCCTTGGGGCACACCCCGACTTCTGACCGTTCGGCCGCACGGTCCGCCCACCGATTTTTGGTGGGCGGACCCCTGCTGTGCTGCCATTCTCCCCGAGAGGAATCTCGCCATGGCTCTCTTCGCTCGCACGCCGCGACCCGCCGGTGGAACGCCTGTGAACCAACATGATTCACCGAGCACTGCAGTGCTCGACTCCGCGCACGTCGGCGATATCGTCGGCGCGCTCGGCACCATCCGCACCGACGAGACCACGACGGGTCGCAGCCGCTGGCAGCGACTGAAGATGCTGCTGGTGGTGATGGGGCCCGGCCTCATCGTCATGGTCGGCGACAACGACGCCGGCGGTGTTGCCACCTACGCCCAGGCCGGCCAGAACTACGGCATGGCGCTGATGTGGACGCTGGCACTGCTGATCCCGGTGCTGTACGTGAACCAGGAGATGGTGGTCCGGCTCGGTGCAGTTGCCGGCGTGGGGCACGCGCGGCTGATCTTCGCCCGGTTCGGCAAGTTCTGGGGTGCGTTCAGTGTGGGTGACCTGTTCATCGTCAACGCGCTGACGATCGTCACCGAATTCGTCGGTGTGTCAATGGCGTTGAACTACTTCGGGCTGCCCAAGTCGATCTCGGTGCCGCTGGCGGCGGTGCTACTGTTCGCCGTGGTGGCCGGTGGATCGTTCCGCCGTTGGGAGCGTTTCATTTTCGCGCTGATCGCCATCAACATCGTGATCTTCCCGTTGGCGTTCATCGTGCACCCGTCGGCCGCGGACACCGCGCGCGGTCTCGTCCCGTCGTTCCCGGGCGGGCTGAACTCGACGCTGCTGCTCCTGATCGTCGCGATCGTCGGCACCACCGTCGCGCCGTGGCAGCTGTTCTTCCAGCAGTCCAACATCGTCGATAAGCGCCTGACCCCCAAGTGGATTCGCTACGAGCGGGTCGACCTGTGGATCGGCATCGTCGTGGTGATGGTGGGCGCGGTCGCGATCATGGCTGCCGCCGCGTTCGGGCTCGGTGGCACCGCCGCGGCCGGGAACTTCACCGATGCGGGCGACGTGGCAACGCAATTGGGCCAGCACGTGTCTCACACCGCGGGCGCGCTGTTCGCCATCCTGCTGCTCGACGCTTCGCTCATCGGGGCCAACGCTGTTGGACTGGCCACCACCTACGCACTCGGCGACACCTTGGGCAAGCGGCACTCGCTGCACTGGAAGGTCAGTGAGGCGCCCGCCTTCTACCTGGGCTACGCCGCGCTGCTCGCGGTTGCGGCGGCGGTGTCGTTCAGCCCGGATCACGTACTGGGGCTGCTGACTCAGGGCGTCCAGGCACTGGCCGGAGTGCTGCTGCCGTCGGCGACGGTGTTCCTGGTGCTGCTGTGCAACGACAAGGCCGTGCTGGGTCCGTGGGTCAACACGGTGCGGCAGAACATCATGGCCGGCGTGATCGTCTGGGCGTTGGTGCTGCTGTCCTTGGCGCTGACAGCCGCGACGTTCTTCCCGAATCTGACTGCCGCACAACTTGAATGGAGCTTCGGTGCCGGTGCGGCCGTCGGCGTGCTCGGTGGGGTGGCCATCGCCGGTGCGGGGCTGCGGTCGCGGCGCACGCAACGGAAGCAGGCCGCCGCGGCGGTCGCCGCCGAACTGGGTGGTCTGGACCCCGAGCAGGTGGAGGATCTGGACGAGCAGCCCGACGATCGCAAAGTCCGGAGGGCACTGCGGAACCAGGAGCGGGACAGCTTCCGCACGCCCGCCCTGGACACCCTGGATCGGCCGGCCTGGTCGCCGCTGCGGGTGGCCGGCATGGTGGCCCTGCGCGGCTACCTGCTGGTGGCGGTGGTGCTCGTCGGGGTGAAGGTCGCCGAGGCGATCAGCGGTTGACGCTATCGAGGTGGGCTCGGTTCTGCGGCGCCGTGCCCACCTCGTTGCCCGCAGGTCAGAGTGAATCGCGTGCCGGACAGTGCGAGGTGTCGCCCTCTTTGCAGGTACAGAATTCCGAGTGTTGGCGCTCCGCTCCCAGGGCAGCAACCCCACCTGCCGCGTCACGTGCAGCCGCGACTATCGAGACCGCGCCGGCCGCTGCGGTCAACAGCAACTCGATCTGGTTTGCCGACCGCAGTAAAACAACCAATTGATGCACTGTAAACAGTCGATTTACCATGCTGACCGTCCGATGAATTGCGTTGCTGTGCGTATCAAGATCGTCCCCGAAGACTGTCGCACAGTACCGACGCAAGCGTCAATTCGGCAAACGGTGTGCCTCAGCTGGAGACGGCTGGTGCGGGATGTCGTTTCGCAACCCGCGGCAGGTTGCGCGACGTAGGCTGGGTATCCGACTCCCAAGTCGGCGGGGCGACGACGAAAGGTGTTGGCACAGTGAAGGTGACAGTAATGGGGGCCAGCGGCCTCATCGGAACCCTACTGGTTGACCTCTTGACGCGGGAGGGCGAGGACGTGGTCGCGGCGTCACGCCGTTCCGGTGCCGACGTCTGCAGCGGCGCGGGCCTCGCCAAGGCGCTCGCGGGCGCCGACGCCCTGGTCGACGTCACCAACTCGCCGTCCTTCGAGGACAGCGAAGTGATGGATTTCTTCGTCGCATCGACCACCAATCTGGTGGCCGCGGCCCGGGCGGCCGGGGTGGGTCACTACGTCGCATTGTCGATCGTGGGAGTCGACGAGTTGCCGGACAGTGGCTACATGCGCGCCAAGGTCGCCCAGGAGCGGATCATCGCGTCGTCGGGGCTGCCCTACACGATCGTGCGGGCCACGCAGTTCCGCGAGTTCGCGCAAGCGATCGTTGAGTCGATGGTCGTCGAGGCCGCCACGGATGAGGGCGACGAGCATGATGTGCGGGTGCCGGATGCGCTGATTCAGCCGATCGCGGCCGACGAAGTGGCGGCCTTCCTCGCTGAGGTCGCGATAGAGTCGCCGCGTAACCACGTGGTCAACATCGGTGGGCCCGAGAAGATCCCGTTCTCCCGGCTGGCTCGCGAGGTACTGGCCATCCATCACGACGATCAGCGGGTGGTGGTCGATCCGCAGGCGAAGTACTTCGGCACGACGCTGAAGAAGGACAGCCTGGTCACCGGGGACGGGGCGATGATCGCCTCGATTCCTTTCTGATCGGCGTCACGCCAGCAGCGGCGCCAATTGGGTTGCGTAGTCCTGTAATACCGGAATCTGGCGGTGCAGTAGCTGATCCTGTTCGGCCCGGCCGGACATCGCCACCGCGGCCACCAAGGTCGCAGTGGTGGACCGGACCGGTACCGCAACACACGCGAAGTCGGGCCGCAGCTCACCGGTCTGGGCCGCGTACCCGCGCTCCCGGACCTCGGTGAGTTGTTCGGCCAGAGCCGATTTCGAGGTGACGGTGCGGTCGGTCAGCGCGGCCGGCGCGGGTCCGAGCAGCGCGTCGGCATCGCGCTTCTCAGCGAGCAACAGCTTGCCGACCGCGCTGGCATGCAGGTTCCGGTTCAGCACCGACTCGTCTGCCGGCGGCGGGTACTCGCCGTCGGCGTCGGCGAGGCGCACCGAGGTGTTGGTGAAGTAGAACAGGTGTACCCCGAAGCGCACCGACAGCCGCAGCTCGCCCAGTGTCTCGCGGGCCTTCGTGCACACGGCAGGGGAGACGGCGGCGTCGATCAGCAGGCCCATCCGCGGGCCCAGTGCGAACCCCGACAGGTCCGGCAGGCGCACGATATAGCCATCGGCGACAAGGAGATTCAGCAGCCGGTAGGTGGTGGCGGACGGCATGGACAGGTGCTCGGCGATGTCCTTGGCGGTGACGCCGGTGCCGGCCAGCGCGACCGCCTCGAGCACCTGCAGCGCGCTCTGCACCGCTTTGGGTTGACGGCCCGACAGCGCGCCGTCGGCGGGGCTCATCGGCGCACCTCCCACGGGTTGTAGTCGGCGAACACGTCGCCGGCGATGGTCTCGTCGAACACCCCGACCCGTTCGGCCAGATCGGGCACCCGACGGCGGCGCACCAGGAATGCCGCCAGACCCGCTGCCAGCAGAACGGAGTAGACCGCGGTGGCGATCCACACCGGCGACGCCACCGTCAGCGCGGCCCAGATGATGATGGCGACCATGGTGGCGGCGGTGGCCAGTCCGACGATCAGCGGGACGGTGGTGAGCTCGCCGATCCGGCGCAGAAATGCCGGAGTGGCAAGGCACACCAGCAGATACGCCACGATGTAGCCGTGCGCCGACACTGCCAGCAGCCCGACGAGGACGTCGCGGCTGGACTCCGCGGCGAACAGGTAGCCGACCGGCACCGCGACGATCACCGGCACCGCGACGCTGAGTGCGACGTGCGGTGTGCGGTACCGCCGGTGGGCATGGCCCATCGTGTCCGGCAGTAGGCCTTCGCGTCCCATCGCGAACAGCGTCCGCGACAACGCGGTGGTGGAACCGATCACGCACGCGATCCAGGACGCGGTGATACCGATCTCCATGGCGACGGACAGCGCTCCGGCCAGGGTGTCGGCCGAGTCCGGCAGAGAGAGCACGATGGGTGTCGACCCGGTCCGGGTCTGGATGGTGCCGGTGGCCTGCAGGACGGCGGCGAAGGTGTACAGCGCACCGAGCGCCAGCGGCGTCCAGCGGATGGCGCGGGTCACGGTGACGAACGGGCGCTGGGCCTCGCGAGCCACGGTACTGGCGCTCTCGAACCCGACGTACGAGGTGATGGCGAGCAGGATGGCGAAGCCCAGGGCTGAATGTGGCGCATCCGCAACCGTTTTCGATGATGCGGCGCTGCCGGTGACGGCTCCGCCGAAGGCGATCATCAGGACTACGCCGGCCACCACGATGGCGAACAATTCGACGGCCAGCGAGATGCGCGCCGACAGTCTGATGCCCTGCACCATGAGGATCAGCGCGGCGCCGCCGACCAGTACGGTCAGGCCGGCGATGACGGGCTTGCCGGCCGGTACCCCCACCCGGCCCAGTAGCACCGCCATGTAACTGGCCGCGCCGAGCGCGCTGGCCATCGCCGCCGCTGCGTAGCCGATGACCAGCGACCAGCCGGCCGCGATGCCGGGCACCGGGCCGAGGCCCTTGACGGTGTAGCTGTACAGCCCGCTGACCGCGACCATCCGGGTGGAGAACTGGGTGATGCAGTAGCCGACCGCGGTCATCATGAGGGCGGTCAGGATGAACACCGCGATCGTGAGGTGCCCGGCCGCCGGTAGGACCAGCGCCGGCAGGGTGACCATCACCGCCGACGGGGCCACCGCCGACACCGACTGCCCGAGAACCTGGGTGAACGTCAGCTGTGCGCGCTGAAGCCCGGCGACCGGCGAGCGGCTCCGGATGGTGCGGGTGGGGCCCATTTGTCGGAAGGTAGCCGATCGCCGCCGACGCCGACAGCGTTGTCGGGTAAACATCCAAAATCTTCAAATGAGAATCCGCGCCGGGTCCGGCCCCGGGGGAGCCCACACGTAGCCCCCAAATCGGCCCGATCTGCGATTACCAACCGGCCCGAATGAGAATGGTGAAGCCATTTCAAATGAGAATCCGAATAGCTGAAATACCCATTCGGAATTAGTGGTGACGCGCACCATAGCGAGGCGTAAACATGATTTCCATGACAGCCACGCTCAGCGCCGATCTGGACCCGCGGACCGCCGATTTCATTTCCCGTCCGCTGCAGATGTACGTCGACGGTCAGTGGGTCGAGTCGGTCTCCGGCCGGCGGTTCGACACCGTGGACCCCGCGACCGAGCAGGTCATCACGACGGTCCCGCACAGCGGCCCCGAGGACGTCGAGCGCGCGGTGCGGGCGGCGCGGCGAGCGTTCGAAGACGGCCCGTGGCCGACGACGACGCCGGCCGAACGGCAGCGGATGATCTGGCGGATCGCCGAGGGCATCACCGCCCGGGCCGACCAGTTCGCGGAGCTGGAGAGCATCGACAACGGCAAGTCCGTCGCCGTCGCCAAAGCCGTCGACGTGACCTGGGCTGCGGAAATCTTCTACTACTACGCGGGCTGGGCCACCAAGATCGAGGGCCGCACCGTCCCGGTGTCGGTCCCGTGGGCTCCGGGCGGCAAGTTCCACGCCTTCACTCTGCGTGAGCCCGTCGGCGTCTGCGCCCAGATCACCCCGTGGAACTTCCCGCTGGTCATGGCCGCGTTCAAAGTCGCACCGGCCCTGGCCTGCGGGAACACCGTCATCCTCAAGCCTGCCGAGCAGACCCCGCTGACCGCGCTGCTGCTCGCGGAGGTGATCGCCGAGGCCGGGGTCCCGGCCGGCGTGTTCAACCTGCTGACCGGCTTCGGTGACGTCGGCGCCGCCCTGTCCGCCCACAACGGCGTCGACAAGGTCGCCTTCACCGGGTCGACCGAGGTCGGCAAGAAGATCGTCAACGCCGCCTCCGGCAACCTCAAGAAGGTCTCGCTGGAACTGGGTGGCAAGAGCCCGCAGGTGGTCTTCGCCGACGCCGATCTCGAGGCCGCGATTCCCGGCGTGGCCGGCGGATTCCTGTTCAACCACGGCCAGACCTGCACCGCGGGCACCCGACTGCTGGTCGAGGACACCATCTTCGACGAGTTCACCCAGGGTGTCGCCGAGCACGCCGCCGGTCTGCGGATCGGGCCCGGCCTGGACCCCGCCAACGACATCGGGCCGCTGGTCTCGAGTGAACAGCTCACCAAGGTCACCGGCTATCTCGACGACGGCATCGCGCAGGGTGCGCGCGCCCTGGCCGGCGGTGGCCGCCATGGTGACACCGGCTTCTACGTGCAGCCCACGCTGCTGGTCGACGTGAACCGCGACTTCAACGTCTATCAGGAAGAGATCTTCGGGCCGGTGGCCGTGGCGGTGCCGTTCA
The DNA here is from genome assembly GCF_025331195.1 of Mycolicibacterium llatzerense. Lineage (NCBI taxonomy): Bacteria > Bacillati > Actinomycetota > Actinomycetes > Mycobacteriales > Mycobacteriaceae > Mycobacterium > Mycolicibacterium llatzerense. Next base: position 469,976 of record NZ_LXOV01000001.1, on the reverse strand, counting down.
ACCGCGACCGCGGGGTGCGGGAGGCGGCCAACGACACGCCCTACGGGCTGGCGGCCAGCGTGTGGACCCGCGACGTGTCGACCGCACACCGGGTGGCCCAGCAGATCAAGGCCGGCACCGTGTGGGTCAACTGCCACAACGCGTTCGATACCGCCCTGCCATTCGGGGGATACAAACAGTCGGGCTGGGGTCGTGAACTCGGCGAGGGCGCCATCGCCGAATACACCCAGACGAAAGCCATCAACATCGCGCTGTGAATTCGCCGGTCAAATGAGAATTCGCCGAACCGGCAATTCTCATTTGAACTCACCGAAGCCTTACCGCACCGCAACCAATTCACATTCAATTCCAGCGAAGGTGCTGTCATGACAACTGACGCAGTTCTCGATGCCGGTCGAAGCACCGGCGCTCAGCCGAACCGATTGACGGGCCGACTCGGCCCGGTGGCGATCGTGTTCATGGTCGTCGCCGCTGCCGCGCCGCTGACCGTCGTCGCCGGCACCTTCCCGATCGGTATCTCCGCAGGCAACGGGGCGGCCTACCCGGCGTCGTACGTGGTGTGCACCGCGGTACTGCTGTTGTTCGCGGTCGGCTTCACCGCCATGGCCCGGCACATCACGGGCGCAGGCGCGTTCTATACCTACATCGCGCACGGCTTCGGCCGGCATGCCGGACTCGGCGCCGCGTTCCTGGCGCTGCTGTCCTACACCGCTGTTCAGGTCGGTGTGTACGGCTACATCGGCGCGTCCATCAACGAGCTCGTCACCGCCCACGGCGGACCGTCGGTGCCCTGGTACCTCTATGCCCTGGTGATGATGGCGGTCACCGGGTTCCTCGGCTACCGGCACATCGAACTGTCGGGCAAGGTGCTGGGCGTCCTGCTGGTGTGCGAGGTCGGCATCGTCCTGGTGATCAACGCCGCCGTCATCGGACATGGCGGCGCCCAAGGACTTTCGGCGGCGGTGCTGCACCCCGACAACTTCTTCTCCGGCGCCCCGGGCATCGCGCTGATCTTCGCGCTGGCCGGCTACATCGGTTTCGAGGCCACCGCCGTGTTCCGCGACGAGGCCCGCGATCCGGTGCGCACCATCCCGCGGGCGACGTATGCCGCACTGCTGCTGATCGGTGGCTTCTACGCGCTGAGCAGTTGGGCGCTGGTCAGCGCCTGGGGTGACGCCGGTGCGGTGGACGAGGCGACGAAGAACCCCGCGACCATGCTCACCGAGACCGCGACCCACTACGTCGGCACGGTGGCCGGTGACCTGGTCCAGATCTTCTTGATCACCAGCCTTTTCGCGGCGCTGCTGTCCTTCCACAACGTGCTGGCCCGCTACATCTTCTCCCTCGGCAACACCCGGGCATTGCCCGAGCGGTGTGGCCGGTCGCACCCGCGCCACGACTCCCCGCACATCGCCTCGTTCGCCCAGACGCTCTCGGCGCTGGTGCTGGTCGCGGCGTCGGTCCTCGCCGGCCTGGAGCCGGTGACGCAGGTGTTCACCTGGTTCGTCGGCGCCGCCTCCGTGGGCATCGTGGTGCTGATGACGCTGACGTCCGCGGCCGTCGTCGTCTTCTTCCGCCGGACCCGCCTCGATACCCGGCCGTGGCACACCGTGATCGCGCCGAGCCTCGGATTCGCCGGTCTGGCAGTGCTGTCGGTGATGACCGCGGTGAACCTGCCGCTGCTGGTCGGCGGCTCCGGGACCATGGCCGCCATTCTCGGCGTCCTGCTGGTCGGCGCCTTCGTCGGCGGCATCGTGGTCGCGGTCATGCGGCCACGTGCTGGAGCTCAACAGAACGAAAACCCTGATATCGCAAAGGAGATCGCACGATGACCGCCACCCTGGACAAGCCTGGCGCCCAGTCCGACACCACTACCCCTGATCACCCGCTCACCCCGCTGAGTGCCGACGAAATCCGCGAGGTACGTCGCATCGTCGGCGCACATGGCCTGCTCGGCGAGAGCGTCCGCTTCGTCTACGCCGCGCTGGAGGAACCCCACAAGGACGTGGTCCTGGCGTTCCGGCCCGGTGATCCGATCGAGCGGCGGGCCCGAATCATGTTGCTGGACCGGGCAATCGGCAAGGGTACCGACGCGATCGTGTCGATCACCGACAACGCGGTGGTCTACGAACACACCGTCGACCCCGTCACCGAAGGGCAGGTGCCGATCCTCGACGAGGAATTCGGCGACATCGAGGCGATGCTGCTGGCCTGCGACGAGTGGGTCGCCGCGATCCGCAAGCGCGACCTGGACCCCGAGAAGGTACGCGCAGTTCCGTTGTCGGCCGGCGCATTCGGCCATGCGGACGAGGTCGGCAAGCGCGTCGTGCGGGTGCTCGGCTTCTACCAGTACGACGACGCCGACCTGCCCTGGGGACATCCCATCGACGGGCTGCTGGCCACCATCGACGTGACGGCCAAGCACGTCTTGTCGGTCAACGATCACGATGACCTGCCGGTGCCGAGCGAGCGCTCCGAGTGGGACGCCGAGCCGCACCTGACGCCCACCCGCACCGATCTCAAGCCCATCGAGATCACCCAGCCCGAAGGTCCCAGCTTCACCGTCGACGGCAACAAGATCACCTGGGCCGACTGGTCTTTCCGGTTCGGCTTCGACATCCGCGAAGGCCTGACCCTGCACCAGCTGTCGATCAAGGACGGCGATAACGAGCGACCCCTGATCTACCGGGCGTCGGTCGCCGAGATGGTGGTGCCGTACGCCCATCCGTCACCGTCCCGCTACTGGATCAACTACTTCGACCAGGGCGAGTACATGTTCGGCCGCTACACCAATTCCCTTGAACTGGGCTGTGATTGCCTCGGCGAGATCAAGTACTTCGACGTCACCATCGCCGACGAGAACTGCGAACCCCGGGTGATCAAGAACGCGATCTGCCTGCACGAGGAGGACTATGGCGTGCTGTGGAAGCACGTCGACATCTTCAACGGCATGGCCGAGGTCCGCCGGCAGCGCCGCCTGGTCATCTCCTTCTTCCTGACCATCGGCAACTACGACTACGGCTTCTTCTGGTACCTGTACCTCGACGGCACCGTGCAGCTGGAGGTCAAGGCGACCGGCGTCGTGTTCGCCTCCGCCTACCGCGCGCCGGACCCGTTCGCCTCGGAACTCGCTCCCGGCCTCGGTGCCCCGTTCCACCAGCACCTGTTCTCGGCGCGCCTGGACATGTCCGTCGACGGGCACGCCAACACCGTCGAGGAGGTCGACGCCGTCGCCGCCCCGATGGGCCCGGAAAACCCGTGGGGCAACGGATTCGTGCAGCAGAAGACGAAGCTGACCCATGAGCTGGAGGCCATGCGCATGGCCGACAACCTCAAGGCGCGGGTCTGGCACATCACCAATCCCAACAAGCAGAACCGGCTGGGGCAGAACGTCGGCTACGCGCTGTATCCCGAGGGACAGCCCACCCTGCTGGCCGACCCGTCGAGCTCGGTCGCCAAGCGCGCGGCATTCACCACCAAGCACCTGTGGGTGACGAAATACGATCCGGCGGAACGGTATCCGGCGGGCCATATCGTCAACCAGCACCCGGGCGGGGACGGGCTGCCGCGGTTCGTCGCGCAGGATCGAAACATCGAGAACGACGACGTCGTGCTGTGGCACACCTTCGGGCTGACGCACTTCCCGCGGCCCGAGGACTGGCCGATGATGCCGGTCGACTACGCGGGGTTCACCCTCAAGCCGGTCAGCTTCTTCGACCGCAACCCGGCGCTGAATGTGCCTGCGGGAAAGAAGAAGTCGCGCTGCTGCAACGGCTGAGCGGACGATAGGCCGCCGGGCCTGGTCACCCCCGAAGACCAGGCCCGGCTTTCCGCTGTCCGGGCGGGCTCAGCGGTTGGACAGCCCGGACAACCGCCACGCCAGCTGATTGCGCACGGCGGGGATCCGGCCGACCAGCCCGATCGCCAGGTTCCGGATGGGGCGGACCGGCGCGGGCAGGGTGGCCAGCCGGGTCAGTCGGTCGGTGAGCGTCACGACTTGCTGGGCCAGCGGGCGCCTGGTCGCGCTGTATTCGTCGAGCACCTCATCGCGTCCCGTCGCCAAAACCGTTGCCAGGGAATCGCTCAACGCGATGGCATCCTGAATGCCCAGATTCATGCCCTGGCCGCCGGCGGGGCTGTGCACGTGCGCGGCGTCCCCGGCGAGCAGCACCCGCCCGGCGCGATAGCTGTCGGCGACCCGGTGGTGGACCCGGAACCGCGATCCCCATTCGACGTCGGTCACCGTCACCCGGCCCGGCCCGAAAGCGCGGGTGTCGAGCAGTTCCTGGACGAAAGCGGCGGACGGCTCTTCGGGCGCCGCGTCGACGGGCGCGACGATCCGGTAGGTGCCGCCGGGCAGGGGAGCGACGACCGTGAGTCCGGTGGCCGCCCAGAAGAGAATCACCTCGTCCGCGGTGACGTCGCCGGTCAGGCGGACGTCGGCCAGGGCGAACGACTGCCCGTACTGCCCGCCGCTGAACCCGATCCCGGCCTGCTCCCGGACGACGCTGTGCATGCCGTCGGCGCCGACCAGATACCGCGCGCGGATCGTCTCGCCGTCATCGAACTGCGCGGTGACACCGTGGGCGTCCTGGGTGAGACCGGTCAGGGTCTTGGGCCGGACGACCTTGCCGCCGAGTTCGGCCAGGCGGTCCAGCAGTACCCGCTCGGTGGTGCACTGCGGCACCATCAGGCTGTAGGGATAGCGCGTCGGCAGCGCGCTGAAGTCGACCGGGATCAGGGTCTTGTGGCCATCGCGGATCGTGAACCGCGGCGCCTGAATGCCCAGCTCAACCAGGCGTTCAGACACTTTCAACTCCTCGAGCACCTCCAGTGTGCGGGCATTGACCACTGCCGCGCGCGAGGTGTTGGCGCCCTCCGCCAGACGGTCGACGACGACGGTGTCGACGTCGCGGGCCTGTAGTGCGGCGGCGAGGGCCAGTCCGGTGGGGCCGGCTCCGACGATCAGCACATCGGTGTCAGTCATCTGCGTCTCCTTCGACGTATGCCAACAGTTGTTGGCATAACCATGGTGGCGCGCCGCGATGCCAAAGTCAACAGTTGTTGGCATACACTTGTTGGCATGCGTAGATCGTCGGAAGAGACCAAGGCGGTGATCCTGGCCGCGGCCCGGGAGCGGTTCGCGACGACCGGCTATCAGGCGGCGACCATCAGGGCCATTGCCGCGGACGCGCACATCGATCCGTCGATGGTGATGCGGTACTTTGGCAACAAGGACCAATTGTTCGCCGCCGCAGCCGAATTCGACCTGCGCTTCCCGGACCTGTCGGACATCCCCAGGGTCGAACTCGGTGCCGCGCTGGTGGCGCATTTCCTGGACCGCTGGACCCAGGACGACGGGCTGATCGTGCTGCTGCGGTCGTCGACCACGAATGCCGAAGCGGCGCAACGAATGCAGGCCATTTTCGCCGAGCAATTGGGGCCCGCGATCGCCCGGCTGAACCCCACCGACCCGGCGCGGTGTGCCGGGTTGATCGCCACGCAGGTGCTCGGCATGGCGATGTGCCGGTTCGTCCTGAAGCTGCCGCCCATCGTCGCGATGAGCGACGGCGACCTCGTCCACTGGCTCGCGCCGACGCTGCAGCGCTACCTCGACGAGGCCTGATCAGCTGTCGGGGACGCCGATCCGCCGGTACCGCTGCAGCCGAACCCCGAGCCGCTGCGCGGCGGGCACGGTGTGCAACGCGTGCAGCTCGGTGGCGATGGCGGAGGACATCCGTTCGGTGAACCCGACCGGGTCGTCAGCGGCGTCGGGATCCTCGGGCACGATCACGTCGACGATCCCGGCCTTCAGCAGATCCAGGGACCGGACACCTTGGGCGGCAGCAAGTTCCGGGGCATGGTCGACGTCGCGGTAGACGATGGCGCTGGCACCTTCCGGCGGCAACGGCGCCAGCCAGCCGTGCTGGGCAGCGAGCACCCGGTCTGCCGGGACCATGGCCAGCGCGGGTCCGCCGCTGCCCTGACCCAGCAGCACCGACACCGTCGGGGTGTCGAGCGTGACGAGTTCGGCGAGGCACAGCGCGATCTCCCCGGCCAGCCCGTCCTCCTCGGCCTGCTGCGACAGCGCGGGCCCGGCGGTGTCGATCACCAGCACCAGCGGCAGCTGCAAGCCGGCGGCGAGCGCCATGCCGCGGCGCGCCTCCCGTAGCGCGCGCGGCCCGACCAGGCCGCCGATCACCCGGCGCTGACCGACCACCACCGCGGGCTGCCCGCCGAAGCGGGCCAGCGCCAGCAGCGTCGTCCCCGATTCGCCGCGCCCGGTCCCGGACAGCAGCACCCGGTCCGTCGCCCCGTGCGCCAGCAGGTAGTCCACGCCCGGCCGGTCCGCGCGCCGCGACGCCTCCACCGAATCCCACGCCGGGTTATCCGTGATTTGTGCACGATTTTCCGCGCCCGCCGCGGATTTTCGTGCACAAATCACTGGCTCGGGCGGGTCGGTGACCACCGTCAGCACGCGATCCACGACGCCGCGCAGCTTGTCCAGCGGCACCACGCTGTCGATCACGCCATGCGCGAACAGGTGCTCGGCGGTCTGCACGCCTTCGGGGAACGGCTCGCCGTACAGGTGCTCGTAGACGCGCGGCCCGAGGAAGCCGATCAGGGCGCCCGGTTCGGCGGCGGTCAGGTGCCCGAGCGACCCCCACGAGGCGAACACCCCGCCGGTCGTCGGGTGCCGGAGATACACCAGGTACGGCAGGTGCGCCTTCTTGTGCAGCTCGACGGCCGCGGCGATCTTCACCATCTGCAGGAATGCGACGGTGCCCTCCTGCATGCGCGTCCCGCCCGACGACGGCGACGCGATCAGCGGCAAGCCGAGCGCGGTCGCGCGCTGCACGGACGCGGTGATCCGCTCGGCCGCGGCCACGCCGATCGAGCCGGCCAGGAAGTCGAATTCGCAGGCCAGCACGGCCACCTGTCGACCGGAGACGGTGCCCTCACCGGTCAGGACGGACTCGTCCAGTCCGGTGCGCAGCGTCGCATCGGCCAGCTCGGCGCGGTACGCGTCGGTGACGGCGACCTCCAGCGGCGGCCCGTCCCAGCTGCGGAACGATCCGTCGTCGAGGATGGCGTCGAAGAACTGCCGTGCTCCCGTCCGGCTCACTCGGTCAGGCTAATGGCCTACCGCCCGGCCCCGGTCCACACTTCGTCGTTTCGGACCCGGCGCCTGACCTCGGCGGCCTGGTCCTTGACCCACACGTCTTCGAACCGCTGCCCTTCGGGTTCGCGGCGGAGGCGATTCAGCAGCCGGCTCAGCCACTTCGGCGGGGTGGCGGGCTCGTACTGCGGCAGTCCGCTGGCCAGCGAGTACAGCGTCTTCAGCACGACGAACACCCCGAACATCCGGGCGGGGGAGTTGCTCACCGCGGCGGCGAAGATGCCGAAGATCAGCGCGAGATGCACCACCCCGACCCGCCCGAAGCTCCGGTTGGCGGTCTGCTCGAGCAGACCGAACGACCAGCGGCGCAGGTACGGCACATCCACGAGGAAATCGACCACGATGATGACGAGCATCTGCACGCAGCCGATGCCCGCGCTGCGCCAGTCCAGACCCACCAGCTCGGCGTTTCCGTTGTGCGTGAGGATCAGCAGGATCACCGCGATGAAGACGCCGTGCGCCGCACAGAAGACCGCGTTGATGAAGAAGAACCCCTTGATGAAGGAACCGGGCTTGCCTTGGGGACCTTTCGACTGCGGCGCTTCGTACCGGAAATGGCCGCGGCGCGGGTTCCACCGCTGCTGCAGGACACCGCGCGCGTAGATGAACAGCAGACCGACGACGGTCTCGAACCAGTAGACGATCAGCGTCGTCGCCGCTGACCAGTCCTGTGAGAACCAGCCCACCGCCGGGATCGCGTTGGCCGCGATCAGCGTCAACGTGTGAGCGATGCGATTCGCCCGGGGCTGGTCGGGCGGGGTAGGCGGCACGGGGCAATCGTTGCACCTGAACACGTGCGTTACTCCGCAACACGGCTCGTGCCTCGCCGCTTGATCGTCGTACCGCCTAGGCTGGCCGAATGATCGGAGTGACCCGGGACGGCAATGTCCTGACCCTGGAAATGCAGCGCCCCGAGCGGCGCAACGCGCTGAACGCCGCACTTGTCGACGGCGTGCGCGAAGAAATCGAGAAGGCCTCGCCGGCCGATACCCGCGCGATCGTGCTCACCGGGCAGGGCACCGTGTTCAGCGCGGGCGCCGACCTGTCCGACGCCGAGGGCGTGGCCAGGGAGCTGCCGGACAAGGCGCTGGCCCTGAACCTGGCCATCGACGCCAGCCCGATCCCGGTCATCGCGGCGCTCAACGGCCCGGCCATCGGCGCCGGCGTCATCCTGGCCATGATCTGCGATCTGCGCGTGGCCGTTCCCGGGACCTACTTCCAATTCCCCATCGCCAAATACGGTCTGGCACTGGACAACTGGAGCATCCGCCGGCTGACGTCGCTGGTCGGACACGGCCGGGCCCGCGCCATGCTGATCGCCGCCGAGCGCCTCGACTTCGACACCGCGGTGCAGACCGGCATGATCAACCGCGTCGGCTCGCTGACTGAGGCGCAGGCCTGGGCTGCCGAGATCGCCGGCCACGCGCCGCTGTCCGTGGCGCACTCCAAGCGTGTGCTCAACGACGACGGTGCCTACGACACCGTTCGCGGCGAGCACACCCGCATGTTCAACAAGGCCTGGGCCAGCCCGGATGTGATCGAGGCCCAGGTGGCCCGGTTCGAGAAGCGGGCGCCGAGGTTCCAGGGCGCCTGATGCTGCGACGGGCACTGCGGCTGATGTGGGGAACGGCGGCGCTGGTAGCCGGTGGCTGGGTGGTGCGGGCGCTCAACGGCGCGCCCGCCGCACTCGGTGCCGGCCCCGTGGATATCAACGCGGTGGCGGCCACCTCGCCCAACTATCACGACGGGGTGTTCGTCAACCTCGAACCGGCGTCGGACACGGAGCTGAGCCGGGAACAGCAGTACGCGCTGGTCCGTGACCTCCTCACGGCCGGTGCGACCCAGAAGCCCCCGGTGCCCATCCCGCTGGTGGTGCCCGACCCCGGGCTTCCCGCCGGGGACCTGGCGGTCACCTGGTTCGGGCACTCGTCGGCGCTGATCGAGATCGACGGCTACCGCGTGCTGGCCGATCCCGTGTGGAGCCGACGGTGCTCGCCGTCGCGGACCGTCGGCCCGCAGCGCCTCCACGAGGTGCCTGCGCCGCTGGAGGCGCTGCCGGCGGTCGACGCGGTGATCATCAGCCACGATCACTACGACCACCTGGACATCGACACCGTCACGCAACTGGCCGGCATGCAGCGGGCCAAGTTCTTCGTGCCGCTGGGCATCGGCGCACACCTGCGCTGGTGGGGCATCCCGGCTGAGCGCATCGTCGAACTGGACTGGAATCAGAGCGCCAAGCTCGGCGAGCTGACGCTGGTGTGCACGCCGGCCCGGCACTTCTCGGGCCGATTCCTGACCCGCAACACCACCCTGTGGGCGTCGTGGGCGTTGATCGGCCCGCAGCACCGGGCGTTCTTCGGCGGCGACACCGGCTACACCAAGAGCTTCGGCGACATCGGCGCCGACTACGGGCCATTCGACCTGACCCTCATGCCCATCGGTGCGTACCACCCGGGCTGGCCGGATATCCACATGAACCCGGAGTTCGCGGTGCGCGCGCATCGCGACGTCACCGACAGCGGCCTGCTGGTGCCGATCCACTGGGCGACGTTCCGGCTGGCCCCGCACCCGTGGTCCGAGCCGGTCGAACGCATGATCGTCGCGGCGCGCGACGAATCGGTCGATGTGGCCGTACCCATGCCGGGGCAACGGTTGGAGCCGGCACGGCTGCCGGGGCTGGATGAGTGGTGGCGGCCGTCTCAATAGCGATTTGTGCACGATTTTCCGCGCCGGTCGCGGATTTTCGTGCACAAATCACGACTTCGTGGGGGAATGAAGCGTGACTGTCGACGATCCGGAACGCAGCGTCACGACGGATCTCACCGGCCTGTCGGACGCTGACGTCGCACAGCGAGTCGCCACCGGCCAGACCAACGACGTCCCGACGCGGGCGGCCCGCAGTGTCTCGGAGATCATCCGCGCCAACGTCTTCACCCGGATCAACGCGATCCTCGGGACGCTGTTCCTGATCGTGCTGGCGACGGGCTCGGTGATCAACGGGCTGTTCGGGCTGCTGATCGTCGCCAACAGCGCCATCGGCATCATCCAGGAGTTGCGGGCCAAACAGACCCTGGACCGGCTGGCCATCGTCGGTCAGGCAAAACCGTTGGTGCGCAGGCAGTCCGGCACGCAGGAACGGCCGGCGGGCGAGGTGGTGCTCGACGACGTCATCGAACTCGGCCCCGGCGATCAGATCGTGGTCGACGGAATCGTGCTGGAAGCCGCCAACCTCGAGGTCGACGAGTCGCTGCTCACCGGTGAGGCCGACGCCATCGACAAGAACCCGGGTGACACAGTCATGTCGGGCAGCTTCGTTGTCGCCGGTAGCGGTTCCTACCGCGCCACCAAAGTCGGTCGTGCGGCTTACGCGGCCCAATTGGCCGACGAGGCAAGCAAATTCACCCTGGTCAAGTCCGAGCTGCGCAGTGGTATCAACACCATCCTGCGGTTCATCACCTACCTGCTGTGGCCCGCCGGGGCGCTGATCATCTACACCCAGCTGTTCACCGTGACCGGCGTCGGCTGGCGGGAGTCGGTGCTGCGGACCGTCGGCGCCCTGGTGCCGATGGTGCCCGAAGGCCTGGTGCTGATGACGTCGCTGGCATTCGCCGTCGGCGTGGTCCGGCTGGGCCGGCGCCAGTGCCTGGTGCAGGAGCTGCCGGCGATCGAGGGCCTGGCCCGTGTCGACGTGGTGTGCGCCGACAAGACCGGGACGCTGACCGAAAACGGTATGCGCGTCAGTGATCTCAGTACGTTCACGACGGACGACGCCGCGTCCGTGCTGGCCCAGATGGCGGCCGACGACGTCCGGCCCAACGCCAGCATGGCCGCGATCGCCGAGGCGTACAAACTGCCGCCGGGCTGGACCCAGACCGCGAACGCGCCGTTCAAATCGGCGACCAAGTGGAGCGGGGTGTCCTACGGCGAGCACGGCAACTGGGTGCTCGGTGCGCCCGACGTCCTGCTTGCTGCCGGTTCACCGGAAGCCGAACAGGCCGAACAGATTGGCGCACAAGGCCTGCGGGTGCTGCTGCTCGGTGCCTCGGACCGCCCCGTCGACGCACCCGATGCACCCGGCGAAGTGACCCCTGTGGCGCTGGTGACCCTGGAGCAGCGCGTCCGCCCCGATGCCGGTGCGACGTTGGAGTACTTTGCGCAGCAACATGTCTCGGTCAAGGTGATCTCCGGCGACAACGCGGTGTCGGTGGGCGCGGTGGCCGGTTCGCTCGGGTTGCACGGTGAGACGCTCGATGCCCGTCACCTCCCGGACGAGCCCGAGCAGCTGGCCGAAACCGTCAGCGAATACACCACTTTCGGTCGCGTCCGGCCGGACCAGAAACGCGCTATGGTGCATGCCCTGCAGTCCCGCGGCCACACCGTCGCGATGACCGGCGACGGCGTCAACGACGTGCTGGCCCTCAAGGACGCCGACATCGGCGTCGCGATGGGGTCGGGCAGCTCGGCGACCCGCGCGGTCGCGCAGATCGTCTTGCTGGACAACAAGTTCGCCACCCTGCCGTATGTGGTGGGGGAGGGCCGCCGGGTGATCGGCAACATCGAGCGGGTCTCGAACCTGTTCCTGACCAAGACGGTCTACTCGGTGCTGCTGGCGGTCCTCGTGGGTCTGGCAGGCCTGTCCGCCAGGTTCTTCGGTACCGAGCCGGTGCTGTATCCGTTCCAGCCCATCCACGTCACCATCGCGGCTTGGTTCACCATCGGCATTCCGGCTTTCGTGCTGTCGCTGGCGCCGAACAATGAACGGGCGCATCACGGTTTCGTGCGCCGGGTGATGACGGCCGCACTGCCGTCGGGCCTGGTGGTCGGTGCCGCGACGTTCGCCTCGTACCTGATGGCCTATCACGGGAAGTACGCAGATGTGGTCGAGCAGAACCAGGCGTCCACCGCCGCGCTGATCACGCTGCTGGTGTCCGCGGTGTGGGTGCTGGCGGTGGTGGCCCGGCCGTATCAGTGGTGGCGCGTGGCGCTGGTCGCCGGGTCGGCGTTGGCGTACGTGGTGATTTTTTCGATTCCCTGGGCGCAGCAACAGTTCATGCTCGATCCGTCGAACCTGGCGCTGACCTCGGCCGCGGTCGGAATAGGCCTGGTGGGCGCGGGCGCGATCGAGGTGCTGTGGTGGCTGCAGGGCCGCTGGCTGGGCGAGCCGCGTCGGTTGTGGCGAACCGAAGAGCAATGAACAATGAGCACGTTCACTGGACAATCCGGCAATAGATAGGGTGAAACCATGGGATTTCTGGACAAGGTGAAGGACCTGGCGGCACAGAACGCCGACAAGGTCGAGGCGGCCATCGAGAAGGTCGGCGACATCGTCGACGAGAAGACCGAGGGCAAGTTCAAGGGCGTCGTCGACAGCGCCCAGGAGGCCGCGAAGAAGGCCGTTGCGGGCGAGCAGCCGGCTGAGGCCGCTGCCGAACCGCCTGCCGAGGGGACCCAACAGCAGTAGTCATGGCAAAGCTCGCAAGTTCCATCGAAGTACCGCTGTCTCCCGACAAGGCCTGGGAGGCAGCGTCAGACCTGTCCCGGTACGACGACTGGCTGTCCATTCATCGGATGTGGCGCAGCGCGTTGCCCGAGACGTTGGAGAAGGGCACCCAGATCTCGTCCGTCGTCGAGGTCAAGGGCATGCTCAACCGGGTCGACTGGACCATCGTGCATTACAACCCGCCAGGGTCACTGACCCTCAACGGTGTCGGCAAGGGTGGTGTCCGGGTCAAGTTGATGGCCAAGATCACGCCGGCCGGCGACGGCTCGAACGTGGCGTTCGACATCCACCTCGGTGGCCCGGCTTTGTTCGGGCCCATCGGCATGGTGGTGGCGGCTGCGCTGCGGTCCGATATCCACCGGTCGCTGGACAAGTTCAAGGAGCTGTTCGCGTCGGTTTAGACAGCGTCCAACGTGAAGAAGATGGCGAGAATCTCGAAGATTCTCGCCATCTTTTTCACGTTCGGGGCGCAGCGATGAGTTTTCGGCGAGGTGGTGGTCTGTACTGATGACCACCCCGTTACCCATCTAGGGAGAAGCATCATGACCACCCGTACTGCAACCCCGCTCGGCGCTCCGGTATGGATCGACCTGGCCACCTCGGATGCGGCTGGCGCCCAGGCGTTTTACCGCACGGTGATGGGTTGGGACTACGAAAACCCGGGGCCTGATTACGGCGGCTACATCAACGCCCGGCGCGACGGCCGGTACGTCGGCGGCATGATGGCGAGCGACCCGGCGTGGAACGCTCCCGACGCCTGGACGGTGTACCTGCACACGGCCGACATCCAGGCCACCATCGACGCCGCAGTCGCGGCCGGCGCCACCAACTGCATCCCGGCCATGGAGGTGCCCGAGAAGGGCTGGATGGCCATGCTCACCGACCCGACGGGCGCTTTCTTCGGCTTGTGGCAGCCGACCGGGCACCAGGGCTTCGAGGTGTACGAGGAAGCCGGCGCTCCCGCGTGGTTCCAGCTGACCACGACCGACTTCGCCAAGGCCACCGAGTTCTACACGACGGTGTTCGGCTGGCAGCTGCAGGTCGAGGCCGATAGCCCCGAATTCCGTTACAGCAACGCCATCTTCGACGGCGTGCCGCTCATCGGCGTGATGGACGGCTCGGTCATTCCCGGACTCGAGGGTTCCACGTGGAACTGTTTCCTCGGCAGCGACGACGTCGACAAGACCATCGAACTCATCACCGCCAACGGCGGCTCCGTGGTGCGCGCCGCCGAGGACACCCCGTACGGGCGACTGGCCGCCGTCACCGACCCGACGGGCGCCGCATTCAACCTGGCGTCGATCCAGGGCTGACTGTCCAAACTGAGCTTGTGGTCGAACATTCCGCGGATTTTCGACCGCAAGCTCAGCTTCGGAGCCTTGATCAGAAGAAGGGTTTCCGGTCGCGCTGGATGTTGTCGAGCATCCGGACCGATTGCATCTGTTGACGCTCCAGCTCTCGGTAGTGGGAGCTCGCCTGGGCGGTATTCGCGCGCATGGCAGCGTCAACGGAACCGATGCCGACCGCGACTCCGCTCATCTGCGTAGACAGGCCCTGAATGGACCGATCGACTTGCGACAGGGAGTCGGAGAGCAGGCCCGTCATTCTGCCGAGCGCCTGGCCCAGGTTGGCGAACCCTGCGACCATGATGGCGTTGCCGCGCATGAGCAGGAAGGTTTTCGCAAACTCCGGATCCCTGTGTGCAGGACGTGTCACCTGTTCGATGCGTTGCGAAACACCTTCGCTGACATGCAGTCTCGCGGTGGCATCCAGCGAAACCGCGAAGGGGTCGACGGGGCCGTTGTACTGGCGGGCCAGCGATGCGTAGTCATCGGAGGCTCGGCTGATGCGGTTGACGCAATCGATGAACTCTCCGAGTTCGGTTGTTGCGTTCTCGATCGCCGTCCAGAACGGAACGTAGGCGGTCTCGTGGTATTCGGTTTCCGCTCCGTCCAGATACCGATGGGCATTGGCCAGATGGGTGGGCAGCCGATTGAAATCGGCTACCGCACTGCGGTTGTTGGACAGCAGCGCCGTGGCGATGCGTTCTTGTTCGGCGGTGAGTTCCTGATGCCTGGAACGAGCGGCGTTCTCATCGCGCTCGCGTTGAGCCGCTGCCGCTTTGTTCGCCTTGCTGCGCTGCCGAAGCAGGTAGATGCCGGCGCCGATCACCAGCCAGACGATGCCGCCGATGATGAAGTCCGACGTCGCACCGCGCTCGGCGATGGGTGTCGTGACATGAAAAAGCTGTGTTTGGACCAGTTCGCCTGTAAGCCCGGCGAGCACGAGGGCAACGAATAAGCCGATCAGCCATCCCACGATGCGGTTCCCCTCGATCAGTGTTTGCTGTTTGCGGTCAAGGTAGTCGACTTGTCAAGCTGCTGCACGGTTTGGACGGTGATTCGCTTTGAAGTAACCAGTTCTCTCATCGGTCGTAGTAATCCGAACGTATGAATCTCGGAAGTTCCGCGAGTTCATCTGCAGCAACTACTTGCGCGAGGGGTTGTTAGTGCTCTATACCTCCATTCGATCGAAGTTTCGACTTGTTTGCTGAACGGGAGTCAGATGCGCACAAAGCCATGGCCCGCCACTCGTATCGGAGTCACGGTGGCCGCCGCGTTCGTTGTTTGCTCTCAGCTGACTGTTGTGGCACCGGCGCACGCCGATGCGTCGGCCACGGTCAAGGTGCGCACGCAGCGGATGACCGATGCCAACCTCGGCTCCGGGCAGGACGGCTGGTACAACGCCGGCGATCGGGTCACGTTGACCTGTTGGAAGCGCGGCCAGCCGGTCAAGGGTTACTTCAGCTTCAATATTCCGAACGGCGGTTGGGACAACCTCTGGTACCGGTCCGCGGACAATCACTACGTCGCTGATGTCGACATCGAGACGGGCACGTTGCAGCCGGTCGGCCCGGACTGTGGCGCGCTCGGTGCCGGCGGCGGTGCGCCGGCCCCGGAGGCCGCCCCGACGGGTACTCCAGGCCGGGCGATGGGTGACAAGCAATCTGGGAACTCGGCAGTCGGCGGGCAGTGCACGTGGGGTGCGCTCGAGAAGTGGCACGGAAATGCCGGCTACTACCCGGATCTCGACGGTAACGCCTTGAGCTGGGCAAATTCGGCACGTAACCACCATTGGACCGTGGTCGATGATGCGCAGCCTCGATCGATCGTGGTGTTCCGGCCGGGACTGCCGGATATCGGCGCCAACGGCCATGTTGCCTGGGTGAATTCGGTCTCGCAGCGGTCCGACGGGCGATGGATCAACATCACCGAAATGAACAACATCGCCCACGGCGGTGAATGGAGTTGGTGGACCCGCGATGTCAAGGACATTCCGGGGATGAGCTACATCCTGATGCCCTGACCGCTGAGTCTTCTCAGGTTGGCTGCTGCCCGATCTCGGACCCGCGTACGGACTCCTGGCATTGGTCACACGCCAGTTGGGCGTGGAACTCGTTCGCGCACCGCGTGTGGGTGACGATCACCGCCGGGCCTTCCGGCGTGGCGAACCAGCGCTGCGCCCAGTCGAGTGCCGTGACGATGATGGGGAGCACCGCCCGGCCCTTCTCGGTCAGCCGGTACCGGCCGTCGCTGACCGTCAACACGTCGTTGCCAACCAGGATTTGGAGCCGGTCGGCCAGCGATCCCGGTGGGGCACCGAGCTGGTCGGCGAAATCAGTGAACCGGGTGGTTCCCACGAACGCGGCGACCATCACCGCGAACGACCACCGATTACCCAGGATGCTCATGGTCTGCGGGAACAGCTCGGCCTGTCCGCCCCGGTCGCCGTGGGAGCGCCGCCGAGTCGCCGATACCGGCATGGACCGGGGCCACGACCCGCTCGGACCCCATTGCGCGACAAGGCTTTTCTCATCGGTGAGGCTTCCACAGGCGCGGCAGGTCAGCTCTGGGGAGAAGGTCCGCCCGCATAGCCCGTGCCGCAAGGCGGGAAGGTCGTGCTCGGGCACCCACCGTCGTTCCCAGTCCCAGATCGATACCAGCACGGGCCACAAGGACCGGCCGCGTCCCGTCAGCCGATACTCGTATCGGGGCGGGTTCAACTGATATTCAACACGATTCAGCAGTTCGGCGTCGGTCATCATGGTGAGCCGCCGGGTGAGCACCGCATGGGAGATCGGCAGCCGGTCGGCGAACTCCGCATAGCGGGTGGCGTCGAGCAAGGCCTGCTGTGCGATCAACAGGGTCCATTCGTCGCCGAGCAGGCCGAGCATCCGCCCCACGGCATTGACATCCGGGCCGGGCCCCATCATTCGCGCCAGCGCCGCAGCTCCGACCCGGCAGCCCAGGTCGAATGGGTGCCACTCGATACTCGTTCCGGCAGTTGGAGTTTGCACACCGGCCCGTCGGCCACCCGGGCCGCGTCGAAGACCAGGCAATAGGATTCATCGGCATTCATGTCGGTGGTGATGGTGACCAGGTAGCCGTCGTCCTCGCCGGTACTGCCGACGCGTGGTGCCATGGCCGTCTCGCTGCCGAACACCCCGTCTTCGAAGGCGTATCGCTGTTCTGATCCGGTGTGCAGGTCGTGTCGGACCAGGCCGTCGAACAGGAACCAGCCGGGTTTCCCGGTCGCGGCGTAGGTGTAGCGGTAGTCGCGGCCGGCGTTGGCGGAGTTGATCATCCCGAATTCGGTGATGCTGTCGGACAACTGCTCTTCACGAGTTTGCCCGGTGACGAGGTTGAATCGCCAGCGGTGCAGTCGGGTCTGCATTCCGTCCAGGGACAGACCGCGAAAGATGCGCTGCCACTTGGGATCCATACCGTTCTCGACGCCGTCGCTCGGTGCGGGCTCACCTTGGAAGAACCCGTCGAGCACAATCTCGTCACCGTCCTCGTAGGCATTGGTGAAGTGCAGGACATAGGTGCTGTCCGCTTCGAACCAGCGCACGTCGTCTGCGGTGCCGCGGCGGGGCAGGACCGCGAACCGCGACGGGAGATCGCGGTGCAGGCGCGGGATGTGTGCGTTGTGCTTGAGTAGCTCGGCATCCCAGAACAGCGGAAAGTCGTTGAGGATCACATAGTTTTCGGTGAATGCCATATCGTGGGGCAGCCGCGGCCCCGGCAGTTCGACATTGACGTAGTGCACCAGCGCGTTGTTCTCGTCGACAACTCCGTAGTGCAGGTACGGCGCCTGCTTGCCGTAGTTGAAGAACAGCAATTCGCCGGTGCGGTCATCGGACTTCGGGTGCGCGGACACCCCGAGGTCGGTGGGGAAGCCGCCGCGCCAGTCCTCCTTGCCCAGGTTGTCGCCCGTGCAGGGGTCGATGCGGTACAGGTCGCCGCACTGATAGAAACTGGTCAGCGCGACGCCGCGGTGCACCGTCACGTCGGTGCTCGAGCCATCCTTCATGAAAGTCCGTGCGCCCCAACCATGTTCGCGTTGGGCCAGTTCGACCGGTTCGGCGATTCCCGGCCACAGCGGGCCACCCGCATCGATCTCGGCGAGCAAACCGTCGGTCCGGACGAACCGGTTGCGGTAGAAGGCTTTTCCATCCCGGAAGCCGACGATGTGCAGCATGCCGTCGCCGTCGAACGGATGGTAGAACTTGAACGCGGGGTGCAGCGGGTTCTCGGTGTTGCGCAGGTACACCCCGTCCAGGTCGACGGGAATCTCGCCGTCGACGGCGGGCAGATCGTCCGCGTCCCACTCCGTGGTCTGCGGGCGCCACGCTCCGGTCCGGTACGGATGGTCGTCGTCCTCAGGCAGCGTGGACAGGTACTTGGCGACGACGTCGGTGTTCATGAGACCTCCTGGGCGGACCCGATGACAAAGCTGACCGTGGTGGCGGTGCTGCCGCCGAAGTTCAAGGTGCCGAAGGTTTTTGCGCCTTCGACCTGGTAGGCGCCGGCGGTTCCGCTGACTTGTTTGGCGGCGTCGAGCAGCATCCGGACGCCGGAGGCGCCGACTGGATGCCCTCCGCCGATCAGGCCGCCGCTGGGATTGACCGGCAGGCGTCCGCCGATCTCGATCTCGCCGTTCTCGATGGCTTTCCACGATTCGCCGGGGCCGGTCAGGCCCAGGTGATCGATCGCCAGATACTCACTGGGCGTGAAGCAGTCGTGCACCTCGACACCGTCGAGGTCGTCGACGCTGACCCGTGCCCGTTCGAATGCGTCGAGGGCGGCCCGGCGTACGTGCGGCAGGACGTACGGGTGATCGGCGGAGCGGGTGAGCTTCTGCTGCAACCCCAGGCCGACGGTGCGATGCCCCCAGCCGTCGATGCGGGCGTTGGGCCGGGCCGTGGGGTGGTTACGCCGGTAGGCGTCGTTCACCAGGACGACCGCGGCACCGCCGTCGGTCATCTGGCTGCAGTCCAACCGCCGGATGCGGCCCTCGACAGGGGGATTGGACCGCGGATCGACCGACCAGGACCGGGTTTGGGCGTTCGGGTTGGCCTTGGCGTTGGCGTAGTTCAGGGCGGAGATGGCGTCGAGGTGGATGTCATCGAGGCCGTAACGCCGGTCGTACTCGTCGGCCACGATGCTGAACATGTGCGGCCACATGAACTGTGCGTCGGCACCCTCGTGGCCGGCCCACGCCGCGGCGCCGAGATGCTGCGCGGCGGTGTCTCCGGGCACCGTTTTCTCCAGTTCGACGCCGAGGACGAGCGCGCTGTCATAGGCGCCGGAACGCAGATCGGCGATCGCCGCGAGGGTCGCCACGCCGCCGGATGCGCACGCCGCCTCATGCCGAGTGGCCGGGGTTTCCCAGAACCCCTCGTCGACGGTGGCCGGCATCGCGCCCAGGTGACCTTGCGCGGCGAACATCTCGCCGAAGGCGTTCGCGACGTGCACAACGCCGATATCCGCGGCCCGCACCTTGGCCGCGGCCAGGGTTTCGCGGACCACCTCAGCGGTCAGGTCGGCGAAGTCCAGGCCCTCCCGGTGCAGGTTGCGGGCGAAATCACTCTGGTAGCCGCCGAGGATCCACACGTCCATTCCGGCGACGTTACTACAACTAAGAGAGTGACTGAAGAAAAGTGTCCCGATTCCCGGAGTTCGGTGCTCCTACCGATATGAACATCCATTGGCGGCACCAGCGCCCCGCAACGACGACGTACGAGATCGTCGACCAGCTCCACGATCGTCACGCCGTCGGCGTCACCGCGGACCGCGTCGCGGCGACGGTGGCGGGCTGGCTCGCCGAACTGGATGTGCAGAGCCCATTGACCGAGGAACTCGCCCACGCGACGCTGCGCGGCGACTGGCCCGCCACGCACACCATCTGCGATCAGCTGTCCATCGACTTGATGATCGCGGCCTGACCGGTCAGCAGCGTGTCGATGAGTTCGCGGTACGGGCCGACCAGGTACGCGGTATCGCCCGCACAGAGCTGGGTGTCGCGCCGCGGCCTCCGATGCGTGGTCCCCGCCCGGGTGATGGCGATGACCCGGATTTGCGTGGGTACCTCCGCCATCCGCATGCCGTCGAGTGCGCTGCCCGCGTCGACGTGGACGCCGCCCACGGTGAACGACTGCTGTCCCACCGTGAACGTGCCCAGCACCTGCAATCCCATCGCCGCGCCGACGAACCACGGCGCCGCCAGCTCGACCGTCGACCGGACGTTGGCGAAGCCGAACCGCTGGGCCACCGCAGCCCCGAGCGTGCGGTCGTAGATCCGCAGCACCAGCGGGACGTCGGGCCGGTCGATTTCCGGCAGCACCCGGGGACTGAGCATCTCGCGCAGCACGATGCCGGTCTCGATGTTGACCATGTCGTCCTGGGTCAGCACCGCGACGGCGCGGGCCCGGTCGAGCCGGGCCAGCTCCAGCGTCTGCCGCAGCGTGGCGTCACCGAAGATCACCGGGACGTCCAGTTGCGCGGCCTGCGCGAGGAACCGGTTGGATTCGTCGCGTTCGATGACGGCGACGTCGTAGCCGGCTGCGGTCAGATCACTGACCACCCGGATGCCGAACGATCCGAGGCCCACCACGACGATGTGGTTGCGCAGATGCTGCACCCGCCGCCGCCCGGACGAATTACCGAGACGACGGGACAGCAGCGCGTCGGCGACGAACGCGACCAGGATCGCGGTGGTGGTGACACCGGCGAACATGAGGCCAATGCCCCACAGCCGCAACCAGGTTGGTTGATGCATGAAACTGAAGTCGCCGTAACCGACCGTCGCGATGGTCTCGGTGGAGAAGTACAGCGCATCGATCCAGCTCATGCCGGCCGGGTTGTGATACGCGAAACGCAGCAGGATCGTCGACCCGAGCAGCAGGGATGCCGACGTGCCGAGGGCCCACCAGAAGATGGGGTTGATGTCGTCGCGGATGACGCGCAGCGTGTCGATCAGGCGGCGCGGCCACGGGCGGTGCGTCCGGCTGGTCAACGGACGTGGCACCGTGATGCCGGCGTCCGCCAGTTCGTCGGCGGTGCCGATCATGGCGGTCCAGTCACCGGCGGCACCTCGAAATCCCTACCGGGACAAGGTGTCACCTCGCCGGGCGCCTCCGAGTTCTCACCGCGGACGACGGCGACCGGCGCCAGATCGCCGAACATCTCCCGCAGCGTGGCATCGCGCGGGGCCTCGGTGCCGGAGATGACGTAATCCACGCCGGCCACCGAGATGGCGTGGGTGGTGCGGGCCAGGCAGGCCTCCACGACCGACGGCGCGGCCAGGTCGGCGACGTCCAGGACCGCGCCGGGACCGTTGTCCTGGGCCACCGCGGCGCGCAGCACGCTGTTGGCCAGGCGGGTCACCACCCGGACGGTGGGATTGAGTTCCCGTGCCAGCAGGGCGATTTCGAGGTTGACGGCATCGTCGTCACCGACGCAGACGATGGCGGCGGCGCTGGTGACGATGGCGGCCTTCAGGCCGGCGGGTTCGTGGATCGTCACCACCGTCGCGCCCGCTGCCTGTAGCCCCTCGGCGATGCGGTTGGCCAACGCATCGGTGCCGCAGACGATGACGTGCCCCTGCATACGGCTATTGCCCAGTCAGCGCGAAGTCGGCGAAATCGAAGCCGGGCACCACGACACAGCTGACGAGAGTCGGCTCGTCGACTGCGCTGTTTCCCCGTCGCTCCGCTCGCCCGGGCCGGGCCAGGGCGCGCTGCCAGTGCCCGGGCGGCACCAGCGCCTGCGGCTGTTCACCCGCCGCCACGTCGGCACCGAGCAGCACGGTGTCCGCGGTGTCCCGGTCGGCCCCGACCTCGAGCAGCAGCGGGCCGCCGCGGTGGTACAGCCACAGCTCGGCGCTGTGCACGGTGTGCCAGGCCGACTGCTGGCCCGGCATCAGCAGGAACAGGATCGCGGTCCCGGCGCTGCGCGGGCCCGTGTACTGCGCGGGCAGTGCGGACTGCGGAACGGTCAGGTCGCTGCGCCAGGTCTCGCGGTACCAGCCGCCTTCCGGATGCGGCGACAGGTCGAGCTGTCGCGCCCAATCGGGGAGATCCGTCATGGCAGTTGAGGCTACGGCGCAATGGCGGTGTCGGCAGGTCGATACGCTCATGCCATGGAACGGTTGCGGCCCGCCTGGATCGTGGCGCTGTGCGCGGCGGTGCTCTTGGTCAGCGCCTGGTTGCCGTGGCTGTCGAGCCCGGCGGGGCATGCGAACGCCATCGGAGGCAAGGTCGGGCACATCGCTGTTCCGCCACCGGGTTTCGGGGTCGGGCAGCTGATGGTGCTGCTGTCGTCGTGCCTGCTGGTGGCAGCCGCGATGGCCGCGCGCAAGGTGTCGCCGCGTGCCGCTTCCGTTGTGGCCCTGGTTCTTTCGGCCGGGCTGACGGCGCTCGGCGTCTGGTACCACGTGCTGTACGTGCACGGCCCGGTGGTCGCGGCGTACGGGCTGTATGTGGGTTTGGTGGCAGCCGCACTGGCCATCGTGCTATCGGCGCTGGCTTCCGTCGTCGCCTGGCGTGCGTGATGGGATTCGTCGAGCCGGTCGTGCTGACGGGGCAGCAGTGGGTCTCGTTGGAGCCACTGACCGAGGATCACGTGCCGGAGATCGCCGAGGCCGCCGCCGATGGGGACCCGGGCCGCTTGTGGTTCACCTCCGCGCCATCCCCGGCGACGGCGGGGCAGTGGGTTCAGGCCCGGTTGGCGGCGCAGCGCCCCGATACCGGGCTGACGTTCGTCGTGCGCTCGCTCGACGGCCGGCTCATCGGGTCGTCCAGCTACCTGAATGTGGACGGTCCCAACCGGCGTCTGGAGATCGGCGCGACCTGGTATGTGGAGTCGGTTCGCCGGACCGGGGTGAACACCGAAGCCAAGCTGCTGCTGCTCGGGCACGCTTTTGAAGCGCTCGACTGTATAGCAGTGGAGTTCAGAACCCACTTCTTCAACTCGGCGAGTCGCGCGGCAATCGAGCGGCTCGGAGCCAAGCTCGATGGGGTGTTGCGCTCGCATCAGTTGCTCAGTGACGGCTCGCGACGTGACACGGTGGTGTACTCGATCCTCGACATCGAATGGCCCGCAGTGCGCAACAACCTGCAATTCCGCCTGAATAGGTAACGCCGCCCACGCCGGTGATCAGCATCTCTTGAGCAAAACTTGACAGTTTGCCAAGCTATGTTTTTGAATTCGTGTCTAATCGTGACCGAATTGTGATTTGATCCAAGCATCGGTTCGTTCGCTTGATCGGGGGGACGGATGTACGCAATGAGCTTCAAGTCGTATGCGGGTGCCATGGTCGCGGCCGCTTTGATCGCCGGCGTGGGGGTGGTGTCGGCGCCGCTGAGCAACGCCGACTCGGCGGTGTACGTCGGTCCCACGGGCTACGGCCAACCCGTCTCCAGCCCCGGCCGAACCATGGGTGCGGTCCAGGCCTCGAACTCCGGTTGGCCGGGTCAGTGCACCTGGGGTGCACTGCAGATGGCCTACCAGAATGTGGGCTACTACCCGGACATCCACGGCAACGCCAGGCTCTGGGCGGATTCCGCACGCTCGCGTGGCTGGACGGTCGTTGATGAACCGCAAGCCCGCTCCATCGCGGTGTATCCCGCCGAACTGCCGGGCGTCAGCGAGTACGGCCATGTGGCGTGGGTGAATTCGGTGTCCGGTCGGTGGATCAACATCACCGAGATGAACAACGAGTCGCACGGTGGGCCGTTCGCCTGGTGGACCCGCGACACCCAGCACGTCCCCGGGATGAGCTACATCCTGATTCCCTGATCGTTCAGGGGCGTGCCTCGAAGACGAGATTGAACGGTGTCTCGGTGGCCCGCCGGAATTGGGTGAATCCGCTCTGGTCGACGATGACGTCGCGCAACCTGGCCTCGCCGGCCTGCGCGCCGAGTGCCGGACCGTTGCGGGCGAGCGAGACCGGCACACAGATCTGCGATGACGCGCCGTACATCATGCGGCCGACGGGATTCATGTTGTCCTGCACGTGATCATTGGCGAATGGCTCGACGATCATCGCGATGCCGTCGTCCTTGAGGGCGGCCCGGGTGTGCTGCATCGCGCCGACCGGATCGCCCATGTCGTGCAGGCAATCGAAGAATGCGATCAGGTCGAAATCCTTGTCCGCATATCCCGTCGCGTCGGCGACCTCGAACAGTGCGTTCGTCACGCCGGCTTCCTCGGCGTGTTCGGCGGCGACGTGTATCGACTCGGGGTGGTAGTCGTAGCCGATGAACGTGGAGTTCGGGTAGGTCTGCGCCATCAGGATGGTGCTGACCCCGTGGCCGCAGCCGACGTCGGCCACCTTGCCCCCGGACTCGAGGCGTGCGACCGCGCCGTCGAGGGCCGGCAGCCAGGAGCTGACGAGTTCGGCGTTGTAGCCGGCGCGGAAGAACCGCTCGGTGCCGGCGAACAGGCACGGATGGTGCTCACCCCACTCGAGGCCGCCGCCCGATTTGAAGTTTTCGGTGGTGCGGTCGAGGACGTGGAACACCGCCTCGACGATGTTGTAGGCGCCGGGGATGTCGACTGGTCCGTTCGGGTCGGCCAGGCAGGAGGCTTGTTCCGGGCTCATCGACCACATGGCGCTGTCCGCATCGAATTGGACGTAGCCGCCGGCTGCCTGGTTGGACAGCCACTCGCGGACGTAGCGCTCCACCGTGCCGGTCTTCTCGGCCAGCTGGGTGGAGGTGAGCGGCCCGGCAGCCAGGGCTTTGTACAGCCCGAGGCGATCGCCGATGAGGACCAGGCTGGCGCTCATCGCGGCGCCCATGTCGCCGATCGCCATGCCGAGAAATTCGTTGAGTTTGGCTTCGTCCACGGTCATGTCTGACCCTCCGATATTTGGTTGTCAGCTTGACTGTACGGCCGCGGAAATTCCTGAACAATGCGTAGATTTCCGACGGTTGAATGGGTGTTGCGGCAATCGGTGCGCCAGCGGCATGCGCTTCGGATTCGGGGCATCTCCGACCGATCAGCGGCGTCGAATGTTATTGATCAGGGGTGACTCACCAAATGTGGATCGTCGTCGGCATCCTGGCCGGGGCGGTCGGGCTGTTCGTGTGGGGCCGTCCGCGCGCCGACATCGTCGGCGTGCTCGTGGTGGTCGCGTTGATGAGCAGTGGAGTGCTCACCCCGACCGAGGCGCTGGCGGGCTTCGGCTCTCCGGTGGTGATTCTGCTGGCCGGGATATTCATCGTCAGTGCGGGGCTGGTCAACACCGGGATCACGCAGCGGCTGGGCGAATTCGTCGTCAAGGTCGGTGGCCGCAGTGAGGCCCGGCTGGTCGCGTTGGTCATGGTGCTTGCCGCCGGCATCGGCTCGGTCATGAATTCGGCGGCGATCGTCTCGATGCTCATTCCCGTGGTCCTCACGGTCACGGCCGCAACGGGTTTGAACCGCAAACGCATGCTGATGCCGTTGTGTGTGGCCGTCATGATCAGCGGCATGATGACGTCGATCGCGTCATCGCCGAACATCATCATCGAGAGCATCCTCAGTCAGCGCGGCATCACGCCGACGCTCGGCTTCTTCGGCTTCACGCCGTTCGGCGTCGTCACGCTCGCGGTGAGCGTCGTCTTCATGCTCGTGGTCGGCCGTAACCTGTTGAGCCGCAGAAGAACCGGTGATGCGGATGCCCAGGAACCTTCCACCTTCGACGTCATCGAGTCGTATGGACTGAAAGCCCGCTGGCACTTGCTGCATGTTTCGGCTGACTCGTCATTGGTCGGACAATCGGTTGCGGCGCAACGACAACCGCTGCGCGACCGCTACGGCCTGGAACTTCTCGGCTTCGAGAAACACGGCCGTGGCGCCGCGCGGTACCTGTCGGCGCGGCCTGAAACCGTGTTCGAGGCAGGCGATCTCGTCTTCACCCTGGTCGACGAACAGCAGACCGTCGCGCTGTCCGCCGACCTTCGTTGTCAGGTGACCGGTCCCCGCCCGGAAGATGAG
The DNA here is from genome assembly GCF_025331195.1 of Mycolicibacterium llatzerense. Classification (NCBI taxonomy): domain Bacteria; kingdom Bacillati; phylum Actinomycetota; class Actinomycetes; order Mycobacteriales; family Mycobacteriaceae; genus Mycobacterium; species Mycolicibacterium llatzerense. Next base: position 443,968 of record NZ_LXOV01000001.1, on the reverse strand, counting down.
CGCCGCGAGGTGTTGCAGGACGTCGGCGTGGCCGAGGTGATGCTCGCGCCCGAGTCGAAGTCCATCGGCACCACACTCGGCGATCTGGACCTCGCTGCCGCACACAACGTGACGGTGCTGGCGGTCCGGCATCGCGGTCAGTGCATCACCGAGGACCTGCCCAGCCGCACCCTCGACTTCGGCGACGCGATGTTGGTGGGCGGCAATTGGGACGACATCGAGCGGCTCAGCGATGCTCGGCGCAATTTCATCCTGTTGAACCTGCCCGCCGAGTACCAACAGCGGTTGGTGGCGCCCGGCCGGGCGCGCGCCGCGGTGGCCATCCTCATCGCGATGGTGGCGTGCATGGCTTTCGGCTGGCTTCCCGGGGCCGACGCGGCCCTGCTCGGGGCGCTGGCCATGGTCGGTGCGGGCTGCGTTCGCGTCGACAGCATCTACCGGCTGATCAGCTGGAACGCCCTGGTCCTGATCGCTGGGATGTTGCCGTTGGCCACGGCGCTGGCCAAGACGGGGACGACGACGCTCATCGCGCACCAGCTGGTCGAGACGCTCGGCGCGCTGGGCCCCACCGGCATGCTCGCGGTGGTGTTTCTGGTGACGGCGGTGGTGGCGCTGTTCATCTCGAATTCGGCGACCGCCGTGCTCATCGCGCCGGTCGCCATCGAGGCGGCCCAGGCGTTGCATGTGTCGCCGCAGGGTTTCGCGATGACCGTCGCCATCGCGTGCTCCGCGGCGTTCGTCACGCCCGTGTCGTCGCCGACCAACATGCTGGTCATGGAGCCTGGCGGCTATCGGTTCTCCGACTACGCGAAGGTCGGCGTGCCCCTGCTGGCGCTGACCATGGTGATCACGGTGGTGATGGCCCGGCTGATCTACCTACCGGGCTAGCGCTCTACGCCGAGCGTGGGGGCTGACGAGGCGACACGCCGCGGCGGACCTCGAAAGGTCGCACGCTCGACGTAGCGCCAACAGGAAAGTGCCCCCGGCAGGATTCGAACCTGCGACACCGGCTTTAGGAGAGCCGTGCTCTATCCCCTGAGCTACGGGGGCGGGGGACCTATCGAAATAGGTGTGTAAAACCCTAAGGGACGCCTCATGCTAGTCGGCGAACGGGCGGTGGCGGTATTTGGGCTCGCGATGCCGCGGTATTTGTGGTGCGAGTGTGGCCGGTGTGCTACATGGGTTGCATGTGACTGATCGGAAGGTAGATCTGTCCCGTTGGGGGTGCTCAGACTGCTGCGGGTTGCCGCTGTTTTTGGTGGAGGAAGGCGGCAATTGCGTTGCGGCCCAATGAAAATCCAATCATCACGCTGTACTGCCTAGTGGCTGAGTGCGCGGTCATCCGGCCGCCGTAGAGGGTGCGGTCGAGTGTGTTGTTGAGGGATTCGGCGTCTTCGCGCCAGCCATAGCAGCGGTCGTAGATGCTGTCACCTTCTTCGGTCTTGGTGTGCTGGCGCAGGTGCTCGGCGCGGTTGTAGCCCTTCTTAGCGTCCTCGTCTGTGTTGTCGATGCGGTCGGTGTAGACGGTGCCGCACAGGGCGGCGTATTCGATGTACCAGCGGAAGGTGCCGTTGCGGTTGCGTCGTGGGTATACCTTCGCGATCGGCAGAGGCTGATCGTCGGGTTCGCCGGTGTCCAGAATGATGCGTTCGTGCAGGCGCCCGTCTTTGGTCCATATCGCATGGGTGTCGCCGCAAGGGCATTTGATCGTGTTGTGGGGGGTGGGTTTGGCGGTGCCGGCATGCGGTGGGACCAGGACGGTAAGCCCTTGCTTCATCAGGTGGTCGATGTGTTTGCCGCGGAAGGCCCCGTCGTAGCAGGCGCCGTCGACGCGTAGATCGGGTCGTGCGATGACGCGGTCGAGCATGGCTCGCGATATTCCGGCTTCACCGGTGTAGCCCTTGCCGGGTGGAACGGGCATGGCGTCCAGGATGACGCGCACGTTGGGGGTGTTGTCGGGGCGCGCGCCCAGGATGCTGAATTTGGTGCCGTGGCGGGCTTCTGGTGCGCCGTCACCGTTTTGGAATTCGAGGTGGGCGTGGACTGTGGACTTTCCCTTGGCGGTTTTCTTTTCGATCGTTGATTGGCGCCAGGGTGCAGCGACAACCGTGCCGTCACCAACGACGAATTGCGCGCGGACGGGGTCGGCGCGCCTGACGGGCGTTTCTGGGTTGAGGCAGCCGAGTTGGCGAGCGAGAGCGGCGGCGGTGTTGAGTAGTCCTTGGTGCAGTCTGTCGATGTAGGTATCGAGTCGCTCCAAGGCGTAGGTGTGATGGTGGCGCCGGGGTGGTTTAGCGCGGGCGGTCTTGCCGTGTCTAGCGGCGTGGTCGCGGATCATCTGCCAGTACTCGGGGTTGGCCATGATCCGGCTGGCCATGTTGGCGCTGCCGAACACGCCGTGCAGCACCTTGTGGATGACCGATACCCACGGCGGGTAGTGCGCAGGGCGTCCGGGACTATTGGGCGCGCGGTCGGGGATCAGGTCGCTGATCCCGTACAGGGCCGAATAGGACGCGACGGCGCGGACCTTTTCGAATTCCAGCAGCGTGTTATCCATGGGCGTGGGCAGCGCGTCACGCTGTCGCTGGTTGATGCGGTGGGCACCGTACGCGTTGGCGCTACTGCGCCGGCGCGAAGAGTGCAGGGAAGCCATGGCCCCTAGTCGTCCTGGCTCCACGTGTAGCCAATGAGGGCTGCGACCCGGTCAAGTGAACCGGAGCCGACGAGTCTCGCTGCTGCTTCGATGCGTCCGGTGTCATCGAAGACGCAGCGGGCGGCGTACGCGGTCAGTGAGGACGGTTTGATTCCGGCGGTGCTGCTCAGGCCGGCGCGAGTCAGCACGTCGCGGACGGTGACGCACACCCGGGCTTGGCGCTGGGCGTCCGATCCGTCCGAGCCGGTGCAGAAGATCGTCTCGTCGTTGGCGCTGCGGTCGGTCAAATGGTCGATGCGTTGGGTGATGACTCGGTAGGCCCAGGTGTCCAGCGGCAAGGCCCGGGCACGGTGTTTGGTCGACCCGTGCGCCCACACCGTGCGGGCCGCCGTGTCGACGTCGCTGATGCTGATGTGGCCGAGCTCGCTGGTATGCGCTCCGGCCAGCAGCAGTGCGGTCGTGGCGGCGTGTCGGGTTGGGGTGGCGTGTTCGGAGAACAGTCGCACCAGTGCGGCTTCCTCGTCGTGCAGCGGCCGTACTGTCTTGGCTTCGCGGTCGGGGACGGTGATGTCGGTGGTGGGGTCATCGAGGGTCAGGCCCAGGCGACGGGCGGTGCGGAAAAACGCTCGCAGGGCGGCGCGGCGGTTGTGCATGGTCGCCACCGCGGCGGTGCCAACCGCGCCGTGTCGGGTTCGGCCTTTGGCCGCGACGAATTTGGTGACCAGCTCGGTGTCGGCGCCGGCGAGGGTGGTGACGTCGTAGGCGGCGGCGAAACGGGTGAACCGGCGGGCCAGCAGCGCGAACTTGTCCAGGGTCTGCTCGGACATGGTGCCATCGACCGTCCAGGCGGCGACGACGGTGTCCACCGCGGTGATGAGGCTGCCTTCAGCCATGGCGGGGCCCCAGGGCAGCGCCAAGGTTAACTGCCAGTTCATGGCAGGTGTCCATTGGTTGAACGCGTTGAATCACCGCGGCACCCTCGCATGCGGTGCGTATATGCACCAAACCCATCCTGGCCAGGGTGATTGACGGCACAGATGCTGATGTCGGTCGCGGTCGCTATCGTCGGCTGATGGCGCGCAGTCACGGTGTTCGGCGGCCGGTCTCCTACTTGGCCGCTGGCGCCTGGCCGAGCGGGCAACTGGTCGCTGATGCGCCACCGTCGGCGTCGGCGGCTCAGCATGTGGCGCGTGAACTGCGCCTGGCGATGGCGGAGACCCGGGTCGGCCAGCGGGCGCTGGCTACTGTCACCGGCGTCGCTCACACGACCGTCGGTCGCATCTTGGCCGGCACCGTGTTGTGTGACATTGGAACGCTGGCCAGCCTTGAACATGCCTTGGGGCGGACCCTGTGGCCGCGGTTGGCCGACGGTACCTGCGGCTGCTCGTGAATTGGTGGCGCATGACACGTGTGGCACGATACAAAACGTGAAAGCGTTTGCGGGCAATGACACGCCGAAGGTTGCGCTTGACTCGTGTTACATGCGGCAGAAGAATGAGGGGCAAGCAAACGGGCAACCCCGGCGCAGAGGTAAGGCAGGTGTGCTGATGGCCAAGACCAGCAAATCATTGATGGACCTGATCGAAATCGCGGTCAAGCGCAACGGTGGAGCGTCCGGCAGGCGCCTGGCCGAGGTTGCGCAGCAGGCCGGCCACGACATTTCCCACGCCACCCTCAATCGGCTGCGCCAGGGCACCTACGCCTCCCGGCCTACCGACGCGTCCATCCGAGCTATTGCGTATCTCGCGCATGTGCCGGAGGCGACAGCGTTCGCGGCGGTGGGTGTTCGCCCGCCGGCAGCGGACCGCTATGAACTGCCCGCCGAAGCGCAGCGGATGGATACCCGCCAGCGCCGTGCCCTCGACGAGTTGCTCCGCGCGTTCGTTGCCTCACAGACTCCCGCTGCGGCACCCGGATTCGGTGCGTTGCTGGCGGCGCGGGACCAACTGGAGGCGGCGTTGGCTGATAGCCATGGCGCGGACCAGCCGCTAGCGTTGGCGGCCCGTGCGGTGATTGCAGCGATCGACGAAACCACTGTGGCGCAGTTCAATACAGCTGGCGACGACATGATCGACAGCGATGTGCCGCCGGCTGATGGTGCGGCATCGGTGGTGTGCACCGTCGGCTGAATTC
>NZ_LXOV01000001.1:362490-439123 GCF_025331195.1 Mycolicibacterium llatzerense | reverse complement strand
GTTGGGGCCAGACGGGATGTTGCCACCGGGGCGTTACCGGGCAACCGGCGATGAGTTGCATGCACGGTTCGTCGCGGGCCGGGGTGAGCGCCGCGCGCAATTGTGGCGCGACTGGATGTCGGCGACCAAGGTGTTGGGGCGCCTGGTTCCGGTGAACGCTGTCTGGCTGCACGGGTCGTTTGTCTCTGATGCGCCCGAGCCGGAATGGGTGCAGTGCGTCTACTGGGCTGAAGACGTCGAAGTGAACAGTGCTGGCGTGAAACCTCCTGTGGCGAAAGCGTTGAGCGCGTTCGCCGCACCGGGCAAAGTGCGCGAAGCGCTCGGTGTGAAGGTCGATACCCGGCTGCTGCACTGGCACTGCCAGCCCGATATGCGCTTTCGGGACGAGTACTACGCGACCTACACGATGTTTCGTGGCGAGATGGATGATCAGGTGCAGCGCGTGACCTCCGGTTTACGTGGTTCGGAACCGGCCCGTGAAGATGCGTTCCCACGGTGCGGTTACGTGGAGGTGATCATTCGTGACTTCACCTGACGAGGAGCTCGACCGTATGGAGGCGGCCCTACTGGCTGCGGTCGACGATCCCGAATTCGCCGCGACGTTGCCGCAGTGGACCACCGCTGAGGACCTGTCCCGGATCGGGATCGAGTCCATGCGCGACCGTGATCCGATCGGACGAACCCTGGGCTCGGAAGGCAGCATCCGTATCTCCGGCGACGGTGTCACCGGGTCGGCAGCCCGGGTGACAGAGGTCGCCCGCGTCATGACCGGTCTCCAACGCTTGGCCACCGCGGTCGGTGCAGCACAGACAGGTGATAAAGCGTTGGGCCGCAAGCCCAATGCCGACATCAAGCGACGCACCGAGCTGCTGCTGACCACCGCTCCCGCCCCGGGTTCGATCATCCTGAGCTTCATGCCGGCGGTTGCTCCGGCCGATGAGGCGGGACCTGCCGGGATGCTCGACCAATTCGAAACCGACGACCAGATGCTCGATGCTGCCGTCGGCGCGGCCATCGACGTGTTCACCGCCGGCAACGACATCGGACCCGAACCGGAGCAGTCCGCGTTTGTCCACCGGCTCGGCGACATGGGACCGCGTACAGCCTCGGCTGTGCGCGATCTGGCAAAAACGTTGGACCGCGCCGACTTTGACGTCGACATCGACTGGAAACAGCCGTCACGGGCCACGCGCCGCGTCAGCGTCACCGCCCGCGCCGCCCGGCACATGGCCTACGTCGTCGAACATGCCAACCTTGACGAACAACCCGTGATCATCACCGGCGAATACCTCACCGTATCCGCAGTGAGTTCCTGGGTGATCCAACAAGACGACGGGGACCCCGTGACCGTCAAGCTCGGGCGCGTCGACCCCAGCCAAACCCGCGGCCTGGCCGTAGGTGAACGAATTCGCGTGCAGGCCATCATGAAAACCGAAACCACACCCGGCGGAAACACCAAAACCACCTACACGGCACAGTCTTTTGAACGACTGGACCATCCGGAGTAGTTCGGCACTACAGGAAGATGGCAATGCGTGTGCTCTATACATCTGGCGCCAGCGGTCCAATCTCTTTGAGCAGCAGCCGCATGGCCATTCTGAGATAGTTGCTCGATAGGCGACTATGCCTCCGGCGGACCCAGGACGTTTCACCATCAATCGTAGCGGATCGAATCGAGGTATCAGTGCCAGCGTGGCACCGGGCATAATGCTGCGAGCAGGCCGCAGCACGTTCCGAACGCGTGAGACAGCGGTAGGCGCCCCATGATCACATGGCGCCGGGGCCAGGTGCAAAAGAAGGCATGGGGGACGGTTGTCCACCGCCGTCCTCCGCGCCGTGACGGCTTGAATAGTGACCGCGTAGCGTCCAACGTGAAGGTGAGGTCAGGATGAAGATGAAGTAGCCATCGGACCCTTCGAGTACATCGCCACTGGTGCGGTGAACGCGAGCTCGCGGGCCGCCGTCACCTACCTGTCAGGGTTTGAACGCAGTCTCGATCGACCGGGTTGCCGGGAGTCAATTGATTGGCAATTCGCGAAACAATAGCCGCGGAATCCCGTGTATGGCTTTGCGAATGAGCTGCAAGATTCGAGGCACACCAACCTAACATTATTGAGTCCCAGGCCCTCCTCGCCGGGGACGGGCAGTCGATGGCTCACAACGTCGGGATGGCTGAGCCATCGTCGACGCTCGTGAGGCGTCGAGCCCTTGTAACTGACTGCGAATGGGAGACCGCCCCACATGACATGTCTTGGCCACCAGCATGATTGCCTGATGTTCGACCTCGACGGGACGGTATTTCGAGGCTCACGCCCAACCGAGGGAGCTGTGGAAGTTCTGGCTCAGCTTCGCGGGCGTGCATTGTTCATCACTAACAACGCCTCGCGCAGCCCGGCGGAGGTAGCCGAGCACATGCGCGTGTTGGGGTTTTCGGTCAACGCTGATGACATCATCACAAGCGGGCAGAGCGCCGTCCGATTGTTGGCGGCCGAGTTGCCCACGGGGGCAGCGGTTTTGGTCGTCGGTACCGATGCACTAGCCGACGACGTGCGTAAGGCGGGCCTTCGGCCGGTGCGGGCCTACAGTGATCGGCCGGCAGCAGTCGTTCAGGGACATTCCCCGAATACCTGCTGGTCTGACCTGGCTGAGGCGGCGTTGGCGCTGCACGAGGGAGCACGATGGGTCGTCACCAATGGCGATGTGAATTTTCCGACCGACCGTGGCCTCGTGCCCGGGAACGGGTCGATGGTGGCGGCCTTGCGAACTGCGACCGGCGCGATACCGGAAGTGGTGGGCAAGCCGGCGCCGGCGATGCTGCGAGATGCCCTTGCCCGAGCTGAATCTCGTTCGGCGCTGGTGATCGGAGACCGGCTCGACACCGATATCGCTGGCGCGGAGGCCGCGGGCCTACCGAGCATGCTAGTGCTCAGCGGAGTTAGTACCGCCCGTGACGTCGTCCACGCCCGCCTCGGTCACCGGCCAACCTATGTCGCCCAGGACCTGCGCGGACTCAACGATCCGTCTGCGGTGCTGCGGATCGCTCCGCAGCGGCGCTGGCGCGTGGATATCGGAGCCGACATGGTGACAGTCAGGTCTTGTGGCGACGACACCGATCGTGGCGGTCTGTCGGTGGTTCGGGCGACCGCACACGCCGTCTGGGCAGCCGACCTGTCCGGGCGCACGCCGAAGATCGGCGCAGGGGACGACACCGCCCGGAAGGCCCTGGAGCGTTGGTCCCTAGTCAGCTGTTCCAGCTGACGCGTTGCGCGTCGTGCACCGGCGATCGTGGATCTGGGCTCCATGCCTCGTGGGATGTCCCCTAAGCGGGGGATTCTCGGGGGTAACTGGCCCGAAAGTGCCATCACGATCACAAGATGCAGCACTAACGTACATGTATGACGGCGGCGGTGGTGGCAGGTCCTGTGCGGGTAGTCCTTGTGGACGACCATGAGATGGTCATCGAGGGCCTTAAGGCCATGCTCGCCTCATTTCAGAGCAGGGTGCGCGTCGTTGGCGCGGCCGTCGGCGTGGAAAATGCCTTGTCCGTCATCGCCAGCCTCCAACCTGACATCGTGCTATGCGATGTGCGGATGCAGCGAGCCAGCGGACTGGATCTGTGTCGGTCAATTCGGGAACGAGACCCCGAACGCAAAGTCATCCTGCTGTCGGTTTACGACGATGAGCAATACCTGTTCCAAGCGTTGCGGGTCGGGGCGTCGGGATACCTGCTCAAGGGCATCACCAGCGACGAACTCGTGCGCCAGCTGGAGTACGTGCGCGACGGCTCGACTGCGATCGATTCGAGCCTGGCCGCGCGCGCCGTCGACACCGCCGCGCGTCTGCAATCCGACGAATTCTGGCCTGGCGCACGGCAGGGGCTCACCCAACGGGAGAGCGAGATCCTGGCGCTCGTGGTTACCGGGCTGTCCAACCGCGGGATCGCCAAAAAATTGGTGATCGGCGATGAAACCGTGAAGAGCCACTTGAGATCCATCTATCGCAAGCTCGGCGTCAGTGACCGCACCAGCGCAGCGGCCACGGCCTTGCGGGAGGGCATCTACCGGTGACGCCGTCCGGTGCGCGTGCCGTGCGGGGTCTGGTCGACGCCGACGGCGAGGTTGCCTTGCTGCTCGACATCGTGGAAGCAACGTCCAGTGGTCCCGGGTTGGAGGCGATGGCGGCAGCGGCGGCTCGGATGATCACCGAAGCGACCGCATCGGACGTGTGCTTCGTGCACGTCCTCGACGACACGGATCGCTCCCTGACCCTGGCTGGCGCAACACCGCCATTCGACGAGCAGGTCGGCCGGATCCGGCTGCCGCTGGGATCCGGTATCTCGGGGTGGGTGGCCACGCACCGGGAAGCGGTGGTCATCACCGACAATAAGGAGGTCGACTCTCGATATGTGCCGATCGAGTCGTTGCGCGGAGGGGACTTCACGTCGATGGCGTCGGTTCCGATGGAGACCGAGCCAGGCGGCCTTGTCGGCGTCCTCAACGTGCACACCATCGAGCGGCGTGATTTCACTGCCCGCGATGTCGAGCTGCTCCTTGTCATCGGCCGGCTCATCGCCGGTGCACTGCACCAGGCGCGATTGCATCGCCAACTGACGACTCGTGAACGGGCACACGAGAACTTCGCCGAGCAGGTGATCGAGGCTCAGGAAGTGGAACGCCGCCGGCTCGCAGGCGATATCCACGATGGCATTTCGCAGCGGTTGGTGACGCTGACGTATCGCCTGGATGCCGCCGCTCGCGCCGTGGACGAAGACAATTCGGCGGAAGCGGCCGAACAGATCGCAAGGTCGCGGGAAATGGTCGGCATGACACTCGAGGAAGCGCGCGCGGCGATCAATGGCCTGCGGCCGCCAGTTCTGGAGGACCTTGGTCTCGCGGGCGGTCTGGCCAGTCTGGCGAGCTCGATCCCGCAAGTCGCCTTCGAGCTTGAGCTTGCCGACGAACGGCTGCCCGAGCACGTCGAGGTCGCGTTGTATCGCATCGCGCAGGAGTGCCTGCAGAACGTCGTCAGGCACGCCCAGGCCGGTGTTGCCACCGTGCGGTTCTCGGTGTGCGACAACATCGCTCGCCTCCAGGTCGCCGACGACGGGGTCGGGTTCGACACCGGCGAAGTCCCCGCTGGCGACGATGGCCCGGCCGCCAAGCCTGGTGGCTACGGGATGTTGTCGATGACCGAACGTGCCGAGCTGGTCGGTGGCCGATTATCCGTTCGGTCGGTCCGAGGCTTGGGCACCACCGTGACCGTGACCGTGACCCTGGAACCTGTGCAGGCGGAGCCGGCGGCGTCAGCGCCCGAAGTCCGGATCGCCTCCGTCAGCCGCGCCTGAGCCCATCAGTTCCAAGCTTGCCAGAGCCTGGTCGGCGCCGGCCAGGTCGGTCTTTTCGACGACGAAACCCATGTGGATTATGACCCAGTCGCCCCGGGCGAACGTCTCATCCGGCAGCATGCCGACATTCACCTTGCGGTGCTCGCCGGCCACGTCGACCAGAATCAGCTGCCCACCGTAACCGTCCAGCATCCGGACTACCTGTCCCGGGATTCCAAGACACATCTTTTCAGCCCTCCCGAACCGCATCTGCGGAAGTAAGCATTGTCACCGCGGCCTCGACGGCCTGCACTGCGTTGTCGACCGCTGCGCTCACCGACATGCTGAGGCCGATGCCGTCCTGGATGTCAGCGACCTCGCACCCCACCACGATCGTGCGTGGTGGGCTCCCGCCCAAGGCGCGCAGGCTCGCGAACACCGCACCCGGATCCATTCCGTGGGCATCGAGAGTCGTTGTCGAACCGAATGATTCGTGGTTGGCCTCGAAGACGCGCACGGTGCCCGGCGCTCCCCGGTCGGGCACCGCGTCGACGATGATCAGCCCGTCCCAGTCATCGAGTAGGTCGTAAGCCAGGTGCATTCCGCGAATGCCGTAATCAACCACCCGCACGGCCGCGCCATCGGTGAACCGGTTGGACATCCGACGCACCACCTCGGGGCCGAAGCCATCGTCACCGAGGAAGATGTTGCCGATACCGGCCACCAGGATCCGGGACGTCACAACGTCGCAATCATCGATCGATGGGCGTTACATGCGCCGTATCTTGAGGTAGCGGCGGAGATCCGGTATGGATCGGAGGCCCACGGCCACCCCCGCCACCACGACCACCCCCACGACGGCGGTTGCAATCCAACCTACTACTGCCATGTCGGACTCCTTTCTGGGCTGAACTCGTGCGAATCGAGAGGCTCGATCTCGTCCGGTGCGAAGTACAGGGAACGGCCGTACCAGTCGTGCAGGTCGGCCGCCGGGTCGTCATCGACGACGACCCCGACATGCTGGTGGCCCTCGACATCCTCGTGCACGGAGGTGACGTGGGCGACCTTTCCGGCGAAGAAAATGTCCTGCGCGTCGGCGCGTCGCGACGGGTGTAGTCGGACCCGGCTACCGCGTCTGACGTGAATGCCGTTCACCATCACCGCGTCTGTACTTGGTTGGACAGCATTGTCGGCCAACGGATCCCACCAATCGACACCGTCGGGGATTTCAGGGATCAGCGGCGGCGTTGCCTCGGTGCGCGGTGTACGCGACACACCGTGCATCCTGAGCATGTCTTCTGGAGACATTGCGTCGCACCGGTCGATGATCTGCGCCGCGCGGGGGTCGGTCGCGCGGGCCTGCGCCTTCTCCTCGTCGGTCATCGTCATGACACGCAGCGTCAGGAGTTCGTCGATTTCCGTCGAGTCAAAGAGCGCGGCGCCGCTCTCTTCGGCAACCTCTGGATGGTCGTAGAGGATGATCGGCGAGATCAGCAGCAGGTCACGTTCACCGGGGCGTCCGGCAAGTACCGGAAAACACCGGTGTTGCCTACACCGCGCCGCCGCCGCCGCCGCATCGCCGGACGGCTCGAGCAACGAAATGAACTCACCGCCAGCGGCTTCGGCGATGACGTGGGTGCCGATCAGTGAGGTGGCGATCGCCCGTTCCTTGTCGGGGGTGACGGCGCCGGTGTTGAGCACGACGACGGTGACGCGGACCAGCTCGTCATCTCGCTCCACGCCGACGGTCAGCGTCGCGCGGACTTCCTGCCGGGTTCGGACCAGCCGGCCACCCTCAACGGGTTCGATAACTGTGTTGGCGGGTGCGAGGACCGAAACCGTCCACGGTTGCGCCGGATCACCGAGTTCGAAGGGGCCGAAGGACTGTTCGCATTCGACAGCCTCGTCCCACGTCAGCCACGACCCGGAGTCCGTCGCGAGTTCGGCCACCGGTTCGAAGTGGCCTGCGCCGGTGTCGCGCTCGGCCTGGCGACGTTGCAGATGCAGGAACCGGACCACGACGGTGAGCGCACCAGGGACGTCGAGGAGGAACTCGGCCGACACGGTGTCGTCCTCGCCGACTCCGGCCTCGTTCGCACCGGGCGGCCCCAGAACACCGAACTGCCAACGGGACTGGTTCTTGCTCGAGGACGCCCGATACGGATAGAGCAGATAGCCCTCGTACAGTACGGCGTCGGCGACGGCGCGAACCCGATCCCAACTTGCGGTCACCGCACCTCCTCCCGATCGGCAGCCGCTGCCAACGACGCCACTACCGCCTCGTCGAAGTCCAGCAGGCCGCGCGCGGACTTGAAGGCGGCCAGCGCTGAGACGGTGTCGTGTCCCAGCCGCACCCAGCCGCTGTTCGGGTAATGCTGCCGGATGAGGTCCCGCCAGACCGAAGCCGGCATGTCGTAGTGGTCTTCGCAATCCCATGACACTTGCTGGACGGCGAAGCCCTGCTCGCCCTTGACGAATACCGTTCCGCTGAAGAGGAATTGCAGCGGAACACCGCCGTCATGCAGTGCGTGAAGGTACTTGGCCGCGGTGACCTCGAAGTCGTACGTGCACGCCAGCGGCAGCGCGATCTGGGTGACGCCGGTGAATCCCGGCACCATCGCCACGCAGTGCTGCCACAGGAACGTGCGCTGCGTGGACGCCCAACGTTCCCGGGGCCCGAACAGATCCGTCAGCCCCGCGGCCTCGTCGTCGGAGTACCCGCGACGCAAGGGTTCGATGCGGACCTGGGCACGTAACGCGATTGCGTGCACCGGTTCGTCGCCGCTGGCCGTGACACCTAGGCGGGCAATGAGCACCGGCGTGGCGGCGTGGGGCTCCGGAGCCACATCGAGAACCGTGAACGACATATCCGTCATGGCGCGCATTCCTTGCTGCGCGCGGCGATCTGACCGAAGAAGCCGTCGATGAACGCACGGGCCTGCTGCCCGCCGTCGAAGCCGCGCCACAGCCCCCTGAGCCGGCCGACGAACTCGTAGCAGGCGTCGATCGGAACCAGGTAGCAGTACGGCGGGCTTGCCTCGTCGTCCGGTACCCGGACGAGTAGCGCCTCCACATCGTCGACGAGTAAACCCACCCTGGGGTCTGCCGTGCTGATCGCGGTCCAGGCGTCGAGGTCAAGCTCTGACTCCGTGGCGCCGGCCGGCCCAGGGTAGAACGCCACCGTGCGATCGAGCGTGGAGTTGCGGAAGAAGAACGCCAAGCCGACCGGGATCTGCAGCGCCTCCCACGCGCGGCGGTCCAGTGCGAAGCGGGGAAACGCCAGATACCTGTCCGGCACCGACCGGTACCGAAGCTCAGCGCCCTCGTCGGTGAACAGCAGGTAGCAACCACGGCAGACGCACATCAGTTGGCGGCCAGCGACATTCACGACGTGCTGATGTTCGTCGGCGATCGCCTCCGAGCACATCTCACACCGTTCGCCTGCCGGCTCGGGGGCGCGCCGGTTGGTGATGCGCGACAGGACGTCGAAGGGGCTCGTCATGCGAAGAGGCCTGCCGGGGTGTCCTGGCGGGCGATGGACAGCACGCCGTCGCGGATGAGTAGCGGCATCGGATCGAGGTGCTGCCCCGGCTGGTCCATCCCGGCCCCGGCGTGGACGACGTCGAAATGCGCGTGGCAGCGGGGGCACCGCAGCACGGGGTCGGCGCTGGCGCCCATGCCGCGATGCAAAACCGCGCCCGCCAACGAGCCGTCGCAGCCCGGGCAATAGTCGCGATAGGCGAACAGCTCGTCCCCGACGCGGCAGGCCAGCACGGTGGTATCGGCGACCAGAAAACCCCCGACCTCGCCGGGTGACAGCTCGGCAAGATCGGGCACTTGATGCCAGGTCGTCGCGCCGTGTCCGTCCCCGTGGAGTCGAGCCATCAGTGCTTCGGTGGGAATCACCGCGGTGGTGAGTTCCGGTTCGGCAGTGACGACTTCGATGGAGGAAACCTCGGGTGCGGCGGCCCGCACCGCGTCTTCGACCGCGAGTTCCAATGTCATCGACGACGAAGGGCAGCTCTTGCAGCTGCCCTGAAATTGCAGCCGAACGACACCGTCATCGACGCCGAGCAGGGACACGTCGCCGCCGTGGGAGCCGAGGTAGGGCCGCACGCTGTCCAGCGCGTCGGACACCCGGCGGTGCACATCGTGCGGGTGCAAGCCGTGTACCAACAGCAGGCTGGCCACCAGATCATCGCCGACCAGTCGAGCCGCCACGTCGGGGTCGTCGACCAGGTCCATGATCCGATGCAGGCTGGCGCCGTAGACGTCAACGACCTCGCCGACCAGTTGTTCGGCGCGTTCGCGCGCGACGGTACCGCCGACTCCGGTGGCATCCAGCAGTGTCTGAATCCGATCGCCCGCCAGGCGCCACTGCGAGTTTCCTTGGAAATCCGCAGAGTCACGTGGTTTTTCTGGCTGGCTTTCCGATCCTGGCGGGTCCATGCATCACTCCCCGGTAACGGATTGGGTGGGGGAGTGCAGCTTCTGCAGCGTCTTGCCCTCGCCGAGATACATGTGGACCCCGCAGGGCAGGCAGGGGTCGAAACTGCGCACGGTGCGCATGATGTCGATGCCCTTAAAATTGTCCCGGTTGTTCTCTTCGAAGATGGGTTGTCCCTGCACGGCGTCCTCGTAGGGGCCCGGCGTCCCGTAGCTGTCACGCGGGTTGGCGTTCCACGGGGTCGGCGGATATGGGTGATAGTTCGCAATCTTGCCGTCTCGAATGACCATGTGGTGCGAGAGCACCCCACGCACCGCCTCGGTGAAACCGCATCCGATGGCTTCGTCGGGCACCTCGAACTTCTCCCACGTCTTCGTGCGCCCCGCCCGAATCTCCACCAGGGCCTTTTCGGCGAAATGCAACGCACAGGCGGCGGCATAGGCCTGGAAATACGTCCGTGCGCGGTTGCGCTCGATCGTGTTGCTGCCGAATGTGGGGATCTTCCACTCGAATTCGACCGGACCCTTCAATGCGGTCTTCGGGAGGTTGATCTGCACGCTGTGACCCGTCGCCTTGACGTAGCCGACGTCGACCAGTCCGGCCAGCGCCGTCGCCCACAGCCGGGCCAACGGTCCGCCGCCGGTGTCCAGTGCGAGGTAGTCCTTGCCGTCGAACCAGCGCGGCGACATCACCCAGCTGTACTTGTCCTCCAAATCCCGCTTCTGCGGCCTGGGGTTGGTGTGCTGGTTCCACGGATGGCGCCGGTCGACCGGATTACCCAGCGGATCGGTCTTGACGAACATCTCCTGGTCGGTCCAGTCGTCGTAATACGAACTTCCCAAAAGGATTCGGATGCCCAGATTGATGTCGACGAGCGATGTGGTCACTAACTTGCCGTCGACGACGATCCCCGGGGTGACGAACATTGCGCGACCCCACTTCTCCATGTCCTTGTAGGCAAAGTTGCACACCTCAGGATCCTGGAATGAGCCCCAGCAGCCCAGCAGAGTGCGCCGCAGACCCACCTGGTCGTAACCGGGCAGCGCCTCGTAGAAGAAATCAAAGAGGTCGTCGTGCATGGGCACGACCTTCTTCATGAGTTCGACGTAGCGCATCAACCGTGACATGTAGTCGGTCATCAGCTGGATAGTGGCGACGGTGCCCACTCCGCCCGGATACAGCGTGGACGGATGGACATGTCGTCCCTCCATCAGGCAGAACATCTCCCGAGTGGACCGGCTGACCTGCAGAGCTTCACGATAGAAATCGCCGGTGAACGGATTGAGCGCCCGCATGATGTCGGCGATCGTGCGATAGCCGTGCGCATCGGCATGTGGTGACTGCGTATGCTCGGCCTTGGCGAGCACACTGGGGTTGGTCTTGGAGACCATCTTCTCGCAGTAGTCCACGCCGACCAGATTCTCTTGAAAGATGTTGTGGTCAAACATGTATTCGGCGGCCTCGCCCAGGTTTACAATCCACTCGCCCAGGTGTGGCGGCTGCACGCCATACGCCATGTTCTGCGCGTAACACGAACAGGTCGCGTGGTTGTCCCCACAGATCCCGCAGATGCGACTGGTGATGAAGTGCGCGTCGCGAGGGTCCTTGCCCTTCATGAATATCGAGTAACCACGGAAGATCGACGAGGTGCTGTGACACTCGACGACTTCTTTGTTGTCGAAGTCGATTTTGGTGTAGATACCGAGACTGCCGACGATACGGGTGATGGGATCCCAGGCCATTTCCACCAGTTGGCCGGGTTCCCGCTTCGCATGAGACGGGTCAGGAATGATCGTTGTCATCGGACTTCGCTCTCTGTCTGGACGAGAAAAGGTTGGGTGCGCGGCTACCAGGTACGCCGGGCGCCCGTGGTGAGTTCTTTGCCCTTGTGGCGCCAGTTCGGCTCCTTGTCGAGGGTGCGTCCCGTCACGCTGCGCAGCGGCCGGATGAGCGAGCCATAGAGACCCGACGCGGAGCTCGAGAGCTTGCCGCCCGGGGGCTCATCCATGAACGGCATGAACTTGTCAGGGAAGCCCGGCATGGTGCAGCCGATGCAGATGCCGCCGACGTTCGGGCAGCCGCCGACGCCGTTCATCCAACCTCGTTTGGGCACATTGCATTTCACCACCGGTCCCCAGCAGCCCAGTTTGACGATGCATTTCGGCGATCCGTACTCGGACGCGAAATCGCCCTGCTCGTAGTAGCCGGCGCGATCGCAACCCTCGTGAACGGTATTGCCGAACAGCCACTTTGGCCGTAGCGCGTCGTCGAGTGGAATCATCGGAGCCTGGCCCGTTGCCATGTAGAGCAGGTAGGTCAGCGTTTCCGACAGGTTGTCCGGTTGGGTCGGGCAACCGGGCACGCAGACAATCGGAATTCCGGCCTTGCTCTTCCACTGCCATCCGAGATAGTCCGGTACCCCCATTGCGCCGGTCGGGTTGCCGGCCATGGCATGGATACCGCCGTAGGTTGCGCACGTTCCGGCGGCGACGATCGCGGTTGCCTTGGGTGCGAGCCGGTCCAGCCACTCGCTGGTGGTGATCGGTTGTCCCGTTGCGGGATCGTTGCCGAATCCGCACCAATAGCCTTCGTCGTGGAGTCGCTCGTTCGGGATCGACCCCTCGACGACCAGGACGAATGGTTCCAATTCGCCTCTGTCTGCTTTGAAGAACCACTCGAGGAAGTCGTCTGCACCTCCCTCCGGGCCGCATTCGAAATCGATCAACGGCCAGTGCACGGCGACCTGGGGCAGGCCGGGGAGCGCGCCGAGCGCGATCTCCTCGATACTGGGCTGGGTGGCGGCAGTCAACGCCACCGAGTCGCCGTCACAACTCAAACCGGCGTTGATCCACAGCACGTGGATCAACGTTTGTTCTGCTTTGACTGCCGCTTCCGTTGGCATAACCGCAGCTCTCCGGGGCCGGGCTGGACCCCTGCACCACCGGAGTCGACCGTCGGCCCACTTGTGCGGCGCTAGCTTTGGGTCTACACCCGGGGAAATGCGGCTGTCAACGCTTGGTCAAAAGCTTTCAGCGTCCGGCAGTTTTGATCGCCTTCTGGTCAATTGTCGTCATTCATCATGGGTCGCGGTTCCGTCGGCGAACCGGCGTAGCCAGCCGAACCACGCCGGCATTCCCGCGCCCGTTCGGGCGCTCACCGGCAGGATCGTGGCGGTCGGATTGACCTGGCGGACATGGGCGATGTACGTGTCGATGTCGGCGTCGAGGTAGGGCGCCAGGTCAATCTTGTTGAGCAGGACCACATCCACCGAGCGAAACATCACCGGGTACTTGAGCGGCTTGTCCTCACCCTCGGTGAGGGAGTACACCATCGCCTTGGCATGCTCACCGACGTCGAATTCGGCCGGGCAGACCAGGTTGCCGACGTTTTCGATGATGACCAGGTCTAGCTCGGGAAGGTCCAGGCCCTGCAGCGCTCGGTTGACCATCGGCGCGTCCAGGTGGCACTCGCCGCCGAAGCCGTTGTTGGTGTTGAGCAGTGAGACCTGTGCCCCCCGGCCGCCGAGCTTGGCGGCGTCGAGGTCGGTGGCGATGTCGCCTTCGATCACCCCGACGGCGAGTTCGCCCCGAAGTTCATCAAGCGTGGCGGCGAGCACGGTGGTCTTACCCGAGCCGGGTGAGCTCATCAGATTGAGGGCGCGAATCCCGTTGCTTTCGAACGCCTTCCGATTGAAGTCTGCGCGCACGTCATTTTCGGCGAATATCGATTCCAGCACGTCGATCCGCTGCGAACCAGTCTGGTAGCCGCTGTGGTCCCCGTGGTCGTGATCGTCGGCTTGGCTGTGTTCCCCGTGCTCGTGGGTGTGTACGGTGCCGTCGTCGTGCCGGTGAAATCTACCCATGATGGCCACCTTTCATGAAAACGCCACGCGTCACGACACATCCAGTGACGTCACCTGAAATTCCTTGCCCCTGACCACTTCGACGTCGCCGCTCTCGCACTCCGGGCAGCACACCGACCACCGTGAAGCGATCTGCGACCGTCGCGCACACGAGCGACAGACCACCTCGGCCGGAATCAGTTCGAGTTCGAGCTCTGCGTCGGGCATGCACTCGTGTTCGCGAATCAAGGTCCAGCAGAAGGACAACGAGTCGGGCACCACTTGCCGGAGCGCGCCGATCTGGACACGCACCACATCGACATGCCGGTCGTCGATATAAGGCCGGACGACGCCGGCGATCGCATGGCACAGCGACAGCTCATGCACTGCTCTTCACCGCCGCTTCCATGTTGACTCCCGTTCACCCTCGTCGCCGCAGGGCCGTACGCGAACGTTGCACAAGGCTATCGCCCGGCGCAGGTGGGTCAGTGCCGAATGAGCCCGGAAAAACGCAAAATATCTTTGCGAAATTCTGATTGTCGTGTCAGTTGGGCGAAGCTAGCCTGAACGCTACCCAGCGCGTGGCACGGTCCACTAGCCGCGCGCTGGGTCATAGCGTGGCCCGGTGCCGACCCGATTTGTCATTCACGCGGGGCCTGCGGCCAGGGCCGGAAAGGAAGCCATATGTGCCTCGGGGTTCCGGGCAAGGTGACACAAATCTGGGAGGCTGCTGGCACCCGGATGTCGACCATCGATTACGGAGACAGCACCAAAACCGTGTGTCTGGCATATCTGCCCGACCTGCAGGTCGGCGATTACACGATCGTGCACGCCGGGTACGCGATCAGCCGCCTCGACGAGAAATCGGCTTTGGAGACGCGGCAGATGTTCGACGATCTGGGTCTCTTTGACGACGACGATTGCCCGTCCAGCGCCTGATCCATCGTGAATGTCCTTGACGACCAGGCGCATTGGGGCTCGCCGGCCTGAACGGCGAGCCCCCACGGCTTGCTAGGAATCGCCCGTGTGGCGCGCGATGCACGACAGTGCGGCGTCCACGACCGCGGCCGGCGTCAGCCCCAAGTAGGCGGCCACATCAGGGCCGGGGCCGCTCTCGCCGAACCGCTGAATACCGATGACGGTGTCGCGCGGACCGGCAAGTGCTCGCCAGCCAATGGGCACGCCCGCCTCGATCCAGACCACGGGCACGTCGGGCAGTCGGTGCGCTCCGTTGCGGATGGCGTCGTCGAGGCGTTCGCGCCACATCACCGAGACCACCGTGGCAGTGACACCGCTCTGTGCCAGCACTTCGGCGGCATCGAGGGCGAGCGCAACCTCGGATCCGCTGGCCGCCAGCACCACATCGGTGCGGTCCGGTTGCGCGCGGACCACCCGGGCGCCGTGATCGCGGATCTCGTCGAGTCCGCTGCCGCCCAGCGCGGGAAGATCCTGGCGGCTCAGCACGAGCGCGGTGGGGCCGCCGACGTTGGACACGGCCAGCTCCCATGCCAGCGCGGTCTCGGAGGCATCGGCGGGCCGCAATACGGTCAGGCCCGGTATCAGCCGAAGCGATTCGAGCTGCTCGATCGGCTGATGGGTGGGTCCGTCCTCGCCAACGTGCACCGAATCGTGCGTGAACACGTAGACCACTGGCCGCTTCATCAGCGCCGAAAGGCGCAATGCCGGCCTTAGATAATCGGCAAAGACCAGGAACGTGCTGCCGAATGGCCGCAGCCCCCCGTGCAGCGAGATTCCGTTCATCACCGCGGCCATCCCGTGTTCACGGATTCCGAAGTGGATGGTGCGCCCGGCGTAGTCGCCGGGCCCGACGTCCCCGCCGGGGATGGCCGTATTCGTCGAGCCTGCCAGGTCGGCAGAGCCGCCGATGAGTCCCGGGTACACGGGCGCGAGCGCGTTGAGCGCGGCGCCGGACGCCTTGCGTGTAGCGGTCTTTCCACCGGCGATCGCCCCATCGGAGAGCGGGGTCAGGACGCTGAGGTCGTCGGGTTCCGGGATGGCGTCGAGGGGAAAGTCCGCCGAGAGCTGTGCGTGCTCGGCCTGCCACCTGGCGTGCGTGTCTGCCCAATCGGCGTGGAGCGCCGCACCTTTCACGCCAACAGCAGCCGCTGTGGCGGCGACGGCGACTGGCACCTGAAAGGGCGCCTCCTGCCAGCCGAGCCGTTTCCGCATCGCGGTGAGCGTTTCGGAACCCAGCGGGCTGCCATGGGCTTTCGAGGTGCCTTCGACGCCGGGTGCGCCATAGCCGATCGTCGTGCGCACCCGGATGAACGTCGGCCGGTCTTCGGATTCGGATGCGGTGGCGAAGGCTCGGTCAAGGGCAGCGATGTCGTTACCGTCCTCGACGGCAAGCACGTGCCAGCCGTACGCCGCGAAGCGTGCCTCGGCATCGTCGGCGCAGCTCTGCCCCGCGGGACCGTCGATGGTGATGTCGTTGTCATCGAAGACGACGGTCAGCCTCCCGAGCTGCAATCGACCCGCCAACGAGGCCGCCTCGTGGGAGATGCCCTCCATCAGGTCGCCGTCACCGGCCAGTACCCAGGTGCGGTGGTCGACGACGGTGTGGTCTTCGGTGTTGCAGCGCGCAGCGAGCATTCGCTCGGCCAGCGCCATGCCGACCGCGTTCGCCAGGCCCTGTCCGAGAGGT
Organism: Mycolicibacterium llatzerense; assembly: GCF_025331195.1. NCBI lineage: Bacteria > Bacillati > Actinomycetota > Actinomycetes > Mycobacteriales > Mycobacteriaceae > Mycobacterium > Mycolicibacterium llatzerense. Next base: position 422,847 of record NZ_LXOV01000001.1, on the reverse strand, counting down.
CCTGTCGTCGTCTCCACGCCGGGGGTGTGGCTGAACTCGGGGTGCCCCGGGGTGCGGGAACCGAGTTGGCGAAACCGCTGCAGCTCGTCGACCGGCATGTCGTACCCGAATACGTGCAGCAATGCGTAGAGCAGCATTGAACCGTGACCCGCCGACAAGACGAACCTGTCGCGATCCGGCCAGTGTGGATCGGCGGGGTCGTGGCGCAGGTACCGCGACCACAGAGTCCAGGCGATCGGGCTGGTGCCGAGTGGCAGTCCCGGGTGACCGCTGTTGGCAGCCTCTACGCCTTCGGCGGCCAGGAACCGCAACGTGTTGACTGCCAACTCATCAACTTCGGCTGTCCACGTGAATGTTTCGCTGGTCGTGGTGGTCATTGCAGCCTTTCGGATCGGAACGGCCTCGCCGTTGGGGCCACGCTAGACAAAATGGCGCCGGGGATATCCCCCGAAGCGGGGGATATCCGGGGTTAACGGCAATGCCGCGCAGTTAGCGTTGGTGGTGGGTTGTCAACCGTCGAGGATTTCGACGGTGACGGTGGTTTTGTAGTTGGTGCGGTCGGTGGGGCCTTTTGCTCGGTGTTTGGAGATGGCGCGTTTGACGACTCGGGGGCTGGAGCGTGACCGCCGGGCTGGTAGTGGCTGGTTGAGGACGGCTGCTCCGATACGGCCGATTAGGTCGATTGACATTCCCCCGAGACCGTGGAGGCATCAGCTATAAGGGGTAGCGATGTCAGAAAAACGGAAGAAGTACGACCGGGAGTTCCGCGAGGGAGCGGTTCGGATCGTTGAGGAGACGGGTAAGCCGATCGCGCAGGTCGCGCGGGACCTGGGGGTCAACGAGGGCACCTTGGGTAACTGGGTGACTCGTGCTCGTGAGGCTCGGGAGGGCCGCGGTGAGTTGACCCGCGACGATCTCGAGGAACTCAAACGCCTGCGCGGCGAAGTCGCCGAGCTGCGGATGGAGCGTGATGTCCTCAAGCGATCAGTGGTCCTGTGGGTGAAGGAGGCGACGAAGTGAGCGTGGCACGTTTCATCGCCGACCAGAGGTCCAAATACCGGGTGCCGCACACGATTACATGCGCACTGTTGGGGGTGAGCGTGTCGTGGTTCTACAAGTGGATCACCCGCGCCGAGGCCACCGATGGGTTGCATACCGACACCGATCGGCGCCGCGCACGGCTCGATGCTGCGGTCGCGGCAGCGTTCGTCAAGGCCAAGGGGCTGCATGGTTCGCCGCGGCTGATCGCTGACCTGCGTGATCTGGGGTGGGAGGTGTCGGAAAAGACGGTGGCCGACTCGATGCGCCGCCAGGGTTTGGTCGCTCGCAAGATCCGCCGCCGTCAGGGTTTGACTAAGCAGGACAAGACGGCACCGAAGTTTCCTGACCTGGTCAAACGGAATTTCACCGCGGTCGCACCGAACCGCACATGGGTCGGTGACATGACCGAGATCCCCACTGAGTGCGGGCAGAAACTGTATCTGGCGACGGTGATCGATCTCTACAGCCGCCGACTGTTGGGGGCCGCCATGGGCCTGCATCCAGATGCTGAGTTGGCATGCGCAGCGATCAAGATGGCCGTGGCCGCGCGGGGTGGCCGCCAAGCGATCTGGCGGGACGAGGAGTCGCAGCGGGTCATATTCCACACCGACCGCGGCAGCACCTATACCGCCAACGCGTTCACCACGCTGTGCGGGCAGTTGGGGATTCGGCAGTCGATGGGCCGGGTCGGATCGTGCCTGTTAACCGGCTAATCGGTGGTGATTGGTGCTCGTAAATGACACGCCGACAATGGAAATGCTTGACGTGTGGCGGGCGGCGGGGTTGCACTTGTCTTATGACGGATCGGCATGATCTGTGTCTGGAAGTCGGCACCGAAGTCCCGTGGGTGTTGTCGGGGCCTGGCGCCGGCAGGTACCTGTTGGTCAACGAATACCTCGGCTATCTCGCCGATCGGAACTATTCACCGAGAACCCTGCGTGCCTACGGTTACGACCTGCTCGCGTTCTGCCGTTGGCTCGACACCGTCGACGTCGACCTGGCGTCGGTGACCACCGACACTGTGCTCGACTTCATGCGATATTGCCGCCAGGCACCGATCGCGGGACGCCCGGCCAATGTGGTGTCGATGACCGGCAAGCGGCTCGACCGTTACGCGTCGACGACCATCAATCACCGTCTTGCTGCCCTGACCGGTTTGTTCACCTTCCGCACGCTCTCTGAACCCGATCTGCGCAATCCGATCCCCACTGGACGCGAGGCCCGGCGAGTCAGCGCTGAAGAACGCAACGGGTTGCTCGGCCACCTGGTCCGGCCGAAACGACGATCAGCCCTGCGCCTACGCGAACCGCGCCGGTTGCCGAGGGCGCTGAATCGCCGCGAAACCGCCGATCTGCTGTCGAGCCTACGAACATGGCGGGACCGATCCCTGGCAGGTCTGATGTTGTTGTCCGGGTTGAGATCCGGGGAACTACTCACCCTCGATGTCACCGATGTCGACATCGGTGCCCGGTGGATTCGCGTGATGGGCAAAGGCGCCAAGGAACGCCGTGTCCCCCTCGATGTCGAGGTCGCGGGTCTGATCCAAACCTATCTGCTCACCGAAAGACCCGAGTCGACGAACACCCGATTGTTCCTCGTCGCCAAAGGACCGAACAGGGGCCAACCGTTGACCGCGGCAGGGCTTCGCACCATCTTTCGATACCACCGGCTCAAATCAGGAGTGTCGGCCGGTCACCCGCACGCCCTGCGTCACACCTTCGGTACCGCGATGGCCGAAGCCGGGGTGGATCTGGCGGTGATGCAGGCACTACTCGGACATGCCCACGTCGACACCACAGCACGCTACATCCATTTGGCGCCAACACATGTCAAGGCGGAATTCGATGCTGCCCGCACACGATTACGCGCCCGCACCTGAGACGCCGGCGGACATCTACGCCGCCTACCTGGTGCACCTGCAACGACGGGATCGCGGAAACACCGCCTATACCCAAGCCGCCAGGTCGTTCCTGCGGCGCTGGCCGCAGGTCCAAACGTGGGCGGATATCCCGTTGGACAAACAGTTGGCGGCGAACTCCTCGACCCGGCCGTTCGTCACCTTCTTGATGGTCAGCAGACGGCTGCAGCCGGGTTATGACTACCTCGTCTGCCGCAAACTCTGCAGCTTGTGGCATGAACTGACGGACAGTTGCCTGCAACCAGATCTCGCTCAGTTCATGACCGCTGCAATGGAATTGGGTTTCAGTGAGCGGGTTGCCTCCGCGATCGGGTCGCAGATCATCGCCCGACTGTTGATTCAGACCGGCCGCCCTTTATCTGATCTGCGAGAAAGTGATCTGCAGGAGTTGTTGCACGCCTGCGATGTTCGCCAGGCGCGGACTGGGCGCGGCGCGAAACACTATCGCAGCACCACCCACAGTGCCCGCCAGATTCTCTTTCACCTCGGCATCCTCGACACACAAGCCCCACCAGCGGTCACAGCGCTGACCCTCGAGCAGCGGATGGCCGACGTTCCTGCAGCATTGCGCCCCGCGTTCGTCGCCTATTTGAACCGCAAGCATGCCACCTGCGTGCCCAAAACGGTCAGCAGCCTAGCCACCAGATTGTCGCAGTTCGGCAGATACCTCGCCGCTGTCGACCCCACCTTGACATCACTATCGCAACTGGACCGACGTCGCCACATCGAACCGTTCATCACCTCACTGACCACCGCCGTCAACAGCGTCACCGGCGAACCGATCACCGTCGCCGACCGGATACGACGCGTCCATGCGGTCGGGAACTTCCTCGCTGAGATCACCGAATGGGGCTGGGACGACGCACCACCGCGGCGACTGATCTTCCGGACCGATCTCCCACGGCCGCAACGCTTCCTACCCCGATATCTACCCGTTGACGCTGACCGCAAACTCACTGCGGCACTAGCGGAGTCGCCCTATAGACTCGCCGCCGATGCACTGCTGGTGCAACGGGCATGCGGGCTGCGGATCGGCGAGTTGCTCGACCTCGAACTCGACTGCATCCATGAGATCCCCGGTCAAGGTTCCTGCCTCAAAGTCCCGCTCGGCAAGCTCGACTCCGAACGCATGGTGCCACTCGACGAGGAAGTTCTCACCCTCGTCGACCGCATCACCACGACCCGCTCACCCGGTCGACCCATGATCCATCCCCGCACCGGAGCACCCGCGGATTTCCTGTTCACCCACCACGGAAAACGGCTCTCGCAGAACGCAGTACGCGAGGAATTGAACCGGGCCGCCGACACCGCAGGCCTGGGACACATCACACCGCACCAGCTCCGACACATTGTCCCCGCTTAGTTCCCGTGTTGCATTGGCACGGAAGGGCCGGGTGGCCTGGGTGTTTGGCCGTTGCGTCGGGTCGTGTGGTGTCTTTACTGTCGGCGTCCATGATCCTGAGCTACTTCACCTCGGCGGGCTGGGAGTCCTGGGATGTCGAGCACCGGCCGGTGATCCCGGAAGCGATGCCGGTGCTGATTGATGATGATCTGCTGTTCGAGGACGGCCCGGCAGCGCCGCGGCCGACCACGGTGATCAACCAGTGGTTGCGGCTGCTGCCGGCCAGCGGGGCTCCGGCGCCGAGTTCGTGGGAGAACTACGCGCGGGCGGTCAAGGAGTGGACGGAATTCCTCGCCGAACATGGTGTGGGCTTGTTCGATTCGCGTGACCGGCTCAAGGCCGGGCTGAGCCGGTATGCCGAGCACCGCGCGGCCGGACCGATCCGGGCGAGGTTCGCGGCGACCACCTGGGGCCAGCACATGAGCATCCTGTCGCTGTTCTACCGGTGGGCGATGGACGAGGGATACGCGGCAGCGGAGCCGTTCACCTACCGGTCCGCGCGGGCGGTCTTCGCCGGCACCGGCCGCGACGTCCGGGTGAACTTGGCGGTGCGCCGAACCCCGAGACCGCACGTGAGCATCAAGTATCTGGAACCAGACTTCACCGACCTGTTTCGGAAAGGGTTGCGTGGATTGGCGCCGGACGGCACCCATGACAGCGGGTTCACCGGGCGGGAGATGACCCGCAACGCCGCGATCGGTGATCTCGCGCTGGCGACCGGGCTTCGGCTGGGCGAGTTCACGCATCTGCTGCCGTGGGAGATCCCCGCGTTGCCACCGGCATCGACGGTGATCCCGATCCCGTTGGCGGTTCCGGCGGGAATCACCAAGGGCCGCAAGTTCCGCACCACCTGGATCTCCTACGACGCCCTGGCCGGGCTCCACGACTACCTGCAGCTGGACCGCGCCGCCGTCACCGACGGATCGGCCTGGCGGCCACCACGACGCTGGGGCGAGCCGCTGCGGGTCACCGAACCGGACGCACGTGGCGGCCGGATCAACGGTGTTCGCCGGTCGTGGGAGTCGCTGACCCCGGCCGAGCGTCGGCGGCTGGTGGCGCCGGAGGGCGGGTCGTGCCTGCTGGCGGTGAAGGGTGATGGTGGCCCGTTCACCGCGTGGGCGACGGTGTTCGAGCGCACCTCCGACCGGATCCGTGCACGGTTCGAGCCACGGTTTCCGCATGTCCATCCGCATCGGCTTCGGCATTCGTTCTCGATGCAGACCTTGGAGTATTTGGTGACCGGCTACTACCGGCAGGCGGCGAAGCTGGTGCGTGACACCGACGCCGACGCGGCGCTGGTGTTGTATCTGACCAAGGCCGATCCGCTGCTGGTGCTGCGGGATCTGCTCGGGCATTCGACCGTTCTCACAACCGAGAAGTACGTGAAACGCCTTGATACGACGCGGATTTATCGGCAAGCCTACGAAACCGCCGGAGCAGCAGCAGGACTCACCGCGGATACCGCGGCACAGCGGGAAGCCGACGCCGAATTCGACGACGACACCGACGAGGTGTTGTGATGCCGACGAGGGTAGTCGATACTCCGCTCGGCCTGAGCTGCGTGTTCAGCGACGGAAGCAGAGCGGAATTCGACCTGGAGGGGACGGGAAACTCCCGGTTGGCGCGTGATCTGGCCGTCGGGCTGGTGGAGCTGATCCATCCGCACGGCAGTGCCGATACTGCAGGCTCGGTCGGCCACTACGTGCGCGGGTTGCACAGGATGGTGCGAACATTCGCTGATCAGGGTTTTTCCGGCGGTGCCGGTGATCTGCGTCGCGGGCAGCTGGCGCAGTTCTGGATGGCAGGCCCGAACTGGTTGGAGTCGCTGACACGGTACTTGGTGGAAGGTTATGCGCGATCCGGCGGCCGTCTCGGTGACGGGGTGTTGGAACTGGCCGCGGGACGGCACTTCAACCTTCACCGCAATCGACGGCCGTTGCCACCGTATTCCGAGGACGAATGGCAGCGACTCGCCGCGGTCTGTCGACAGCAGGTCGACGACTCCTACGCCACGCATCGGCACGCGCTGGCGTCTGCCGCCGGAGGGCGGCATCCGGGCGCGGGTGTGTGGACTCACCAGAACTTCTGCTGGTTGTTGTCGACGCTCGGCCCGATCGGCAGCAACGACGCTGCTGAAGCAATTGGCATGTCCATCAACGTCTTCCGCCATCGAGGAGTCACTGCTATCTTCCACGAGGCTGCGCTGGCGATGTTCCCGCACCTCGACGTCGTGATCGTCTACCGGCTGCTGTTCGGGATCTACTCCGGCATCGTCCCCGACGGCATCGCCGACCTGGAGATCGAAGATATCGACTGGGCCGGGGACTCGACAATCTTGTTGTCCTACATCAAACGCCGCACCGCCGCCGAGAGCACCACGCTGCCACGGCCGGCGGTGCGGTTACTCGAGCAGTGGCTGGCGCACTCGGCGCTGCTGCGCAGCTTCGTGCCGCCGCAGGAGCGGGCCACACTGTGGTTAGGGATGAGCCAGCCCGGCTACTCCCGCCGCCTCGGTGACGTGAACCGGTCCGCGATCGGCCGGTGGATGCGCCGCTACCACATCGTCGGCGACGACGGCCAGCCGATGAAACTGCACCGGTCCCGCATCCGCACCACCCATCACGCGATGCGGGACAAGAAGTCCTGGACCGGGAACGCGCGTGCCACGATCGACCCGAACCACACGCCCGCGGTCGAGGGCGACCATTACCTGTCGGCGACGACTCCCGGCCAGCGCCAGGCCGTCGAGATGATCATCGCCGACGCCCAGCATGACATCCTGCGCCGAGCGCACCCACCGACGGTGATCACCGACGCCGACGCCGCTGCACTCGCCGAGGGCTACCCGCAACTGCTGGCAGCGATGAAGCTCGACGACGGCGTGCTCGCAGAGCTGGTCGGCGGCGCGCGGGATGTGTTCACCGCGGCCTGCGCCGATCAGCTGGCCGGGCTGCACGGACCGGCCGGGAAGCCATGCCCGGCACGTCCCTGGGTCTGCCTGCTCTGCCCGCTGGCGGTGTTCGCCCCGAGGCACGCGGTGAACTTGCTACGGCTCAAGGCATTCTTCTCCCGCCAGTGGCAGCAGATGCCCGCCGCCCACTTCATGGCGGTCTTCGGCCCCTACGCCGCCCGGATCGACCAGATCCTCGACCGTTTCGACCCCGCCGAACTCGCCGCCGCAGCCGCCCATGTCACCGACAGCGACGACGAAATCCCCTTGCGCCCCGAGGAACTCACCGCATGACGAGCACAATTGCGACCACGGCACCCGACGCCCAACGTCGGTCCCCGTTCACCGGCGCCGACATCTGCGGCGAAGCCGGGCTCACACTGCCCGACCGCACGCCGCGGCCGGTATTCAACGACGACCTGTGGGATTTCACCGACGTGATCGGACTCCCAGTCCAAATGGCCCTTTACCGGCGCCGATTCGACTTCACCACCATCACCGACCCACGCTGGCGGCTGGTCGCCAAGGAGCTGATCCTGGCGCTGCTGGTCCCCACTCATGATGCCGTGGTCGGGCTCCCGCGCGCCTACCGCACTGCCCTGCAGCTGACCAGCTGCTACAGCCGGCTCTACGAGGCCGGGAAATTCTTCGGCTGGCTCGATCAGCGGGGCATTACTACCCTCGCCGAACTCGACACCCATCTCTGCGAGCAATACCTGGCGTTCCGGCGCTACGTCGTCGACGCCGACGGCGTCGTCGTGGGCGAGCAAAGCGCCGGTGTCCGCCGCGCTGCCGCGCAGATGATCGTCGATCTGGTCGACTACCGGGACCTGTTCACCTCCGACCGGGTTCCGGCCGATCTACGCCCCTGGGGCGGTGCGACAGCATCCGCGGTTGCTGAAATGCCTTCCGGCCGTCAAGGAAACAAGACACCGGCCGTCCGCGCCGAAGTGCTGCAACCGATGCTCGCCGCGGCCCTGCACCTGGTCCAGGCCCTCGGCCCGCACGTCGTCGAGCTGAACCGGCAGATCCGCGAAATCGACAACGTCTGGGCCACCGGGGCCCCTGGGCTTCGTCACCGCTCCCCAACGATGGTCAGCGACATCAAGAGGCTGCTAGCCGACCACCAGGCAACCGGCACACCGCTGCCGATGCTCGAAGAGCATGACGTCAACCGCAGACTCACCACCGGCTGGGACGCGAGCGACCCGCTGCTGCCGGTCTCCACCGGGGTCCTGGCTCGGCAGGCCGGCTACGTCCAGTTCTGGGCGAAATGGATGCCCGCACTGCGCGAACCGCTGATCGACACCCTCAGCACCGTCGGGGTCGAGAAGATCTTCGGCCGCGACGCCGCCGAGGCCCCAACCGCCGACGGCACAACCCTGCTGCCTTGGACACTGCCACTGCACCGATCCGAAGCGGCCGCCTTGATCGGCATCGCCCGCACCGCCGCCATAGTGGTCCTGGCTGCTGCGTCCGGAATGCGGGCCAGTGAGCTGATGGAACTGCGGGTCGGCTGCCGCCGGGTCGAGGAACCGATCCCCGGTCTGAAGCGCTACCGCGTCGCCAGCAAGATCATCAAAGGCCAGGGCCTCGGCGGCACCGACGACGAATGGGTCGTCATCGAACCCGTCCACCAAGCGATCGAGCTCATCGAGGCGCTCCACGATGACCCCCGCAGCGGCGCTCTGCTGTTGTCCCGGTTCAGCTTCCGAGTCCGCTACCTGTGGTTCCGCGCCTGGGTGAATTCCCCGGCCGGAGCCCGCCTCGGACTCGCCCCGATCCCCGACGACCCCGTGGCACTGCGTATGCTCAGGAGGACCGTTGCGTTGGAGATGGCGCACCGGCCCGGCGGGGTTCTCGCAGCAAAACTGCACCTCAAACATATCGCTGCGGCAACTACAGAGGGCTACGCTGCTCGACCGGGCGGCGCCCAGTCGGAGTTGCTGGGCGAAGTGAACAAGCTCGAGGCCGACCATAAACTCGAGCTCGTGCTGGCTGAGTTCCGCAACTATCAGCAAGGCATCCTGCCCGCCGGCCCCGGCGCTCGCAGCCTGACCGAATTCTTCGCCACCATCGACGCCGAACTGAACACCGAAGCGACTGCGGCGCCGAAGATTCAGCGCAACGACCGCGACATCCTCAACCTGTTGTCCAAACGCGCGAAGGCGCTGCACCTTGGCCCCGCGAACTACTGCTGGTTCACCGATCCCTCCCGCGCGCTCTGCCTGAAACTCGCGGGCACCCCGTCGGCGGACCGACCGATGATCGGCATGTGTGACTCCGGACGCTGCCCGCAGGCCACCCACCATCAGCATCACCGGCCCGTCTGGGCTGAGCACGCCGAACGGACGAAGATCTTTCTCGGCCAACTCGGCAAGACGCGCACCACCGAACACGCTCGCCTGCAGGCCGACTTCGATCGGGCCGTCCGGGTCATTACCAGTATCGACACGGCCACCCGAACCAGCGCACCCGAGGAACAGGCATGAGAATTGCTGCCGCCCAACGTATCCAGAACGAGAACCGCATCCGCGCTGCCATGGACCGGCTGCTGCGCGGCGAGATCCCACCCGGCGGCAACTGCGATATCAAGACCCTCGCACTCGAAGCCGGGGTCGACCGCACCGCCTTCTACGGCACCCGCCCATACGCCCACCTGCGCGCCGAATTCGAGCACCGCCTCGAGCAACTCCAGCAGGCCGGAGAAACCCCGGACCCGAAGGCCGCGCAGATCGAACGCCTCAAAACAGAAGTCGAAAAGCTAAAAAACACTCTCGCCCAAGCTAACTCGACAATCCAGGAGCTCACCGAATTCCGGATTCAAGCCCTGTCCCGGATCGCTGCCCAGCACGACGAGATTCTCCGACTCCGCGCGGCCAACCACCCAATCACAGCCATCACCGGCCTCCCGAAACGCCCGAAAGCCCAGCAGAAACTAATCGGACCATGCTGACCTACCCAACAGTGACGTCCATCACAGTCGATCCGCCTTTATCGCCACACAAGCTGCAATCACTGTCACGAACTCGACGTCGAGAAATGCCCACGTCAATCGCCACACGGACCCCACCGCACACGGCTTTTGCGGACACAAGCCATTCCTACGCCACCCGGCTGATCAACAACGACGTGCCACAGGAAGTGGTGCGTCGCCTGCTCGACCACACCAGCCACACCATGACCGCCCGCTACGCGCGCCTGGCCGACACCACCATCCGCGAACAGTGGGAACGCGCTCAGAAGATCAACATTCGCGGCGAGCCCGTCGACACCAGCACCGACGGGCCGCTCGCCGACGCCACGTGGATGAAACAGAACCTGTCTCGCGCGAAAATGGCTCTACCGAACGGCTATTGCGGTCTGCCGTTGCAAAAATCGTGCCCTCACGCCAACGCCTGTCTGACTTGTCCGCTGTTCGTCACAACCGCCGAGTTCCTGCCTCAACACCACCAGCAGCTCACCGCCACCCGCGCTCTGATCATCCGCGCCGAAACCGACGGCCACATCCGCCTTGCCGAAATGAACCGCGCCGTCGAGACCAACCTGCTCACCGTCATCAGCACCCTCCAACACGACCCCATCTGCCGCTGCGGCCACACGTCATCCAGCGGAACATGCTGCGGAGAAGGAACATCCGATGCGTTCTGACAACACCCACCACCTGCTCGCCGCCGCTCAACGACGCCGTGACAGCACTCTCGAACGCGCCCAACGCACCCTGCGGGAGCTCAGCGAAACTGACCAGCGCTACACGGTCACCGACCTCGCCGCCCGCGCCGGTGTCTCCCGCGCCTGGCTCTACGCCCAAGCCGGGCTACGCGACCAAATCCGCCAACTCACCGACCACCACCCGACGAGCCCGCCGACAATCGACCAAACCCAGCGCAGCACCGACGCGTCCCTGCGGCAACGGCTCACACTCGCCCACGCCCGCATCATTGAACTCGACGACGACAACCGTCGCCTACGCAACCAAGTAGCCCAACTGCACGGCCAACTCCGCGCCACCCGCCTGCACGGGCCACCCGTCGTAGACACCGTCCACAACGAGAACAACCTGGTCACGCTGCCAAATGACCGAACCGACCCAAGATAACGTTGGAAATCCTCAAGGCAGCAACGTCTTTCTTCGTGCGGGAGAGCGACCCGCACAACCGCCGCTGACCAGTTCGGTCTGCGCGTTCATCGCCGACCATAGGGACCGTTTCGGGGTCGCGCCGATCTGCCGCGTGCTCACCGAGCACGGAATCCAGATCGCCCCGCGCACGTTCTACGCCTGGGTCTCGCGAGCTCCCTGGAAGCGGGCCTTGTGGGATGCGGCCATCACCGAGGTCCTAGCCGGCTTCTATGAACCCGACGCCGACGGTCGCCGCCCGCCGGAGTCGTTGTACGGGTCGGTGAAGATGTGGGCCCACCTGCAGCGTCAGGGGTTCCCGGTGGCCAAGTCCACCGTGGAGCGACTGATGCGGGGCCACGGCTGGCAGGGCGTACGGCGGCAGAAGTCGATACGCACCACGTTCGGCGACCCGGCCGCCGGGCGGGCACCCGATTTGGTGGATCGCCAGTTCCGGGCGCCCACCCCCAATGCGTTGCTCGTCGCCGATATCTAATGCCGACGTCGGCATTAGAAGTCTTATGCCGACCCTCGAAATATGCCGACAGTTGTTGCGATGGCGCAGGCCAACGGCGGTGCTGAGGTGCGAAAGGTCGGCATAGTCGCGTAGTCGTGGTCACGCTTCAGGCACGGAAATTGTCTGGAGGTGAGGTCCGTGACGAAGAGATCGCCGACGGCCCGGTCGTATCCGGATCGGGTCCCGCGGGTTCCTGTGGGTCCTTTGGCGCCGATGGTGCTGAGCGAGTGTTCGGGATGGATGGTCGGGCTGGGTTATTCGCCGGGTTCGGCGGCCGGGGTCGTGAATGTGTTGGAACGGCTGAGCTGGTGGATGCAGCTGGCCACCTACAACATGGGTTGGGGTATTTGAGTTGAGTCATTGACCAGGCTGTCTCGCGCGGTAGTCCCTACGCTGAGGCTTGCAGAAATGCTGTGATGGGTGTGACGCGCCGACGACGTAAATGGTGGCGGTTGGTGGTCGTCTGGTTGTTGTGCGCGGCAACATCGGCAGTCGGGCGGGTTTCGGCCCATGTGTGCGCGACGCGGTGGCTCCTGCGGGGTCCTGGGTTCGCTCGCCGTACGAGCTGCCGGTGGCGGCACTATCAGGTCTGTGGACTGCGGTTGTGTACACAACTATATCGGTATCGCTATAGTTGTGTGCGTGTCGGATATGGTCACTGCGGCGCAAGCCGCGGAGCGCCTAGGCGTGAATGCGTCCAGGGTGCGCGCTCTGATCGCTGCCGGAGCATTGACGGCCACCCGGGCCGGTAGTCAGTGGCTCGTTGACGTCGACAGTCTCGATCGCCAGTACGAGTTGACGGTCGCGGGTGCGACTGGGCGTCCGTTCGCGCCCCGTATCGCGTGGGCGGCGGCCGCTCTGTGCGATAACCAGCGAGACGGACTGAGTCCGAACGAACGGACTCGACTACGCCGTCGCCTGGCGGGTATCGACGTCAAGAGCAGTAATACCTGCGCGCAGGTTCAGCGGTGGTTGGCGCGGCGTGCGTTGTCGGTTTGTCGCTACAGGATCGGTGAACGCGATATTACGGAGCTGCTCGGCGCCGATGGTGTCTTGGCCACCGGGATCAGCACCCTCGAGGCCTACGATCTCGGGCTGGGTACCGGCGGTTTCGCCGACGCGTATGTCGATGAGCGCGTTCATCGCAAGCTCGTGAAGGATTTCATTCTGATCGACAGTGCGCGAGGCAATCTCACGTTGCGGACTACGGATTCTCGGTTGTCCGATGCCGTGTTCGAGAGCAAGGTGGCGCCGCGGCTAATCGCCGGTGTCGATCTCGCTGAAGACACCGACATACGTACCCGGGCGGTCGGCTGCGCTCTTGTGAGCCACGCGCTGCGCGCCGTGCACGCGCCACGTAAAGAATGAATTTGGTGGGTGACACGATCGGCATATGCAACGCGACTGCGGTGGCGGCCTTGGCTGCTATCACTGGCCAAACGGTGGACGGTGCTACCGAAATGTTCTGCGGGATTGTCGAATCCGCGCCCGACCCTGCCGTGGCCGGCCGTGGGGACATCGACCGTGCGGTAAACCGGCTCTGCACCCGTGTTGGGTTGGCGCCCGCCTTGGATAAGTCTGAGCGAGACCGGCATATTGGTGCGCTGCGCGGGCTGGCCGCGGATGATGTGGCAGCTCTTAGATACGGCGATCTGCAAGCTTGGGACGCGATCCTGCGTAGCATCCCGGAGCGGATTCCGAACGTTGACCGTGAACCGGTGCTGCTGCCCGACATGCCCGCGCATCAGTCGGCGATGTGGTCGACGCTGCTGGATTTTGAGGAGACCGATCCGCCACCGTGGGTCCTTGTGGGGGGCCAGATGACAGCGCTGCACCTGGCCGAACACGGCATCACAGTGCACCGGCCCACCGACGACGGCGACGTCATCGTCGGGGTATGGACGCGCCGTGATGCCTTGCGCACGACAGCGCTCTACCTGATCGGCAATGGATTCGATGAAGCAAAGACCAGCGACGGCTACGGGTATCGGTTCACCCGGGGGAAGACTGCTATCGATGTGATGCTGCCGGAGGGCCTCGATCGCCAAGACCGTTACCCCGCAACGGCATCAGGACGCCCGGGTCTGTCGGCCGCCGGCGGCAACCAGGCGCTCACACGGGCCGAACGGTTGCCGGTGAACATCGGTGGGCGCGTTGGCCATGTCCGTCGCCCAACTTTGTTGGGTGCCTTGGTCGCGAAAGCCCACGCGCGGATGGTGGATAGTCGCGATCCTGAACGCCACGCGCAGGACCTGATCGCGCTGGCCGGAATCGCGCTGTTTGATCCGCGAGCGGTGATTGGCCAGGCACGCCCCGATGACCGCCGCGCTGTCCGACGCGTGTTGCGTGACCTTCCCGCCAGTCATCGCCTGTTGCGTGCGATTGAGGATCCTGAAGCGGTCCATGAGTTCCTGAAACGTCTGGCCGAGCCGACTGGATAGACCTCTCGCGTATAGGTCCATGGGCAGGCGGATGCTGTCTGGGGGACAGAACGATTCGTCGTATTTCGCTATGCGGACAGTCCGCACCTGGCCGGCCAAGAGGTGGAGCATGGAGCCGTCAGGCCGGGGTTCTCGCGAAGCGGTAGGGCACAATTTGGGCGTCGACCTGATACCCAGTCCACGTCAGCAAACGCGGAAAACCGACTCTGATCGATTTCAGATCGGATTTTCTATATGCATAGCTAAGAAATTGTGTCCGAGGGGACTTGCCCGCCTGCCGCGGGTTGCGATCCTGCAAGTCGGGCACTGAAAGCGTCGGACCCGGACGGCTGCCGGGGGGCTAGGGATAAGTGCGTGTATCGATCCCGCGTCTTTGTGGTGAGCCTCCCAGTGCGGCTAGATTGGAACGGAACAGCTCCGTCTTGCTCCGACGTGAGGACGAAACCTGCGATGCGTGCCGACAGCGTTCGAAGCGGCCAGGCGCCCATAACCCGCCGACAACCGGGAAGAAACCCGGGGCGCTTTGATCCCGCGCTTGACGCGGCGATCCTCGAAGCCGCCCTGGAAGGGCTGGGCGAACTTGGCTATGACCGGATGAGCATGGACGACATCGCGTCGCGTGCGCGGGTGGGCAAGGCCGCGATCTACCGGCGCTGGTCGTCGAAGGCCGCGGTGGTGGCCGACGCGATCGCACATTGGCGACGTGGACTTGGACCTGTGCAGCCGCCAGATACCGGTAGCCTGCGCGGCGATATCGAAGCACTCATTGCCGCGGTGCCAGACTACGATGAAGCCGCTCTGAGCACGATCAAGGTGCTCGTTGGTGCGGCGACGGCGGCGATGCACCACCCCGTCCTGGCGGCGGCGCTGGACGACCTTGCGCTGTCCACGCCGCGTCAGATCATCAACGTGGTGCTCGATCAGGCCGTGGCCCGGGGGGAGATTCCCTCGGGTCGCGATTTGACGCTGATACCCGACGCCATCGTGGGGCTTAACGTCCTGCGAGTGATGACGGGACGCCCGATCGATCGTGTAGTCGTTCGGCGCGCTCTTGAGCAGGTGCTGCTGCCGCTCGCGACCGCCGAGCCCATCGAGTAGCCCGTTGGTAGCACCCTGAGCCAGCCGATACTTGCGGTCGGTCGCATTGCATGCCAATCTTGATGCGGAACGAGACCGACACGTTCCGCCTAGAATTGGATCGCACACGCACAGGAGCGAGCTAGACCATGGAACGTCGCAACCGATCGGTTTGTTTGCTGCGGGTGCTGTCGGTGGCTCCGATCGTGATGGCCGCGGCCGTGGCCGGTCTGTATCTTCTTCTGCTTGCCGTCTCGCCGCTCATGCGGGTGAGGTGGTTCAGCGACAGGATCCGTCGATTCGGCAAGACGGCGAACCGTCCGATCCGCAGGATCGCCGGAACCCGCCTGGGAATGCTCTACTTCAACCTCAGTGCGCTGCATCATGTCGGGCGGCGCAGCGGCCAAACCTATGTGACACCGCTCAGCGCATACCGGCTTGGCGACGGTTTCGTATTGGGGGTGGCATATCCCCACGTTGACTGGTGTGAAAATGTCCTGGCTGCCGGGAAATGCAGACTCGCCCGGGACGGCAAAGAGTATGCCCTGGAAAGACCTGAGCTGATCCCCGCGGCTCAGGCGATGAAGGCTTACCCAGCGTTGGTGAAGCCGTTCATCGCCGGCCCTGGAACGAAGACTTTCCTGTGGCTGCATCCCGCGGGCACAACGGAATCCGTGGAAGGCAAACGCGAATGAACGTCACGCATGTGCCTGTGCTCATCGTCGGCGCCGGCGTCGGCGGACTGGCGATGTCGGCGCTGCTGGCCAAGGACGGAGTTCATTCCCTACTCGTCGAACGGCGCGGTGAGGTCTTCGTCTATCCGAAAGCCCGCAACGTCGGCTTTCGCACCTTCGAGATCTTTCGCCGTCTCGGTATAAGCGATGCGATCCACGCCGTCGCCGAGCATCCGTCGGACACGGTGGTCAAGGCGACCGTGAACGCCGCGACAGAAGAACCTGCCGTTGCCATGAACGCTCTTGTCGCCGGAATGGTCTCCGAGTTTGAGGGGCTGAGCCCGGAGCCGTCCGTGCAGTTCTGTCCGCAGAGCAGGTCCGAGCCGATCCTGCTCGCGCGAGCCCGCCGACTTGGCAGCGAGGTGCGCTACGGGACAGAGTTGTTGTCCTTCGAGCACGACGACAACGGCGTCACCGTGGTGCTGCGAGACCGGGATTCCGGAAAGTCTGAAATGGTGCGCGCCGACTATCTGGTCGCCGCCGACGGTGTGCATAGCCCCGTCCGGGAGACCCTTGGCATCAGCACGTCAGGGTCGGGCGTGTGGCCGCTGTACTCCATCCTTATTTACTTTCGGGGGCCGTGGCGCAAATTCATCCCTTCCTTGGGCGATGGGGACGTTCTGCAAGTCAAGAATCCCGAGGTGGACGGCCTGTTCGTCTCGACCGACAGTGACCTTGGGGTCTTCGTGATCACCTATTTCCCTGATCGCGGGGAAACTGCCGAGCAATTCACCCGGGACCGCTGCCATGAGCTGCTTCTCGAGGCCATCGGTGAACACATTCCTGTGGAGATCATCGACATCATGCGCTGGCAACCAGCTGAACAGGTTGCCGACCAATTCCAGTGCGGGCGCGTGTTTCTCGTCGGCGACTCGGCGCACACCATACCGCCGTTTCGGGCCGGGGGAGCCAACATTGCCATCCAGAGCGCAGACAACCTGGCCTGGAAGCTCGCCGCCGTGGTGAACGGCGTGGCGGAGCCCGCGCTGCTGAGTACCTATCACACCGAGCGTCACCCCATTGGGCGTTTCTCCGCCCGCCAGTCGTGCACTGGCCCGCAGCTTGAAGCCCTGCGGTTCGACGACGACAGCGTGACGTTGCCGCCGGAGGAAAAGGCGTCGAACTTCGCGGTGGTCATCGGCTACCAGTACAGATCGGCCGCGGTCGTGAACGGCGACGCCGCCGCGGCGGATCCGGACGCCGCATCCCTCGTCGAGGACCTGCGAGGACAACCAGGTACCCGCGTGCCGCACGTCTGGGTACGTCGCGACGGGCAGCGCATCTCGACCCTCGACCTGCTCGATCCCGGGTTCACCCTGCTCACCGGGGCGGACGGAGTGCGATGGATCGGCGCCGCGACGTCGGCGTCGGAGGCCTTGGGTGTGCCGGTCAGTGTCCACCGCATCGACGACACCGTCGACCCCGACGGCGCCTGGGCGGCTGCCACCGGGCTCGAGCCCGATGGAGCGCTGTTGATACGCCCAGACGATTTCGTCGGGTGGCGTGCCGATGAACTCCCCGCCGAACCAGAAACACAACTGCGCCAGACGCTTTCAGCCATCCTCGCCCGGAGCTGACGGGCAGTTCACCATTACCACGGTTGGGCCGCGGCTGCTGGCCGGAACTGCATCACGCACTCAGCTCAACTCTAGCAATGGAATTCGACAAGGTGAGTCGAAACATCGACTGCATTGCGTAACCCGTATCGAGCAGTCGGCCACCTGGCATCCAAAAGAGACCCAGGGCCTTGACTCCAAGCCGAGAGCGAGGCAAACTTGCATAATAAACCAACCAGCGGTCTATTAACACGACAACGCGCCAGGTCGTACGCAGTCGGGGTCATGTGGCCCGCGTATCAACGCAAGGACTGCGACATGCCTGAGATGATCCCGAGGGCAACCGACTGGTCTCGGCCACCCCGCAGGCGCCCTCCTCCTGCGCCCGAGTGCACCGGGCGAGACGTGACAGCGTGGCGATTATGCCTGGGATAGCGAACGTTCCTATCGGGCTGGCCGGGCCGGCGGAAACGATGCTGGCGACGTTGTACGCGAGGGCGGTGGATGCCGACGCCGCCAAGCCGATCCTTGGTGACACCTTCGCCAGGGACTTGGTAGACCGCATCGATTACGACTGGCGCAAGACCGGCGTCACGGTGCGTAACGCTTCCATAGGTGCCGTTCGCGGGGCTCATCTCGACAAGTGGGCCCGCCAACGTCTCGCACGAGACGAGCGGACGGTGGTCCTGCACGTTGGCTGTGGATTGGACGGCCGCGTGTTCCGGCTCGACCCCGGCGCTGCTGTCGAGTGGTATGACATCGACGGCCCAGACGTCATCGCGCTGGTGAAACGACTCTATCCGGCCCGTGCGCACTACCACCCGGTCGCTGCCTCGGTCGCGGACGCGAGGTGGCTTCGAACGATCCCAACCGGTTGCCCGGTTCTGCTCATCGCCGAAGGACTGACTCAGTACCTGACGAGAGCTGACGGCCTGGCACTGCTGCGCCGGGTCGTCGAGCAATTCCCGTCTGGCGAATTGCACTTCGATGTGTGCAATTGGCTCGGCATCACGCTGGAGAACTTCAACCCGATCGTGCGGCGCTCGAGATCAACGCTCCATTGGGCGGTCAACAAGCCGGACAGTATTTTGGATGCCGTTGCGGGTCTTCGTTTGCTGTCCGCGATCTCTATCTTCGACACCGGCGAGTTCAAACACGTGCCGTCTGGCGCCTACCGGGCGCTCGGAAGAATGATGCGGACTATCCCCGCGCTGCGCAACGCGATACAGCTCCACCGCTACGCCTTCTGATTGCGCGGGCGATTACCGGTGGCTGCACCAAAAGACCCAGCAGACTGGATAATCCGAGCTGCCGTCAGTCAACCCGCCCCGGTGTCTTGACTCCGTCGCCGAGAGCGCGGCATAATTCCGCTATTAAACCAACCGTCGGTCTAATAAAGGATGGGGTGTTGGGTGGCTCGAACCGTCAATGTTGCAGAGCACGCCGCCCGCCGCGACGCGATCCTGGACGCCGCGCAGCGGCTGATTCTGTCGAATGGTTATGAGCGCCTGACGGTTCAGCATCTTCTCGATGACCTGCAGATCTCCAAGGGCGCGTTTTATCACTATTTTGATTCCAAGCCGGCGGTGATCGATGCGCTCAGCGAGCGGCTGGTCGAGGACTCGCAGCGGGTGCTTGCTCCGATTGTTGCCGATCGCGAGCGGGATGCTGTGGACAAACTGCGGCGGTTCTTCGGCGAAAGCATCCGCTGGAAATCGGCGCGCCAGAACCTGTTCGTGGCGATGCTGCCGCTCTGGTATGCACCCGGCAACATCGTCTTTCGGCTGCAGATGGATCGGGCCGTGGCGAAGCGACTCGCGCCGCTGCTGACGGCGATCGTGCGGCAGGGAGTCGACGAGCATCTGTTCGCAACCGCCTATCCCGAACAGGCCGGCGCGGTCATCGTCAGTCTCATTCAGTCGCTGCAGGACACGCTGGCCGGCCAGCTGCTGGCGGCGGCCCACCGGTCACCGGACGCGCCGACCGTCAAGGAGATCGTGGCCAACTACGGAGCGCACATCGAAGCGATCGAACGCTATCTGGGCATCCCCGCCGGCGCATTGCAACGCACTGAATCCCGGACGGTCAACAGCTGGATCGCGGCGCTACGACGAGCCGACACGGCACCGACCGGAGATCGGCGATGAAGGTTGATTTCGACAACAAGACCGTAGGCGGGTTCAATTTCGAGTTCGTACGGGGATTGTCACTGCAGGCGCGCGGCGCCGCCGAGTACGGAGAGTGCATGGACACCATGAGCCGGGTCAAGAACAACAACTTCGACAGCTGGATAACACAATGGGCCGCCACCGCTGATCGAGTCGCAGCGTTCGCGGAGAGCCAGGACCGGTTGGGCAACACCGTCAGTGCCCGCGATGCATTTCTGCGGGCGTCCAACTACTACCGGATGGCGGTGTTCTATGCCGGCCACACCGACGTGCGGCATACCCAGTTGTGGCGACGCAGCAAAGACTGCTTTCACCGGATGATCACGCTGATGGACACCCCGATCGAGTGTGTGGACATCCAATTCGAGAACGCGCGGCTGCCAGCCTATTTCGTGTCCGGCGGCCAGGGCCGCCGGCCCACGCTGATCGCGCTGGGCGGGTTCGATTCCACGATGGAGGAACTGTATTGCTGGATCGGTGCCGCCGCCCCGGCCTATGGCTGGAACTGCCTGATGTTCGAGGGCCCCGGACAGTGGGGTGCGTTAAAGGCCAATCCAGGATTGACATTTCGCCCCGACTACGAAAAACCCGTGGGCGCCGTGGTGGACTACCTGCTCACCCGCCCCGACGTGGATCCCGCCAGACTGGCCATCATCGGCTACTCGATGGGCGGCTACCTGGCCACCCGCGCAGCCCTCGACCCACGAATCCGCGCGGTCATCCCCAACTCGCTGATCGTCGACTGCGGCGCGGCCGCCCGCGCGGGGATGAAAGGGCTCATGAAAAACACGGCCTTCATGAACGCGGCGTTCACGCTGCTGATGAAGGCCAACACCCCAGCCCGGTGGGGTTTTCAACACTCCGAGTGGACCCTGGGGATCCGAAACGCCCGCGAATGGGTGCAGATCTATGAGCACTACACCATCAAAGATTTCACCGACCACTACCACAACCCGATGTTGTTCTTGTTCAGCGAGGACGACATTCACGATGCCGCCGCCCCGTCGGCCGACATCATCATCGACACGCTCGACTTCATGCTCGCGCTGAACTGTGACCGCTACCTTCGCCTGTTCACCCGCGCCGAAGGTGCATCGAGTCACTGCCAAATGGGCGGGTTGAGCTACGCCCAAGCCGTCATCTTTGACTGGCTCAATCACATCCTCGACGGTGGACCCGCGCCGGCGCCGGCCGCGCCGGCTGCCGCCGACCTATTCATCAGTCGATTCGCCGAATACGGGAAAGAACAAGGCGAAATCAAAGCCAAACAGCTGCTCGGCGTGGCCCAGCTCATCTAAGACGCGGCTAGCGGCCCTTGGTGGCCCGCTTGGGAATACGACAGGGAGTTTCGATGGATCGTTGGAAGACCACGTGCCTGGTGGCCGGCGGCGGCCCGGCCGGGACGATGCTCGCCTATCTGCTTGCACGCTCGGGTGTGCAGACCCTTCTGGTGGAAAAGCACGGCGACTTTTTCCGCGATTTTCGCGGGGACACAGTGCATCCCTCGACCACCGATCTGCTGGCCGAGCTCGGGATACTCGATGAGTTCCTCGCGCAGGTCCCACACGAGAACGTCGAACAGCTAGGCCTTGGATTCAACGGCCACTCGTACGATCTCATCGATTTCCGTCACCTGCCCACCGCCTGCAAGTACGTCGTGTTCATGCCGCAGTGGGACTTCCTGAACTTCCTGGCGGACAAGGCCAACCATTATCCGAGCTTCCAGCTGGCGATGAACACCGAAGTGACCGGGCTGCTGCGCGACGGCGATCGAGTGACCGGCGTGAGTGCGCAAACCCCGGACGGTTCGATCGAGATCCACGCGGATGTCACGGTTGCCTGCGATGGGCGATGGTCGGTCATCCGGGACCAATCGGGCCTGCCGCTCACCGAGTTTCCGATGCCAATCGACGCGCTGTGGTTCCGGCTGCCGCGCGCTGAGTCAGCACCCGAAACGATCGGATACCTCGGCGGCGGCCAGATCATCCTGGCGATCAACCGCGGGCAGTACTGGCAGTGCGGAACCATCATCGACAAGGACAGCTTCGAACAGGTAAAAGCCAAGGGACTAGCGGCGTTTCGGTCCAACATCGCCGCGGCCGCCCCCTTCCTTGCCAACAGCCTGGACGCGCTCACCGAGTGGGACCAAGTCAAGCTGCTATCGGTCCGCGCCAACCGGTTGCAGCGGTGGTGGCTACCTGGCCTGTTGTGCATCGGCGACGCCGCACACGCGATGTCCCCGGTGGGCGGCATCGGCGTCAACTACGCCATCGCCGACGCCGTAGCTGCCGCCAACACGCTTGCTCAACCACTGCTGAAGGGGCGTGTCAGCGACAACGACCTGCGCGCGGTGCAAAAACGCCGCCAGACCCCCACGAAGATTGCCCAGACGCTACAAGGTGCGCAAGTCAAGAATCTCACCCGAATGAGCAAAACCGACCCACCGCTGTGGATGTTGCGGCCGCTAAGCCGATCAGCGCCAATCAAACGACTACTGGGCCGAACGATGGGACTTGGATTCCGCCGCGAACACATCCACACCAGCGAGCAACAACCCGGTCTCGGCAGCCCGAAATAGGTCGGCAGCTCTGTCGCGGTGATCAGCTGCCTGGTGTCAGTTCATGTGTTAGCTATGTCGGCGGGGTGGATACAGGCACGGATCACGGCGTTGAGGGCTGGCGTGAAGCGGTCGATGAAGGTCTGCCGGGGGATGGCCGTGACGGGATCGGCGGCAAGGACGTAGCGCGCGTAGATGACCCCGACGAGCTGAGTGATCAACAGTGCCGTGCAGATTCGGGCATCCTCGGCTGAGACGTCTGCTTGTCGTAACCGTTCGATGATCGGGCCCGCCAATACTTCTTCGACGAACCCTCGCGTGAGCGCGGCCCCGTCGGGTCCTGCACCGGTCTGCGCGATCACCAAGAGTGTGGGCTGGTTGTGTGGGTCGTCCCAGGTTTCTAACAGCACGGTGATGAGTCGTCGTGGTAGCTCGTCGATGGGGCCGTCGATCTGGCCGGCGATGAGTTCAGCGGGATTGGCCCGCAGTGCCAAGGCCTCGCCGAACAAACGCTGCTTAGAGCCGAAGAAATAGCTGATCAGGGCGGGGTCGACACCGGCCTCACCTGCGATGGCGCGCACCGTGGCAGTGCGGTAGCCGACCGCGAGGAACTGCGCCCGGGCCGCAGCCAGGATGTGGCTACGGGTGTCCGGACTGCCGGCCCGCCGCCCAAGACCCCGCCTTTTATTCGTCACTGTTGAATTTTATCCCGACGCCGACTAACATTATTTCAACAACGTTGAATTAATCGCGGGCGCGTTGACAGGAGCCACCCGCTACAGGAGATCAGGAGGCAACCATGGACATCGTGCTCCCGCGCGGAGATGGCCCCAAGGCGACGCTGCAGACGCCCAGCGAGGCTGGGTATCTACTGTTGGCCGCCAACGTCGAGCGACGGGCGCCTTTCCTGCCGAGAAGCCGCGGTAAGCGGGCATTAATCGACGCGGTGTCAAGCCAATTGGCCGAGCTTGCCCATGCGAGCACGGTAAAGTATGCCGATCTGTTCATCGCGCGACTGGTGGCCAGCGATCGTCGGTATTTCTCTTCAACTACTTCTACGCCGAAAACGCCAAACGCCTCGTTCCCGTATGGGAATACACTGCCGGCTGGTTCGTCGAAAACACCGCACTGCCAGACTCCGAGGTGATGGCGCCGCTGCCCGGCGAGCGCACCGACTTCGGGATCATCAACCACGCCAGCTGGCCACACTGGCGCACATTCCTGCCGAAGCTGATTTTTCTGCCGTCCTTCCGGCGATTCGTGCTCGGCACCTTCGCGGCGAACAATATTGCCGCACAACCAATCATGTACCGTCTTGAAGGCAGGCACACCCGAACGGCCAGCACCGCCACACGGTTGCCGCGATCCTGAATCCCGGCCGACGGTATCTACAAACTTCACTTGGGTATCCGGCTGCGCACCACGATCCGTCCTTACCTAGCCAAAATGTCAGGCCCGGTCATCGACACAGCAGAAGGGACTTACTGGTCGTTGGCGGCGTAATGGTTACTCGGACGCCCACACTGATTACAGATTGAGTCCGGCGTTAAGGCGAGGATCTGCGGAGATGGGCCTGCACCATCGCAACAACTGTCGGCATATTTCGAGGGTCGGCATAAGATATGTAATGCCGACGTCGGCATTACATATCGCTGGTCCACACCGAATTGATGACACCGGCATCGAACCGGCGTTTCACCAGGTCAGGGATGGGCGGCGCATCCAGATCGACCACGGTCGTCACCGGCGCGAAGGACCGCGGACTGATCCCGGCCAACCCCTGGCGGCGCAGCGAGGCCGCCACCGTCTTGCGTGAAACCGTCCAGCCGTCCTCACGCAGGTCGGCCAGGATCCGCGGTGCCCCATTCACGTGATCGGAGTCGGCATGCAAGCCCGCCACCGCCGTATCAAGGGCACCGCGGCGCTGATGGGCGGCGGTGGGACCGGCAGCCTTGGTGATGCGCCACTTGTAGAACCCCGACCGCGACACCGCCAACAGCCGACACATCCGCACGATGCTGAAGTTGGCCTTCTCCGCCTCCATGACCCGGTAGGCATCTACCGGTTCTGTTCGGAGGCGAAGAAGGCCGCCGCTTTTTTTAAAAACTCACGGTCCAAACGCAATTCAGCGTTCTCTTTGCGCAGCCGAGCCAACTCGGCGCGCTCATCAGCATCGAGCACCGGGTCAGTATCCCCACCGCCGGCCCGGTGTTGAGCCAGGCGCACCCACCGACCCAGCAACTGCTCACCGACACCAATCTCGGCAGCCACGTGCGCAATCGGCCGTCCTGTTTCGATCACCAGGCGGGCAGCCTGCTCCCGAAACTCCGGGGTGTACTTCTTCCGCTTGCCCGACATACGGACATCCTTCCCGCAGGACCAGCAGTCCCACCAGTTAGGTGTCCACCATCAGGGGTCAAGCCCACAGCCCGGCGGTCACGCTCCAGCCCCCGAGTCGTCAAACGCGCCATCTCCAAACACCGAGCAAAAGGCCCCACCGACCGCACCAACTACAAAACCACCGTCACCGTCGAAATCCTCGACGGTTGACAACCCACCACCAACGCTAACTGCGCGGCATTGGGGTTAACGGTCAGTCCACAGTCGTCAGTTCACTTCTTTGGGCGGCTTGGCCGTATTTTCTCGCGCGACTTCCGATCCGTCGATTGCCTAGGCTGGCGGCGAGCATTCGTAAATGAATTAAGGGGCAGATGTGACAATCCGGGTGGGCGTCAATGGTTTCGGCCGGATCGGTCGTAACTTCTTCCGGGCTCTTGATGCGCAGAAGGCGGCGGGCAAGAACACCGACCTGGAGATCGTGGCGGTCAATGACCTGACCGACAACGCCTCCTTGGCGCACCTGCTGAAGTTCGACTCGATCCTGGGCCGGCTGCCCTACGACGTCAGCCTGGAAGGCGACGACACCATCGTCGTCGGCGATCACAAGATCAAGGCGCTGGCCATCAAAGAGGGTCCCGCCGCGCTTCCGTGGGGTGACCTCGGTGTTGACGTGGTGGTCGAATCGACCGGCATCTTCACCAACGCCGCCAAGGCCAAGGGCCACCTGGACGCGGGCGCCAAGAAGGTCATCATCTCCGCGCCGGCCACCGACGAGGACATCACCATTGTGCTGGGCGTCAACGATGACAAGTACGACGGCAGTCAGAACATCATCTCCAACGCCTCGTGCACCACCAACTGCCTGGGCCCGCTGGCCAAGGTGCTCAACGACGAGTTCGGCATCGTCAAGGGCCTGATGACCACGATCCACGCCTACACCCAGGATCAGAACCTGCAGGACGGCCCGCACAGCGACCTGCGTCGGGCCCGCGCCGCCGCGCTGAACATCGTCCCGACCTCCACCGGTGCGGCCAAGGCCATCGGCCTGGTGCTGCCGGAGTTGAAGGGCAAGCTCGACGGGTACGCGCTGCGGGTGCCGATCCCGACGGGTTCGGTCACCGACTTGACCGTCGAGTTGGCCAAGTCGGCCACGGCCGCGGAGATCAATGCCGCGGTCAAGGCCGCCGCCGAGGGCAAGCTCAAGGGCATCCTGAAGTACTACGACCTGCCCATCGTGTCCAGTGACATCGTCACCGATCCGCACAGCTCGATCTTTGATTCCGGCCTGACCAAGGTCATCGACAACCAGGCCAAGGTGGTCTCCTGGTATGACAACGAGTGGGGCTACTCCAACCGCCTTGCCGACCTGATCGCGCTCGTCGGCAAGTCGTTGTAGTCGGCAAATATGAGCATCAGGACTCTTGATGAGTTGCTGAGTGACGGCGTTGCCGGTCGGGGCGTTTTGGTGCGCTGCGACCTCAACGTCCCGCTTGATGACGACGGCAACATCACCGATCCGGGCCGGATCATTGCCTCGGTGCCGACATTGGCCGCGCTGGCCGACGCCGGCGCGAAGGTCGTCATCGCCGCGCACCTGGGCCGCCCCAAAGGCGGCGTGGATCCCAAGTATTCACTGGCGCCGGTGGCAAAGGCGTTGGGGGAGAGGCTGGGTCGTCACGTTCAGTTGGCCGGCGATGTGGTCGGTACCGATGCCTTGGCTCGGGCCGAGGGCCTGACCGACGGTGATGTGCTGCTGCTGGAGAACATCCGTTTCGATGAGCGTGAGACCAGCAAGGACGATGCCCAGCGCTTGGCGTTGGCTCGCGAGCTGGCGGCGTTGGTCGAGGGTGCCGATGGCTCGCCGGGTGCGTTCGTGTCCGATGGTTTCGGTGTGGTGCACCGTAAGCAGGCCTCGGTGTATGACGTGGCCACTCTGTTGCCGCACTACGCGGGCACGTTGGTCGGCGCCGAGGTCACGGTCCTTGAGCAGCTGACCAGTTCCACTGAGCGCCCGTACGCGGTGGTGCTCGGCGGATCGAAGGTGAGCGACAAACTGGCGGTCATCGAGAACCTGGCCGCCAAGGCGGACAGCATCATTATCGGTGGCGGTATGTGCTTCACTTTCCTTGCTGCGCAGGGGCTTTCGGTGGGCACTTCGCTGTTGCAGGAGGAGATGATCGACACCTGCAAGCAGCTGCTGGACACCTATGCTGATGTCATCCATCTACCGGTGGACATTGTGGTGGCCGACAAGTTCGCCGCCGACGCCCAGCTGGAAATCGTTGCGGCCGAGCGTATTCCGGACGGCCAGATGGGGCTCGATATCGGCCCGGAGTCAGTGAAGCGATTCACCGCGCTGCTGTCCAACGCCAAGACGGTGTTCTGGAACGGTCCGATGGGCGTGTTCGAGTTCCCGGCGTTGGCCGCCGGCACTCGCGGTGTGGCCGAGGCCATCATCGGTGCGACGGGCAAGGGTGCGTTCAGCGTGGTCGGTGGCGGTGATTCGGCCGCCGCGGTGCGTCAGCTCGGCCTGCCCGAGGACGGTTTCTCACACATCTCCACCGGCGGCGGGGCATCGCTGGAATACCTCGAGGGCAAAACCCTGCCCGGCATCGAAATCCTGAATTAGTGCGTAAGCGGTCCAGCCGGCCGGCCAGTGTTCACTCACCGGCCGGCTGGTCGCGAGTCGGCTACGCAGACTGAGCCGTGGCCCGCCGTCGTGCTGCTGCGTTGGCCGCGACGTGGACGCTGAGTGCAGCCTGACCGTCGGCAACGTGGGCCTGGTCGCCTGCCCAAGCGGCGAGAGCCGGCGATACCAGCGCGCGACCGAACGAGAACGTCAGCGGCCACGGTGTCTGATGGTTTTGCAGGGCTTCGAGATTGGCGGTTGCGCGTTCCGGCGCCTGCCCACCCGACAGGAAGGCCACCCCTGCCAGATCTGCTGGCCAGGCGCGCAGCACCCGGACCGTCGCCTCGGCGACTTCGGCCGGGGTGGATTGTTGCGGGCAGTCCTCGCCCTCGATCACCATATTCGGCTTGAGCACGATGCCGGCCAGGTCGACGTTCAACAACGAAAGTTGTTGGCGGACTGCAGCATGTACGGTTGCGGTGACCTGCTCGCACTGTGTGATCGGATGTGAGCCGGTCATCATGACCTCTGGCTCGACGATCGGTACCAGACCGGCCTCCTGGCAGGCTGCCGCATACCGCGCCAGTGCGTTCGCGTTGGCGCCGATCGCGCCCCAAGTAGGAGTGCAATCTCCGATGGTCAATACGGCGCGCCACTTGGCGAACGTCGCGCCGATTTCGGCATAGTGTGCCAGCCGAGCAGGTAAGCCGTCCAACCCCTCCGTGATGGTCTCACCCGGCAGCCCCGGGCAGGGCTTGGCGCCGGTGTCGACTTTGATGCCCGCGAGGATGCCCAGTTCGCTGACGGCCTCGGCGAACGGTCGCCCGTCGCCGAATGTCTGGCCGAGGGTTTCGTCGCAGAAGATGATCCCCGAGACCCCGTCGGCAAGTCCCGTAGTGGTGGCGAGCAACTCGCGATAGGTACGTCTGTTCTCGGCGGTGGGTGCGACACCGACGCCTTCGAGCCGGGATGACATCGTCGAGATGCTTTCGTCGGCGGCCAGAATGCCCTTGCCGGGTGCGGTCAACCGCTCGGCGATCTGCCTGCAGTTATTAGCTCGGGTTGTCATCATCATCCTTACTCGATCGGCCCTGGTGGCGGCTCGTGGGCACACGATAGGTTCGCGCCGAACGCGGATGCCTCACCCTGTTGGTGGAGTGGGTGGGGTAGTCCGGTTAATCAACTAATTAGTTCATTGTTGGGAAGTAAAACTTGATAGACAGCTTTAGTGTCTCGATGGCAGCATTCGAGCCATGGCAGATAGATGGAACGCGGGAGTCATTCCCTACGCTGAGATGGGCTACTGGCAGCCGGACTATGTCCCGAAGGACACCGACGTGCTGTGCGCCTTCCGGATCACACCCCAGGAGGGTGTTCCGCCCGAGGAGGCCGGCGCCGCAGTTGCCGGCGAATCCAGCACCGCGACGTGGACCGTCGTGTGGACCGACCGACTCACGACCTTCGAGCACTACCAGGCGAAGTGTTACAGCGTCGAAGCAGTGCCCAACACCCCCGGGCAGTGGATTGCGCTGATCGCCTATGACATCGACCTGTTCGAGGAGGGGTCGATCGCGAACCTCACCAGCTCGATCATCGGCAACGTGTTCGGGTTCAAGCCGCTCAAGGCGTTGCGCCTGGAGGACATGCGCATCCCGACGCAGTACGTGAAGACGTTCCAGGGACCCGCGCACGGGATCGTCATGGAGCGCGAGCATCTGGGCAAGTTCGGCCGCCCGCTGCTGGGTGCGACCACCAAGCCGAAGCTCGGCCTGTCGGCGCGCAACTACGGCCGCGTCGTTTACGAGGCGCTGCGCGGCGGACTGGACTTCACCAAGGACGACGAGAACATCTGCTCCCAGCCGTTCATGCGGTGGCGGGACCGCTCGCTGTTCTGCATGGAGGCCGTCAACCGGGCGCAGGCCGCGACCGGCGAGATCAAGGGGCACTACCTCAACGTCACCGCCGGAACGATGGAGGAGATGTACGAGCGCGCCGAGTTCGCCAACGAGCTTGGTTCGGTGGTCGTGATGATCGACCTGACGATCGGCTACACCGCGATTCAGTCGATGGCGAAGTGGTCCCGAGCCAACGGGGTGCTCCTGCATCTGCACCGCGCAGGCCACGGCACCTACACGCGGCAGAAGTCACATGGCATCAGCTTCCGGGTGATCGCCAAGTGGATGCGGCTGGCCGGGGTGGACCACATCCATGCCGGCACGGTGGTCGGCAAGCTCGAGGGCGACCCCAACACCACCGCGGGCTTCTACGAGACGCTGCGGCTCGACAGCATCAAAGCGGACCCGGTCAAGGGCTTGTACTTCGATCAGGAATGGGCCTCGATGCCCGGTGTCATGCCGGTCGCGTCCGGTGGCATCCACGCCGGCCAGATGCACCAGCTCATCCATCACCTCGGTGAGGACGTGATCCTGCAGTTCGGCGGCGGCACCATCGGACACCCGATGGGCATCGCCTCGGGCGCCGAAGCCAACCGCGTAGCACTTGAGGCGATGATCAAGGCCCGCAACGAAGGTCGTGACTTTTACAAGGAGGGGCCGGAGATCCTCAAGAAGGCTGCCTCGACCAACCGGGCGCTCGATACGGCGTTGGCGACCTGGGGCGACATCAGCTTCAACTACGAGTCCACCGATACCCCCGACGTCGTCGCAACGCCGACGACCGCCTGAACCACCGGAAAGAGAGTTCACCGATGCGAATCACCCAGGGCGCCTTCTCGTATCTTCCCGACTTCACCGACGAGGAGATCACCGCCCAGATCTACTACGCGCTGAACAACGAGTGGCCGCTGTCGGTCGAATTCACCGACGACCCGCATCCACGCAACACCTATTGGGAGATGTGGGGTCTGCCGATGTTCGATCTCAAGGACGCAGCCGGTGTGCTGCTCGAGGTAAACGCCTGCCGGGCCGCCAATCCGAACCACTACATCCGGCTCAACGCCTACGACTCGAGCCTGGGTCGGCAGACGACAGCATTGTCGTTCATCGTCAACCGGCCGGCGGAGGAGCCGGGCTTCCGGCTCGACCGCGCCGAGAAATCGGGCAGGACGATCGGCTACA
Organism: Mycolicibacterium llatzerense; assembly: GCF_025331195.1. Lineage (NCBI taxonomy): Bacteria > Bacillati > Actinomycetota > Actinomycetes > Mycobacteriales > Mycobacteriaceae > Mycobacterium > Mycolicibacterium llatzerense. Next base: position 392,323 of record NZ_LXOV01000001.1, on the reverse strand, counting down.
CCACTCACTCCTACGCCACCGAGCGGCCCGAGGGAGACCGGTACCACCCGGCGAGCCTGTGACTTCGGGAAAGCAATGACCATCCAAGATGCCGAGAACCCGCGCAGTTCATTCGGGTACCGGCCTCGTCCGGCCGGTCCAGAGTTGTGCCGGCCGGACGAGTCCGATAATGCAGAACCACTCCTGCCGCCCGACGCCGTGGTCGACCTGGCCGCGGTGCGCCGCGAGTCCGGCACCGACGACGTGCTACGGGCGCTCGATGCCGAACTCGTTGGGCTGGAGCCGGTCAAGACCCGCATCGCCGAGATCGCAGCGCTGCTGGTCGTGGACAAGATGCGGGCCCGCTTCGGGGTGACGGCGCCACAACCCACACTGCACATGTCGTTCACCGGCAACCCCGGCACCGGCAAGACGACGGTGGCCATGCGAATGGCCGAACTGCTGCACCGCCTCGGCTACCTTCGGCGTGGTCACCTGGTCAGCGTCACCCGCGACGATCTGGTCGGGGAGTACGTCGGGCACACCGCGCCCAAGACCAAGGATGTGATCAAACGGGCGATGGGCGGCGTGCTCTTCATCGACGAGGCCTACTACCTCTACAAGGTAGAGAACGATCGGGACTATGGGTCCGAGGCGATCGAAATTCTGCTGCAGGTCATGGAGAACAACCGCGACGACCTGGTGGTCATCCTCGCCGGCTACGCGGACAAGATGGATCAGTTCTTCTCGGCCAATCCCGGCATGCAGAGCCGAATCGCCCACCACATCACCTTTCCCGACTACTCCGTCGACGAACTAGAGGACATAGCGGTGCTGATGACCGATGGTCTGGGCTACACGTTCTCCGACGAGGCCAGGGAGGTGTTGCGCAAATATCTGAAGCTGCGGATCGACCAGCCGTGGTTCGCCAATGCGCGCAGCGTCCGCAACGCACTCGAACGGGCCCGGTTGCGGCACGCGCGGCGGCTGCTGGCAACCGAGGGCAATGTCGACTTTGCCGCGCTTACCACCATCGACGCTGCCGATCTGCTGACAAGCCGGGTGTTCGCATCGGCCCGCGATATATCGGCAGGGCACACTGCAGGAGTGACCGCCGGCGGATTGAGTTGACATGACGACCAATGCGCGACTGCGCGCGCTCGTGGAGCTGGCCGATACCGGTTCGGTGCGGGGCGCGGCGGAGCGCCTGGTGGTGACCGAGTCCTCGATTTCCTCGGCCGTGCGGGCGCTCAGCAACGACATCGGCATCGTGCTGGTCGACCGGCACGGGCGCGGTGTGCGGTTGACCCCGGCCGGCATTCGATACGTCGAATACGCGCGTCGCATCCTCGGCCTGCACGATGAGGCGATCCGTGCCGCCCGGGGGGAGGCCGACCCCGAGAACGGTTCGATCCGGCTCGCGGCGGTCACCTCTGCCGGCGAACTGCTGATCCCCGCCGCGCTGGCCTCCTTCCGTAACGAGCACCCAGGTGTGGTGTTGCATCTGGAGGTGGCCGCGCGTAGCTCCATTTGGCCGATGTTGTCACGGCACGAGGTCGACCTGGTGGTGGCCGGCCGCCCACCGGATGATCTGCGCGGCGAGTTGCCGGTCCGGGCGATCAGTCCGAACACCCTGATCATGGTCGGCCCGCCGGCGATCGCCCGGAATTTCGAGGCCGCGACCGCGACGTGGTTGCTCCGCGAACCCGGATCAGGTACCCGGTCGACGATGATGGCGCTGCTCGACGAGCTCGCCATCGCACCGCCCCAGCTGGTGCTGGGATCCCACGGCGCAGTGGTGGCGGCCGCGGCCGCTGGCCTGGGGATCACCCTGGTGTCGCGGCAGGCGGTGCGGCGTGAACTCGACGGCGGAACACTGGTACAGCTGCCGGTCGCGGGAACGCCGCTGAACCGGCCGTGGTACGTGGTCAGCCAGACGATCCCGACCATGTCGACCGAACTGCTGATCTCACACCTGGTTTCGCATCACGAACTGGGTTGGCGGGCGATCAGCAGCGTGCGCAACCGCGCCTCCTGAATCGCCTCGACGCCCCCGCGCTAGCGTCGCAGTGTTGCCGACGGCGCTTCGCCCCAGCGCTTGCGGTATTCCACCGCGAAGCTACCGAGATGGTGAAAGCCCCAGCGCTCGGCGACCGACGTCACCGTCACGCCGTCCGACGGCATCGCATCAGTTAGATCCTCGTGCGCCCGTTCCAGGCGGCGCTCCCGCAGATAAGTCATCGGCGTCATGCCCAGTTCCTCGTGGAATCCCTGCTGTATCGACCGGACACTCATGTGCACGGCCTTGGCCACCGAGTCCATCGTGATGCGTTCGGCGAGGTGGTCGTCGATGTGGTTCATCGTCTCCCTAACGACCGCGCGGCGCTGGTCGGGCTGTGGCGGCTGCAGGAGCTCCTCGTGGTAGTTCGACGGCTGTAAATGCAGCAGGCTGCTCATGACGAGTTCCTCCACCGCGCCGATGCCGTGGCCGCGCTGGATCAGCGAGCCCGGATGGAATACCTCGGTGTGGATCAGCTGCACGGCGGCATGCCAGCGCATCGCGGCCTCAGTCGCGAGGTCGAACTCGGGCTCGAACTCCAGCGGTCGCGTCAGGGTTCGGCTGAGCAGTCGCGTGAGGTGCGCGACCATCGCGCGTGCTTCGATCCGGATGATCAGCTGCGGTGAGTCGTGGTCGAATTCGATGCGAAGCGGGACACCTGGGGTGGTGACCAATGCTCGGATCGTGTTGGCCTCGAATGCGCGGCGGCAGTGATCGATCTTGGCGCATCCGTTCATCGGCATGTGCACCGCGAAGTACTGGCCGAGCGCGGGAATGTCGATGGTGGCAGCGACATGGAGGTCGAGGTAGAGCATGCTGACATTGCGCAGTCGGACACCGTGCATCGTCGCGGCAAATGCGTCACGGTTCTCGGCCGCAACGTCGAGTCTCAGCGGTGCCAGCGCCTGTGCGATCAGTCTGGATGCTCCATTTAAATCCTCGGTGTAAAAGATCTCATTGTTCGCCAGGGCCGGCGGAATGCCACGGGAACGGACCTTGCGCCGCACCGGGTTGCTGGTGCGTCTGGCATCGATGAAACCGAGCCGGGTGAGTCTCGAAGTCACCACTGGCCAACACATGAAGACGGTGACAATGAATCTTTGGGTAAATTGTCCGCGGTGATCACGCAAGCCTCCGAATGATCGAGCGCGCACCAGCGCGCTAATGTCTGCGTAATTCTGACATAAACTGCGTGATAGCGATAGGCAACCCGTGCCTACCGCCGCTAGCTTGTGATTGGGACCACATCTGGTCCCGTAACGGTCAATACGGGAGGCTCGCATGACGGCAAACGGGCAGGCGATCGCTATCTCGCCGGCGGATGCATTGCGTGACCGCCTCGATGATCCCGAGATAGCAAATTCGTTGAACAACCTGCTCGACCATGCCGATTTGCTGGCCATCCTGGTCACGGGTCTGGATGGATTGGTCCGGCGCGGTGACGAAATCAGTGAATCACTGGCGGCCGCCGTCGGCGAACTCAAGGGAACCTCGCTGGCTGGGGCGTTCCCCGGCGCCGACTCGCTCAAAGGTATTGACTTCAAGGGACTGGCCGGCAGCCTGGCGTCCCTGTCCGGCTCGCTGGTCGACGCCACTCCGGTGCTGCACACTCTGCTCACATCCCGGTTGACCGATCCGCAGGCTGCCGAGGTGATCGCGCTGCTCGGCGAGGCACTGGTCGAAGGCAAAGCTGCCGCCGAAGCCGATCCCGGCGGCCCCAAAGGTCTCTTCAGCCTGTGGCGGGTGACCAAGGACAAGGACATCGCCCGCGGACTTGGATTCATCATCCAGGTAGCCCGTGCGTTTGGACGCCGTCTACCCCAAGAATGACAAGCGCAAATACGCGCGCAGAGTTTCAGCCCGGTAAATCCGAAATTGCGTCCACGCCCTAGGTCGCTATCCGAGAGGAGTTCCAATGGCTTCAGTTCTATGGTTACAAGGAGGTGCATGTAGTGGAAACACCATGTCTTTCCTCAATGCCGAAGAGCCAAATGTCGTCGATCTAATTGTCGATTTCGGCCTTGATCTTCTCTGGCATCCATCATTGGGATTGGAGCTTGGAAAGAATGCCCAGAAAGTGTTCTGGGATTGCGCGAAGGGCGACCGGCCCCTGGATATCTTCGTATTCGAGGGCAGCGTCATTGAGGCGCCCAACGGCACCGGTCGGATGGACATGTTCGCCGATCGTGCGATGAAGGACTGGGTCGTCGACCTGGCCGGCGCGGCACAAATCGTGGTCGCGATCGGGGACTGCGCATGCTGGGGCGGTATCCCGGCGATGTCGCCCAACCCGTCCGGATCGACGGGCCTGCAGTTCCATAAGCGGGACAAGGGTGGCTTCTTGGGCCCCGACTTCCGTTCCAAGATGGGCCTGCCCGTCATCAACATCCCCGGCTGCCCGGCCCACCCGGACTGGATCACCCAGATCCTCGTCGCGCTGGCCACCGGTCGGGCCGGAGACATCTCGCTCGATGAGCTGCACCGGCCGGAGACGTTCTTCAAGACCTTCACCCAGACCGGGTGCACGCGCGTGCAGTTCTTCGAATACAAGCAATCAACCATGTCCTTCGGTGAGGGCACACGCACGGGCTGCCTCTTCTACGAGTTCGGCTGCCGTGGTCCGATGACCCATTCGCCGTGCAACCGAATCCTGTGGAACCGCCAATCGTCGAAGACCCGCGCCGGCATGCCGTGCCTGGGTTGCACCGAGCCGGAGTTCCCCCATTTCGACCTTGCGCCGGGCACGGTGTTCAAGACGCAGAAGGTCAGCGGAATGATTCCGAAGGAAGTTCCCGAGGGATCGGATCACCTGACCTATATGGCTCATGCCGCCGCCGCCCGAATCGCTGCCCCGCAGTGGTCGAAAGAAGACATGTTCGTGGTCTAGCGGTGGCCAAACATCGCGCAGCCAAACCAGCAGCCCCAGGTGTTCTGAAAGGACCCACTATGACCTCTCTAGATCTGTTTGTGAGCCCCCTGGGGCGCGTCGAGGGTGACCTCGACGTCCGAGTCACCATCGACGACGGCATCGTCACCTCAGCATGGACCGAAGCGGCGATGTTCCGCGGCTTCGAGATCATCCTGCAGGGCAAGGACCCACAGGCCGGACTCGTTGTCTGCCCGCGTATCTGCGGGATCTGCGGCGGCAGCCACCTGTACAAGTCGGCGTATGCGCTCGATACGGCGTGGCGCACCAACGTTCCGCCCAATGCGACGTTGATCCGTAACATCTGTCAGGCTGCCGAGACGCTGCAGTCGATACCGCGCTACTTTTATGCGTTGTTCGCCATCGACTTCACCAACAAGAACTACGCCAAGTCCAAGCTCTACGCCGAGGCGGTCCGCCGCTTCGCACCCTACGTGGGCACCAGTTACCAGCCGGGCGTAGTGCTTTCGTCCAAACCGGTCGAGGTGTACGCCATCTTTGGCGGGCAATGGCCGCATTCCAGCTTCATGGTTCCCGGCGGTGTCATGTGTGCGCCGTCGCTGGCGGACGTCACCCGGTCGATTGCGATCTTCGAGCACTGGAAGGACAACTGGCTCGAAAAGCAGTGGCTCGGCTGCTCGGTCGACCGCTGGCTGGAGAACAAGACTTGGGGAGACGTGCTCGCCTGGGTGGACGAGAACGAAGCTCAGTACAACAGTGACTGCGGATTCTTCATCCGCTACAGCCTGGACACCGGACTCGACAAGTACGGCCAGGGCGTCGGCAACTACCTGGCCATGGGCACGTACTTCGAACCATCGCTGTATGAGAACCCCACCATTGACAGCCGTAACGGCGCGCTGATCGGACGGCAGGGGATCTACGCGCAGGGCCAGTGGCATGACTTCGATCAGGCCCGGGTCCGGGAAGACGTCACGCACGCCTTCTACGAGGGTGACCGGCCGCTGCACCCATTCGAGGGGGAGACCATACCCATCGATCCCGAAGTGGGTAGGGCCAACGGCAAGTACAGCTGGGCCAAGGCGCCGCGCTACGAGGTGGACGGTCTCGGCAACATCCCGCTCGAGGCGGGCCCGCTGGCACGCCGGATCGCGGCGGGCGGACCGAACGCCGCCCCGCATCAAGACAACGACCCGCTGTTCGTCGACATCATGAACAAGATCGGTCCGAGTGTCTTCGTCCGGCAGTTGGCCCGGATGCACGAGGCTCCCAAGTACTACCAGTGGGTGCGGGGCTGGCTGGACCAGCTCAACCTGAAGGAGAGCTTTTACACCAAGCCGACCGAGCACGCCGAGGGTAAGGGGTTCGGGGCCACCGAGGCCGCCCGTGGTTCACTGGCCGACTGGATTGTCATCGAGGACAACAAGATCAAGAACTACCAGGTCGTCACACCGACGGCGTGGAACATCGGCCCGCGCGACGGCGAGAATGTGCTCGGCCCGATCGAGCGGGCGCTGATCGGTTCCCCGATCGTGGACCCGGAGGATCCGGTGGAACTGGGTCACGTGGCACGGAGCTTCGACTCCTGCCTGGTGTGCACGGTGCATGCCTACGACGGCAAATCCGGAAAGCAGTTGTCCCAGTTCGTGATCAACGGAATGGTGTGATTCCGACGTCTGCCGAGCCATGCGCTGACCGGAGTGGGCCCGATGTCGACATCGAGCCACCGGGCTGTGCGGTGCTCGTCGTCGGCTGCGGGAACCTGCTTCGCGGCGATGACGGTGTCGGGCCGATCCTGGTGCGCCATCTGTGGGAGTGCGGCGTACCCGACGGCGGCCGGCTGGTCGACGGCGGCACGGCAGGAATGGATGTCGCGTTCCAGATGCGAGGCGCCGAAAGGGTCGTGATCGTCGACGCCGCCGCGACTGGCGCCGCGCCGGGCACCGTCTATCGGGTGCCCGGCGAGGAGCTCGAAGAGTTGCCGCCCCTGCAGGGGCTGCACACCCATTCGTTCCGCTGGGATCACGCGATCGCGTTCGCGCGCTGGGCACTTGGCGCGGCGTGTCCCACCGATATCACGGTTTTTCTCATCGAGGCCAGTGGGGTGGAGCTCGGCGCTGACTTGACCGAGCCGGTCGAGGCAGCGATGGAGCAGGTCATTGCCATCATCGAGAGCGAGTACTTCGCCGATCTGCGACCCGTGGCGTGCTCGGACGTGCAGGTGGAGTTCACCGCCGACGGTTACATCCGCCTTGACGCGGCGCTGGCGGCCAGCCGGTTCCCGTCGGATGCAGTTGTTGCCGTCGTGCGTGACGGCGACCTGTGGTTGGTCCCGTTGCGTGGGCCACGCAGCGGTGGGTTGCTGCTCAAGCAGCGCAACCTGGCTGGTGACCGCACCACACTGGTGCGCGAAGTGCTCGAGGACCACATCCCGGCCGGTATTCACTCGGCATCCTGGGATGATGCCCAGTCAGCCTTACGAATTCCGCTGGGTGCAGGCGGATGACAGTGATGTGTGAAGATCCACCGGTCCGGCCGAAGACCACGCCTCAGCCCGATAGCTCGACCGACGATGCGCTCGATGTGCAGACCGTCGTCGTCGAGGATCGCGGCCGGTGGGCGGTGGAGATCGTCGTCGTGTTCGCCGACGGCGTTGTGCACCACCGCATCGAGACGCATGCAACCAAGGCCCGCGCCGAACTCGCAGCAAATCTGATCAGGCGGGCCGCCGAACGCGATATCGAAGGACCACGGAACGGCTGATGACACACATGACCACACTGCATGCCGATACCGAACGCACCGGGCCCGCCGCGGTAGCCCTCCGCCCGCAACCGCTGGGCACGTTCCCACTTCCTTTGGGGTACATGCTGATACCCGCTGTCTCGGACACTGGAGCCGACACCGAGGAGGTGCGCGCGGCATTGCTCAGCGGCAATGCGCCCCAGCAGTGGCCGCCGGGCCTGGTGGCCCATGAGCTGGCGTTCGCCGGTGACCGGGAAGGCGCACTCGCAGCGTTGCAGGGCACGGATCCGGTTACCCGCTACAACCGGTTCGTCCTGGATCCCGATAGCGAAGACGCGGACGCGCTGCGTTCGGATCTCGGCGAGTTCGGCCTGCTGGTCGACCTCGTGTTGTTCGTCCTGGGTCGATCCGACACGCCACCGGATGCCGGCGCAGTCGACGGCGAGCTTGCCGCGATCGCCCTGTCGGCGCAGGCCAGTCATGCCCTGGACGACGGCAACCTGGAGCTCGCCGTCGAACTGCTCGAACATGCGGCGGCTGCCGCAGAGCCGAGTTCCCCTCGCCTGCAGGGTGTCCTGGTCGGCGCTGCGGCATCGGTATGCCGGGATCTCGGCGACCCGAGCGCCCAGCAATGTTTCGAGCGGGCACTGCGTCTGCTCGACGGAGCGGATGAGTTGCGCATCGGTCGTGCTGAACTGCACATGAACCTGGCCGGACTACTGCATGAGCAGGCCGAGGACCGTCCCGAGCTACTGGCCCAGGCGATTCCGCACTATCACTCCACGCTGCAGCTGGTGCTGCGGGACGAGGCGCCGCTACTCTGGGCGGCCACCCATGCCAATCTGGCGACCGCGTACCTGACGCTGCCGATGGTGGAGGCATCCGGACAGCTGCGCCTCGGCGTCGCTGCCCAGTCGCTGCGGTCCGCACTGAAGGTGTACACCCGCGAGACCCATCCCGAGCAGTGGGCGAGTGTGCAACTGAACCTGGCCAATTCTCTGGTGTATACCCCGTCGAAGCATCAGGCGGACAACCTCGTCGAGGCCGTCGAGCTTTATGAGGCGGTGCTCGAGGCCCGAGATCGTGATGCCGATCCACACGGTCGGGCCAGGGTGCTGGCCAATCAGGGCAACGTGCTCGCGCATCTGGGAATGTTCGACCAGGCCAAGGCCAAACTCTACGATGCGCGCTTTCTGTTCGAGGACCTCGGAGACGATGAATCGGTGCGCGCCGTGCGCGGGGTACTCGACGAGGTCGCCCGCCAACGCGCACTGATCCGTACCGAACCAGATTAAGGAGGCTGCGCATGTCCACCACCACCGTGGAGCCCTCGACCGACCGGCAGTCGTCCAGCGAAGCTGATTTCGAGAAGTTGGCCAAACGCGTCGACGACGCGCTGGCCGCGCTGACGGGCCTGGATGAGTCGGCTCGCACCGTCGCTCAGGAAGTCAAGGACGCACTCGAGGCTGTGCACCGCGCCGGGCTGGTCACCATCGTGCAGCGGATGCGAGCTGACGACGCGGCGCGGGCGGTGTTGTTCGACCTTGTCGACGATCCGGTCGTGCACATGTTGCTCTCGCTGCATGAGATCGTGCGACCCGATCCGATGACGCACGCCAATCGCGTGCTGGTGACGGTGCGGCCCCAGCTGCAGAGTCATGGCGGTGACGTCACCCTGGTGCGGATCGAGGACGGCACCGCGTTCGTGCGACTCGACGGTGCCTGCAACGGCTGTTCGATGTCCTCGGTGACACTGCGAAATCTCGTGGAAAGTGCTCTGGTGGAAGGTGTTCCGTCGATCACTGGGGTCGAGGTGCTGCCCAATGAGCCGTCGCCGACGCTGATCCCGCTGGAGTCGTTGCGTATCGGACTGGACCCCGCCGCCGAGGGGTGGGTCAAGGTGGGTCCCGCAGCGAGTCTGCCCACCGACGACCTCACCGCGCTCAGCCTGTCCACCGTGTCCGGTGAGGCCGCCGAGATCATCGTGGTGAATTCGGGTCAGCGACTATCGGCGTATCGTAACGAATGTGCCCATGAAGGGCTGCCACTGGATAACGCAGTCCTCGATATCGACAACGGCACGCTGACATGTCCATGGCACGGCTTTTGTTACGACGCGACCTCCGGGGAATGCCTGAGCGCCCCGGGGGCCCAGCTTGAGCAAGTGCCGTTGCGGATCGATTCCGGCGAAGTGTGGGTTCGAGTCGGAACATGACCCGGTTAACCGTGCAGCACAACATCGGCAGGACATCGGTTCGGGCCGTTGAAACTGCTGGTGCCGACCTCAGCGATGGATGGTCGCCGCGGGTGTGGCTCGGGGCCCCGGCGCCGGGCGGTTTGGCGTTGCCGCCGGCAAGCCCGTCGATGGCCTGGATGTATTCACCGCGAGGCGTTTTCCTCGGTGAGGATCATCTGGTGGTCGCCGACTCGGGTAACCATCGGGTGTTGGTGTGGCACGGCATTCCTGACACCGATGAGCAGGCCGCCGACGTCGTTCTCGGCCAGCCGGACGGTGTCACCGAAGGGCACGGGGCCGGTGGCCGCGGCCCCGAACGCGGAATGAACCTACCGACCGGTGTGCTCGTGTATGACGGGCGGCTTGTCGTCGCCGACGCCTGGCACCACCGGATCCTGGTGTGGGATTCGGTCCCGCAGGCCAGCGACACACCGCCGGATCTGGTCCTCGGACAGCCCGATGCCGCCTCGGTCGCGCCCAACCGCGGTGGTGATTGCTCGGCGTCGACGTTCTACTGGCCGTTCGGTATCGCCATCGTCGGTTCGCGATTCTGGGTGGCCGACACAGGTAATCGTCGAATTTTGGCGTGGAACAACGGGATCCCCGACCCCGGCCAACCCGCGGACATCGTGTTGGGGCAGCCCGGGGAGGCCGCGCGGGACGAGAATCGCGGCGGTGCCGTCGGCCCGGCCAGTTTCCGCTGGCCACACGACATCACCGGGAACGACGACCTGCTGCTCGTCGCGGACGCCGGTGATCACCGGTTACTCGGCTGGTCCCCGCTGCCCACCGCGGATCGGGATGCTGACATCGTGCTGGGGCAGCCGGGTTTCACGTCCGCCGACGAATGGCCCTATGGTCCGCACACCGGCGACAGGTTCCGCTTCCCGTACGCCGCGCGCCTGGATGGCACCGGCGACAATGAACGGCTGGCCGTGGCAGATACCGCGAACAACCGAATCCTGTTGTGGGACGGCATCCCCCGTGACGGGCGGGCAGCCGATCATGTGCTCGCGCAGCCGACCTTCGCCGCCAACGGCGAGAACCGCTGGACATCGGTGCAACGCGACACCCTGTGCTGGCCGTACGGGATCGCACTTCGCGGTGACCAGCTGGCCGTGTCGGATTCAGGAAACAACCGGGTCGTGATCTGGCGGCGCGGATGACGGGCATCTCACTCACCCAGCGAACCGCCGACGTGCGGTATCGCTTCACGGTGACCGGCGTCGTGCAGGGGGTCGGTTTCCGCCCATTCGTTCACCGCACGGCCACCGATCTCGGGTTGTCCGGATTCGTCGGCAACGATTCGAGCGCCGTCTTCGTCGAGGTGCAGGGCCCGACGGCCAATGTTGACGAGTTCGCACGGCGCCTTCGCGCCGAGGCACCGCCCCTGGCGATCATCAGCACGGTATCGGTGGTGCAGCTCGACACCGACGCAGATTGCAGTGCCGACTTCCGTATCGTGGCAAGCCGAACGATATCCGGTGCAGCAACGGCGATTCCGCCGGACATCGCCGTATGCGACGACTGCATTGCCGAGCTTTTCGACCCCGGTGACCGGCGTTATCGCCATCCGTTTGTGACGTGCACCAACTGTGGTCCGCGGTTCACGATAATCCGCGAGCTGCCGTATGACCGCCCGGCCACGACCATGGCGGGTTTCGAGATGTGCCCCAGATGCACCGCCGAGTACCACGATCCGTCGGACAGGCGGTTCCACGCGCAGCCGGTGGCCTGCCCGGATTGTGGGCCCACGCTCTGGTTCCGGTCTGGCGAGACCCGGATCGAGGGATCCGATCGCGCGTTGGCGGCGACCCGAACGGCGCTGAGCGATGGCGCCGTAGTCGCGATCAAGGGCGTCGGCGGGTATCACCTCGGCTGTGCCGTCGACGACGATGCCGCGGTCGGTGCGCTGCGGGCGCGCAAGGCGCGCGGGGGTAAACCTTTCGCGATCCTGGTCGCCGACCTTGATGTCGCACGCCGCTACGCGGATATCGATGACGGCGCGGCGGCGGTGCTGTCCAGCCCGGCTCGTCCGATCGTATTGCTCCGCCGCAGGCCAGATGCACCGATCTCGGAGCTGGTCGCGCCGGGCAGCCCGCTGATCGGGTTGATGTTGCCCTACTCGCCGGTGCATCATCTGCTTCTCGCAGCCATCCCGGGATCCCGGTTGCCCGTGCCGGAGGCACTGGTGCTCACCAGCGCGAACCGCTCGGATGAGCCGATCTGCTTCACCGATGATGATGCGGCGCAGAGACTTCCGGCATTGTGCGATGCAGTACTCGACCACGATCGGCCGATCCACGTGCCGTGCGATGATTCGGTGGTCCGCGTTGTCGACGGCAGGGAGCTGCCGATCCGTCGCTCGCGCGGCTATGCGCCGCTGCCCGTCGAGCTCGGGCGCAGTGGCCCCGCGGTGCTGGCCGTCGGCGGCGAACTCAAGAACACCTTCTGTCTCACCGACGGCACCCGCGCCTTCTGCTCCGGCCACATCGGCGACATGTCCACCCTGGAGACGCTGCGCGCGTTCGAGCGCGCGGTCGATCAGCTCGGCGGTATCCGGCGGCAGCCACAGCGGTTGGCCGCCGACCTGCACCCCGGGTATCACACCCGACACTGGGCTGAACGTCGCGCCGGAGCGCGCCCGTTGGACCTCGTTCAGCATCACCATGCGCACGTGGTGTCGCTGCTGGCCGAGCACGGCAGGATCGGTGAACCGATCATCGGAGTCGCCTTCGACGGCACCGGCTACGGCTGCGACGGCACGGTGTGGGGCGGGGAGATCCTCTCCGTCGGAACCGATGCACACCGCTTTACCCGGGTCGGCCACCTCAAGCCTGTACCCCTGCCTGGTGGTGACGTCGCGGTACGGAATCCGTGGCGGATGGCGCTGTCACACTTGTGGGCGGCCGGCATCGAATGGGACGCGGACCTGGCACCCGTGGCCGCGGCCACCGGTGCCGAGCTGCGGCTGCTGCGCTCCCAGCTGGACAGCGGCGTGGGATGCATGCCGTGTTCGAGCATGGGCCGACTGTTCGACGCGGTGGCCGCGCTGCTCGGTGTGCGGCACCGAATCGACTACGAGGGTCAGGCCGCCATCGAGCTGGAGGTGCTGGCCGACACGGCCGACGATGAGATGCCCGTGCCAGCATTGCAGCTGACGGTCACTGCAGACGGGCAGTTCGACGCCGCCGAACTGGTGGCAACGCTGGTGTCGGCGCTCCGTGCGGGCGCCGCCCCGGCGGTCCTGGCGGCCGCGTTCCACAAGGCCGTCGCGGTTGCCGTGGCGGAGGTGGTAGCCGTGGTCGCGGGCCCGGTGCGCCTGGTGGGCCTCACCGGTGGGGTATTCCAGAACGTGCGGCTGTTGCAAGAGTGCCGGGCGCGCCTGCAGGAGGCGGGATTCGAGGTGCTGACGCACCACACCGTGCCGCCCAATGACGGCGGCCTTGCGCTCGGGCAGGCCGCGGTGTCCATTCTGACGGCGTTGGAGCCGGCTGAGAATTTGTCCAAAGCGGCACTGGAAAAATGCAATGGGACTGCAATGGATGGGTACCCGAGAGTCGACGATGCAAAGGCGGTGCAGTCATGATCTCCACCGAAATCGACCGCGGGCTCGACGCGGAGCTGGCTGCCGATCTCGCCGCGACCGCGCTCGGGCTGGCGCGCCTGTTCTCTGCCGGCGCCACCATGTGGTCACTCGCGCCGTCGTGGCAGCCGCACGCTCAGCACATCGCGGTCGAGTTCGTGCATCCGGTGATCGTCGGCAAGAGGGCGCTGCCCGCGGTGGCGCTGAGCGGACCCGAGCTGGTCGACGTGGTCCGCGTGTCGATCCGGCCGGGCGACATCGTGATCGCGGTGGCCCACGCCGATGACCCCGAGGTCCGGTCGGTGATGCAGCGGAGCCCGGCGTGGGGGGCTACCACCATCTGGATCGGTAGCGGCCAGCGCCCTCCCGCGGGCGCGGCCGACCACGTCCTGTGGCTCGACGACCCGGATCCGAGAGCACCCGCGACCGGCGCCTTCGTGCTGCTGTACCACCTGCTGTGGGAATTGACGCATGTCTGCTTCGAACACCCAGGACTGCTGAAACCGGTCGAGTGCACCGAGGAAGTGTGCATCACCTGCAGCGATGAGGGCCGCCTCGGCGAGGCACTCGGAGCGTCCGAACAGGGGATGGCACGGGTGCGTACCGCACAAGGCGTCGAAAGCGTGTCAACGGCGCTCGTCGACCCGATCACCGCCGGTGACCTCGTCCTAGTACACGCGGGAATGGCGATCAGCAGGGTCGACCCGGCCGGTGGCTCATGAACCAGAAACAGCCGGGCGTCGACGTGGATCCGGAGCCCACCAACTTCCTCTACCCGTTCATCGACGCGCAGGAGGACGATCCGACGTCGCTGCTGGTCGACCTCGCGGCATCGGCACGAGCCAAGGCGGCCGAGAGTGCGGCGCTGCGCCGGAGCACAGTGGAGGCCAGCATTGAGCTGGTGGCCACCGCGGCCAGCGAGATGGCCGCCCGGTTCGCCACGGGCGGACGGTTGTTCGCCTTCGGCAATGGTGGCAGCTCCACCGATGCGACGACGCTGGCGACGCTGTTCGCCCGGCCGCCGCTCGGTCGGCCGCTACCGGCGTGGTCGCTGACGGCTGACCAGGCGATCCTGACCGCGTTGGGCAACGATGTCGGCTTCGAGCTGGTATTCGCCAGACAGCTGATCGCCCGCGCGGGCGACGGTGACATCGCGGTCGCCATGTCCACCAGCGGCAGTTCGCCGGATCTGACGGTGGCGCTGCGGGAAGCACGCAAGCGTGGCATGTACACCGTCGGATTCGCCGGATACGACGGTGGCACCTTCGCGACCAGTCCGGACGTTGACGCTTGTTTCATCGTCCATTCGCAGAGTGTGCACCGGATTCAGGAAGCACAGGCGCTGCTGGGCTATCAACTGTGGTCAGCCGTGCACGAGCAAGGGACGGATGTCTGATGAACAAGGCAGCAAGCGAATACCTGTCGTCAGGACCGAGTTTCGCCGAGGGCGAGGTGATCGAGCGGATCGAGATGTTCCGCCGTCGTCGGCCCCGGTTGCGTGACGAGGTGGTGACGCTGGCGCATGGGGCCGGTGGCAAGGCGTCGGCCGCATTGGTCGACGCGGTGTTCCTGGAGGCTTTCCGCAATCCGGCGCTCGAGTCGCTCGGTGACGGCGCCATTCTCACCCTCCCCAGCGGTGAGCGGATCGCCATGTCCACCGATTCATTCGTGGTGCAGCCGTTGCGATTCCCTGGCGGTTCCATCGGGCACCTGGCGGTACACGGCACGGTCAACGACCTGGCGATGGTCGGTGCGGTGCCGTCCTGGATCTCGGCGGCGTTCGTGCTCGAGGAGGGTTTCCCGATCGCCGAGTTGAAGGAGATCGTCGCCGATATGGCCGCGGCTGCCGCAGCGGCCGGCGTAGAGATCGTCACCGGAGACACCAAGGTGGTGCCCCGCGGCGCCGCCGACGGATTGTTCATCACCACCGCGGGCGTCGGGGTAATTCCGGCAGCGCGTTCGCTGACGCCAAAATCGGTACGAGCGGGCGATAAGGTATTGCTGTCAGGCACAATTGGTGATCACGGCATGGCAGTGATGATGGCTCGTGGCGACCTGGCCATCGAGGCCGACATCGAATCCGACACCGCCGCGGTGAGCCCACTGGTTGAGCTGTTGCTGGCGGCCGCACCGTCGACACGCTGGCTGCGCGATCCGACGCGCGGGGGAGTGGGAACCGTCTGCAACGAACTTGCCCAGACCAGCGGGCTGGGCGTGGTGCTCGACGAGGCGCACCTGCCGATCCGCCCGATGGTCACCGGTGCCTGCGAAATGCTGGGCATCGACCCCTTGTACGTGGCCAACGAGGGCAAGTTCGTTGCGGTCGTCGCGCCGGAGGAGGCCGAAGCCGGACTCGCGGCGCTGCGGTCACATCCGCTGGGAGCCGATGCCGCCGAAGTCGGTGAGATTGCCGAGGAACCGGCCGCGACGGTCGTGGTGCGGACGGCCTTCGGCGGTACCCGCATCGTGGACATGCTCGTCGGCGACCCGCTGCCACGTATCTGCTGAGAAAGTGGTGTGAAGAAAATGTGCCTTGGAATTCCTGGTCAAATCATCGAGATAACTGATGCTGAAAACTATTTGGCGAAGGTCGACGTCAGTGGCGTACGCCGGATCATCAGTGTCCGACTGCTGGAAAAGGACATGCCCGAACCCGACGACTGGGTTCTGGTCCATGTCGGATTCGCCATGGCGAAGATCGACGAGACCGAGGCGTTGCTCACGCTCGCGGCCGTTCAGAAGCTCGGGAGCAGCTATTCCGATGAAATACAGGCTTTCGATTCGTCGTCGATCATATGAAAACGGAGAGTAACCATGCGTTTCGTTGATGAGTTCCGGGATCCCGCGGCCGCGCGCAAGCTGCTCGGCGCGATCGAGCGCCTGGCCGGCGACGGGTCCGAGCAGTTCAAGTTTATGGAGGTGTGCGGCGGTCACACCCATACCATCTACCGGCACGGCATCGAACACCTGCTGCCCGACAACGTCGAACTGGTACACGGCCCCGGTTGCCCGGTGTGCGTGATCCCCATGGGCCGCATCGATGACGCGATGTGGTTGGCGGAGCAGCCCGATGTCATCTTCACCTGCTTCGGCGACATGATGCGAGTTCCGGGGTCCAACGGCAGCCTGCTGGACGCCAAGGCCCGCGGAGCCGACGTGCGGTTCGTCTACTCGCCGTTGGACGCCCTGAAGATGTCCGTCGACAATCCGGACAAGCACGTCGTGTTCTTCGCGATCGGCTTCGAAACCACCGCACCGTCCACCGCGGTCACACTGCTGCGTGCCCGCGAGATGGGCGTGCCCAACTTCTCGGTGTTTTGTAACCACGTCACCATCGTGCCGCCGATCAAGGCGATCCTGGAGTCACCGGACCTGCGACTGTCCGGTTTCCTGGGGCCCGGTCACGTTTCGACGGTGGTGGGCAACCGGCCATACCGATTCGTGCCGGAGGTCTACGGTAAACCCTTGGTGGTAGCCGGTTTTGAGCCGCTGGACATCCTTGCCTCGGTGGCGATGCTGCTGACTCAGATCCGCGAAGGCCGTTGCGAGGTGGAGAACCAGTACTCGCGGGTAGTGCACGAACAGGGCAACCCGGCGGCGCTGGCCTTGATGGGCCGCGTATTCACGCTGCGTCCGCACTTCGAATGGCGTGGACTGGGATTCATCTCCCAGAGCGCATTGCGGCTGCACGACGACTACGCAGAATTCGATGCCGAACTCCGCTACGCGATGCCAGGTATCCGGGTCGCCGACCCGAAGGCGTGTCAGTGCGGTGAGGTGCTCAAGGGTGTGCTGAAGCCATGGGAATGCAAGGTTTTCGGTACCGCGTGCACACCGGAGACACCGATTGGAACGTGCATGGTATCCGCCGAGGGCGCGTGTGCGGCGTACTACAACTTCGGTCGGATGCACCGCGACGCCATCAAGCTCGTGGGGCAGGGCGCGCAGGGGTGAGCCGGTCGGCGGCGGGCGGCGCGTCCCTCGTCCATCGGGGTGCCGACATGTTCGCGCGTTACGCATACGCCCCCAACCATCTTGGTTATTGTGGTCCGCCCGAGGCGGCCGGTTTGCGCAGTGGGTCCGTCGATGACGTGCGGGCAGCGGCCAGGAGATTCTCCGGCGTCTGGCCGTACCTTCAGGTGCTCTCCAGAATGACCGGTATCGCAGATCCGCTGGATCACCGACTGGTCGAATCCTATTGGCTCGGCGGCGGCGTGGCGGCCGGGCTGGCCCCCGAGGAGTTCGCGTCCGAGCTACTCGCCGTCATCGGCCCGCGGGCCGGTCACTATTGGTCGCATCTGAACGCCGACCTTGCCTTCGAGGCGGCCGGTAACCACGGCTTTCACGTGTTCGGGGTATATCCGTGGTCGCGGCTGCTCGGCCAGGGGATGGATGAACATCCGTTGCATGTACTCGATAACTGCCGAATCACTTGGGCGACAGTGCTTTCCCGGGCCGGCGACGATGTCGAGGTGCTGGCCCGGCAGTTGGTGTGGGACGGGCATCAACTGGGGTTGTCCGAACCGTCATCGCGGCGGCTCGAGGTCTGGGAGGACGGCTACAGTGCGGTATCGGATATGGCCCCCGGCGATCGGGTCGCGGTGCACTGGGGAAGGGTGTGCGGGCGTCTGATGCCGGATCAGGTTCGCGCACTTGCCGATAGCACCACCCGCCAACTCGGTGTAACCAACGAGCGTCTTACGGGGGGCCGATGAGACCGCGGATCGTCCAGGCCGATGGCCAGATCGGATTCCACTGGGCCACCGTCACCGGCGCACCGACCACGTTGGCGGACTTGGTCGTCGACGATGACGAGGCCGACCGTTTGGTCGCGACCCATCTCGAAGCCCTCGATGATGCGCTGATCATCGCTGCCGGGCAGTTCGGCGAGCTGCTGGGAGGCGGCCGCCGACCCGAAACCGACCGCGAGCGAGACGATCTGGTGCTGTTGCACCGTGCTCTCGATAGTCTTTGCCACGAGTATGCGTTATCCCTGGAACGCACGGGCATCACCGCGGACCTGCGCGCCGGCAAGATCATCGGCACCGCGGCGCTTTTCTCGATCCTGGCCCGAGAACCCCTCGGGCTCCTCGGGCCCGCCCCGTTGGACGGCGCACTCGACGATCCGTCCCTCGGTGTGGTGGGTGGCTTCGGCGAGATGTGCCAAGTCAATCCGGATCGGCCGTGGCAGGGCGGACGCTGGATCGTGCGGACCGAATCGGGCCTGCGCTACCCGTTGACGTTGTCGATGCTGTTGTTCGACAGCTCGGGAGTGAACAAGGATGCCGCTCACAACGAGCATCGGGACGCATTGTCATCGGTGGTGTCGGCAGCCGGAGCTGCCGGAGCCGATCCGTTAAGTGCCGCCTGCGCTTTGGACTGGTTGCTGTATGACTGGTTGATGGCGCATCGGGATGGCCCGGACAGTGCGGAGATTGTCTTCCCCAAGGGCCGCGACGCCGATGCCGGGGTCATCGTCGCCGCCACAGCGGCCTCGGTCCGGGCCAGGGCCACAGTCGACCCGGGGTTGCTGGCTCCGCCTATTGTGCGCAGCTAACGCCACCCCCTGAGATCACCTCGGATATCCCCCAAATCGGGGTCCACCCCCGCGTATTCGTTCAGTAGACATTAGTTACCGGCAACTCCGAGATGGCGTGGGGCCGATTCGATCTACGTTGCATCACTTCACGAGCGAGGAGGCAGGAATGGGCATATATCTGCCGATCCTGGTGCTTGGGGCGATCGCGGCCGGGTTCGCGGTGGGTTCGGTGGGTATCGCACTGTTGATCGGCCCGAGACGCTATAACCGGGCCAAACTCGATGCCTACGAATGCGGTATCGAACCGGCCGGGCAGCCGATGGGCGCGGGCCGGTTCCCGATCAAGTTCTACCTGACCGCAATGCTCTTCATCGTTTTCGATATCGAGATTGTGTTCTTGTACCCGTGGGCCGTGTCCTTCGATTCGCTGGGCGTGTTCGCGCTGGTGGAGATGGCGTTGTTCATGTCGACGGTGTTTGTGGCCTATGCGTATGTGTGGCGGCGGGGTGGGCTGTCGTGGGATTAGAGGAGCAGCTGCCCGGGGGGATCTTATTGTCGACCGTGGAGAAGGTCGCCGGCTATGTGC
Organism: Mycolicibacterium llatzerense; assembly: GCF_025331195.1. Taxonomy (NCBI): domain Bacteria; kingdom Bacillati; phylum Actinomycetota; class Actinomycetes; order Mycobacteriales; family Mycobacteriaceae; genus Mycobacterium; species Mycolicibacterium llatzerense. The sequence continues at coordinate 372,706 of NZ_LXOV01000001.1, read as the reverse complement.
GTAAGGGCTCGCTGTGGCCGGCGACGTTCGGGCTGGCGTGTTGTGCCATCGAGATGATGGCGACGGCTTCGCCGCGGTTCGATATCGCCAGGTTCGGGATGGAGCGCTTCTCGGCGACTCCACGCCAAGCCGATTTGATGATCGTGGCCGGGCGGGTGTCGCAGAAGATGGCGCCGGTGTTGCGGCAGGTCTATGACCAGATGGCCGAGCCGAAATGGGTTCTGGCGATGGGTGTTTGTGCGTCTTCTGGTGGCATGTTCAACAACTACGCCATCGTGCAGGGGGTCGATCATGTTGTGCCGGTGGATATTTATCTGCCGGGTTGTCCGCCGCGGCCGGAGATGTTGCTCAACGCCATCCTGATGCTGCACGACAAGATCCAGCAGATGCCATTAGGCGTCCATCGTGACGAGGTGGTGGCGGCCGCCGAGCAGGCCGCGTTGGCGTCAACTCCCACCATCGAACTGGGAGGCCTGCTGCGATGAGTGCGGCAGACGGCTCCAAGCGGGGAATGTTCGGCGCGACCGGCAGCGGTGACACGTCCGGATACGGGCGGTTGGCTCCGCCAATCATTAAATCGCAGAGCAGCACCCGGCCATATGGAGGGTATTTCGACACGGTGGTCGACTTGCTGTCGACCGCGCTCGGCGCGCAGTTCGGGGCGGCGGTCGAACGTGTCGAGGTACACCGCGAGCAGCTGACGCTCGGTGTTCGCCGCAAGCACCTGCCGACGGTGGCGCGCATACTGCGCGACGATCCGGCGTTGCGATTCGAGCTGTGCGCGGGGGTCTCGGGGGCGCACTATCCCGATGAAGCCGGTCGTGAATTGCGCGCGGTGTATCCATTGATGTCCATCACACACAATCGCCGCATCCAACTCGAGGTCGCCTGCCCCGATACCGATCCGCATGTGCCATCACTATTTTCGGTGTATCCGACCACCGACTGGCATGAGCGCGAAGCCTACGATTTCTTTGGCATCATCTTCGACGGCCATCCTGGCTTGAGCCGGATCGAGATGCCCGACGACTGGATCGGACATCCACAGCGCAAGGACTATCCGTTGGGCGGCATCCCGGTGGAATATCACGGCGCGCAAATTGCCCCACCCGATGAGCGGAGGGCGTACCGGTGAACGCCGATACCGTGATCACCGTCGCCGGCCAGGACTGGGACCAGATTGTGGCCGCAGCGGCGGCCACGCGATCCGGGGAACGCATCGTGGTCAACATGGGTCCGCAGCATCCATCTACGCACGGGGTGCTGCGCCTCATCCTGGAGATTGACGGCGAGACCGTCACGCAGGCCCGGTGCGGAATCGGCTACCTGCACACCGGGATTGAGAAAAATCTCGAGTATCGCACCTGGACCCAGGGTGTGACGTTCGTGACGCGGATGGATTACCTGTCGCCGTTCTTCAACGAGACCGCCTACTGCCTGGGCGTGGAGAAGTTGCTCGACGTCACCGATGATATTCCTCAGCGTGCCAACGTGATCCGGGTGCTGTTGATGGAACTCAACCGGATCTCCAGTCACCTGGTGGCGCTGGCCACCGGCGGCATGGAACTGGGCGCGATGAGCGCGATGTTCTTCGGATTCCTCGGGCGCGAAGACATCCTGAAGGTGTTCGAGGCCATCACCGGGCTGCGGATGAACCATGCCTACATCCGTCCCGGCGGGTTGGCGGCCGACCTGCCCGAGGACGGCCCCGACCAGCTGGCCGCGCTGTGCAAGACCCTGCCTGCTCAGCTGCGCGAGCTGGAGGATCTGCTGCGGGAGAACTCGATTTGGAAGGCCCGAAACAAGGGCATCGGATATCTGAGCCTGACCGGGTGCATGGCGCTGGGTATCACCGGCCCGGTGCTGCGCTCCACCGGACTGCCACACGATCTGCGCAAGGCCCAACCCTATTGCGGTTACGAGACATACGACTTCAATGTCATCACCGATGACGGGTGTGACGCCTACGGCCGGTATCTGATCCGAGTCGAGGAGATGAAGGAGTCGTTGAAGATCGTCGAGCAGTGTCTGGCGCGTCTGGAGCCTGGCCCGGTGATGATCACCGATAAGAAGCTTGCGTGGCCGGCCGACCTGCAACTGGGTCCGGACGGTCTGGGCAACTCGCCCGCACATGTCGACAAGATCATGGGCAGATCGATGGAGGGTCTGATCCATCATTTCAAACTTGTCACCGAGGGTATCCGAGTACCGGCCGGTCAGTGCTACGTAGCGGTCGAGAGTCCCCGCGGCGAACTGGGCGTACACATGGTGTCGGACGGAGGAACCCGGCCCTATCGGGTCCACTACCGCGACCCCTCGTTCACCAACCTGCAGGCTGTCGCCGCGATGTGCGAGGGCGGCATGGTCGCCGACGTCATCGCGGCGGTGGCCAGTATCGACCCGGTTATGGGAGGAGTGGACAGGTGACGGTGAATCTGCAGCTCGGACCGCGTCCTGATGAATCCGGATCCGCTATCGGCGGGCGTCGCACATACCCCGCCGAGGTGGTTGCCCGGCTGGACGGTGACGCGGCGTCGATCATCGCCCGCTACCCGCATTCACGTTCGGCGCTGCTGCCGCTACTGCACCTGGCGCAGGCCGAGGACGGCTACTTGACCACGGCCGGAATTTCGTTCTGCGCCAGTCGGCTTGGCCTCACCGAGGCCGCGGTCACCGCGGTCGCCACCTTCTACTCGATGTACCGACGCGCTCCCACCGGCGATTATCTCGTCGGGGTATGCACCAACACCCTGTGTGCGGTCATGGGCGGCGACGCGATCCTCGACGCGCTGCAAACGCACCTCGGTATCTGCGCGGGTGAGACAACCGGCGATGGCGTGGTCACCCTGGAACATGTGGAATGTAACGCGGCGTGCGACTATGCGCCCGTCGTCATGGTCAACTGGGAGTTCTTCGACAACCAAACACCGTCGTCGGCAACCGAACTCGTGGACGCGCTGCGTGCCGGGGAGACGGTGATGCCCACCCGCGGGGCGCCCCTGTGTACGTTCCGGGCCGCGGCCCGCACCCTGGCGGGGATGGCCGACCCGCTGGAGTCCAGCTCCGCCGCTGCGGCGACCCTGGAGTCCAGCTCCGCGGGTGCGGCGACGCTGGCCGGACTCCGAGCCGCCCGTGCCGAAGGAGACGGGTGACATGCGGCTGACCCCTGTGCTGTCCCGATCCTGGGATCAGCCACGCTCGTGGTCGTTGCAGACCCACCTGTGGCACAACGGATATCAGGCGCTGACCAAGGCGCTGGCGATGTCGCCCGCGGACGTCATCGAGTTCGTCACGCAATCCGGTCTACGCGGTCGTGGCGGGGCGGGGTTCCCGACCGGACGAAAGTGGTCCTTCATCCCCCAGGACCTTCCGGGCGTCCCCCATTACCTGGTGATCAACGCCGACGAGTCCGAACCCGGTACGTGCAAGGACATCCCGCTGATGATGGCGACCCCGCATCTACTGGTAGAGGGCGCGATCATCGCCGCCTACGCCATCGGTGCGCACCACGCGTTCATCTATGTGCGCGGTGAGGTGCTATCGGTGGTGCGGCGCCTTCAGACCGCGGTTGCTGAGGCCTACGCGGCCGGGTACCTCGGTAAGGACATCGTGGGTTCGGGGTTCGACCTGGAGATGGTTGTGCATGCCGGGGCCGGCGCCTACATCTGCGGCGAGGAGACTGCGCTGCTGGATTCGTTGGAGGGCAAGCGTGGCCAGCCGCGCCTGCGGCCGCCATTTCCTGCCGTCGAGGGTCTCTACGCCTGCCCGACCGTGATCAACAACGTCGAGACCATTGCCAGTGTCCCGCCGATCCTGCTCAACGGGATCGACTGGTTCACCTCCATGGGCTCGGCGAAATCTCCCGGCTTCACGCTGTATTCGCTGTCCGGTCACGTCACCTCACCCGGCCAGTACGAGGCGCCGCTGGGCATCACCCTGGGTGAATTGTTGTCCTACGCAGGTGGGATCCGTGCCGGTCGCAAGCTGAAGTTCTGGACCCCCGGCGGCTCTTCGACGCCTCTGCTGACCGCCGAACACCTTGATGTGCCACTGGACTACGAGGGAGTCGCCTCGGCGGGTTCGATGCTGGGGACGAAGGCCCTGCAGATTTTCGACGAAACCACCTGCGTGGTGCGGGCGGTGCGCCGCTGGACACAGTTCTACGCACACGAATCCTGCGGGAAGTGCACGCCGTGTCGCGAGGGCACCTATTGGCTCACCCAGCTCTACGAGCGGCTGGAGACGGGGCAGGCCACCGCTGTGGATATCCAGAAGCTGCTGGACATCTCCGATGCAATGTTGGGAAAGTCGTTCTGCGCGTTGGGTGACGGTGCGGCCAGCCCGATCATCTCGTCGATCCGGCACTTCCGTGCGGAATACGAGGCCCACCTGCATGGCGGCTGCCCGTTCGACCCGCGCGCCGCCATGCTCGACGCACCCGAGCGGGTGGACGCATGACACTGGCCGAGCGCGACCGGCAGGCCCCCGCCACCGAGATGGTGAGGCTGACCATCGACGGCGTAGAGATGTCGGTCCCCAAGGGCACCTTGGTGATTCGCGCCGCCGAGCTGGCCGGGATCCAGATCCCGCGGTTCTGCGACCACCCGCTGCTGGCTCCGGTCGGGGCGTGCCGGCAGTGTCTTGTCGAGGTGGAGGGTCAGCACAAGCCGATGGCGTCGTGCACCATTGCCGTCGCACCCGGCATGGTCGTCCGTACGCAGCTGACCTCGAAGGCAGCCGACGCCGCACAACGGGGGGTGATGGAACTGCTGCTGATCAACCATCCGTTGGACTGCCCGGTCTGCGACAAGGGCGGGGAATGCCCGCTGCAGAACCAGGCGATGTCGCACGGCCGGGTGGAAACTCGTTTCGAGGGGCAGAAGCGTACCTTCGCCAAACCGATCAACCTGTCTGCACAAGTGCTGCTGGACCGAGAACGATGTGTGCTCTGCGCGCGCTGCACCCGGTTCTCCAACGAGATCGCCGGTGACCCTTTCATCGAGTTGCTCGAACGCGGCGCGTTGCAACAGGTCGGCATCGCTGCCGATGTGCCCTTCGATTCCTACTTTTCGGGCAACACCGTGCAGATCTGCCCGGTCGGGGCATTGACGGGGTCGGCCTACCGGTTCCGGGCCCGGCCCTTCGACCTTGCCTCCGTACCGAGTGCGTGCGAGCACTGCGCATCCGGCTGTGCCCAGCGCACCGACCATCGCCGGGGAAAAGTGTTGCGACGCTTGGCCGGTGACGATCCCGAGGTCAATGAGGAATGGAACTGCGACAAAGGCCGCTGGGCCTTCACCTATACGGGCGTCGGCGACCGCATCGAGAGCCCCCAGATCCGTGCGGCCGACGGCAAGCTGCGGCCCGCGTCCTGGCCGGAGGCCATCAGTGTCGCGGTCGCCGGCCTGAGCGCTGCGGCCGGGCGAGCCGGCGTGCTGGTGGGCGGCCGCACGACGGTGGAGGATGCCTACGCCTACAGCAAGTTTGCCCGAATAGTGCTGGGTACCAACGATATCGATTTCAGGGCACGAGTGCATTCGCCCGAGGAAGCGCAATTCCTCGCCGCCGAGATCAGTGGGCGGCCGATGACGGTCACCTACGCGGACCTTGAGGCGGCACCGGTCGTCGTACTCGCCGGGTTCGAACCTGAAGAGGAATCTCCCATCGTCCTGCTGCGGTTGCGCAAAGCCTCCCGCGTCAACGGCACCGAGGTCGTCTCGATCGCGCCGTTCGCGTCGCGCGGTCTGCGGAAAATGTCGGGACGGCTCATCGCAACTGTGCCCGGTGACGAAGCCGGAGCGCTGGATTCGCTCGCAGGCGAGCTACCGCCCGGGGCGATCATCTTGGTGGGTGAGCGGTTGGCCGGTAGCCCCGGCGCATTGACGGCGGCCACCCAGGTGGCGGCGGCGACCGGCGCCCGGCTCGCGTGGATACCGCGCCGCGCCGGGGAACGCGGCGCGCTGGAGGCCGGCTGTCTGCCCAATCTTCTCCCGGGTGGCCGACCCGTCAGCGACGGCAGGGCCCGCGAACAGGCCGGTGCTGCCTGGGGCGGGATCGACCTGCCCGCCGCACCCGGCCGAGACACCGCGGCAATCTTGGCCGCGGCACGCGACGGTGAACTCGACGCCCTGCTCATCGGGGGTGTCGAACCGGCCGATCTGCCGGACCCCGACGCCGCGCTCGCCGCCATCGACGTCGCACGCTTTGTCGTCAGTCTGGAGCTGCGGCACAGCGCGGTGACCGAACTGGCCGACGTTGTCTTCCCGGTTGCGCCGGTGGCGGAGAAGGACGGGTCATTCCTGGACTGGGAGGGGAGGATTCGATCATTCGGGGCCGCGCTGCCCACCGGAGCCGCATCCGACGCGCGGGTCCTGCACGTTCTGGCCGCCGGGACCGGCGTCGACCTCGGGTGCCAGACTCCGGGGGCAGCCGGAGTGGAGCTGGCCCGGTTAGGCTGGTGGCAGGGTCGGCGGCCGCCGGCGCCGAACGTCGCCGGTGCTGGCGCACCCCGGCCGGATACCGGTGAGGCGGTACTTGCCGGGTGGCGGATGCTGCTCGACGCCGGGCGGTTGCAGGACGGAGAACCGCATCTTGCCGGCACCGCGCACCCTGCGGTCACTCGGCTACCGGCGGTGACCGCCGCCGAAATCGGTGCTGTCGAGGGCGATTCGGTCACAGTGAGCACCGATCGTGGCAGGATCACGCTGCCGTTGGCGATCACCGAGATGCCCGCCGGGGTCGTCTGGCTACCGCTGAATTCGCCAGGTTCGGCGGTGCACTCCCAGCTCGCCGTGAGTGTCGGTAGCGTCGTACGGATACGGCGGGCCGACCGATGAGCTATCCGGATCTGAGGATGTTCGGCAACGACCCGTGGTGGTTGATCCTGGCCAAGGCTCTCGCTGTCTTCGTCTTCCTGCTGCTCACCGTGTTGGTGGCGATTCTGGTCGAGCGCAAAGTGCTGGGCCGGATGCAGATGCGCTACGGCCCGAACCGGGCGGGTCCGTTCGGGTTGTTGCAGAGTCTGATCGACGGGGTCAAACTGGCGCTCAAGGAGGGCCTGATCCCGGCGCTGGTGGACAAGCCGCTTTACCTACTGGCGCCGGTGATCGCCGTCGTTCCCGCGTTCATGGCGTTCGCCGTGATCCCGATGGGCCCGGTGGTGTCGGTGTTCGGCTGTCAGACGCCGCTGCAACTGACCGACCTGCCGGTGGCGGTTCTTTATGTATTGGCGGTCACGTCGATCGGGGTGTACGGAATCGTGTTGGCGGGCTGGGCATCTGGTTCGACGTACCCGCTGCTGGGCGGTCTGCGGTCAAGCGCGCAGGTGATTTCCTACGAGATCGCGATGGCATTGTCTTTCGTCGCGGTGTTCCTCTACGCCGGCACCATGTCGACCTCGGGCATCGTCGCCGCTCAGCACAACACCTGGTATGTGTTCCTGCTGTTGCCGTCGTTTCTGGTCTACGCCACGGCGATGGTCGGCGAAACCAACCGGGCACCGTTCGACCTGCCCGAGGCCGAGGGCGAACTCGTCGGCGGGTTCCACACTGAGTACAGCTCGTTGAAGTTCGCGATGTTCATGCTTGCCGAATACGTGAACATGACCACCGTCTCTGCGCTGGCCACCACCATGTTTCTCGGCGGCTGGCAGGCACCGTGGCCGGTGTCGCTGATCGAGGGTGCCAACACCAGTTGGTGGCCACTGATCTGGTTCGTCGCCAAGGTGTGGACCTTCCTGTTCATATTCATCTGGCTGCGCGCCACCCTGCCGCGGCTGCGTTACGACCAATTCATGGCCATTGGCTGGAAGTTCCTCATCCCGGTGTCTCTGAGCTGGATCCTGATCGTGGCAATGTTGCGGTTACTGCACGAAGGCGGCGTCATGCCAGGGGCTCTGGCGACGCTGGCGTTGCTTGTGGTGGTGCTGATTGTGCTGCGCGGCAACCGTCTTCGAAACGAAACCGAACCGATAGCGGCGCAGACGCCGTTTGATCCGTTGGCCGGCGAATTTCCCGTCCCGCCACTACCCGGTCAGCGACCGCACACCACGGTGTTCAGCGATGGCGACATCGACATACCGATCCACAACGGGAAATCCATCCCGACCGACGTCCTATTGAGCAGGGGCAGAACACACGATGGCTAAATTATTCGATGCAGCTGCCGGTTTCGGTGTGACATTCGCGGCGATGTTCCGCAAACCCGTCACCGAGGAATATCCAGAGCACAAGCAGCCCACCGCGCCGCGCTACCACGGTCGCCACCAGCTCAACCGGTACGCCGACGGGTTGGAGAAGTGCATCGGCTGTGAGCTGTGCGCCTGGGCCTGCCCCGCCGACGCCATCTTTGTTGGGGGCGCGGATAACACTGAGGAACAACGGTTTTCACCCGGCGAACGCTACGGCAGTGTGTATCAGATCAACTATCTGCGCTGCATCGGCTGCGGGTTGTGCATCGAGGCGTGTCCCACGCGGGCGCTGACCATGACCAACGAATACGAGATTGCCGACGACAACCGCTCCGATCTGATCTTCGACAAGGACGACCTGCTGGCGCCTCTGCTGGCCGGTATGCAACCCCCACCACACGCGATGGCCGAGGGTGCCACTGACGAGGACTACTACCGCGGCTCCGTCGCAGCAGCCACACCCAAAGATCGCGAAGTCAGGTCGGACTCATGAGCATTACCGCCTCGATGGCGTTACTGGCGAGCGAACCCCTGGTACGAACTTCGACCGCGGAGGCCGTCGTGTTCTGGGTGCTGGGCGTCTTGGCGATGATCTCGGCCCTGGGTGTGGTGATCAGCTCTCGCGCGGTGTACTCGGCGGTATTCCTGGCCTCGACCATGATCAACCTGGCAGTGCTCTATATGGCGCAGGACGCCATATTCCTCGGCGTGGTGCAGGTGGTGGTCTACACCGGCGCGGTGATGATGTTGTTCCTGTTCGTGGTCATGCTGGTCGGTGTCGATCAGTCCGAGTCGCTGGTGGAAACCCTTGGTGGGCAACGTATCACCACGGCGCTGGCTGGTCTGGGACTCGGATCGCTGCTGATCGCTGCGGTCGGCAAGGTGTCGACGGCGGGCTCGATGGGTCAGTCGGCAGGTCTGGTTCCCGAATCGAACGTGCAGGGGTTGGCTGCGCTGATCTTCACCCGGTATCTATGGGCTTTCGAATTGACCAGTGCACTTTTGATCACCGCGGCGTTGGGTGCCATGGTGCTCGCGCACCGGGAGCGCCTCGAGCGCCGCAAGACTCAGCGTGAATTGGCCGATGAGCGCTTCGCTCCGGGTGGGCATCCGACGCCGATGCCGGCTCCCGGTGTGTACGCCCGGCATAACGCAGTGGACCTGCCAACCCGGCTCGCCGACGGCACATGCTCCGACCTTTCGGTGAGCAGGACCCTGGAGCGGCGGGGAATTGTGCTTACACTCCTGGTGGCCCAGGGCGAGGGCGGCGCCTCGGATTCCCACCGGGAAGCGGGTGTGCCGTGAATCCAGCCAATTACCTGTATCTGTCGGCGTTGTTGTTCACCGTGGGAGCGGCCGGGGTGTTGTTGCGGCGCAACGCGATTGTGATGTTCATGTGCGTGGAGTTGATGCTCAACGCCAGCAATGTCGCGTTCGTCGCGTTTGCCCGGATGCACGGGCAGCTCGATGGTCAGGTGGTGGCGTTCTTCACCATGGTGGTCGCCGCGTGTGAGGTGGTGGTCGGACTGTCGATCGTCATGGCCATCTACCGCACTCGAGGGTCGGCCAACGTCGATGACGCCAACCTGTTGAGGCACTGAGATGAGCGGGCCGTTGTGGTTGTTGGTCGCTTTGCCGCTGGCCGGTGCGGGAGTGCTGATGCTCGGTGGGCGGCGCACCGACGCCTGGGGGCATCTGCTGGGCAGCCTGACGGTGCTCGGTTCGTTCGGCTGGGGTGCGGCGTTATTCGCCGCGCTGCTGGGCCGAAACCCGGGGAACCGGGTACTGGGCGAGACCCTGTTCTCATGGATTCCGGTGGCGCAGTTGCGGGTCGATTTCGGACTGCAGCTCGATTCGTTGAGCGTATGTTTCGTGCTGTTGATCACCGGGGTCGGCGCCCTGATTCACCTGTACTCGATCGGCTACATGGCACATGACCCCGAGCGCAGGCGGTTTTTCGGCTATCTGAACCTGTTCGTTGCGGCGATGCTGCTGTTGGTGCTGGCCGACAACTACCTCGGCTTGTAT
>NZ_LXOV01000001.1:0-362337 GCF_025331195.1 Mycolicibacterium llatzerense | reverse complement strand
ATTGGGTTCTGGTCGCACAAGCCGTCGGCGGCGTCGGCGGCCAAGAAGGCGTTCATCGTCAACCGGGTCGGCGATGTCGGGTTGGCGATCGCGGTGATGGTGATGTTCGCCCAATTCGGCACGTTGTCCTACGCCGGGGTGTTCCGTGGCGCTCCGGCGGCCTCCCCAGCGACGTTGACCGCCCTCGGGTTGTTATTGCTGTTGGCGGCGTGCGCCAAGAGCGCGCAGTTGCCGCTGCAATCCTGGCTCGGTGATGCCATGGAGGGTCCCACCCCGGTCTCGGCCCTGATCCACGCGGCGACCATGGTCACCGCGGGGGTGTACCTGATCGTGCGCTCCGGCCCGGTATTCAACCTGGCCCCCAACGCACAATTGGCGGTCACGATTGTCGGGGCTGCCACCCTGTTGTTCGGGGCGATCATCGGCTGCGCCAAGGACGACATCAAAAAGGCGCTGGCGGCCTCCACGATGAGCCAGATCGGCTACATGGTGTTGGCCGCCGGGCTGGGTCCGGCGGGCTACGCCGTGGCCATCATGCACCTGTTGACGCACGGGTTCTTCAAGGCCGGACTGTTCCTGGGCGCCGGGTCGGTGATGCATGCGATGGACGACGAGGTCGACATGCGCCACTACGGCGGGCTGCGCGCCCTGATGCCGGTCACCTTCGTCACGTTCGGCCTGGGCTACCTGGCGATCATCGGGGTGCCCCCGCTGGCCGGGTTCTACTCCAAGGACGCCATCATCGAAACCGCCTTCGCCGCAGGCGGTCTGCGCGGTGCGCTGCTCGGCGGCATCGCTCTGTTGGGTGCGGCGATCACCGCCTTCTACATGACCCGGGTGATGCTGATGACGTTCTTCGGTCGAAAACGTTGGAAACAGGGCGCCCACCCCCACGAATCACCGGCCATCATGACCGCGCCGATGGTGATCCTCGCAGTGGGTTCGGTGAGTGCCGGCGCCCTGCTGGCCATCGGCGGCCGACTGGCCAACTGGCTGGAGCCGGTGGTCAATCCCGCCGGCATCCACGTTGCGGACCACGGCATCCCGGTCTGGATCATGACCACCGTCACCATGTCCGTCGTCGCCGTCGGTGTCCTCATCGCCTGCATCAAGTACGCCGTCCGGCCAGTGTCCGGTATCGCCACGTCCTGGGTTTCGGGACCGACGACCGCCGCCCGCCAGGACCTCTACGGGGACGCCTTCAACGAGGCCGTGTTCATGCGCCCCGGACAGGCACTGAGCCGTTCGCTGGTCAGCGTCGACAACCGCGGGATCGACCGAATCGTGGAGGGCGTGGCCGGACTGGTCGCAGGATCCTCGGTTCGGATCCGGCTGCTGCAGAACGGATTCGCAAGGTCGTATGCACTTTCGGTGTTCGTCGGCGCCACCCTGGTGGTGGCCGCGTTGGCCCTAGTGAGGATGTGGTGAATCACTTTCCCTGGTTGAGCGTGCTGTGGGTGCTGCCGATGGCGGGCGCCATCGGCATCGTGGTGCTGCCCGGGACCGCGCGGCACCTGGCCAAGTATGCCGCCGTCGTTGTGTCCACTGTGGTGCTCGCCGTTGCGATTTCGCTGGCGGTCCAGTTCGACCCGGTGGGTGATCGGTACCAGTTCGTCGAGAACCACGCATGGATCCCCTCCTTCGGTACCGGCTATACCCTCGGAATCGACGGGATCGCGCTGGCACTCGTCGTGCTCACCGCCACGCTGGTGCCGCTGCTGCTGGTTGCCGGCTGGAACGATGCGGGCGATGTGGGCCGGTCCACGCACACCTACGTCGCACTGACGTTGGCCGTCGAGTCCACGGTGCTGATCTCCCTGGTCGCGCTGGACGTGCTGCTGTTCTTCGTGTTCTTCGAGGCGATGCTCATTCCGCTGTACTTCCTCGTCGGCGGCTTCGGCAGGGACACGTCGCCGGAAGGCACGGAGCACCGATCCCGAGCCGCACTCAAGTTCCTGTTGTACAACCTTTTTGGCGGGTTGATCATGCTCGCCGCGATAATCGTGCTGTACGTGGTGACCATGCGAAGCGACGGGCTCGGCGGCGGCACCTTTGATTTCCGCGCCTTGGTGACGCTGGTCTCCAGCGGCCAGTTGAAGGCCAACCCGGCGGTACTCGACGCGCTGTTCCTGGGATTCATGTTCGCGTTTGCCGTGAAGGCGCCGTTGTGGCCGTTCCATACGTGGTTGCCGGGTGCGGCGGTGGAGACGACACCGGCGACTGCGGTGCTGATGATGGGCGTTGTCGACAAGGTCGGCACCTTCGGCATGTTGCGCTACTGTCTGCAGTTGTTTCCCAATGCCGCAACGTATTTCCGGCCGGCCATCCTGACCCTGGCCGTCATAGCGATCATCTACGGCGCGATCGTGGCGATCGGGCAGACGGACGTGATGCGGCTGATTGCCTACACCTCGATCTCACATTTCGGCTTCATCGTCCTGGGTATCTTCGTGATGACCAGCCAGGGCCAATCCGGCTCCACGCTCTACATGGTCAATCACGGCATCGCCACCGCGGCACTGTTTCTCATCGCCGGATTCCTGGTGTCGAGGCGGGGCAGTCGGGCCATCGCCGATTTTGGTGGGGTGCAGAAAGTCGCGCCGGTGTTGGCCGGTACCTTCCTGGTCGCCGGCTTGGCCACCCTGGCGCTACCTGGGCTGGCGCCTTTCGTCAGCGAACTCCTGGTCCTGATAGGCACATTCACCCGCTATCCGGTCTTTGCGGTGATCGCCTCGATCGCCTTGGTCCTGTCGTCGGTGTATATCTTGTGGCTGTACCAGCGCATGATGACCGGCCCGGTGCGAGACGGCAATGAGCGGTTGCGCGATCTGCTGCCCCGCGAGGCGGCCGTTGTCGCGCCGCTGATCGCACTTCTGCTGCTGCTCGGGATCTACCCCAAACCCGTTCTGGACGTGATCAATCCGTCGGTCGCTCACACTTTGACCACCATCGGACAGACCGACCCCGCGCCGGTCACGGCGAAAGGACCGGTGAAGTGAGCGTCCGGATTCCGTCCGTCGAATACGGCGTGCTCTCGCCAATGCTGATCGTGTTCGGCGCGGCAGTCGCCGGTGTGCTCGTCGAGGCGTTCTTACCCAGGAGGCACCGCTACCGGGTGCAACTAATGCTCAGTATCGGCGCAATGATCCCGGCATTGGTCGCCGTTATCGTGCTCGCCGGAACCCGGCAAATTGCGGTAGGGGGAGCGGTCGCGGTCGACGGGCCGACCCTGCTGCTGCAGGGCACCGTTGTGTTGATCGGCCTGTTGGCGGTCCTGCTCATTGCCGAGCGGGACTCTTCGGGCGGGCTAGGCGGTTTCACCCCGCAGGCGTCGGCGGCCCCCGGGAGCGCCGTCCAATTGGCGGCGAGCAGGGCGGGGGTCAGCCAGACCGAGGTCTTCCCGCTGACCATGTTCGCCGTCGGCGGGATGTTGCTCTTTCCGGCCGCCAATGACCTGCTGACGATGTTCGTCGCGCTCGAGGTGTTCTCGCTGCCGCTGTATCTGCTGTGCGGACTGGCCCGGCATCGTCGCGTGCTTTCCCAGGAAGCAGCACTGAAATACTTTCTGCTGGGCGCATTTTCGTCGGCGATCTTCCTGTACGGCAGTGCGATGCTCTACGGCGGCGCGGGCACGCTGTCGCTGGCCGGGATCGGCGACGCGGTATCCGCCGGGTCCGTCAACATGTCGATGACGTTGGTGGGGACAGGTCTGCTGGCGGTCGGTGTGCTGTTCAAAGTCGGTGCGGTGCCGTTTCATTCGTGGATCCCCGACGTCTATCAGGGTGCCCCGACAGCGATCGCCGCTTTCATGGCTGCCGCTACCAAGATCGCTGCATTCGGCGCCATGCTGCGCATCTTCTACGTCGCACTGCCCGGGATCCGAGACGATTGGCGCCCCGTCTTGTGGGCGATCGTGATCCTCACCGTGCTGGCGGGTTCGATCATGGTTGTCACCCAGACCGACGTCAAGCGAATGCTCGCCTACTCCGCGGTGGCCCAAGTCGGCTTCATCCTGATGGGGGTGGTCGCCGCCAACAGCACCGGATTGTCCTCGACGTTGGTCTACCTCGTCGCCTACGGCTTCAGTGCGCTCGGGGCCTTCGCCATCCTCACGCTGGTACGCGCGCCTGGGGGCGAGGAGGACGCCGAGCTGGCCCGCTGGGCCGGACTCGGACGGCGCGCACCGCTGCTGGGCGGACTGTTCTCGGTGTTCCTGCTGTCATTCGCCGGAATTCCGCTCACCAGCGGCTTCGTCGCAAAGTTCGCGGTGTTCAAAGCCGCCGGAGAGGGCGGTGCTATCCCCTTGGTGATCATCGGTGTATTCGGCAGTGCCGTCGCCGCATTCGTCTATGCGCGCGTCATCCTGCTGATGTTCTTCGTCACACCACACCCCGACGGACCGCAGGTGGCGGCGCCGAGTTCGTTGACCGCCGCGGCCATTCTGGTGGGTGTCGCTGCGACGGTCGTGCTCGGTGTCATGCCGCAGCCGCTGCTGGACCTGGCGAACAACGCCGGCGCATTCCTGCGGTGAGTCTGGTACACCGGAGCACCGGACGAATTCTCACTAGGAGATTCTCAATGGCAGAGGCCACGACGGCGCAGGGCCGAGCGCGTCTGCGCGTGCTGGTTTACAGCGACAATGCCCGAACTCGTCGGCAGATCATCCAAGCGCTGGGCACCCGCCCAGCCGCCGACCTGCCGGACATCGACTACCGCGAGGTCGCGACTGGCGCGATCGTCATTGAGCGGACCTATGCAGGCCATGTCGACCTGGCCATCTTGGACGGCGAAGCCACCCCGGCGGGCGGGATCGGCATTGCCAAGAGGCTCAGGGACGAGGTCGACCAGTGCCCGGCGATCCTGATCCTGACCGGCCGCCCGGACGACGCCTGGTTGGCGCACTGGTCGAAGGCTGACGCCGCGGTGCCGTACCCGATCGACCCGATCCGATTGGCCGAGGCCGCTTTACCGCTGCTGCGCGCGCTGCGCTGAGCCGCGATATCACCCGGTTCTCCACCCACGTGGGTGTGTGCGGCGCGGTTGTGGCGAGATCGGATGAAGGCACCGGATCAGAAAGGCCGCGACCATGACGACGCCCACGCGAACGACAGTGCCCACGCCAACAAGCGCCGCTAGCCAACCGCTCATCGTGCCGTCGGTACTACCCGCCGACTTCGCCCGCCTCGGCGACGAAGTCCGCGAGCTCTGCGAGGCAGGGGTGGACCGGATCCAGTGGGACGTCATGGACGGTGTGTTCGTACCCAATCTCACCTTCGGCCCCGACGTCATCGCGGCGACGCGTCGGCACAGCACGGTCGGGTTCGAAGCCCACCTCATGGTCGTCAATCCCGACGAACTCATCGGCCGGTACGTCGACGCGGGATGCGAGCTCGTCATCGTGCATGCCGAGGCCTGCGCGCACCTGCATCGCACGCTCGCGCGCATCCGCGACCTGGGCTCCCGCAGCGGCGTCGCGCTCAACCCGCACACACCCGCCGAGGTCGTCGAACATGTTCTGCCCGTGGCGGACCTGGTTCTGGCGATGACCGTCAACCCGGGATTCGGCGGCCAGTCTTATATCGCGTCCGTTGAGCCGAAGGTCGCGCGATTGCGCCGGATGATCGACGACTCCGGGTTGCCCGTCGAGCTCGAGGTCGACGGCGGCATCACCGACCGCACCATCTCGGGGGCGGCCGCCGCCGGTGCGGACGTCTTCATCTCCGGATCCTGGATGTATGGCTACCCCGATGGCAAGGCGGCCGCGGTGAAACAGTTGCGCGCCACCGCGGCGGCCGCGCGGCGATGACCGATGAGCCCTCTGGTAGCAGTCATCTTCGACGTCGACGGCACACTCGTCGACAGTGAACGAGATGGTCACCGGGTTGCCTTCAACGCGGCGTTTGCGGAAGCCGGTTTGCCCGATCGCTGGGATGTGGCTACCTACGGGCAACTGCTGAAGATCACCGGCGGCGCGAGACGGTTGGCGTTCTGGTTCAAGAACGCCGGCAGAGGACCCGTGGAGGCTGACGAGCTCGCGCAGCGGTTGCACAAGCGTAAGACGGAGATCATGCGGCAGCTGGTGCGGGACGGGCGCGTGCAGGCCCGCCCCGGCGCCCACCAGCTGATCGATGAGCTTGCGGCGAGCGGTGTTCAGATCCATGTGGCGACGACGGGCACCCGCGCCTGGGTCGAACCGTTGCTTGATCGCATTTTCGGAGACAGGTTCCACACGGTGATCACCGGAACAGAGGTTTCCGATCTCAAACCCAGCCCTGCGGTGTACCTGGAGGTACTGGCACGGACCAGTTGTCCGCCGGAGAGTGCGGTTGCCGTCGAGGATTCGGCGAACGGCGTTGCGGCAGCGCTCGCCGCCGGTCTGCGCTGTGTGGCCGCGCACAACACGTACACCCGCGACGACGACCTGTCGGGGGCCGCACTCGTCACGGATCGGCTCACCGACCCGGCGCTGGTCGAATGGTTCCGCAACCGCGTTCGGCGCGCGAGGTAACGCCTTACCGGCGCGTAGCCGAAGGTGCCACCCGAACTGCCACCCAGATTGGGGATGGCTGGTGAGTCGAGACACGCCATCCTCGGAACATGTTGACCGAACGCACCACGCTGGTCCAGTTTCTGATAGAAGAGCGCCGACGCCACCCCGGTGCGTCTGGCGAACTGAACAGCCTGATTCTCGATGTTGCGTTGGCATGCAAGGCGATAGCCAACCGGGTGGCCTCCGGCGCGCTCGGCGGCGCACTCGGTTCGGCCGGTCAGGTGAATGTGCAGGGCGAGACTCAGCAGAAATTGGATATCCTGGCCAACGACTATTTTGTGCGGGCCACCGAATGGTGCGGCGACGTTGCCGGCATGGTGTCGGAGGAACTCGACGATCCGTACCTGCTGCCCGACGGATATCCCCGCGGTAAATACCTGCTGGTGTTCGATCCGCTGGACGGCTCGTCGAATATCGACGTCAACGTGTCGGTCGGGAGCATCTTCTCGATTCTGCGCGCACCGAATCCCGGCATCGACCCAGTCAGGGACGATTTCCTGCAACGGGGAACCGAGCAGGTGTGCGCCGGGTATGCGATCTACGGTCCCTCGACGATGATCGTGCTCTCGGTTGGGACCGGTGTGCACGCGTTCACGCTGGACCCCAACCTGGGTGAGTTTTTCCTCACCCGCGAGTCGATAAAAATCCCTGCGGCCGCCAAGGAATTCGCCATCAACGCGTCGAACCAGAGGTTCTGGGAGCCAGCCGTTCAGCGGTACGTTTCGGAGTGTCTTGCCGGAAAATCGGGGCCGCGCCAGCGGGATTTCAACATGCGTTGGGTCGCGTCCCTGGTGGCCGAGACGCATCGAATCCTGACCCGCGGCGGGATATTCCTGTACCCCCGCGATTCGCGGGCGCCTGCGAAGGCCGGCAAGCTGCGACTGCTGTACGAAGCGAACCCAATCGCCTTCCTGATCGAGCAGGCCGGCGGCGCGGCGAGCACCGGGCGCCAGCGGATGCTTGATGTCGTTCCCAGTGATATCCACCAGCGCATTTCGTTCATCTTCGGTCCGAGCGAAGAGGTGGCCCGGATCGAGGAATACCACGACCAGCCGTACGAACCGCCAACGACGCTGCCCCTGTATAAGACACGGGGCCTGTTCAGGGAAGAGGTCAGCTGACCATGTCACGCGTACATCCCATTGTTTCGGTCACCGGCTCGTCGGGGGCGGGCACCACATCGGTGATGCGGACCTTCCAACAGATTTTTCGGCGTGAAGGTATCAACGTCGCCTACGTCGAGGGCGACAGCTTCCATCGTTTCGACCGGCTTGCCATGAAAGCGGAGATCGTTGAGGCGCATGCCCGCGGCGAACATACGTTCAGCCATTTCGGCCCTGAGTCAAACCTTTTTGAGGAGCTCGAAGACCTGTTCCGCACGTATTCCGAGACAGGAACGGGAAAGGTCCGCAAGTATCTGCACGACGAAAAAGAGGCCGAGCCCTACGGCCAGGAGCCGGGGACCTTCACGCCGTGGGAGCCGATACCAGACGACACCGACGTGCTGTTCTATGAGGGGCTGCACGGAGCAATCATCACCGACTCCGTCGATGTCGCTCGCCACGCGGATCTGCGTATCGGTGTCGTCCCGGTGATAAACCTGGAATGGATTCAAAAACTCCACCGCGACAAGGTAGTTCGGGGATACAGCTCGGAGGCGGTCGCCGATACCATCCTGCGACGCATGCCCGATTACGTGAACTACATCTGCCCACAGTTTTCCGCCACCGACGTCAACTTTCAGCGGGTACCGGTTGTCGATACTTCTAATCCGTTCATCGCCAGAAGTGTTCCGTCGCCCGATGAGTCGATGCTGATCATCAGGTTCCGCGACCCGCACGGCATCGACTTCCCGTATCTGCTGTCGATGCTGCATGATTCGTTCATGTCTCGGCCCAACACCATCGTGTGCCCCGGCGGCAAGATGGACCTCGCGATGCAGCTCGTCTTTACTCCGATGATTCTGCGGATGGTGGAACGGCGCAAAGCTGAGCTGGTGGCTCTGTAAGCGTGACCTGATCGGCGGCCAAATATGTTGAATGCCGGGGTGTCACGAGTCATTGCGCCTCCTGGCACCGTGGGCACAATCCGTGCAGTGTCAAGCCCGCCTCCTCGGACAGGGTGAAGGCGCTGGCTGCGCTTGCACTCCGTAATGCGCGGGTCAGGCGTTGCGCGGGGATTTCGATGACGGCACCGCATTGGGTGCACACCGCGTGATGATGAGCGTCTTTGGCCAGACCGTATGTGGTGGTGCCGCCTTCGACCGTCAGGGAGTGCAGCACGCCGTGCCCAACGAGCGTTGTTACCGTTCGATACACGGTCGCCAGATCGGGTGGCTGGGCATCATGCGCGGCCGTCTCTATGAGGCGTTGATGGATGTCGGAAACACTGAGGTGTCCGTGGATCGGCTCGATCGCGACCAGTACGGCGATGCGGGGCACGGTCCTACGCAGACCGTGGGCGCGCAACAACTCGCCAATCCGCTCAATGCGATGGCTGTCCTGACCGGGTACCTGCTCGACCATGGGTTCAGTCTCCAGGACTGGTCATCGTCGAGCCAAATGACACTTGTGTTGGAGAGCAGTGCAGGAAACTCGGACGAGAGCGCCTGTAAACCCCTGGGTCTCCCACGAGCCGTTCCAGCGATTCTTGACCGTTCGCGACAGCTTCGTGTGCGAATTGTCCGCCACATTATTTGCGAATCGCTTGCAAGAAGCCGTGAGCTGCAAATAGCGTCGGCGTGTTCTGTACTGCGTGCGGATCCACGAGAGGACGTCCCTATGTCGAGCACCGCTGTCGAACCGAATCGCTCCCGTCTGGCGACGATCCGGGCCTCGCTGACCGGGGATGAGTGGCTCCGCATGGCCGCTATGGTCACAGTGATCGCGGCGTTACACCTGATCGGCTGGGTCACCCTGGCCGCGTTCGTGGCTCCGCAACATTTCAGCCTGGGCGATAAGACCCTGGGCTTGGGTGTCGGCTTGACTGCCTACACACTCGGATTGCGGCATGCCTTTGACGCCGACCACATTTCGGCGATCGATAACACCACCCGCAAGCTGATGTCCGACGGCCAGCGACCGCTGTCGGTCGGGTTTTACTTCTCCCTGGGCCATTCCACGGTGGTATTCGGACTCGCGCTGCTGCTGTCCATCGGTGTCAAGACGATCATCGGCCCAGTCGAGGACGATGGATCGGCGCTGCACCACTACACCGGCCTGATCGGCACCAGCGTGTCGGGGGCGTTCCTGTTCCTCATCGCGATCATCAACAGCTTCGTCCTGGTGGGCATCCTGAAGGTGTTCCGGGAAATGCGCTCGGGCAGCTACAACGAAACCGAACTCGAAGACCAGCTCAACAAGCGGGGTTTCATGAACCGCATCTTCGGTGGCCTGATGAAGTCGATCACCAGGCCGTGGCAAATGTACCCGGTCGGGGTCCTGTTCGGGCTGGGTTTTGATACCGCCACCGAAGTCGCCCTGTTGGTGCTGGCCGGCACCAGCGCCGCCGCCGGGCTGCCCTGGTACGCGATCCTATGCCTGCCGATCCTGTTCGCCGCCGGGATGAGTCTGCTGGACACTGCTGATGGCACGTTCATGAACTTCGCCTACGGTTGGGCGTTTCTGAAGCCCGTTCGCAAGGTGTACTACAACATCACCATCACCGGCCTGTCGATCGCGGTCGCTCTGATCATCGGCGGCATCGAACTCCTTGGCCTGCTTGCTCGACAACTCAGCTTGACCGGCAGCTTCTGGGATTGGATCAATGGCCTGGACATCAACCTGCTTGGCTTCATCGTTGTCGGGCTCTTCATCGTCACCTGGATTGCGTCCCTGCTGATCTGGCGCTTCGCTAAGATCGAAGAAAAATGGTCGGTCAACGCGCCTGCCGCCGCCACCGGGCAATAAGTCGGCGTTTGGCTGCGCGGCACCGCCGAACGGGTTAGCCGCTCCGTCATCCTGAAAAGGCACGCAGTATTATCTCGGTGCTCAGCTGTGCGGTGAATTCGCGAGAACCTCTCCTGCTGACCAACTCTGCGATCCGGAAATCGCCGTGCACGTGGCGCCGACTGGCCTGAGCGATCGATTTGGCGGCAGCTGTACTGACGAGGGCCGTGGTATCCGTAAATACGGGCGGGCAGTGCTCCTGACAGATGGTGCAAGTCATGTTAGGTGCCTTCGCACGCCCGCGGTCGACCACCACCAAACCAATGATCCGTTCCGGGTGGTGTGCCGTCGTTGTCCACGCCGTCTCGGCGTCGTCGCGGGCGCCGACAAGGACGGCGCACTGGACCCCGAGCGCATCCAAGATTCCGATGACCGCCTTGGCCGCGGCGGGCCCTTCCGACGCGATGACGACGGTGCGGACCTTCGCTACCTGTAGTCGCGCCAAAACGCCTTGATATTGCGAGGTCTCGTTCGGCAATGCATCGAGTAAGACGACCGTGCGGCCCGCCGTGGAACCTTCTCTACTGACCTGCACCTGGTGTCCGCCGATCATCGAGATACTTTCGCCGGATTCCGTTTTCACGACCGCTTCCGTCATGGTAAGTCGTGGAGGTGGCCGGATGGTCGCTCGGTGACATCGCGCGGGATACCGTATTCGATTGTGTGGTTGCCTATTTCGCCGCGGTCAAGTCGGAGTCCGGACTCCTCGACGGGCTGATTGGCGATGAACGACAACGCCATGGCAGGGCTGCCCCAGTTGTTGCATGGCCACCGGTCGCTCCGCGTGGCGTTGATCTGTGCGATGCTCTCTTCGTCGGCGAGATGGGAAATCGTACCTTTGCTATCTCGCATCTGTGGACTCCGGGCCCGGATCGCAATCGGCGCTGCAACGACGGGCAGGCGGCAGCAGCCCAGCTCCTGTTGAGCCGTGAACACTCATCTTCGGAATGTTGCCACTTGATTACTGAACACGTCTATTGAGATTAAGCCGCGCATAATCAACCAAGTACTTGATTGAATCACCCGCGACGTCCACCTCCTGGGTGAGTTAAGAGCCGCCCGTTCCCTATAACGTGCCTGAGATCAACCAAACAAGAAGGACATCTGAATCACCGAGTGTTGGCGTGTCGGGGATACGAATGCTGTTGCCCGGCAAGGGCACGCTGGCCACCGAGGAGAGTGCGACGGCCATGTCATCGCCGGTCGAAAGCGTCGGCGTCACCTGTACAGCGACAACAAGCGCACTACCGTGAATTGCGCGCCGTCACGGAAGGTACGACGACCTCTCGTTGGTGTGACGTTTTCGCGCCAGATACATTGAATTTGACTCTATCCCAGTACTGTTCGGCTGTGACCGGACATCCGCTACTTGAGTTTGGGGGCACGATGACCACCACAGAACGACAGGCCACAGCCATGATCGGCACCGCTCGGGTCAAGCGCGGCATGGCCGAGATGCTCAAGGGCGGCGTCATCATGGACGTCGTCACACCGGAGCAGGCCCGGATCGCCGAAGGTGCCGGCGCGGTCGCGGTGATAGCGCTCGAGCGCGTCCCCGCCGACATCCGCGCGCAGGGCGGGGTGTCGCGGATGAGCGACCCCGACATGATCGAGGCCATCATCTCCGCGGTCACCATCCCGGTGATGGCCAAGGCCCGGATCGGTCATTTCGTCGAGGCGCAGATCCTGCAGAGCCTCGGTGTGGACTATATCGACGAGTCCGAGGTGCTGACCCCGGCCGACTACACCCACCACATCGACAAGTGGCGCTTCACCGTGCCGTTCGTGTGTGGTGCGACCAACCTGGGCGAGGCGCTGCGCCGGATCGCGGAAGGTGCGGCGATGATCCGTTCCAAGGGCGAGGCCGGTACCGGAGATGTCTCCAATGCGACCACGCACATGCGCAAGATCGGCGGCGAAATCCGTCGGCTCTCATCGCTGTCGGAGGACGAACTGTACGTTGCGGCAAAGGAATTGCAGGCGCCGTACGAGCTGGTGGTCGAGGTGGCGCGGGCCGGCAAGCTGCCGGTCACGATGTTCACCGCCGGTGGCATCGCCACCCCGGCCGACGCCGCGATGATGATGCAGCTGGGCGCCGAGGGCGTGTTCGTCGGTTCTGGCATCTTCAAGTCCGGTGACCCGGCGGCCCGCGCGGCCGCGATCGTCAAGGCCACCACCTTCTATGACGACCCGGACACGCTGGCCAAGGTGTCGCGCGGTCTGGGTGAGGCCATGGTCGGTATCAACGTGGAGGATGTGCCCGAGCCGCACCGGCTCGCCGAGCGCGGCTGGTGAACAACTGGCATGCGATTCTTATCAGCCCCCTGCGTGTCAGGGTGAGTTGAGTCCACTGGTTTAGAGCAAATCGGCCTGACGTGGGGCGAGATACGGATCGGCACATCATGACCAGCTCCACGATTTCCTCGGTGAATGACAATGAACGGATGGATCCGACCCACCCCAGAGCCGACGGGCCGCGGCGGCGCCGCGTGTTCACCGCGTCGGACAAACTCGCGCACCTGTCGGCCTACGAGCAAGCGTGCGAGCACGGCGAGGGTGGCGCTTATTTGCGGCGGGAGGGCTTGTATTCGTCGTTGATCAGCGAGTGGCGCAAGCAACGTGACGCCGGTGTGCTGGCGGGTAAGCGGCCCGGCGAGAAGGTCGGCAGGCTGACCGCCGAGCAGGCCGAGATCGCGCGGCTGACGCGGGAGAACGCCCGGATGAGTAAGCGGTTGTCCACCACCGAGGCCGCCCTGGACATCATGGGAAAAGCACATGCTCTCTTGGAGTCACTGTCCGAGAGAGCGGATTCCGACGAGCAGCGCAAGAAGCGCTGACCGAGACCTTCGCAATGCTGACCGGACATGGTGTATCGACAAGGCGGGCAGCCACATTGACCGGGCTGGTCCGCTCGACCGCGACCCGGCGGCGCAACGCCGCGACGGCGCTCACAGCCGCAGTCTGCGCCGAGCCTGCGGTGCAGCCGGTCAACAAACTCACCGATGCCGAACGGCGCCGGGTCCTTGAGGTGCTCACCAGCGACCGGTTCGTCGATCTCGCGCCGCTGCAGATCTATGCCCAACTGCTCGACGAGGGCGTCTATCTGTGTTCGGTGTCCACGATGTATCGGGTGTTGGGAGAGAACACGATGGTCGCTGAGCGCCGGCGGCTGGCACGGCACCCGGCGAAGGTGTGCCCGGAGCTGGTCGCGACCGCACCGCAGCAGGTGTATTCGTGGGACATCACCAAGCTCGCGGGCCCGGGGAAGGGCACCTACTTCGACGCGTACGTGATGATCGACATCTACTCCCGCTACATCGTCGGGGTCCACGTCCACGCCCACGAATCCGGTGTTCTGGCAACCGAACTGATGGAGCAGGTCTTCACCGTCCACGGCGTCCCGCAGGTCGTGCACGCCGATCGGGGAACGTCGATGACCAGCAAGACCGTCGCCACGCTGCTCGCCGATCTCGAGGTCACCCGGTCACATTCGCGGCCACGGGTATCCAACGACAACCCGTACTCCGAGGCGTTGTTCAAGACTTTGAAGTACGGGCCCCAGTTTCCTGAACGGTTCGGATCCCTCTGCGAGGCAAGGCAATTCATGGACACCTTCGCGCAGTGGTACAACCACGAGCATCGTCACACCGGCATCGGACTGCACACACCGGCCGACGTGCACTACGGGTTGGCCACCGACAAAGCCGCCGACCGGCGGGCCGTGCTCGCCGACGCCCGCGCCCGACACCCACACCGCTTCGGCACCATCGCGGTCCCGAAAATCCTCCACCTGCCCGACACCGCCTGGATCAACCGACCAGCCCAGAACAGCACCCAGAGACCGACACGACAGCCGCCTAACGCCCACTGGACTCATCCACCTTGAAAAATTCCGGCCGGGGCGACCGGGCGTGTTGGCCGTCAAGTTAGGGTTCGCAGCGGCGCCCATTCGGCATCGCTCGGCATGCCGGCGCACTGGTCATCGCTAGTGCATCACTGCTGAACCCAGAGTTGGCGGCGGGTAGGATCGATGACTTCGCGGGCACCGTCGTCGTAGCGTATAACGAAGTGACCGGCCGAAGTCGACGACACTCGGCCGAGTCTGCCAAAGACTCCGTGCGACACCCTGACTCGGTCACCCGCAAGCGGCGGGCGGGTAGCCGTCATTACGACCCAATCGACACAGGTGTAAACCTTGTCCATCTGGCTATCCGATCCGTTGTAGGCGTGGTGGTTTCGCTGGTTCAGCATCCGCCGAAGTTCGCTCGGATACTCCCCTCACGTGGGTTGTTGGGCGGGGGATTGTGTTGCTGTGCGCCCGCCGCAAGCGAGTCGGCATCGAATGTTCGCTGAGTATGGGACGAGCGGCGCGGCACGGATCAGGCACAGGAACTCTGTCGAACTGATTGCCAGATCTGTTGCGTCATAACCCAGCAGATCGCAGCGGCGACCCGCTGTTGCGATCTAGCGGAATCGGCGGTGGCGCCAGGGGCGCGTGATTGCCGGGCGTGGACAGGAACACATGGGTACGTGACGGACCGCAGACAGTATGCGCGGCAGGCCTAGGTGGAAGCGCAGCGGCAACGACCCTTGAACGCCGCAAAGCTGCTGACAAACCACACTGGTCAGCAGAAATTTGGGATTACAGGTAGCTACAGCGTAAACGCCGTGGCGACCAGCGAGGACCGTCGCCGCCGGGCGTGCGCATTCCCCTCACGCGGAGGTGTTGTCGTCGGGGTGTTCGGCGTGCCAGCGATTTTCGATGCTTACCACGCGCCGGTGCTCGAGAACGAGCCATGCGATGCCGCCGACGATCGCACAGATGCCCACAATGCCGGCGGTGGGAACCCAATCACTTTGCTGGTAGGCGGCGGCGGCCACGCCGCCGATCAGTGCCAGCGCACCGAGCACGATGGAGATGACTCCCGGCCAGCTGTAGATGTCGATGAAGCGTTCACCCGTGTGCGGCAGCGTGGTGCGGAAATGATCGGTCGGATCTCTGTAGTTCGCCACAACAACCTCCTGCGTGGTTTTCGGCTCCTCATCAGAGCTAATCTGGCGACGATTGACATTCATCCCCCTCTTTGGTGGTAGCGCGGGGGGGATGGACAGCCTTCGTATACCAAGGGCGGCGACGCGATGGCGACCATCGAGATGGCAAACCCAGCAGCTACTCGAACAGGTTGGCGCCGGGGTCGTGTTTGAATGTTATGTCAATTCCGTTGCCGCACTGGGTGTAGACAGCTCGACTACCCATAGCGTTGGCGCCGTGACATGCTCATCGTCAGGAACCGTGAGGTTGCGCTCGGCGTCGTCTCGGCCGCAGACCCGGTCACGGTAGGGGTAGGAGTGTTGATCCAGTCACTGATCTGCTTGCGCGGCCGATACGGCACTACCTTGTCCGGCGGCTTCCGGGACCCATTCCAGTAGCCCGTGGGCGAGCGTCACAGGCTGCGGACAGTCCGGGACTATCGAAATCACTCGATGATGTGCCGCAAGCCATACTGTGTTCTACGGGTTCGGGAAGCCACCGATGCTGAGATCGCGGCTACGGCGCGCATCGACGTACTGATTTCCCAACAGCTGCCATCGGTGCGCACCACTGCAGAGAACTGGCGTAACGGTGTGGGCTTTGGCGCAGTCGCGTCGTTCTCTCTGGCCTTACAGGCATCATTTGGCTGGCCCGCGTTCAAAGCAATCTCGACGGAAAATGATCTGCGTCAATGGGAGAGTAGCGAAGTCGCCGCGACTATCCGCTACTTGCGTACGTCGATGATCCTGGTGATCCCCGCGTTCCTCGGGTTCTGCGCCGCATCTGCAGTGCTGATCTTCCATGTGCCGCTTCCTTGGCAATTCCCGCCGTGGCGCCAATGATCGTTGAACTCCGCAGCGCCGATCACTAAGTGGTCTCGCCCATAAGTTCGTCGGGGGTCAGGTCCAGGCGGTCGGGTCGCCCAGGTAGAGGCCGCAGGCGGTGTCGAGTCCATCCTCAGGCGACCCTGCGGTGTATCCGGTCGGCAGGACGGTGTCCTCGTAGCCGTTCTTGCTTGCCAGGTAGATCGCGAAGCCCCAGCGGACGGCGGATCCTCCGTAGCGCAGCCGCATCAGCGGGAGAACCTCGCCGTCGGCGAATTCTCCGCTGACGTAGGCGAATTGGGCGCGAAACCGCACATCGACACCGGTCAGCTGCGGCCACCGGTCGCGGGCGCGTTGAGACAACCGCTGCTGCAGCGAGGTTTTCGTCGACGGCGGTGGTGCGGCCATGAGCACTGATCCTGCCCGACGGGCGTGTCGTGAACCAGCTCGTATCCGGGGAAGCTTGAAACTGAAGTGACTGTTGGGACTTCAGGTTGGAGCGTGAGGATGCCGCCGATCAGCACGGAACGGATAACGCTGACCGGTTCACAGCGCCGTGAACTGGGCCGCATGGTCCGGGCCGGGCGCACCGAGCATCGCCTTGTCCAGCGAGCCACCATCGTGCTGCGGGCCGCCGAGGGCGTGTCGAACGCGGCGATCGCGGCCATGCTGGGCATCGGTGTGGACACCGCACGCAAGTGGCGCGCTCCCGGGTACTGCGCGCGCGGACAACAAGCGCCTCGACAACAGCGTGGTGGCCAACGTGTACACCATCCAACATCAAGCCGGCTGCACCAACGACGTGCGCAGCTTTCCGCAGCTACAGTTGGCGGCCGTATGGCACGCCGATGACCTCATGGCGAACCGAAACCTCGACGGAGACATCGGATCTGACGGTTCCACCGTGACTGACCGAGCACGTGCCGCGGGCTTCAGGGGTGCCGTAGCCGAAACGGTCGCGATCAATCCGGCGCTCGCGATCAACAACATTGACATCCTCAACCAGTGGTACTACGACCCCGCTGCCATGACGATCATGAGTAACTGCGCCTACACCCTGATGGGGGTCTGGTCGGAAAACAGCATCGACCGGTCGGTCGTCGTCGCCGTCTACGGGGCGCCCGCATGAGCCACGTGGGCATTGGTGCTCCAATCGAATCATGTTGCGCAACAACAACAACGTTCTTGTGTGTCCGCTGGTTTGCGGCCGAGCCGTCGCCATCATCGGATTCAGCAGTGCGCTCCGAGAGGTAGGTGCAGCCATGGATCCTGTTCCGGATTACGACGCCAGTGACGAGGTCGAATACTTCTTCACCTGGCTACCCTGGGCTCTTCGCGGTGTTTATCCGCCCCCCGCGTATCCACCAGTGTGATCGTCATGTCACGCATCGATGCCAGGGATTGGGTCAAGTGCGGGCTAGTGTCGCGCGTCTGAATTTGTTTTACGGGCGTGTGGCAGGATTTCTTCTGCGGTCTTGGTCCACACGAACGGGTGGCAGCGCTGATTCCAGCCGTCGATGAATGTGGTGATGGCCCCGATGAGTTCTTTGACGCTGTCGAATGATCCCCGGCGGATCGCTTGGCGGGTGATGATCGAGAAGAACACTTCGACCATGTTCAGCCAGGATCCTGATGTCGGGGTGAAATGCAGTGTCACACGCGGATTTTTGGCCAGCCACGCGTTGATGTCCGCGTGTTTGTGGGTGTGGTAGTTGTCGCACACCACGTGCAACCGCCGCCGCGGGTAGGCGCGGGCGACGGTCTTGAGGAAGTCCAGGAATTCGGCCTTGCCGTGGCGCTCGTAGCAGCGGTCGGTCACTTTCCCGGTCGCGATCTCCAGCGCCGCGAACAAGGTGGCGGTGCCGTTGCGCTGGTAGTCGTGGGTGGCTTTCTCGGGCAGACCCGGACGCATCGGCAGGATCGGCTGGGTCCGGTTCAAGGCCTGGATCTGGCTTTTCTCGTCCACGCACAACACGATCGCCTTCTCGGGCGGGTTCAGATACAAACCCACCATATCACGGACTTTGGCTTCCAGCTCCGGATCGGTGGAGAACTTGAACGTCTGCCGGCGCCACGGTTTGACCCCGTAGCGGCGCCACGCGCGGGCCACCGTGGCACCCCCGACACCCAAGTGCTTTCCCAGCAGCCGGCTCGACCAGTGGGTCACCGCCAGCGAATCCGGGGGCGGGTCGAGTGTGG
The DNA here is from genome assembly GCF_025331195.1 of Mycolicibacterium llatzerense. Lineage (NCBI taxonomy): Bacteria > Bacillati > Actinomycetota > Actinomycetes > Mycobacteriales > Mycobacteriaceae > Mycobacterium > Mycolicibacterium llatzerense. The sequence continues at coordinate 343,785 of NZ_LXOV01000001.1, read as the reverse complement.
CTGCCAGGATCGCCGCATCGTCGACCGTCTTGGGCCGACCGCTGCGCGGCTCATCGTCCAGACCGTCAATGCCCAACGCGGCGAACCGATCCCGCCACTTGATCACGGTCGGACGCGACACCCCGACCTGCCGGGCCGCACTCGAGGTCCCCGCGCCATCGGCAACCGCCAACACGATCCGCGCCCGCTCCACACGTCCGGCAGGCATCGTCGAGGACCGAACCCACGACTCCAACGTCACACGATCTTCAGGACTGATCAGCAGTGCAGATGACGGCATACACCATCATCCCACACTGTCAACTAATTAATGACGCGCGACACTAGTTGGCTCGCCGGTCGGCCGGTCGGCAACGAATGGGCTTACGTAGGCGAAGCTCTGCGGAGGCACGCCAGACGGCAGAAGATCGGAGATGGCGAGCGGACTCTCAAGTCGAACGGCTGATCTGATACCGATGCCTGCGCCAGCAGGGTAGCCCGCGTAGTAGCGATCGAAGGGCGATGCGTTCGATGCATCCCACTTTGGAAAATCTGCGCCAAAGTACATGCGGCGCCGCGGTAACCGTGCGGTCGACTTCGAAGTACCCGATGACCCGTTGAACGGGCGCAGTGGCGTACACCCAAACAATAGTTACGTCGTTCGCGAGCGGCCGCTTCCGGAACTCAACAAGTTTCCGCCCGTCCATGATCGCCTCAGCGAACTGGGGGTGGATGGAGAGCACTACCTGTCGGCCAGTTGTTGGTGAACCCATTGGGTGCCAACCTCCTTCACCTTGGTTACCGTTTGTGGCGGCCCCTTGAGCACACCGTTGGCAATGAGTTCCGAGTCGGTCCACGGTGGCTCGACGCCGCGATCCTTACGAAACAGCAGGATTAGTACACCGCGGGAATGTGCCGCCAGCTCTGAGATGTCGTCGGTACCGTAAACCGTGCGACCCGCAACGAGATTGAGCACTTCGTCGGAGAGGATGTGCGGTGCGCGTGCTCGACGACGCCGACAACCGAAACGACCTGCAGGCCCGACCGGTAGAAACAAGATGACATCGCCAGGGCGCATCTGATTGGTTGGAGCGTTGCACAAGTGGGCTTTTCGTAACGCGTTCCCCCACGGTCGAGTTGCTTGGCCGGCGATGTCGGGGAACGTGAGCTGATCCCCGACGGCATCAGATGCACACTCGGGGAAGAGCTGATCATGCCAATGCGCGCGGATAGGGATGACGAAGACCGAGGCGTCCGTCGAGATGGCCGGCGGGCCATATCTAATGTGGTAGTCGAGCGGCGATAGACCTTCGTTGCGCGGCTGAAAGCTTTTGAGCAGAACGAGCTCGCCGCGCGTGGACTGCCCGTGGCGATCGCCATGAAGGTTCACTACTTCAAGAACGCGTCCAACAAATGGAGCACGAACGACGTGCATGACATCGACGCGCTGGCCGTCGCCGTTGCCTACTGTGATGCCGTTTTTCGGACAAGAAGGCGATGCACGCGGTCAGGTCGAGTCGTGAACTGGACATCTTCGGCACCGTCCTGCCACGCACGCCATTGGAGATGGCCGACTGGCTTGACCAGCAACCCGCGGTCCCCGCGGTGGGGTAGATCCGGCGCGTTCCGAAATCGGGGTAGGCGCGTTCCGCGACTAAAAATTGCACCCACGCTGATCAGCGGCATCGGGATTTTCGACAGGTCCCCGGGGGCGGGGGACGCCTCATGTTAGTTGGCGAGCCGTCGACCGGGTATTCGGGCTCGCGGTGACGGCGCGTTCGTGATGTAAGTGAGGCCAGTGGGCTGTGTGTGACCAGCCGCGGGCGGATCGTGTCCCAATGGGCGGTCACGTGACCAAGGTCGCTCCCGGAGCGCGGGCGACGGGCGCCAATGGCGCCGCTGCCGGCCGTAGCGTCGGCTCCGCAACGGGGGTTCTCGCAACAGTAGGGGGTTGGATCGTGCGCGTGCTGATCACGGGTGGCACTGGATTTGTCGGCGGGTAGAGCGCGAAAGCGATTGCAGACGCCGGACATTCGGTTCGGTTCCTGGTGCGCAATCCGGACCGGCTGCACACCAGCGTCGCCAAACTCGGCGTCGACGTTTCCGACTACGCGGTCGGTGACATCACCGATCGCGATTCGGTCATGCGGGCACTCGACGGGTGCGACGCCGTCCTGCACGCCGCCGCCCTGGTCGCCACCGATCCGAGCCAGACGGCACAGATGCTGGCCACCAACATGGACGGCACCCGCAATGTGCTCGGGGGCGCCGCGGCGCTCGGACTCGATCCGATCATTCACGTCTCGAGCTTCACCGCGCTGTTTCACCCCGGCCTGCAAACCCTGGAAGCGGACCTGCCGGTGGTCGGCGGCACCGACGGCTACGGACGTTCCAAAGCGCAGGTCGACATCTACGCCCGGGGAATGCAGGACGGCGGCGCGCCGGTGAACGTGACCTATCCCGGGATGGTGCTGGGTCCGCCGGTCGGCGACCAGTTCGGTGAAGCCGGGGAGGGCGTTGCCGCGGCCCTGCAATTCGGGGCGATTCCGGCAGGCGGAGACGCGGCCTGGTCGGTCGTGGACGTTCGCGACCTCGCTGCCCTGCACGTCGCGCTGCTCGAGCCGGAACGCGGACCGCGCCGCTACATGGCCGGCGGTCATCGGATTCCGATCGCCGAACTGGTGAAGCTGCTCAGCGAGGCCGGCGACAAGCGCGTCGTCAACGTCCCGGTGCCTGGTTCGCTGCTGCGCGGCGCGGGCCGGTTGTTCGACCGGCTCGGTCCCTATCTGCCGTACGGTGCGCCGTTCACCGAAGCAGGCATGCAGTACTTCACGCAGATGCCGGAGTCCGACGACACGCCAAGCGAACGGGAACTCGGCGTCACCTACCGCGATCCGCGGATCACACTCGCGGACACCGTCGCCGGCCTTCGCGAGCTCGACCGCTAGTTCCTGGCGACGGGGCCGATGAGAGTGGTCGGCAACACACTTCCACCTATATCAATTTGATTGACATAGGTGGTCGGCGGCGACATCATGGAGTCATGAGCACTTCCGGAGACGAGACGGATTTCCACAACGACGTGATCAGCCAGATCCGCGAAAACGGCGCGGTCGATGGCTGGTTCGCCCAGTTCGACATGCTGATCCTGCACACCGTCGGAGCCAAGTCCGGCCAGCCGCGACTGAACCCGATGGCGTACCAGAAGTCTGACGGCGACGAGATCTACGTCTTCGCATCCAACAACGGCAAGGACACGAGCTCGGCCTGGTACCACAACGCGGTGGCCCATCCCGAGCAGGTGTCAGTCGAAATCGGGCCCGCCAGGTACGGGGTTCGGGTGCGCGAGGTGCACGGTGCTGAACGGGACCGCATCTACCAGACGCAGGCCGACCGCTTCGAGAACTTCGCTGAATATGAGCGGAAGACTGCGCGGACGATTCCGGTTCTCGGACTTACCCGGATCTAGCGGTAGCGCAACTCGGCCGCGGCGAAAGCCGCCGCCTGACGCAAAACGGATCGGCCCCCTTCTCCGGCGGGAAGGGGACCGATTTCTGCACGTGGGGTGCGGAAATTTGGCATTATTTACGCAATTGCAGAATCACGCGACCGGGCGTCGAATGGAATGGTCATTCCGGGGTAAATGTCAAATCGCAGCAATTGTGGTAACGACGTTCTCTGGTTGTCTACACTTCCGTCCAAATGTGTGAATTTGACATGAACGCGTGCGATCCCGTCGATGTGGCGCGCCAGTTGGACGCGACGGGTGTCGCTCAGGTAGCAAACGCCGTGCAATGGGATTGGGTGATCGATTCCCGCGCGGAAATCGACCGTTGGCTGGCCGCGCATGGCGAGAAAGACCATTTCGTCCTATCGCCACAGGATGGGCACCTTGAGTCGATTCATGCGTTCATGGCCAGCGATTCGGTTCGCACATTTCTCGACAATGTCGTGCGCCAGCGCTTCCCGGACCGGGCGCACGAATTGGCCGGTACCGCGGTGCGCATCGTGGCCGGTCCGCACGCCGACGGTGACGCGTGGTGGTTCCACTACGACGCCAGCGTCGTGACCATGGTGGTCCCGCTGTTCATCCCCGACGCGGAGCCGGGCCGCTCAGGCGAGCTGGTGGGCTACTTCAACAAGCGGCCGTTCCGGCGGTCTGTGGCGATCAACATCCTCGAGAAGATCGTCCACCAGAGCGCAACGTTCCGGCAGCGGATCTTGCAGAGCCTCGGCCGCGCTGGCGGCCCGACCGTCGTCGACATGAATGTCGGTGACGTGTACCTGTTCTGGGGCTATCGAAGCTTGCACGCCAACATGCCGATCGCCTCAGGTCAGCGGCGCGTCACGTTGCTCATTCACTATGGGCAGCCGCACGCGCCCAGCGGCACCTTGGCCGCGGCCAAACGCCTGCACTGGGCGCTGCGCGGCCGCGCCGACGCCGCGGACCAGCCGGCCGCGGCGAGGGCGTACTAGCGGCAGGTGTTGGCGCTGACCCAGCGGCCGTTCCAGCCGACGCACCCCTGCACGGGTGGTGGCGGCGGGGGCGGCGGCATGTCCTCGGGCAGCGGCGCGTAGTAGGCCGGCGGCGGAGCGTATGGCGCGACGGCGCCGAAGTCGGTGCATCCGCTGACCGTGATGCGTCGTCCGGCGCCGAAGCAGACGTCGGCACTCGCGGTACCGGCAGGGGCGACGGCGATCAATCCGGGCACGGCTGCAGCTGCCAACGCGGCAGCGACGAGGCGCATCATTCGCCGAGCAGCGGGCGGTCGGGCTGCGCCAGGCCGCAGCGCTCGCGGAAATCGGTCATGGGCTGACGGATCGCCCGGAGTTCATTGTGCGCCTGCGGGTTTGCGTCGAAGAAGGTGCGCACGTCGTTGGCCACCTCATCGCGGGGCTTGCCCTGCAGGCTGCCGTAGAAGTCGTTGACGTCCGGGTGCGTGAACAGGTAGGCGGAGGCGGCGGCCGCGACGCCCGATGCCACGCCGGCCAGGTCGGCGGGGGTGCAGTTGGGGGCAGTCGGGGCGGCCATCGCCTGACCCGAAGTCGGCAGCGCGACAGCCATGACGGCCATGACGGCTCCTGCGGCAGCCACGACCGCCCGCTGGGCGCCCGATTTGGTGAAGACCATTGCCGTATTCCTTTCCACAGTGCCAGGTTCGGCGTCGATCGGCGCCGGATATAGCCGGACTGTAGCAGGCGGATTGACCCGGACGACATTTTCTGGGAGAGCCCCGGTGTGCTCGTCGGGCCGGTGGTCGATGTCGCCGCCGCCGCACGTTGCCGGCGGACCCGACAACTGCGTGGTGCTGTGCGGTTTCGTGCTTCAGGCAGTTTGCGGAGAATGCTTGGCAACGTCGCGGCGCGATTGGCATGCTTGGTCCACTATGGGTGATCTAGGGGTGTTCGGTGCATGGCTCCTGCTGGCCTTGGTCGTCGGCGGAGCGGTCTGTGTGGCGGTCGGCTGTGTGTTCGTGACGCGCCGCATCATCGCGCGCGATGCGCGTCCGGAACAGAACTCGTTCCTGTCTCCGTTCCTGACCGTCGTCGGCCTGGTTTACGGGGCGCTCCTCGGGTTCACGGTCGTCGTCGGCTGGCAGCAGTTCCTCAGTGCCGAGACCAATGTCGCCAACGAAGCGTCGACCTTGACGACCCTGTATCGCCAAACCATCGCGATGCCCCAGCCGGAGCAGGCGCAGGTGCGTGAACAGCTGCGTAAGTACGCCGCCGCAGTGCAGGGCCCTGCCTGGGGCATGGACGAATTCGCGGACATCAGCAACAACGGTCGCGTTGCGCTCGGCGAGCTGTATCGCATTGTGGGAACGCATAGTTCGGGGCCGACCGCGAGCCCGATCGATTCGCAGTTCCTGAGTGAGCTGACGGTGCTGGCCTCGGATCGCAGCGAGCGCATCCTCAATGCCAGGCAGCGCATCCCCACCTTGCTGTGGTGTGCCTTGATCTTCGGCGGGACGGTGCTGATCCTGCTGACGTGCTTCATGCGGCTGGAAAATGGCCGTGCCCACGCGATCCTTGTCGGCGCGGTTGCCGTCCTGTTGTCGTTGTTGATGTACGTCATCTACACCCTCGATCATCCGTTCGGTCCGATAGGTGTTACATCGCAGCCGTTTTCGCATGCGGTCAAGGTGTTCGACATGGTCGACCGCGGCAGCTGAGCGCTGATCCGAGGATCGCGGTGCGGCCAACGGTCTATTATCTGCGTATGAATGCAGGTAAGCAGATGCCGGCGCCGCTCGCCGATGATCAGGTGCGCCTGGTGGTCGAGGTGTTCCGGATGCTCGCCGACCCGACCCGCGTCCACCTGCTGTGGGCGTTGAGTGCATCCGAGCTGTCGGTCAATGAACTGGCCGAGCGCGTCGGCAAGCCCGCTCCGTCGGTATCGCAGCATCTGGCGAAGCTGCGGATGGCGCGGTTGGTGCAGACCCGTCGTGCCGGGACGACGATCTTCTACAGCCTGGAGAACGAGCACATCCGCCAGCTGGTGGTGGATGCCGTGCACAACGCCGAACATGCCGGTCCCGGTGTGCCGGCCCATCATCGCCAGGATGCCGGCCTGCGGAGCCTCGAAAGGGGCCGACAATGAGTGGGCATCAACACCACCACCATCATGACCATGACCATCCGCATGACCACGGCGTCCGGGGTGTGGTCAAGGGCATCTTCGCGCCGCATTCCCACGACGCGGCGGACAGCCTGGACAGTGCGCTCGAATCGAGTGCGGCCGGTATTCGGGCCGTGAAGATCAGCCTGCTGGTGCTGGGCCTCACCACGGTCGTGCAGATCGCCATCGTGGTGGTGTCGGGGTCGGTGGCGCTGGCCGCCGACACGATCCACAACTTCTCCGATGCGCTGACTGCGGTGCCATTGTGGATCGCATTTGCGTTGGGCGCCAAGGCCGCAACCCGCCGCTACACGTACGGGTTCGGCCGAGTCGAGGACCTCGCGGGGTTGTTCGTGGTCGGCATGATCGCGCTGTCGGCGATCATCGCCGGCTATGAGGCGGTGCAGCGGTTGATCCACCCCCAGGTCATCGATCACGTGGGGTGGGTGGCGCTGGCCGGGTTGGTCGGATTCCTCGGCAACGAAACGGTGGCGGTCTACCGCATCCGGGTGGGACGTCAGATCGGTTCGGCGGCGTTGGTCGCCGACGGCGTGCACGCGCGCACGGACGGATTCACCTCACTGGCGGTGCTGCTCGGCGCCGGCGGGGTGGCCCTTGGGTATCCGCTCGCGGACCCGATCGTCGGGTTGATCATCACGGTGGCGATCCTGGCCGTACTGCGCACCGCGGTGCGAGATGTGTTCCGTCGCTTGCTCGATGGCGTCGACCCGGCGCTCGTCGACACGGCCGAGCGGTCCCTGGCGGCCGAACCTGGCGTGCGGTCGGTGCACAGTGTGCGCATGCGCTGGATGGGGCACCGCCTGCATGCCGACGTGGAGCTCGACCTCGATCCTGACCTGAGCCTGGCGCAGGCCCACCGGATCGCTCACGACGCCGAGCATCATCTGGTCCACGCCGTCCCCAAGCTCACCACGGCGCTGATCCACGCGTATCCGGCGAGCTAGAGGCGGATCGCGCCGAGCTGTTGCAGCTGGGCGAGGGTGTCGACGACACCCCAGACCTCGGCGATCTGTCCGTCGGAGAACCGGATGATGAACATTTCTTCGTACACAACGGGTTTCCCGGTCGGCTCCAGGCCGCGGTACTCGCCGAGATGTGTTCCGGTCACCGTCTGCCGCGAGGCGATCTTGTCATGGTCGACGACCATGTCGTCGACCATGACGTGAATGTCGGGGAAGGCGCGAAGGAGCAGGGTCCAGATGCGTTTCATGGTGTCCGGCCCGGAGCCGGCCGACAGCGGTGAATGGACGACGGCGTCGGGATGGAAGACATCGTCGATCGTGCTCACGATGTCGTCGACGTCCCCGCTGTTGCAACTGCAGTGGAATCGTTCGAAGGTCGCGACATTGGTGCTCGTGGGTGTCGTGGACACGGTTCTCCTCGCCTATGGGTCAGGCCCGATCTGCCAGCCCCAGTCTCAGGTGCTCGCTGTGATAGACGGCTTCGTCGAGCAGTTGCGCGACGTGGTTGTCGTAGAGGCTGTAGACGATGCTGCGTCCGCTGCGGGTGCCGCTCACCAGTCCGAGATTGCGCAGCAGGCGGAGCTGGTGGGAGACGAGGGACTGCTCGAGGCCTATCGCATCGGCGAGGTCTGTGACGGAGCGGGCACCTTGGCGTAGCTCGGTGAGAATCATCAGCCGGCTGGGGGTGGCCAGTGCCTGCAGTGTCGTAGCGACCTGAGCTGCGGCGTCGGCGTCGAGACGCCCGGTCGGGCGATCACGCCCCTCGACACCGTGTCCCATCGTTGTAGTGTACTAGCGCATACACATGAAGACGTATTCATTTGTTCTGATAACGTTGGCCGCATGCGTTTACGAGGTGCGTCATGGCGACGGTGACCCAGGTCGTCCCGCCGGTAACGGCCGGTACGGCGCTGAACCGGTCACGCCGCGGGTGGCTCGACCTATCCGAGATGCGCTGGGCTGCAGCAGCTTTGGTGTTGTTCCTGGCTGGTCTGGTGATACAGCTGGCTGGCGGGCCGACGTGGGCATGGTGGGCTCTGTACCTGGCCTGCTACGTCACCGGCGGTTGGGAACCGGCGCTGGCCGGTCTGCAGGCCCTCCGCGCGAAGACCCTCGACGTGGACTTGTTGATGGTCGTCGCCGCGATCGGCGCGGCATCGATCGGCCAGGTCACCGACGGTGCGTTGTTGATCGTCATCTTCGCGACCTCCGGGGCGCTGGAAGCGCTGGCGACCGCACGTACCGAGGATTCGGTCCGCGGTCTGCTGAACTTGGCCCCCGACACCGCGACCCGGCTGTCGGACGACGGCGAGCAAGTGGTGAAGGCCGCTGAGCTCGCGGTCGGTGACGTGGTGCTGGTGCGGCCAGGGGAGCGGATCTCCGCCGACGCCACGGTGGTCGACGGCGCCAGCGAGGTTGACCAAGCGACGATCACCGGTGAGCCACTGCCCGTGGACAAGAGCGTCGGCGACGAAGTCTTCGCCGGCACGCTCAACGGCACTGGGGCGCTGCGGATCCAGGTGGACCGACGGGCTGCCGACTCGGTGGTGGCGCGCATCGCGGCACTGGTGGACGAGGCGTCGCGGACCAAAGCGCGCACGCAGCTGTTCATCGAGAAAGTCGAGCAGCGGTACTCGCTCGGCATGGTCGTCGTCACCCTCGCGGTGTTCGTCGTGCCCCTGTTGGCGGGAGACACCGTGCGCGCGGCCCTGCTGCGGGCCATGACCTTCATGATCGTGGCGTCACCGTGCGCAGTGGTGCTGGCCACGATGCCGCCGCTGCTGGCGGCCATCGCCAATGCCGGACGTCACGGCGTGCTGGTCAAGTCGGCAGTGGTGATGGAACAGCTCGGCGCCACCACCCGCGTGGCCTTCGACAAGACCGGCACGCTGACCCGTGGCGCGCCTGAACTCGCGGAAATTCATTTGCTGACAGGCGATTTCACCGAAGCTCAGGTGCTGACGTTGGCGGCGGCGGCCGAACATCCCAGCGAGCACGTGCTCGGCGCGGCCATCGTTCGTGCGGCGAAGGCGCGTCGTCTGGCCTTCCCGCGTGTTGCCGATTTCGTTGCCGAACCGGGCCGCGGCGTGCGGGCCACCGTCGACGGACGCGCGGTCACCGTGTCCGCGCCGTCGACCGCAAGCGCCGGCGCGGTGGCGCAGGTGGAACAGCGCGGCTGCACCGCGGTGATCGTCGGGGTCGATGGCCGGTCTGTCGCTGTGCTCGGACTGACCGACCAACTGCGCCCGGACGCCGAGGCTGCAGTCGCCGGCGTTGCCGACCTCACCGAGCAGCATCCGGTGCTGCTCACTGGCGATAATGCTGCTGCAGCAAGGCAATTGGCCGGTCAGGTCGGCATCGTCGAGGTGCGGGCCGGCCTGCTGCCGCACGACAAGGTGGCCGCCGTCCGCGAGTTGCAAGCCGACGGCACGCGCCTCGTCATGGTCGGTGACGGCATCAATGACGCGCCCGCGCTGGCTGCTGCGCATGCCGGCATCGCGATCGGTGGTGCGGGATCGGACCTGACGTTGCAGACCGCGGACGCCGTGGTTATCGGTGATGACCTGCGCGCCATTCCCGCGGTGATCGCACTGTCCCGACGAGCCCGCCGCGTGGTGATGGCCAATCTGGCCATTGCCGCGACATTCATTGCCGTGCTGGTGGTTTGGGACCTGTTCGGCACGCTACCCCTGCCGTTGGGAGTGGCCGGCCACGAGGGGTCGACGATCATCGTCGGGCTCAACGGCCTGCGGATGCTGCGCAATGCCGCCTGGCGGACTGCGGGAGCGTCAGCTTCGAATCATTCTTCGTAGGGGACGAACTCGTCCTTGCTGACACCGCAGACGGGGCACACCCAGTTGTCGGGGATGTCCTCGAACGCGGTGCCGGGCGCGATCCCGCTGTCAGGGTCGCCGTCGGCAGGGTCGTAGATCATGCCGCAGCGCACGCAGATCCACAGCTGGGCGGTTTGGGTCTCGGTCATTGTGTTTCCGTTCGGAGAAGTGGTGCGGTCAGGGCTCGACGTGCGCCGGGGCGAGGCTGAAGCGGTTGGCCCGGTGGAAGGTACCGAAGTCGTTGAACCGGACACCGTTGTCGCGCAGTACTTTCTGGCAATCGTGCTTGATCGCCTCGCGCAGGTAGAACGGGTCGCGGACCAGGAAGTGGTGGATGGCATGGGTCTCGCCGAAGTTGAAGCAGAGGGCGTGGAAAGGCTTGAGCCACTTGGCTGTCCATACCTGGGTCTGCTGCATGACGTTGTGCTTCTCGACGTCGCCGTAGTAGTGCATGTTGGAGCTGACGAAGTGCAGGCAGAACGTGCGCACCGCGTTCGGTGCCAGCAGCGTGACGGCGACGAAGTTCAAGGCCGTCACCCAGCTGCCGGAAATGCTGGTGCCGGTGACGAATTCGAACACGTGCAAGCCGATGAACAGGTGCCACAGCGTGTAGTGGATGATCCCCAGCGGGAAGTACACCGCGAGTGTCTTGGCGGCGAGCTGGCGCGCCTCCTCGGCGGAACGGGCCTCGTGGTTGATGTAGGCGGTGACGATGGCCTGCTGCCGGAGCGGCTTGCTGTAGATGCCGAGCATCGAGTCGAGCAGGCTGAGCAGTCGGTGGCTGCCCCAGCCTTCGCCGTTGGTGATGCCCCGCTCCTCGAGGTCTGAATCGGTGCCCGACACCTCGTGGTGGTGCAGGTGCAGCGTCCGCCGGATCCAGGGGTTGATGGTGCTCGGCCGGAAGAACCAGACCCCGAACATCATCACGTTGTGCACCGCGCGGTGCTGCCGGAAATACATCGAGTGGATGAGGTCGTGCTCCAGTTCGTGCAGCAACGACAGCCAGAACGCGGTGATCAGGATGGTCGCGTACCAGGGCAGGATGCCGGCCGCGTATAGCGCGGCATCGACGAGTACGCCGGCGATCGACGTCAGGAAGATCGCCATCCCGACGCCGTCCTGGTGAGCGGTGAGGAACGGATGGCGCTCGCGCCAGCCGTTACCGATGCGGATGAGCTCGCCCCGGATCTCGGCGATCCGGTCGCGGTCTTCTTCGGCGAGGTTGCGCTCGCCGGGTAGGCGGGTCGCGATGCGTGCCATGATCTCTCCATTCGAGTTAGAGAACGAATGTTCCGTAAGATATGGTTGCCGGTATGCCGAGGTCAATAGCTAGAATTGGATTCGTGACCGGTGACACAGAGAACAGACGCTCTCTATCCGTCGAGGCGGACTCCGGCAAGGGGCGGGATCGGCATGGGCGCCGGACACAGCAGGAGCGCCGCGAGCACACCCGCCGTGCGCTGATGACGGCGGCGCTGGATCTGACGGCCAGCGGGTCGAGCTTCGACGCGCTGAGCCTGCGGCAACTGGCCAGCAAGGCAGGTGTCGCGCCGTCGGCGTTCTATCGCTACTTCCAGTCGCTCGATGACCTCGGCCTTGCGGTGATTCATGAGACGTTTCGCACGCTGCGCGAGATCATGGGCGAGATGGCCAATCTCGACATCGATTCGTCCGGCGGCGCCATCCACGTCGGTGTGCAGGCACTTCGTGGTGTGGTCTCGCGCGACCATGCGCACCTGGCGTTCCTGGCTCGCCAACGCGCGGCCGGCCATTCGGTACTCCGGCGTGAGATCCGGTCGGAGATCCGCTTGTACGCCAGCCAGTTGGCCACCTACATGGCCCGGTTCGAGCCCATTCGGTCGTGGAGCGTCGGTGATGTGGAGATGCTGTCGAGCATGTTGATGGCCACCATTCTCGCTGGTATCGATTCGATGCTCGAGGTCATCGCGCGCGGGCTCGACGAAGAGACCACGGCGCGCGACCTGGACGCGGCCACCGCGATGCTCGAGCGCCAAATTCGGTACCTATACGTCGGTGGTACCGCTTGGCGCAGCAGTTGATGGATTGTGGAACTGAAACCCTTTGACTACCAACAGGAGTGACATGACATTCTCACTGCAGCTCAGCGATGACGTCATCGAGGTGCGCGACTGGGTGCACCAATTCGCCGCAGAGGTCGTACGCCCTGCCGCCGCGGAATGGGACGAGCGGGAACAGACTCCGTGGCCGATCATCCAGGAAGCGGCGAAAATCGGGCTGTACTCACCAGAGCTGTTCGCCACCCAGGCTGCCGAGCCGAGCGGGCTCGGCATGCTCACAGTGTTCGAGGAATTGTTCTGGGGTGACGCCGGTATCGCGCTGTCGATCATGGGTACGGGTCTGGCCGCCGCGGCCTTGGCGGGTAACGGAACTCCTGAACAGATAGGCCGCTGGCTGCCGGAAATGTTCGGCACGGCCGCGGATCCGAAGGTTGCGGCCTTCTGTTCATCTGAGCCCGACGCCGGCTCGGACGTCGGGTCCATCCGGGCCCGGGCCCGGTATGACGAGGCCACCCGTGAGTGGGTGCTCAATGGAACCAAGACCTGGGCCACCAACGGTGGCATCGCCAACGTGCACATCGTGGTCGTGTCGGTGTACCCCGAACTCGGGTCGCGCGGGCAGGCCAGCTTCGTCATCGGACCGGACACCAAGGGCTTGACCCAGGGCCAGAAGTTCAAGAAGCACGGCATCCGGGCGTCGCACACCGCCGAGGTGGTGCTCGACAACGTGCGGCTGCCGGAGGACGCGATCCTCGGCGGCCGGGAGAAGTTCGAAGCCCGGGTGGCTCGGGTGAAGTCGGGTGCGTCGGCGGGCGGCCAGGCCGCGATGAAGACGTTCGAGCGGACACGTCCGACGGTCGGCGCGATGGCAGTCGGGGTGGCCCGGGCCGCCTACGAATATGCCCTCGAATATGCCTGCCAGCGTGAGCAATTCGGCAAGAAGATCGGCGAATTCCAGGCCATCGCTTTCAAGCTGGCGGACATGAAGGCCCGCATCGACGCCGCCCGGCTGTTGGTGTGGCGGGCCGGCTGGATGGCGCGCAACAATGTGCCGTTCGAAAATGCCGAGGGCTCGATGGCGAAACTGGTGGCCAGCGAGACCGCCGTGTACGTGACCGACGAGGCGATTCAGATTCTCGGCGGCAACGGCTACACCCGTGACTATCCGGTCGAGCGGATGCACCGAGATGCCAAGATTTTCACCATCTTCGAGGGCACCAGTGAGATTCAGCGGTTGGTCATCTCGCGGGCGGTGACGGGTCTGACGATCCGCTGAATTACGACTCGTCGATGCGGTGCTGGTACTCGGCGCGGGCTTTCGGGTCGAAGTCGAGGAAGGTGCTGTATGCGCCCAACTGCGTGTTGATGGCATCGCGCAGCCGGCGCCCGATGAGGGGCTGCGTGCGCAGGATCGGTCCGATGACCTTGGGCACGAACACATCCGCAGTTGGCTGTGCGACGGCAGCCACGATTGCCTGAGCGACATCTTCGGGCTGCGCGGTCGGGATGAACTTCAGGCCGGCGGTCCCGGCGATGAGCTCGGTGTTGGTGAATGACGGCATGACGCAGGTGAATTGCACGCCCGTATCGGCATATTCGACGCGGGCGGTCTCGGTGAGCGCGATGACGGCGGCCTTGGTGCCGCAGTAGGTGAGGCCACCGGGCACCGGCGTCTTGCCGGCCGACGAGGCGATGTTGATGATGTGGCCCGAGCCGCGTTCCACCATGGCCGGCAGCGCCAGGTGCATGCCGTTGATGCAACCCATGACGTTGATCTCGACGGCGCGACGGTGCCTGTCGGCGGACTGATCGAGGAACCGCCCGATCGGCATGATCCCGGCGTTGTTGATCAGAACGTCGAGCGGGGCGTCGGCCGTCGCCTCTTTGTGGAACGCCGCGAAGGACTCGTAGTCGGACACATCCACTGGGAAGGACTCGGTGCCGGGGCCGACGATGTTGGCGGCAGCGGCTGCCGACTCGTTGTCCAGGTCGCCGATCACGATGGTGGCTCCGCGCTGGTACAACGCCCTGGCGGTGGCCAGACCGATGCCGCGGCCGGCGCCGGTGATCGCGATCCGTCGTCCACGTAGGGAAGTGGCGCTCATGGGTGATTCCTCTCGTCGTTCCGGTTCAAATGTAGGTCCACATATATTTCCTGCGCAAGAGGTCTTGACTGTCATATATAACGTAACTTACATTTCAAATGTCGCGTAGACGGTACGGAATCTGACGAAGGTGGTGAAGCGAGTGGTTGGTTCAACGGCGTACGAGCAGGAGACCGCGGTGGTCGACACGCTGCGCAAGGTGTTCGCCACCGGTCGCACGCGCGAGCTGTCGTGGCGGATCGACCAGCTGCGCGGCATCGAGCGACTGTGCGAGGAACGTGAGCAGGAGATCGTCGATGCCCTCGCTGCCGACCTGGGCCGCTCGGCGTTCGAGGGTTGGCTGGCCGACATCGCCTCCACCAAGGCCGAGGCGGCCTACGCACGTAAGCACCTCAAGAAGTGGATGCGCCGGCGTCCCGTCGGTCTGCCGCTGAGCCAACTACCGGCCAAGGGCTGGGTGCAGTACGACCCGCTCGGCGTGGTGCTGGTCATCGGCCCGTGGAACTACCCCTTCTATCTGAGCGTCAGCCCGCTGGTCGCCGCCGTCGCCGCCGGCAACTGCGCCGTCGTCAAGCCCTCCGAACTTGCTCCAGCGACCTCTGCGCTCCTCGCCCGCCTGCTGCCGCAATACCTTGACCCCCAGGCGATTCGTATCGCTGAAGGGGACGGCGCGACGACGCAGGCGCTACTGGCTCAGGGTTTCGATCACGCTCTGTTCACCGGCGGCACCGAGGTGGGTAGGAAGATCATGGCCGGCGCGGCGCCGACGCTGACCCCCGTCACGCTGGAGTTGGGCGGCAAGAGTCCGGTCATCGTGACTGCGGACGCCGACATCGACGTCGCCGCCCGGCGCATCGCCTGGGTGAAACTGCTCAACTCGGGGCAGACCTGCATCGCGCCGGACTACGTACTGGCCGAGCGAGCCATCGCGGGCGAACTCGTGGCCAAGATCGCCGAAAACGTCGAACGATTCCGGTCGGCCGAGCCGAACACCTCGCAGCGAATCGTCAACGACCGTCAGTTCGATCGGCTCGCCAGGTTGATCGGCACGACGACCGGCACCGTGGTGATGGGCGGCGGCTCCGATCGATCGACGCTGCGCATGGAACCTACCGTCATTCTCGATCCGGCGGCGGACGATCCGGTCATGGCCGACGAGATCTTCGGCCCGATCCTGCCGGTGATTCGCATCGGCTCAGTCGACGCGGCAGTGCGATACGTCAACGCCAAGCCGAAACCCTTGGCGCTGTATGTGTTCACCGAGTCGACGGCGCAGGCGCGGCACATCATCGACGCGGTTCCGTCCGGCGGCGCTGTCGTCAACCACATCGCGATGCATGTGTTGGTGCCGCAGTTGCCGTTCGGTGGCGTGGGGGCCAGCGGCATGGGTGCGTACCACGGCCGGTGGGGATTCGAAGCGATGAGTCACCACCGCGCCGTGCTGGCCAAGCGCAGCAGTCCGGACCCGCAGATGTTCTACCCGCCATATGGGCGTCTGGCGAAGAAGCTCATGCGAAAGGTGTTCTGATGCGCCGCCTTTCGAGCCTGGATGCCCAGTTCCTGGCAGCAGAAACCCGCACGTTCGGCTCGCATTACAGCGGGCTGGCCGTTTTCGAAACCGGTGACAGTACGACCATCACCGCCGCAACGATGCGGAGTCGGGTGGCGGCCTGTATCGATCAGCTTCCGCCATTGCATTGGAAGGTGATGGAAGTTCCGCTCGGGCTTGATCATCCGGTCTTCATCGAGGCGGAGGTCAACCTGGACGATCACATCTTCGAGTCGACGCTGCCGGAGCAGGCCGACGACGAAATGCTGGGCCGGGCGGTGGCCGACATCTTGTCGACGCGCCTGGATCGAGACAAGCCGTTGTGGCGGCTGGACGTCATCCACGGCCTTCCCGATCGCACTGCTGTGGTGATCACGCTGCACCACGCGGCTGCCGACGGGATCGCGGCCAGCGAAGTCCTGGCCGCGATCCTCGACAACGCGGTGTCGCCGGAACTCGAAACGCGACGCCGATCGGAAGCTGCGCCAAACCCGTTGGGGCTGGCCGTCCGTGGACTGGCAGCGCTCCCCGTTCGTGGCGTTCGGGCGCTGCTGGCCGCCCCTCAGACCTTGGCGCACCTGGATCAGGTGCCGGCCATCCGTGCGCTGCCAGGAGTACACACCCTGGCGCAGACGGTGCGCCGCGACGGAGCTGCGAAGCCTCTCAACGCACCGCGAACTCGGTTCAACGTGAAACTTTCCGGCGCTCGGACCGTGGCATACGGGACGGTGTCGTTCGGTGAGATCAAGGCGCTGAAAGCGCATTTCGGGATCACCGTCAACGATGTGGTGATCGCCTTGTGCGCCGGTGCGCTGCGGCGCCGACTCACCGAGACCGGCGACCTGCCGACGGGGCCGCTGGTCGCCTACATTCCGGTATCGAAGCGGTCGCCCGATACGCAGGATCGCTTCGGCAACGCGATCAGTTCCATCATCGCGCCGGTGCCGGTACACCTGCCGAAACCTGTTGACCGACTGCGTTTTGCGCACGAAACGATGACGGCGGCGAAACAGCGCACCAGCGACGCGCCGGACACCCTGCTCAGCGACGTGAACGATCCGATTCCGGTACCGATCTTCGGGATCGCCGCGCGTGGCCTGATGGAACTGACCTCATCGCGATTCGCCCGGCCGCCGATCAACATGGTCATCTCCAACGTGCCCGGCTCGCCGTCCGCGATGACGTGCGAGGGGGCTCCGCTGGTGGCGACCTACCCGGGCAGCCTCGTGTTCGACGGCTTCGCCCTCAACATCACCGTGGTCAGCTACCAGGACGGTCTCGACATCGGAATCGTCGGTGATGCAACCGCTTTGCCGGATGCATGGGACCTGTTGGCGGATTTCCGCAGCGAATTGGACGAACTGTCTGCCTTGGTCGATTCAGAAAGGAGTGCGCACTGATGTCTGCGACGGACGTCGAACTGGTGGTGCGGCGGCGGGAGACAGCTGCCGATGGCGTGGTGACCCTGGACCTCGTCGAACCCGATGGCAACGAACTGCCCGCGTGGGAGCCCGGCGCCCACATCGACCTGCTGCTCGACGAGGGGCTGGTGCGTCAGTACTCGCTCTGCGGTGATCCGCGCGAGACCGGCACCTGGCGGGTCGGCGTCCTGCTCGACCCGAACAGCCGGGGCGGATCCCAGCATGTCCACGCGCACCTGCAGGAAGGCTCCGCTGTCCGGGTTCGCGGACCCCGCAACAATTTTCCGCTCGTAGCGGCGCCGAGGTACCTGTTCATCGCGGGTGGCATCGGTATCACGCCGATGAAGGCCATGGCCGAAAGCGCGGAGCGCGCGGGCCTCGATTGGTCCATGCTCTACCTCGGCCGCTCGCGGTCCTCGATGGCCTTTCAACAGGAACTGCAGGACACCTACGGTGACCGCGTCACGGTGTGGGCCGACGACGAGCGCGGTGGATTTTTCGACCTGGCCTCTGTGCTGGCGGAGCCGTCGGATGGCACGGTGATCTACAGTTGCGGGCCGGAGCCGCTGCTCGCGGCAGTCGAAAAGCATTGTGCGCATTGGCCGGACGGCAGCCTGCATGTCGAGCGGTTCACCGCCAAAGCGCCGGCCGCCGAAACCCTCGAGCAGGCGCTGGACACCTACCAGGTGATCTGCCAGCGCTCGGCCATCACCGTCGAGGTGTCGGACGGCGTTCCGATGCTGGAGGCGTTGGAAGACGCCGGCGTTCCCATCATGTCGTCCTGCGGTGAAGGCGTCTGCGGCACCTGCCGGGCCACCGTCCTGGAAGGCACTCCCGATCACCGCGACTCACTGCTCACTGACGCCGAACGCGCGTCCGGAGACGTCATCCTGCCCTGTGTTTCCCACTCCCTATCCGGAAAGTTGGTGCTTGACCTATGACCGTTCAATCCGACATCGACCTGGCCACAGTCGATCTCACCGACCTGTCGTACTTCCAGGACGGGCCGCCGCATGAGTTGTTCGCGCGCATGCGTAAGGAGGCGGGTCCGCATTGGAACGCGCTCACCGACGCCGACGAACCCGGTTTCTGGTCGTTCACGAAATACGCCGACATCCAGGCGATCAGCAGCAACTCCGAACTGTTCTCCTCAGCCCGGGGTGGGGTCTTCTTCACCGCCTCCATGGGCGCCGCACCGATCGAGGCGCTGCGCGAAGTGATCCTCGGGATGGACCCGCCGCGGCACACGCAGCAGCGCATGGTGGTGCAGGCGGTCTTCACCCCACGGATGATCCGGCAGATGGAAGCCGAAGTCCGTGCCACGGTGGCCCGGCTGATCGATGACGTAATCGAAAGAGGTACCTGCGACTTCGTCGAGGAGATCGCTGTCGAGCTGCCTCTCATCGTCATCGCCGACATGCTCGGCGTCGTGCAGGAAGACCGCCGGCAGCTGTTCGAGTGGACCAACATGCTGTCGCGTGCGGCGGCGACCGGTGATTCTCAGATGGGCATGGGCGCCCTGATCCAGATCGGTGGTTACCTGACGGCGCTGACCGCCGCGCGCAAGGAGAACCCCGGCACGGATTTGTTGTCGCGGATGCTGACCGCCGAGGTGGACGGCGAGCGCCTGTCCGAAGCCGAAATCACCTTTTTCTTCGCGATTCTGATGTTCGCGGGCAACGACACCACGCGCAACACCGCCTCGGGCGGCCTTCGTGCGCTCATCGAGAATCCGGCGGAGCGGCAGAAGCTGCTCGACGACCCGGAACTGATCCCCGGCGCCGTCGAGGAGATGCTGCGCTGGGTGTCGCCCGTGGTGTACTTCACCCGCACCGTCACTGCCGACACCGTCGTCGGCGGGCACGCGCTGAAAGAGGGTGAGCGCGTGTGCCTGTGGTACCCGGCCGGCTCCCGCGATCCGGAGAAGAACGAGGACCCCGAGACGTTCAACGTCTCGCGCGGCAAGGTGCCGCACATGGCGTTCGGCGGCGGCGGAGCGCACTTCTGCCTCGGTAATCAGTTGGCACGTCTGGAATTGCGGGTGTTGTTCGAGGAGCTCCTGCGCCGCATCCCGGACATGGAGATCACCGGCCCGGTGAACCGGCTGGTGTCGACATTCTCCAACGAATTGACCTCGATGCCGGTCACTTTCACGCCCGGCAGCAGGGAAGGCTGACGATGTTCCCAGGGACGCACGCACTGATGACGCCCGACAAGGCGGCCGTCATCATGGCTGAATCGGGGCGCATCGTCAGCTACCGCGAACTCGATGACAGCTCGCGCCAACTCGCCGTCGCATTGGCTGATCTCGGCCTCGTCAAGGGTGACGTCATTGCGATGCTCAGCGACAACGCCGCCGAGTGCTTCACCATCTACTGGGCGGCCCTGCGGTCTGGGCTGTACCTGACCGCGGTGAACTTCCATCTCACGGCCGACGAGGTCGCCTACATCGTCGACGACTGCGAAGCCAAGGTGCTGATCGCCGCCGGTGGCCTGGGCGAGTTGGCCGAGCAGGTGCGGGTCCTGGTGCCCGGCGTCGAACACGCCTACAGCTTCGGTGGCGATCTGACCGGATTCGGCTCGTACGCCGACCTTTTGGCGTGCGCCGGTGATCGAACTCTCGCCGACCAGCCGCGCGGCAGCGACATGCTGTACTCGTCGGGCACCACCGGGCGCCCGAAGGGGATCAAACCGCCGCTGCTGCCGATTCAGGTAGGCGAGCCGGGAGACCCGATCACCGGACTGCTGGGCACTGCGTTCGGTGTGACCGCTGATGATGTCTATCTGTCTCCCGCGCCGATCTACCACGCCGCACCGCTGCGGTGGTGCGGCGCGATCCAAGCGCACGGCGGCACCGTCGTGGTGCTGGAGAGGTTCAAGGCCGACCGCGCGCTGGCCGCGATTCAGCAGTACCGGGCGACCGCCATCCAGGTGGTGCCGACGATGTTCGTGCGGATGCTGCAAATGTCGGACGAGGAGCGCACGTCGTACGACCTGTCGAGTCTGCGCTTGGCAATCCACGCTGCCGCACCGTGTCCCCCCGATGTCAAGGAGGCGATGATCGCTTGGTGGGGAACGATTCTCGTCGAGTACTACTCGTCGACCGAAGCGTGCGGGTTCACCGTCATCAACTCGCACGAGTGGCTGGACAAGCGCGGATCCGTCGGCCGCAGCATGCTGGGACCGGTCCACATCTGCAGTGATGATGGCGCTGAATTACCTTTTGGCGAACCAGGATTGGTGTACTTCGAGCGTGACGTTCGTCCGTTCGAATATCACAACGACCCGGCCAAGACCAAGGAGGCCGAGCACCCGGCGCACGCCAATTGGACCACCGTCGGTGATATCGGCTACGTCGACGCGGACGGTTATCTCTTTCTGACAGACCGGAAGTCGTTCATGATCATTTCCGGTGGGGTCAACATTTATCCGCAGGAAGTGGAGGACGCACTCGCATTGCACCCTGCGGTGTTCGATGTGGCTGTCATCGGGGTACCGGATCCGGCCATGGGTCAACAAGTCAAGGCGGTGGTCCAGCTGCGCGAGGGGGTGGAGCCCAGCGACGAATTGGCCGAGCTGCTCATCGCGCACTCCCGGAGCAAGGTGGCGGCGTTCAAGACGCCCAAGACCGTCGACTTCGTCGAGAGCCTGCCACGTACGCCGACGGGAAAGCTGGTCAAGCGGACGCTGGTGCAGCGATACGCAGCCGCTCCGGCCGGCTGATGCGATGAGGCGAATCGTGAGCGTCGACGATTACTTCGACGCGGCGATCGAACTGCTTGTGACGGAGGGGCCGGGCAGCATCAAGGTCGGCTCGCTGTGTTCTTCGTTGGGCGTGACGACTGGGTCGTTTTATGGTTACTTCCGGGGGCTGGAAGATTTCGTCGAAGCGCTGCTGGCTGCCCGTTTGTCGACGCAGAACCGGCGACTGGCCGAACTGACCGCCAGTCGCGTGTCGTCCGCGATGCGGATGGCGCACCTGCGGGAAGTCGCACGGGATGTTCCGCACCACGCCGAGGCCGCGTTGCGGACATGGGCGGCAGGCAATCGGGCCGTGGCACGGCTGCAGCAGCGCCTCGACGAGGAGCGGGTTGCCACTCTCGTCGAATTCCTTCGCCCCATCGTGGTCTCGCCCGAAGTGGCGGCGCGGCTCGGGGACTTCGGGATGGTCTTCCTGATCGGGTGGCAACATCGTCACGCCGGCGCCTGCGGCCCGGAGTTCGACGTCATGTTCGACCACTTCGAGGCAGTCATACGCCAATACGCATGGGCTGGGTAGCTGCACGTCGGCCGCAAATGTAAGGATCATTACATCGAACCGGCGCAGAGCCGGGGACTTGTTGAACTCGCGGGAGGAATTGCCGTGCGCCTCTTGGTTACACGTGAGCAGTATTTCGACGCAGCCATGACGTTGTTGGCCACCGACGGCGTCGGCAAGCTGAAGATCGCCACGTTGTGTGGGGCCCTCAATGTCACGACCGGATCGTTCTACGGGTACTTCGGCAGTCTCGACGGATTCGTCGCCGAATTCCTCGCCTATTGGGAAGAGACCCAGACTGAGCGGTTGGGGCAGTTGGCTGGGGTCCCAGGAGATCTCGCCGCGCGAGTCCACCTGTTGAAGCGCCTGACCGCAGGGCTTCCCCATTCCGCGGAAGCCGCGATACGTGGCTGGGCCCATACCGACGCTCAGGTCGCAGCCGCCCAGAAGCGGGTGGACGACCGTCGCATCGACATCGTCACCAACCTCCTCGCACCCGCCGTCGGGTCGCGCCGGGAAGCAGCGACCCTGGCGATAATGGGTGTGACACTGCTGATCGGGATCCAGCAGTGGCGTTCACCGGTGACCACAAGGGATTTCAACCGCATCTTCAACGAATATGAAAAGGTGCTGTTCGCTCGGATGACCGGCGACGAGAGCATCGCGTAGCGGCCCGGTCGGTCGGCTCGCCTTCAGGCCAGCAGATACATCACCGACAGCACCCCGAGCAGTACGAGGCAGAAGAACTCGAATAGGCCACGCAACGCCCACGGCGCCGCGCGAAGCTCCATGAAATAGAGGCCGACCAGGCGTGCCTTGAAGATGGCCACCACGAAGATCGCCAGGCTCGCTGCCACGTGCGCGCCGCCGCTCGCTGTCTGACTCCCGATCACCCATTGGGCCAGTGTCAGCGCAACGAGAACCGCCCAGGCCAGCGACGCCTTGCTCAGTACCAGAGTCGCCATGATCAGTGCACCAGGAAGACGAGCGGAAAGATGATGAGCCACAACAGGTCCACCATGTGCCAAAAACACCCGCCGCCCTCGAAGACCGCAACCTGAGTTCGCGTGGTCTCGGTTCTGCGCGCGAACCGCCACAGCACCAGCAGCACGATCAGTCCGACGATCACGTGGACGAGGTGTAACCCGGTCAGCGCGAAGTAGTAGAGGAAGAACTCGTTGGTGTTCGGCGTGATACCTGCCGCGACCTTTGTGCGGTACTCGATGACCTTTACGATCACGAAACAGGAACCCACCAGTGCGCCCGCCAAAGTGAGGCGGGCGGCCAGGTGTCGAAACTGCGTACTTCGCATCGCCCTGACCGCCAATACGATCAACATGGAGCTGCAGAGCAGCACCAGTGTGTTGGCCACTCCAAGGGTCCGGTTCAGGGCCAGTTGAGACTCCGCGAACAGCGCCCGGTTGTGGCTGCGGCTGTTCAGATACGCGCCGAACAACATCGTGAAAAGCAGCATGTCGCCGAAGATCAAGACCCAAACCCCTTGTTCGCCAGGCACATGTTTGGCCGGTGGGCAGGGGTCCGCGGTCGGTTCGACCGGCCGAGGGCGCGTCGAGAGGCTGCCGTCAGGCAACTTCGGCACCTTCGAGCTCTCGGTCTTCGGCCTCCAGTCGCTGCAATGCCGCGCGGGTCAACGGCACCATGGCAAAGAGGTAGACGAAGAACATGACGAAGACAAGCCAGAAGGTGATCAAACCCTGCCAAGCGAATGGCCCACGGGTCATGAACGAGATCATCGTCGTCGAGATGAACGTCGCACACGTGAAGAATCCCACCCAGGCGATCCACGAAGGGAACAGCGGCTTTTGCCGCTTGTCGGTCAGCATGGCGAAACCGATTGCGCCCCATTGGATAGTGAAGATCATGAATGGCGGGTCGAAGATGAACCAGCCGAGGTCATACAACATCTGAATGTTCTCGTTGGATCGGACACCCGGGCGAAAGGCCGCGGTCATCCAGCAGATCGCCGGCCCGAGCAAGGTGATCATGGCGACCGCGCCGCTGATCGCCTGCAGCTGCGGCAGAACGCTCATGGAGTCTTTCTGCATGCGCTCCATGAGCTTGCACATGGCGATGGTCCAGGTGAGATAGAAGGGAATCGACAAGAACATCAACACCATGCCGATGCGGATGTTGACACTGTTGTCCCGGAAGTAGGTGCCGATCTGGTCAGCGGAGAGGTGGGCCGCCGGTGGCGGAAAGAACCCGCCGAATACCGCGAAGCCGAGCAAGCTGACGATGCAGAGAAGCAGGATCGAGTAGTTGCACAGGTGCAGAACGCGATAACTGGTACGACGTGCTGGGTTCATGGTGGCACTCCTTGTTGAGGTGGCAGAGGTCAGCGCTGTGTGGTCAGGGCATCGTGTAGCCGCCGCTGACCGAGATCAGCTGCCCGGTCACCTGTCGTGCGGCGAAAGGTGACGAGAACCATGCCACCGCGCGGCCGACGTCCTCGGCCGTCGTCAAGCGGCGCATCGGGGTGTCTTTGAGCATGAACTCGATCTGCTTGGGGTTGAAAACGTCGTCCTGCCCGACCGCCCACAGACTCGAGGCGCCGATGGCCTCGGGTCCGTCGGGC
Organism: Mycolicibacterium llatzerense; assembly: GCF_025331195.1. NCBI lineage: Bacteria > Bacillati > Actinomycetota > Actinomycetes > Mycobacteriales > Mycobacteriaceae > Mycobacterium > Mycolicibacterium llatzerense. The sequence goes on along the minus strand of NZ_LXOV01000001.1, from coordinate 319,402 downwards.
ATGACGAGCCCGGGGCAGACGACATTCGAGCGGATCCCGTGCCGCCCGTGTTCACGTGCGGTGGTACGGGCCAACGCCACCATGGCGGCCTTTGACGCGCCATAAACGCCTTGCCGAATCTGTCCGAAAGCGGCATCGCTGGCGATGAAAACGATCGACCCGCAGCCGGCGTCCCGCATCGGACCGATCGCAGCCTGGGTGGCGGCGAGCGCGCTGAAGAAGTTGATCTCCATCGTGCGTTGCCATTTCACGCGGTCGGTGTCGGTGGCCACGAAGCCGGGGACACTCCATCCCGCATTGTTGACCAGGACGTCCACGCCACCCCAGGCATCGACGGCGCGGCCGACGGCCGACTCGGCGCTACCGGGCACGGTGAGATCGGCTATGACCACTTCGACCTCCGCGGCGCCGAGCGCGAGCGCCTCGGCGCGAACGCGCTCGGCCTGCGCCGCGTCGATGTCGTTCAGCGCGATCCGGGCGCCCTCTGCGGAGAAGACGTGCACGATGCCCCGACCGATGTTGGAGGCCCCGCCGGTGATGACGACGCGGGCGTTCGCCAGTCCCAGGTCCACGACGATCCTTTCCGACCGCGGCGTTCGCTCCGCGGATTTAATTTAGAATAGAAATTCGGATTAGATTTGTCTACTAGCAAATCTGGTCGATCACGTACGCGCGGCGCACGAGGTCGACCTTGACGCTCCAACACTTTTGAATCTAGATTCAATAGTGAGTTCAATCGACCAGAGGGAGCAAGTCGTGGCAGGAGTGCAGGACAGGGTCATCGTCGTGACGGGCGCGGGAGGCGGGCTGGGGCGTTCGTATGCCCGATTCCTCGCTGCGCACGGCGCACTGGTCGTCGTCAACGACCTTGGGGGAGCGCGGGACGGTTCTGGCGCCGGGACTTCGATGGCCGACTCGGTCGTCGACGAGATTCGCACTGCGGGTGGGCGGGCCGTCGCGAACTATTCGTCGGTGGCCGATCCGGACGGAGCGGCCGAGATCATCCACACCGCCTTGTCGGAGTTCGGTGCTGTTCACGGCGTCATCAGCAATGCCGGCATTCTGCGCGACGGTGCCTTCCACAAGATGACGCAGGACAACTGGGACGCCGTCATGCAGGTCCATCTCTACGGCGGCTACCACGTCATCCGGGCTGCCTGGCCGCACCTGCGCGAACAGAATTACGGACGTGTGGTGGTGGCGACGTCGACCAGCGGTTTGTACGGCAACTTTGGTCAGGCGAACTACGGGGCGGCCAAAGCAGGCCTGGTCGGACTGATCAACACCCTGGCAATCGAGGGTCGAAAGTACGGCATCACCGCGAATGCCGTTGCGCCGCTGGCGGCCACCCGGATGACCGCCGACATCGGGTCCGCAGAATTGCTCGACAAGCTCGACCCGGAGCTCGTTGCCCCGGCGGTCGGGTACTTGGCATCTGCGGAAAACACCGACACTGGTTCGGTTTTCGTCGTCGGCGGTGGGCTCGTGCAGCGAGTGGCGCAGTTTCAAAATGCCGGTGTCAGTTTCACCTCGGCGCCGGACCTCGCGACGATCACGGACCGGTGGTCGGAGATCAACGATATGTCCGGGGCGACCCTCGGCAGCAATCCGGTGTGAGCGGCGGCTCGGTGGCAGACATGACGCTGACGGAGTCCTACTGGCCGGCCGATCACAGTGTGCCACTTGTCGATTTCACCGTGGGTGCGCTACTGGCTGATCGTGCTGCGCAGTACCCGGACCGCGAAGCGCTCGTAGCCGTGCGGCACGGTACCGAGAATCTGGCCCGGCTGACCTATCGCGAATTGTTCGATGAGGCGTGCCGGGTGGCCACGGGTCTGCGACGTATCGCGCAGCCCGGCGACTACGTGGCCCTGTGGGCGCCCAACGTCCTGGAATGGACAACCATCCAATACGGTGCCGCGTTGGCCGGCGTGGTGCTCGTCGCACTCAATCCGGTCCTGCCGGCAGCCGACCTCGAGTATGCGTTACGCCATTGCGGCGCAGTCGTATTGCTGCACGCCGACACCAGTCGCGGCTACGCCATGGCGGAAGTCGCAGGGGAGGTGTGCGACAGAATTTCGGGGCTTCGCCGAATATCGTTGTCGGACAGCGCCATCTGGCGACCCGATGACATCGACCATGACGTCATCGCACGTGCCCCGGTTGATCCGGACCGCCCCGTCATGCTGCAGTACACATCGGGCACCACAGGGCGGCCGAAGGGCGTTGTGCTCACTCATCACGCGCTGGTGAACGTGGCGAAGTTGACGATGGAGGCTGCTGGAATCGGCACGGCCGCCGTATGTGTGAACCCGTTGCCGTTGTTTCATACCGCCGGATGCGTGATCGCGACGCTCGGGCCGCTGTGGATGGGTGGCACCGCGGTCGTCTGCGAACGATTCGTCGCGCATGCGGTCCTGGACACACTGCGTGCCGAGGAAGCCTCGGTGCTGTTCTACGTGCCGACCATACTGAGCGCGCTGCTGGCTGCGCAGGAGGCCAGTCGGCAACGACCGCCACCATTGCGTGTGATCATGGGCGGTGCCGCGATGGTATCCCCGCACTTGATCGACAGCGCCGTAGCAGTTTTCGGGGCCGGCGTGTTCAACCTCTACGGGCAGACCGAGCTGGCCCCCGTGCTGACAATGACCCGGCCAACCGACACCCGGGACGAGCGGCTGTCCACGGTCGGCCGGCCGTTGCCTCAGGTCGACTGCAAGATTGTCGATCCGGAGACCGGAGGCACCGCACCCGTCGGCCAGATCGGGGAGATCTGCGCTCGGGGCTATCAGCAGTTCGTCGAGTATCTGCACGACCCCGATGCCACCGCGCGTTCGCTCGACCCGGACAACTTTGTCCGCACCGGCGACCTCGGCACCATGGATTCGCGCGGGTTCGTGTCTGTCACGGGGCGTCTGAAGGAATTGATCATTCGCGGCGGCGAGAACATCGCTCCGGCGGAGATCGAACATGCCGTCGCTGCCCATGAGGGCGTGAGTGAGGCCGTCGCGGTGGGCGTCCCCGACGAGCGGCTCGGCGAGATCGTCGCCGTGGTGTGTCGGTTGACCAACCCCGCTCACATCGGTCTCAGAACCGATCTGGTCGATCATGCGCGCGAACGCCTGCCCGCATACAAACTGCCGGCCCGCTGGTTCGTCGTCGACACGTACCCGACCACGGCGACCGGCAAGGTGCAACGCCACGCGCTGACAGCGGCGATCAGGCGCGGTGAACTCCACGAACTATGAGCGATACCAAGGCGATAGCGGCCCGGCGCGACGAACTGCTCGCGCGCTTTCCCGTATGGCGTGAGCGCACACTGGATGGCTGGCTCGATGACTGCGCTGCCCGGTATGCCTCGCGCCCGTTTGTGCTGTCCGATGATGATTGCCTGACCTATGAGCACGTCGCCGTCGAATCGCGGCGGTTGGCGGCGGGTCTGATGGCACTCGGGGTGCGACCGGGCGACCGAGTTGGCCTGGTCATGGCCAACTATCCGGAATTCGTGACGGTGAAATTTGCGATCGCCCGGGTCGGGGCCATCGCGGTGCCGTTCAACTACCTGTACCGCCGCGACGAATTGGCCTTCGTGCTTGGGGATTCCGGGTGCCGGGTGTTGGTCACCATGACCGGTTTCGGGGAACTGGACTACCAATCGATGTTGGACGACATCGTTCCCGGCTGGGATCACGACGGTTTTGCGGGTCGCGCCGATTCGTCCGACTCGCTCGCCGCGCTGCGTCATGTCGTCGTCCTCGAAACCGACCGTCCGCGCCGAGCGGGCGTGCGGTCGGTGGCGGACCTCGCCGAGCCGGGCGCGGACACGGCGGATCATGTGCTCTCCCAAAGTGATCCGCGTGCACCTGGCGACATCCTCTACACCTCGGGAACGACGGGGTCGCCCAAGGGTGTGGTCACCTCACACGACGGTGTCCTGCGCACGGCATTCGCATCTGCGCTGACACGCGCATATGAACATGGCCGGCGAATCCTGTTCTCGTTGCCGTGTTATCACATGTTCGGTTACGTCGAGGGTCTGCTATCGGTGATGTTCGTGGGTGGGGCCGCGGTCTTGCAGCAGAGGTTCAGTGCCGAAGGCTATTTCCGAGGCATTCAGCATCACCACGCCACCGACATCCTCTGCGTGCCGACGATGGCAGTGGCCATGGTGGAGAGCCCGGCTCGGTCGAGCTTCGATCTCTCCTCGTTGTCTGCGATCCTGTGCGGTTCTGCGCCTGCACCGATTTGGTTGTGGCAGCAGATCGAACGTGACTTCGGTGTGAGTGAGATCGTCACCGGCTACGGGATGACCGAATGCGGCGGTGCCATGACTCTCACGTTGCCTGAGGACGCTCTGTCGTTGACCTCGCAGACGGTCGGTCGTCCGAAACTGGCCGGCGCCGCCGGTGTCGCGGGCACCGACGCGTTGGTCACCTACCGGGTGGTGGACCCCACCACCGGTGCCGATGTCGAGGCCGGCGTCGAAGGGGAACTGTTGTCGAGCGGGCCGTCCACCATGCTCGGATACTGGAACCGTGCCGCCGAAACGTCGGCAGCGCTCCGCCTGGGCTGGTTGTGGTCGGGTGACCTCGGCTGCCGGCGCGCAGATGGCTACCTGCAGGTCACCGGCCGCAGTAAAGACATGTACAAGAGCGGCGGAGAATTGGTGATGCCCAAGGAGATTGAAGATCTCCTCGCTGGTCACCCCGACATCAGCCAGGTCTTCGCGATCGGATTGACCGACGATCGCTGGGGCGAGATCGGTTGTGTAGTTGTGGTTCCGGTACCGGGCGGAGTCATCACCGAGCAGGAGATCATGGCGATCTGTCGCGCCAACCTCGCCCGTTTCAAAGTGCCGAAACGCGTGGTGTTCTACCGTACGGACCAGCTGCCGACGACCCTGACCGGCAAGGTGCAGAAATTCCGCCTCGTGCAGGAGTTGCGTTCCGGCGGTGCCGCGTTCACTGACTAGGCGACGGCGAACACGGTGACACCCGCTTCGGCCCGACTGGACAGCAGGTGTTGTGTGACAAGCAGATCCAGATGAGCGGCGACCTCGAGCACAGCCGTCATCTGATGCACGACGTCGAGTTCGTCGAGTGTGCGTTGGTGCCGGGTCCAGCGCATCTGCGTCGCAACGTCGAACGCTGTGGACGAGCCGGCGGCTACGAATTCGGCGACGCGCGCCAGCCGTTCGCGGTGATGATCGAGCAGTTCTTGAGCGCGATCGCCGGTGCGCCGGTCCGCTGGGCCGTGCGCCGGCAGCATCCGGGACTGCGGCAGTTGGAGGAACAACCGCAGCGAGGACAGGTAGGACCGCAGGGGCAATGCCTCGGGCGCTCGTTCGAAAGCTATCGAGGGTGTGATCCGGGGCAGCAGATGGTCGCCGGTGAACACCATCTGGTGGTCGACGTCATCGAAGACCATGTGTCCGCGGGTGTGGCCCGGAGTGAACCGTGCGACGACCGACGCACCGCCACAGTCGATCACGCCACCATCCATCAACCACCGGTCCGGCGGCGTGAACGCGATACCGCGTTCGTACGGTTCCCACGCCAGCTCTTCGACGGCACGTGCGAGGTGGGGTGCTCCGCTGGTCCTGAGCATCCCGACCTGCGTCGGATGAACGCCGGGCAGCGCCGAGAAGGCTTCGATGCTGTGCCGCTCTTCGTATCCCAGCATCAATTCCGCGTCGTAGGTGCCGCTCCACCGCAGGGCGAGCGAATAGTGGTCCCAATGTTGGTGGGTCACCAGGATTTGTCTGACGTCGGACGGCCCGGCATCGATCCGGCGGAGAGCATCGATCAATACGGCTTCGGAATGCGCGTAATCCCAACCGGGGTCGATGAGGGTGACACCGTCGCCGCCGAGAATGAGGTACGCGTTGACCGACGTGAGGTCGGGCAGCGGCAACGGCAGCGGCACCCGGACCACGTGATCGGCGATCAATTCGTGCGGGGACCCGACACCTGAGGTACTTAGGGCAGGCATCTCGGCGTCCTCCGGGTGGTTTCATGGGCAACTAATTTAATTTAACACAGATTTGAAAATGGTGTTAGGCTGCGCGTCACGATGGAACGACGCATTGAGAACCTCGATTGCGCACGCAGTGTGCTGTTCGTGCCGGGCGATCGTCCCGACCGATTCACCAAAGCCGCCGCATGCGGGGCCGATCTCGTCGTGCTCGACCTCGAGGACGCGGTGGCGCCGGACGCGAAGAGTACTGCTCGTGACGCGGTAGATCGATGGCTCGGTACCGGACGGCAGGCCGTCGTCCGGATCAACGGGACCGGCACCCCGTGGTTTGACGACGACGTCGCCATGGCGGCGGCGCACCAGTGCGCCGTCATGTTGCCGAAAACCTCCAGCGCTGAACATGTCTCGACGGTCGCGCGCCTGCTGCCCAGCCGAATCCCGCTGATTGCTCTCATCGAGACGGCGTTGGGCGTCCTGGCGGCCGGGGAGATCTGTGCAGCCAATCGGATCGCCGCCGTGGCTTTCGGGAGTATCGATCTCAGCGCGGAACTCGGCATTCGTCCCGACGATCGACAGGCACTGCTTCATGCGCGCAGCTCTGTCGTACTCGCGGCCGCTGCCGCGCGGCGGCCCGCACCATGGGACGGGGTGACCACTGCCGTGCACGACGACGAGGCGGTCCGCGACGACGCTGCCCACGCCGGGCAATTGGGGTTCGGAGGCAAGCTCTGCATCCACCCCCGGCAGGTGGCGATCGTCAACGCTGAGTTCCAGCCCTCGTCGGCGGAACAGGCCTGGGCGCACCGCGTCCTGGACGCTGCGGCGGTCGGCGGAGGAGCGGCATGCGTCGTCGATGGCTGCATGGTCGACAAGCCCGTGATCGACAGGGCTGTCCGGCTCTTGGCGCGGGTCCGCAACGACGAACCGCTGCCGTCGGGCGGCCAATTGGAAGGAAAACTGCATTGACCGGGACTGACTCCACATTGACCGCCAATGCCGATGCCGCGCAACGGTTGTACGAGGCATTGCGCGGGGGCGACCGAGACACGCTCGCAGTTCTGTTGCATCCGGGGTTTGTCGGCCACACCACAGCGGGCCTGCCGCTGGACCTCGGTGGCGAGCACTCGGGGCCTGACGAGATGCAACGGGACTTCTGGTGGCGGATCGGGCGTCACTACGTGGCAGAGGCGCATCCCGATGAGATGCGCCGCCTGGATGACGGACGACTGTTTGTGCGGGGCCGGTACCGCGGCCATGGCCGCGCGTCGGGTAACCGGCTGGAGGCCGAGTTCGTTCACGTCCTGACGTTCGCCGCAGATGGCACGATCGTGCGGTTGGATCAGCTCACCGACAGCGCTTCCTGGATTGCCGCGTTGGAAGCGGCCGCCGAGCCATCGGTGATCGACTACGCCGTACGCGACGGCGTCGCGACAATGTGCCTCAACCGGCCCGAGGCGCGCAACGCCATCGACATGCGGATGGGTGAGGAGACCCTTCGGGTCGCCCAGCAGATCGCCGAAGATTCCGCCGTGCGGGCCGTGCTCATCTGCGGCAACGGACCTGCGCTGACCGTCGGTGGCGATATCGACTATTTCGTGAGCACACCCCCCGATCGATTCGGTTCGTTGTTCGCGCGCATGACCAGCCCGTTTCACGAAGCGTTCCGGATACTGAGCCGAATCGACGCGCCGATCGTGACCGCCGCACACGGCGCCGTCGCCGGCGGCGGCCTCGGTTACGTATATGCCGCCGATCTCGTCGTCGCCGCCGAAGGCACGAAGTTCGTGACCGGATTTGCCGACCTCGGCCTTTCCGGCGACGGCGGTGGCACGTGGCATCTACCGCGTCTGATCGGTGCGCGGCGAGCTGCCGAGGTGTACCTGCGCAACACCCCGATCACCGCGGCCGACGCGTTGCGCTGGGGGATGGTCAATGCGGTGGTTCCCGCAGACGAACTACGCTCGCGCGCAACACAACTAGCTTCAGAGCTGGCGTCTGGACCCACGCGTGCCTTTGGGCGCATGCGGGCGTTGCTGCGTGAGACCTGGAGCCGTGACCTGTCCGAGCAGCTACTGGCAGAGACTGAGTCGATGCGAGTGTTGGGCGGAAGCGCCGATGCCGGCGACGCCATCACCGCGTTCGTCGCGAAGCGAAAGCCGCGCTTCACCGGCCGATGAGTTACTTGGCGCGTTTGTGACGCGGCGATACGTCCTCGTCGGCGCCGGGTTCGGCGATCGCGTTGCGGACGAATGTCGTCGCGTTGCGGACGACCGAGTCCACGGACCCGCGGCGGGGTGTCCACCATTCGGCCGCCCAGTTGAGCGATCCGATGATCAGGAGCTGTGCGACGGTCAGATCGAGGTCGTCGCGCAGCTGGCCCTCTGCATGGGCCGCTCTGAGGAGCTTGCGCCATATGGCGGAGTAGGTGGCTTCCTCCGCCAGCTGCCGGGCCCGCAGGTGCTCGGGGACCTGGCCGCTGTTGCGGATCGACGCGGTGGCGTAGTCGGACAGCTCGAGTTCGTGGCGCAGGTGTGTCTCGACGGCAACGAGAATCCGGTCTAACGGCGCAGTTTCGGAGGGCAGCTCGTCGAGGACCGTCTGCAGGTGCCGTGCCATGTCGGCGATGCCGCTCCACATCACCTCTTCGATCAGATCTTCGCGCGAGGGGAAGTAGTAATAGATCGCCGGCGCCTGAAGTTCCGCGTGCTCGGCAACGTCGGTGAGGCGAGTGCCCGCATAACCCTTGGTACTCAGTACGTGCGCTGCGGCATCGAGGATGCGCCGACGGGTGCGCGCCGACTTGGAGTCCGCGTCACTGCCGTCTTCCGACGCCAGAGCTTGGGCCGATTTTCTAGCCATCGTTCAACTATATGGGGAACGGCGGGCAAACGTTCCCCAGGGCACGCGGACGGTTGCTCCTGCCGGTGTCCAACGCCTGCCGGTGCCCCGAAGCGTCATTGACCAACTCCCAAGTTTTAATCTATATTCAAAAGTGAGAGAGGTACGGAGGTGATGTGCGTGAAGGTTTTTCGGAGCATCGAGGAATTCGCGGCAGCGGAGGGGACGTCGTTGGGTCCCACCGGTTGGCTGACGATCGATCAGGAGCGCGTGAACAAGTTCGCCGATGCGACAGGCGATCATCAGTGGATTCACGTCGATCCGGAGCGGGCCGCGCAGGGACCATTCGGCACCGCGATCGCCCATGGTCTACTGACCCTGTCGCTGACGCCGGTGCTGGTTCACGATCTCTACACCGTTGAAGGTGTGCAGATGGCGGTGAACTACGGCTACAACAAGGTGCGCTTCGTCTCGCCGGTGCCGGTCGGTTCGAAGATCCGGGCTGCTGCCGTGGTCGGACCGGTGACCGTCGTGCCCGGCGGTGTCCAGGGGCAGCTGACGACGACCATCGAGATCGAAGGCTCCGACAAGCCGGCGTGTGTCCTCGAATCCATTGCGCGGTACTACGCGTGACGAAGCCGGTTCTGCTCGAGGTATCCGGCAAGGTGGCCACCGTCACCTTGAACCGGCCCGAACAGCGCAACGCCATCACCGTCGCCCTCGGGGCTGCGTTGGAAGACGCGTTGCACGAGGCCGCTGCCCTCGCTGACGTTGTCGTGGTGCGCGGCGCCGGCGGGAACTTCTGCGCAGGAGGGGATTTCCATGAATTGGGACGTCTGCGCGCGCTCGGCCGCGCTGCGATGGCCGAGCTCTTCGACAACTTCCGGCGTGCCTGCGCGATCATCGAAATGCTGCCCGTACCGGTGATCTGCGCGGTCGAAGGTTTCGCGACCGCCGGAGGCTTCGAACTCATCCAGGCAGCCGACATCGTGCTCCTGCACGAAAATGCCGTGCTTGCCGACATCCACGCGAAGTTCGGTCAGATTCCGGGTGGCGGTGGCACGCAGCGACTGCCGCGACTGGTCGGCCGGCAACGAGCGCTCGCCCACATTCTCACCGCCGACAGCCTGACGGCCGCCCAAGCACTCGACTGGGGACTGGCGTACCGCGTGTTCGCGAGTGACGAATTCGACTCGGCCGTAACAGCCTTTGCCGAGCGGCTGGCGACCAGGGACCGCACTGCGCTCGCGCGCAGCAAGGCCCTGATCTACCAGGGGTTGCGGCAACCCCTCGATGAGGGGTTGGCATTGGAGCGCGAGGCGGTGCTGGACCACGTCGCGGTGACCGGAACAGGGGTAGGGCGTGGCTGAGCAATTGGTGCTTCTCGACGTCGCGGACGACGGCGTCGCGCGGTTGCGGCTGAACCGGCCCGAGGCTGCCAACGGCATGAATGTGCCTTTCCTGCAGGCGCTGCACGCCGTGATCATGCAATGCCACGGCAATCCCGCCATCCGCGCCGTCGTCATCACCGGCGAAGGCAAGAACTTCTGCGCCGGCGGCGACGTTCGAACATTCGCTTCCAAGGGTGAGGCGCTGCCGGATTACCTGCGCGAGGCCACCGCATGGCTGCAGCTGGCCGTCGATGCACTGCTCCAGCTGCAGGTACCGGTAATCGCCGGAGTACACGGATTCGCCGCGGGCGGTGGCGGATTCGGGCTGGTCTGCGCATCGGATTTCGTCATCGCCACCGAGTCCGCGAAGTTCATGTCGGGTGCGGTCCGTGTCGGGATGGCGCCCGACGCCGGTGTATCGGTGACCCTCACTCAACTTGTCGGGCTCCGCAAGGCCATGGAGATCGTGCTCACCAATCCGACACTGTCAGCACAGCAGGCCCTCGACATCGGCCTGCTCACCAAGGTCGTGTCCGACGACCAGCTCGGTGATGAATTGACTTCCTTTGCGGCACAATTCACCGAGATGGCGCCCAAGGCTGTGGGGGCGACCAAGCGGCTGATGTGGGGCGGCGTGGGCGCCGGCGTGGTGCAGCGACTGGGCGAGGAGGCTCGCACCGTGGCCGAGCTGTCCGGCACAGCAGACTCACGTGAAGGGCTGGCTGCCGTCATCGAGCGGCGGCCGCCTCGGTTCACCGGGAAATGACATGGACGACGTTGTAACGACCGCTGATCACGGGCACACCCGGGTCATCACGCTGAATCGGCCCGACCGGCGGAATGCGATCGACATACCACTGCGCGTGGCGCTGGCCGATCACCTCGAAGATGCCATGGCCGACAGCAATATTCGGGCTGTGGTGCTGACGGGTGCGGGCGCGAGCTTCTGTGCCGGCGGTGACATTTCGACCATGCGCCGGATGCCGGAGGCCGAGAGCCGGCCGCGTGCCGAAGCCGCGGCACGGGTGGTGCGGGCCATCTGGACCGGTGGCACACCGGTCGTCGCCGCGGTGGAAGGTGCCGCGTTCGGCGCCGGTGTCTCGCTGGCGCTGGCCTGCGACCGAGTGGTCGCCGCCGAGGACGCGGTGTTCTCCACGGCCTTCACGGGTGTCGGCCTGGCCGGCGACATGGGCATTTTCGCATCACTGCCCGCACGGGTCGGTCCGGCAAAGGCGCGGCAGCTGATGCTGTTGCCGCAGAAGCTGTCTGGCGCGGAGGCCTTTGAGCTCGGCCTCGTCGATGCGCTCGTGCCGTCGGGTTCGACGCTGACATCGGCACTTGCTGACGCCGAGCGGATCTCGGCACTCGCGCCGCTTGCGGTCCGCGAGATCAAAGGGGCATTGACCCGTTGGCCCGGTGCGCCGCTGGCGATGCTCGACCACGAGGTCGACGTGGCAGTTCGCCTGTTCGACACCGAGGACTTCGACGAAGGCGTCGCCGCTTTCCATGACCGTCGTCCGCCCCGATTCCGGGGCTGCTGAGGAGAAGCCATGACCACCGCTGTCGACTATTCACGGCTCATCGAGCCGACCCGCGTGCACGGCTCGCTGTACACCGACCCCGCCATCTTCGCCGAAGAGCTGGAGCGCATCTGGTACGGCGGCTGGGTGTTCGTCGGCCACGAGAGCGAAATCGCGCAGCCGAATGACTACGTGCGCAAGCAGATCGGCCCGCAGGACATCATCATGACCCGGAGCCGTGCCGGCGACGTCCACCTGCTGGTGAACCGCTGCGCCCACCGCGGCAACCTGGTGTGCGACGACGCGAGCGGCAACTCGGGATCGTTCCGTTGCCCGTATCACGGCTGGACGTACCGCAATGACGGTGCGCTGGTCGGCTACCCGTTCAAGAAGGGCTACGGCGACGAGAAGCTGGACCTGGGCCTCGGACGCCTGCCGAAAGTCGACAGCTACCACGGCTTCGTGTTCGGCAGTTTCAACCCCGACGTACCGCCGCTGCTAGAGCACCTCGGCGCCGCTGCCGGTGAGATGGACCGGCTGGCGCGCCTGTCGCCGGCAGGCCAGGTGCGGCTCGACGCCGGCTGGCTCAAGCACAAGACCCGCGCCAACTGGAAGCTGCTGGCGGAGAACGAGACCGACGGCTACCACCCGCAGTTCGTGCACGGCTCGATCTTCTCGGTGACCGGCAGCACCATCGGCCCGCTCTACAGCGACAAGTCCACCGCCGTCACACGTGCGCTCGGAAACGGGCACAGCGAGAACGACCTCCGGCCGGAATTCCGCAAGTTCGCCGAACCGATGCGATGGTTCGGCACGACGGCCGAACGGGTCCCTGACTACGTGGCCAGAATGCGAGCAGTTCACGGCGACGCGGCCGAGCAGATCCTCATCGAGGGTGGCCCGCACGTGATGGTGTTTCCGAACCTCTTCATCGCCGAGATTCAGGTGTTCAACATCCAGCCGTTGTCCGCCGGTGAGTGCATCCAATACTCGACCGCCGTTCAGCTGGAGGGGGCGCCAGAGCTCAACAAGCGCATGCTCTCGCAGTCCATCGGATCGGTTGGACCGGCCGGAATGCTGCTCGCAGACGACACCGAGATGTACGAGCGCAACCAGGCCGGCGTCGCGCAACTGCTGCCCGAATGGCTCGACATCCGCCGGGGCACCGTCCGGGAGCGCCAGGACGAGAACGGCTTTCAGATCGGTGGCGCCACGGATGAGACGGCCATGCGCGCCTTCTGGGCGCACTACAAGACGCTGATGGAGCCATGATGACGACGTCGACCGGAGTAGACCTGCGCGAGCTCGAGCAGTTCATCTACCGCGAGGCCCGCTTTGCGGACGAGCACGAATACGACGCGTGGGAGGCCTTGTGGACCGACGACGCGCTGTATTGGGTGCCTGCCGCGGGATCGCTTGCCGACCCGGAGCACCACGTGTCGGTCATCTACGACAACCGCCGTCGGATCTCGACGCGGTTGCAGCAGTTGCGCACCGGCAAGCGGTACGCGCAAGCGCCGGCATCGAACCTGCGCCGGATCATCTCCAACATCGAAATCCTGGAGGCGGAGGGTGACGAGTCGACCGTCGGCGCGAACTTCGTGCTCTACGAATCGAAGTCACGCGGCATCGAGACCTGGGCCGGCCGGGTCACCTACGTGCTGCGACGTGTCGACGGCGAGCTGAAGTTGGCCCGGAAAACGGTGCTGCTGGTGAATTACGACGAGGCGTTGCCGACTCTGGGATTCCTGATCTGATGGATGCCGGCGACGTCGTCCACAACGAGTTCGCCCAGGTCGCGGTGCGAGTCGACCGCGTCGGGAACAGTCCCCGGCTGTCGTTGACCGACCTCAAGACCGGGCGCGTGCGTTTCCTCGACGCACTTGAACTCGAGACCATCGTGTGGCTGCCGGACGGGCACATGCAGAAATTGCTCGACCCGTCCGCAGACCGATGGAAAGAAGGATGATCGACCTCAGCGCACACATTCGTCCAGGCGACACGGTCGTCTGGGGGCAGGCTTGTGCGGAGCCCCTGACCCTCACCGAGGCGCTCACGGCGCAGCGTGAGTCCCTCGGCGGCATAACGGCTTTCCTGGGTATCCAATTTGCCGGCACTGCGAAGCCCGAGCACGCCGATCACATCCGGTTCGTCAGCTATTGCGGGACCGGAGCGAACCGCGCGTTGGCGCAGGTGGGCGTGCTCGACATCTATCCGGGCCACTACTCGACGCTGCCTTGGCTGGTGTCACACGGACCGCTGCGAGCGGACGTGGTGCTCGTGCAGGTATCGCCGCCCGACGTGGACGGCAATCACAGCCTGGGCCTGGCGCATGACTATCTCACCGCCGCAATCGATGTCGCGCGAGTGGTGATCGCCGAGGTGAACGACCAGGTTCCTTTCGTCGCCGGCTCGCGCTATCTGACCGCCGCTGACATCGATGTGCTGGTGGAGAGCTCGCGGCCGCCGGTGGAGGCGCCGGCGGGTCGTGTGGACGCGACCACGATACGGATCGCCGAGCTGGCCGCCGGTCTGGTCGAGGACGGCGCGACCTTGCAGCTGGGCATCGGCGCCGTCCCCGAATTGATGTTGGGCGAACTGAAAGACAGGCGCGACCTGAGGTTTCATTCGGGGCAGCTCAGTGACGGCGCTGCCGGTCTCATCGAGGTCGGGGCGGCCGGCGGTGGGGTCGCGGCGTTTCTCATCGGTACCCGCCGCCTGTTCGAGTTCGCGCATTGCAATCCGGCGATCGCGTTGCGCCCGGCGTCCTACACCCATGACCCCGATGTGCTTGCGGCACAGGAAAAGTTCGTGGCCGTCAACTCAGCGGTCGAGGTCGATGTGACCGGTCAGGTCAATGCCGAGATCGCCGGCGGGACGTACGTCGGTGCGGTCGGCGGCGCGGCAGACTTTCTGCGTGCCGCGGCGCGGTCATCGGGCGGACTGCCCATCGTCGCGCTACCCGCGAGCCGGATCGTCGCGGCGTTGTCCGGGCCGGTGTCGACAGCGCGGGCGGACGCCGGAATCTTCGTCACCGAATACGGCATCGCGGATCTACGCGGGCAGCCATTGGCGCTGCGGCGCCGCCGCATGATCGAGATCGCACATCCCGAACACCGAGAAGCCTTGTTGGAAGGAACATCATGAGACGCGCGGCGATCGTGAACCCACTGCGTACCCCGGTCGGCACGTTCGGCGGAGCGCTGCGTTCTGTGCCCGCCGAGCGGTTGGCGTCCACGATCCTGAAAGCCGTGGTGGAGACGTCGGGTATCGATCCGGCGCGGATCGACGACGTGGCAATGGCACAGTCGTACGCCAATTCCGAAGCGCCCTGTATCGGCCGGTGGGCAGCACTGGATGCCGGTCTGCCGGTGGAATTGCCCGGTTTTCAGACCGACCGTCGGTGTGGCGGCGGATTGCAGGCGGTGGTGACCGCCGCGATGATGGTGCAGACCGGAGCTGCCGACGTCGTCCTCGCCGGCGGCGTCGAGAGCATGAGCAACATCGAGTACTACACCCAATCGACACGGTGGGGTTCGAGGTCGGGCAATGCGACGCTCTACGACCGCTTGGATCGGGGACGGGAACGCTCGCAGCCGGCTTGGCGGTTCGGAGCGATCAGCGGAATGATCGAAACCGCCGAGAACCTCGCGACCGAGTACAGCATCTCCCGATCCGCCGCCGACGAGTTCGCCGCTCGTAGTCACCAACGTGCCGCAGCCGCATGGGAATCCGGACGGTTCAGCGACGAGGTGGTACCGGTCGAGGTGCCGCAGAGGAAGGGTGATCCGATCGTCTTCGCGAAAGACGAAGGCATCCGCCCTGATACCACCGCCGATTCGTTGGCGAGACTTCGCCCGATCACACCTGGCGGCACCGTGACTGCCGGGAACTCCAGCCAGCAGAACGATGCTGCCGCGGCGTGTCTGGTGGTCGCCGAGGACCGGCTCGACGAGCTGGGTCTGGAGCCGCTCGCCTTCCTGCGTGGCTGGGCCGCGGCAGGCTGTGAACCGCGGGTGATGGGTATCGGCCCGGTGCCGGCGGTGGCAAAACTCTTTTCCCGCACCGGGTTGTCGTTCGATGACATGGATCTGGTCGAGCTGAACGAGGCGTTCGCCGTTCAGGTGCTGGCAGTGATGAAGGGCTGGGGATTCGACGATCTCGATCGGCTCAACGTCAACGGCTCCGGCATCTCACTCGGGCATCCGATCGGCGCGACCGGCGTGCGGATCCTGGCCACGCTGTCGCACGAACTGCGCCGCCGCGGAGGCAAATACGCCTTGGAGGCGATGTGCATCGGCGGCGGGCAGGGCATGGCGGCGATCATCGAGGCGCCATGACCGGAATCGTCTCGTACGCCACGTATCTGCCGTCGCACCGGTTGCGGGGCCGTCGAGTCGTCGCATCGTTCGATGAGGACAGCACGACGCTGGGTGTCGCCGCCGCGCAGGCCGCTCTCGGCAACAGACCGGCCGGCGCCCTGTATTTCTCGTCCACCACGCCTGCGTACGCGGACAAGGCGAACGCCACCGCCATCCACGCCGCGCTCGGCCTGTCGCCTGGCGCGCTTGCGGTCGACCTGGTGGGGTCAGCGCGCAGCGCCGTCGCGGCATTCCGGGCCGCGTCCGCGTCGGGCGGTATGGCGGTGCTGTCCGATGTCCGGGTCGGGCGTGCCGGCTCCTCCGACGAGAAGGACGGTGCCGACGCCGCGGCGGCCTTCCTGTTCGGCGACACTGACACGATCGCCGACATCATCGGATATGCCGGCGTGACAGCAGAATTCCTCGACCGCTGGCGCGTCCCCGGCGGTGCGGGCGCGCAGTGGGAGGAACGCTTCGGTTTCGAGGAGTATCTGCCGCTGATCGAAACGGTGCGCTCCCAGATCGGGGTCGACGACCCGGATCACGTGGTCGTGGTGTCACCGAACATCGCGGTCCGGAAATGGGCCGCGCGTACGTTCACGACGTCGCCCGTAGGCCACGCAGGCGTCGCTGATCTGGGCATCGCACTGGCGAACGTGCTGGACGTCGCGCAACCCGACGAGACGATCCTGGTGATCTCGGCGGCGGACGGGGCCGACGCCATCGCCCTGCGCGTCACCGCGCAGGTCCGGCGTCAGGCGGTCTCTGTGGCCGAGCAGCTTGCGGCCGGTGCCGACGTCGACTACCTGACGTACCTGACGTGGCGCGGACTGCTCGAGCAGGAGCCGCCGCGGCGACCGGAACCCGACCGGGTCGCAGCGCCGCCGTCTGCTCGCGAGCGCGATTGGAAGTTCGGTTTTACCGCGAGCTGCTGCACTGCTTGTTCGTTCGTTC
Source organism: Mycolicibacterium llatzerense (assembly GCF_025331195.1). NCBI lineage: Bacteria > Bacillati > Actinomycetota > Actinomycetes > Mycobacteriales > Mycobacteriaceae > Mycobacterium > Mycolicibacterium llatzerense. Next base: position 302,362 of record NZ_LXOV01000001.1, on the reverse strand, counting down.
ATCTACCGCCGGTGCGGGTCTGCAAGAGGTGCGGCGTCGTCGATCAGATGACGCGGCGGCCGCTGCGTGCGGAGGCCGGGACCGTCGCGACCTTCACGGTGGACCGGCTTGCCTACTCGCTTGCGCCGCCCGTCGTCGGCGCAGTCGTCGACTTCGACGGCGGCGGCCGCTACACCCTCGAGCTCGCGGACGGTGGAGCCGACCGCATCGCTGTCGGCTCACGCGTTGGATTGACGTTCCGCTGTCTGCACAGCGCGGGCGGTGTCCACAACTACTTCTGGAAGGCGAAACTCCTGTGAGTAGCACCGGCATCCGCGACAAGGTCGCTGTGGTGGGCATGGGATGCACCCGATTCGGCGAACGGTTCGGTGCGTCTGCCGAAGACCTCATCATCGAGGCGATCGATGAATGCTTCACGGCCAACCCGAAGCTGGATCGGGCCGGCGTCGGCGCGTACTGGCTGGGCACTCTGGCCACCGGCCAGAGTGGGCTCACTGTCAGCAAGGCGCTGGCCTTGGACTACACCCCGGTGACGCGGGTCGAAAACTATTGCGCCAGTGGATCCGAGTCCTTCCGCAACGCCTGCTTCGCCGTCGCGTCCGGTGCCTACGACATGGTGGTGGCCGTGGGGGTCGAGAAGCTGAAAGACTCGGGCTACTCGGGACTGCTGCGGGGCGATCCGCCGGGTGACGGTACCGCTTCGGAGCTTTCGCTCACCGCGCCGGCGGCGTTCTCGTTGCTCGACCCGGCCTACTGCGCCCGCTACGGTGTCGACCCCGCCGCGATGCGCGATGCGATGACGCACGTGGCGTGGAAGAACCATCGCAACGGGGCGCGAAACCCGAAGGCGCAGTTCCGTTCAGAGGTCTCCAAGGAGAAGATCGCGAACGCGCCCATCGTCGCCGGACGGCTGGGTGTGTTCGACTGCTCGGGAGTGTCCGACGGCGCGGCGTGCGCGGTCATCGTTCCCGCAGAACGCGCAGCCGAGTACACCGACCAGCCCATGTACGTGAAAGGTATTGCGCTGGCGGCCGGTCCGGGCCGGGGCGCGGTGGACCCCGGTTACGACTTCACCACCTTCCCCGAAGTCGTCCGATCGGCACGCGACGCGTATGCGCAGGCCGGGATCGAGAACCCGCGTGCGGAAATCTCTTTCGCGGAGGTGCATGACTGCTTCACTCCGACGGAGCTGGTGCTCATGGAGGATCTGGGGTTCGTCGACCGGGGCGATGCCTGGCGGGCCAGCCTCGCCGGTGAGTTCGACGCCGACGGACGGTTGCCGGTCAATGTCGACGGCGGCCTCAAGTCGTTCGGCCATCCGGTCGGCGCCAGCGGGCTGCGCATGCTCTATGAATGCTGGCTGCAATTCCGTGGTGAGGCCGGCGATAGGCAACTGGCCGAGCCTCGAATGGCATTGACGCACAATCTCGGTGGGCGGCCGGGAGCGTGCGTATCGCTCGCCGCGGTAGTGGGTAACGAACTGGGCTGACACTGTCGCCGCGGCGGCAGCGTTGACCCCCATAGGTCATTATTTTATTATAGATTCAAAATTGCTACGAAGTAGCTCAACGAAATGTGGATCAAAATGACACTCACCAGCTTGGTTGCTGACACCGCCGACCATGCGATGCTTCGCGACACCGTCGCCAAGATCGCCGACAAATATGGCGCGGAGTACTTCCTGGAACGTTCGCGCGCCGGTGGGAAGGTCGATGAACTCTGGGCGGACCTCGGCGCGGCCGGGCTACTCGGGGTACACCTGCCCGAGGAATACGGCGGTGGCGGTGCAGGCATGTCCGAGCTGGCCATCGTCATCGAAGAACTGGCCGCACATGGCATTCCGCTGCTCTTGACGGTCATCTCGCCCGCCATCTGCGGTTCGATCCTGGCCGCTCATGGCTCGCCCGAGATGAAGCAGCGCTGGCTGCCCGGCATCGCCGACGGCTCGTTGAAGATGGCGTTTGCGCTGACCGAACCGGATTCCGGGTCCAACAGTCACCAGGTGAAGACCACCGCCCGCCAGGACGGCGACGGGTGGGTGGTGTCCGGCGGCAAATACTTCATCTCCGCCGCCGACGAAGCGCACGCACTGCTCGTGGTGGCGCGGGACGGAACCGCCGCGGACAGTGGGCGGAACCCGCTGTCGCTCTTCGTGGTACCCACCGATGCGCCGGGAGTCACACTCCAATTGCTCGAGACGACCGTGACCTCTCCGGATCATCAGTTCACCGTGTTCTTCGACGACGTTCGGGTCGGGCCCGAAGCGTTGATCGGTACCGCCGGCAACGGGCTCAGGCAGGTGTTCGCCGGGCTCAACCCGGAGCGGATTCTGGCGTCGGCGCTCAGCGGGGGCATCGGCCGCTACGCGGTCGAGAAAGCCGTCGCCTATGCGAAAGACCGTGCGGTCTGGTCGGTTCCGATCGGGGCGCACCAGGGCATCTCGCACCCCATCGCCGATTGCCACATCCAGGTCGAGCTCGCCCGCCTGGCTACCCAACGCGCCGCCCAGATTTTCGACGACGGCGGGAACGCTGCTGCGGCGGCGAACATCGCCAAGTACGCCGCGGCCGAAGCGTCGCTGAAGGCGCTCGACCAGGCCATCCAAACCCATGGCGGCAACGGACTTTCCAAGGAGTACGGACTGGCCGAACTATGGTTCGTGGCCCGGCTCATGCGCACCGCACCGGTGAGTCGCGAGATGGTGCTGAACTTCGTCGCCCAAACCATGCTCGAGCTGCCGGCTTCGTACTGAGGACCACACCTGTGAATCCCAAACCCGATGATTTCGCCGACAACTACAGCCAGGCGTGGTCTGCTCCGAACAGCGATCTGCTGCGATCGATGTTCGCGTCCGACGGCGTGTACATCGATGGTGGAATGCAGAAGGAATATCGCGGATTCGAGCACATCGCCTGGTTCTACGGACACATGCTGCGATTTGCGCCGGACTCACGGATCGTGTTCTCCAATCCCATTTTTGCTGGCGGAACGTTCGCTCTCGAGTGGGTCTGGTCGGGAACTGCCAACGGTCAGCTCGCGCTCGGAAGCGAGACATACGCGGCGACCGGACGTGCATTCGCTGTGCCTGGCGCGTGCATCGGGCGGCTGAACGGTGAAGCTGCCGTGTCATATCACCGCGACTACTACGACGTGCTGGATCTGCTGCAGCAGATCGGTCTGAAAACCCATGTTGGACAAGGAGAATCATGCCCAGAGTGAACGACCGCGAGAATCATGCGGGGCGAACGATGAACGAGAATCGTTGGGACGCACTCGTCGTCGGCGCCGGCGCGGGCGGGCTGTTCGCCGCGGCGCGGCTCTCGCACCTCGGCTACCGGACGTTGGTCGTCGAGCGGCTCGAGGTCGTCGGCGGGCGGGCGTCGACGCGCGACATCGACGGGTTCAAGGTCAACAACGGCGCCATCGTCATCGAAACCGGCGGCCTCACCGAGGAGACATTCCACGAGGTCGGCGCCAAATTCGACGTCCGCGCCGCGGAACCGCCGATTCTCTACCGCATCGGCGACAAAGACGTCGACGTGACCGGCGGCGGCTGGGGATTCCTGCTGTCCAAGCTGACGCGCCAGGGCGCGAAGCTGGTGAGTGGAATCGGCGCGGCCCGAAACGATTCGGGGTTGCCGGAAGACGAGCTGTCGACAGCCGACTGGGTGGCCAAGTACACCAAGAACGAGTCGGTGCACGGCATCTTCCGCAACATGTGCGGATCGGTCTTCGCGGTGGGTTCCGAGGAACTGCCGGCGCGGGTGTTTCTGACGTACTTCACTCGCAAGAGCGCATTCAAGAAGTTCGGCTTCTGCCCTGAGGGCACCATCGGCATCTGGCAGGCGCTCGCCGAGGTGGTGGAGAAGAACGGGGGAGCGGTCTGGCTCTCGTCGGAGGTGCAGCAGCTGCACCTGACGAACGGGCGAATCACCGGAGCCACCGTCGTCCACGGCGATGAAACCGTCGATATCTCTTGCAAATTCGCGGTGAGTGATGTCGGTCCGTTCGCGACGGTCGAGCTGGTCGGCAGCCAGAATCTGCCCGCCGACTACGTCGCGAAGGTCGACGCGGCAAACCGGCCGTGCTCGATGATCACCGTCAACTTCGCCAGCCGGCGAAAGCTGTTGAAGGCGCCGGGCATGCTGAGCTTCGCGAAGACCCGGAGGCTGTGCTACGTCGCGAATTTCACCGAGACGTGTCCCGAGATGGCGCCGGAGGGCTGGCACCTCTATGCGGGGACATCGGTGCCCAAACCCGCGGTCGGCGACTTCGACGAGAACGCGGAAACCGAACTGCTGCTGGCTGATCTGCGCGAGGAGATCGACGGCTTCACCGATGCCCGCATCCTGTCGATCGCGGTCACCCGCGACGGCTGGCCGCCGCAGCGCGCCGTCGCCGGCTTCGACCTACCGCACGACACCCCGATCGCGAACTTGTGGAATGTCGGAGATGCGGTGAAGGAGTACGCCAACGGCGGGACGACGGCGTGTGCCGAGACGGCCAAGATCGTCGTCGACAAGATTCGGGCCGTGTATTCGCCGACGGCCTGATGCTGTTCCGGCCCTTCGCCATCCGAGGTTGGCGAAGGGCCGGTTCGTCGGCAGGGTGGCCAGTCCTCAGGCGGTCAGTCCACCGCGGGCGACGAGTTGCGCTGCGATGACGTTGCGCTGGATTTCGTTGGTGCCCTCGCCGACGATCATCAGCGGCGCATCGCGGAAGTAACGCTCGACGTCGTATTCGGTCGAGTAGCCGTAACCTCCGTGAATGCGGACGGCGTTGAGCGCCACCTCCATGGCGACCTCGGACGCGTAGTACTTGGCCATGCCGGCTTCCATGTCACATCGTTCGCCGGCGTCGAACCGCTGCGCCGCATGCAGCACCAGCTGGCGGGCGGCCGTCAGCTTGGTGGCCATGTCGGCCAGATAGCCGCCGACAGCCTGGTGCTTCCAGATCGGGACGCCGAAACTCTCGCGCTGCTGGGCGTAGGCCAGCGCATCGTCGAAAGCGGCCTGACCGACGCCGAGCGCGCGGGATGCGACCTGAATCCGGCCTGTCTCAAGACCTTTCATCATCTGCGCGAAGCCCTGCCCCTCCACTCCGCCGAGGACGGTGTCCAGCGGCGCGCGGAAGTCGTCGAAGGCCAACTCGCAACTCTCGACGCCCTTGTACCCAAGCTTGGGTAGATCGCGGGACACGATCAGTCCCGGACCGTGTTCGACCAACAGGATGCTGATGCCGCGGTGCCGGGGCGTGGCCGCCGGGTCGGTCTTGCACAACAGCGCGATGAGCTGGGACCGGCGGGCATTGCTGATCCACGTCTTGGCCCCGTTGATGACGTAGCCGTGCTCGTCGCGACGGGCGACGGTGGTCATCGCCTGCAGGTCGGAGCCGCCGCCGGGTTCGGTCAGCGCCATGGTTGCCCGGATCTCTCCGGTGGCCATCCGCGGGAGGTAGCGGCTCTTCTGGTCGTCCGTGCCGAAGTTCAGGATCAACTTGGAGACAACGGTGTGGCCACCCATCGCGCCTGCCAGGCTCATCCAGCCACGTGCCAATTGCTCGGTCACCCCGACATAGCACTGGGTGGACACCGGCGCATCGCCGTACGGCTCCGGGATCGCCAGACCGAAGATGCCCATCTGCTTCATCTGGTCGATGAGCTTCTCCGGGTACTCATTGGCGTGTTCGAGATCGCGTGCGACGGGCCGCACCTCACGGTCGACCCAGTCCCGCACAGTCGCGACGACCTGCCGCTCTTCGGCTGACAACTCCACAGCTGGTCTCCTATCTGAGGATCAGCAGGCCGCGATATCGCGGCCGATGATCTCCTTCATGATCTCGGTCGTTCCGCCGTAGATCGTTTGGATGCGGGTGTCGAGATAGGCTCGGGCCACTGGATATTCAGTCATATAGCCGTACCCACCGTGCAGCTGCAGGCAGCGGTCGATCACGCGCTTTTGCAGCTCGCTGACGTACCACTTGCCCTTGGCCGCATCGATCGCGCTGAGCGTTCCGGCGTTGTATGCCAAGACCGAACGATCGACGTAGGACTCCGCGATATCGATCTCCGTCGACATCTCGGCGAGCTCAAACCTGATGTGTTGCTTGTCCGTGAGCGGTTTGCCGAAGGCCTGGCGCTGCCGGCAGTAGTCGACGGTGCTGCTGAAGATGGCGCGGGTCGTGGCGATCGCTTTGGCGCTGACGCCGAGACGCTCCCGTGGGAGATGACTCATCAGGTACGGCAAGCCCATTCCCGCTTCGCCCAGCAGGTTCGTCGCGGGTACCGCGGCGTCCCGGAAGTACAGTTCAGCGGTGTCCTGAGCGGGCAGCCCGATCTTGTCGAGCTTGCGTCCGCGTTCGAACCCCGGGGTATCGCGCTCCACGACGAACAGACTGAATCCGCGCGAGCCCGCCTCGGGATCGGTTCGGGCAGCAACGACCACCAGGTCGGACATGATGCCGCTGGAGATGAATGTCTTCTGCCCGTTGAGGATCCAGATGTCCCCTTCGCGCCGGGCAGTGGTGCGAATGCCGCGTAGATCGCTGCCGGCGCCGGGTTCGGTCATGGCCAGCGCGCCGATGATCTCGCCGGCCGCGAACCCGGGCAGCCAGCGCTGCTTCTGTTCGTCGTTGGTCAGGTCGAGCAGATAGTGCAGAACCAGGTCATCCTGCAAGCTGACGGTCAGACCGAACGACAAGGCGTTGATCCGGGAGACCTCCTCGCACACCACCATCCGGTAGCGGTAGTCGGATTCGCCGGCGCCGCCGTACTGCTCGTCGATCTGCAGGGCGTAGATTCCCGCTTTGGCGGCGCGAGCGAATACGGCGCGATCGATCCAGCGGTCCCGATCCCAATCATGTTGATGGGGAACGACTTCACGCGCGAGAAACTCGCGCACCGTCTCGCGATAAGCCGTGTGGTCCGCGGTGTAGAGCGTGCGCTCCATGGCCTATAGCCGCTCGATGATGGTGACGTTGGCCTGCCCGCCGCCTTCGCACATGGTCTGCAGTCCGTACCGACCGCCGGTGCGTTCCAGCTCGTGCAGCATCGAGGTCATGAGGCGGGCGCCGGTACAGCCGATCGGGTGGCCGAGGGCGATGGCGCCGCCGTTGGGATTGACCTTGGCGGGGTCGGCGTTCAGTTCGGTGAGCCAGGCGAGGACGACCGGTGCGAACGCCTCGTTGATCTCGACGACATCGATGTCGTCGATGGACAGTCCGGCACGCTTCAAGGCGTGCTGGGTGGCCGGGATCGGGGCGGTCAGCATCATCACGGGATCGGCCCCGCGCACAGACATGTGGTGGATGCGGGCCCGCGGGGTGAGCCCGAACCGGTCCACCGCACTCTCGGAGGCGACGAGCAATGCGGCTGCGCCGTCCGAGATCTGGCTCGCCGCTGCGGCGGTCACGACGCCGCCGTCCACCAGAGGCTTCAGGCCGGCCATCTTTTCCAGTGACGTGTCGGCTCGCGGCCCTTCGTCGACGCTGATTCCGGCGAGTTCGGTGATCTCCCGGGCAAAGCGCCCCTCGGCGATGGCGGCGAGGGCGCGCTGGTGGCTGGTCAATGCGAACCGATCATTGGCCTCGCGGGTCAGCTTCCAGTGGGCGGCAATCAGTTCCGCGCCACGGAACTGCGAGATCTCCTGATCTCCGTAGCGTGCCCGCCAGCCCTCGCAGCCGGTCCACGGGTCGGTGGCGCCGAACGGTTCGCCGGCGGCGAACGCGCTCAAGATGGGGTACTGACTCATCTTCTGCACGCCACCCGCGACGATGAGGTCGCACGTGCCGCTCATAACCGCTTGTGCGGCAAAGTGAACCGCTTGCTGAGCCGAGCCGCACTGACGGTCGATCGTCACGCCGGGGACGGATTCGGGCAGGCCGGCCGCGAGGGCCGCGGTGCGGGCGATGTCACCGGCCTGCGAACCGATGTTGTCGAGGCACCCGAGGATCACGTCATCGATGGCTTCCGGGTCGATGTCGTGACGGTTCACCACGGTCTTGATCACATGCGCGGCCAAGTCGGCGGGGTGTGTGCCGGACAGCCCGCCGCCGCGCTTGCCGACGGCAGTGCGAGTGGCGTCGACGATGTATGCCTCAGTCATAAAATTGAATTTAACATAGATTCGAAAATGCGGTCAATCGAAGACGATGACCCATCGAGACGGTCTTGTTCAGACGAGTTCGGGCACCCGCAGATGAGCAATTGCCAGCTCGAACTCGCAGATATCGACCAGGTTGCCGCCCAGTTGCCCGAGCTTCTCGGTGCGCACCTCGCTGGCCTGCTCACGGTTGCGGTCGAGGGCCGCGGCGCTGTCGAACGTCACCGATGACACGGCGAGTCCGGATGGTTTGTCGAGCATGAGGCTGGCGCTGCAGAATCCCTCGAGCTGCTGCACTGCCGGCAGGACCAACGTCCGGTAGAAGTCCGTGGCGAGGTCTGCCTGATGCGGCTCGACGGTGAACCACGCAACCCGCAGGCAGGCGCCCTGCGGCGAGCGGTGGTCGCGGTGCAGTGCCGTGACCTCCCACTCGTTGATCTCCTTGCGGGTGCCGTGCATCAGCTCCGCTGCTCGTTCCCCGAGCGGCCGGGCGGCGTGTGCCGTCAAGTGCATCACCGCCTCGGACTCCCAGGCGCTGGTGGCGATGCACCGGCCGAGGCGCCTATCCACCATCAGGGACATTCCTGCCGCCCCTAGCTCCTCGAGAGCGGGCAGCACGGTGTCGCGCATGTACGCAACACCGGTATCGATCGACGCCGGCTCGGCCTGAAACGTGGTTGAGCGTGCGTACACCAAGCGCTCCTCGGTTACGGCAGCGCCTGGTGGCACTGCTGGTTCTCCTCACAGCGTCCCCTGTCGACCCGGATGGTGTACGGACTTTGCCGGAATCCACAGGTTGCGTTAAGGAGCGAGGACCGCGGCGCCGAACCAATGGCAAAGCAGCAGTGCGACTTCCACATCGATGCGGTCTTCTTCGATTGGTCTGCCGCGACGCTCGATGGCGCGGTGGACGCGGTACTTCACCGAGTTGACGTGCAGGTGCAGCTCGTCGGCGCTGGATTTGAAGCTGGAGCTGTTGCGCAGAAACCCTCGGAGGGTCTCCCGTAGCCGCTCGTCACCGTCGGTATCCGTGGCCAGCGGGCCGAGGACCCGGGCGACCCAGGAGCGGGCGTTGTCCAGGTCGGAGCTGAACTGTGCTGCGACGATGAGGCCAGGTTCGTCGGCAGCGGTGACCGGCCGTGGTGGCGCCCCCGGTGCCATCGCCACCGCACGGGCGGCGATGGCCTCGCGGTGTGACCGGCGGAATCCGGTGAGTCCGTCGAGCGGGTTTCCCACGGCCAGCCATGGCGCGTCCGCCCGGAGCCGGACAAATTCGCGGATCTGACTCACCGCGGTGTCGGCGGCATCGGAAGCAAAGGGAATCCAGGCCCACCCGGTCATCTGATCCGACGCCACGAACAGGGGACGCTCTCGAGACCCCAGAGTGGCAGCCAGGTCGGTGACGAACCGCTCCATGGCGTCCAGTTCGTCGCCGTCGGCCTGCTCGGCGCACCAGACGATGAGCGCGAGATGGCTGCGGTGCAGGGGGTACTGGATCAGGTCGGTCGTCTCATCGACATCGAGATCGCCGCCGTCGAGCACCTCGCGTACCCGTAGAGCCCGTATCTGGTTCCGATTGGCCAGCCATCGATCGCGCTCGGCTTGATAGGCGGTCACCACCTGATGCGACACCCGGTCGATGTAGGTGAACGAGCTGGCGGCGATCTCTTCGAAGACCCGCCACCCCAGTTCGGTCTCGAGCTGCGCGGCCCGGACTTCGTCGAGGATCAGTTTGAGGACGCCTTGGTGTCCGAGTCGATAGGCCCGAACCAATTCGTCCACATCGGTGCCGCGCTGCGCCAACCGGCGCGCGTGCTCCAGCGCAGCCGTGGGCGGCTCGATCCGATCGATGGGTATCCCGTGGCGGATGGCGGGGAAGAATGCTTCGAGATTGCCCTGTACCGCGTCGTACAGCAGCGCGGTCAGCTCGCCCTCACCGGCCATTTCCGATCGCTCCTGGACCAGCAACTCCTGAAGGGAGCGGGCGATGTCCGGCAGCTTGTCGCTCAACCGGTCCACGATCATTGCGGCAGTCTCGGCGGAGAGCACCCCGGTGTCGTGACTGCGAGCCATCGCTCGACTCTATGGCTTTAGGGGCGGGCTCACGCCCGCATTTGCTACTGGCTGCCGGCGTAGGCCAGGGTGCGCGCGCGGGCCGGCGCTGCGACGTGCGGCAATGCGACCGAGTGGACGGCGGCAGCAGCGGCGCTGCGACGGGCGTTGAACCACCGGACGCCGGCGGCGGCGGCGACCAGCAGCAGCGGCCACAGGCCGATGCCGAAAATGACGATGCCGTCGAAGATGAACTTGGCTTCGAGCATGGTTCTACTCCTGAGATTGGTGAAATGTATTTGGTCCGTTGATATTTGGCGGTTTCTCAACGGGAAGCTGATACCAGAACGGTACGGCTCGCGCGCACCGCGACCCAGGTACCGCCGAGACAATCTTTTGTCGATGAGGCCCCGAATCGTTGTCTCTGAGGAACAAAGGAGCATCAATTTTCCGCGGGTGGCCCCCATTCCGGCCCGCCGAGCCGGCAATTGAAAGTGAAGGCAGCAACCGAACCGAAGGCGTCTGACGTGTCCGAACCCGACGAAACGCAACGCGGCGTCGCGACCGGCATCGTCGCGGAGCTCGAAGCCGAAGGCTTCTACGGTGCAGAGCCTGTCGGGCGCGGCGGGTTCGGCGTGGTCTACCGGTGTCGCCAGCCGTCGCTGGACCGGGTCGTCGCGATCAAGGTCCTCAACACTGACTCAGAGGACGTCGACCTGGAGAGCTTCGAGCGCGAGCAACGGGCGATGGGACGGGCATCAGGTCACCCGAATATCGTGCCGGTGCTGCACAGCGGGCTGACGTTCACCGGGCGGCCGTTCATCGTCATGCCGTACCGCGGCCGCAACACACTGTCGGCATGGATCCGGCAGCACGGGCCGCTGGCCGTCGGGGAGGCGCTGACGGTCGGGGTGCGGCTGGCAGGGGCCCTCGAAACCGCACACCGCGCACCGGACGGGGTGACTCAGCCGCGGGGCAAGCTGGCGTGTGTGCGGAATGGCCGGGTCGGTGGCTCCTCGGCCCGCGCGGCGCGCATCCGGGTGGTGGGCAGGTCGGCGACAGACTGATGTGGTGGGCCGAGTTTCGTTCCCCGGGCCGACTCCCGTTCGATGAGCACACCGCGGGCAATGCGGTCGAGTGCACTCTGGACGTGAATGCGCTCGGGTGCGCCGTGGAATTCGTCTGATTGCGTGAGGGTTTCGGTGATCCAGCTCGAGATCACATTGCGAGCCGCACTCACCTCGGCAGAGCCGGCCGGGGTCAGTGTGTATTCGTTTCCGGCGCGCATGGCAAATCCGGTGGCGACCAACCGGTCGAAGGTCGGTTCCAGGACCTGCCGTGGCACGCGCCGGTCGTCCGCGATGTCGAGCAGGTCCGCGGCCCCGGTCGCCGCGGCATACCGGTAGATCAGCATCAGCACCCACAATTGTGCGGTGCCCAGTCGGCTGTTCGAGGTGCGCGCAACCGCTTCCAGGTCAATGCCGTTGCTGTGCTGCAACAGCCGGCCGACAGCGACTTCCAGGAGTTTCTCCGGCGACTCGGTGGTCGGCATGCCGAAACCCTCGCCCATGTCGGTGCTTCCGCTGGCGGCAGCGTCGCGCAGCGGCACCTGCTTGAGGAAGAGCGCCAGGACGAAGCCGACGACCGCGACCGGCGCCGCCAACAGAAACACCTGACTCAGGGAATCGGCATAGGCGGTGATGATCGGTGCGGCGGTCTCGTGCGGAAGGCTGTGCAGCACTTTCGGATCGGGTGGTGCGCCAGCTGGGATGCGGGCACTCAGGAAGTTCGCGAACATCGAGCCGAAAATCGCGGCGCCGAAGGAACTTCCGATGGTGCGGAAGAAGGTGACGCCGGAGGTGGCGACGCCGAGATCGGCGAAGTCGACGGTGTTCTGTACCACCAGAATCAGCACCTGCATGCTCAGCCCGATGCCGGTGCCGAGGATCAGCAGGAACAGTGATTGGGTCAAAGTCGAGGTGTCGGCGTCCATCCGGGACAGCAGCAGGAATCCCAGTGCCATGATCGCGGTGCCGGCGATCGGGAAGATCCGGTACTTGCCGGTGCGGCCGACGATCGCGCCGCTGCCCAGTGAGGTGACGAGTAGACCGGCCACCATCGGGAGGGTGCGTAGTCCCGACGCGGTGGCTGAGACGCCGTCGACGAACTGCATGTAGGTCGGCAGGAACGTCAGCGCACCCAGCATCGCGAACCCGACGACGAACGAGAGCACACAGCACACCGTGAAGACGGGGTTGGCGAACAAGCGCATCGGCAGAATCGGCTCGGGCGCACGACGTTCCACCATGACGAAGCCGACGAGTGCCAACACCGAGGCAACGAACAACCCGATGATCGTCGCCGAACCCCACGCGTAGGTGGTGCCGCCCCAGCTGGTCGCCAACGTCAGGCCCGCGGCGCCGAGCCCGACCAGGACGATGCCGGCATAGTCGACGACGGCCCGGCCGGCACGGGCCATTTCCGGAATGGCCACCGCCGCGATGGCGATGACCACCATCGCCACCGGCACGTTGATCCAGAACGCCCACCGCCAGCCCAGGTGGTCGGTGAAGAGCCCGCCGAGCAACGGCCCGACGACGGTGGTGACGCCGAAGACCGCGCCCAAAGCGCCTTGATACTTGCCTCTTTCGCGCAGCGGGATGACCTCGCCGATCACGGCGACGGCCGTCACGGTGATGGCGCCACCGCCCAGGCCCTGCAGCGCCCGCGAGGCGACCAGCATCCCCATCGACTCCGAGAGTCCGCACAGGACCGACCCGGCCAGGAACAGCAGGATCGCGACCTGGAAGACCTTCTTCCGGCCGAAGATGTCGCCGAGCTTGCCGACCACCGCGGTCACGATCGTCGAGGCGAGCAGGTAACTCGTGACGACCCAGGACTGGTGGCCGGCGCCGCCCAGATCCGCGACGACCGTCGGCAGCGCGGTCGCGACGATGGTCTGGTCGAGCGCGGCCAGCAGCATGCCGAGGACGACAGCGAGGAAGACGAAGTTGCGTTGTCGGATGCTTGAGGGCACCTGGTCTGTCACGTCAGAACCGGCCTCAGGTCTGGGCCGGAGTACTCGCCAACGCTTCGGTGATGGCCTCGCAGAACGCCGGTAAATCGGCGGGCGAACGGCTGGTGATGAGATTGCCGTCGATACACACTGTTTGATCGACCACCGTGGCACCGGCGTTACGAAGGTCGGTACGGATGCTCGGATAGCTGGTCAGTCTGCGGCCGCGAACGACGTCTGCTTCGACCAGCGTCCACGGGCCGTGGCAGATCGCGGCGACGGGCTTGCCAGAGCGGACGAAGTCGCCGACGAACGCCACCGCGGTGCCGTCGAGCCGCAGCTTGTCGGGGTTCACCGTGCCGCCCGGCAGGATCAGTGCGTCGAACGCGTCGACCCGCACTTCCGATACTGTGCGGTCGACCGCAATGTTGCCTGCCGGTTCGAGGTCGTGATTGCGGGCCTGGATTTCGCCGGCGGTGACCGACAGCACTTCGACGCAACCACCGGCCTCCTCGACCGCGGCGCGCGGTTGCTCGAGTTCGGCTCTCTCGACACCGTCAGCGGCGAGGATGGCGATCCGTCGGCAGCGTAGTTCTTTGAGCACGTGGGTTGGCTACCCGTGTCGGCTACTCCGGAAACACGCGCGTCACCGGCGGTGGCTTGTCGACGATCGCGGGCAAGACGAAGGTCTCGAGATACCGCTTCGCCACCGTTGGATCACTGCTTCCAGGCACCACGTCCAAGAGCAGGCTCAGCGCTGTCGAGATGATGAACTGCGCCAGATCGTGTGGGTGCAGGCCGGCTCGGAACTGCGTTGTCGTGGTGTCGGCTAGCATCCCTTCGACCATCGACTGGACCGTCTGGGTCAGCGATCCGTCGTTGGCGATCAGCGCGACGACCGTGCCATCGGGAGTCTGGGCAGCGATGGTTCTGAGCAGTGGGTCGCGTACCAGTTGGGTCGCGACGATGACCAGGCTGTCGACCAACAGGTCGACCGGCGTCGCGTCGGCCGCCATCTGTTGCAGCATCGCCAGCATGTGCCGCTCGGTGGTGCGCTGCACCAAGGCGGCGATCAGCTCCTTGCGGTTGGCGAACTGCCGATAGACCGCGCTCCTTGAATAGCCGGCTTCGGCCGCGATGACCTCCATGGTGAAGGTGGCGCTGCCGCCCTCGACGAAGTACTGCTCCGCAGCGTCGAGCAGCACCTGTCGGGCCTGCTCGGTGTTGTTGCCGCCACCGACAGGCCGCCCTCGGGGCCTGCGCTGCGGTGCTGACACTCGATGGTCCTGCCGGGGTGGGCCAATGGGATCACCAGTATGCCGCAGCCCGCAGCGCTGACCAGCGGCCCGGATCATTAATGAAACATCAGAACAAATTTGTTCATTTTTCCTCGATGGGCCGGGACGCGGGCTAGCGTGCGGTTGATGACGAGGTTGTCCAGATCTGTGTGGGTACTGCTGGCATCGGGAGTTATGGCGCTCTGGTTACCGATCGCGCCGGCGTGGGCCGACGACGCTTCCGGCCCCCACCACGGCGGGAGTAATGCGTCATCACAGACCGCGTCGTCGCAAATCGGGAAGGCGAAGCCATCGACTGATGCGCACGCGCGCAAGTCTGCCGACCACCCTCCGCGCAATAAGAAGGCCACGGAATCCGGCAAGCCCGACAAGGCCAAATCCGAGAAGCGCGAGACGGCCGAACCCACGAACCCGGAGAAGGTGGCTCGGGCGCGCTCGGTTCGGCCGAAGCCGCCGGCCCCGCTCGCGAAGCTTCTGCACGACGTGCCGGCCACGCAGTCGCAGGCGCCGATGGTCGCCGCCGCGCAAGCAGCTTCAGCGACAACGTCGCAGCCGAGCGCCGTGGTCAAGACGGCTGCAGTTGCTGCCACCAGCACGACCACCGCCGCGGCACCCACCACGACCACCGTCGCCAAAACCGCACGGCCCAGCCTGATCAACGTCATCGGATCGTTCGTCTTCAACGTGATCGGCGGCGCCATGCTCGCGTTTGCCGGCCCGCCGGTACTGCCGCGCGGCAGCACGGTCACCGTCAAGGTGTCCAGCCTGACCATGCCGGACACCGGGCAGAAGGTCCAGGCGAACTGGTATTTCCCCGAGCACGCCGACACGACGACCCGGATGATCTATTTCCAGCACGGGTTCATGGCCGTCGCCCCGATGTACAGCTACACACTCGCCGCGCTGGCGCAGAGCACCAACAGCATTGTGGTGGCTCCAACACTGTCCTCCAATGCATTCGACCCGAATGCTCGATGGCTCGGAGGTTCGGCAGATCAGCAGGCCGTGGCAAACTTGTTCGCCGGTGACCGTTCGGCGCTGACCGAAAGTGCAAGTGCCGCAGCCGGACACCAGATGACGTTGCCGACGAAATTCGTTCTCGTCGGGCACTCGCTCGGCGGCGCGCTGGTTACCGCGGCCGCCGGCCGCATGGCGGACAACGGCGCCATCGAGAACCTGCAGGGCGTCGTGTTGATGGACTCCGTCGATCTGAACAACGTGGTGCCGACCACGCTGCAGAAGTTGACTGGCGCCAATTACCTTCCGATTTACGATATTTCATCCGAACCGTACGTGTGGAACAGGGACGGTCTGGTCGGGCAGGAGCTCGAAACGGCTCGACCCGGGCAGTTCAACGGGGTCATGCTCATCGGAGGTCGGCACATCGACGCGCTGCAGGGTGCCAATCCGGTGCTGCAGTTCGCCGAGTATGCGATCGCCGGTTTCTCGAAATCGTCGAACGTGGAAGCGGAGAAGATCCTCGCCGGCGGATGGATCAATGACATGTTCGCCGGCACCCACACCGGCATCTACGGATCGCCACAGCAGACGATCGAGATCGCCACCAAAGCCGGTCCCGCCACCGCGGTGGCTCTGCCGTTCGCGTCCACCCAGTCGGTGCAGGCGACGCCGTGGGACGGCGTCGCGCAACTGATCCTGAACGCCGTGATGCAGGTGGCTGTCTACGAGCCCCTGGGACAGACCAGTCCGGCTGCGGCCGTCAGCGCAGTTCTGCGATGACCTTCGCGAAGGCCTCTGAATGCTGCTGCTGAACAATGAAGTAACTCACCCCGTAGCGATCCCGGAGTTCGCGGATCCGGTCGGCCATGTCGGCGGTGCTGCCGCTGAGCACGCCGGGCGTCGTCATCAGTTCGGCATCGCTGAGCTCGGGCTGGAAGTGTCGGGTCATCGACAGATTCGGTATCCCGGACCCGTCGGTCGGCACCGCGGTGATGGCCAGGTTCAGCTCCAGCTCGTCGAACCGGGCACCGGCGGCGGTGCGCACGAACGAAATTCGCTCGGCAAGTGGATCGTGCTCGTCGGTGCGCGGTCCGCCGCCGGTCAGCCCGATGATCTGTGCCTGCTGCGCGGCGACGGTCAGCAGCTTGTCGCCGGCACCGGCGATCATCACCGGCACATCGGGCAGGTGCGTGCGTAGGTACGAGGTGACGTGCGCTGTGTACTCCACCCGCTTCCCGGCGCTGGGGAACGGCAGCTCGGCGGCGTCGAACTCTTCCTTGACGTAACCGGCGCCCAGACCCGTCTCGAAACGCCCTTCGGTCAGGTCGCGCATGGCCGCGATATCGCGAGCCAGCAGCGCCGGTTTGTAGAAGCACGCGTTGAAGACGAAGGTGCCCAGGTGCAGGGAGTTGGTCGCCGCGGCGGCCGTCGCCAGCACCGGAAACGGGGCCGGCGCGCCCAGATGGTCAGGCACCAGGAGGACGTCATACCCGAGGTCCTCACCGCGGCGCGCCGCGTCCTGGACCGCTGACGGACTGTCGGTATGTCGCAGGCCGACTCCGAACCGGAAATCTCTCGTCATGTGTTCGACCTTACGGACACGCAGGGCGCACCCGCCGGTGCAAACTGCAGGTGTGAACGCCAGACTGACCCTGACCGCGGTCTGCGTCGTGGTGTTCATGCTGCTGCTCGACATGACGATCGTCGCGGCGGCGCTGGCCGATATCCAGGCTTCTCTCGGCGCCCACCTGTCCGGGTTGCAGTGGGTGGTCGACGCCTATGCGCTGCCGATGGCCGGATTGCTGCTGACCGCGGCGACGGTGGGCGACCGGTTGGGGCGGCGGAGGTTGTATCTCGGCGGGCTGGTGGTGTTCATGTTCGCGTCCGCCGGGTGCGCGCTGGCCCGCAACATCGACGTGCTCAACGGACTTCGGGCGGTGCAGGGCTCGGCCGGCGCGGTGCTGCTCGGGGTCTCGCTGCCGATGATCGCGGCCGCGTTCCCCGATGTGCGGCATCGGGCGGGCGCGATCGCCGCGTACGGCGCGGCGATGGGGGCCGGCGGTGCCGTCGGGCCGCTGCTGGGCGGCGCGCTGGTCACCGCGTATGGGTGGCCGTCGATCTTCCTGATCAACCTGCCGGTCGGGGTGCTCGCGCTGTACATCGTCATCTTCGCCGTCCCGGAAACCGTCGTGGCACACTCCCGTCCGGTCGACGTCTGGGGCACGGCGGTGCTGACGGCGGCGTTGTTCGCCGGTGTGTACGTGCTGATCGAGGGCAACCGCTTCGGGTGGAGCAGCCCGATCATGTTGGGGCTGAGCGCATTCTGCGTGGCTGCGCTGGCGGCCTTCGCGTGGCACGAGTTACGCCAGGCCGAGCCGATGCTGGATGTGCGGCTGCTTTCCGTTCCCGGTTTCGCCGGTGTCTCTCTGGCCGCGTTCGCCGCCAGCGGGACGCTGATCGCGTCGACCAACTACCTCGCGCTGTACTTCATGAACACCTTGGGGTTCAGTCCGTTTGGCGCCGGATTGCGGGCGCTGCCGCTGACGCTGGCCATCGTGGTGGGCGCCCCATTGGCGATGCTCGCGGCGCGGCGGATACCGGTGGCGGCGACCGTACCCGCCGGCGTCGCATTGATTGCCGTGGGCATGTGGATGATGACCGCAGTAAACGCGAGTACGACGTGGACGCATTTCATCGCCGGGTCCGTCGTGGCGGGATTGGGACTCGGTGGACTGTCTGCGCTGACGTCTGACGCGGCGCTGCGTTTCGTGTCGGTCGCCAACGCCGGGATGGCGACGGGCACGGTCAGCACCGCGCGTCAGATCGGCATTCTGGCCGGCGTCGCCGGCCTCGGTGCACTGTTCAGCCGGCACGCGGGCGACCTTGCCGCGGCGCGGCTTTCCGCTGTGCCAGGGCTTGGCGCCGACGCTGCCGGGCAGCTGAGTGACGGGCTGGCCGCCGGCGCCGGGCTGCGGGCGCTCGAGGCGGTACCCGACCGGATGCGTCCGGCACTCGCGACGTTCGCGCGCGAGGCCAGTGCGGCCGGCATGCAGTCCGCTTTGACCGCCGCCGCGCTGGCTGCCACCGTCGCCACGGTGACCGTGGCGCTGCTCATCCGGATAGGGGCCCGGCAAACAATTCGCGCCGATACTGTGGATTAGCCAAAGTTGCTACGGCCGGGGCTGGATGCGGATACGTTCAAGCCTTATGGTCGGCGCTGCTGTTCTCTTCTCAGGGGGGCGGTACAGCGTCGTGATCTCCGATGACCCCGACGAGGTCGAAGCGGCCCAGCGATTGCGATATCAGACGTTCGCCGAGGAGTTGGGTGCCGCTCTCCCACAAGCGATTCGAGGACCGCGCACCGGCGAGATGATCGACACCGACCGCTTCGACGCATACAGCGATCATCTGCTGGCCCGCGACGAAGAAACCGGGGCGATCGTCGGCTGCTATCGGTTGCTGTCCCCGGACGGCGCCCTGGCGGCCGGCGGCATCTTCACCGACACCAACTTCGAGATGAGTGCCGGCATCGACGCGTTGCGGCCGTCGCTGGTCGAGTTGGGCCGGGCCAGTGTGCATCCCGACCATCGCAGCGGCGCGGTGATGGCCATGCTGTGGGCCGGCATCCTGCGGTATCAGGAACTGACCGGCTATCGGTGGGCGATCGGCAGTCTGTCGGTGCGCATGGAGGATGGCGGTCCGCGCGGTGCGTTGGTGCGCGGCGTCCTGGACCGGGCCTTCCGGAAGCACCCGGCGCCCGAGGAATTCCGGGTCACACCACGAAATCCAGTACAGGTCAACGGAACTCCGCTGGCAGAGCTGCCCGATCCGGGCCGGGTGCGGATTCCGCCGATGGTCGCCGGCAGCCTGCGGATCGGCGGCGTGATTTGTGGGGAACCGTCTTACGACCCGGAATTCGACATGGCTGACTTCGTGGTGTTGATCAATCGGGACATGGTGCATCAGCTCTATCTCGCTCGGCTGACCCGTGTTTGAGGCCGACATGCTGGGGATCGGATTCGGGCCATCGAATCTGGCTCTGGCGGTGGCCCTTGCCGAGCGTGGCGTGCGCGGTCGATTCGTCGATGCCCAGCCGCGGTTCGGTTGGCACCGCGACATGTTGTTGCCCGGCACCCGGATGCAGATCCCGTTTCTCAAAGACCTGGCGACGCTGCGCAATCCGCAGAGTGCCTTCTCGTTCGTGAACTATCTCAGCGAGCGCGGCAGGCTGGTCGACTTCATCGGTCGTCATGACGTGTTTCCCAGCCGGCACGAGTTCCACGACTACCTGCAGTGGGCGGCCGACCAGTTCGCCGCCGACGTGCGCTACGGCCACCGCGTGGCCGGGGTGACGGCGAATGATGCCGGATTCGCGGTACGGCTGGACCCTGACGAGGTCATCTCGGCGCGAACCCTGGTGCTGGGCACGGGTCTGCATCCGGTACTGCCCGCCGGCACGCGGCCGAGCCTGCGCCAGTGGCACAGCCACCAACTGCTCAGCGCCTTGGCGGCCCTTGGCTCCGTGGCACGCGGTCGCTTCGCCGTGGTGGGGGCAGGGCAGAGCGCCGCGGAGGTGGTCGCCTATCTGCACCGCACCTATCCGCTCGCCGAGGTGCACGCCGTGTTCAGCCGGTACGGGTACAGCCTCGCCGACGACAGTGCGTTCGTGAACCGCATCTTCGATCCGTCGGCGGTCGACGAGTTCTACGGCGCGGACAGCGTCGAGCGGCAGCGGCTACTCGACTATCACCGGTCGGCGAATTATTCGGCCGTCGACGTCGACCTGATCGCGGACCTGTACGAGCGCGAGTACGGGGAACGCGTGAGCGGAGACCTTCGACTGTTCATCCACCGGGCCTGCGCCGTCGTCGGCGCCGATGAGGACGAGGCGGAGGTGCGCCTCGGCGTGCGCAACCTCATCGACAACACGACCGAGACCGTGCGCTGCGACGCCGTGGTGTACGCGACCGGTTATGCGCCGATGGATGTGTCGGCGTTCCTGGGCGAGCTGGCGTCCTGCTACGAGTTCGACGAGCGGGGCCGCCCGATGGCCGCCCGCGACTACAAGTTGGTGGCCAGGCCGGGTGCTCCCGGCGACATCTATCTCAACGGCGCGACGGTCGAACACAGCCACGGGCTCGGCGCGACGCTGCTGTCGAACGTGGCCGTCCGCAGCGGAGAGATCGCGGCCGCGATCAGCCCGTGACGGTCAGGTAGATCAGCACCACGTTCAGCGCCGAAATCACTACGGCCACAGTCCATCCCAGTGTCGTGACGACGCGGTGGTTGATGCTCTCGCCCATCACGGCGCGGTTGCTGGTCAGCCGGATCAGCGGAATCAGCGCGAACGGGATGCCGAACGACAGCACCACCTGGGAGATGACCAATGCGCGCGTCGGGTCGAAGCCGACGGCCAGCACCACCAGCGCCGGAATGACCGTGACCGCCCGTCGAAGTAGCAGCGGGTACGACCGGTTGAGCAGGCCCTGCATGATCATCGCGCCGGCGTACGCGCCAACCGAGGACGACGCCAGGCCCGAGGCCAGCAGGCCGATGGCGAAGCACAGCGCGACCGCCGGACCGAGGGCGTTGCCGACTGCGGCGTGTGCGCCCGCGATGGTGTCGGTGCCTTTGACGCCCTGCAGGTGCGTCGCCGCGACCAGCAGCATCGACAGGTTCACCGCACCCGCGACGACCATCGCCAAGCCGACATCGAAGCGGGTGACGCGCAGCATGTGGCGCAGGGGAGCGCCGGTCTCCGGCTTCCCGTGCCGGTCGCGGGCCAGGCCGGAGTGCAGGTACACGACGTGCGGCATGACCGTCGCGCCCAGGATGGCGGTGGCCAGCAGGAGGCTCTCGGCTCCGGCGAAGTGCGGCACAATGCCGCCGATCACATCACCCGCAGCGGGCGGATCGACGAAAAGGCTGGTGAGGAAGCCGATGGTGATGATCGCGAGCAGCCCGGCGATGATCCGTTCGAACGCGCGCTGACCGCCGCGGTTCTGCACCGACAGCAGGCACATGGAGACCACGCCGGTGATCACGCCGCCCACGAGCAGGGGCAGGTCGAACAGCAGTTGCAGCGCGATGGCGCCGCCCACGACCTCGGCGAGATCGGTTGCGACCGCGACCATTTCGGCCTGGACCCAGAATGCGATCCGGGTTGGGGTGCGGCAGTTCTCGGCGACCAGTTCCGGCAGTGAGCGGCCGGTCGTCAGGCCCAGCTTGGCTGACAGGTACTGCACCAGGCCGGCCATGACATTCGCGAGCAGGATGACCCACACCAGCAGGAAGCCGAACTTCGCGCCCGCGCTGATGTTGGCCGCGACGTTGCCGGGATCCACATAGGCGATGGCGGCGACGAACGCCGGGCCCAGCAAGGACCAGGTTGGGCGCGACGGTGCGCGGGTCTCGGTCAGCACTGCACTCACTCTCTATCCGGGTCTGCGAATAGAAAAGTTAGGTTAGCCGAAACCTTGCGATTGGGGAAATGTGTCGGGCGGCGGCGGGATGTCGCGGATCTGATGCCGGCTGGTGACGCCCAGCTTCGGAAATGACCGGTAGAGGTATCCGGACACGGTGCGAGTCGACAGTTGCAGGCGTGCCGCGATCTGCGGGTTCGTCAGGCCGCGGCCGGCGAGGTAGACGACCTGATGCTCCTGGGGACTCAACTGTCCGGTGGACGGTATCGCCGGCGCTGTCGTGGGGACGCCGGATGCGCGCAGCTCCCGCGCGCAGATTTCCAGCCATGGTTTGGCCCCCAGCTTCTCGAAGGTCGCCAGTGCGGCGGAGATGTGCTGGCGGGCTTCTTTGCGTCGGCGGCTGCGCCGAAGCCAGCCTGAGTAAGTGAGTCGCAACCGGGCGCGTTCGAAGGGCCACTGCTCACCGGCGGGGTCGGCGAGCGTCCGGGCCAGGGCGTCGCCGACATCTCCGACGTTGAGCAGAGCCGCGGCGTGGTTCAGCAGCTGGTCGAGGCGAGCGGAGCGCGGCTGCGGCAGGTGCGTCAGGGCTGCGGTGAATCTGCGCCTTGCGTCGTCGGCCATGCCCGTCCGCGCTGCCGCCTCGGCGAAGTCGACGAGAGCGCGGAAGGATACGTGCGGGTGCAGTGGCACGCCGGAGGTGGTGAACAGTTCGGCGAGGTGGCCATAGGCGCCGAGGTCGTTGCCCTCCACGATATTGATCAGCCCGAGCACGTGGTGTGCCTGCGCGGAGTGCAATCGGTTGTCTTGGAAGTCCAGCACGTTGAGGGCCGCGGTCAGCTGGACCCGAGCCGCTGCGGTGTCGCCGCGCCGCGTTGCGACCGTCGCTCGAATCAGGTCCCCGGTTGCGGTCACCAGTGGTTGATCGCTGACAGCTCCGAGCGTGTGTAGTTGGCTGGTGATCCGCAGGGCCTCGTCCCAGCGCCCGGTGTCGACACACGACCAGGCCAGGACCGTGGTCGTCAGCGCGTGCCCGTTCGTCGAATCATGTTGTGTCATCAGGGATTGTGCGATCCGCAAAGTTCGGATGCTGAGCTCGGACTCGTCTGTCACGCCGGCCGCCAGCCCGATCAGGCTCAGGTCCAGAACTCCCAGGCCCTCGATCGGTCGGCTGCTGAACGAGGCCATGTCGGCCTGTGTGCGCGGCGAGTCGGTCACCGCCCGGACCCACAGTCGCGAAGTCGACGAGCCGCCCGCGGTCACCGGCATCGAGTCATCAAGACGCTGTAGCGCCTTCGCTGTGTCCCGATACGCGGACGGATCACCGGACAGGAATGCCGCGGCGGCCGCCACGCGCAGCGGTTCCCAGGCCAGCGCGGGATCCAGCCGGAGCGCTTCGTCGGCCGCGGTCAGGAGGGTCACGGCAGCAGCCCGCCCGTTGTGCCACATCGTGGTCATCCCGTGTGCGGTCAGTGCGCGGATCCGGTCATGTGGACTGCCGGTGGCCGATGATGCCGCATGGGCGCGGTGCCAGGTCTGGCGTTGCGGCAACGCATTCAGCGCGTCCGCCAGGAGTTGATGCGCGTCTTGCCGAGCGGTCAGCGGCGCCCCGTAATACGCGGCAGACCGGATGAGCGGATTGACGGGGTTGATGCGTGCTGATTCAACCCGCAGGACGCCTGCGGTCTCTGCCGGTGCCAGGACCGCCGGGTCGGCCACTGCTCCCGGGTGCAGCCCGTGCAGATCTGCTGCGGACGCGGCCGCGACGACGACGAGCGCGGCACGCGTCGATGGGGGGAGGTGGGCCAGGTGCTGTGCATAGATCGCGTGGACGCTGATCGGCAGCGGCAGTGGGTCCGGTGTGTATCCCGCCGTGGGGGTTGCGCCGGCAGTCGTGCTGGAAAAGTGGATGATCGCAGCGGGATTGCCCGCGGACTGTTTCAGGATCTGCTCGCGCAGTAGTCCGCTCGGCGGTGTGGGTTGAGCCTCCAGCAGCTCGATCGACTGGTCGAGAGTCATTGGTGCGAGCGGAATTTCGACGGCCGACCGACCCGCGAGCCCCGTCGCGGCAACGGTGTCCGGCAGCGTCAGCGCGACAGTGATCGGGCGGCCCGCGCTGCGGCGGGCGGCGAACAACAGGACGCTGCGGGACTGCTCGTCGAGCCAGTGGGCGTCGTCGACTGTGACCAGGACCGGCTGTCGCCGCGGTACCGCGTCCAAGAGTTCGAGCAGCGCCGTGGCCAGTCTGGCGGTGTGTATCTGATCGCCGAACAGTGGTGTGCTGAAAAGGGTTTCGATGATGTTGGCCCGGCCGTATGGGTTGGCTTCGGCGTCGTTCAATGCCCGCAGGAGTCGATGGAGGCCACCCAGCGGAGTGCCGGTCTCACCGGGCAATCCGGCGATTCCGAGGACGCGATGGCCCAACGCATCAGCTTGGCGCTCGGCCGCGACGAGCAGGGATGTCTTTCCTGAGCCCAATGCCCCGGAGATGACGATGACCTGTCCGCGCGGCGGTGACGCGATGGTGTCCCGCAGGACCGTGAGTTCCGCGTCGCGCCCGATGAGCTGCGTCGACCCGGTGTTCACCAGAACCATGAGACATCCGATCGGTCAGCACGTCTAACGACAGATATTGATAAGTCCCATCTACGACGTAGATAATCTGCCGCGTGGAGCTACGGCAGGTCGAGCATTTTGTGGCGGTCGCCATCGAGCGGAGCTTTACCCGCGCCGCACGTCGGGTCCATGTCGTGCAGTCAGCCATCTCGACGTCGATCGCGAAGCTGGAGCGTGAGCTCGGTGTGCAGTTGTTCGATCGCTCCCGTCAGCAGATCGAGCTCACTGTCGCCGGCGAACGATTCCTCGCCCAGGCGCACGAACTGTTGCGCGTCGCGGGTTCGGCTGCAGAATCGGTGGCATCCAGTCGCGGCCAGCTGATGGGTAGCGTCGAGTTCGGGTCATTGATCTCGTACGGCCCCATGAATGTCGCCCAGGTGCTCGGCGAGTTTCACCGAGCGCACCCCTTTGTTCGACTTCGGTTGCAACTCAATCAATCTGGCGCCTCGGCATATCTGTCGGCACTGGTCGACGGCTCGTTGGATTTGGCTCTGGTCTCGGTGCCCAACAGATTTCCTCCGCAACTCGAAATGCGGTTGATGTTCGAGGAACCGATGTTCTTCGTGTGCCGCGCTGATCACCCGATGGCGTCGGAGCGGACGGTCGGCCTGATCGACCTGGCAGCTGAGGACCTGATCGGGTTCCCGCCGGATTGGGGCTTTCGCTCCTTGATGGACAACGCTTTTCTGGCGGCGGGCGCCCAGTCGCGGCCTGTCCATGTGATTCCGGCCGGCTTCTCGGTTGTGGGTGAACTGGTTCGTCAAGGGCTGGGGACCACCTTCATGCCCGCGTCGGAATGCGCGGAATTCGACGATCTGCGAGCCATCGAATTGAGTGACACCGTCAGGTGGCAGGTCTATCTGGCGTCGCAGCCGATGGACCGTCTGACCCCGGCCACCGCCGCCCTGGCGGACATGCTGATTCAGGCCGCGGCTTCGAGCTAGTTCGCCCCGAGCGTCGGCTGGTGGTCGAGAATCCTCGAAATCCTCGACCACCAGCCAACATTCGATGTCCTACTTGGCGTGCTCGGCGCCGTGAGATGCCTTGGCGGGCTTGGCGTCGGTTTTGCCGGGCTTGGTGTGGGGTTTGGCGGGCTTGGCAGGCTTCGGGTCAGCCTTGGTGTCCGCACCCTTGGAATCCCCGGCCTTTGTGTCGCCGCCCTTGGTGTGATCAGCGCCTGCGCCCTGTTCCTTGGTGGGGGTCTTCCCGGTGCCGGTGTCCGCGGGCTTGGTCGCACCCTCGCTGCCGGCGGTGTCCGCGGGCTTGGTCGTCCCGGTCTCGGTCGACGAATCAGGCTTTGTCGCACCAGTTTTCGTGGGCGTCTCCGTCGGAATCGTGGTGTCGGCCTTCGTCGTATCCGTCTTCGTCGTGGTCTGGTCAACGGGCTTCGTGGTGGCGGTGGTCTTTGACGGCGCAGCCGGCAGGGCCTTGACGACGGCCGCGGCCGGCAGTGCGACGGTTGTCGCGCCGGCAGCGGGCACCGAGTTGGCGGCGACAGGTGCGGTGGCTGCGACTGCCGTCGTAGCCGTCTTGATCGGCGGCGGCTTGAGCGCGTCGGCGACGAGTTTCTGCATGAGCTGCAGTGCGGCGACGGGGCCCGGCAGGTTGACGGTGAAGCCGAGCGGTCCGCCGCCGATGTTGATGCCGAACGAGGTCAGCAGTCCGCCCGCGTACAGCGGCACGCCGGGCAGGCCCGTGTTGATCACGGTCGACAGGTCCGGGCCGTAGCCGCCGTTGAGGACCCCGTTGAGGACCGTCGCGGGAATCGAGATGAGCGAGGTGGCCACCTTGCCGAGGTCGCCGGTGCGCGTGGCGTCGATGACGTCCTGCACCGCGGCGCCCAGCGCGGCGGGCGCCTGGATCAGTGGGCCGAGCAGACCACCGACGATGACGAGGGCATTGGACGGTTGCAGCCCACCGAAGCCCTGGTTGAGCGTGTTGAGCACGTTGACGGCGTTCTGCAGCGGGTTGGCGGCGATGACGCCCAGCGGGCCGAGCTTGTCGATGGCTGTGACGAGACCTTGCAGCGGGTAGGCGATCGAGTTGATGGCGGGTGTGAGCAGATTGGTCAGCGGGATCAACGCGTTCAAACCGACCAGCAGCAGCTGATTGGTCGCATCTTCGACGTTGCCCTTCGCCAGGTCGTTGACGGCGGCGGCCAACAGCGGCGGTACCGCGGTGGTGAGGTTGGTCCCGATCTGGCCGAGCGTGCTGCCCAGCGCGTTCAGCAGCGGCGGGGCCGACGCGAAGGGAACAGCCGGTTGCGGACTGGGATCGACCTTCACCGATCCGGGTGACGACACCAGCTTCAGTAGGTCCTGGAGCGCGGCGAGCTGGTTGTTGAGAGCTGCGGTCAGAATCGGCGTCGGCCCGTTGGTCTGCGCCGTGCTGACGATGGTCTGCAGGCTGGCGACGGTGTTCTTGAACGCTGCACCGAATGCGGCGAACGGATCGACAGCGGCGGTCAAACGTACGGCGGTGCGCTCGATCTGCGCTTCCATGTGGTGGATCTGGGTACTGACGGTCGGCGCCATGACCGGGGCAACGGCGATAGCCGCGGCCCCAGCCAGGGACACGCCGACGGAAGCGAATGGTCGAGCGGCGGTGTGCATAGCGGGCCCTTTCAAAGGCTCAGAATCGGACGCAGTGATTCTGGCTTTGAGAGGTAGGTCACCCGCTAGCGACGAATGACTCTATTTTCGACGGCGTCAGTTGGGGCGGTACAGGCCTTTTCCGGTGATGAGCGGCAGATCCAGCGTCGTCCGGATGCCCGGCTCGGCGGCGACGACGGCCGGGATGGCGTTCACGACGCGCGCCGCGGTAGCAACGAGTCCGGCGTGGTTGTGGTCGCCCTTGCGGCTACTGAGACACAAGTCAAGGGCGTACGACGGCTCGCCGGTCACCTCGACGCGGTACGAGCCGCCCTCCTGCGCCGGCTGCGGCCAGTCGGGGCACAGGTCGTCGCGCAGGCGGGTGATGTGCTCGAGGACGACCACGGGGTGGCCGTCTTTCATGCCGCGCACCTCGAACCGCATGGCCGCCGTGGTGCCCGCGGGGATGTGGCCCGACGCGATGTCGAAGTCCTCGGGCGCCGGCACCCGGGTGTGCTCCTCGGTCAGCTCGTCGAGCTCGATGCCGAGGCCCGCGGCCAGCTGGCGCACCACCGAACCCCAGGCCAGGCTGAGCACGCCTGGCTGCAGCAGCATCGGCAGCTCGTCGATGGGCTTGCCGAAGCCCATCACGTCGAACATCACCGTCGCGCTGTCGTAGGTGGCGTAGTCGACGATCTCCATGCACCGGACCTGCTCGATGCTCTGGCAGGTGCCCATGAGGGCAAGGGGGAGAAGGTCATTGGCGAAGCCGGGGTCGATGCCATTGACAAATAGGCTCGAACAGCCCTCCTGTGTGGCGTCTTCGAGCGGTGCGATCAGTTCGGCGGGCAGCACCTGCCACGGATATTGCAGGAACACTGCCGCACTGGCGACGACATTGACCCCGGCCGCCAGGATGCGCCGGTAATCTTCGAGCGCTTCGGGCAGCCGGTTGTCGGCCATGGCGGTGTAGACGACGCAGTCCGGCTTGCCGGCCAGGATGGCGTCGAGGTCGTTGGTGGCCTTGATTCCGGTCGAAACCTCAAGTCCGGCAAGCTCTCCGGCATCCTTGCCGGCCTTGGCGGCCGAGGACACCCAGACGCCGGTCAGTTCGTAGGCGGGGTCATTGATGAGCTGAGTCAGGGCATGGCGGCCGACGTTGCCAGTGCCGACTGCGGCGACTTTGATTGGCATGTAAGGGTTCCTCACAGGTCCGGGATGGGGAGGTCGAGGTTGGGAAACGTGAGGCCGCCGTCGACCTCCAGCACCTTGCCGGTGACGTAGGCGCCGGCCGGTGACGCCAGGTACAGCGCCGCGGCGGCGATGTCCTCGGGGTCGCCGAGGCGGCGCATCGGGGTGGCCTTCTCCATGGGATCGCGCAACGCGTCGTTGGAGGCGACGATGTCCAGCGCCGAGGTCAGGATCGAACCGGGGGCGATGCCGTTGACCCGGATCTTCGGGCAGAGGTCCATCGCGGCGAGCTTCGTGTAGTGCGCCAATGCGGCCTTGGCGGTGCCGTATGCGGCGAAACCGCGGCCCGCCAACCGGCCGACGGCCGAGGTGATGTTGATGACGCTGCCGCCGCCGGCGTGCTCCAGCATCAGCGGGACCGCCGCCTGGGTCAGCGCATGCGCGGTGGCCACGTTGAAGGTGAAGGCGTCTTTGAGATCCTGCGGCGAGGTGTACATGAGCGGCGCGGGCATGGTGCCGCCGACGTTGTTGACGACGACATCTAGTCTGCCGAAGGCTTCGACCGCAGCCGCGGCAAGCTTGGCCGTCTCGTCGGGGTGGGCGAGGTCCGCGGCGACGATGTGCGCCCGTCGGCCGGCCTGCTCGACCAGCTTCGCCACGTCCTGCAGCTGGGACTCGGTGCGCGAGGCAATCACCACGTCAGCACCGGCTTCGGCGAATGCGACGGCGATGGCCGCGCCGAGGCCGCGGCCCGCGCCGGTCACCACGGCTACCTGGTTGTCGAGTCGGAATCTGTCCAGAATCACGTGTGCCTCATTCGCCTCGTCGTGGTCGTTGTTAGGCACGCTAGCAAGATTGAGGCGCTGCGGGAATAGATTTCTAGAACACGTTTCAATTAGCCTTTGCGGGCTTTGACGCTGGCCTCCAGCTTGGCCAGCAGATCGGAGACGTCCTCGGTCGCGTCCAGTTCGGTCGCCGCTTCCTCGGTGGTGAACGCCTCGCCGCCCGCGATCTTCGCTTCGATGAGCTCTTCCATCTGCTCGCGGTAGGTGTCGTGGAACTGCTCGGGGTGGAAGTCGTCGGTCATCGAGTCCACCACCTGCCCGGCCATCTTGAGCTCGGCGGGTTTGATCTCGACTTCCTTGTCCAGCACCGGGAAATCCGGGTCACGAACCTCGTCGGGCCACAGCAGGGTGTGCACGATCATCACGTTGCGCTTGCCGAAGTCCTTGACGCGCAACGCCGCAAGCCGAGTCTTGTTGCGCAGCGAGAAGTGCACGATGGCGACCCGATCGGTCTGCGCCAGCGTCTGGGCGAGCAGCACGTACGACTTGGATGACTTCGAGTCGGGCTCCAGGAAGTAGCTCCGGTCGTACATCAGCGGATCGATCTGATCGGCGGGAACGAACTCCACCACCTCGATCTCGCGGCTGCGCTCCTCGGGCAGGGTCGCGATGTCGTCATCGGTGATGATGACGGTCTGCCCGTCCTCGGATTCGAAAGACTTGGCGATATCCCGGAACTCGACGACCTCGCCGCAGACCTCGCACACCCGCTTGTATCTGATGCGACCATTGTCCTTGGCGTGCACCTGATGAAACTTGATGTCGTGATCCTCGGTGGCGCTGTACACCTTCACCGGCACATTGACCAGTCCGAAGGCGACTGACCCCTTCCAGATGGACCGCATACCCAAGTATGGCCCATGATCGCGTCCGGACTTGGATACTTGAGCGGTGGAGCAATTCGGACGGGTGCGGCTGACCAACCCGGACAAGGTGCTCTACCCGGCGACCGGCACCACCAAAGCCGACGTGTTCGACTACTACCTGGCCGTTGCCGATGCGATGTTGCCGCACATCACCGGTCGCCCCGTGACCCGTAAACGGTGGCCCAATGGTGTTGCGCAGCAGCCGTTCTTCGAAAAGCATCTGGCGTCGTCGGCGCCGGAGTGGCTGGACCGCGGCGCCATTACCCATCGCAGCGGGACGACCGTCTACCCGATCATCGACACGGTCGAGGGGCTGGCCTGGATCGCCCAGCAGGCAGCACTGGAAGTGCATGTGCCGCAATGGCGTTTCGTGGGCGATGCTCCAGGCCCGGCCACCCGCATCGTGTTCGACCTCGATCCCGGCGACGACGTCACCATGGCGCAGCTGTGCGAGGTGGCCCGTGCGGTCCGCGACCTCGTCGCCGGCATGGACCTGGAGGCCTATCCGCTGACCAGCGGCAGCAAGGGGCTGCACCTCTATGTGCCGCTGGCCACGCCCGTCAGCTCACGCGGCGCCTCGGCCGTCGCCAAACGTGTTGCCCAGCAGCTCGAATCGTCGATGGGCGGGCTGGTCACCGCGACCATGACCCGTAGCGTGCGGGCCGGCAAGGTGTTCCTGGACTGGAGCCAGAACTCGTCAGCCAAGACGACGGTGGCGCCGTATTCGTTGCGCGGCCGCGACGAGCCGACGGTAGCGGCGCCGCGGAGCTGGGACGAACTCGACGACGCGGGGTTGCGCCAGCTGCGGTTCGACGAGGTGCTGACCCGGCTGAACCGCGACGGTGACCTGCTCGCGGGACTGGATGCCGGTGCGCCCGTGGCCGACCGGCTCACCACCTACCGCAGCATGCGCGACCCGGGCCGGACACCCGAGCCGGTGCCGTCGGCGCGGCCGGCGTCGGGGGAGAACAACCGCTTTGTCATCCAGGAGCACCACGCCCGCCGGCTGCACTACGACTTCCGGCTGGAACGCGACGGCGTGCTGGTCAGTTGGGCTGTGCCGAAGAACCTTCCAGACACCTCGACCGTCAACCACCTGGCGGTGCACACCGAAGATCACCCACTGGAGTACGCGACCTTCGAAGGAGACATCCCCAAGGGCGAGTACGGCGGCGGGCACGTCACGATCTGGGACGCGGGCACCTACGACACCGAAAAGTTCCGGGACCCAGGTGAACACGGTGAGGTGATCGTCAACCTCCACGGCAGCCGGGTTTCCGGGCGGTATGTCCTGATCCAAACCGAGGGCAAGAACTGGCTGGTCCGACGAATGAAAGAGCAACGGCTGCAACCGATGCTGGCGACCCATGGCTCGGTGAGCCGACTGTCGCCGGATGACTGGGCCTTCGAAGGCAAGTGGGACGGCTACCGATTGCTGGTCGACGCCGACCACGGCCGGATCCGGCTCACCGCGCGTAGCGGCCGCGACATCACCGACGAGTTCCCGCAATTGCAGTCCCTGGCAGCCGATCTCGCCGAGCACCACGTGATCCTCGATGGTGAGGTGGTCGCGCTGCAGGATGGGGTCCCGAGTTTTCAGGCCATGCAGAACCGCGGCCCCGACACCCACATCGAGTTCTGGTGTTTCGACATCCTGGCCCTCGACGGGCGTGATCTGAGCCGGGCGAAGTACCGGGATCGGCGAAAGCTGTTGGAAACGCTGGCTTCCGATGGCGCATTGACGGTGCCGCCGCTGCTGCCCGCGGAGGCTCCCTTGACATATGCGGGTGACCGCGGTTTCGAAGGCGTGGTCGCCAAGAAATGGGATTCCGGTTACCGGCCCGGACGGTCCGAGGCCTGGGTCAAGGACAAGTTCTGGAGAACCCAGGAAGTGGTGATCGGCGGCTGGCGCGCCGGGGAAGGCGGCCGCACCAGCGGCATCGGGGCGCTGCTGGTGGGGGTGCCGGCTGCGGGCGGTTTGCAGTTCGCCGGGCGGGTCGGCACCGGGTTCACCGACAAGATGCTGGGCGACCTGCGGGCGCTGCTGCAGCCTCTAGAAACCAGTGAATCACCTTTTACCGCACCACTTTCCACCCTGGATGCCAAAGGCGTGACGTACGTACGGCCCGAGCTGGTGGGGGAGGTGCGCTACAGCGAGCGCACCACCGACAGCCGGTTGCGCCAGCCCAGCTGGCGCGGGCTGCGACCCGACAAGACGCCGGATGAGGTCATCTGGGAATAGCGGCGACGGCTTCTTCCAGGCCCCGGGTCGCCAACTGGTCGGCCAGCTCGTTGTCGGCGACGCCGGCGTGCCCCTTCACCCAGAACCACTCGACCTCGTGCCGGGCGCAGGCAGCCTGCAGTCGCTTCCAGAGGTCGACGTTCTTCACCGGCTGCTTCGACGCCGTCAGCCAGCCGTTGCGTTCCCAACCGTGCACCCACTTGGTGATGCCGTTGCGGACATAGGTGCTGTCGGTGTGCAGGTGCACGACGACGGGCCGCGTCAACGCTTCGAGCGCCATGATCGGCGCCGTCAGCTCCATCCGGTTGTTGCTCGTCTCACCAGGCTCGCCGCCGCACATCTCGCGCACGTGGTGACGCAGGCGCAGCACCGCGCCCCAGCCGCCGGGACCGGGGTTGGGGCGGCAGCCGCCGTCGGTGTGGATGACCACGATGTCATCGGTGTCGGAGTCGCTCATGACTGGCGCGCCTCCTGGAGCAGTCGCACGGCCTTCGGTCCGACGCCGTGCATGGGGAGAAGCTCGCTGAGATCAGCGGGCAGGTCGGCGAGGGTGCGATAGCCGGCGTCGATCAGCGCGCCGGTCGCGGGCCGCCCGATCGAGATGCCGTCGAAGACGGGGCCGCGGTCGGTCATGGTGCGAGGTTAGCGTCCCGGACGTGCGAGGAGATCATCGCCGTGCGGACCGACATCCCGAATTCCTGGTGGCGCAGCGTGGTGATCCGTCGTCCCGGCTGCACCGCCGGTTTGATTGGTGCGGTGCGGTCGCCGAAGAACGCCGCGGTGGCGTCGATGTCCTGGGCGACGAAGGTCAGACCCCATAGCGTCGACGGCCCGTCGCCCGTCGTCTCCGGTGAGCCCACGACTTCGAGGATCACCTCACCCAGCCGGAAGAAGATCTGACGCATCGGTCGTCCGCCGAGTTGTCCGTCGCGTTCCCGGCGCGGGTGGACGTCGACCACCGCCAGCGACGCAACGGTCCGATTCAGGTCTGGCGACAGCAGTACGACGTGGTCGATCGAGATGGCGCCGTTCGCGTGCACGGCCGGCGTCGTTGCCGGGGTGTCCGACCGGGTGGTGGGAATGCCGTCGAGCGGGGCGTCGGACGGCAGTCCGCGCAGCGACCAGCCGACGATGCCCTTGCCGCGATCACGCCCGACCAACCGGATCTGGACGCCGCCGATCCGGCATGCGCCGTCCGGGTCGACGGTGAAGCCGGCAGCGGTCCAGGAGTCCGCGGTGTCCGCGACCTCGAATGCATCGACGGTGACGGTCATTGCGCGGCCTCGTCGACAGCCACCCGCAGTCGCGGCGGTTTCGTATCCGGCGCCACCCGTTGCCACACCGCGTCGACCATGGGTGCCAACAGTAGTTCGCCCATCTGCCGGGCCAGCACGGCGACGACCTGGGTGTTCTCCCGTCGGGTGGTCGAGGCGCGACCGGTCTTGCGGGCGGCCCGGACCTCGCGCTGGGTCAGGTCGACGATGACGTCGATCAGGTGACTGTCGGCGACGTTGGGCTGCAGCAGGGCCCGGCGCACGTAGTCGACCACCGTCGGATTGGCCCGCAGCATGTCCCGGACGGCATCGTCGCGCACTGCCGTCGAGGCGGATTCGGGGACCTCGGCGAGGGCATTGGCGAAGTAGTCGACCACCAGCTGATCCACCGCATCCCGCAGGCCGGCCTTGGTCTTGAAATGGTGCTGCACCAGTCCCACTGCGACACCTGCCTCAGCGGCGATGGCGCGCAAAGAGATTCGGTCCTCGCCGTGTTTGGCGTAGAGGTCCAGCGCGGTGTTGCGAATACGCGCTTTGGCCGTCAGGTCGTCGACAGTTGCCCGTGGATCAACCATCAGACCTCCCGTCGACAACCAGATCAATGTACTGTACACATGAACAAGAGCCTATACAGTTGTATAGCGCACGGAACTTTTAGCGAGGTGGACCGATGTCAGAGCTCTTCCCGAAGTACCGGGCCAGCTGGGAGACCGATCAGCACCGCGAGCTGCGTCAGCACGCCGCGGCGTTCCTGGCCAAAGAGGCCACGCCCAATCAGGAACGGTGGGCCAAGAATCACCAGGTCGACCGCGAGTTCTGGAACAAGCTGGGCGACGCCGGCCTGCTGGGCCTGGACCTGCCCGAGGAGTACGGCGGCGCGGGTGGCGACTTCGGCTTCTCGGCAGTGGTGGCCGAAGAGTTTGCGCTGGCACATGATTCAGCTTCGGGCTGGTCGGTGCACTCGCCGATCGTGGCCCATTACATCGACACGTACGGCAGCGCGGAACAGAAGGCCCGCTGGATGCCGGGGATCATCAGTGGCGAGACCGTGCTGGCCATCGCGATGACCGAGCCGGGCACCGGTTCGGACCTGCAGGCCGTCCGCACCACCGCGATCCGCGATGGCGACGACTACGTCATCAACGGGTCAAAGACCTTTATTTCCAATGGATCTCTGTGCGACATGGTGGTGATTGTCGCCAAGACCGATCCCACTCAAGGGGCGGCGGGTGTCTCGCTCATCGTTGCCGAGGTCAACGACCTGCCGGGCTTCGAGCGTGGCCGGGTGCTGGAGAAGGTCGGCCAGCACGGCCAGGACACCCGCGAGCTGTTCTTCACCGACATGCGGGTACCGGTCGCCAACCTGCTCGGCGAGCAGGAGGGGCTGGGCTTCTACCAATTGATGTCGCAGCTGGCTCGCGAGCGTCTGGTCATCGGCTCCATCTGCGCCGGCATGGCCGAGGCCGCGGTGCTGGAGGCCATCAAGTACACCAAGGAGCGCGAGGCGTTCGGTAAGCCGCTGATCAAGTTCCAGCACAACCGATTCCAGCTCGCCGAGCTCAAGGCCGAGGTGCTGTCCATCAAGACCACGGTGGACTACTGCGTGCAGGCGTTGATCGACGGCGACAACGATCCGGCGATTGCCTCCATGGGCAAGCTGATCGCCGCCGACCGGGCAGTGGCGGTCGTCGACCGGTGCGTCCAGTTCTTCGGTGGCTACGGGTACATGATGGAGTACCCGATCGGCCGCGCCTACGCCGCGGCGCGGGTCAACAAGATCTACGGCGGCACAAGCGAAATCATGAAGGAGATCATCAGCCGCACGCTGTGATCTCTATTCCCGCGAGCAGACGTGAACACCCCCAAAGCGCGATGGTTTTGGGGGTGTTCACGTCTGCTCGCCGATTGGTGCGCAGCTGGTCGCGGGATTTGGCGATACGTGGCAAGGTGAAGCCATGAGCGGCTCAGACGAGTACGGCGTCGACGACGACGATCAGCTGACCCAGGAGGACATGCTGATCGACCGCGGCGTCGACGACCTGCTGGATGAAGGCTACGAACCGCCGGACGCGTGGCGCGAGCCGCGGGATCACGAGACACTCGATGAACTCCTCGCTGAGGAGGAGCCAGACCCCGCAATGCAACTCGACGATGGTGACACGGTCGATGAGCAGTGGGGTGACGACGAGGTGGGTGACCGGCGGTCCGGCCGCCTCGTCTCGGGCGATCAGGACGGTGAACTCACCGGCGGCGATGTCGGCATCGATGGTGGCGCGGCCTCGGCCGAGGAGGCCGCCATGCACATCATCGACTTGTAACCACCGAGCGAGAACCCCCAAAACGTGCTGGTTTTGGGGGTTTCGCGTCCGCGCGGCGACTAGACCTTGGCGATGACGTTCTCCGCGAACATCTCGAGGTGCTTGATCTTCTCATCGAGCGGCTGGGTGTCCTCGCCCATGATGTAGGGCACCCGGAAGCCGACGATGACGTCGGTGACGCCCTTGTCCTCGAGGCGCTTCACGCCGTCGACGGTGAAGCCGTCGATCGAGATGACGTGAATCTGGAACTCGTCGCAGAGTCCGATGCGCTCCTCGGATTCGCGGTACTGCGCCAGCTTCTTAAGCAGCGGGTCGAGCTCGGCCGGGTCGCCGCCGCCGTGCATCCAGCCGTCGTTGCGGGCCGCGCGCTTGAGTGCGGCGTCGGCGTGGCCCCCGACCAGGATCGGCACCGGCTTGGTCGGCGCAGGCGTCATCTTGGTCTTGGGGATGTCGTAGAACTCGCCGTGGTACTCGAAGTAGTCACCTGAGGTCAGGCCGCGGACGACGTCGATGCACTCGTCCATCCGCTTGCCGCGCTTGGCGAACGGCACGCCCATGACCTCGTAGTCCTCCGGCCACGGGCTGGTACCGACGCCCAGGCCCAGCCGGTTGTCGAACAGTGCGGCAAGCGACCCGGCCTGCTTGGCGACCAGGGCCGGCGGCCGGATGGGCAGCTTCAGCACGAAGATGTTGAAGTGCAGTTTGGTCGTGACGGCCGACAGGGCGCCGATCAGCGAGAACGACTCGATGAACGATTTGCCGTCGAGGAACTCGCGGCTGCCGTCCGCGGTGTACGGGTAGCTCGAGTCGGACTCGAAGGGGTACGCGATGCTGTCCGGGATGGTCATCGCGTGGTAACCGGCTTCGTCAGCCGCCTTGGCCAGCGGGATGTAGTACTTCGGATCGGTCATCGCTTCGGCGTAGGTGAACCTCATCGCCCGATATTAGAACGTGTTCTAGTTTGTTGGGAAGGGCACAGCCCATTCGGTGGGTGTCAGGCGAGCGGGAACGGCGGCAGACCGGCGCCGCTGATGGCGTAGCCGCCCTGCTGGCTGCGTTCGGTGACCCGTGCCGTCGCGGTGCGGTCGCCCACCGCCACGGTGACGGGGGTGCGGGGTAGCTCATCGAGTGCCTCGAAAACCGTTCCGCGCCAGTGGTACTGGCCGTCGATCGGATTCAGGTGTCCGGCCAGCCGGACCCGCACCTCGCGGCCGTCGATGGTGGCGGGTCCGTCATAGAGGTCTTCGGCGTCGGCGATGTCCGCGCGTGCCGCGGGCGCGATGGGGCCGCCGGGCAGGAATCCGCTGCGTCGCCACAGCCGGCGCGCGATGGGGCCGAGGAGTCCAACTTCCTCCAGGAACGAGGCCAGCGGTGCGAAGCCCGCGATCTGCGTCTCGATCCGGTGCGGCGAGGTCCGCGCCATCCGGCGGGCGGCCCGCGCGTCCAGGCCGACGCGGCGGTACTGCACCTTGTTGGTGAACAGGAACCGGAAGAACAGCCCACCCACGCCGTTGAGATTGCCGATCCAGAAGCGCTTCGGCCACGACATCTCGGGTGTGCGCTTGCGCAGCCCGTCGCGGGCGAACTGGATGTGCCGGGCCTCTTCGGTGACGTGAATCCGCATGAGCCGCTGCACCATTGGCTGCAGCTCGGGGTCGTCCATCATCTGCCGCTGCAGCGAATCGAAGATCTCCTCGCCGATCAGCGCCGCCACCCACAGCATCGAGCCCTGGAAGGCGAACGGCAGCATGTTGATGATCGTGCGCTGGTACCACTTCGGCCGCACCGGATCGGCGCCGACCTTCTCGATGGCCTTGCCGAACATCACCATGTGCCGGGTCTCGTCGCCCAGTTCGGTCAGCTCGTAGTGGGTCGTGCTCGCAGTCGGGTCCTGGTGCATCATCTTGCGCAGCAGCGCCTGGTTCAGGATGTTCTCGAACCAGATGCCCGCCGAGAGGGTGTTCACCAGTTCCTGGCGGGACAGTTCGATCTGCTCGGCCCGGCTCATCGATTCCCAGATCGGCGTGCCGTACAGCGACACCACTTTCGGTGGCAGGAAGTACTTGTCCGGATCGATCGGTGCATCCCAGTCGATATCGACGATCGGCGCGTAAGACTTGCGCACCGAGCCTTTGAGCAGGCGCTCGGCGAACTCTGCGCGACTGGTCTGGCCCTTGACCGAAGCTGTCATCGTTGACATCCCTTCGAAAGTGTCCGGTGTCTCGAAGTTACGTCCGATACCGGAGGTAGTCAATACCTGCGGTACTGGATAAAAGTGAAGCCGCCGTAGGCCGCTAGCCTTCGCGGATGCGCACTATCCACGTCATCGGTATCGGCGCCGGCGACCCGGACTACGTCACCGCTCAGGCCGTCGCGGCGCTCAATGACACCCAGGTGTTCTTCGCCATGGATAAAGGTGACACCAAGGACGACCTCGTCGCGCTACGCCGCTTGATCTGTGAGCGGTTCATCGAAAACCCCGACTACCGGTTCGTGGCGCTGCCCGATCCCAAGCGGGCCAAGGCCGAAGATGGCCGGGCTTACCACGACGTTGTGAATGAATGGCATGCCGCGCGGGCCCGACTGTGGGCCGAGGCCATCGAAACCGAACTCGGGCCCGACGGCGTCGGCGCCTTCCTGGCCTGGGGCGATCCGTCGCTCTACGACAGCACCCTGCGCATCCTGGACCGGGTCGCCGAACACGTCGAATTCGAGTTCGACGTCATTCCCGGCATCACCGCCATCCAGGCACTGACCGCCCGGCATCGCATCCCGCTCAACGACATTGGCGAGCCGGTGCTGATCACGACGGGCCGTCAGCTGCGTGAGCACGGGCCGGCCGGCGCCGCGGTGGTGATGCTCGACGGCGAGTGCTCGTTCCTGGAATGCCCACCGCAGACCCGCATTTGGTGGGGCGCCTACCTCGGCACCCCGGACGAGATGCTGATCGCCGGCACCGTCGCCGAGGTCGGGGAACGGATCGCCCGGGAGCGTGCCGAGGCCCGGGTCCGGCACGGCTGGATCATGGACATCTATCTGCTGCGGGCAGAATCGACGGTATGAAATCGTTGTTGCTGCGGGCCGCCGTGACCGGCCTGGCGTTGTGGGTGGTCACCAAGATGGTGTCGGGGATCGCCTTCGTCTTCCCGGTGGGCAGCAGCCAACTGGAGCGGGTCGGCATCATCCTGGTCGTCGCGTTCGTCTTCGGGTTGGTCAACGCCATCATCAAGCCGATCGTGCAGCTGTTCGCGATCCCGCTGTACATCCTCACGCTCGGCCTGGTCCACATCGTGATCAATGCGTGGATGCTGTGGATCACCTCGTGGATCACCGAGAACACCACGCACTGGGGCCTGTCGATCGACCAGTTCTGGTTCACCGCGATCTGGGCGGCGATCCTGCTGTCGGTCGTCGGCTGGGCGCTGGGTTTGGTGCAGCGCGCCATCGAGAACTAGCGATTTGTGCACGATTTTCCGCGGTCGGCGCGGAAAAACGTGCACAAATCACGACGTCAGCGACGCCCGGATCGCCTGTAACTCGGTGGCGCCGAAGGCCGGTGGCTCGATGATGTCGGCTGCGGGCCGTCCGGTGCGGACCGTTTCGGCCAGGTCGCCGATGGTCGCGGTCAGCCGCTCGGCGTCGTCGGGGGTGATCGGCGCTTCGGACCGTTCGGTGGCCCAACCCGCGGCGAGCGTCCGGTAGGCCAGTTGCTCGGTGGCCACGATCGCCGGCCAAAGTCGTTCTGCCGCAATCCGGTCCCGGGTCGACCCGCCGATGGCGGTGTCGTAGACCGGGAGCATGGCCATCGCGCGCAGCTGCAGATCACGACGGTCATTGCGGGCCTGGTCGGTGGTGACCGCGCCCGCGGCGAGATGGCTGACCACGACGGCGACGGCATCCAGCGTCGCGGCGATCGACTCTGCGGGGCGCGCTGCCGGATGTCCACGCCGCGTCAGCCACAGCACCAGAAGTGCTACCGCACAGCCGATCACGGTGTCGATGCCGCGGGCGAGCAGGAAGTCGAGCACGTTCGTGATGCGGTGACCACCCGACGCGATGGTGAGCGCCGCCGGCGTGATGAAGATGACCGCGACCGTGTAGTTGCGCACCACGAACATCTCGATCACGAACTGCAGCGTGCCGACGATCAGGGCGAGCCAGGGGCCACCGGGCGCGGCGACCAAGATGCCACCGGCCAGCAGCAGGCCGAGCCAGGTGCCCAGGGTGCGTTCGATGCCGCGCTGCACTGTGCGCCGCCAATCGAACCCCTGGTGCAGCATCAGCACTGCCGCCGCCATGGCCCAGTAGGCGTGGTCCACGTTCAGGCCGACGGTGACGGTGCCGGCGATCGCCACGGCGACCGCGGTGCGCAGTGCGGCGGTCAGCGGGGGAGCCCCCGGCGTCACGGCCCGACGCAGCAGGGTGCCGACCGACGGCCGTCCCAGCGGGATCAGGCCCTCGAAACTGCCGCCGATGTCGTCGGGCACCGCGCCCAGCTGCCGTGCCAACGCGGCGCCGTCGACCGACATGGGTTGGCCGCGGTCGGCGGCGGCCATGGCTTCAGCGAACAGCACGTGTAGCCGGCGGTTCGTCATTCGCAGCCGATACAGGGCGTCATCCGGTTTGGGCCGCACCGGCTGGAACGTCACCAGGGTGATCCACGCTTCGTGCAGCAGTTGTGCGGCACGGTGCCGGGCGTCGGGCGACGAGGTTTCGATGTAGGTGGCAACCGCGTCGGCGGCACCGGCCACGGCGGCGCGCTCCGGCCCGCGCGGGCGGACCAGGACGCCCGCCATGTGAACCACCCAGGAGAACGCACCGCCGGCCAGCACCAGCGCACCCAGTCGCCACGGGCTCAGGTGCTCGGCCGCGATCCCGACCGCCGCCGCGCAGGCCAGCACCGGCATGTAGGCGCCCGGTGGTCCGACGGAGAGCGCCTGGCAGATCAGCACGGCGATCATCGCGATCACCGACACCACCAGCACGGCGGACCACGGGGTCGCGGCGGCCCAGTCGCCGAGTGCCACGACCACCGCGAAGGCGACGGCGATGGCGCCGAGGTACATCGCGCGGTTGAGATACGGGCGCCCACTGCCGTAGAGCGAGGTGAATCCGCCGATCGTGGCGACCAACCCGGCGGACACGTCTCCGGCGGCCCACCCGGCGAGAATCGGCACCATCATGCAGACCGCGGCCCGCAGCGCGAACGGCCAGCGGCGCGGTACCGCGTTCATGACCAACATGCGTCGGAGCGGATTGGTGGCCGGGGCGGGCGCCGAGCGGTCTGCCATGTGTACAGCATGCGGTACCTCCAGTCGCTAGCCTGAACCCATGCCGGAACTTCCCGAGGTCGAGGCGCTCGCTGATCACCTGCGTCGTCATGCGGTCGGTCTGCCGATCGGCCGCGTCGACGTCTCCGCCTTCTCTGTGCTCAAGACCTTCGATCCGCCGCCGACGGCGCTGTACGGCAACGAGGTCACCGGGGCCAACCGCTGGGGCAAGTACCTGGGCCTGCAGGTCGGCGACCTGCACCTGATCACGCACCTGTCCCGGGCGGGGTGGTTGCGCTGGTCGGAGAAGCTGGCTCCCGCGCCGCTCAAACCAGGCAAGGGCCCGATCGCTTTGCGGGTGCATCTCGGAAAGCCGGGTGAGGCACCGGGTTTCGACCTGACCGAGGCGGGGACCCAGAAGCGGTTGGCCGTCTGGCTGGTGAACGATCCGCTGGCGGTCCCGCAGATCGCCACGCTGGGACCGGACGCGCTGTCACTCGGGCCGACGGAATTGGGTGCGGTCCTGGCCGGCAACACCGGGCGGATCAAGAACGTCATCACCGACCAGCGGACGATTGCCGGGATCGGCAACGCCTACAGCGACGAAATCCTGCACGTGGCCAAGCTGTCCCCGTTCGCGACCGCGGGCAAGCTGACCGACGAACAGTTGGGGACGCTGCACGACGCGATGATCTCGGTGCTCACCGATGCGGTGACTCGATCGGTCGGGCAGGGCGCGGCAACCCTCAAGGGGGAGAAGCGGTCCGGGCTTCGGGTGCACGCCCGCACCGGGCTGCCGTGCCCGGTCTGCGGCGACACGGTCCGTGAGGTGTCCTTTGCGGACAAGTCTTTTCAGTACTGCGCGACGTGCCAGACGGGCGGCAAGGTGCTGGCCGACCGGCGAATGTCCAAGCTGCTCAAGTGATTCAGCTGCAGTAGTTCTTGGTCGCGGCCGCCAGTGCCTGCTGATACAGCGGGTCCAGGTGCCGCTGGTCGGTCACCTGCGCGCGGGCTGCGTCCAGTGCGACGGTACAGCCCGGGCCGTGTAGGACGCCCTGCTGCGCGGCGATCTCGGTGACCATCGTGTGGTTGAAACCGTCTATCGCCGTGCGTGATTGGGACAGGTCGGGCGCCGCCACGGGAGCGGTGGCCGGATCGAACTTCCACTGGCTGAATCGCAGGTACTCGATGCCCTCGGTGGCGTGAATCTGGTCGGTGAACACCTCCCGCACGAACGCGGGGTCGGCACCCGACGCTGTGGCCTGGGCGCCGACGGCGGACAGCACCTGATCGACCCGCGCGGGATCCTCGATCGAGCCGCCGTTGATCCACTTGACGGCGGCGACCGGATCGGCGGTCTGCAGCCGCTGGGCTGCGGTGTCGACCAGGCGGAACAATGGATCGGTGTCGGCGTGGGCGAGGGGAGAGGACACCGGACCCCACGCGATGCCCAACCCGATGACCAACAGGGCGGCGAGCTTCATACGTCGATCCTGCACCCTGCGACCTTTCTTGACACGTGTCGAGTTCGCTACGCTGCAGTCATGACTCGGCAGAAAATCCTCATCACCGGCGCGAGCTCGGGCCTGGGCGCCGGTATGGCCCGGCAGTTCGCCGCCAAGGGCCGCGACCTCGCGCTGTGTGCCCGCCGGCTGGACAACCTCGAAGAACTCAAGGCCGAACTGGCGGCGCAACACCCCGGTGTCACGGTCGCCATCGCGTCGCTCGACGTCAACGACCACGATCAGGTGCCCAAGGTGTTCCAGGAGCTGTCCGACGAACTCGGCGGCATCGACTGCGTCATCGTCAACGCCGGCATCGGCAAGGGCTACCCGCTGGGCGGCGGGAAACTGTGGGCCAACAAGGCGACCATCGAGACGAATCTGGTTGCGGCACTGGTGCAGATCGAAACGGCGCTGGAGATCTTCAAGGCGGCGGGCCGGGGTCACCTGGTCCTGGTGTCGTCGGTGCTCGGCAACGTGGGCGTCCCGGGGTACAAGGCCGCGTATGCCGCCAGCAAGGCCGGTGTCACGTCACTGGGTGAGTCGCTGCGCGCCGAATACCCGTCCGGCCCCATCAAGGTCACCGTGCTGGAGCCCGGCTACATCGAGTCCGAGATGACCGCCAAGTCCAAATCCACCATGCTCATGGTCGACAACGAGACCGGCGTGAAGGCCATGGTCGACGCCATCGAGAAGGAAAAGGGCCGCGCCGTCGTCCCGGGCTGGCCGTGGTGGCCGTTGGTCGAGGTGATGAAGCTCGTCCCGCCGCGCTTCACCAAGTACTTCGCCTAGCGATTTGTGCACGATTTTCCGCGCGGACCGCGGATTTTCGTGCACAAATCACTACGAAACGCGGCCGCGTTCCGCTCGGTAACGCCGCACGAGGGCGTCGGTCGAGCTGTCGGACTGAGCGGCGGGTGCGGCGTCGGACGTGATGACGGGCAGCAGTGCCTTGGCCTGGGTCTTGCCCAGCTCGACGCCCCACTGATCGAACGAGTCGATGCCCCAGATGACGCCCTCGGTGAAGACCTGGTGCTCGTACAGCGCGATCAACTGGCCGACCACTGACGGCGTCAGCTTGGTCGCCAAAATCGAAGTGGTGGGCCGGTTTCCGGGCATCA
Organism: Mycolicibacterium llatzerense; assembly: GCF_025331195.1. Lineage (NCBI taxonomy): Bacteria > Bacillati > Actinomycetota > Actinomycetes > Mycobacteriales > Mycobacteriaceae > Mycobacterium > Mycolicibacterium llatzerense. The sequence goes on along the minus strand of NZ_LXOV01000001.1, from coordinate 258,682 downwards.
CCTTGTGTGGCACGACGTCGGCCGGGGTGCCCTCTGCCGCGATCTCCTCGGCAGTCTTGCCGAAGGCCAGCACCTGTGTCTGAGCGAAGAAGTTGCTCATCAGCAGGTCGTGCATGCTGCCGGTGCCGTCGGCGGTGGGCAGGTCGTCGGTCGGCTCACTGAACCCGATGAAGTCGGCGGGCACCAGCCGGGTGCCCTGGTGCAGCAGTTGGTAGAAGGCGTGCTGGCCGTTGGTGCCCGGTTCGCCCCAGAAGATTTCGCCGGTGTCGGTGCTCACCGGGGTGCCGTCGGCGCGCACCGACTTGCCGTTGGACTCCATGGTCAGCTGCTGCAGGTAGGCCGCGAAGCGGGCCAGGTCGTTGGAGTAGGGGAGCACCGCGCGCGCTTGCGCGCCGAAGAAATCCGAGTACCACAGGCCGATGAGGCCAAGCAGCACAGGCGCATTCGCTTCCAGCGGTGCGGTGCGGAAGTGCTCGTCGACCAGATGGAAGCCGGCCAGGAACTCGCCGAACCGCTCCTTGCCGATGACGGCCATGACCGAGAGCCCGATGGCGCTGTCCACCGAGTAGCGGCCGCCGACCCAGTCCCAGAAGCCGAACATGTTGGCGGTGTCGATGCCGAACTCCGACACCAGCTTTGCGTTCGTGGAGACGGCGACGAAGTGCTTGGCGACGGCGTCATCACCGAGTGCGGCGACCAGCCAGCGGCGGGCTGCAGTCGCGTTGGTCAGGGTCTCCAAGGTCGAGAACGTCTTGGAGGCGACGATGAAAAGCGTTGTGGCAGGGTCGAGTCCGTCGAGCTTGGCAACCAGGTCCGCCGGGTCGACGTTCGACACGAACCGGGCCGAGATGCCGGCGTCAGCGTAGTGGCGCAGTGCCTGGTCGACCATCACGGGCCCCAGATCGGAGCCACCGATACCGATGTTCACGACCGTCGTGATGCGCTGCCCGGTGGCGCCGGTCCACTCGCCGCTGCGCAGCCGGTCGGTGAACGTGCCCATCTCGTCGAGCACTGAGTGCACGTCGGCGACCACGTCCTGACCGTCGACCACCAACGACGCACCCCGCGGCAGCCGCAAAGCGGTGTGCAGCACCGCGCGGTCCTCGGAGGTGTTGATGTGCTGGCCGGCGAACATGGCGTCGCGGCGCTGTTCCAGCCCGGCCGCGCGGGCCAGGTCGAGCAGCAGCGCAAGGGTCTCGCGGGTCACCCGGTGCTTGCTGTAGTCGATGTACAGATCACCGACGGTGAGCGTCAGTTCCCGGCCACGGTCCGGGTCGTCGGCAAACAACTCGCGCAGCGTCGTCGTCTCGACCGCGGCATGGTGCGCGCTGAGCGACTTCCAGGCTGTGGTGGTCGAGATGTCGGCAGCGGGAGTGTGATCAGCCATGCCTCAAACCCTAGTGTGACGCAGGAAACGCCGCCCGGTATGGGGCTAGTGGCCGAGGCGGCCGCGGCCCAGGCGCAGGAGCAGCATCGCGAGGTCTTTACCCTCGGGGCCCAGCTCGCTGTAGCGCTCGATGACCTTCATCTCGCGGCTGTGCACCAGTCGGGTGCCGCCGGAGGCCATCCGGGCCTTGCCGATGAGCTTGGAGACCTCGGTGCGACGGGCGACGGCCGCCAGGATGGTGGCGTCCAGCTCGTCGATCTCGAGGCGGAGCTCGTCGATGTTGGGGAGTTCGGTTTCGGTTGACATGTTTTCCTCGCTGTTGGTGGATTCTGGTGTCATCCGAATTCAGGCCTCACACAACAAACGAGCCCCGGATCCGGATGCGGACCACGGGGCTGAAGGGAAGCAGCTAAACCCCGGGTACCGGCGTCCGGTACCCGTAGAAAAATCGCTGCTGCGCATTGAGCACGTTTCGAGTGTGCCATCCCGGCCGGTGCCAGCGCAAAGTTGTCGGTCTGCAGCGGTAAGTTTGAGCTGATATGACGAGCGCAGCCCCCGACACTGATCAGCTTCTAGACGGCCTCAACCCACAGCAGCGCGCAGCGGTGCTGCATGAAGGTTCGCCCCTGTTGATCGTGGCCGGAGCCGGCTCGGGCAAGACCGCGGTGCTGACGCGGCGCATCGCCTACCTGCTGGGCAACCGCGACGTCGGCGTCGGCCAGGTGCTGGCCATCACCTTCACCAACAAGGCCGCCGCCGAGATGCGTGAGCGCGTGGTCCAGCTGATCGGCCCGCGCGCCAAGTCGATGTGGGTGTCGACGTTCCACTCCACCTGCGTCCGCATCCTGCGCAACCAGGCCTCGCTGCTGCCGGGGCTGAACTCCAACTTCTCCATCTACGACGCCGACGACTCGCGCCGACTGCTGATGATGGTCGGCAAGGACCTCAACCTCGACGTCAAGCGGTACTCGCCGCGCATGCTGGCCACCGCGATCTCGAACCTGAAGAACGAACTGATCGACCCGCTGCAGGCCGCCTCCGAGGCGTCCGAGGCCGACGAGGACCTGCCGCGCATCGTGGCCGAGGTGTACGGCGAGTATCAGCGCCGGCTGCGGGCCGCCAACGCCATGGACTTCGACGATCTGATCGGCGAGACAGTCGCTGTGCTGCAAAGCTTTCCGCAGATCGCGCAGTACTACCGTCGGCGTTTCCGGCACATCCTGGTCGACGAGTACCAGGACACCAACCACGCCCAGTACGTACTGGTGCGCGAGCTGGTCGGGCACCACGCGCCAGAAGGCTCCGATGACGTCCCGCCCGCCGAACTGTGCGTCGTGGGTGACGCCGACCAGTCCATCTATGCGTTCCGCGGCGCGACGATCCGCAACATCGAGGACTTCGAGCGCGACTTCCCGAACGCGAAAACCATTCTGCTCGAACAGAACTACCGGTCCACCCAGAACATCCTGTCGGCGGCCAACGGCGTCATCAGCCGCAATGCCGGACGCCGCGACAAGAAGCTGTGGACCGACGCCGGTGAGGGCGAGCTGATCGTCGGCTACGTCGCCGACAACGAGCACGACGAGGCCCGGTTCATCGCCGAGGAGATCGACACGCTGACCACCAAGGGCAGCGGTATCGACACCAAGTTCACCTACGGCGACGTCGCGGTGTTCTACCGCACCAACAACTCGTCGCGGGCGGTGGAAGACATCTTCATCCGGGCCGGCATTCCGTACAAAGTCGTTGGCGGCATGCGCTTTTACGAGCGCAAGGAGATTCGCGACATCGTCGCGTACCTGCGGGTGCTGGATAACCCGGGCGACGCCGTGAGCATGCGGCGCATCCTCAACACCCCGCGCCGGGGCATCGGCGACCGCGCGGAAGCCTGCGTGGCGGTGTACGCCGAGAACACCGGCGCCAGCTTCAACGACGCCCTGCAGGCCGCCGCCGAGGGTCGGGTGCCGATGCTGAATTCCCGCTCGGAGAAAGCGATCGCCAGTTTCGTCGAGCTCATGGACAGCTTGCGCGGCGGGCTCGACGGTGAGTTGGGCGACCTGGTCGAGACTGTGCTGGACCGCACCGGCTACCGCCGCGAACTGGAGGCCTCCAGCGACCCGCAGGATCAGGCGCGGCTGGACAACCTGAACGAATTGGTCAGCGTCGCACACGAATTCAGCACCGACCTGGCCAATGCGCAGGCCTTGCAGGAAGAGGAACTGGACGAGGACGTGCCCGACACCGGAGCGCTGGCCGCGTTCCTGGAGCGGGTCTCCCTGGTGGCCGACGCCGACGAAATCCCCGAAGACGGCGACGGCGTCGTCACCATGATGACGCTGCACACCGCCAAAGGCCTCGAATTCCCCGTCGTCTTCGTGACCGGCTGGGAAGACGGCATGTTCCCGCACATGCGCGCCCTCGGCGATCCGACCGAGCTGTCCGAGGAACGCCGGCTGGCGTACGTCGGCATCACCCGGGCGCGGCAGCGGCTGTACCTCAGCCGCGCGAAGGTGCGGTCCTCGTGGGGGCAGCCGATGCTGAACCCGGAATCACGCTTCCTGCAAGAGATTCCGCAAGAGCTGATCGACTGGCGGCGGGTCGAGCCGCCACCATCGTTGTCGGCACCGAGCCGCTATGGGTCCGGTGGCTCGAGCGGTTTGGGCGGTGGACGTCCGTCGCCGATGCGGCCGGCGCCGAACCGCAACAAGCCGCTGGTGGTGCTGTCCCCGGGCGACCGCGTCACGCACGACAAGTACGGTCTGGGTCGCGTCGAAGAGGTCAGCGGCGTCGGCGAATCGGCCATGTCGCTCATCGATTTCGGCAGTTCCGGCCGGGTCAAGTTGATGCACAACCACGCGCCCGTACAGAAGCTTTAGCGTCGCCGCGCGCGAAAATCAGACGGTGCGATCTCGCTGATTTTTAGCCGGATTCGACTCGGTGCGTCAGATTTTGGTGCACCAGCGCCCGGTGACGGGCAGCATCGCGAGCACCATGCTCGCGATGGGCAGCACCGGGATGCCGTAGACGATCGGCGGCAGTTTCGCCCCCGCGACGAACAAACTGGCGAAGATCACCAGCGTCACCAAGGCACCGACGACCACCACCACCCGGCCCGTGCGGCGCCGTAGCAGGACGGCGATCTGCCCGCCGATGGTGGCGCCGCAGCCGACCGCGGCGAGGAAGCCGATGGCGACACAGAACAGCGGATCGGTGCGCCACCACCCGGCGATCAGCGAGGTGGCGATGACCGCCGTCGCCCAGCCACTCAGGATGCAGGCCGTGGCGGTGGCGCAGGCGGCGAACGGGCCGGGCGGCGGCTTCGGCGCCGGCGTCGGAGTGTCCTCGACAGCTGGAACCGGGGCCGAGGCCGGGATGATCGTGGTCGCCGGAGCATCCTCAGCGGCGATCAGGCCCGTCGCGGGCTCGATGATGCTGGTCTGCGGAGCGTCGGCGACAGGGATGGCGCCGGTTGGGGTGCGGCGGATGATGCTGGTGGGCGGTGCGTCAGCAGCCGGGAACGGGCCCGTCGGTACCCGACGGATCAGGCCGGTTCTGGGTTCGTCGTCAGACTGGCGCCCGAACGTCTGGGTGGGGTCGGACAACGGCCCATCGGCGGAGTTGTCGTCCGTCACGAATCAGCCGACGTAGCTACCCGGGCTCAAGCCACGCTGCGCCAGCCACGGCACGGGGTCGATGCGCTGGCTGCCGCCCATGAGCACCTCGAAATGGCAGTGCGGGCCGGTCGAGTTGCCGCGGTTGCCGATGGTGGCGATCTGGTCGCCGGCGAAAACACGCTGGCCAACCGACACCACCCAGGTGTTGACGTGGCCGTACAGGGTCACGGTGCCGTCCGAGTGGCGGACCTTGACCCACGCGCCGTAACCAGCGGTCGGACCCGCGGCGACGACAACGCCGTCGGACACGGCGACGATCGGGGTGCCGATCGGGCCGGCGATGTCGATACCGCCGTGCAGTGCGCCCCAGCGGTAGCCGAAGCCTGAGGTGAACACGCCCTTGGTCGGCATCACGAACAGCGGGCGGGCCAGCCGGGCTTCGCGCTCGGCGCGCTCCTGCGCGAAGGCAGCGCCATTGGCCAGTTCCTGGGCATGTACGGCGCCGGACGAGGCGGCGGGTGCCACGTTGACGATCTGGATGCCATCGCTCGAGCCGGCGGAACCCGACGCCAGGACCTGATCGGCGGCCAGCTTGGTGCTGGTCGGCTGATCGGCGCTGGTCATCATGGAGTACCCGGCGGCGGCGGTGGCGCCGACGGCCATGGCAGCGGCGACCAGGCGGCCCTTCACGCCGTTGACGGGCTCAGGCTTGCGGTGGGTGCCGCGGCTCGCGCGCAGATCGATGACGTCGGTGTCGTCGAGACCATTGCTGGTATCGGTGTGGCTGTCGCGGTAGGCGCTCGCGGAGAGGCGCTGGGCGCCCTCGGGCTGCCGGAATTCGGCCGGGACAGTCAGGATCAGGGGGGTCTGGTCGTCGGTGTCGTCCAGATCGTCGAGCTCGGGGGCGGCGTTGACGCGGGAATCGCGGTCGAAAGCGCTCTCGGAGAGGTCCAGATCGTGCAGATCGCCGAACTCGTTGAACGGGATGATGTCGGTCACTTCGGCGGGGCTCATCGCGCGGGATAGCTTGATGGTGGTGCGGTCAGCGTTCTCGGTGATGCCGGCGTTCGTCGCCTCTCCGAGGGGAGTTCCAGACGAATCGTGCTCAGCCAACCGAAAATTCCTTTGCTCCGTGACCGTACCGTTACCGAGACCGCCCATGACGGTACTGAAAATCAGAACCGATTGGCAACCTATCGATGCCATTGGCCGGGAACTGTGATTTGCCTCACTCGTGGCTGTCGGGTGAGATGTACCACATGGGTGGTAGGCGGTGCAGGCTACTCATTAGTACATGGCTAAAGTGCCGAGCGAGCCAGTGCGGCCCAATGCTGAAGTGAATTCAACCGTCAACGCAGACAGAACGGGATTTCTCAGAGCTCATGGATCTCTTCGAGTACCAGGCGAAAGAGCTGTTCGCCAAGCACAACGTTCCTACTACACCGGGCCGGGTCACCGAATCCGCCGATGACGCCAAGGCGATCGCCGAAGAAATCGGCAAGCCCGTCATGATCAAGGCGCAGGTCAAGGTCGGCGGCCGCGGCAAGGCCGGTGGCGTGAAGTACGCCGCCACCCCGGAGGACGCCCTCACCCACGCGCAGAACATCCTCGGCCTGGACATCAAGGGCCACGTCGTCAAGAAGCTTCTCGTTGCCGAGGCCAGCGACATCGCGGAGGAGTACTACATCTCCTTCCTGCTCGATCGCGCCAACCGCACCTACCTGGCCATGTGCTCGGTCGAGGGCGGCGTCGAGATCGAAGTAACCGCCGAGGAGAACCCCGACGCCCTGGCAAAAGTGCCCGTCGACGCGGTCAAGGGTGTCGACTTGGCGCTGGCTCGTGAGATCGCCGAGAAGGGCAAGCTGCCCGCCGAGGTGCTGGACGCCGCAGCCGTGACCATCCAGAAGCTGTGGGAGGTCTTCGTTGGTGAGGACGCCACCCTGGTCGAGGTCAACCCGCTGGTGCGCACCCCGGACGACCAGATCCTCGCCCTCGACGGCAAGGTCACCCTGGACGAGAACGCCAACTTCCGCCAGCCCGGCCACGAAGAGTTCGAGGACAAGGACGCCACCGATCCGCTCGAGCTCAAGGCCAAGGAGCACGACCTCAACTACGTCAAGCTCGACGGCGCGGTTGGCATCATCGGTAACGGTGCCGGTCTGGTCATGTCGACGCTGGACGTCGTCGCGTACGCCGGTGAGAACCACGGCGGCGTGAAGCCCGCCAACTTCCTGGACATCGGTGGTGGCGCCTCGGCCGAGGTGATGGCCGCCGGTCTGGACGTCATCCTGAACGACAGCCAGGTCAAGAGCGTCTTCGTGAACGTCTTCGGTGGCATCACCGCGTGTGACGCGGTCGCCAACGGCATCGTCGGCGCGCTGAAGACCTTGGGCGACGAGGCCAACAAGCCGCTGGTCGTTCGTCTCGACGGCAACAACGTCGAAGAGGGCCGCCGCATCCTGGCCGAGGCCAACCACCCGCTGGTGATCCAGGCCGAGACCATGGATTCCGGTGCCGACAAAGCCGCCGAGCTGGCGAACAAGTAAGGGAGCCAACTACTTATGTCTATCTTCCTGAACAAGGATTCCAAGGTCATCGTCCAGGGCATCACCGGCGGTGAGGGCACCAAGCACACCAAGCTGATGCTGAAGGCCGGCACCCAGGTCGTCGGTGGCGTGAACGCGCGCAAGGCCGGCACCAAGGTCTCGCACGTGGACAAGGACGGCAACGACATCGAGCTGCCCGTGTTCGCCACGGTGGCCGAGGCCATGAAGGAGACCGGCGCTGACGTGTCGATCGCCTTTGTGCCGCCGGCCTTCTCGAAGGACGCCATCATCGAGGCCATTGACGCCGAGATCCCGCTGCTCGTCGTCATCACCGAGGGCATCCCGGTGCAGGACAGCGCCTACGCGTGGGCCTACAACGTCGAGAAGGGTCAGAAGACCCGCATCATCGGCCCGAACTGCCCGGGCATCATCACCCCCGGTGAGGCGCTGGTCGGCATCACGCCGAACAACATCACCGGCAAGGGCCCGATCGGTCTGGTCTCCAAGTCGGGCACCCTGACCTACCAGATGATGTACGAGCTGCGCGATTTCGGCTTCTCGACCGCTATCGGCATCGGCGGCGACCCGGTCATCGGCACCACCCACATCGACGCCATCGAGGCGTTCGAGAAGGACCCGGAGACCAAGGTCATCGTGATGATCGGCGAGATCGGTGGCGACGCCGAAGAGCGTGCCGCCGACTACATCAAGGCCAACGTCACCAAGCCGGTCGTCGGCTACGTCGCGGGCTTCACCGCTCCGGAGGGCAAGACCATGGGCCACGCCGGCGCCATCGTGTCGGGCTCGTCGGGCACCGCCGCCGCCAAGCAGGAGGCCCTCGAGGCCGCCGGCGTGAAGGTCGGCAAGACCCCGTCGGCCACCGCTGCGCTGGCTCGCGAGATCCTGCAGTCGCTGTGATTCAGTAGTTTCGGCAATGCCCCGCACCTGGTGGTGCGGGGCATTGTTGTTTTGGCGGCGTCAGGGTGCGCGGCGCTCGCGATGGTGCACGTAGTTCCGGAGCAGCGGGTCGCTGAGGTCGTACCAGGTGGCGCGGCGATCGCCGGACTCCGCTTTTGCGGCGTGGACCCAGCCGCCGGTCGTGAGGCGACCCAGCGCCGCCGATGCCGACTGATTCGAAATGCCCACGGCAGCAGCAAGATCGGTCACCGTCCGCGGACCGTCGGCGCGGGCGAGTTCGACGACGAGGCGTTGTTCTCCGGCCGGCAGCTGCCACAACAACTGTTGATAGTGCGGCGTCAGCTGTTCGAGTACCGCGTCGGCGGCGGGAGCGACACTCTCTAGTGCGGCTCGGTCGACGGTCTCGGCGATGATCTGCCAGGCGCGCGGCGCCCAGCCGATGATCTGCGCCACCTCGCCGATCCTGGCGCGCCCCTCGGAAGTCTCGACGTACGAAGCCAATTCGCGGTCACGGGCGTGCTGCGCGAGGAGTTCGGCGACGTCGGTCTCGGTGAGGTCGGGGAGTTCCTCGATGATGAATGACCCGTACCACGGGTGGGTGCGGGACGAGACGGCCGGAAACAGCGCCGGGGCTGTGGCGAAAACCAAGACGGCGGTGGAGGTTTCGACCCAGGCTCGGAAGCTGCCCTGGCCCGCTTCGCCGATGGCGTCGAAGATCCGGTCAGCGTTCTCGATCGCGACCAGCACCATGCGACCCTCGGCCAGGTCGAGGATTTCCCGTTCCAGTTCCAGTGCGTCGCCGCGGAGATCGCGAGCCCGCTCGTGGATCTCCTGGCCCTGCGTACGCAGCAGCTCGACGAGCAGATCCGGGTAGCTGCCGATGGCCAGTGCGTCCTCTGGAAGTGCCAGCAGCAGTGTGGCTTTGGCGGCCTTGCGCTGTTTCAGTGCCCGATGGATCGCTACCTGAAGCGTGTGGGTTTTGCCCGCGCCGCGCGGTGCGATGAGCAAGGTGTGCGGGCGGGAGCCGTCCTGCGCGGAGCTGACGATGCGGTCCGTCAGACGCTTGAGCAGTGGGCCGCGGCCGACGGTGCGGGCGTCGAGGTCCGCGGGGTCGACGGTGCCGGGCGAGAACGCAGGGTGGGTCATGGCCTACCGCCTCATGGCGCGCCACGCCGATTGCACCAGACCGGACGCGAAGCAGTCGTCGTCGCCGACGCGGCGCAGGTAGTGGTCCTGCTCGAGGCGTTCGATGAACGACACGAGCTGGTCGCGGTCGCTGATAGGTGAGCCCTCGGTCTTCAGGAACTGCAGTGTTGCGTCGACGCTCAAAGGTGTTGGGGCATGGGCGTAGATGTCGAGCAGGCCGGCGATGGCGGGTGCGTCGTCGCCGTAGTAGTTGCGCAGTCGGTCACGGTAGTGCCGTAGGTCCCACGGGTCGTGTGGGTCGGTGATGGCGGCCGCGAGCAATTCCGCGATCCGGCCCGGCTTGACGGCGCCCTCCCGCGCAGCGCCCGCCACCAGGTGCTGGATGTAGTACGGCACGTTCTCCGCCGCGGCTGCAACGGATTCCGCGACCTGATGCCGGTCGGTGGTCGGGACATTCGCGCCGAGCAGCAGGCACTCGGCCAGGTAGGTGGCGTGGTCGTGGCGGATAGGACCGACCGTGACCTTGCGGATGTCGTTGACCGAGCTGAGCGCGTCTTCCGAAACATGGTGGAAGCCAATGGAACCGGAGAGGACGGTTGCCAGCCGGCCGGAGTTGTCCTGACGGAACCGGCGCAGCAGATGTAGGAATGCGTCTCCGCCGCCGGGCTTTTCGCGTTCGAGGTTTCGAGCCAGGACGGTGACCTCGTCGATGAACAGCACCAGTGGGCCGTTCTTGGTGCGTGCGACGGCGCGCTGCAGCAGGTCGTCGAGGGCGGCGTCGGCGCGGACTCGCTCGAACTTGAACGGCCCGGTACCGACTGCCACCTTCCAGCGGTCGACCTCCTGGCGCAGGGCGTTGTCGACGCGGCCGAGTTCGGCGGCGAGGGCTGTGACGAACTCGGCGTAGGTCTGCCTCTCAGCGCTGACCGAGACGACGGTCAGGCCCTGCAGTCGCGCGGTGTGGGCGACGAGGCGGGACAGTGATGTCTTGCCGTGTCGGCGGTCGCCGACGAGCGCAGCGCCGCCGTCGGGCAGGCTGGCCAGGATCTCCTGCTGTTCGCGTACGCGGCCCACCACGTTCTCGGGAGGGACGACACCGCCGACCACGAGCGACATGGGTCTAATCGGCCAATTCATCTGGCAATTGTACGTCGAATTAGATGTACGTCTAGATAGTTGTACGTTCGACTTGTCGTGGGTTAGAAGGTCCAACTGCCGGTCGGCGAAATGACGAAACCGTGGTGTTGGCTGGTTACGCATGCAATGTAGTGGTCGTCACCGACAGCGCATCCGGTTGCGCCGACCGTGATCGACTTCGGACCGGCCATTGCACAACCGTACGTCGCCCCGCGGGTACCTCCTGACGCAAATGTGCAGCTACCCGCATTGTGGCGTCTTCATCGCAATCGGTTAGCCTATCGAATTAACAGTTGCCTGGAGGTTTGTAATGGGTGTCGATCCGCGTACGCCGGTGATCGTGGGTGTCGGTCAGTTCGCCGAGCGACTGGAGGACCCCGACTACCGCGGGATGTCGTCGGTTGACCTCGCCACCGCAGCCGCGCAGGCGGCGCTGCAGGACACCGGGGCCGACGGCGCGGCCGTCGCTGCTGCGATCGACACCATCGCCGGCACCCGCCAGTTCGAGATCTCCGGGCGGACGCCCGCGCCGCTCGGCAAGTCCAACAACTACCCGCGCTCGGTTGCGCAGCGCATCGGCGCTGACCCGGCCCGCGCGGTGCTGGAAGTCATCGGCGGGCAGAGCCCGCAGCACCTGATCACCGAGTTCGCCGGCGAGATCGTGGCCGGCCGCGCCGACGTCGTGATGGTCATGGGGTCGGAGAACACTTCGAGCCTCAGGTATTTCGACGGCCGCGACGACAAGCCCGATCACTCGGAGACCATCGACGGTCAGCTCGAAGACCGTGGTTACGGTTACGACGGCATCTTCGACGAGTACACCGTGCGGCACGGGCTGATCGGTGCGCCGGTGCAATACGGCCTGTTGGACAACGCGCGGCGTGCGCGGCTCGGTTTGTCCGTGCAGGACTACCGAGAGGCCATGGGGGAGCTGTTCGCTCCGATGTCGAAAGTCGCTGCCAAGAACCCGTATTCGTCGGCGCCGGTGGAGCGCACTGTCGACGAGCTGGTCACCGTCACCGACAAGAACCGGATGATCTGTGACCCGTATCCGCGGCTGATGGTGGCCCGCGACCAGGTCAACATGGGCGCAGCGGCGCTGCTCATGTCGGTGGAGTCGGCGCGCAAACTTGGTGTGCCGGAATCCAAGTGGGTGTACTTGCGTGGGCATGCGGACATGAAGGAGCAGAAGCTGCTCGACCGTCCAGACGTCGGTGCCAGCCCGGCATCGGTGCTGGCTGTGGAAGAAGCGTTGCGGGTAGCCGGAATTGGGCTCGACGACGTTTCGGCGTTCGACCTGTACAGCTGCTTCCCGTTCCCGGTGTTCAACATCTGCGACGGTGTCGACCTTGCCGTTGACGACCCGCGTGGTCTGACGCTGACCGGCGGCCTGCCGTACTTCGGCGGCCCGGGAAACAACTACTCATTGCACGGCATCGCTGAGGCCGTCACCCGAATGCGGGAAACCCCAGGCGAATTCGCATTGGTGGGTGCGAACGGCGGCATCGCCAGCAAGTTCTCTGTCGGCATCTATTCGACCGAGCCGGCCGACTGGGTGGCGGACGACAGTGCTGAATTGTGTGCCGAGGTTGCGTCGTGGCCGGCGGTTGCGGTCGTCGAGCATGCGAACGGCCCGGCGACCATCGAGACCTACACCGTCCGATACGACTGGACTCCCAACACCGGCATCATCATTGGGCGCCTCGACGGCGACGGGAGTCGGTTCTTGGCGACGACGACCGATGCTGACCTGATGGCCTTGCTGTGCGACGGCGAACCGCTGGGAGCGAAGATCGTCGTGACCTCAACCGACGAGGGCAACCGGGCTGTACTGGCCTGATCTGCGGCGTCGAGATCGACGAAATGGTTGTTCTGCAGCAGGTTTCGCGACCATTTGGTCAATCTCGACGTATCAGAACAGTGTGGTCTTGTCTGGCGTGAGGATGAATCCGTGGCTGCCCAGGCGGCATGCGGTGGTGCCGTCCGTAGTGACACTGCACATGGACACACCTTTGTCGGCTGTCACCTTTTCTCCGGCGGGTAGTAGCGGCGGCGCAGGATCTACTGGTCCGGCATAACTCGGGTTGGGAAAGAGCTGCTCGATTGTGGCTGGACCGTCTGCGCGGGCGTCGACCGTCACACTCCAGAGCCCGGGGCCCTTGTCTGAGCGGGGGCCGGTGCAGCTGAGTGTTTCGAACTTTGCATCCGGGTAGGCGTTGTTTCCGCAGTTCAGATCACCAGGTGCGCTGAACCAGAAGCCTTGTGCCTGAGGCCTGTTGATCATGAAGAAGCGGCCGTGGTCGGCTTCTTTGAACGTCGACAGGTCGGGAAAACCCGGGACTGGCAAAGGTTCCGGCGCGGACGTCGAATCGGCTGCCGCTGAGCGATCCGGCGCAGCCGGCGTGCACCCGACGATGGTCGTGATGAGCACCGCCGCGGTAATGAAGGCGGTTCTAAGCGTATCTCTGATCAGCATTTTCAGTACGCCCCCAGGCCTTGCGTGTCCTTGTTCTGCACGTCATAAAGCGCTGTGCCATATGGGTTCCACACTGACAGCGTGGTGCTTATCGAATCTCCACCAGAGAACGGTGATTGGAATGCTCCGTAAAGTCCACTTTGCTCTACGACTTTTGTCGGACTAGTCCATGGGGCTTCTCCGTTGACTGATGAACTCGTAAAGACGCCGCCCTTTTCGTCGTTGAAGGTCACCAGCACTTTGTTTTCGTAGAAATGCACATTCGGCTCGCCGATACCTGTTACACCGGGAGGAGTCTTGATGATGGGAGGGCTAGTCTCGGCACCTTGATTTGCGGAAAATTTGTTTCCATCCCAGTACTCGTAAGCCGAGTGGTTTTCTATTGACTCGACAGGGACGCGGGCTGCGTGCAGGCCATCATTGGTTCGGCCGTCCTGTGTGCCGTACATGTACACGTACTTGCCATCTTGTGATGGGGTGAAACTCTGGACCTGAAATGGATTGGTGCGTGCTCCGTTGTTCTGCCACGGATCACCTGCAGGATTCCACGTCTTGCCCCCATCGTTGGATTTGTATAGTTGGGAGCTGTTGGTATACCAGCCTGGTTGGCCAGGGAACTTGCGTGGCTCATTCCACGACGACACATTCATGACAGACGTGTACATCGTGTCCCCGACGTTAAATGTCGACGTCGGAATTGTCGAGATATCACGTTTTCCGTCTGGCCCGATCTGAGTCGGGAATGGATTGTTTACCACCTCGTCGGGAACCCATTTGCCATGCTCGTCCATCTTCCAGTAGATGATGTTGTTATTGCCGCCCTTGTCCAGGCGCGGACCCGGTCCGCCGTCCGGATTCGAGCCTTTTGCGGAATCACCCTGGATCGTGAACATCCGGCCGTCGGGCGTCATGCCCATAATTGAAAGATCAGTGTTGGGAACACCGACACCGCCCGAGCCATCTGCCGGATTGCCGAACCCAGCCATGTTCTGGTCGTAGGTTATTTGCGGATTGTTGAAACTATCCGGGTCAACTCCTGGCGGACTCCCTGGAAGGTTCCCGCCCGCAATGGCATTCAACTGATTGGCAAGCCTGGCGTCGGAGTCCATGAATGCCTTGATTAGTGCTTGGGTGCATTTGGTGAATGCCGTCGCAATAGAAGTCCAAGCCGGGCCGTTATGTGGCGGACGTGTGGTGACGACGCCGTCATCAGACACATTGAACATTTGCAAAACCGTGTCTACCCAATTGAGTAGAGCGTCGCGGACATGGACGAGGCTCCAACCGCCCGTCGTCATTGTGGTGGAGAGCGCCGCGAGAATCTCATGGGTTCGATGCTGTCGTTGGAGGAGTCGATAAGCGCTCGCGCGCGCAGCGTTGGCAGCGCTGCCCTTCCAAGTCTCTTCTAACTTGTGTACAGCGCGAACTTGATCGCCGATGACTCCATCGAGTGTGGCGGCCTTCTTCTGGAGGTCTTCGCCGCCATCAACCAAGCGGAGTGGGCTCGCGGCGCGGATTGTTGAAATACCCATGACACCCCCGTGATTGTCTCAGCAGCACTAGCGTAGGTGACCAGAATGAGCAAGCCATGCGCGGAATTGCACGACGACAAGATCACTTTTGAAGACTCCGCGTTCCGCGTGCGCGGCAAATCCTCGAACTGCCCTGGGAACGAACCGTTTCGTCAACAGTTGACGGGCTCTACTCGGCCTGTCGGTTCTGCAACAGCACCACCGCCGAGTCGGACCGGGTGCAGCGCGTCTGGAACCTGCCGCTTTCGGCAAGGCAGTTCCAGTTCTCGAACTCGACGTGGTAGCCCGCAGTTCCGTTGGGTGTGGCCCACCACAGTTCACCAACCCGACGCGCCTCGGCGCAGTCGATGTTCCTACTGCCTCGAATGGCGTACGTCGTTTCGGTTCTGTATTGGTGGACCACGCCGCAGTCCTCTTCGATCTCCGGTGGGCCTGGCGTCGTGGAAACGACTTTGGGAGCGGTGCTTGTCGCCGAAGTGGTTGAAGGGGCCGAAACAGACTCCTCAGTCGAACAACCGAGCAGCGTTGCGCAAGTGGCGACAACCAGCGCTGGTATCCGCATGGATCAATCGTGGCACGGCGGTGAGGTGCTCTCCGACGCCAAAAGCGTCGGAGAGCCTCAGATCTCAGATCGCGAAGTCGCTCAGCTTCTTGGCCAGCTTCTCGACGTACGCGGACACGGTCGCGTCGTCGCTGTCCGGCAACCCGAACAGCACCTCGGTGACGCCGAGCTTCTTCCAGTGCGCCAGCTTGTCGGCGTCCGGCTTGAAGTCCAGCGCGACGATCGTCGGTGCGCCCGAACGTCCGGCCGCGGCCCAGGTGTCCTGCAGCAGCTTCACGGGCTCATCGATGTCGAAATCGCGGGGCGTGGTGATCCAGCCGTCGGCCGACTTGGCGATCCATTTGAAGTTCTTCTCGGTGCCGGCGGCGCCGACCAGGATCGGGATGTGCGACTGCACCGGCTTGGGCCACGCCCACGACGGACCGAACTTCACGAATTCGCCGTCGTACTCGGCTTCTTCCTGGGTCCACAGCGCGCGCATCGCCTCCAGGTACTCGCGGAGCATGGTGCGCCGCCGGGCCGGCGGGACGTTGTGGTCTTGGAGTTCGTCTGTGTTCCAACCGAATCCGACGCCGACCGACACGCGGCCGCCTGACAGGTGATCCAGCGTCGCAATCGATTTCGCGAGCGTGATCGGGTCGTGCTCGACCGGCAGCGCCACCGCGGTCGACAGTCGCACCCGCGACGTGACCGATGCGGCGGACCCGAGCGCGACCCACGGGTCCAGCGTCCGCATGTAGCGGTCGTCGGGCAGGGTCTCGTCGCCGGTGGTGGGGTGAGCGGCCTGGCGCTTGATCGGAATGTGCGTGTGTTCGGGCACATAGAAGGTGGTGAAGTCGTGATCGTCGGCCAGTTTGGCGGCGGCGGCGGGCTTGATGCCGCGGTCGCTGGTGAAAAGTACGAGCCCGTAGTCCATACGGTGAATTAGAACGTGTTTCAGTATGGGGCGCAAGGGTGGGTGGCCAGAAAGCCGAACAAGGCGGATTACCTGGTGTTTTGACGGAGACGGCAGCCTCGAGACGCCCGTGAACCGATCGGGAGATAACTTCATCGCGAACGTTACCCA
The DNA here is from genome assembly GCF_025331195.1 of Mycolicibacterium llatzerense. Classification (NCBI taxonomy): domain Bacteria; kingdom Bacillati; phylum Actinomycetota; class Actinomycetes; order Mycobacteriales; family Mycobacteriaceae; genus Mycobacterium; species Mycolicibacterium llatzerense. Next base: position 242,298 of record NZ_LXOV01000001.1, on the reverse strand, counting down.
CGACGATGGGCACAGCACTTGCTGACATGGGCGCATGACGACTGAACGCATCGCCGACCACGTCAAGTTCGCCTACTGGGTGCCGAACGTCAGCGGCGGTCTGGTGACCAGTGACATCGAACAGCGCACCGACTGGAACTACGAATACAACAAGAAGCTCGCACAAACCGCGGAGAACAACGGCTTCGAGTACGCCCTCAGCCAGGTTCGGTACGAGGCCAGCTATGGCGCCGAATACCAGCACGAGTCAACGAGTTTCAGCCTTGCCCTCCTGCTGGCGACGGAACGGCTGAAAGTCATTGCGGCCGTTCATCCGGGCCTCTGGCAGCCGGCTGTGCTGGCCAAGCTCGGCGCCACCGCGGATCACCTGTCCAACGGGCGCTTCGCCGTCAACGTCGTCTCCGGTTGGTTCAAGGACGAATTCACGCACCTGGGCGAGCCCTGGCTGGAACACGACGAGCGCTACCGCCGCAGTGCTGAATTCCTCCAGGTGCTGCGCAAGATCTGGACCGAGGACGACGTGGACTTCCGGGGCGACTTCTACCGCATCCACGACTTCACGCTGAAGCCCAAGCCGCTCAACACGGCCGACCGTCCCAACCCGGAGCTGTTCCAGGGCGGAAACTCGAGCGCCGCACGACGCAACGGTGGCTACTACGCCGACTGGTACTTCTCCAACGGCAAGGACTTCGACGGTGTGACCGAACAACTCGTCGACGTTCGCGACCACGCCCGCCAGGTTGCCCGGGAAGTCCGCTTCGGGCTGAACGGCTTCATCATCGCCCGCGATACGGAGAGGGAGGCGAAAGAAGTCCTCCGGGAGATCGTCGCGAAGGCGAACCGGCCGGCCGTCGAGGGGTTCCGTCAGGCCGTGCAGCAGGCCGGCAACTCCACCGGCGACAAGAAAGGCATGTGGGCGGACTCGAGCTTCGATGACCTGGTGCAGTACAACGACGGTTTTCGTACCAAGTTGATCGGAACTCCGGAACAGATCGCCGAACGGATTGCTGCCTACCGCAAACGCGGCGTCGATCTGATCCTCGGTGGCTTCCTGCATTTCCAGGAGGAAATCGAGTACTTCGGGGCCAAGGTGCTGCCGTTGGTGCGGGAAATCGAGGAGGCGGAACAGGACGCGGCGCAGGGTCCGGTTCGCGTCCCGGCCTGACGTGTCGGCAAGTTTGCTCAGCACCGTCGCGGCCGGTCAGGCCGGTGGTCAGCGCGCTCAACTCATGCAGGGCACCCTTAATGAAGTGCGCTAGCGTGGTTGGTCGAGTCGACAGGTACAGGAGAGGTCATGACGTACCAGCCCGGTAACCCCGGCTATCCGCCCGCCCAGCAGCCCAACCAGTTCGGAGGGCCGACCCAGCAGTTCAACCGCCTGCCCGAGCAGATCCCGGCTGCGCCCGCCGCGCCGGCCGGCCCGAGCAAACTGCCGGAGTACCTGACCACCGCGGTGGCCGCGCTCGGCCTGCTCATCTTCGGGTTCAACTTCGCGCCCCAGTTGGGTGCCGGAGGCCTCGACGCGGGCACCGGCAGCATCCTGACCCAGGCCCCGATCGTGGTCGCTGTCCTGGCCGCGCTGCTCGCCGGCGTCAGCCTGCTGCCGAAGCAGAAGAGCTTCAAGTCGTGGGTCGCCATCCTGTCGGTGCTGGCATTGCTGCTGGTCATCAACGAGATCGTGCAGGCGCCCAAGGGCATCGAGGTCGAGTGGGGCCTCTACACCGTGCTGGTGCTGTCCGTGCTGCAGGCCGGTAGCGCCGTGGCTGCGCTGCTGCTCGACGCCGGCGTCATCCAGCCGCCCGCGCCGCGCCCGCAGCCCGATCCGTACAACTACGGCGGACCGGCACAGGGCTACAACCCGCAGGCCCAGTACTACGGCCAGCAGCCCCAGCAGCAATACGGCCAGCAGACCGGCCAGCACTTCGGTCAGCAGGGCGGATACCAGCAGCCGCAGAACGGTCCCATCGGCGGCTACACCGGTCAGCAGGGTGCGCCGCAGCACGGTGCCGACTCGGGCCCGCCGACCCCTCCGACCGGATTCCCCGCGTTCGGTCAGCCGCAGTCGTCTGCCGGTCAGTCTCAGGCCCCGCAGCAGTCGTCGGCCCCGCAGCCGTCGGCGTCTGAGGCCGTCGCCGGATCGTCGTCGTACGGCTCGTCGCCGAGCGTTCCGGGTGCTTCCGAGCCGACAACGACTTTCCAGCAGCCCCCGGCTCCGCAGTAATCGGGTCCGGCGTCGTCATAATCGCTAGGGCACTCGCAACCGGCGGGTGAGACCTGCGCGAGGAGTGACCCAGCTAGTGGATAACCGACCAGTCGGTACGCGCCAAGCGCGTGACCTGCTTCGGGTTGCGTTCGGCCCGTCGGGCATCGCCCTGGCGATCATCGCTGCGCTGACGCTGATCCAGCTGGTCATCGCCAATAGCGATCTGACCGGCGCGTTCGGCGCGATGGCCAGCATGTGGCTGGGCGTGCACGGCGTGCCGGTGTCGATCGCCGGCGCCGAACTCGGCGTGATGCCGCTGGCCCCGCTGCTGGCGATGGTGTGGGGCACCGCCCGCACCACGGCGGCGGCGACGCGGCCGGGTGCGTCGTGGTTCGTCGTCCGGTGGATCGTCGCGTCGGCCCTCGGCGGCCCTTTGCTGATCGCGGCAATCGCAATCGCGGTGATCCACGATGCGTCGTCGGTGCTCACCGAGCTGCAGACCCCCAACGCCCTCCAAGCGTTCGGCTGCGTGCTGGCTGTGCACGCGGTCGGCGCGGCCATCGGCGTCGGCTCTCGGCTGCAGGGACGACTCCTGACCGACGCCCACCTGCCCTACTGGCTCCCCGAAGCGCTGCGCGCGGCGCTCGCCGGAGTGCTGGCGCTGCTCGGCCTGTCTGGGCTGGTCGCGGTCGGTTCGATGGTCGTGCACTGGTCGACCATGCACGACCTGTTCGGGATCACCGACTCGGTGTTCGGCCAGCTCAGCCTGACCGTGCTGTCTGCGCTGTACATCCCGAACGTCATGGTCGGATCCGCGGCGGTGGCGGTCGGCTCGAGTGTGCACATCGGGTTGGCGACGTTCAGTTCGTTCACGGTGCTCGGCGGCGACGTCCCCGCGGTGCCGGTGCTGGCCGCGGTGCCGTCACCTCCGTTGGGTCCGGTGTGGGTGGCGCTGCTGATCATCGCGGCGGCCTCGGCGGTGGCGGTGGGGCAGCAGTGCGCGCGGCGCCCGGCCCCGTGGCCGATTGCGTTCGCGAAGTTGGCGGTGGCGTCGCTGCTGGCTGCGGTGATGATGGTCATGCTCGCGATCGCCGGCAGTGGTCGCCTGGGCAACTTCGGTGAGCTCGGGGTGGACCACACGACGTTCGGGCCGGGGGTGTTCCTGTGGTTCGTGTCGATCGGCGGTCTGACGGTGGCGATGGCCGGCGGTCTGACGCGTCGCCCGGAGCGGCCGGTGCCGGTCGCGCCGGTGGCAGAACCGCATGACGACGAACCCGCGGACGCCGCGATCGTCGAGGACGACGAACCCGTGACCGAGGTGCTGTTCGGCGACGTCCCGGCCGCTGCCGTGGATGTTGATGACGATTCGCATTTCGCGGGCGGCCCGGCGTTCGAGTCCGCCCCCGAGCCGGCACCTGAGCCGGCGCCCGAACCCGATCCTGAGCCGGTGGCCAAACCCGCCGAACCCCGTCGGCCGGCCCGTCCCGAACCGGACATGACCCCGGCGCCGGCCGAGGCATATCAGTCCGGCACCACCGATCGCATCGGCGAACACATCGCCTTCGACCCTGACGAGGACCCTGAGGCGCATTTCGTCGTCGACGACGACGGCCACTAGGCTGCTCCCGTGCAGCAACCGCTCCGTGTGCCCCCGACTGCGCCGGCGCGGCTCGTCGTCCTGGCCTCGGGGACCGGTTCGCTGCTCGAATCGGTGCTGGCAGCAGCGGTTGGTGACTACCCGGCGCGCGTCGTGGCGGTAGGAACGGACCGGGATTGCCAAGCGTTGGAGATCGGCGCGGCGGCCGGTGCGGCGACGTTCACCGCCCGGTTGCGCGACCACGCCGACCGGGCCGCCTGGGATGTCGCGCTGACCGAAGCGGTCGCCGCCCATGAGCCGGATCTGGTGGTGTCGGCGGGCTTCATGAAAATCCTCGGACCGACGTTTCTGGCGCGCTTCCAAGGCCGGGTGCTGAACACTCACCCGGCGCTGCTGCCGTCGTTCCCCGGAGCGCACGCGGTGCCCGACGCCCTCGCGTACGGAGTGCGCGTCACCGGCAGCACGGTGCACCTGGTGGATGCCGGTACCGATACCGGGCCGATCCTGGCGCAGGAGCCGGTGGCGGTACTCGACGGCGACGACGAATCGTCGCTGCATGAACGGATCAAGGTCGTCGAGCGACGACTGCTGGTAGATGTGATCGCCGCGGTGGCCCTCCGCGGCGTGACGTGGAGTGGACGAAAGGCGGCCATAGGATGACGCGACGACCGATTCGGCGCGCGCTGATCAGCGTGTACGACAAGACCGGCCTGGCGGAGCTGGCCCGCGGGCTGCACGCGGCCGGAGTGACCCTGGTGTCGACCGGGTCGACTGCGAAAACCATTGCTGCCGAGGGTATCCCGGTCACGCCCGTGGAAGAGGTCACGGGATTCCCGGAGGTGCTCGATGGCCGGGTCAAGACGCTGCACCCGCGCGTGCACGCCGGTCTGCTGGCCGACACCCGCAAGGCCGAGCACCTCGCCGCGCTGGACGAGCTCGGCGTCGAGGCGTTCGAACTCGTTGTGGTGAACCTGTATCCGTTCACGCAGACCGTCGCGTCGGGTGCTTCCGAGGACGAGTGCGTCGAGCAGATCGACATCGGTGGCCCGTCGATGGTCCGCGCCGCGGCGAAGAACCACCCGAGCGTCGCTGTCGTCGTGGACCCGCTGGGCTACGACGGTGTGCTGGCTGCCGTCAACGCCGGTGGCTTCACGCTCGAAGAGCGGAAGAAGTTGGCGTCGTTGGCTTTCCGGCACACCGCCGAGTACGACGTGGCCGTGGCTTCCTGGATGGGATCGGTGCTGGTGCCGGGCGATGACGAGGCGTCTGCCGCGGGCATGCCGGCCTGGCTCGGTTCGACCTGGCGTCGCTCCGATGTGCTGCGCTACGGCGAGAATCCGCATCAGAAGGCCGCGCTCTACAGCGACGACGCCGGCTGGCCGGGGCTGGCGCAGGCCGAGCAGCTGCACGGAAAAGAGATGTCCTACAACAACTTCACCGACGCCGACGCGGCATGGCGGGCGGCGTTCGACCACGAGGACATCTGCGTGGCGATCATCAAGCACGCCAACCCGTGTGGCATTGCGGTGTCGTCGATCTCGGTTGTCGATGCGCACCGCAAGGCGCATGAGTGCGATCCGCTGAGCGCCTTCGGCGGCGTCATCGCGGCCAATACGGCGGTGACCGAGGAGATGGCCGAGACCGTCGCCGACATCTTCACCGAGGTGATCGTTGCCCCCGCATTCGAGCCGGGTGCCGTCGAAATCCTGAGCCGTAAGAAGAACATTCGTATCCTGGTGGCTTCCGAGCCACAGCCCGGCGGCACCGAGTTCCGTCAGGTCAGCGGTGGTCTGCTGGTGCAGCAGCGCGACGCGCTGGACGCGGCGGGCGATGACTCTGCCAACTGGACCCTGGCGACCGGCACCCCGGCCGACCCAGAGACGTTGGCCGACTTGGTGTTTGCCTGGCGCGCCTGCCGTGCGGTGAAGTCGAACGCCATCGTGGTCGCCGCCAACGGCGCCACCGTCGGTGTCGGCATGGGCCAGGTGAACCGGGTCGACGCGGCGCGGCTCGCGGTCGAGCGGGGCGGTGACCGGGTGCGCGGTGCTGTTGCGGCGTCGGACGCCTTCTTCCCGTTCCCCGACGGCCTGGAGACCCTGACCAACGCCGGCGTGAAAGCCATTGTGCACCCGGGTGGTTCGGTCCGCGACGACGAAGTCACCGCTGCCGCTGCCGCCGCCGGGATCACGCTGTACCTGACCGGCGCTCGGCACTTCGCCCACTAGGTCTTGCTGGCTGAGTGGCCAGGTCCGCACGCAGGTGACTCGTGCAGACCTGGCCATTTGGCGTTAGAGGCCCAGCGCCGGAGCGGTATCTCGATCGTGGAGTGCGCCGTTCATCTGCTCCTGCCACGATGTGGTCCATTGCTCGGGGAAACACCGCTGCAAGAGGTCGAGCATGATCGGCACGGCGGTCGAGGCTCCTGGCGATGCACCCAGCAGCCCGGCGATGGTGCCGTCGGCCGAGGTGACCAGTTCGGTTCCTGATCGCAGTGCGCCGATGCGCTCGGCGTCCGGAGTGACCAGCTGGGCTCGCTGCCCGGCTGGCACCAGTTCCCAGTCCTGCGGGTCAGCCCCTGGGTAATACCGTTGCAGCTGTTTGATTTTCCCGCTGCGTGGAGTGAGCAGCTCGCAGATCAGGTACCGCACCAACGGCAGGCTCTGCGCGGCCGCGGCGGCCAGCACATGCAGGTTGTGCCACCGTAGCGTCGTGAAGAAGTCGGTGAGCCTGCCGCCTTTGAGGAGCTTGGTGCTGAATGTCGCATACGGGCCGAACATCAGGTAGCCCTCGCCGTCGACCACGCGTTTGTCCAAGTGCGGCACCGACATCGGCGGGGCACCTATCGCGGCTTGGCCGTACACCTTGGCGTCGTGCTGAGCGACGACGTCGGGTCGCGAGCATCGGAGGAAGGCGGCGCCGACGGGCAGGACACCGTAACCCCGGACCTCGGGCAAGTGGGCGCGCTGCAGCAGGTGCAGGGCGAATCCGCCGGCACCGACGAACACGTGCCGCGCCCTGAACTGAAACCTGTTGCGCGAGTCTGTACGTCGGCCACTGACCAGCCAGGTGCCGTCGGGTTCCTGGGCCAGTCGGCGCACGTCGTGGTTGAGTCGGATCTCGCCGCCGTTCGAGGCGAGAATTCGGGTCAGCCCACGGGTGAGCGCTCCGAAGTCGACATCGGTGCCGCCGGGGTGCCGGGTCGCCGCAACCGGTTGCTCCGAGCCGCGACCGGCCATCACCAGCGGTGCCCAGCGCGCGATCGTCGTGGGATCGTCGCTGAACTCAAGCTCGGCGAACAGTGGGTCGGCGCTGAGGGTTTCGAACCGCCGTCGCAGGTACGCCACGTCGTGGTCGCCGAACACCACGTCCATGTGCGGGGTGCCGTGGACGAAGGTCGCCGGGTCCAGCAGGCCCTGCTCGACCAAATGTGCCCACCATCGGCGGGACAGCTGGAATTGTTTGGCGATCTCAGTGGCCGCCGCGCCGTCTGCGGGGTCTGGCATGTAGTTGAGCTCACAGTAGCCGGAGTGGCCCGTGCCGGCGTTGTTCCACGGTCCGCTGCTCTCGGTTGCGATGTCGGATGCCCGTTCGATCAACATGATTCGCCACTCGGGCTCCAGCACACTGAGCATCGCGCCGAGCGTGGCCGACATGATGCCGCCACCGATGAGGAGGACGTCGGCGACATCGGGTTCAACGGTATTCATTGTTGCTCCTTGTCTCGATGAATCCAGCATCACTCCGACAACTTCAATCCGTCCAATGAATGTTTTGGCGATTACCATCCGAATATGGATCAATGGATGAGTCTGCTTGCGCCACAGTTACGGGCGCTCGAGGAGCTTGACTCCCAAGGCGGACACATGACCCGCGCCGCGGATAGCCTGGGGATTCCGCAGTCGTCGATGAGTCGACGTATCCACGCATTGGAGAAGACGCTCGGCGTTCGATTGCTCACCCAGGAGGGCCGGGCCGTGCGCCTGACACCGGCAGCGGTACACCTGGCCGAGCAGACTCGGCGCCCGCTGCGGGAACTGGAAGCGATCGTCGAAACCATCGCCGGTGAAGCCGACCCTGAACACGGCACCATTCGGTTCGGCTTCCCGTTGACGATGGGGGCCGGCGTGGTGCCGAACCTGGTCACTGAATTCCACCGGCGCGCACCGGGAATCCGGCTGCAGATCAAACAGGCGCACGGCAGTGAATTGGCCGCCGACCTCAAGTCCGGGATGCTCGACGTGGCGGTGGTGATCCCTCCGCCCGGCGACGTCGAGCATGCACTTATCGGCGGCCAACAGATCAGGGCCGTGCTACCCGCATTGCATCCGCTCGCTGCCCGCCGTCGTCTCCGTTTGGATGAGCTGCACGACGAGACGTTCATTGCCAACCCAGCCAGCTATCACCTGCGCCAAGTGACTGAAAGCTGGTGCCGTGATGCGGGTTTCGTGCCGCGCGTGCCGGTGGAGATCACGGAGTTCTCGACCATCCGCGAGTTGGTCGGACGAGGTATGGGAATAGCGCTGCTACCGCATGACGAGCACACTTCGCGCAAGGTTCGAGAAATCCCGTTGACGCCCAACACCTATCAGCGAGAAATCGCACTGGCATGGGCGTCGACCGCGGTCACTCCGGCAGCCCGCAGGTTGCTCACCTTCTTGCGGGCTGAATGGTCAATCGAGTCTGGTCGTCGGCGTTGACCCTGAGCCCGCGGCGACAAATGTCGAGTGGCTCACGCCGCTGACGCAGGGTCAACGCTGTTGAGGGCTAGGAAGCGACCTCGTCGTGCTTCTGAGTGGTGGCGTATTCGAAGAACGCGACGATCTCGGAGACGGCCTTGCGGGCGTCCGGGTTGACGTCGAAGCTCAGCTGGAACATGTGCATTGCCGCGTCCCACACCTGAACCCAGGCCTGGGCACCGGCCGCGCGCAGTGCGTCGGCGAGCGCGAAGGAGTCGTTGCGCAGCATCTCGTTGGTGCCGATCTGCAGCAGCGTCGGGCCGAGGCCGTGCAGGTCGGCTTCGGTGGGCATCTGGGGCACGGGGTGGGTGCCGTTCTTCGTGGCGAAGACCGTGTAGATGTACTTCACCGCCATGAACGGGAACAGCACGTCGCGCGATTCCAGCATGGCGTTGTACTTCAAGTTCATGTCCGACGATGTCAGGGCCGACAGCAGCACCTGTGCCGCGGGCACCGGCAGACCGCTGTCGCGTGCGGCGATCGCGGTGTCGGCGGCGATCAGGCCGCCCGCCGAGTCGCCGGCGAACACGATCTTCGTGGAGTCCACTCCGGAGGCCAGCACCAGGCGGTAGGCGTCGAGTCCGTCGCTCACGGCCTCTTCGATCGTGGCCTGCGGGGCCAGTCGGTAGCCGACGTTCAAAACCCGGGCTCCCGTCGCTGCGGAGAGCTTGCTGGCCCAGCGCCGGTGCGAGTTCAACCCGAGGGTGATCAGCGCAGAGCCGTGGAAGTACACGATCACCCGATCGGAATCCCGTGCGCCGGGCGCGACGATCCATTCGGCCGGGCAATTGGGCAGTGCGATCGACGTCACCTCGGTGCCCGGCAACGGACGGAAGACTCGGAAGGCGGGGTCGATGATGTCGTAGCGACCGCGCTGCACGAGCTCGGGACGGAACCGGTTGACGACCATGCCGACCAGCGTGAGCAGGGCAATTACCGGTCGGACGAACACCGCGGTCAGCCCGCCGAGCAGTCGGCTCTGCCATGCGGCGGGGCCGAACTCGAGGTCTGTGGGGCGGTTCGTCCAGTCGAGCGAGTTCACGATACCGAGGGTACTGGGTAAAGCTCCGGAGCCCAAGGTGCTGCCGGTCACCGAGCACCGTCGTAGCGTGGAGGTCGTGACATCACCTAACGACCTGCCAGCCGATCTGCCGAAGACCGTCGGCGCGTTGAAAGCGACCGGCCACCGGGAACGGGGCATCAAGACCGAAATCCGCGAGAACCTGCTGGCTGCGCTGGCTGACGGCCAAGATGTATGGCCCGGCATCTTCGGCTTCGAGGACACCGTGCTGCCGCAGCTGGAGCGCGCGCTGATCGCCGGGCACGACGTCGTGCTGCTCGGCGAGCGCGGCCAGGGCAAGACCCGCCTGCTGCGCGGCCTGGTCGGGCTGCTGGACGAATGGACCCCGGTCATCGAGGGTTCTGAGCTGGGTGAGCACCCCTACTCGCCGATCACACCCGAGTCGATCCGTCGGGCCGCGGATTCGGGCGACGACCTGCCCATCACCTGGAAGCACCGCAGCGAGCGCTACACAGAGAAGCTGGCGACGCCGGACACCAGCGTCGCCGACCTCGTCGGCGACATCGACCCCATCAAGGTGGCCGAGGGACGCAGCCTGGGCGACCCGGAGACCATCGCCTACGGACTCATCCCGCGGGCGCACCGCGGCATCGTCGCGATCAACGAGCTGCCCGACCTCGCCGAGCGCATCCAGGTCGCGATGCTCAACGTGATGGAGGAGCGCGACATCCAGGTCCGCGGCTACACCCTGCGGCTGCCGCTCGACGTGCTCGTGGTGGCCAGCGCCAACCCCGAGGACTACACCAATCGTGGCCGCATCATCACGCCGCTGAAGGACCGCTTCGGCGCCGAGATTCGCACGCACTACCCGTTGGAACTCGACGCCGAGGTCGGCGTCATCAAGCAGGAGGCCCACCTGGCCGCCGAGGTTCCGGGGTACCTGCTCCAGATTCTGGGCCGCTTCGCGCGGTACCTGCGCGAGTCGCAGTCGATCGATCAGCGCTCCGGTGTTTCGGCCCGCTTCGCCATCGCCGCGGCCGAAACCGTTGGCGCCGCGGCTCAGCACCGTTCGGCGATTCTGGGCGAACAGGATCCGGTGGCCCGGGTCGTCGACCTGCAGACCATCATCGGCGTGCTGCGCGGCAAGCTGGAATTCGAATCCGGTGAGGAGGGGCGCGAGCAGGCGGTGCTGGAGCACCTGCTGCGTCGCGCCACCGCCGACACCGCACAGCGACTGCTCGGCGGCATCGATGTCGGTTCGTTGGTCGCTGCGGTGGAAGGGGATTCGCCGGTGACGACGGGGGAGCGGGTGTCGGCCAAGGACGTCCTGGCTGCACTGCCCGACCTGCCCGTCATCGAGGCGATCGCTGAGCGTCTCGATGCCCAATCCGACGGCGAGCGGGCGGCGGCCGTCGAGCTGGCGCTGGAAGCACTGTATCTGGCCAAGCGCATCGACAAGACTTCTGACGACGGCGAAACGGTTTATGGCTGAACACCTCTCGCGGTATTCGCGCTACACCGGCGGCCCGGATCCGCTGGCGCCCCCTGTTGACCTGAGGGAGGCGCTGGAGCAGATCGGCCAGGACGTCATGGAGGGCGCGTCGCCCCGGCGCGCGCTGTCCGAACTCCTGCGTCGGGGTACCCAGAACATGCGCGGTGCCGACCGGCTGGCCGCCGAGGCCAACCGGCGTCGTCGGGAGTTGCTGTCACGCAACAACCTTGACGGCACCCTGCAGGAGATCAAGAAGCTGCTCGACGAGGCCGTGCTCGCCGAGCGCAAGGAGCTGGCCAGGGCGCTCGACGACGACGCGCGGTTCGGCGAACTGCAGTTGGAGTCGTTGTCGCCGTCGCCGGCGAAAGCTGTCCAGGAGCTGTCCGAATACGACTGGCGTTCGGCGGAGGCCCGGCAGAAGTACGAGCAGATCAAGGATCTGCTCGGCCGGGAGATGCTGGACCAACGGTTCGCCGGCATGAAGGACGCGCTGGAGAACGCCACCGACGAGGACCGTCAGGCCGTCAATGACATGCTCGACGACCTGAACAACCTCTTGGAGAAGCACGCCAAAGACGAAGACACCCAACAGGATTTCCAGGATTTCATGGCCAAGCACGGCCAGTTCTTCCCGGAGAATCCGCAGAACGTCGATGAGCTGCTGGACTCCTTGGCGCAGCGGGCCGCGGCCGCGCAGCGATTCCGCAACAGTCTGTCGCCCGACCAGCGCGCCGAGCTGGATGCGTTGGCGCAGCAGGCATTCGGGTCACCGTCGTTGATGAACGCGCTCGACCGACTCGACGGCAACCTGCAGGCCGCCCGCCCCGGCGAAGACTGGACCGGGGAGCGGAGTTTCACGGGAAACAACCCGCTGGGCATGGGGGAGGCCGCCCAGGCGATGGTGGACATCGCCGAGTTGGAGCAACTGGCGGAACAGCTTTCGCAGAGTTACGCCGGTGCCCAGATGGACGACGTCGATCTGGACATGCTCGCCCGGCAGCTGGGCGACGAGGCCGCTGTCGATGCGCGCTCGTTGGCGGAGCTGGAACGCACCCTGATGAATCAGGGCTTCCTGGACCGCGGCTCGGACGGGCAGTGGCGGCTGTCGCCGAAGGCCATGCGCCAGCTCGGCCAGGCGGCGCTGCGTGATGTGGCGCAACAACTTTCCGGCCGCCACGGCGAGCGGGACACTCGTCGGGCCGGTGCGGCCGGCGAGCTGACCGGAGCCACCCGGCCGTGGCAGTTCGGTGACACCGAGCCGTGGAACGTTACGCGCACATTGACCAACACGGTGCTGCGGCAGGCGGGCACGGACCCCGACGGGCCGTTGCGGATCAGCGTCGACGATGTGGAGATCTCAGAAACCGAGACCCGCACCCAGGCTGTGGTGGCGCTGTTGGTGGACACCTCGTTCTCGATGGTGATGGAGAACCGGTGGCTGCCGATGAAGCGCACCGCCCTGGCGCTCAATCATCTGGTGAGCACCCGGTTCCGGTCAGATGCGTTGCAGATCATCGCTTTTGGCCGGCACGCCCGCACGGTGTCCGCGGCCGAGTTGACCGGGCTGGAAGGCGTCTACGAACAGGGCACCAACCTGCACCACGCGCTGTTGCTCGCCGCCCGGCACCTGCGTCGTCATCCCAATGCGCAGCCGGTCATCTTGGTGGTCACCGACGGCGAGCCGACGGCCCACCTGGAGCAGTACCGCAACGGGACCGAGACGTTCTTCGACTACCCGCCGCATCCGCGCACCATCGCCTTCACGGTGCGCAGCTTCGACGAGGTGGCCCGAATGGGCGCGCAGATCACCATCTTCCGGCTGGGGAGCGATCCGGGCCTGGCCCGGTTCATCGACCAGGTGGCCCGGCGCGTCGAAGGTCGCGTCGTGGAACCCGAATTGGACGGGTTGGGTGCCGCGGTGGTCGGTGACTACCTGCGCTCGCGGCGTCGTCGCCGCTAGGTTGCCGCGTTAGCGAGGAATGACGCGTACATCGATCCGGTCACCCAGATCGACGGTGACGGTGGCTGTGCCATCCGCCGAGGCGGTGAACGAATCATCGACCGCGCCCACAACGCGATAATCGCGTTGTGGGACAAGCCGTTCGAGGCGCAGTGAGGTGCGGCGCGGTCCGGCGCCGGGGCGCAGGACGAGATCAAGCGTGTGGCCGTCGGTGACGGCTTTGGCGACCAACACGTCGGGATAGGCGGCTTCGGCGAGAATCGGACCGCGTCGCCATTCGTCGGGAGCGCCCTGGTTGACGAAGTCGTGCAGACCGTTGGCGCGATTGAAGCGGGATTGCAGGGCGTACAGATTGGCCAGGGTCGATAGCGCGCTGTAGCGGCGAACTCCCTTGGCGGTGACGGGTTTTCCGCTCTCCTCGAGACCGGCAACCGCTCGGGCGGCGATTGTGCTGTCGCCCATCTCGCGGGCCGCCATGGCGATCATCGCCTGGCCGTAGGCGTCGTTGCCGAGGCGGTAGTTGCCCGGGTCGAGTCGGCTGCTGACCGAAGGAGCGAAGCCGACGCGGTCGCCGTAGTCGCGGATCTCCTGGTCCCGCACGATCCACCAGGTTCGTTGGGCCACCTCCGGCAGGCCCGCGTTGGCCCAGAACGCCGTCGTCAGCTGAATGGCCGGGCCTGCCCACAAGTTCCAGGACAATCCGAGACGTTCGCAGCGCACGCCGACGATGCGGCCGTCAGGGCGGGTGAATTCGGTGTCGTAGGAGTGTTGCAGTCGCTTTGCGATATCGCCGGTGAGGCGGGTGCCGTGCAGGCGGTCGTGCACGAGCATGGTGTTGAGACCAAATGTGTTGCAGACGGTGTAGATCCAGTTGGGCTCGCACGGGAACAGGGTGAAGTCGGACCCGAGCATGTTGCGGTGGACGGACTCGGCGAGCGTGGTCAGGCTGTGCGGGTAGACGCGACGGTCGTCCCAGGTGAAGGTCAGCGCGCCGGGCCGGCTGTAGCGGTCGTCGTTCAGCGATTCGTACATGCCGACCTGCAGACCCATGAACCCGGTGAGCATGACGTTCTCGCGGTCGGCCGGGTCGGGGTTCCAGCGCAGGTTGCCCCACAGGTTCTCGAGTGCCCAGTAGCGCCAGACCCTCTTGTCGAGCATCTTGGCGATGGCATTGCGCTGTGCCTCGGCGAGATAGCCGGAGAAGGCCGGTGTGCGGGTGTATTGCGACGTGGCCAGCGCATAGCCGAGCGAATTCAGTTGATAACGCAGGGCTGCTTCGCGGAACTGGTCGATGTGGGTGAACCCGTCGAACGCGTCGATCGGCTGCAATGCAAGGTCGAGTGCGTAGCGCAGCGAAGCGAGGTCTTCCGGGGTTGATTCGGCGACGTCCGGGACGGCCGAAGTCGTTGGCAGCGTGAAGGTTTCGCGCGCCAGCCGGGCGTCGATGTCACGTCCGCGGCGCACCTGGCCGCGAAACCGAATCGCCTGAACTCCAACGGCGACCGCGACCAACAGTGGGGTGATCACCAGCGCCGCTGCGGCCGTCCATGACGGCACGCTGTCGTGGCGGTGGCTGGCCGACAAGGTTGCCAATGCCAGCCAGGTGAACAGTGGCAACGCCACCGGGCCGGCGGCCCACCAGATGAACACCGAGCAGACGAGCAGCGCCAGGCCGGCGGCGAAGAGCAGCCAGTGGCCCAGGTACAGCAGCCCGCCGCCGGGCAGGGCGAGGCTGAGTGCGAAGGCCGTCAGCTGCTGCGGGGCGCCGGCGACGACTGCCGTCAATCCGGTCAGCCACAGCGCGGCCAGGACTGTCAGTGAGTGCGAGATGCGCCGGCGGGCGACGGGTCCCGTCCAGCGGCGAGCCGTGAGTCGCAGGGTGTAACGACGGTCGGTTTCAACGGTCATGCGATCAGCTCCGGTGCGCGGCGGGTTGCGGGTGGAGGGAAGTCGACCGATCCGACCGCCGGTCGGCCGAATAGTCGGCGGGTGGCGTTCAGGATGACCGCGATGACGAAGGTGGCGGCGATGCAACAGCCCATACCTGACACAGTGTCAGGTTGTCTGACGTGGTGTCAATCACGATATGATGCGACATGTGACACAGCCGCGGACAGTCGTCGGTGATCGTCGGCCCCCTAGCCGAGGTGACCGCCAGCGTGCGCTGATCATCGACGGCGTCGCAGAGCTGCTCGCTGACGTGCCCATCGCGAACCTGTCGGTGTCACGCGTTGCCGAGCACGTCGGCGTCACCAGGCCGGCGTTCTACTTCTACTTCGAATCGAAGTACGCGGTCGTCGCCGCGGCTTTGGAAGAGGTCTGGGCCGAGATCGACGCGGCAACGGCTGATTTGGCGTCCTACGACTTCGCCGAACCGCCTGCCCAGTTCAGCGACCGCATCATCACCGCGGTCATCGAGGTATGGCTACGCCACTACCCGGTGTTGCGGGCGTGCCTGCAGGCGCGCGAGTCCGATGAGCAGCTGAGTGAGCTGTGGGGGCGCTTCATCGGCAATCTGTCGGCCAAGTTGTCAGCCTTCATCGACATGCTGAACACGGACGGACGAGCCCGGCCGGCGATTGCGGACACCGCGGCGCTGACGCAGGCATTACTCGGAATGACGATCTGGGCGTTGCACGAACAACACGTCGGTGCGCAGCCGGCTTCGTCCGAGCGCGTCATGGCGGCGGTCCGCGCTGTCTGGCTGGCCTCGGCCTGGGGTGTCACCGGCGACTGACTACGCCCCGCGCTGTGCAGACACGCGCGCTCGCGGTTAGGCGGACTCGAGTGGCTTGCGCTTCTTCGACTTGATGCCGACGCGGCCCCACAGAGAGAAGCCGCGGATGGTGACGCGCGGGGCGCCGGGGGTGCCCTGCTGCCCGAGGTGGTCGAACGCGCCCATCACACCGACACCGTGCACGTCGACGTTGACCTCCGGCGGCAGCAGGATGGTCTGCCCGCCGAAGATCGAGTAGGAGTGGATCTCGACGTCCGGTGACGTGAAATCGGCGTACCGCAGATCGATGACGCCGCCGCCGAACAACGAGAACGACGTCAGCCGCTGCGGCACATTCCAGCGGCCCCGGCGCTCGAATCCGCTCATGATCGCCAATAACAGCGTCGAGGGTGCGGGGTGGCACTCGCCGCCCGCTTCCCACGGCGCGGTGGTGATGTAGGGCAGGTCAGAACTCAGCTTCGACAGTTCGGCGTACGTCTGCGCGGAATAGGCGCGGTTCAGCCGGTCCTCGTACTCGGACATCGGCAGCCGTCCCTGCGCGGCCGCGTCGCTGAGGAGGTGAGCGACCTGTATCCGGTCGGTATCGACGACGCGCATCTGTGCGCGCGAACCTGGGGTGCTCATCAAGTCGAGCCTACGACGATCACAGGGACTTGCAAGGCTGATGTTGCAAACTGTGGCCGCATCGATGTCGGATCCGTTACGGGATGTGGATCACTTATTCCAGTTCGGCTGCCGCTTCTGGAGGAACGCCATCATGCCTTCCCGCGCCTCGTCGGAGATGAACAGCTCCGCCGACTGCTTGGCCAGCTTCTGCGCGTCGCGGTCGAAGTCAGCCAGGATCGACGCCGTGGTCAGCGCCTTCGATGCGGCCAGGCCCTGCGGTGAACCCTTGGTGATCTCGTCCGTGAGCTTCGCGACCGCGGCCGGTACATCGTCGGTCGCGACCGTCACCAGGCCGATCCGTTCGGCCTCCTCGGCGCCGAACTTCTCGCCCGTGACGAAATAGCGACCGGCCGCGCGGGCCGTCATCTTCGGCAGCAGCGTCAGCGAGATGATCGACGGAGCCACCCCGATCCGGGCCTCGGTGAGCGCGAAGGTGCTGGCGGTGCCGGCGACCACCAGGTCGCAGGCACCGATCAACCCCATGCCGCCGGCCCGGACGTGACCGTCGATCGCGGCGATCACCGGAACGGGCAGCTCGAGGATCGACCGCAGTAACTGCGCCGCCTCCAGGGCCCGGGCAGCGGCGAGGTCGCCGGGGCTGCGTCCGGCTGCTTCACTCAGGTCGGCCCCGGCGCAGAAGGTCCCGCCGGTGTGGCCGAGCACCACGACCCGGACGCCGGGCTCGGCAGCGGCATCGGTGAGGCCCTGCCGCAACTGGTCCACCAGCGCGGTCGACATCGCATTGCGGTTGTGCGGTGAGTCCAGCGTCAGCCGGGCGACACCGCTTTCGACGGAGTAATGGACCAGTGCGGTCATGAGGTCCCTCTTTAGTACGAGCGGGGCAGACCCAGCGAGGTCTGCGCCACGAAGTTAAGCACCATCTCGCGGCTGACCGGAGCGATCCGTCCCAGTCGCGACGCCGTGACGGCGGCAGCGATGCCGTACTCCTTGGTCAGGCCGTTGCCGCCCAGCGACTGGACGGCCTGATCGACCGCGCGCACCGACGCCTCGCCCGCGGCGTACTTGGCCATGTTCGCGGCCTCGGCGGCGCCGAAGTCGTCGCCGGCGTCGTACAACGTGGCGGCCTTCTGCATCATCAGCTTGGCCAGCTCGAGCTCGATGTGAATCTGGGCCAGCGGGTGCGAGATGCCTTGATGGGCACCGACCGGGACCTTCCAGACCTGCCGGGTCTTGACGTACTCGGTGGCGATCCGGATGGCGAGGCGACCGGTGCCGACGGCCATGGCCGCACCGATGATCCGCTCCGGGTTCAGGCCCGCGAACAGCTGCGCGATGGCGGCGTCCTCGGAGCCGACGAGGGCATCGGCCGGCAGCCGCACCTCGTCCAGGAACACCTGGAACTGGCTCTCGGGGCTGATGATCTCCATCTCGATCTTGGTCCAGCTCAACCCGGGCGCGTCGGTGGGCACCACGAACAGCGCCGGCTTCAGGTTGCCGGTCTTGTGGTCCTCGGTGCGCCCGACGACCAGCACGGCGTCGGCCTGGTCGATGCCCGAGATGAAGACCTTCTGCCCGGACAGGATCCAGTCGCCGCCGTCGCGGCGGGCGGTCGTGGTGATGCGGTGGCTGTTGGAGCCGGCGTCGGGTTCGGTGATCGCGAACGCCATGGTGAACGAGCCGTCGGCGAGGCCCGGAACCCAACGCTTCTTCTGTGCCTCGGTGCCGTACTTGGAGATGATGGTGCCGTTGATGGCCGACGAGACCACCATCATCAGCAGCGGACAGCCGTTCGCGGCCATCTCTTCCATGACCAGGCTCAGCTCGTACATGCCGGCACCGCCGCCGCCGTACTCCTCGGGCATGTTGACGCCCAGGAGGCCGAGTTTGCCTGCCTCAGCCCACAATTCATCGGTGTGCTGGCCGGCGCGGGCCTTCTCCAGGAAGTAGTCCTGGCCGAACTTGGAGGCCATGCCGACGACGGCCTCGCGCAGCGCCTGGCGCTCTTCGGATTCGATGAAAGACACGGTCATTCTCCTTCGGGGGTTTCTACGCGGGCCAGCACGGCGCCGACATCGACCTGTTGGCCGGGTTGCACGTTGAGTTCGGTGAGCACACCGGAATCCGGTGCGGCGATGGTGTGTTCCATCTTCATGGCTTCCAGCCAGATCAGGGGCTGGCCGGCCGTGACCGCGTCGCCGACGGCCGCGCCGACCCGGACCACGAGACCGGGCATCGGGGCCAGGAGCGAACCTTGGGCCACCGCCGCGTCCGGGTCGGGGAACCGCGGCTGGGCCACGAGATGCACCGCGCCGGCGGGGGAGTCGACGAACACGTCCGCGCCGTATCGAGCGACGTCGAACGAGCGTTCAACTCCACCCCGCGACAACACGACCCGAGCCGGGTCGGTGGTCACCACGGTGACGTCGTCGCGGTCGGGCAGGTCGACTCCGTCGCGGGTGAACCGGTACCGCACCTGGTGCTCGGCGCCGGCTGCGTCAGCGTACGAACGACTCTGGTAACCCGACGTGAGGTTCCGCCAGCCGCTGGGTGCGGCGCCGAAAACGGTTGCCGCGGCGCGGTTGTGTGCCGCATCGGCCAGCGTCGCCGCGACCGCGGCCAGCGTGACATCGGTGTCCGCCGGTGCCGCCAGTTCGGCCAGTCCGTGCGTGTCGAAGAACGCGGTGTCGGTGTCACCGGCCAGGAAAGCGGGATGCCGAAGCACGTTCACCAGCAGGTCGCGGTTGGTGCGCAGGCCGTGGATGCGAGCACGGGACAGCGCGTCGGCGAGGATCGCCGCGGCCCGGTCACGAGTCGGCGCGAACGAGATCACCTTGGCCAGCATCGGGTCGTAGAACACCGAGACGACCGAACCGTCGACGATGCCGGAGTCGAGACGCGTTCCGGCTCGGCCCAACAGGCTGAACTCGGTTCGGACGCCCGGCACCTCGAATCGGTGGACCGTACCGGCCTGGGGCTGCCAGTCCTTCGCCGGGTCCTCGGCGTAGAGCCGGGCCTCGATCGAATGTCCTTGCGTGGCGGGCGGTTCCGCGGCGAGCGCGCCGCCGTCGGCCACCTCCAGCTGCAGCTCCACCAGATCGAGTCCGGTGGTCTCCTCGGTGACCGGGTGCTCGACCTGCAGGCGGGTGTTCATCTCCAGGAAGAAGAAATCGCCGTTCGCATCGGACATGAACTCGACGGTGCCGGCGCCGGTGTACCCGATCGCGGTGGCCGCCAACCGGGCTGCCTCGAAGAGCTTCTCGCGCATCCCGGGGGTCCGCTCGACGAGCGGGGACGGTGCTTCCTCGATGACCTTCTGGTGCCGGCGCTGGATGGAGCACTCGCGTTCGCCGACGGCCCACACCGTGCCGTGCGCGTCGGCCATCACCTGCACCTCGATGTGGTGCCCGCTGGCCAGGTAGCGCTCGCAGAACACAGTCGGATCGCCGAACGCGGACTGGGCCTCGCGCTGCGCCGCCGCGACTTCGGCCGGCAGCGCGGACAATTCGCGAACCACCCGCATGCCGCGGCCGCCGCCACCGGCGGACGCCTTGATGAGCACCGGCAGTTGGTCGGCGGTGACGGTGTCGGGGTCCAGCTCGGTCAGGACCGGAACCCCGGCCGCCGACATCAGTTTCTTGGCCTCGATCTTGGAGCCCATGGCCTGCACGGCCGCCACCGGCGGGCCGATCCAGGTGAGCCCGGCATCCTGCACCGCGGCCGCGAAATCCGGGTTCTCGGAAAGGAATCCGTAGCCGGGATGGATCGCGTCGGCGCCAGATGCCTTGGCCGCGGCGATCAGCTGCACGGCATCGAGGTAACCGGTGCGACCTTCCAGGCGCACCCGGTCGTCAGCTTCGGCGACGTGCGGCGCGGCAGCGTCGGGATCGGTGTACACCGCGACGGTGCCGATGCCGAGCCGACGGCAGGTGGCGAACACCCGGCGGGCGATCTCGCCGCGGTTGGCAACCAGTACTTTCGTGATCATCTGATACTCACATCCGGAAGACGCCGAAGTTCGACGTCCCCTCGATCGGGGCATTGGCAATGGCGGACAAGCACATTCCCAGCACGGTGCGGGTGTCACGGGGGTCGATGATGCCGTCGTCGTAGAGCCGGCCGGACAGGAACGCCGGCAGCGACTCAGCGTCGATCTGCGCTTCGACGGCGGCCCGCAGCGCCGCATCGGCGGCTTCGTCGACCTGGCCGCCCCGGGCTTCGGTGGCCGCCCGGCTGACGATCGAGAGCACGCCCGCCAGCTGCGCACCGCCCATCACGGCGGACTTCGCACTGGGCCAGGCGAACAGGAACCGGGGGTCGTAGGCCCGCCCGCACATGCCGTAGTGACCTGCGCCGTACGAGGCGCCGATGAGCAGCGAGATGTGCGGCACCTTCGAGTTGGAGACGGCATTGATCATCATCGAGCCGTGCTTGATCATCCCGCCTTCCTCGTACGCCTTGCCCACCATGTAGCCGGTCGTGTTGTGCAGGAACAACAATGGCGTGTCGGAGCGGTTGGCCAGCTGGATGAACTGCGTGGCCTTCTGGGACTCCTCGCTGAACAACACGCCACGGGCGTTGGCCAGGATGCCGACCGGGTAGCCCCACAGGTTCGCCCAACCGGTCACCAACGAGGAGCCGTACAGCGGCTTGAACTCGTCGAAGTCCGAGCCGTCGACGATGCGGGCGATGACGTCGCGCGGATCGAACGGGATCCGCAGATCGGCGCCGACGATGCCGAGCAGTTCGTCTTCGGGGTACAGCGGCGGCACCACCGGTGCCGGCGTCGGGCCCTGCTTGCGCCAGTTCAGCCGGGCCACGATTCGGCGGCCGATGCGGATGGCGTCGAGCTCGTCCTGCGCGAAGTAGTCACCGAGCCCCGATGTCCGGGAGTGCATTTCGGCGCCGCCGAGGGATTCGTCGTCGGACTCCTCGCCGGTGGCCATCTTGACCAGCGGCGGCCCGGCCAGGAACACCTTCGAGCGCTCCTTGATCATCACCACGTGGTCGGACATGCCGGGGATGTAGGCGCCGCCGGCGGTCGAGTTGCCGAACACCAGCGCGACGGTCGGGATGCCCTCCGCCGATAGCCGGGTCAGGTCCCGGAACATCGCGCCACCGGGGATGAAGATTTCCTTCTGCGTCGGCAGATCGGCGCCGCCCGATTCGACCATCGAGATCACCGGCAGCCGGTTCTCACGGGCAATCTGGTTGGCGCGCAGGATCTTCTTGAGCGTCCACGGGTTGCTGGTGCCGCCCTTGACGGTCGGATCGTTGGCGACGATCAGACACTCGACGCCTTCGACGACGCCGATGCCGGTGACCAGGCTGGCGCCGACGACGAAGTCGCTGCCCCAGGCGGCCAGGGGGCTCAGCTCCAGGAACGGCGAGTCCTGATCGACGAGCTGCTCGATGCGCTCGCGCGCGGTCAGCTTGCCGCGGGCATGGTGGCGGTCAACGTATTTCGCGCCACCACCGGCGACGGCCTTGGCATGCTCGGCATCGAGCTCGGTGAGCTTGGCCGCCATGGTGGCGGCGGCTTCGGTGTACCCGGCCGACGCGGTGTCGAGCCTGGATCTGAGTGCGGTCACGATTGGAATCCCAACGTCTTGGCGGCCAGCGAGGTGAGAATCTCGGTGGTGCCGCCGCCGATGCCGATGATGCGCATGTCGCGGTACTGCCGCTCGATTTCCGACTCGGCCATGTAGCCCATGCCGCCGAACAACTGCACGCCGGCGTTGGCCACCCACTCACCGGCCTCGACGGCGGTGTTCTTGGCGAAGCAGACCTCGGCGATCAGGTTCGTCTCACCCGCCAACTCCCGCTCCACCAGGTGGTGCGTGTAGACCCGGGCCACATCGATGCGACGGGCCATGTCGGACAGGGTGTTCTGCACCGACTGCCGCGAGATCAGCGGCCGGCCGAACGTCTCCCGGTCCCGGCACCACTGCACGGTCAGGTCCAGGCAGCGCTGCGCGCTCGCATATGCCTGGGCGGCCAGGCCGACCCGCTCGGAGACGAAGGCGCCGGCGATCTGCAGGAAGCCGGAGTTCTCCGGCCCCACCAAGTTGGCGGCCGGGACGCGGACGTCCACATAGGACAGCTCAGCGGTGTCCGACGAGCGCCAGCCCATCTTCTCCAGCTTGCGGCTGACGGTGAAACCGGGCGTGTTCTTGTCCACCACGATCAGTGAAACCCCGCCTGCGCCAGGGCCACCCGTGCGCACCGCGGTCACCACATAGTCGGCCCGCACGCCCGAGGTGATGTAGGTCTTGGCGCCATTGATGATGAAGTCGTCACCGTCGCGCTCGGCGCGCGTCGTCAGGTGTCCGACGTCCGAGCCGCCGCCGGGTTCGGTGATGGCCAGCGAGCCGATCATCTTGCCCTGCAACGTCGGTCGCACGTAGGTGTCGATCAGTCGCTGGTCGCCGGAGGCGATCATGTGCGGCGTGGAGATGCCGCAGGTGAACAGCGACGCGAAGACACCGCCGGGCACGCCGGCGTAGTGCAGTTCCTCGCAGACGATCACCGCGTCGGCGCCGTCGCCGCCGCCACCGCCGACGGACTCGGGCGCCTGGGCGCCCAGCAGACCGGCCGCACCGGCTGCCTCATGCAGCGAGCGGGGTAGCTCGCCGCTGCGCTCCCACTCGTCGACGTGCGGCAGGATCTCGCGTTCGGCGAACGCGCGCACGGTCTTTCGCAGCGCATCGCGTTCGGGCGTGGTCCAGATGCTCACGAAATCAATTCCTCCGGTATGTCGAGATGACGGGTTCGTAGCCATTCCCCGAGGCCCTTGGCCTGGGGGTCGAATCGGGCCTGGTAGGCGACGCCTTCGCCGAGGATGCCTTCGATGACGAAGTTGATGGCGCGCATGTTCGGCAGCAGGTGCCGGGTCACGGGCAGGTCGGCGGCCTCGGGCAGCAGCTCGCGCAGCTTATCGACGGTCAATGTGTTTGCCAGCCAACGCCATTGGTCATCGGTGCGGACCCAGACACCGACGTTGGCGGAGCCGCCCTTGTCGCCGCTGCGGGCCCCGGCGATGGTGCCCAGCGGCGCCCGGCGGGTCGGTCCGGCCGGCAGCGGTTCGGGCAGCGCCGGGTCGGCGACCGGACCCAGCGCCTGGGTCTGCGCCGACGGTGCGATGTCGACCCGCGAGCCGTCGGCCAGTACTGCCGCATGAGGCACCAAGGTTGCGTCGACGTAGCCGGGCTTGAACAGGCCGTACACCTGGCCGTCGCCGGGAGGGGCCGTCGTCGTGAATCCCGGATAGCTGGCCAGTGCGAGTTCGACTGCAGCCGCGGAGAATTGGCGTCCGACCTTGGCCGGGTCGGGGTCGCGCACCACACAGTGCAGCAGCGCGCTGGCGCGCTCCTCGGTGTCGGCGTCGGGATGATCGGTCCGGGCCAGCGTCCACTGCAGCTCGGCCGGCCGCACCGCGATGCTGGCTTCCAGCTGGCGCTGCAGCAGATCTGCCTTCGCCTCGATGTCCAGGCCCGTCAGGATGAAGGACGCCGCATTGCGGAAGCCGCCGATGCTGTTGAGCGACACCTTCAACGTGGGCGGCGGTGCTTCGCCCCGCACGCCGGAGATGCGCACGCGGTCCTCGCCGTCGGCGGCCAGCTCCAACGAGTCGACCCGCAGGGTGGCGTCGGGATTGGCGTAGCGCGCTCCGGTGATCTCGTACAGCAGCTGCGCGGTGACGGTGTCGACGCTGACGCGGCCGCCGGTGCCGGGGTGCTTGGTGATCACCGATGAGCCATCCGCGGAGATCTCCGCGAGCGGGAACCCGGGGCGGATCAGGTCTGGAATCTCGGTGAAGAAGCTGAAGTTGCCGCCGGTGGCCTGGGTACCGCACTCGATGACATGGCCCGCGGCGATCGCGCCCGCGAGCGCGTCGTAGTCGGTGCGGGTCCAGCCGAAGTGCGCGGCGGCCGGTCCGACGATCACCGAGGCATCGGTGACCCGCCCGGTGACGACGACGTCGGCGCCGGAGTTCAGGCAATCCACGATGCCCCAGGCGCCGAGGTAGGCGTTCGCCGACAGCGGCGTGCCGAAGCCCAGCTCGGCGGCGCGGCCGACGAGGTCGTCGCCTTCGACGTGCGCGACGTTCACCGACAAGCCGAGCCGCTCGGCCAGCGCCCGCACCGCCGCGGCCAAGCCGGCCGGATTGAGGCCGCCGGCGTTGGCGACGATCTTCACGCCCTGGTCCAGGGCCAGACCCAGCGACTGCTCCAGTTGGCGCAGGAAGGTCTTGGCGTATCCGAGGTCGGCGTTCTTGGCCCGGTCGCGAGCGAGGATCAACATGGTCAGCTCGGCGAGATAGTCGCCGGTGAGGTAGTCCAGCTCACCCCCGGCCAGCATCTCGTGCATCGCCGCCAGCCGGTCTCCGTAGAACCCCGAGCAGTTACCGATCCGGACTGCTGGTGATGTCACACACACTCCCGTCGTTCAACCAACCGGTAGGGAGGTTAGTCGGTACTGACGGTACCGAGTCAAGGGGGTTGTGAGTTGCGTGTTGCCCGGTTGGGGCGACGTTTTGGAGCCTACGCAGGTCGGCGGCTATCCTGAGGTGCAATCGCCGCTGGCCTTGTTCGTTTGTTCGTGGCGCGGCTGACCGCAAGCAATTCCGTTTAGCAAGAGAGGTGCACATCATGGCTGTGCCCAAGCGCAGGATGTCGCGCTCGAACACCCGTAGCCGTCGCGCGCAGTGGAAGGCCGAGGCCACCGGCCTGGTCAGCGTGAACGTCGCAGGTCAGGCGCACAAGGTGCCGCGTCGCCTGCTCAAGGCCGCGCGTCTGGGTCTCGTCGACCTCGACCGCCGCGTCTGAACCATCTCGACTTTCGGTCGTAACGGTTTTTCTCGCGCCCTCGTGGCGCGTCTTCTCAGTCCGCTCTCAGATGGTGGGGTGAGACTGTGCCTGTGCGAATCCTTGTAGTCGACGATGACCGCGCTGTGCGTGAATCGCTGCGTCGGTCCCTGACTTTCAACGGGTACTCGGTCGAACTGGCCCAAGACGGTGTCGAGGCGCTGGAGTTGATCTCCAGCGATCGGCCCGACGCCGTGGTGCTCGACGACATGATGCCCCGATTGGACGGCCGTGGCGTCTGTCGTCAGCTGCGCAGCAATGGTGATGACCTGCCCGTGCTGATGCTGACGGCCCGTGACTCCATCGATGAGCGGGTGGCCGGCCTCGACGCCGGTGCCGACGATTACCTGCCGAAGCCGTTCGCGCTCGAGGAACTCCTGGCACGGATGCGGGCGCTGCTCCGCCGGACCGGACCCGATGACCGCGCCGAGTCGGCGGCGCTGACCTTCTCCGATCTGAGCCTCGACCCGGTGACGCGCGAAGTCACCCGGGGTTCCCGGTCGATCAGCCTGACCCGTACCGAGTTCTCGCTGCTCGAGATGCTCATCCACAATCCCCGCCGGGTGCTC
The DNA here is from genome assembly GCF_025331195.1 of Mycolicibacterium llatzerense. Taxonomy (NCBI): domain Bacteria; kingdom Bacillati; phylum Actinomycetota; class Actinomycetes; order Mycobacteriales; family Mycobacteriaceae; genus Mycobacterium; species Mycolicibacterium llatzerense. The sequence continues at coordinate 216,492 of NZ_LXOV01000001.1, read as the reverse complement.
AGCCGCAGCCGGATCCTCGAAGAGGTGTGGGGCTTCGATTTTCCGACGTCGGGCAATGCCCTCGAGGTGTACGTCGGGTACCTGCGTCGCAAGACCGAGGCCGAGGGAGAACCGCGCCTGATCCACACCGTGCGCGGCGTGGGTTACGTGCTGCGTGAGACCCCACCCTGATGCTCGGCAAGGTTCGCGCAACGGTGGACCGGAAGATGCGGGAAGTGCCGCAGATGCCGGTGACGACTCCCGATGGCGCGGTGCAGCACGACGCCAGCTCGGTGTCTCTGAAATGGCGCGTCATGCTGCTCGCGATGTCGATGGTGGCGATGGTCGTCGTCCTGATGTCGGTCGCGGTGTACGTCGTGGTGTCCAAGGCGCTGTACGGCGACATCGACAACCAGCTGCACAGCCGCGCGCAACTGCTCATCGAGAGCGGCTCCCTGGCCGTCGACCCCGGCAAGGCCATCGAGGGCACCGCCTACTCGGACGTCAACGCGATGTACGTGATCCCGGGACAGTCCATCTACACCGCGAACCAGCAGGGGCAGACCCTGCCGCTCGGCACGCCGGAGAAGGACGTCATCGCCGGCAAGCTGCTGATGTCGTTGCGTACCACCAACTATCAGCGCGTGCTGGCGGTGCACCTGCAGTCGGGTAATTCGCTGCTGATCTCCAAGAATCTGTCGCCCACTGCCGAGGTACTCAAGCGTCTCGGCACCATTTTGCTCATCGTGGGTGGAATTGGCATGGCCGTCGCCGCCATCGCCGGTGGCACGGTGGCGCGTACCGGGCTCAGACCCGTGGCCCGATTGACCGAGGCCACCGAACGCGTGGCCCGCACCGATGACCTGCGTCCCATACCGGTGTACGGCAATGACGAATTGGCCAGGCTGACAGAGGCTTTCAACATGATGTTGCGGGCGCTCGCCGAGTCGAGAGACCGGCAGGCCCGCTTGGTGTCGGACGCCGGTCATGAGTTGCGCACACCGCTGACCTCGCTGCGGACCAATGTCGAACTGCTGATGGCGGCCATGGCGCCCGGAGCGCCGCCGTTTCCCGAGGAGGAGATGACGGGTCTGCAGTCCGACGTCATCGCCCAGATCGAGGAGCTGTCCACCCTGGTCGGCGACCTGGTGGACCTGACCCGCGACGACGCCGGAGTGACGATCCATGAGCCGGTCGAGATGGCCGAGGTCGTCGACCGCAGCCTGGAACGAGTTCGCCGCCGCCGCAACAACATTGACTTCGACGTCGATATCGCGGGCTGGCAGGTGTACGGCGACGGGGCAGGGTTGTCCCGGGCGGTGCTGAACCTGCTCGACAACGCCGCGAAGTGGAGTCCGGCCGGCTCGGTGGTGCGGGTCCGGCTGGGACGCATCAGCCCGACGCACGCGGAGCTGGTGGTGTCCGACTGGGGACCGGGAATTCCGCCGCCGGAGCGGGCGCTGGTGTTCGAGCGTTTCTACCGGTCGACCACCGCGCGGGCCATGCCCGGTTCCGGTCTGGGGCTGGCGATCGTCAAGCAGGTCGTGCTGAAACACGGTGGCGCACTTCGGATCGAGGACACGGTGCCCGGTGGCACGCCGCCCGGCACGTCGATCCATCTGGTGTTGCCGGGGCGTCCCTCCGGGTTGACCGCAACACACCGCCCCTCCGGGCTGGACGTAACGGGCGTGACCACGGAAAATGAACCTGCCCGGACGGGGGAGGAAGTCTAGGGTGCGGCCAGTGGTGTCTCAGTGGATTCTCAGCCCGAAAGGGCACCGTTCGGTCATGTCGTTCGTTGTCCCGGCAACGGATCTGAAATACAGGAAGAGTGTCGACCAGTAATGACGAATCACCCGAGGTACTCGCAGCAGCCCGAGTCCGGTCGGCGTTCTGATTCCTATCAGTCCGCGCCCGGCTACGGCGCATCGCAGCAGCAGGGGTCGTCATACGACTGGCGGTACGCCACGCATCAGCAACAGCAGACCACCGGGCAGTACCCCACCGGCAGCTACGCCACCGGTCAGTACCCGACGGGCCAGCACCAGACCGGGCAACATCAGACTGGGCAGCACCAGACCGGCTCGTACTCCACCGGGCAGTACTCGACGCAGCAGTACGGTTCGCAGCCGTACGACCCGTACCGGACGGGACAGCACAATGGCCGGCCGTCCATCACGCCGCGTCCGCAGGGCCAGAACCGTTCCCGCACAGGGCCTTTGATCGCCGGTATGGCGGCCGTGGCACTGGTGTCGGCGGGTATCGGTGGCGGCATCGTGATGCTGGCTCAGCCCGACAACTCGAGTAGTTCGACGTCGCTGGGCGGTTCGGCACGCGGCCAGCACGCGGGGAACGCGCCGATCGGTTCGGTCGAGCAGGTCGCTGCCAAGGTGGTGCCCAGCGTCGTGAAGCTCGAGACCGACATGGGCCGGTCGTCCGAAGAGGGCTCGGGCATCATCCTGTCCGCGGACGGGCTGATCCTGACCAACAACCACGTGGTGGCCGGTGCCAAAGATGCGCCGCCCCCAGGCGCTCCGCCGGTCCAGACCAAGGTCACGTTCAACACCGGTAACACCGCGACGTTCCAGATCGTCGGTACGGATCCGAGCAGCGACATTGCAGTGGTGCGGGCCAAGGGTGTTTCAGGTCTGACGCCCATCGCGTTGGGTTCGTCGTCCAATCTGGTGGTGGGGCAGCAGGTGGTGGCCGTCGGCTCGCCGCTGGGTCTGCAGGGCACAGTGACCGAGGGCATCATCAGCTCGCTGAACCGTCCCGTCGCCGCGGGTGGCGATGCCAAGAACCAGAACACCGTGCTCGACGCCATCCAGACGGACGCCGCGATCAACCCCGGCAACTCCGGTGGTGCGCTGGTCAACATGAGCGGTGAGCTGGTCGGTATCAACTCGGCGATCGCGACGCTGGGCGGGGATTCCGGCCAGTCGCAGAGCGGTTCGATCGGGCTGGGCTTCGCCATTCCGGTGGACCAGGCCAAGCGCATCGCCGACGAGCTGATCAAGAACGGCATTGCCAGCCATGCCTCGCTCGGCGTGCAGGTCGGCAACGACAAGGCCATCGACGGCGCCCGGATCGTCGACGTCACCAGCGGTGGTGCGGCCCAGTCGGCGGGCTTGCCCAGCGGTGTGGTGGTGACCAAGGTGGACGACCGGGTGATCAGCAGCGCCGATGCGCTGGTAGCTGCAGTGCGCTCGAAGGCCCCCGGTGACAAGGTCACGTTGACCTACCTGGACAACGCGGGCAAACCACAGACAGTTCAGGTCACGCTCGGGAAGGCACAGCAGTGACGGGCACGGGGAGCATGTCAGAGGCGGGATATACGGTGACAGGCATGGAACAGGCAGGGGAATTGGCCGGGCGCGCGCTCGTGGTGGTCGTGGATGACAGGACGGCGCACGGAGAAGAGGATCACAGCGGCCCGTTGGTCACCGAATTGCTCGGTGAGGCCGGCTTCCTGGTCGACGGGGTGGTCGTGGTCCCGGCCGACGAGATCGAAATTCGCAATGCCCTCAACACCGCGGTGATCGGTGGCGTCGACCTGGTCATCTCCGTCGGCGGCACCGGAGTCAGCCCCCGCGATGTCACGCCGGAAGCCACTCGCACCATGCTCGATCGTGAGCTGCTCGGTATCGCCGAGGCGCTGCGGTCGTCGGGCTTGGCCGCGGGCATTTCGGACGCCGGGCTCTCGCGTGGCCTGGCCGGAGTCTCGGGAAGCACGCTGGTGGTCAACATCGCGGGCTCACGCGCGTCGGTGCGCGACGGCATGGCGACGCTGGGGCCGTTGGCGGCGTACATCATCGCGCAGCTGTCGAGCCTCGACATCTAAATAGCTGAGCTCCGCTTGGGGCTATCGGTCGAACGGAGTGGTTATGAGTTCGTCCAACATGAACAATCGGATTTGGCAAAAGTGTGAGCTTGATCACACTGCGGGAGGGCTGTGATGGGTGATACACGGCCCTCTCGCGACCTAGTTAACAAGGTGTTCGGTGACGTTCTACCGGACGTAACTCGCGATGAATGTAACGAGCAGTCCCCCTCCTCGGATGGTGACCGAGATCGCTGGCTACGGGACAACGTCCCGCCGCACCACCGCTGAGCATGTAGTTCTCACAACGGCTGGTCGCTGATTGGGTTAACTCCTGATTACGCCGGTCAATGGCCTCATTGAGACCATGTTTCCGCCCTGTTTCGGGCCCGCGGGGCGCTGTGGTCGGCCCTATCTCGCAGGTGGTTCCCAGCAAACTTTTCCAGCTCGGGAATATATGCGCGGTCTTTACGTCGTTCGCATTGCCGGACGGTGCGCGCGCCGATATCTTCCTCGTGTCAACGATGAGCAAAAGGTAAGAGCAACATGTGAGATTCACATGGAGGTCTTGCGACGGTCGCGCGGTCAGCTTGCTGGCACCGCCTACTGAGCTAGGGAGAATATGAAGGCATTCAGTCGGGTGCTGGTAGCACTGGTAGCGGCGCTGGCGTCGCTGTTCCTCGGAGCAGGTACGTCCCATGCGGGTCTGGACAATGAGCTGAGCCTGGTCGACGGCCAGGATCGGACGTTGACGGTGCAGCAGTGGGACACGTTCCTCAACGGCGTGTTCCCTCTGGACCGCAACCGCTTGACCCGTGAGTGGTTCCACTCGGGCCGGGCAAAGTACAACTGCGCGGGCAAGGGCTGCGACGAGTTCGGCGGCACCTTGGAGTTGGGCTACCAGATCGGCTTCCCGTGGTCGCTGGGTGTGGGTATCAACTTCAGCTACACCACGCCGAACATCCTGCTCGATGACGTCAACCCGACCACGTTTGTCGGCGGTGGTGGCGGCATCATCACGCCGAACCTGTTCCCCGGTGTGTCGATCTCCGCTGACCTGGGCAACGGTCCGGGTATCCAGGAAGTCGCGACGTTCTCGGTGGATGTGTCGGGTCCGGCCGGTTCGGTGGCGGTGTCGAACGCGCATGGCACGGTGACCGGCGCGGCCGGCGGGGTGATGTTGCGTCCCTTCGCGCGGCTCATTGCCAAGACCGGTGACTCGGTGACCACCTACGGCGAACCCTGGAACATGAACTGATCCAGGCGGTTTCAACCGGCATACGACACGGCGCCCGGCCAACCGGCCGGGGCCTAGTCGTAGTTGTGGGGTATTCGCGCCGGATGCGCTACTTCTTGTCCAGCAGGTCGCGGATCTGCGTCAGCAGTTCGACTTCCTGCTTGATCGCATCCTCCTTGGCGGCGCGGAACCTGCTGTACGGCAGCACGACGACGAAGTAGATGACCGCGGCGACCAGGACGAAGTTGATCGTCGCGCTCAAGACCGCGTTCAGGTCCATGTAGTTGTCGCCGAGCAGGTGGATGCGCAGGACGCCGTACGAGTGGTCGCCCCCGGCGCCGATGCTGGAGATCAGCGGCTGGATCACCTGGTCGGTGAATGACTTCACCAGCGTGGTGAACGCGGCGCCGATGACCACCGCGACCGCCAGATCGACGATGTTCCCCTGCGCGAGGAACTCTTTGAAGCCCTTAAGCATGACTGCCCTCCCTGTGATACGACCTGTACCCACGAACGGTAAGGCGGGCCTGCGCTTCGCGCAGGAAGCAGCGGCCTGATGGTCGCAACAGATGCGGTCCGGTGACGAAATCGAAATCGGCCGCCAGGGAAATTTCGCGGGTCAGTGCAGGGTGACGGTGATCGCCCGGTGCAGAGCCGCCCCGGCGACGGCGTTGGCACTGTGCCGCGGCAGGGCGACGAGCACGACGCGTTCGTCGCCGCTCGTCGGTGACTTGAGGCGTTCGGACACCAGCACCACCCGGGCGTCGGTGGCGATGACCTCGGCCGACGACTGATCTACTGCCGGGCCGGTGTTCTCCGGTCCCGCCAGGACGTCCACGACGTCGCCTGAGCGCAGTAGGTCCGGGAGCGCGGCGTCGGCCAGATGCAATGGCACCATGCGGGCGTCGGGTCCGGCGGCAGCGGCCGTGAGCCGGGAACCGAGCAACCGCACGTCGGTGATGACCTCACCGCGTCGCGCGGGAGCGGCCAGAGTCGCGCCGACCGCGGCGCTTGATTCGCGCAGTGCGCCGTCGGGAATGCTTGGCGCAGAACGAGATTCGACGACGACGTCGTCAGCCGTCAATGCCGAGCCGGGGGACAGGTCATGCTTGGCGACGACGACGGCGACCTGTCCGTCCCGGGGGTCGGGGCGAAATTCGATGACGGCCGCGAGGACCACGAGGAAGCCTGCGGCGACTCGGCGCGCGGCGGCGGTCCTGGCCCAGTCGGGCCGCAGTTTCTGCGTCAGTCGGCCGATCAACGGCGCGTCGAGTGAATCCCCCATGCCGTAACGGTAGGGATTCTGATCGGGAAACACAGGCCGGAAGGCGTCCGGCCTGTGGATAACTCAGCTGGATGCTGCGGCCGCCGGAGCGGCCGACGTCGTGCTGCTCGACGAGGACGACGACGAGTCCGACGAACTGGAGCTCGACTCGCTCTTGGCCGGCGCGGCCGCGGTGCTGGAGCTCTTCGAATCGCGGCTGTCGGTGCGGTAGAAGCCGCTGCCCTTGAAGACCACGCCGACGGAACCGAACAGCTTGCGCAGTCGGCCCTGGCACTTCGGGCATTCGGTCAGCGCGTCATCGCTGAATGCCTGCACCGCGTCGAACCGGTTGTCGCACTCGGTACACGCGTAGGAATAGGTCGGCACGGAAACCTCCGAGGTCGTCAAACTTGTTGGCACTCTACCGGGCTAAGTGCCAAAACAGCTATTCGGTCCCGGGCATTCCCAGGCCGGCACGACTCGCGGACCGGTGACGGCGGCAATTGCTTCCGGAAGGACGGCGGGACACATAGCATTGTGTGCATGACTGGCAACATCACCAAGGGCAGCGGCTGCGACAACCCGGACTGCACCTGCGAGGACTGTAACTGCGGATCGGGATGTACCTGCGGCAAGGACTGACGTCCCCCGGTACTTCCTAGATTCCCAGCCTGACCAGCCCTGATCTCGGCGTCAGGGCGTGGGTCATCGGCACGTCGTGCGGTTCGCCGGGCAGCTCCGGCAGCAGGTCGTCGTCATACACCACCGCCACGAGTAGCGCGTCCGGCGCGGCCAGCGACAGCGAGCGGTCGTAGAAACCCGCACCGCGGCCCAGCCGGACACCGGCACGGTCGACGCCCAGTGCGGGGATCAGAATCACACTGGCCTGCCCGATCGCGTCGGGCGGCAGATGCGGTGTAGCGGGTTCGAGCAGCCCGAATTGCGCCTCCGTGAGGTGCCCGGGCCGGTACCAGCCCCAGCTCAGTGGGGCGTCGGGGCGGGTCACCGGTAACAGCACCCGTGCTCCCGCGTCGATCAGAGCGTCCAGCATCGTGGGCGAACCCGGCTCGGTGCCGATCGGCACGTAGGCGCACACCACGTCGCCGGGGTCCACTAGTTCCGGCACTCGCAGTGTCAGGGCTTCGGCGTCGGTCTGCCGCTGCCCGGGGGTCAGGGCGCGACGTCGACGCAGGATGGCGCTGCGCAGGTCGCGCTTGCCGGCCTCGGGACTCACGGTTACCACCGTGTCATATTTGCTCTTGCAGTGTTGTACACCTGTCCAGGTAATGGCCACTTTGACGTTGCCGCCGACCTCGCCAAGGCGAACCCTTGGTGGGGCGGATCGAGGCAATGCCGTTATCGTGTGAACAATGACGACACAGACTTCAGTGCCGATGCCGCGCACCGCGGTGGTCCCGGCGGCTGGTCTGGGCACGCGTTTTCTGCCTGCCACCAAGACCGTGCCCAAGGAGTTGCTGCCGGTCGTCGACACCCCCGGCATCGAGCTGGTTGCTGCCGAGGCCGCTGACGCCGGTGGCGAGCGACTGGTGATCGTGACCTCGGAGGGCAAGGACGGTGTCGTTGCGCACTTCGTCGAGGATCTCATCCTCGAAGGAACGCTCGAGGCGCGCGGCAAGCACGTGATGCTCGAGAAGGTGCGCCGGGCGCCCGCGTTGATCAAGGTGGAGTCGGTTGTTCAGGCCGAGCCGCTCGGCCTGGGACACGCCGTCAGTTGCGTCGAGCCGGTGCTGCTGCCCGACGAGGACGCCATCGCGGTCTTGCTGCCCGACGATCTGGTGCTGCCGACTGGTGTGCTGGTGACCATGGCGAAGGTGCGCGCCAAGCGTGGCGGGTCCGTGCTGTGCGCCATCGAGGTGCCGAAGGACGAGATCAGCGCCTACGGCGTGTTCGACGTCGAGACGGTGCCCGACGCGGCCAACCCGAATGTGTTGCGCGTCAAGGGCATGGTGGAAAAGCCCAAGGTCGAGGACGCCCCGTCGCTGTACGCGGCGGCCGGCCGGTACATCCTGGACCGCGCCATCTTCGACGTGCTGCGGCGTGTGCAGAAGGGTGTCGGCGGTGAGATCCAGCTGACCGATGCCATCGCGCTGCTCATCGAGGACGGCCACCCCGTGCACGTGGTGGTGCACCGCGGGTCCCGACACGACCTGGGAAATCCCGGCGGCTACCTTAAAGCTGCGGTTGACTTTGCGTTGGAACGCGACGACTACGGCCCGGAATTGCGGCGGTGGTTGGTCGAGCGATTGGGTCTTGCCGAGCGCTGAGCGCCTGACACCGGCGGTACGGTTGGCCCGAACATGCGCGAGCATGTGGTCGGCCACGGTGTACGAGGTATCCAGAAAGGCGAGCTGTGCGTTCGGTTGAAGAACAGCAGGCCCGGGTTGCGGCTGCGGCGGTAGCGCCGCGACCGCTGCGGGTGGCGATTGCCGAAGCGCAGGGCCTGATGTGCGCCGAAGAGGTTGTCACCGAACGACCGCTGCCCGGGTTCGATCAAGCCGCCATCGATGGCTACGCGGTGCGCAGTGTCGACGTGATGGGTGCGGACTCCGGCGGCGACAGCGACGTCACTCTGCCCGTGGTCTCGACCATCGCTGCTGGTGAACGCACTCCCACCCGGCTGCAGCCGCGTCAGGCCGCACGGGTGCAGACCGGTGCGCCGATGCCGACCCTCGCCGATGCGGTGCTGCCGCTGCGCTGGACCGATGGCGGCTCAGCGCGGGTGCGCGTCCTGCGCGGTGTGCGGTCCGGCGCCTATGTGCGTCGTACCGGGGATGACGTGCAGCCGGGCGACGTCGCGGTGCGTGCCGGCACCATCATCGGACCGGCGCAGGTCGGCCTGCTGGCGGCCGTGGGCCGCGAACGCGTGCTGGTCCACCCGAAGCCGCGGCTGACGATCATCTCCGTCGGCGGTGAGCTGGTCGACATCTCCCGGACGCCCGGAAACGGCCAGGTCTACGACGTCAACTCCTACGCGCTGGCCGCTGCCGGCCGGGACGCCGGCGCCGAGGTGAACCGGGTCGGCATCGTGGATGGCGATCCCAAGACCCTGCGCGACGTGGTCGAAGGACAGTTGAGCCGGTCGGAACTCGTGGTGATCGCGGGGGCCGTCGGTGGTGCGGCGGCCGAGGGCGTGCGTTCGGTCCTCGCTGAGCTGGGGGAGATGGAGGTCGCCCGGATCGCGATGCATCCCGGGTCGGTGCAGGGCTTCGGAACGCTCGGACGTGACGGCGTCCCGGTCTTCCTGCTGCCGGCGAACCCGGTGAGCGCCCTCGTGGTCTTCGAGGTGATGGTGCGTCCGTTGATCCGGATGTCGCTGGGCAAGCGGCAGCCGATGCGGCGCGTCGTGCCGGCCCGCACGTTGTCTCCCATCTCATCGGTGGTGGGGCGCAAGGGATTTCTGCGTGGCCAGTTGATGCGTGATCAGGACACCGGCGAATATCTGGTGCAGGCACTGGGCGGCGCGCCGGGCGCGTCGCATCTGCTGGCGACCCTCGCCGAGGCGAACTGCTTGGTGGTCGTGCCCACCGAGGCCGAACAGATCCGTACCGGCGAGTCCGTTGACGTGGCCTTTTTGGCGCAGCGCGGCTGAGCCGTGAACCTGTTGCGATCGAGTGCTGTGCATCCGGGCTGGCCGCTGTCGGTAGGCCCGATCCGCGTGCATGCCGGAGTGATCCGGTTACGTCCGGTGCGGTTGCGCGACGGCGCGGTGTGGAGCCGGATGCGGCTGACCGACCGTGCGCACCTGGAGCCCTGGGAACCGGTCGGTGAGGTGGATTGGACTGCGCGCCATGCTGTTTCGTCATGGCCGGCGCTGTGCTCGGGGTTGCGGTCGGAGGCCCGGCGCGGGCGAATGCTGCCGTACGTCATCGAGTTGGACGGTGAGTTCTGCGGTCAGCTGACCATCGGCAATGTGACGCATGGAGCGCTGCGGTCGGCGTGGATCGGCTATTGGGTGGCACGCCAGTTCACCGGCGGCGGGATCGCGACGGCCGCGCTGGCGCTGGGTGTCGATCACGCCTTCGGTCCGGTCGGGCTGCACCGCATCGAGGCGACGGTGCGTCCGGAAAACGGTCCGAGCCGGTCGGTGCTGGCGCGGGTGGGCTTCCGCGAAGAGGGCCTGCTGCAGCGCTACCTGGAAGTCGACGGGGCGTGGCGGGACCATCTGCTGGTGGCCATGACGGTGGAGGAGATGTCCCAGTCGGCGTCATCGGCGCTGGTCAGGGATGGGCGAGCCGCCTGGGTTTGAGTGATTTGTGCACGGTTTTGCCCGGTAGGCGCGGCAAATCGTGCACAAATCGGAAAACGGCTGTGTTGCAGATGTGACATCTGTGGCTGATGTGCTTGTAAGTAGCGAATTACAGGTGTGTAATTGACCCTGGCGCGTCGGCTTCGGATGCGCTGGTCACCGACCTAATCTGATGGGGAAAGGAGCCGGCGATATGCCAAGCATCCCCCAATCCCTCCTGTGGATATCCCTCGTCGTGTTGTGGCTTTTCGTGCTGGTGCCGATGTTGATCAGCAAGCGCGAGAACGTCCGCCGGACGAGCGATGTCGCGTTGGCGACCCGTGTGCTCAACACGAATGGCAACAGCCGGCTGCGACGCCGCAGCGGGCCCGCTACCGGTCACTTCAGCGACCCGCACTGGAAACAGGATGAGGACCTCACCGCGTTCGAAGAGGACTTCGCGCGCAGCGATGCGACCACCGACTCGATCCCGGTCGCGGACCCGGAAGCCGATTCACCGCGTTCGGTGGTGCTGGCCGATCAGGTCGTCGTCGAGGAATCGGCGTATCTCGACGTCGAGGTCGTCGAGATGGACTCCGGTGCTCTGCCGATCGGCGCCTCAGGGCGCATGAAAGCGGTTCCCGAGCCTGAAACCCGCGAGCAGCCAACACTTTTCGACGACGTCGCGACGCCGACCATGGCGATCCGGACCGTTTCCGAGGCCGACTTCGAGCCGGAGGAGGCGCACACCGACGCGATGGCGGCGGCGGACGTCGACGAGCCCGAGGCCGAGGCCGAGCCGACCACCGACGTCCACGAAGCCGTCGCGGCTGACGAGGCTGTCGCGGAACAGGCCGAGGAAGAGGCCGAGGACGGCACCGAACACGACTACGAGTACGTCGACGACACCTCGGGTGTCGAGGCGGTGTCGGAGGACGAGCCGAAGCTGGCCGACTCGATGTCGCACGCGCGCCGCAACCGCTACGAGTCGAAGGCCGCCGTCGCGGCCGCCGAGCGCAAGTACAGGTTCCGCAGCCGGATGCTGTCCGGCATGGCGCTGGCGATCCTGTTCACCGGCATCGCCGCCTACGCGCTGTCGCCCGGCATGTGGTGGGTGTGCGGCACGGTCAGCACCATCTCGGTGCTGTACCTGGCGTACCTGCGCCGTCAGACGCGGATCGAAGAGCAGCTGCGGCGCCGTCGTGCCCAGCGCATGATGCGGTCCCGGCACGGCGTGGAGAACACACAAGACGAGGAATTCGACGTCGTCCCGTCCCGGCTGCGCCGCCCCGGCGCCGCCGTCCTGGACATCGACGACGAGGACCCGATCTTCGAACACCTGGAATATGCCCGGATGGGCAGGGAGTATGACCTGCCCCGGGCGGCCGGGCAGTAAGTCGGTTTTTATGTGACGGACCGGTGCTGGTAGCCTTTGCATCCGGTAAGGGGCTATAGCGCAGTTGGTAGCGCGTCTCGTTCGCATCGAGAAGGTCAGGGGTTCGATTCCCCTTAGCTCCACAGAGATTGAAATGGGGCCGGTGAATACCGGCCCCATTTCTGTTCTCCGGGCCTGCCGTGATCGGAGACGTCGTTGGGTCGGACGCTTAGGTCTGCTCCGCCGAAGCCGACTGCATGGTCGGCAGCTGCTTCAGGGCGTTGAGTGCGATGTACAGCTCCGCGGAGTCCAGCTTCCGTTCGAAGGAACGCCCGGATAGCTTCTCGATTCGCCGCAACCGATAGCGGACGGTGTTCGGGTGGCAGTGGAGCCGTTCGGCTGCCTGACTTGCCGAGCCGTCGACCTCGAAGTAAACCGCCATGGTCGTGATCAAGAGCTCGCGGTCAGTGTCGGTGAGCTCGAGGATGGGTCCGAGGATCTTCCTGCTGATCGCGGCAGCAGTGGTTGGGGCGCTGACCACCAACATCGGCAAGGGGCTGTCGTCGAACACCGTCACTGCGGCTGCACCCGCCGTCCCGGCAGCGAGCGCGTTCCGGGCCAGATGTAACGCGTGCGGAGTTTGATCGAGACGGCTGAAGGACGGGCTGACGCCGACCCGGCTGGTAGCGAGGGACCGCAGCACGTCAACGAGTTCGGCCATTCCAGCTGTGCTCCGCATGGAGACGATTCCGAGGTGCAGGTCGGGCGTCAGGCGCCACGCTGATCCAATGTCGCGAGCCCGCAGAACGGGTTCGACATTCGGTAAGGCGTGTTGAGCGAGCCCCGGAGCGTCGGCCGCAACCACGGCGAAGGTTCCTTGATAGGGCAGTGCCAACAGATTTGCGGCGTCGTGGACAGTTTTGGCATCGCCCATCCCGCCTTGCAACACTGCTTCGACAAGTGCCGAACGTTCCTGGTCGCGGCGCAGCATCAACAGCGCCACGGTCTCGTTGAAAGCGTTCATCATTGCGCTGGTGAAGGTGTCATGGAAGGTCCAGATCTCACCCGCTATGGACACCAGGTCGGCATCGGAAACTGATTCGGTCTCAGCCGCAGCGGCGACGATCATCTGCCACATGCACTCGAATGAATTCCGAAATGCATTCTGCACCAACGCAAGTGGAACCCTTTGGTCGGCGCGCCGCCGACCCGTACGGCGCGGCGCTTCGAGATCGAGCATCGGTTCATGCGCCAGGTGGCGAAACATGAACTCCAGATTGGCTCGGCAGGATTCGTACAGATCGTCCTCGGGAACAAGGTCGCCGCTTCGGTATACCTCGATGTTCTGCTGAATCCGGTCAACCAGCACGTGCGCCAGCTCCGAAACGCGGGGCAGCAGACTTGCCGCGATCATGCGCCCTGGGTCAGTCGTTTTGGCGGACACTCGTTCAGGGTATTGGAACTACCGGCGCCCTTTGTTCCGGCGGACAATTACGCGCCGCTCGCGTGGTTGCCGTCGCCATCGACTTCGGCGTCCGGACGTCTCAGGATGGATGTGGGAACAGCGTCGCGGGTGTTTCGGATCCCCGACCGATGTCCCTGATGCGAGCGAACTGACAACGATTGAGGTGGAGTGCCGTGGCAACTGATCATGACGAACTGAGCAAGTCTCCGACACCCGATCCGGCTGAGGATAACGCCTTCTTTCCCTCGGCGTATTCATTGAGTCAATACACTTCGGACAGAACCGATTTCGGTGGCGTCAAGCATGCCGGCGCCTATACCGGCGGGCGGTGGAAAGTCCTGATGATCGCCACCGACGAGCGATATCTGCTGATGGACAACGGCACCATGTTCTCCACCGGGAACCATCCTGTCGAGATGCTGCTGCCGCTGCACCATCTGATGGCGGCCGGCTTCGACGTCGACGTCGCGACCATCACCGGAAACCCGGTCAAGCTGGAGCTGTGGGCGATGCCGGGCAAGGACGACGCCGTCCAGCAGACCTATGCCGCGCTCAAGCCCCAGCTCAAGGAACCGTTGAATCTTCGCGAGGTGATCGCGGACAAGCTGGGCCCCGACTCCGACTACCTGGCGGTGTTCATCCCGGGTGGCCACGGCGTCGAGGTCGGCATCCCGTTCAGCCCCGAGGTCGGTGCGGTGCTCGACTGGGCACTGGCCAACGACAAGTTCATCATCACGCTGTGTCACGGTCCCGCCAGCTTGCTCGCGGCCGCGATCGGCAAGGAGGACTCGCCGTTCAAGGGCTACAGCATCTGCGTCTTCCCCGACGCGCTGGACAAGGGCCCCAACAAGGACATCGGCTACCTGCCCGGCGGGCTGCGGCTGTTCATCGCCGAGGCGCTGGAGGACCAGGGCCTGAAGGTGGTCAATGACCAGATGACCGCACAGGTCCATCAGGACCGCCGGCTGCTCACCGGGGACAGCCCGCTGGCCTCGAACAACCTGGGTCTGCTCGCCGCCGATGCGTTGGTCGAGGCGGTTTCGACCGAGGGCTGACAGGCGATCAGAGGCTACGTCGCGGTCATCGTGAGGGCCAGGACGACTCCGAAAACCACTGCAGGCGGCGTCATCCCGGCGAGAAACCGAAGTCCGAACCGAGGACCACCGGCGGTGAACGCCAGCACCGTTTTGACGATCAGGTTGGAGCCGAGTGCGGCTGCTACCGCGACGAGTGCGGTATCGACAGTGATGTCGCCCTTGGCGGCAAGGCTCGCGGCGGCGACCGCCCCGGCGTGCGCATCGGCCAGGCCGGCGGCGAACGCGGCGAGCACAGTGCCCCCGGCGCCGAGCACATCAGCACCCCACCGACCGACGAGCAGCGCAAGGGTCAGGACGGCGGCGAGGATCAGCGCCGGCCGCAGTGCGAAAGGTCGGGTTGTGGGGGCTGCGCCGGCGTCGTGGTCGGGGGACGGCTTGTCCTCGGTGAGCCGCCCCGCTCCTCGGTAGACGACGGCGGCGATCGCGACCAGCACGACGGCACCCGCGACGACGGGCGGCCATAGGCGCTTGAGCACTTCGGCATCGACCACGGCGATCACGATGAGCAGCTGGACAAAAGTGGCCAAGCTGGCCAGCAGAGCGCTGGCCAGGGGCGCCCGCAAGCTCGGTGTCGTGCGGCTGAGCCGCCCCATGGACGCGGTCGTTGCGCTCGCTGAGACGAATCCGCCCGCGATGCCCGTGATGAGCAGGCCGCGTTCCGGGCCGAGCGCCCGAACACCGATGTAGCCCACCCATCCGATGCCGGTGAGCAGCACCACGAGGAGCCAGACCTTCTCCGGATTGAGGACGCCGTACGGTCCGAGACCGCGATCCGGTAGCAGCGGCAGGATCACGAACGCGACGACGAGAAACTTGATGGCATCTTCCAGTTCGACCTCGGTCATGATGTCGCGGGCGAAACGATGGATGCGGGTTTTCGAGACGAGCAGGCCTGCTACGACGACGGCGAGGGCCACGGCGAGCGCTGGGCGGGAATAGGCAAGGGCGCCAAGGAGGTACGCGACAAGTGCGGCTGTCGCCGTGGTGGTCCCTGGGTCTTCGTCGCTGGTGCGGAAGTAGGCGAGGGCGACGAGCGCACCGACGCCGAGAAATACGGCGACGACGGCCCATGGGCCGAAACCCGCTGCGACTGCACCGGCCAGCGACAGCAGCGCGAACGAGCGTGATCCGGCGGGAAGTTTGCGTGTGTGACTACGCTCGCGCTCCAGGCCCAGCAGCAGCCCGATGGCGAGCGCTACCAGAAAGGGTTCGATCTGCTGCCAGGTCACGTGGGCTCCTGCGGCTATCGCGCGGACGGGAACTGCGGTGTGCGCTTCTCGCGTAGCGCCGTATACCCCTCGACGACATCCGGGCCGAGGAACGTCAACATCTCGTAGGCCGCCGATTGGTCGAAGATGGGGCCGGCATTGCGGAGCCAGTTGTTGAGTGCGCGTTTGGTGAGCCGGATGGCCTGCTGCGCGCCGGTCGCGAGCATGTCGGCCACCCGGAGCGCTTCGTCCAGAACCTCTCCGCGGGGTAGGGCTTTGGCGACCATGCCGATGCGCTCGGCCTCGATGCCGTCGATCATCTCGCCCGTCATGAGGTAGTACTTCGCCTTCGCGGTTCCGGCCAGCAATGGCCAGATGATCGCGGCGTGGTCTCCCGCCGCGACACCGAGTTTGACGTGCCCGTCGCCGATCTTGGCGTCTTCGGCGATGATCGCCACGTCGGCCAGCAGCGCGGCCACGGCGCCGGCACCGACCGCTACGCCGTTGATCGCGGACACGATCGGCTTGTCGCAGTTGATCATGTTGTAGACCAGGTCGCTCATCTCGTCGAGCATGTGCGAGACCCGGCCGTAGTCGCCGGCCATGCGTTCGACCATGGCCAGATCCCCACCGGCGCTGAATGCCTTTCCCGCACCGGTGATCACGGCGACCCGGGTTTCCGGATCGGCCGCGACGTCCTTCCAGATGTTGGCGAGTTCAGCGTGCATGCCCTCGTCGGCGGCGTTGTACTTCTCCGGCCGGTTGAGGGTGATCAGCAGGACGCCGTTGTCCCGGCGCGTCAGGGCCAGCTGCTGGTAGTCGGTGAGTGCCATCTCGCGAAGCCTTTCTGCTGCATGCGGGTGCATGCAGACCGATGGCAACTCACGTTACGGTCTCCCGACCGCCATCGTGGTCAGCCCGCGCGGACGACGGCCTCGGGTGGCTGAGCTGCCCGCGACCAGGCCAACGGATTCAGGCTGCGATACGGATCCCCGGCCCGGACTTCCTGCAGGTCGGCCAGGATCTGTTCCAGCGCTTGCTGAGTCGTGGACTTGACGGTCTCCACCCACCGGGCATGGTTGGTTCGGCTGGTCGGCGCGGTGGTGGAAATCGGTTCGCCGAATTCCAGATACATGCGCTGCGGGCGGGGGATCAGCGTCGGCCCGATGCCGCGCACCAGGGGCATCGCCATGTCGGCGCGGCCACCGAACCGCTCGCCGATGGACTGGCTGAGCCGGCCCAGCGGGCTGTCGCGTTCGATGAGGGGTTCGTAGACGTCGTCACTGCCGACCAGGCCGACGGGCACGATCGGGTATCCGCTTTCGATGGCCACGCGGGCGAAACCGTTTCGGCCGTCCCATTTCAGCTGGTACTCCTCGCCCTTGAACTTGGGCATTTCGCGTCCGCCACCGGGGAAGACCAGCACGGTCTCGTTGTGCCGCATCAGTTCTCGCGCGGTGTCGGGGTGGCCGACCACGCCGCCATAGGCGGCGACCAGATCGCCGCCGAAGCCCTTGGCCTGTGCCAGGCCCCGCTCGGCCAGGGGGCGTACTTGCACTCCGAGCTCGCGGCGGGTGAAGTACGGCATCAGCAGTATCTCGGCGAAGCCGAATGCGGTGTGATTGCCGACCAACAGGAAGCGGCCGTCTCGGGGCAGTCGGTCCAGCCCGGTGACGTATGGCCGGTACAGGTCTATCAGTGGGTCGAGGGCATCGCCGGTGGCGTCCAACACGTTTCGCAGTGTGCGGACGCGTTGTGGCGGATCCATGATGGCGGCGATCTCGTCGTCGGTGACGGTCGGCCGGCCCTGTGGCGGTCCGAATCCCATCGTTGCTCCCATCGGTGTGGTGGTGTTGACACCACGGTACCGACAGTTTTGCTAGCTCAGCTAATATTTTCCTGTGAAGTTCGCAACCCTGTCGCGCGCCTTCCAGAGCACCGCGAGTCCCGCCGGGAGCAGCAACGCCGCGATCACCAGCAGGATGCGTTCGATCCCGGCTGCCGTCGTGAAGTGTTGGTGCTGAAGGACTTCCAACACGGTGCCCGACACCGCGACACCGACGCCCGCGATCGTCACCAGCGCGGTGAGGGTGACGCCCGCTGCCTCTCCGGCGCTCGGGTGCGACGACCGTCTGCGTGGCCACCGCGAGCGCAGGGGACCAACACTGGGGGTCACGAGTCGACGATACGGCCCTCAGTGGTTGAACTCGGGCCTATTCGGGAACCCGCGCAACGCGGCTCGTTCCTTCGGTGTCGTCGCACCCCAGATGCCGTAGGGCTCACCGGCTTCCATGGCGTGGCCGAGGCAGTCACGCAGGACGGGGCAATGGTGGCAGATCTGCTTGGCGTGCTCTTCGTGTGCGATTCGCCGCGCGCCGCGGTCGTCGTCACCGGTGTAGAACACCTCGGCCGGCAATCCACGGCACCGGGCATGCAACTGCCAGTCCCAGGCTGCGGTGGTGACCGCGCCCCGCGTGTGGCACGCGGGGCGCGGTCGGGGCCGGATGGTGCGTGAAGGAGAGCCGAATGTTTCGCCGGGGTAAGGGGAAACCTGCGGCAAGGTCATCGGCCGTACTTGCGATTGAACTTCTCGACGCGGCCGGCGGTGTCCAGGATCTGGCGCTTGCCGGTCCACACCGGGTGCGAGTCCGAGGTGACATCGACGACGATCAGTGGGTAGGTGTGAACTCCGTCGGCGGTCTGCCATTCGATGGTTCGCGAGCTGGTGGCGGTGGATCGGGTCAGGAACGTGCGTCCGGTGGTGGCGTCCTGGAAGACGACGGGGTGGTAGTCGGGGTGAATGCCGGCTTTCATGAGGACCTCCAGCGACTAAGTGAAAATCGTTTTCAATAAGGCGTGGCCGACGATACCCGAACCGCGCAGGCTTGTCGAAAATCGTTTTCAGTAAAGGGCGGTGTCAACGGCACCACGCGGCGTGCCGTCCGCCGGTAACGTTTTCGACGTGCCGGAATCGACGACGGATGAACTGGCCTCGCTGGGTTTCTTCTCCAAGTGCCGTCAAGAGGACCTTGACCGGCTCGCGCCCTTGCTGCGTCCGTTGACGGCCGAGCCTGGCGAGGTGCTGATGACGCAGGGTGAACCTGCGCAGTCGTTCATCCTGATCAGCGCCGGCAGCGTCCGGGTGACGCACACCGCCCCCGACGGCGAACTCAGCGTCCACAACCTCGGCCCGGGCCTGATCGTCGGTGAGATCGCGCTGCTGCGGGGCGGCACCCGCAACGCCACCGTGCTGGTCACCGAACCGCTGACCGGATGGATCGGCGGACACGACGCCCTGACTGCCATGCTCGACGTCCCCTGCATGGCAGAGCGGCTGGTGCGTACGGCGCGCCAGCGGCTCGCGGAGTTCATCACGCCACTGCCGGTGCAGCTGAGTGACGGCAGCCAGATGTTCCTGCGGCCCGTGCTGCCCGGCGACAACCCGCGAGTGCGCCAGGGGCCCGTCGAGTTCTCGACCGAGACCATGTACCGCAGATTCCAGACCGCCTACGAACCCAGTCCCGCGCTGATGGCCTACCTGTTCGAGGTCGACTACGTCGACCACTTCGTGTGGGTGCTGACCGACGGGGCGGAGGGGCCCGACGGCCCGATGGTCGCCGACGCGAGATTCGTTCGGCTGCACGAGAACCCGACTGTCGCCGAGGTGGCCTTCATGGTGGGTGACGACTACCAGGGGAAGGGTATCGGAACCTTCCTGATGGATGCCCTGGTACCCGCCGCCCGTGGCGCGGGCATCGAGCGGTTCGCGGCGCGAGTGCTGTCCGACAACTTTCCGATGCGCAAGATTCTGGAGCACTACGGTGCGACCTGGGAACGTGACGACCGGAACATGATCGTCACCGAGTTCGACGTGCCGACACCTAAGCAATTGTCGTTGTCGCACACGCAGTATCGCGACATCTACACGCTGGCGCAGCACGTGATCAAAGCGGTCGGCTGATGACCGACTCGCTGTACTCCGGGCGTCCGCTGCTGAACAAGGACACCTCGGTGTGTATCTCACTGGCCGCCCGGCCCAGTAACATCGGCACGCGCTTCCACAACTACCTCTACAACGAGCTCGGTCTGGATTTCGTCTACAAGGCCTTCACCACTACGGACATCGCGGCGGCGATCGGTGGTGTCCGAGCCCTGGGCATCCGCGGCTGCTCGGTGTCCATGCCGTTCAAAGAGGACGTCATCGCACTGGTCGATGAGCTGGAAGAGTCTGCGCGCGTGATCAATTCGGTGAACACGATCGTCAACGACGCGGGCCGGCTGACGGCCTGCAACACCGACTATCTGGCGATCGCGCGGCTCATCGACGAGCACGGCCTGAACCCCGCGGAGACGCTGCTCATCCGCGGTAGCGGTGGCATGGCCAGCGCGGTGGCAGCGGCGTTCCGGGACAAGGGATTCGAGGCGGGCACCATCGTGGCCCGCAACCAGGAGACCGGCGGCCGGCTGGCCGACCGGTTGGGGTATCGCTACGCGGCAGACGCGTCAGGTGGCGCGGACATCGTCGTCAACGTCACCCCGATCGGGATGGCGGGTGGGGCCGAAGCCGACGATCTGTCGTTCGAACCGGAGGTTATTGCCAAGGCGCACACCGTGTTCGACGTGGTCGCCCTGCCATCCGAGACCCCGCTCGTGCGCGCGGCCCGGGCGGCCGGGATTCCGGTGATCACCGGCGCCGAGGTCATCGCACTGCAGGCCGCCGAACAGTTCGAGCGCTACACCGGGATGCGGCCCACCGCCGAGCAGGTCGCCGCGGCCTCGGTGTTCTCCCGCGCGTGAACTGCGCCTGACTCAGGGCACAGTGATCTTCAGTGACTTGTCGATCGACGACGTCGCATCCATCAGCGGCGCGATCGTCTCCTTGGTGCCGCTGGCGTTGATCTGCAGCACGATCACGCCGTCCTTGGTCGGGATGGCCGCCGTCTTCTGGGCCATCAGCCGATCCTTGCCGTCCTGGTTGTACATGCCGCCGACCTGACACGCCTTGAAGCCGGCGAGCTTGGCGTCGCAGTTGGTGCCGGCGTCCTGCCAGTTGTGCAGGTTCTGCAACTCGCCGGGCGCGTACTCCAGCACCTCGTCGGCATTGCCGCCGGGCAACTTCGAGATCAGCACGATGATCGTCGGAGGGTCGGCCTTCATGGCCGGATCATCGAATTTGCTTGCGCTCCAAGCCCATTTCGGCGTCAGCGCGCCCGCGTCCACCCAGCCCGGCGGGAGCGGCATGGTGAGCGTCGGTGCACCGGGATCACCGGGGTGCAGCTGCTGCTCGGTGATGTTCTTCTCGAGCAGGTAGTCCCGGATGGTCTTCTTCGGCGCTGCCGGAGCCGCCGGCGCGCCGGGCGCCGACGAGGTCGGTGCGGCCGCGGCGCTGGTGCTCGAGGCGCTGCTGGACGTCGACGACGGCGCCGGTTTCGAGCCCGAGTCGCATGCACTCGCGCCCAGCGCGCTCACCGTCACGGCCAGCGCAACGCCGGCCACCTTCATCGACACCATTTCCGTCTCCTGTCGTCGGATGCAGACTACGGGGCGGACGCGGCGGGCGGCGCGAGCTTTCGTCGCTGTGCCGTGTCCGCAAAAGATGCGTCGGCGTGGCACTGGGTATCTGCCACGGTCGGCGGGTTTGCCGTGCTATCAACAGCAAATGCGCGCATTCGCGTTGTCGGCAGCGGTTCTGCTGTGCGCCGCGTGCGGGTCGACCACCGAACCCGCGCGGCCGACCACCACTGCGGCCGCGAAGCCCGCGGATCCGGCCGCCATCGGTCGGATGCGCCGGCAACTGCCCAAGGAGCTGCAGGGCTACGAGTTCGGAGCGTTGCCCGCGCCCGCCGCGCCGACGACGTTCTGGGGCATGCCGTCCGGTTCGGTTGCGGACCCGGCGGACTGTGGCGCGTTGGTGGCGGCACCGGCTGACGGGGTGCGCGGCTGGTCGGCGTCAGGGGCGGGCGGCATCGTGTACGTGACCGCGGCGCCGGGCGACGCCCCGGCGACAGAGCTTGCCGGCGACTGCCAGTCCTGGACGTTGAGCACCGGCCGTGCGCGCGCGGCCGTCGACCGCACCGACGCACCCCCGATCGCCGACGCCCGGACACTGGGCATGACGGCGCACATCACCACCAGTGTCGAGAACGGCGCGCAAACCCATTCGCAGGCAACGACTCTGACCGCCTACGTCGATACGCTGGCGGTTTCGGTCACCATGGTGACCGATCCGGGGGCTGTCGCGCCCGCGCTGCCCGCGGATTTCCCGGCGACGTTGTTGGACGCGGCCGTGCGGTCGGTGCGGGGCATCCCGGCCGTGGACGGGTCAGCCCGGTAGATTCGCCACAATGCGCAGAACGGTGCTCGCGGTGGCCTCCGCCGGTCTGGTGGCGGCATGCATGTCCCACGCCCAGGTGGTCGCCGACCCCGATATCACCAAAATCCTTGATCTGAAGGGCACTTTCGGGCCCGAATACCAGGTCAAGACGGTTGCGCCGACGGGCATCGACCCGCGCGCGTTCGCCCCGCAGACACTGCCCCCTGGCCTGAAATTCGAGCCACCGGACTGCGCCAAGTTCGCCTCCGGCATGGCCGTCTCACCCGGCGCCAAGGGCAACATGACCGCCGTCACCGCAGAAGGCCAGGGCAACCGGTTCGTCATCCTGGCGGTGGAGACGTCCGAACCGATCGCTCCGGCTGACCCGGGTGACGCCTGCAAGAAGGTCGCCTTCTCCGGTGCGGGGCTGCGGGGTCTGGTCGAAGAGGTACAGGCACCGGCCATCGACGGGGTCAAGACCGTCGGCACGCATCGCATTCTCGAGACGGTGGCCAATGGCAAGCCCGCCACCGGCCAGCTCTACAACTACGTCGCCGGTTTCGGCAGGTTCCTGGTCATCGTCACCGCCAACTCGCTCGTCGTGCCGGACCAGCCCGTCGTGCCGGTGAACACGCAGCAGGCGACGGAGCTGCTGACCAAGTCAGTCTCGACGGTCAGGGGTCAGTAACTAGCGCACGTCGCGCGGCCGGAACTGGATGCTGATCCGCGGTCCGGTGGGGCGGGCGGTCTTGGGTACCGCGTGCTCCCAGGTGCGCTGGCACGCGCCGCCCATCACCAGCAGGTCGCCGTGGCCCTGAGGTAGCCGGACGCTGGTGCGCCTGCCGTCCGCGGCGGCAGTACGCGGGCGCAAGGCGAAAACCCTTGTCGCCCCGAGGCTCAGCACCGCGACCATGGTGTCCTGCGTGCTGCTGCGGCCGATGGTGTCGCCGTGCCACGCCACGCTGTCGGCGCCGTCGCGGTACAGGCACAGGCCCACGGTGGTGAACGGCTCGCCAAGTTCGTGGGCGTAGGCGTCGTTGAGCCGCACCCGCAGCCGCGCCAGCCCGGGATGCGGCGCCCGTTCCCGGGCCAGGTCGTGGAAGCTGACGAGACGCGGTACGTCCAGCACCTTGTCGTACATCTGGCGCTGCTCGGCGCGCCACGGAATTGCGGTCAGCAGTTCGTCGAAAAGGGTGTCGGCGCCCGTGAGCCAGCCTGCGCGGACATCGACCCAGGCGCCGTCGTCGAGCCACCGCCGTTCGGCATGGTCGAACAGCGAACCCTGAACCGCCAAGGACACCCCGCGATCTTATCGCACAGGCGTTCGATGCGCCGGGGGGATCACCGCCAGGAGGGCAGCACGATCTCCATGTTCCAGGTGGACGGTGAGATCGGCAGCCCGGTCAGGATCGGGTACATCCAGGCGAAGTTGGTGATCACCAGCGCCACGTAGAAGCAGACGACCAGCAGCCCGAGTGTTCGTCGTTCCGGTTCTGTCGATCGTGGATAGAGGATGTCGCCGAGGATCAGCGTGATCAGGATGATCAGGAACGGCGCCATGGGCGTCGCGTAGAAGAAGTACATCTGCCGGTCGATATCGGCGAACCACGGCAGGTATCCCGCGGCGTAGCCGGTGAGCGCGGCCGCGTACCGCCAGTCGCGTCTGACGAACGTCCGCCACACGGCCCAGGCCAGCACCGGCACCGCGATGAACCACATGGCCGGCGTACCCGCCAGCATCACGGCCTTGACGCACGACTGCGCGCCGCAGCCCGGCACGTTGTTGTTGTCGATGGCGTAGAGCACGGGCCGTAGCGACATCGGCCATGTCCACGGCTTTGACTCCCACGGGTGGTGATTGCCGGCGGCGTTGGTCAGCCCGGAATGGAAGCGGTAGACGTCGTGCGTGTAGTACCAGAGCGAACGCACCGTGGCCAGTGGCCCTTCGCCGATGTTCCGGCCCTCCATGTGCCGGTCGATCGCGGTCTCGGAGGCGAACCACGGCGCGTACGACGCCAGGTAGACGCCGACCGGGATGAGCGTCAGCGCCCACATGCCGGGCAGGACATCGCGCCGCAGCGCGCCCAGCCAGGGCCGCTGCACGCGGTACGCGCGCCGGGCCGCGATGTCGAAGGCGACGGTCATCAGGCCGAAGAACACCATGTAGTAGAGGCCCGACCACTTCACCGCCAGCGCGAGCCCCAACAGCACACCGGCCCCGAAGCGCCACCACCGCACGCCC
The DNA here is from genome assembly GCF_025331195.1 of Mycolicibacterium llatzerense. Taxonomy (NCBI): domain Bacteria; kingdom Bacillati; phylum Actinomycetota; class Actinomycetes; order Mycobacteriales; family Mycobacteriaceae; genus Mycobacterium; species Mycolicibacterium llatzerense. The sequence goes on along the minus strand of NZ_LXOV01000001.1, from coordinate 192,246 downwards.
AGTCGCGGGCCCCAGACGGTCTCGGCGATGCGGCCTTCGGTCATCGCGACGTGCATGCGCGCGCGCACCTGGTCGCGGTCCACGAGGAGCGCGCCGAACGCCGCCACGATGAACACCGTCTGATAGACGTCGAGCAGGGCTGTGCGCGCCGAGACGAAGCTGACGCCGTCGGCGATGATCAGCAGCCCGGCGATGCCGCCCAACAGCGTCGAGCGCGTCATGCGCCGCACGATCCGCGCCACCAGCAGCACCAGGATGACGCCGCATACCGCGCCTGAGAACCGCCAGCCGACGCCGTTGTATCCGAAGATCCACTCGCCGATGGCCATCAGCTGTTTGGCGACCGGGGGATGCACCACCAGGCCGTAGCCGGGGTTGTCCTCGATGCCGTTGTTGTGCAGCACCTGCCAGGCCTGCGGCGCGTAGTGCTTCTCGTCGAAGATCGGGGTACCCGCGTCGGTGGGTGAGCCCAGGTTCAGGAACCGGGTGATCATGGCCAGCGCGGTGATCACCGCGGTCATGGTCCAGCCGCGCAGCCGGTCGGTGGGGCCGAAATCGGCGGCGGGCGTCAGCGGCGCCGGACTGATCACGGGGACCTCGCGCTCGGCCTCGGATGCGTCGAGAGCGGGGGCGGTCACGTCAGCGATCGTAGGCTGTCCCGGTGACATCAGTTTCTGGTCCACTCGCGGACGCCGGTCGGCTGCTGCTCGCGGCCACTCCGTTGGGCCAGCCCGGCGACGCTTCGGCCCGCCTGATCGAGGCGCTCGGCAGTGCCGACGTGATCGCCGCCGAGGACACCCGACGGGTGCGCGCGCTGGCGGCGTCTCTCGATGTCCGTCCTGCTGGGCGCATCGTCAGCTTCTTCGATCAAAACGAGGCGTCCCGGGTGGCGGGGCTCGTCGAGTCGGTCGCCGCGGGGGAGACCGTGCTGGTGGTCAGCGATGCCGGGATGCCCTTGATCAGCGATCCGGGATACCGCTTGGTGGCGGCGTGCGCCGAGGCGGGTCTGCCGGTCAGCTGCCTGCCGGGCCCGTCGGCGGTGACGACGGCGCTGGCGGTGTCCGGGCTGGCCTCGGACCGGTTCTGCTTCGAGGGCTTCGCACCGCGCAAGGGCCGGGCGGCGTGGCTGGCCGGGTTCGCGACCGAGCGACGGACGTGTGTGTTCTTCGAATCGCCGCGCCGCCTGGCCGAGACCTTGGCCGAGGCAGTGACTGCACTGGGGCCGGATCGGCGCGCTGTGGTGTGCCGCGAGCTGACCAAGACCCACGAGGAGATCAAGCGCGGGACGCTGGGGGAGTTGGCCGAGTGGGCCGCCGACGGCGTGCTCGGTGAGATCACCGTGGTGTTGGCGGGAGCGACGCCGGTGGCGGACATCGACGCGTTGGTCGCGCTGGTGCAGGAATTGGTCGACGACGGAGCGCGCGTCAAAGACGCCTGCGCCCAGGTGATCGCCGAGAACCCCGGTGCCCCCTCCCGACGCGAGCTCTACGACGCCGTCCTCAAGTCCCGCGACTGACAGTTCTTCCGCGAGCAGACGCAAAACTGTCGTTTTCCCGCGAAATTCGACAGTTTTACGTCTGCTCGCGGATGGTCAGGGGCCGACGATGGCGGCGGCCTTGTGGAGGCACTCTTCCCACTCGCGGTCGGGGTCGGAGTCGGCGGTGATGCCGCCGCCGACGCCGAGGATCGCCGCGCCGTCGGCGTCGAATTCCACCGTGCGGATCGCGACGTTCAGTTCGGTGCCGGCCAGGGGTGACGCCAAACCGACGGTCCCGCAATAGATTCCGCGATCGTAGGGTTCCCATTCGGCGAGGAGTTCGCGGGCGCGGCATTTCGGGGTGCCGGTGACGGAGGCGGGCGGGAACGTGGCGTCCAGTACCGCCGACATCGGCGTCGCAGCCGGAACCTGTGCGGTCACCGTGGACACCAGGTGCCAGACGCCCGGGGCGGGTTTGACCGCGAGCAGTTCGGGAACCCGGACCGACCCGGTGGTGGCGACGCGGCTCAGATCATTGCGGACCAGGTCGACGATCATGATGTTCTCGGCGACGTCCTTTACCGACGACGCCAGCTCCGACGGCGAATGATAAAGGGGGAGCGTGCCTTTGATGGGGCTTGAGGTGACGACCTCGCCGCGGCGGCTCAGGAACAACTCCGGCGACAGCGACGCCACCGCACCCCACTCGCCCGCCACGAACGCGGCCCGGGCGGGCGCGGTCCGGGCGACGGCATCGACGAAAAAGTCAACGGGCGCACCGGTTATCCGTCCGGTGAAGCGGGTACAGACGCAGGCCTGGTACACCTCGCCGGCGGCGATCGCCTCCAGGCAGGCCAGTACGCCGGCGCGGTGACTGGTGCGGTCCGGCGGACACCAGTCAATCGAGTACGGCGCGGGCGCCGCCGGTTCCAGGTCGGCGAGCCAGTCGGGAATCGGTGCCCCGGAAAGGCTTTCGTACCACCAGTGCCCGGCCGCGTCCTGCCGGAGCACACAGTCCGACCAGCCGCCCGCGGCCATCGGTATGCGGCCGGCGCCGTCCGGGTACGACAGGTAGCCGAACCAGCCGCCGCCGATCACCTCGCCGGAACCCGCTGGCGCATCGAAGACTTCGGTGGCGGTCGCCGGCTCGATGGAGACGCTCGGCGCGATGACGGCCGTCGCGCCGAACCAGTCACCCAGCAGCGCGGCCGGCGGAGGCAGGCTGCGCCGAGCGGCGGCGTCGGCGACAGCCTTCAAGACCCCCGGGGCGGCGCCCAGGTCGGCCAACCGCTCGACTCGCACGCCCCACAGCTTGTCAGACGGTGCGGCGGATCTCCCGCTCGACCAGCACTCCACCGAGCTTGTCGGGATTGCGCATGGCGTAGAAGTGGCTGATCTGGCCGTCCTCGATCTCGATCAGGATGATGCCCTCGAGCTTCTCGCCGAGGTACAGCACCAACGCCGGGGCGTTGTTGTACGTCGCGAGGTCGATGCGTGCGTCGTAGTCCACGGCGCCACGCAGCAGCCCCAGTACCAGGCGAGCCACTCTGTCGGGTCCGTACACCGGCCGACGGGCGGCACTGACCTTGCCGTCGCTGTCGGCGGTCCAGGTGACATTCGGAGCCAACAGCGTCATCAGGCCGTCCAGGTCGCCGGTCGCGGCCGCCGTCAGGAACTGGGTGGTCACCTCCGCGGACTTTTCGGTATCGGGCGTGAACCGCTTGCGCCGCGCCTGCACATGCTCGCGGGCCCGGTGCGCCACCTGCCGCACCGCCGCGGTGGATTTGCCTACGGCTCCGGCGATTTCGTCGTAGTCGAACCCGAACACCTCGCGCAGCACGAACACCGCCCGCTCGTCGGGGCCCAGGGTCTCCAGGACCACCAGCATGGCCATCGAAACCGATTCGGCGAGAACGACATCCGACGACGCATCGCGCTCGTCGAGCAGCAGTGGCTCGGGCAGCCATGGGCCGACGTACTCCTCCCGGCGCCGGGCGCCGGCCCGCAATGCGTTCAACGCCTGCCGGGTGACCAACTGGGCCAGGTAGGACTTGGTGTCCCGTACCGTCTCGAGATCGACGTCGGCCCACCGCAGATAACTGTCCTGCAGCACGTCGTCGGCTTCCGTTGCGGAGCCAAGGATTTCGTAGGCGATGGTGAAGAGCAGCGGCCGCAGGTGGGTGAACCGCTCGGCGTGTTCACCCCCTGCTGCCCCGGCAGAACTGGTCATGCGGTGACAGCCTCAGCCAGACGCTCGGCCCGCTTGCCACCCGTCATCACGAACACCGCACTCGGCTTACGCGCCGCGCGCCGGATGCCCCACAGCGTGCCCTTGCAGATCGCTTCCTTCAGCTTGGCCCCGGCCCGCCCGCCGATGTAGTAGTTCGTCGACGAATCGTCCTTGCGGGCGATCTGGATGGTCGCTGCGTGGCGGCCCAGGCTGGTGCACGATCCGGCGAACACCGGGTCCAGCGGCGCCGGCTCGGTGCCGGCGATGCGGCTCAGCACGGTGCCCACCGCGGTCACGGTGAGCGGGCTCGAGGCCTGGCAGCTCATCCGCAGCGGCTGTCCCGACGGCGCGGCAGCGTCACCGGTGGCCACGATCCGTGGATCGTCGATGCTGGTCAGGGTTTCGTCCGTCAACAGCCGGCCCAGTTCGTCGGTGCGCAGCCCGCTGGCGGCAGCCAGCTCCGGGGTGCCGAAGCCGGCGGTCCACACCGTCACGGCGCTGCTGATGAAGCGTCCGTCGGCCAACGTCACCCGGTTGGCGGTGATGGAGCTGACGTCACCCTCGATGACCGTCACACCCAGCTTGGCGAGGGCCTTGGCCACCGAGCGGCGTGCCGGTGCGCTCATCGACGGCGCCAGCTTGCTGCCGACCAGCACGACGTTGCGGCCGGCCTCGGCGAATTCGGAAGCGGCCTCGATGCCGGTCAGGCCGGCGCCGACGACCACCAACTGCGCGGACAGCGGCACGTCCTGCAGCCGGGCGGCCAACCGCTCGGCCTGCTCGAATTCGGCCAGCGGATAGCCGAATTCGGTGGCGCCGGGCACCGACGCCGGCACGGCTCCGGTACTGCCGACGGCATAGATCAGGTAGTCGTAATCCAGCGTGTCGCCGGACGCCAGTTCAACGGTGCGGGCCGCGGCGTCGATCCGCGTGGCGGTGTCCACCACCAGGCGCACGTCGTCGGCGAGCAGCGTGTCGTAGCGGACGGTGGCGTCGTAGTTCCCGGCCACGTGCTGGTGCAGGCGGATGCGCTCGACGAACTTGGGCCGCGGGTTCACCAGGGTGACTGCCACGTCATCACGCATCCGAACATGATTGGCCGCCAGCGCACCGGCGTAGCCGCCGCCGATGACGACGACGCGGTTGGGCTTCTGGTTTCCGGTCATCACTGCATCTCCTTCGGGTTGGTTATGCCCTCAAGACACCAGCGGCGCCCGGAATGTGACAAACCTACCCACAGATGTGGCCCAGATCACTCGGCGCCGGCGCTGATCTCGGTCAATGCCCAGGTCAGACGACTCCGAGCGCCGACATCGCGTCGGCGACCCGGATGAAGCCGGCGATGTTGGCCCCGGCCGCGTAGTTGCCCGGCTGTCCGTACTCGTCGGCGGTGCTCAGGCAGCGGTCGTGGATGCGGCCCATGATCTCGGCCAGGCGCTGCTCGGTCTCCTCGAACGTCCACGAATCCCGCGACGCGTTCTGCTGCATCTCCAGTGCACTGGTGGCGACGCCGCCGGCGTTGGCGGCCTTGCCGGGCGCGAACGCGACCTTCGCCTCGGTGAACAGCTTCACCGCCTCCGGGGTGCACGGCATGTTGGCGCCTTCGGCGACGATCTGGCAGCCGGACTCGATCAGCGCCTTCGCGTCGTCACCGTCCAATTCGTTTTGTGTGGCGCAGGGCAGCGCGATGTCGCACGGCAACTGCCAGATCGAGTTGTCCTCGACGAATTGTGCGCCGCCACCACGCATTTCGACGTACTCGGAGATCCGGCCGCGGCGCACTTCCTTGAGCTCCTTGAGGAGCTCGAGGTCGACACCCTTCTCGTCCACGATGTAGCCGCTGGAGTCCGAACAGCCGATGACAGTGCCGCCGAGCGCGTGCACTTTCTCGATGGCGTAGATCGCGACGTTGCCCGACCCGGACACCACCACCTGCTTGCCGTCGAACGATTGCCCTGAGCTGCGCAGGATTTCGTCGACGAAGAACACCGTGCCGTAGCCGGTGGCTTCGGTGCGGACCTGCGAACCACCCCACGTCAGGCCCTTGCCGGTGAGGACGCCCGACTCGTAGCGGTTGGTGATGCGCTTGTACTGACCGAACAGGTAGCCGATCTCGCGGCCGCCGACGCCGATGTCGCCGGCGGGGACGTCGGTGTACTCACCGATGTGCCGGTACAGCTCGGTCATGAACGACTGGCAGAACCGCATCACTTCGTTCTTGGAGCGGCCCTTGGGGTCGAAGTCCGACCCGCCCTTGCCGCCGCCGATGGGCAGACCCGTCAGCGAGTTCTTGAAAATCTGTTCGAAGCCAAGGAATTTCACGATGCCCAGGTACACCGACGGGTGGAACCGCAGGCCGCCCTTGAACGGGCCAAGCGCGGAGTTGAACTCGACGCGGAAGCCGCGGTTGATCTGCTCGGCACCGGCGTCGTCGATCCACGGCACGCGGAAGATGATCTGCCGTTCCGGCTCGAACAACCGGCGGATGATGGCGGTGTCGGAGTACTCGGGGTGCTGGTCGACGACCGGGCCCAGGCTGGTCAGAACCTCGTAGACGGCCTGGTGGAATTCGATCTCGCCCGCGTTGCGGCGGGTGACTTCCTCGTAGACGTCGTGCAGCCGCTCGTGTAAGCCGTTCTGCGCCATATCTTCTCGCTACTCCTTGGTCTCCGCTTGGTAGCGGGGAAAAACGCCTTCGGGTGTCGGCAGCACCGTTCCCGGTGCCAGTCGGGTACCGACGGCGCGGAAGTCCCGCGCCGAGACGTCCTGCCCAAGAAGATCGAGCAGCTTCCCCCCTGATTCCGGCATCACCGGCTGCACCAGCAGCGCGGCGATCCGGACCGCCTCCAGCGTCGTGTATAGCACCGTGCCGAAGCGGGCCTGGTCCGACTCAGCGGGAGACTTGCGCAGCACCCACGGCTCTTCGGCCGAGAAGTAGCGGTTGGCCGCGCCCAGCATCAGCCAGATCGCCTCGAGTGCCAGATGCATGGCCGGCACGTCGTAGTGGCCGCGCACGGTGTCCAGCAGATCATCGGCCTGCTTGAGCAACTCGAGGTCGGCGGTGGTGAATTCGCCTGGCTCCGGGACGATTCCACCGAGGTTCTTGTTGACCATCGACAGCGAGCGCTGCGCCAGGTTGCCCAGCTCGTTGGCCAGGTCGGCGTTGATCCGGCCGATGATGGCTTCCTCGCTGTAGCTGCCGTCCTGGCCGAAGGACACCTCGCGCAGGAAGAAGTAGCGCACCTGGTCCAGGCCGAAGGCGTCGATGAGTGCGATGGGGTCCACCACGTTGCCCACCGACTTGCTCATCTTCTCGCCCTTGACGTTGATGAAGCCGTGCGCGAAAACCCGTTCCGGGAGGGCGATTCCGGCCGACATCAGGAATGCCGGCCAGTACACACTGTGGAACCGGATGATGTCCTTGCCGATCATGTGCAGGTTTGCGGGCCAGTACTTCTCGAAGGCCTCGCCCGCGGTGTCCGGAAAGCCAACGCCCGTCAGGTAATTCGTCAGCGCGTCCACCCACACGTACATGACGTGCTCGGGGTGGTCGGGGACCGGGACGCCCCAGTCGAACGTGGTCCGCGAGATCGACAGGTCCTTGAGTCCGCCCGAGACGAAGCTGACGATCTCGTTGCGGCGCACGTCGGGGCCGATGAACTCGGGGTGCTCCTCGTAGTGCGCCAGCAGCCGGTCGGTGTAGGCCGACAGCTTGAAGAAGTAGGTCTGCTCCTCGGTCCAGGTGACCGGCGTGCCGGTCTCGATGGCGAAGCGGCCGCCGTCCCGGACCTCGGTCTCATCCTCGGCGAAGAAGCGCTCGTCGCGGATGGAGTACCAACCCGCGTAGGTGCCGAGGTAGATGTCCCCGGCCTCGTTCATCCGTCGCCAGATCTCCTTGGACGCCTCATAGTGGTCGGCGTCGGAGGTGCGGATGAACCGGTCGAAGGAGATGTTGAGCTTCTCCTGCAGGGCCTGGAACACGTCGGAGTTGCGATTGGCCAGCTCCGCCGCCGAGATGCCCTCGGCCGCGGCGGCCTCGGCCATCTTCTGGCCGTGCACGTCGGTGCCGGTCAGGTAGCGGACGTCGAAGCCGTCGAGCCGCTTGAACCGGGCGATCGCGTCGGTGGCGATGTACTCGTAGGCGTGCCCGATGTGCGGCGCGCCATTCGGGTAGGCGATGGCGGTCGTGATGTAGAAGGGCCCCTGGGCGCCGGGGGAATTCTGGCTGCTCATGTTGCCCCCACCTTAAGGTGTCGCTGTGAGCGCCAAACGTGAGAAGCCGCCCGCCCCGGAACCGCTGCCCGGACTGGTCGACGCCCACACCCACCTGGACGCCTGTGGTGCGACCGATGCCGAGAGCATCCGCGTGATCCTGGACCGGGCCGAGGCCGTCGGCGTCGAGAAGGTCGTCACCATCGCCGACGACCTCGAGGCCGCCGAGTGGGCGGTCGGCGCGGCTCATGCCGATCCGCGCGTGTACGCCGCCGTCGCGCTGCATCCGACCCGCGCCAACGCCCTCGACGACGAGGCCAAACGCACCCTGGAGACCCTGGCCGCCGACCCGCGCGTGGTCGCGGTGGGGGAGACCGGCATCGACATGTACTGGCCGGGCAAGCTCGACGGCTGTGCCGACGAGGCGACGCAGCGCGAGGCCTTCGCCTGGCACATCGACCTGGCCAAACGCGTCGGCAAGCCGCTGATGATCCACAACCGGGACGGCGATGCCGAGGTCCTCGACATGCTCAGGTCCGAGGGCGCGCCGGAGACGGTCATCTTCCACTGCTTCTCGTCGGACGCGGAGATGGCGCGTACCTGCGCCGATCACGGCTGGCTCATGAGCCTCTCTGGCACCGTCAGTTTCCGGAACGCCCATGCGCTGCGCGAGGCGGCCGCGATGATCCCGGCGGAGCTGCTGCTGGTCGAAACCGACGCGCCGTTCCTGACGCCGCATCCGTTCCGCGGGGCGCCCAATGAGTCGTATTGCCTGCCGTACACGGTCCGTGCGCTGGCCGAAATCAGAAATTCTTCAGCGGCCGAAATCGCCGCGGTGACCTCGGCAAATGCTTCGAAAAACTATGGACTGTATCATTAGTCCAGGTTGCCGCCTCCCGGGCATGTTCGTTACCGTTCTGTGATCAACCCGGTCGAGGTGGCTTTTATGTGGTCACCGCGGCCACTGCTCGGGACCACCTCGGGCCCGAAAGACACGGGATTGACGCCTTGAACTTTCTGAATAAATTGCATGATGCGCGCTCGCCGATGCTGCGCGGCGTGACCGGGGCCTTCCTCGCCACGCTGACCGTCGCCGGCGGGTTCGCCGTCGCGGCCCACAAGACCGTCACTCTCACCATCGACGGCGCACCGATGACGGTGCAGACCATGAAGACCCACATCGGCGACGTCCTCACCGAGAACGGCTTCTCCGTCGGCGAGCGCGACGACCTGTTCCCCGCGGCCGACCAGGACGTGCACGAGTCCGACAACATCGTGCTGCGCCGCAGCCGCCCGCTCGAGATCTCGCTGGACGGCCAGAACACCCGTCAGGTGTGGACCACCGCGGCCACCGTGCAGGACGCCCTCAAGCAGCTGTCCATGACCGACACCGCGCCCGTCGCGGCCGACCGCGCCACCCGCGTGCCGCTGGCCGGCATGTCGCTTCCGGTGGTCAGCGCCCGCAACGTGACGATCGTCGACGGCGGCGTGCCGCGCCAGGTGCACCTGGCCGCCGCGAACGTGGCCGGACTGCTGGCCGTCGCCGGCGTGCCGCTGGAGCAGCGCGACTCCGTCGTCCCCGCCGCGGCCACCCCGGTGACCGAGGGCATGCAGATCGACGTGACCCGCATCCGGCTGCAGCAGGTGACCACTGAATCTCCGCTGGCCCCGACGATGAACACGGTGTCTGATCCGGCGCTGAACATGAGCCGCAAGGTGGTCGAGGATCCGGGCCAGCCCGGCACCCAGAACGTCACCTTCGCCGTCGCCACGGTCAACGGTGTCGAAACCGGCCGGCTGCCGGTCTCCAATCAGGTGCTGACGCCGGCGCGGGACGGCGTCCTGCGGATCGGAGCGAAACCCGGTACCGAGGTGCCCCCGGTGACCCAACCTGCCGCCTGGGACGCGCTGGCGCGGTGTGAGTCGACCGGCAACTGGGCCATCAATACCGGCAACGGTTTTTACGGTGGAGTCCAATTTGATCAGAACACCTGGGAGCGGCAAGGCGGTCTGCGTTATGCTGCGAGAGCTGATCTTGCGACACGTGAAGAGCAGATCGCGATTGCTGAAGTGACGCGAGCCCGCCAAGGTTGGGGTGCCTGGCCTGTCTGTAGCGGGAGAATTGGGGCACGATGACGATCCGGCTACTCGGTCGAACCGAAATCCGGCATCTGGCAAAAGAGCTTGATTTCCGGCCGCGTAAAGCTTTCGGACAAAACTTCGTGCATGACGCCAACACGGTGCGCCGCATCGTGTCGGCTTCCGGGGTGAACCGGCAGTCCCACGTCTTGGAGGTGGGCCCGGGTCTGGGCTCGCTGACGCTGGCGCTGCTGGACCGGGGCGCGAAGGTGACGGCCGTCGAGATCGACCCGGTGCTGGCCCGCCAGCTGCCGACGACGATCGCCGAGCACTCCCACAGCGAGATCGGCCGGTTGACCGTGCTGAACCGCGACGTGCTCGACCTGGTGCCGTCCGACCTGGACGAGCAGCCGACCTCGCTGGTCGCCAACCTGCCGTACAACGTCGCGGTGCCGGCCATCCTGCACCTGCTCTCGGAATTCCCGACCATCCGCACCGTCATGGTGATGGTCCAGGCCGAGGTCGCCGAGCGGCTCGCCGCCGACCCGGGCACCAAGGATTACGGGGTGCCCAGCGCCAAGGTGCGGTTCTTCGGCAATGTCCGGCGCTACGGGATGGTCTCGCCGACGGTGTTCTGGCCGATCCCGCGGGTCTACTCGGGTCTGGTCCGGATCGACCGGCACGAGACGACGCCGTGGCCGACCGACGACAGCTTCCGCTCGCAGGTGTTCAACCTGATCGACATCGCCTTCGCGCAGCGCCGCAAGACGTCGCGCAATGCCTTCGCCGAATGGGCGGGTTCGGGCAATGCCTCGGCCGAGCGCCTGCTGGCCGCCAGCATCGATCCGGCACGTCGCGGCGAGACCCTGGCGATCGCCGACTTCGTGCGGCTGCTGCAGCGGTCGGGCGAGCTGGACCGCGAGCAGCAGGCCTCCGCTCCGGAGTCCGACCAGCAGGTCGACGCCAACCACTGAGCCTGTCTGCCAGGGTTTCTCACCACTTGGTGTTGTGGCCCTCGCCGCGGGCGTTACTGTCGTGACGTGTCTGCGTCGGATGGAAACACCGCTTCAGAGTGGGTACCCACGGGTTCGGTGACCGTCCGCGTGCCGGGCAAGGTGAACCTCTACCTCGGTGTCGGTGAGTGCCGCGATGACGGCTACCACGAGCTGACCACGGTGTTCCACGCCGTCTCCCTGTTCGATGAGGTGACGGTCCGCAATGCCGACCTGCTGTCGGTGGAGATGCTCGGGGACGGCGCCGAGGGGCTGCCGACGGACCACCGCAACCTCGCCTGGCGGGCCGCCGAACTGATGGCCGAGCACGTCGGCCGGGCGCCCGACGTCGCCATCTCGATCGACAAGTCGATTCCCGTCGCCGGCGGTATGGCCGGCGGCAGCGCCGACGCGGCGGCCGTGCTGGTCGCGATGAACAATCTCTGGGAGCTGGGCGTGCCGCGGCGGGACCTGCATACGCTGGCCGCCCGACTGGGCAGCGACGTGCCGTTCGCGCTGCACGGCGGTACCGCGCTCGGGACCGGCCGCGGCGAGCAGCTGGCGACCGTGCTGGCGCGCAGCACCTTCCACTGGGTGCTGGCCTTCGCCGAGGGAGGGCTGTCCACGCCGAAGGTTTTCGCCGAACTGGACAACCTCCGGGCCGACGCCCGGGACGGTGGGCCGCCTCCGCTGGACGACCCCGAGCCGCTGCTGGCTGCGCTGGCGTCCGGCGACCCGCGCGAACTGGCGCCGCTGCTGGGCAATGATCTGCAGTCGGCGGCCGTCAGCCTCGACACCGGGCTGCGGCGCACCCTGCGGGCGGGCGTCGAAGCCGGGGCGCTGGCGGGCATCGTGTCCGGTTCGGGGCCCACCTGCGCTTTCCTGTGTGCCTCCGCGGAGGACGCGGTCGAGGTCGGCACCCAACTTTCCGGCGCCGGGGTGTGCCGGACGGTACGCGTAGCCAGCGGCCCGGTGCACGGCGCCAGGGTGGTGCCGGCGCCCAGCAAGCAGGCCTGATCGCGGTGTGACTCAGCACTCAATTCGGCCAACAGTTTGTTAGCTACTTAAGAGTCTCTTAAGATGATCGATGGTGTCTGCCAGCGGCCAGGCGTGGAACGCAATGGTTTCTCTCACCGGCGGTGTCGGTGAGGGATCGAGACGTGCCAGGGCAGCGTCGCCCGCGCACTCGGAGCCATCGATTCGAGATATAACCGCGGCCGAATTGTGCGTGCGCGCCTCTACAAGTGCGCCCGGCACCGGACGGACTATGGAACGACGGGCAGTGGCGCCTGACCTCAGGAGGTTGTCGTGAGCCGATTTACCGACAAGATGTACTACAACGCACGTACATCGCAGCGGGGCATGGTCACTGGTGAGCCGCACGAGCCAGTGCGCCACACCTGGGGCGAGGTCCACGAGCGGGCCCGGCGCATCGCCGGTGGCCTGGCCGCTGCCGGAATCGGTCTCGGCGACAAGATCGGCGTGCTGGCCGGCTACCCGGTGGAGATCGCCCCGACCGTGCAGGGCATCTGGATGCGCGGCGGCAGCCTCACCATGCTGCACCAGCCGACGCCGCGGACCGACCTGGCCGTCTGGGCTGAAGACACCATGAACGTCATCAGCATGATCGAGGCCAAGGCCGTCATCATCTCCGAGCCGTTCCTGGTCGCCGCCCCCGTGCTGGAGGAGAAGGGCCTGCTGGTCCTCAAGGTCGGCGACCTGCTGGAAGCCGAGCCCATCGACCCCGTCGAGACCGGCGAAGACGACCTCGCGCTGATGCAGCTGACGTCAGGCTCGACCGGCTCGCCCAAGGCCGTCCAGATCACGCACCGCAACATCTTCTCCAACGCCGAGGCCATGTTCATCGGCGCCGAGTACGACGTCGACAAGGACGTCATGGTCAGCTGGCTGCCCTGCTTCCACGACATGGGCATGGTCGGCTTCCTCACCATCCCGATGTACTTCGGTGCCGAGCTGGTCAAGGTCACGCCGATGGACTTCCTGCGCGACACCCTGCTGTGGGCCAAGCTCATCGACAAGTACAAGGGCACCATGACGGCGGCCCCGAACTTCGCCTACGCGCTGTTCGCCAAGCGCCTGCGCCGGCAGGCCAAGCCGGGCGAGTACGACCTCTCCACCCTGCGGTTCGCGCTGTCCGGCGCCGAGCCCGTCGACCCCGCCGACGTCGAAGACCTGATCGACGCCGGCAAGCCGTTCGGCCTGCAGCCGTCGGCCATCCTGCCGGCCTACGGCATGGCAGAGACCTGTCTCGCCGTGTCGTTCTCGCCGTGCAACGCCGGCCTGGTCGTCGACGAGGTCGACGCCGATCTGCTGGCCGCACTGCGGCGCGCCGTGCCCGCAGCGAAGGGCAACACCCGTCGCCTCGCCTCGCTGGGTCCGCTGCTGCGCGACCTGGAGGCCCGCATCGTCGACGAGGACGGCAACGTCCTGCCCGAGCGCGGTGTCGGCGTCATCCAGCTGCGCGGCGAATCGGTCACCCCCGGCTACATCACCATGGCCGGTTTCCTGCCGACGCAGGACGAAAACGGCTGGTACGACACCGGTGACCTCGGCTACATCACCGAAGAGCAGAACGTCGTGGTCTGCGGCCGGGTGAAGGACGTCATCATCATGGCGGGCCGCAACATCTACCCGACGGACATCGAGCGGGCCGCCGGCCGCGTGCAGGGCGTGCGCCCGGGCTGCGCCGTCGCGGTGCGCCTCGACGCCGGTCACTCGCGTGAGACCTTCGCCGTCGCCGTCGAATCGAACGCCTGGCAGGACCCGGTGGAAGTGCGCCGGATCGAGCACCAGGTCGCGCACGAGGTCGTGACCGAGGTCGACGTGCGGCCGCGCAACGTGGTCGTGCTGGGCCCGGGCACCATCCCGAAGACGCCCTCGGGCAAGCTCCGTCGCGCGAACTCGGTGGAACTCGTCACCGGCTAGGTTTCGTGCACAGTCATGAAAAACCCCGATTTCCTCGGAAATCGGGGTTTTTTTACGTTTTTCTCGCGGGTGGAGCTGCTCGCTTCGCTGAGCGAAAGCTGTGAGTGCCGGGTAATCTCGCTGAATTATTGACGAGAGGACCGGCGTATTCATGGGGCGTGTGATTGCGGCTGTGGTGGCGGTGTTCGGCGCGTGCGTCATCGCCGCGGTGCCGGCTTGCGCTGAAGCTCCAGCGGGCTTGGTCGAGGACACGAATGACATCGCCGCGGCGGTCGGCTCCGGGGTGCGGGGCAGCGACATCGTCGGCTTCTCCGCAACCGGGCCCGACGTCCCTGCTGCCTCCGCAGCGGTGATCGCGGCGTGTAAGCGTGCCGGTGCGGTCCAGTGCACCAGTGACGAGGTCACCAACGACCGGTTGTGCATCGTCAATGTCAACGCCCCGGAAACCGGTGTGGTGGCCGGCGGTGCCGGACGCACGGTCGAGGAGGCCCGCCAGGACGCGTTCAACCGGGCTGCAGCCAACAAGACGCCGCTCGATCCCGATTCCCGAACGTTGGCCTGGTCCTGCCCGTGAATCGAGTCACGCAGGTGACAACCGTTATGAATTCCGTTGTGCGGGATGGTTCCTCGACCATCCGGTGACCTTGCTCACCGGTTTTTCAGAGGTTGCCAGGTCAGCGCAATTCTATGAATCCCTTATATGTGAGTTCGTCATGAGTTAATGGCGCGGTCATCTGGCTGAAACATATAGTCGACCTAACATGCGTTATTGGAAGGCGTGTCAGTGGTTTTCAGCCCGTCGATTACGGACCGGAGACAGACGACCTTCCCCGAATAGTGAGAAGGTGACATGACTCATCAAAGCAAGCGCAGGATGGTCGCTCTGCTGGTGGGCCTGGCCTCGGTCAGTGGCATCATGGCGCCTGTTGCAGGTGCCCGCCCGACCTGTCAGGACGCCGGAAGCCTCTCCACCTGCGAGACGAACGGCAGCGTGGCGATCAAGGCGACCCCGGGCATCCGCACTCAAGACACCACCCAGAGCTCCCGCGTGGGCGCTCAGGGCCGTCGGAGCTGCTACACCGATGCCGTTGACCGGCAACACATCTGCGGATAGCTCTGCTGGCGTACCTCCCGCGCAGGCGGGGAGTACCTGCATGAGAAAACCCCCAAATTCCTTGGAGTTTGGGGGTTTTCGCGCTTTCGTGGGCAGCTCGGCTACCAGGCGTGGACGGTGTTCTGCGCTGCCTCGACGCCATACTGCAGCAGCAATTCCGTTGCGTCGGAGGCTTGTTCGAGGATGGTGCCCAACTCGGGCCGCTCCTTCGAATTGAAGTTCTCCAGCACGAACGCCGCCGGGTCCTGCCGCCCCGGCGGACGGCCCACGCCGATGCGGACGCGTTGAAAATCCTTGGTGCCCAAGGCGGAAGCAATGGAACGAAGACCATTGTGACCGCCCTCGCCGCCACCGAACTTGAGCCGGATGCGGCCGAAGTCGATGTCCAGCTCGTCGTGGATCACCACGATGTCGGCCGGCTCGACGGAATAGAACTTCGCCAAAGGCCCGATGTGCCTACCGGATTCGTTCATGTAGGTGCGCGGCTTGGCGAGCACCACGGACCGGCCTCCCAGCCGGCCCGTGGTGACTTCAGCTCCGGATTTCTTGTGCACCTTGAACCCTGCGCCGATGCGCTCGGCCAGGATGTCGGCAACCAGAAATCCAACGTTGTGCCGCGTTGTTTCGTAGCGCGGCCCAGGATTGCCCAGGCCGACCACCAAAAGCGGTTCGGCCAAAGCGAATTACTCCGACTCGGCAGCGGCCTCTGCGGCCGCCTCGCCCTCGGCAGCAGCCTCGCCCGAAGCGGCCTCTTCGCCGGAGCCCTCGGCCTCGAGGTCCTCAGCGGTCGGCGCCGCGACGACGTTGATGACCAGCACCTCGGGGTCGGTCACCAGCGTGACGCCCGCGGGCAGTTCGACCTGGCCGGCGAGGATCTGAGTACCGGCCTCGATGCCCTCGACCGACACGGTCAGCGACTCGGGGATCGACTGGACGTCGGCCTCGATCTGGATGGTGTTGGTGTCCTGGGCGACCAGGGTGCCGGACTGGGCGTCACCCTCGACGACGATGCTCACGTCGACGGTGACCTTCTCGCCACGCTTCACGACGATCAGGTCGGCGTGCTGGATGTTGCGCTTGATCGGGTGAACGACGACCTGCTTGGTCAGCGCGAGCTGCTCCTTGCCGGCGATGTCGAGGGTCAGCACCGCGTTGGTGCCCGAGTTACGCAGCACGGCAGCGTACTCGCGGGCGTTGATCTCGAGGTGCTGCGGCTCGGTGCCGTGGCCGTACAGGACGACCGGCACGCGGCCTTCGCGACGGGCCAGACGCGAGGCGCCCTTGCCGGTCCGGGTGCGGACCTCAGCGGTCAGATTGTTCGAGGTGGGGGCCGCGTTCTTGGCCATGTGAATCGCTCCTGATGCCGTATCTACTGGGTGGCACGGCCAGGGCTGGGATATCAGCGCACATCAGTGCTGTGAAGTTCCCGTCGATAACGGTGGTCCTGGTGGACCTACCCTCGCCGTGATCGTCAGTCAGACTAGCGGAAACGCCCCTCAGAGCGGAAATTCAGTGGCGGTGAGCTGGGCAGACAGGTCCCAGAGGGCGGTCGCGGTGCGTGCTGACCGGCCGGCAGGCTTGATCAGCTGCGTCGGCCCGGTCGGCCCGCGGAAGCCGAATTTCGGGCCGACGAACGTGTTGCCCGGCAGGTCCTGCGACGCCGCGAACAGCGTCTGCTGCGCGCCGAAGGAAGCGGGGGTGGCGATCTTGTTGGCGGCGAGCCAGAACTTGTCGCCCAACTCGTTGCCCGTCTGGCCCTGCAGGTTGGTCGCCGAATAGCCCGGATGCGCGGTCAGCGCCCGCACGGACGAACCAGCCAGCGACAGCCGGCGCTGCAGGTCCTTGGTGAACAGCAGATTCGCCAGCTTCGACTGCCCGTACGCCAACCATGCCGAGTACGGCCGTGACTTCCAGTTCAGGTCTTTCAGGCTGATGTAGCCCAACATGTGCAGCTCGGACGACACCGTGACCACGCGGTCGGTGATCTTGGGCAGCAGCAGGTTGGTCAGGGCGAAATGCCCCAAGTGGTTCGTGCCGATCTGGCTCTCGAAACCGTCCTCGGTCAGGGAGAACGGCACGGCCATGATGCCGGCGTTGTTGATCAGCACGTCGACCTTGTCGACACCGGCGGCGAACTCCCGCACCGAGGCCAGGCTCTGCAGATCCAGGGGCCGAACCTCGACGTCGCCGGTCATGCCCGCGGCAGCGGTGTCGCCCTTGGCGGTGTTGCGGCAGGCGAGGATGACCTTGGCGCCCACGCGGGCCAGTTCACGTGCGGTGACCTCGCCGAGGCCACTGTTGGCGCCGGTGACGACGACGGTGCGGCCGGCGAAAGAAGGCAGGTCGGCGGCGGTCCATTGACTCATGACCGCGAGCTTAGTGCCGCAGGGCTACTTGGGGCCGACGGAGAAGCCCTTGATGATCGCTTCGATGTCGCCGGCCTGGTCCTTGGCCTGTTCGGCATACGTCGTGATGGTCAGCTGGATCAGGTAGTGGATACCCGGTCGTGGCGGGGACGGCTGGGCGATCACGATCCGGTTGTAGGACTGCATCCGGCGGTTGTGCAGGTCGTAGCTGCCCTCGATCATCGCCGACGGGTAGCCCTGGAAGTCGTCGCCCGAGCTGTAGAGCTTCTTGAAGTTCTCGGACAGCAGGGCATCGGCGTCGGAATGCTTGAGGGCATCCTTGACGTCGAAGTCTCCGGACAGCTGGAACACCATCAGCATCGCCAGGGGATAGGTGTCGTTCTTGGCGATCGTCACGGTGCCGGGCGAGTAATTGAGGTTCTTGTATCCCGTCCAGCCCTGCGGCCGGGGCAGCGTCACCTTGAGGTCGGTGAGCTGGTCGGGAATGACCTGCTTGCTCTGCACCCCGAGCTTGTTCAGGTAGTCCGGGAACGGAATCAGACTGGCCTTGTCCACCGGCGTCGTGCTGGTGGTCGGCGTCGTCGACCAGATCGACTTGTAGTCAGGCGTTTTCGTCTCGCACGCGGTGAGTGCCAGCGCCACCACAGCGGCGGCACAAACCCTGCGCAGGATCACAGAATCTCGCGGACCGCGTCGATCGGGCGGGCCAGCCGGGTGCCTTTCGCGGTGACGACGAACGGCCGCTCGATCAGGATGGGATGTTCGGCCATGGCGTCGAGCAGCTGCTCGTCGGTGGCGTCGGCCAGATTCAGCTCGGCGTAGAGGGATTCGCGCTTGCGTACCGCGGTGCGCACGTCGATGCCCGCATCTTCGATCATCGCCACCAGCTCGGCCCGGGTCGGCGGCGTCTTCAGATACTGCACGACCTCGGGCTCGATGCCGTTCTCCCGCAGCAGATCCAGCGTCTTACGGGAGGTCGAGCACTTCGGGTTGTGGTAGATGCGGGCGGCCATTGTTAGGCAGATCCGTCGAAAAGGCCGGTGACCGAGCCGTTTTCGAACACCGCGCGGATGGTCGACGCCAGCAGCGGCGCGATCGACAGCACGGTCAGTGCCGGGAACTGCTTGTCCGGCGTGATGGGCAGCGTGTTGGTGACGATGACCTCGCGGGCGCCGCAGTCGGCCAGGCGCTGGGCTGCCGGGTCGGACAGCACACCGTGGGTGGCGGCGATGATGACGTCCTTGGCCCCGTCCTCACGCAACAGCTTGACCGCGCCGGCGATGGTGCCACCGGTGTCGATCATGTCGTCGGTCAGGATGCAGGTCTTGCCCTTGACTTCACCGACGACGCGGTTGGCCTTGACCTGGTTGGGGACCAGCGGATCGCGGGTCTTGTGGATGAAGGCCAGCGGCACGCCGCCCAGGGAGTCGGCCCACTTCTCGGCGACGCGCACGCGGCCGGAGTCCGGGGAGACCACGACCAGGTCAGAGTCGCCGTACTTGTCGCCGATGTAGCCGCACAGCAGCGACTGGCCGCGCATGTGGTCGACCGGACCGTCGAAGAAGCCCTGGATCTGGTCGGTGTGCAGGTCGACCGAGACGATGCGGTCGGCGCCGGCGGTCTTGAGCAGGTCGGCGATCAGACGGGCCGAGATGGGCTCGCGGCCGCGGTGCTTCTTGTCCTGGCGCGCGTACGGGTAGAACGGCAGGATCGCGGTGATCCGCTTGGCCGACCCTCGCTTGAGCGCGTCGATCATGATGAGCTGTTCCATCAGCCACTGGTTCAGCGGCGCGGGATGGCTCTGCAGCACGAAGGCGTCGCAGCCACGCACCGACTCGTCGAATCGGACGAAGATCTCGCCGTTCGCGAAGTCCCGGGACGTCTGCGGGGTGACCTCGATGCCGAGCTCTTTGGCGACCTGTTCGGCCAGTTCGGGGTGCGCGCGCCCCGAGAAGAGCATCAGATTTTTGCGGTTGTCGGTCCAGTCCGTGGCCACTGTGTGCTGCTTTCGCGGTGGGGGATCGATACGTCGTAATGGTACTTGTCGGTAACCAGGAACCGTTGCCGGGTTACCGGAACACCAACAGCAAACTTCGAGTGTGAGTGCTGTGCACGGATTCGGCACCGTTTTCGTGCATAGCCCTCACCGGCGTCATCAGCCCTGTTCGCGCGCCTTGCGCGCGGCCTCCGCGGCCTTCGACTCGGGCCGCTTGCGCTCCACCCAGCCCTCGATATTGCGCTGCTCACCTTTGGAAACGGCCAGCGCTCCGGGTGGCACGTCCTCGCGGACCACGGTGCCGGCGCCGGTGTATGCACCGTCGCCGACGGTCACGGGTGCGACGAACATCGTGTCCGAGCCGGTGCGCACGTGCGAACCGATGGTGGTGCGGCTCTTGTTCTCGCCGTCGTAGTTGACGAAGACGCTGGACGCGCCGATGTTGCTGTACTCGCCGATGTCGGCGTCCCCGACGTAGGTCAGGTGCGGCACCTTGGTGCCGGTGCCGATCTTCGAGTTCTTGACCTCGACGAACGCGCCCAGCTTGCCGTCGGCGCCGAGCTCGGTGCCCGGCCGCAGGTACGTGAAGGGGCCGACGGCGGCGCCGGCACCGATGACCGCCAGCTGCCCGTGGGTGCGGATCACCTCGGCGCCGTCACCGACCTCCATGTCGGTCAGCGTGGTGTCGGGGCCGATGACGCAGTTCGCGCCGATGTCGGTGGCGCCCAGCAGCTGGGTGCACTGCTTGACGACGGTGTCGCGGCCGATGCTGACGTCGACGTCGATCCAGGTGGTGCCCGGGTCGATGATCGTGACGCCCGCGCGTTGGTGACCGGCGATGATGCGGCGGTTCAGTTCGGCGGCCACCTCGGACAGCTGCACCCGGTCGTTGACGCCGGAGACCTGCGCGCTGTCGTCGACGTGGTGGGCCCGGACGATCTGGCCGTCGCCGCGCACGATCGAGATGGCGTCGGTGAGGTAGAGCTCTTGCTGGGCGTTGTCCGACCGCAGCCGGCTCAGCGCCGAGCGCAGTGCCGTGGCGTCGAACGCGTACACCCCGGAGTTCACCTCGCGGATGGCGCGCTGGGATTCGGTGGCGTCGGCCTGCTCGACGATGCCGATCACCTCGTGGTCCTGCGTGCGCAGGATGC
The DNA here is from genome assembly GCF_025331195.1 of Mycolicibacterium llatzerense. NCBI lineage: Bacteria > Bacillati > Actinomycetota > Actinomycetes > Mycobacteriales > Mycobacteriaceae > Mycobacterium > Mycolicibacterium llatzerense. The sequence continues at coordinate 171,683 of NZ_LXOV01000001.1, read as the reverse complement.
GGCCGTAGCCGGTGGGGTTGGTGACGGTGGTGGTGAGTACCGTCGCGGCCGCGGTGGCGGTGGCGTGGGTGTCGACGAGGCCCTCGAGAGTGTCGGCGTCGAGCAGCGGAACGTCACCCGCGGTGACCACGACTGTGCCGGCGAAATCGGCGGGGAGCGCGGACAGGCCGCAGCTGACGGCGTGCCCGGTGCCGAGCTGCTCGTCCTGGATGGCCACGGTGACGGTCCGGCCGAGTCCGCCCGCGATCTCGTGCACATGCGCGGTGACCCGCTCGCGTTCCTTGCCGACGACCACGACGAGGTGCGTCGGATTGACCTTGGCCACGGCGTGCAGCGCGTGCGCGAGCATGCTGCGGCCGGCCAGCGTATGCAGGACCTTCGGAATGTCGGAGCGCATCCGGGTGCCTGACCCAGCGGCCAGGACGATGACGGCGGCTTCGCCTCGAGTCACGTACGCCTCTCTCTACGCGATGTCGCGCTTTGCTGCTTGGCGCTGTGCCGATAGTCGCTCGGCAAGCCTCGCTCCGTCGCCAGGACTCGAACCTGAACTATCTGAACCAAAATCAGAGGTGCTGCCGATTACACCACGACGGATTGCTCGCCAGAGACTCTAGTGCAAGCGGATACGCTGGTGACCATGGCAGCGGCGGAGAACGGAGCGCGCAGCCCTCGTGCGCGCATGACCGGCAGTGAACGCCGTCAGCAGCTCATCGAGATCGCGAAGTCGCTGTTCGCCGAGCGCGGCTACGACGGCACGTCCATCGAGGAGATCGCGCAGCGCGCCAATGTCTCCAAGCCCGTGGTCTACGAGCATTTCGGCGGTAAGGAAGGCCTGTACGCCGTCGTCGTCGACCGCGAGATGTCCGCGCTGCTCGACGGCATCACGTCGTCGCTGACCAACAACCGGTCGCGGGTGCGGGTCGAACGGGTGGCGCTGGCGCTGTTGACGTACGTCGAGGAACACACCGACGGCTTCCGCATCCTGATCCGCGACTCGCCGGCGGCCATTACGTCGGGCACCTACTCGACGCTGCTCAACGACGCGGTCAACCAGGTCAGCTCGATCCTGGCCGGCGACTTCTCCCGCCGCGGGCTCGACCCGGAGCTGGCCCCGCTCTATGCGCAGGCGCTCGTCGGCTCGGTGTCGATGTCCGCGCAGTGGTGGCTGGACACCCGCGAACCGAAGAAGGAAGTGGTCGCGGCGCACCTGGTCAATCTGATGTGGAACGGCCTGACGCATCTCGAGTCCGACCCGGAACTGCACGAGGGCTGACTACTTCGGGGCGGCTTCGCGGGCTTGTCGCTTGTCTTCGGCTGTGAGGTAGCAACCGGTCGTCACCTGGAGCACCGTGGCGACCTGTGCGCCGAACGCCAGCCGGCCGTCCTCGCTGTCGGTGATGATCATGTCGGTCGCCTGGTCGCCGACGGGATTCTGACTGCGGCTCTCGACTTTGGTGTAGCCGTACTTGGCGGCGACGTCGATGACGGCCTGCGAAATCCGCTGCCATTGGTCGGCCGGTATCGGCATCTTGGCCACCCAGTTCCGACCGAAGTACCGGCTGCCTTTGGTTGATCCGTAGTCGCCGCAGATCACCGAGGTCTCGTTGCGGTTCGGGAACCACTGGGATCCGGGCATGACGCGCGTCAGTTCGGTGATGATGTCGCCGATCATGCGGTCGCGTTCGGCGAGGACTTCCTCGGCATCGCGGCGAGCCAAAAGGGGCTGCAATTCGCTTGCGGTGCCGTAGCCGTAGTCGTCTTTTGCCCGACCCGTGTACGACGTCGACCCGAACATCTCAGACACCGGACCGCATCCCGTGAGTACCGCCGCGAGCATGAGTGCTATCGATAGCCGCCACATCAATCCTCCACTTTGACGAATCGGTTGTCCTGGCCCAGTCCCGCCATGACGACGGCCTGGTTGTAGAGCGCCGTGGTGTCGACGAACGAGTACTTGCTGTGTCCCGTCGATTCATTGCGCGGTCCCAATGGTGTGGTCTCGGCGTTGGTCGACAGATCGATGAAGCCGGGCAGGTCCGACGGAATGGTCGAGCCATACCGGCCGAGGTTGGCGACGACGTCGTTCTTCGCGTGTTCGACGTACACGTGACCCTGGGTCAGGTGGAGGTCTGACGGTGTCGTGTCGTGGAGATACTGCATGGGGTTGGTCTCCAGGCCGGGCGAGCCCATGAAGACGACGTCGTCGGCGGCCGTCCCGCGCTGCAGCGCCTCGCTGGCCAGTGTCGAACCGTAGGAATGGCCGAGCACCGTCAGATGCGGGTCGGTGTCGCGGGAACTGTCGAGGCCGTTGATGAACGACGCCAGCTTCGGCGCATTGTCGTTCGCGTAGTGGGCGCTGGCAGCTTCCCCGACGTTCTCGGGCGGCTCGTAGCCGAGCCAGGCGACGGTCGCGACGGTCTCATTGGTCTTGCCGGCCTTCTCCAGCACGCGCTGTGTCTCGGTGCGCAGCCAGCCCGCCTGTTCGACGTAGGTGGGCAGGTCGTTGCCCTCGCCGGGCTTGTCGTACGTGACTGCGCCGGTCCCCGGCACGTAAACGCTGACATGATCGGCAGTGTCGACATCGCCCAGTGCGACAGCCACTTTCGGATGCTCGCCGTCGAAATCCAGCACCAGCAGATGGCTGTCGGGCTTGGCCAGGGCTTTGTCGATCTCGGAGATGGTGCCCTTCTCCTCGCCGGTCAGATTCGGGTCATTGCGTAGCTTGGCCAACCGATTGCGGTTGGCCTGGTCCCGTGCGGCGCCGGGGACGCCGTCGAGATTGCCGATCCACTCCGGCCGCTCGGCGATGACCCGGTCATGTTCTGCCTGGCTCAGCCCGTCCCACCACTTGTTCACCTCGGTATCGGTGGCGCCGTCCGGTGGCTTGAGGCTGTCGAGGTCACGACCTGCGGGTGACGCCGGCGGGTCGCCGAAGAAGTTGCTCCGGGCGCTGCCGCTGCCTGCGTTGTCGAGGGCGGCAGCGGTGGCTTCGTCGACAGCGGTGAACTGCTGCAGCAGGCTCTTGAGGATCGAGGTGTAGGCCGCGGCGAGTTCCGGGGTGAAGGTCTGGCCAGAGCCGGTAGCGGAGGCGGTGCCGTCATCGCTGACGGTGCCGCCGAGTGCGAAGACCTGCTGCACCATGCCGATGATGGTGCCGCGCAGCGCGGTCAGGCTGGTTCCGGCGGACTCCAGCGCCGACTGCATGGCGGTGAGCCGCGTCTTGAGCGCCTCGTGCTGCTGAACCAGCGAGTCGCCCTTGGCCTTCGCGGCGTCGGCGGCGGTGCCTTCCCAGCCGTCGCCGAGCTGATGCAGCGCTCGCTGTTCGTCGAAGATGAGCTCATCGAGCTGCTTGACCACACCGCGTAGCTGCGCCGCACCATCGGCCAAGCGTGCTGGGTCGGAAGCCTTCACCGCGGATATGGTCACCGACACTCGGCAGTCGCCCCCGACCGTGATGCCATGCCGTTCCCCCGGACTGTGAATTCCCTGTCAACAACCTAGCGCCTCGCGCAGCGGGTGGCTGACGGGAATTCGGCGGTTAGCCGCAGTCGCGCAGCAGCAGGTCCGCGGTGGTCTCCCGGCGGATCAGCGGCCGCACCCGACGCTCGCACACGGCGATGACCGGCGGCCGGGTCGTCATGGTGAAGTTCGACGCGGTGCTGTGGTGATAGGCGCCGGTGCAGGCGGTGGCGAGCAGGTCGCCGGGGTGGACGTCGGCGGGCAGGTCGAGGTCGTCGGCGATGGCCGTGCCGTCGCGGCCGACGATGGTGGATGGGCGCGTGGGCCCGAGGGGGTGTCGGTTGGCAAGGGCCACAGTGTAATTCGCGATCGGTGCGGAGTGGGGATGGCTGCCGTCGACGGTGATGACGGCGCGTCCGTCGGTGCGCGCCGATACCGACTGCACCCGGTGCAGCGTCACCCCGGCGCGTCCGCTGATCGCCCGGCCGGGTTCGACGACGAGCCGGGGGCGGGGGAACCGGTTCGCGGCGCAGGCGGCGTCGAGGGCGTCTTCCAGGAAATCGGCCAGTGCCGCGACGTCGAGCTCGGATTCGCCGGTCCGGTAGGCGATGGCGTGCCCGCCGCCGATGTTCAGCTCGGTGAGCAGGACGCCGTGGGCGGCGCGCACGTCGGCCATGGTGTCGACCAGCCGGCGCACGGCCTCGACGTAGACCTCCGGCTCGGCGATCTGCGTGCCCAGGTGGCAGTACAGCCCGGCCAGCGGCAGCTGCGGGGTGGCCAGCGCCCGGTGGACCATCGGCAGCACGTCGACACCGGGCAGGACCTGCAGCAACATCGCCTGCGGCCGGCGCGCGACACCGGCCAGATAGGCCATCTCGATGGGGGAGTCCAGCACGATGCGGCCCACCCCGGCGCCCGCGGCCGTTGCCAGCTCGTCGACCGACTTGCCGCTGCCGTGGACCACGATGCGCGCCGGGTCCATGCCACCGGCGAGGGCCGTGGCCAGCTCGGCCGTCGAACACACCGCCATGCCGAGGCCGGCCTCGTGCATCCAGCCGGCAACGGTCCTGGTCAGCAGGGACTGGGCGGCGTAGACCACCTCGACACCGCGCAACGTGGCGCGGTAGTGCTGCGCGCGCGTGCGGAAGTCGGTCTCATCCAGAACGTATGCGGGCGTGCCGAACTCGTCGGCGACGTCGGTGAGTGCCACCGATCCGATGCAGAGACGTCCCAAGGCGTCGACCTGGGTGGTCAGCGGCCAGATGGTGGTGTCGATGCGCGGGCGCATGGCGCCCCGCAGGGACGGCAGGATGTCGAGCAGTGTCATGGCTCCAGCCTGCGCCGGGAAATGCCGGGTGAGCGTCCCGTTGACGATCCTTTGACGGGACCGTGCCCAATATTGACGAAGTCCTGCGAACTACAATCGGGGGCATCATGACCTCCCCGGGGCAGCAATCGATCCAAACCCCGTTGGCGGGGCTCGTTCAACTCGCACTCACCGATCCTGGCCTGCAGGAACTGACGCGGCAGGCCGCCGAGGGCATCGCCGAGCAGGCTTTGGTCGGCCCGGTCAGCGCCCGGCTCCCGGTCGCGGCGGCGCTGGCTGCCGCCGGCCCGGTGCTGGTCGTCACGGCCACCGGTCGCGAGGCCGACGATCTCACCGCCGAGCTGCGGGCCGTCCACGGCGATGCCGTGGCGCTGTTCCCGTCGTGGGAGACCTTGCCGCACGAGCGGCTCTCGCCTGGTGTCGACACCGTCGGCGCCCGGCTGACCGTTCTGCGCCGGCTCGCGCGGCCGGACGACACCCGGCTCGGTCCGCCACTGCGGGTCGTGGTCACCACGGCCCGGTCGCTGCTGCAGCCGCTGGCCGGCGGGGTGACCGACGCGGAACCGGTGACATTGACCATCGGCGGCGAAGCCGACTTCGACGACACCGTGACACGGCTGGTCGAGCTGGCCTACAACCGGGTCGACATGGTCGGCAAGCGCGGCGAATTCGCCGTCCGCGGAGGCATTCTCGACATTTTCACCCCGACCGCCGAGCACCCCGTGCGCATCGAGTTCTGGGGCGACGAGGTCACCGAGATGCGGATGTTCTCGGTGGCCGACCAGCGGTCCATCCCTGAGATCGCCGTCGAGACGATGATCGCGGTGCCCTGCCGCGAACTGCTGTTGACGCCCGACGTCCGCGAACGCGCCGCCGAGATCGGGGCGAGCCTGCCCAGCAGCGACAACCAGGTCACCGGCAGCATCGCGGACATGATGGCGAAGCTCGCCGAGGGCATTCCGGTCGACGGCATGGAAGCGCTGCTTCCGGTGCTGCGTCCGGGCGACCTGGCGTTGCTCACCGACCGGTTGCCGGCCGGTGCGCCGCTGCTGATCTGCGACCCGGAGAAGGTGCGGACCCGCGCGGCCGATCTGATCAAGACCGGCCGCGAGTTCCTGGAGGCCTCGTGGTCGGTGGCCGCCGTGGGCGGCGACGCACCGATTGACGTTGAGCAGCTTGGTGGTTCGGGATTCCGGGACTTCGTGGAGATCCGGGAAGCCGCGGCCGCCGGTGGTCACCCGTGGTGGACACTGAGCCAGCTGGCCAACGAAACGGCGGTCGAGGTCGACATCCGGCCGGCGCCGTCGGCCCGCAGCCAGCAGAGCCTCGAAGAGATCTTCGCGATGTTGCGGGCGCACATCGCCACCGGCGGGCTTGCGGCGGTGGTGACCCCGGGTGCCGGTACCGCGCACCGCGTGGTCGAGCAGCTCAGTGAATCCGATGTCGCCGCAACGATGTTGGAGCCCGGCGCGGTACCGAAGGCCGGCGTCGTCGGGGTGCTCAAGGGTCCGCTGCACGACGGTCTGGTGTTGCCCGGCGTCAACCTTGTCGTCATCACCGAGACCGACCTGACGGGTAACCGGGCCGCGGCCACCGAGGGTAAAAGGCTTGCCGCCAAACGGCGTAACGTCGTCGACCCGCTGGCGTTGACGGCCGGCGACCTGGTGGTGCACGACCAGCACGGCATCGGCAAGTTCATCGAGATGACCGAGCGGGTGGTCGGTGGCGCCCGGCGCGAGTACCTGGTGCTCGAGTACGGATCGTCGAAACGTGGCGGCGGGTCCGACCGGCTGTACGTGCCGATGGACTCGCTGGACCAGTTGTCGCGCTACGTCGGCGGTACGGAGCCCACGCTGAGCCGGCTCGGCGGCAGCGACTGGACCAATACGAAGACCAAGGCGCGCAAGGCGGTTCGTGAGATCGCCGGCGAGCTGGTGTCGCTGTACGCCAAGCGGCAGTCCGCGCCGGGCCATGCGTTCGCCCCGGACACCCCGTGGCAGAACGAGATGGAGGACGCGTTCGGCTTCACCGAGACCATGGACCAGCTGACCGCCATCACGGAGGTCAAGGCCGACATGGAGAAGCCGGTCCCCATGGACCGCGTCATCTGCGGCGACGTCGGCTACGGCAAGACCGAGATCGCGGTCCGCGCGGCGTTCAAGGCGGTGCAGGACGGCAAGCAGGTCGCGGTGCTGGTGCCGACGACGCTGCTGGCCGACCAGCACCTGCAGACCTTCGCGGCCCGCATGGCCGGGTTCCCGGTGACGGTGAAGGGACTGTCGCGGTTCACCGATCCGGCCGAATCCCGTTTGGTGATCGAGGGTTTGAAGGACGGTTCGGTCGACGTGGTGATCGGCACCCACCGGCTGCTGGCGACCGGCGTCACCTGGAAAGACCTCGGTCTGGTGATCGTCGACGAGGAGCAGCGGTTCGGCGTCGAGCACAAGGAGCACATCAAGTCGATGCGCACCCACGTCGACGTGCTGACCATGAGCGCCACCCCGATCCCGCGCACCCTGGAGATGAGCCTGGCCGGCATCCGGGAGATGTCCACCATCCTCACGCCGCCGGAGGAACGCTTCCCGGTCCTGACTTACGTTGGGCCGCATGACGATAAACAGGTCGCCGCGGCGCTGCGGCGCGAACTACTGCGCGACGGGCAGGCGTTCTACATCCACAACCGGGTGAAGTCGATCGACAGCGCCGCCGCCCGGGTGCGCCAGCTGGTGCCCGAGGCGCGCGTCGTGGTGGCACACGGGCAGATGCCCGAGGAGCTGCTGGAGAAGACCGTCGAGGGCTTCTGGAACCGCGATTACGACATCCTGGTGTGCACCACGATCGTCGAGACGGGCCTTGATATTTCGAACGCCAACACGCTGATCGTGGAGCGGGCCGACACCTTCGGCCTGTCGCAGCTGCACCAGTTGCGTGGCCGGGTGGGCCGTAGCCGCGAGCGCGGGTACGCGTATTTCCTGTACCCGCCCGAGGTGCCGCTCACCGAGACCGCACACGACCGGCTGGCCACCATCGCGCAGAACAACGATCTGGGCGCCGGTATGGCCGTCGCGATGAAAGACCTCGAGATTCGCGGTGCGGGCAACGTGCTCGGTGTCGAGCAGTCCGGGCACGTCGCGGGCGTCGGCTTCGACCTGTACGTCCGGTTGGTCGGCGAGGCCGTCGAGGCCTACCGCGCTGCCGTGGACGGGAAAACCATTGCGGCCGTGGAGGAAGCGAAGGAGGTGCGGGTCGATCTGCCGATCGACGCGCACCTGCCGCCGGACTACATCGGCAGCGACCGGCTGCGGCTCGAGGCCTACCGCCGGTTGGCCGCCGCGTCCGATCACGCGCGGGTGGCGTCGGTGGTCGAGGAGCTGGTAGACCGCTACGGGCCACTGCCCGAACCCGCGCAGCGGCTCGTCGCCGTGGCCCGGCTGCGGCTGCTGTGCCGCGAGTACGGCGTCACCGAGGTGACCGCGATCTCCGACTCGACCATCCGGTTGACGCCCCTGACGCTCATGGACTCCGGGCAACTGCGGCTCAAGCGGATGTATCCGGGCGCGAACTACCGGGCGACCACGTCGACGGTGCAGATTCCGATTCCGCGGGCCGGTGCCGGCGTGGGAGCACCGCGCATCCGCGACCTGGAACTGGCCCGGGCAGTGGCCGGACTGCTGCTGGAGCTCGACGGAAAAGCGCCCGGTGAAGTAGACATAACCGACTTGGGGGGTAGCGCATGACTGGCAGCGAGAAGCCGCAGGCGGATCGCGCATGACGGTGGTCCTGGTCGATCCGCGCCGCCCGTCGCTGATGCCGATCGACGCGCTGGTCCTGCTCACCGGCGACGTGCAGTACACCGAGGAACTGCCGGTCAAGGTGCCGTGGTCCTTGCCGTCGGGCCGGCCGGCCTACGGCGATTCCGACAATCCGGCGCCGGTGCTGCTGTCCTCCGATCCGGAGCATCCCCAGGTGCGGGCCCGGCTCGCCGCGGGCGAGAAGCTCATCGCGGCAGACGGTTCGCAGCCGGGGGAGCGGCTCATCGACGCCGTCACGATGATGGACAAGCTGCGCAGCAACGGTCCGTGGGAGAGCGAGCAGACGCACGACTCGCTGCGTCGCTACCTGCTGGAAGAGACGTACGAGCTGTTCGACGCGGTCCGGGGTGGCAATGCCGACGACGTCCGCGAGGAACTCGGAGATGTGTTGCTGCAGGTGCTGTTCCACGCGCGCATAGCCGAGGACGCGCCGCTGCACCCGTTCGGCATCGACGACGTGGCCGACACACTGATCCGCAAACTGGGCAACCGCGTGCCGGCAGTGCTTGCCGGACAAGAGATTTCGCTGGAAGACCAGATCGCCCAGTGGGAAGAGCGCAAGGCGCTGGAGAAGGCCGCGCGGACGTCGTGCATGGACGAGGTGCCGACGGCGCTGCCGGCACTGGCCCTGGCACAGAAGCTGATCGAACGGACCGGCACGGCCGGGTTGCCCGCCGATCTGCTTCCGGCCGGACTGACCTCGGTGACCCTGGCACCCGACGTCGACGCCGAAAGCGCTTTGCGCACAGTGGCTCTGGAGTTCATCGACACCGTGCGGGCGACCGAGCGCCGCATCGTCGCCGCCCGCCGCGGCGACGAAGTGGCGGTGGAGTTGGATGCCGCACCGCTGGGTGCGGTGTCAGCGGACGAGTGGCGGGAGCACTGGCCGGCTCAGGACGTCTGAGCCGCGGCCTCGTCGATGAGGTCGGCCACAGCCGTCGCTTGGGAGGCCAGCGACGCGTGGCTGGCGTCCAGTTCGATGATCTTGCGCGGGTTCATCCGTTGCGCCATGCGGCGTTCGTTGTCCGGGTGGATCATCCGGTCCTGGGTCGACACCTGGTACCACGTCGGCTTGGACCGCCAGGCCGGTGCCGTGATGGCGTCGCCGAAAGTCGATGCCAGCGGTGCCTTTTGGGTGACGGCCATGACGAGTGCGTCGTCAGCGGACAGGTCCTGACAGAAGCTCTCGTGGAACTTGTCCTGGAGGACCCAGAGGTAGCCGTCGGAGTCGGGTGCGAGGTTGGCGGCCGCAGCGGGCGGCATCTCCTGGGTGATCCCTCCCGGGCTCTCGCCGGCATCGGGCGCGAAGGCCGCGATGTAAACCAGGGCAGTCACGTTGGGTAGGTCACCGGCTTCGGTGATGACGGCACCGCCGTACGAGTGCCCGACCAGGACGACGGGGCCGTCGACCTGGCTGACCATCTTGCGAGTGCGCTCGGCGTCGTCGGCCAGTGAGGTGAGCGGGTTCTCCACCGCGTGCAGCGACGAGTAGCCGCGGCGGTTCAGTTCGACGATCACGTTGGCCCAGTGGGCCGCACCGCCCCAGAATCCGTGGACTAGGACGACTGTTGGTTTTTCGGTCATGCGGTGACAGTATTTGGACGATGGGGCAAGTTCAATGACTGATACGGCGTCAAACTTTGCCGATTCACCGGTTTCTGGATCGGATGCGTTCTCCGAAATCCTCGACGCCGTCCGCCTGCGCGGCCAGGACGTCGTCCGTTATGCGCCCCGATCCGTGCCGTTCAACATCGCGATGCCGGGGCAACGTCTGCTGCACATCGTCGAGCACGGCGACGTCCGGTTGCGGGTGAGCGGTGACGGTCCACCGGTCGCGCTGAGCGACGGCGACCTCGTACTGCTGGCCCGGGGTGACCGGCACCAGCTGCAGGCGGGGCCCAACGTGCCGGCCCGCCATCTTGCCGACGCCGACCGCTACGTCGACGGAGATGAACTCCCGCAACAGGATTCACCACGATGGGTGACCGGGACGTTCGCGCTCGACGAGGCCGTCGCCGATCCGCTGTTGTCGGTGCTACCCCCGGCGATCGTGGTGCCCGGGCGCGGCGTGGACCGGGAGTGGCTGGAAGTCAGCCTGCGACTGCTGGTGGCAGAGGTCGCGGCGCCGCGACCCGGCTCGGCGGTGATGATCTCGCGCATCCTGGACCTGCTGTTCATCCACACCCTGCGCGCATGGTCGCGGGACGCCTCGGCGCCGTCGGGCTGGCTCACCGCTGCGTTGGATCCGGTACTGGGCCAAGTGCTTTCGGCTGTTCACCAGGATCTGGCCAGGCCGTGGTCGGTCGCCGAACTTGCGCAGATGGCGAACTTGTCGCGGACCGCCTTCGCCGAGCGGTTCACCCGGCTGCTGGGGCGCCCGCCCGCCGCATACCTGATCGACCGCCGGCTGGACCGGGCCGCCCAGCTACTGCGAACGGATACGGCGTCGGTGGCCGCGGTCGCCGCGGCGGTGGGCTACACCTCCGAGGCCGGTTTCAGCCGGGCGTTCAGCCGACGCTTCGGCGCCCCGCCGCTGCGCTGGCGGAACACCACTGGCCGAGCCGGTTGACGTCGCGCCGCTGCGTTCGCGAATGTGCAGCCAGCGCGCCCAATCCGCCGGATCTGCGATCTGTGCGCGCGCCAGCGAGGTTGGGCCGCCTTCGTCACTCCCGTTGCCCCGCAGCGACATTGGTCGTTACGCCCGCCTCTGTGCGACAACCGGTCGCCGAAGCTCCTCGAGCCTGACCTCACGGCGATTTTTGATGCGGATCTCCGCCGTCAGGTCAGGTTCGCGCAATGTGGCGCGCCGCAGCCCTCGAACGCAACTGCATGGCGGTTTTCGGCCCGGTTTCCCGCCGCCCAGTTGCATTCGAGGGCGGCTGGGGGAGTGCCGGGCATAGCGCGGTGGCTGAGCGGCTACGAACGTGCAGATAGACCGCCCGAGCCACCAGATCCACGCTCTGTGCGCACGCCCGCGAGCCCCGGAACTTGGGATCGGTAGCCGGACGGCCCCGGTGTGATTGCTCCAACGACGCCGATCAACGAGCGTCCAAAGAGAGGAAACACCGTGAAGATCGTGCCCGCCGTCATCGAACAGCACGTCAACCGCTTCGATCGCCAGCAGAGCCTGATCATCGCGATCAGCACTGGCCTGCTGGCCTTCTGGTCGGGCTACCGCGTGGCGTGGTCGCTCTACCTGACCCTCGCCTACGACTTCCTGTTCGGCTCGCTGGTCTTCCAGATCGCGCTGTGGGGTGTCATCGGCGGCGCCGCCGCGGTCGCATCGCTCGCGTTCTACAACCGCTACCGCACCGCCGACCAGCCCGACGCTCAGCCGAGCAGCGTCGAGCCCCAGTAGTCCGACGAACCATCACGCACACCTGGCGGGCAGGCGAAGATGCCGCTGCCGGTGTGCGTGATGTATTCGTTCAGGGCATCGTTGTCGGACAACGACCTCTGCATCGGGATGAACGACTCGGCCGGGTTGCGGACGAACGCGATGAAGAACAGCCCCGCGTCCAGGTGGCCGAAACCGTCTGAGCCGTCGGTGAAGTTGTAGCCGCGGCGCAGAATCTTCGCCCCTTTGTTGGCCTCCGGCGAGGCCAGCCGCACGTGCGAGTCGAGGTCGACCAGCGGGGCGCCGTCGGCACCCTTGCTGTCGAAGTCCAGCGGGGTGAACTCGTCGGTGTACCCGTTGGGTGCGCCGTTGCCCTTCTGCCGTCCGATGACCCGCTCCTGTTCCGCCAGCACGGTGCGGTCCCAGGATTCGATGAGCATCCGGATGCGGCGGCTGATCAGGTAGGAGCCGCCCGTCATCCAGGCCGGTCCGTCACCGTTGGCGATCCAGACGTGCTGGTCGATGGCGGACGTGTCCTCGGCCTTGAGGTTGTTCGTTCCGTCCTTGAACCCGAACAGGTTTCGCGGGGTGGACTGGGTGAGAGTCGTCGACGAGGTGCGGCCGAACCCGAGCTGCGAGTACCGCACGGCAACGGTGCCGAAGCCCACCCGAGCCAGGTTGCGGATGGCGTGCACCGCGACCTGCGGGTCGTTGGCACAGGCCTGCACGACGATGTCGCCGCCGCAGCGCTTCGGGTCGAGCTTCTCGTTGCGGAACTTGGGCAGGTCGACCAGGTGCGTCGGGCGCTGGGCGTCGATGCCGAACCGGTCCTTGCCGTCCTTGCGGAAGAAGCTGGGGCCGAAGCCGATGGTCACGGTCAACGCGGAGGGCGAAAGACCAAGGGCCTCACCGGTATCGGCCGGCGGTGCGTACGGATTGAGCCCGATGGCCCCGTGCGCGACGGCCTCTTCGCCGAGCGTCATGCGCTCGGCCATCTCGGTCCACTTCTTCAGCATCGCCACTACGTCGGCCTTCTTGTCCGTCGTGACGTCGAAGGTGGCGAAGTGCATGCGGTCCTGCGCGGCGGTGACGATGCCCGCCTGATGGGTGCCGCGGAACGGCACCGGGTTGCGCAGGCTGTTGTCGACCACGGCCGCGGAAGAGCGGGCGGCCAGCGCGCCGGTGGCGGCGGCGCCGACCACCGCGGCCGTCACTCCGGCTGCGCCGAACAGTTTGCGTCGGCTGAGACCGCCCTGCTCGGTCACGGTCGGTTCAGTGGTGCCCGGCTGGGGCTCACTGCTTGGCGATGACACCCTGCACCTCGCTGACCTCCTTGCTCAGGGCATCGACGGCGCGCGAAAGTTCTTGCCGCTCAGGCTCGGTCACCTTGTCGTAGGAGATGAAGCCGTCGCCCTGGCGCCACTTGTTCAGCAGCTTCTGGACGTTCTCGAAGGCGGCGTCGACGTCCTTGCCCAGCTGCGGGTTGCGCTCGTCGAGGATTGGGTCCACCGAGCCGACCGCGGTCCGCGAGCCCTCGATGTTGGCCTGGATGTCCCACAGGTCGGTGTGGCTGAAGATGTCTTCCTCGCCGGTGATCTTGGTCTTGGCGATCTCGTCCAGTAGCTCCTGCGCGCCACCGGCGATCTTGGTGGAGTCGATGGTCCACTTGGGATCCTTGACGCCGGCTTCGAGCTCCTTGACGTCGGCGACCAGCTGGTCGGCCAGCGCGTTGGCGTCAGGCTGCAGTCCGGTGACCCACAGCTGCTTCTCCAGGACGTGGAAGCCGGTCCACTTGTCGCCCGGCTTGACGTCGGCTTCGCGCAGGTCGATCCGCGGGTCCAGGTCGTCGGGGAACGACTCGGCGACCGGCTCGATGCGCTCGTAGAAGGTGCGGGCCTTCGGGTACTGGGCCTTCGCGGCGGCCACGTCGCCCTTCTTCACCGCGGCGGCGAACGCCTCGGTGGCGGGCACCAGGGCGGTGGTCTGGTCGACGACGTACTTCTTGTAGAACTCCGCGGCGTCCTTGAACTTGCCGGTGTCGTCGATCTTGACGGTGTCGCCGGTGACGGTGAAGTCACCGCGGATGCCGTCGCCGACCATGCCGGGCTTGCACGCCGTCTTGTAGGTGCCGGCTTCGGGCAGCTGCACGATCAGCTTGCGCTGCAGGCCGGGGGAGACGTTCTCGATCTCGCCCATCACCTTGTCGCCGGGGCCGTAGACGTAGAACTCGGTGACCTTGGTGCCGTTGTTGGTGACGACGAAGGTGCTCGGGCCCGTCTTGGCCGACGTCGCCGACAGCTTGCAGGCGTCGTCGGTGGCGGTCACGGTGATCTCGCCGGAGGCGGACTTGTTCTCGTCCGACTTGGAGGTGCACGCGGAGACCGCGGTCAGACCGGCGAGCAAGGCGGCTGAGGCGGCCAGGCCGGTCTTGACGTTCAGGGCAGCGAGATTCACGAAGCGGACCTTTCGAGGGTGGCAGCAGGGGCGGGTTTGGCTGCGACAGGTCGCAGGAACAGCGTCAGGACGACCAACAGGTAGGCCAGCCAGCAGACGAACTGCAGGACAGATGGGGTGGGGCTGATGTTGAAGATGCCCTGGATCGCCTGGCCGTACCACGACGACCAGTTGAAGACGCCCGTCAGATCGAAGGCCCTGGCGCCCAGGCCGGGCAGCCAGCCGACGGTCTGCAACGCGTGGATCGCGTAGGACAGGATGCCGGCGGCGACGACGACCAGAAACGCGCCCGTGTATTTGAAGAACTTGGCCAGGTTGATTCGCACCGCGCCGGCGTACATGCCGTAGGCGAAGGCGACGGCGATGAGCAAGCCGATCAGCAGCCCGGCCAGCGGCCACGCCGTCGAGGCGCTGGCGTAGCCGACCATGAACAGCGCCGTCTCGACGCCCTCGCGGCCGACGGCCAGGAAGGCCAGGGTGGCGACGGCCCAGCCGCCGGTCTCCAACGCGCGGGTCATGTCGCCGCGCAGGTCACCGGAGATGGTGGCGGCGGCTTTGCGCATCCACAGCACCATGGTGGTGACGATGATGACGGCGACCAGCGACGCGACTCCGGCGATGGCCTCGGCCGCCAGTCCGGAGATGGTGTTCTCGCTGAGCTGGATGGTGAGGAAAACGCCGATGGTCATCGCGATGGCGCCGGCGACTCCGAGCCAGACCCACTTCAGGGCATCGCGGCGGTCGGACTTCACGAGGAACGCGATGAGGATGGTGACGACGATCGCAGTTTCGAGGCCTTCACGGAGCCCGATCAGCAAGCTGCCGAACAGCTGCGAGGAAACGCCGGGGCCCGCAGCGACCAGCGATGTCGAGACCGCGAAAGTGGTGGTCATCCGCAATCCTTAGATAGACTAAACCGCAACACAGGGTTGGCTTGCCAAAGCAAGGCAAGCCAACCTTATCAGCGGATCGGCTACCTGGTTGCTGCGTACCGGAAAGCTTGCGCTCCGAGGTTCACCCAGCGCGGCATGCGACGATGACAGGGCGACGAATCCGTCGAGAATCTCAGTGCATGGGGGAGTACCGGTGTTGCGAGCGCGTTGGCTGCGGGCGAGCGCTGTCGTCGCCGCGACGGCGCTCCTGATGGCCTCGAGCTGCTCGTTTCAGCCCGGCTACCTGCGTGGAGTGCCGCCGCCGGCGGGGCCTGCCGTGCCGCCGATCAATACCCATGTGAAGGGCCGCGGCGCCGACCAGCTGCGCGACTGGGCTGAGCACCTGGCACCGCCGCTGGGCATTCCGGTCATGGCGCTGGAGGCCTATGGGTACGCCGCGCGCGTCGCCGAGGTCGAGAACCCCAAGTGCCACATCGCGTGGACGACGCTGGCGGGCATCGGCATGGTCGAGAGCCACCACGGCACCTACCGCGGCGCGACCATCGCCCCGAACGGCGACGTGACGCCCCCGATCCGCGGCGTGCCACTCGACGGAACCATGAACAACCTGCGGATTCCGGACTCCGACTCCGGCAGCATGGACAGCGACGACGCCGTCGACCGCGCCATGGGACCCATGCAGTTCATCCCGGACACCTGGCGGTTGTACGGCGTCGACGCCAACAACACCGGCTTCGCCAGCCCCGACAACATCGACGACGCGGCGCTGTCGGCGGCGGGTTACCTCTGCTACCGCGGTAAGGATCTGTCCAGCCCGCGCGGCTGGATGGATGCGCTGCACGCGTACAACATGTCCGACGACTACGCCCGCGCTGTGCGGGACTGGGCGACGGCATATGCGAACGGGCACCAAAGATAGGTAGCCAAGATCGCTACCCGTAGCTGCCGCACTTCCGGTCCTGGCACCGTTTAGGCTGATGGGCGTTCGCACGAGTCCGTGACGCCAAAGGGAGACCCAAGTGCCAATCATCGAACAGGTCGGAGCCCGCGAGATTCTCGACTCTCGGGGAAATCCGACGGTCGAGGTCGAGATCGCACTGACCGATGGAACGTTCGCCCGTGCGGCCGTGCCGTCGGGTGCGTCGACCGGTGAGCACGAGGCTGTCGAACTGCGTGACGGCGGCCCCCGCTACCTCGGCAAGGGTGTCGAGAAGGCCGTCGAGGCCGTGCTCGACGAGATCGCTCCCGCGGTCATCGGCCAGGCTGCCGACGACCAGCGCATCATCGACCAGGCGCTGCTGGACCTGGACGGCACTCCGGACAAGTCGCGCCTCGGCGCCAACGCCATCCTCGGCGTCTCCCTGGCCGTGGCGAAGGCCGCTGCCGACTCCGCCGGCCTGCCGCTGTTCCGCTACATCGGCGGCCCGAACGCCCACATCCTGCCGGTGCCGATGATGAACATCCTCAACGGTGGCGCCCACGCCGACACCGGCGTCGACGTCCAGGAGTTCATGGTCGCTCCGATCGGTGCCCCGACCTTCAAGGAATCGCTGCGCTGGGGCGCCGAGGTCTACCACTCGCTCAAGTCCGTGCTGAAGAAGCAGGGCCTGTCGACGGGCCTCGGTGACGAGGGCGGTTTCGCGCCCGACGTCGCCGGTACGTACGCCGCGCTCGAACTCATCAGCACCGCCATCGACGCCACCGGCCTGAAGCTGGGCAGCGACGTGGCCCTGGCCCTCGACGTCGCGGCCACCGAGTTCTACACGGACGGAACGGGTTACGCCTTCGAGAAGCAGACCCGCACCGCCGAGCAGATGGCCGAGTTCTACGCCTCGCTGCTCGACTCCTTCCCGCTGGTGTCCATCGAAGACCCGCTGTCCGAGGACGACTGGGAGGGCTGGGTGGCGCTGACCACCGCGATCGGTGACCGCGTCCAGCTCGTCGGCGACGACCTGTTCGTCACCAACCCGGAGCGCCTGGAAGAGGGCATCGAAAAGGGCGCCGCCAACGCGCTGCTGGTGAAGGTGAACCAGATCGGCACGCTCACCGAGACTTTGGACGCTGTCGCCCTGGCGCACGCCAACGGCTACAAGTCGATGATGAGTCACCGCAGTGGCGAGACCGAGGACACCACCATCGCCGACCTGGCTGTCGCGTGCGGCTGTGGCCAGATCAAGACCGGTGCCCCGGCGCGCAGCGAGCGCGTCGCCAAGTACAACCAGCTGCTGCGCATCGAGGAGACCCTGGGCGACGCCGGGCGGTACGCCGGCGACCTGGCGTTCCCGCGTTTTGCGGTGGAAGCCAAGTAGTTTCGCGGGTCTGACCTACCGACATGGCCGATCCCAAACGGCGTTCCCCTGCCTCTCGCCCCGCCAAACCCGGCGAGGCGAAGCGGGGGCGCGCCGGGAACGGCACGTCGGCCGCCAAGGCGGGTAACCGGCCCAAGGCCGAGCCCCGGCGGGTCCCGGAAAATCTGCCCGTCCCCGTCACCGAGCCCATCCGGCAGGCCTACACGGAGTCGGTCGAGCACCATGCCGAGCAGCGGCTGGGGTCTGCGGCGCGCCGGGCGGCGATTCTCGCCGTCGTGGTGTGCGTGCTGACCCTGACCATTGCCGGCCCGGTGCGCACCTTCTTCGCGCAGCGCACCGAGATGCAGCAGTTGGCCACGGCAGAGTCCCAATTACGTTCGCAGATCAGCAATTTGGAGCAGCAAAAGGTGAAGTTGGCCGACCCGGTGTACATCGCCGCGCAGGCCCGTGAGCGGTTGGGCTTCGTGATGCCGGGCGATATCCCGTATCAGGTGCAACTGCCTCCCGGTGCCGTCGCGACGCCCGTCGCGCCCGCGCCGTCGCCCACCGCGAAGAGCAACCAGCCCTGGTACACCGCGCTGTGGCACACCATTGCCGATCAGCCGCACGGCCTGACGCCGACGCCGGCGGTCGTTCCGCCCGGCCCCGATGGTGCCGTGCCCTCGACTGACCAGCCCGCACCTCAGGCGCCGCCCGGTGGTTGACACTGCTGATCTGGAAGCCGTTGCGGCCCAACTGGGGCGGGAACCGCGTGGGGTTCTGGAGATCGCCTACCGCTGTCCCAACGGCGAACCCGGCGTGGTCAAGACCGCACCGCGGTTGCCCGACGGAACTCCTTTTCCCACTTTGTATTACCTGACCCATCCGGCGCTGACGGCTGCGGCCAGCCGGCTGGAGTCGTCCGGGTTGATGCGGGACATGACCGAACGTCTGCAGGCATCCGAAGAGTTGGGCGCGGCGTATTTGCGGGCGCACGAGTCGTTCCTGGCCGAGCGGGACGCCATCGAGTCGCTGGGGACGACGTTCTCCGGCGGTGGGATGCCGGACCGGGTGAAGTGCCTGCATGTGGTGATGGCGCATTCGTTGGCAAAAGGACCGGGCGTCAACCCCTTTGGCGATGAGGCGCTGGCGTTGTTGGCGGTCGAGCCGGCGATGGCCGGGATTCTGGATCCGAAGGTGTGGGTGTGAGTTCGCGCGTTGCGGCGGTCGATTGCGGTACCAACTCGATCCGTCTGCTCATCGCTGACGTTTCTGGTGGTCGGCTGACGGATGTCCATCGCGAGATGCGGATCGTCACCCTCGGTGAAGGTGTCGACGCCACAGGCGAATTCGCGCCTGCCGCGCTGGCCCGGACCGGAGCCGCGCTGGCCGACTACGTCGACGTGATGCTGTCGCACGATGTGTCCAAGGTGCGGATGGTCGCGACCTCCGCGGCCCGGGACGCCGGCAACCGCGACGAATTCTTCGCCATGACGGCGCGCCAACTGGGCCGGGTGATGCCGGGCGCGGTGGCCGAGGTGATCACCGGGACCGAGGAAGCGGCGTTGTCGTTCCGCGGTGCCGTCGGCGAATTGGACCCGGCGACAGGACCTTTCGTGGTCGTCGACCTGGGCGGCGGTTCGACCGAGGTGGTGCTCGGCGGGTCCGGTGCCGAGGTCGCGGACGTGGTAGCCAGTTTCTCGGCCAACATCGGCTGCGTGCGGCTCACCGAGCGGTGCCTGCTGTCGGACCCGCCCACCGCAGACGAGGTGGCAGCGGCGCGTGCTGTGGTGCGCGAGAAGCTGGCCGAGGCGTTGGATATCGTGCCCATCGGAGGTGCCTGCACCTGGGTCGGCGTGGCCGGCACGTTCACCACGGTGGCCGCGCTGGCCTTGGGCCTACCGGAGTATGACTCCGAGGTAATTCACCTGTCCCGCATCGGAATTCCCGATGTGGTCAAGGTGTGCGACGACCTGATCGCGATGCCGCGGGCGCAGCGCGCCGAGCTCGGCCCCATGCATCCGGGCCGGGTGCCGGTGATCGGCGGCGGGTCCATCGTCGTCGAGGAATTGGCCCGCGAATTCGGTCAGCGGGCGGGGATCACGGAATTGGTGGTCAGCGAGCACGACATCCTGGACGGCATCGCGCTGTCTGTCTGACGTCTGCGTCCGACCGGGGGCTTACGCAATGCCGCTGTTCTGTGGCCGACCAGGCCAATTACGCGGAGTGTCGTAATCCTTGTCGTCGAGCCGCTGATGCGTGGCGGTAGATCTACGTCGAAGTTCATCCGCATCAATTTCGCGAGTACCGGTGGCGGTCTGGGGTACTTCCGAAATCAAGATTGTGCAAGCAGCTTTTGCAAATCGAATGCCAGGAGAAGTTTGTAGCCGCCAATATTTTTGAGCTTTTCAAATACGTCGCGTGCTTTTTCTTCCTCTGCGGACTTATCGCTGTTGACGTCGCGGATCGTCACTACGGCTGGATATTGGCTGAATTCGATGCCTAGATCGTCGTCAAAATCATGCCGCATCTCGACTTCTGCGATGCTGTTGTCGAATTTCCCTCCATACGACGGAGTTCCGGATACGGCTTGAATTGGCGTGATGTCGGTGCCCGTAGCCGAGGCGAGGTCTGCTATGAACTCGTGCTCAGGCTTGGTTGTTTGAATGAATATTTGGTGGTGCGCAGTCATTGTCGATCCTTTCTACGGCCACAGGATTTCCCAGCCGTCTCCGACGATTCTGATATTAGTCATTCTGTCGGGATTGGCGCCAAGGAACCTGTCTAAGCCCCTCTGCGCCTCTTCCTTGCTTATTCCGCTTGCTCGACCGTCGATGACAGCGTTGTCCGCTTGGCCCTTGGCGCTATTCAACGCGTTCTTTACCGTGGTGTTCGTTGCGCCTTCACTCAGGCTCTTGAACTCGGTCGGTTTTCCATCAACTAGCGCGTCAGGCGTCCGCTGACCCGGGCTGTCAGCCTCTTTGAGTGCTTTGACTTCTTTGCCTTCGTCTGCGAGAAGGTCGGCGACCTTACGTTCTTCTGGACTGAATGGCTTGGCGCTCTCGTCGATTTTGCCGCGCTTAGGCGTGGGCTTCGGCTCGGGTTTCGGTTCCTCGCCTTTTCCTTTTCGGCCAAGGTTCTTGATGCGCTCCAAGCGCTTTCTGATACCGGCAACGTCGTGAGCCTTCTTGACGCCCGACTTGATGTTCTTCGAAATCTTCCAGGTTTCGATGAACCCGCGGATGATCCCGGCGTATTTCTTGATCGACGCGGCGGCTTTGGCGGTGGCGGCGAAGGCTCCGACACCCGCGCTGAGGAACGCCGTCGCGATGCCGATGGCGGCGCTGATCGCGAGCTCCTCAACAAGGTCTTCGACGGTCTCCTTCATCTTGGTGCGGAGCTCATCGAGCGACGTCTTGTATTCGGAGCACGACTGGGCCAGCTCAGCGCAGCTGCCGAGGACCGCATCGGCGGCTTGGTGCAGTTCATCGAGGTCTTTGACGATGTAGTCGACCTCCGGGGACTTGGTATCCCGGAACTTCGCAGCGTTACCGCCGAGTGCCTGTACCACACCCGTGGTGCCGGGACCTGTCGCGAGCTGATTCCACGCTGTGGATGCTTTGCCGAGCTTGTCCGTGTCGCCGTCAGGCACTGGGATACCGATGTGTTCCAGTACGCCGATGTTCTCGATCAAACCGGTTCCGGGGCCGCCCGCCGACGGTGGCGCAGTCAGTTCGCCGGCGACACTTGCTGGGTCGGCGGGACGCACCGGCGGCGCGCCCTTTCGAGACGGGTTCGCGTTGTACTCGGCCATGGCGTGGTTGTAGCCCGCCTGGATGATGACGCCGCCGTAGTTCTCCAGTGCTTTCGTCAGGTCGTTGACCGCGCCGAGCACATCGGCGGCCCGGCTGTCGTAGGACTGGGCCCAGGCTTTTCCGTCATCGGTGCTTCCGGCCATCGAGCCTGTCTCGCCCAGCGTTGCGACGCTGGTTTTGAACGCGTTGTAGACAGTGCCGGCCTTTTCATACAGGCCCTTGCCAACGTCGTAGTAGGTCTGTGGATCGACGTCTTGAGTCACGTCAGCATCGCCACGTTCATTGCGGCCGCTTCGGTGTAGTTGCGGTGAGCGTTGTGCGCGGCCTCACGTAAGCCGGTCAGCGCCTCACGCATTTCTGCTGCCGCCGCGACCCAGTTGTCGTGCTGGGCCCGGTGCGCGTCGGCGGCATCGCCGGACCAGCTGGTGTGTAGGTGTGCGATCTGTCCGTCGATCCGCGCGGTGACGGTCTCGGCATGCCGTTCGAACGCTTGCAGCTTTTCGACGAATCGCTCGAGTTCGGTCAGCTCGACCTTGTACCGCATCACAGCCCCATTTCGGCGGTGAGGTGGGGTGATGCGGACCGCACCACGTTGGCGGATTCTTCGTCCTGCTGTGTGTAGAGGGCGGCCGCTTGATTCAGCTTTTGTGCGGACTCGGACACCGACTGAACGACCTTGGTGGCTGCGTCGTGCCACTGCTCCCATAGCGCGGTGTAGGCACCCGCGGCTGAGCCTTTCCAGCCGTGTGCGATGTCCTGCCATTCGCGCTCGAGGCGTGCCAGCTCTTGTCTGAGTTCCGCCGCATCAGTGCTCACGCCCTGTGCCGCGTTCAAGGCTGCGTCGGTGTCTACCGTCAGCTGTTTCACTTCGCCCCCTATTGGCATCAAAGACAAGTCCCCTCAGCAATCGTAAGAGCGGCGGCGGACCGGCCCCTGCACCAAAATGTCACGTGGCTGATGCGAGACAAACGCAGCCGAAAAACGAAAATCCCCCTCCGGCGCGTCAACTTCGCACAAAAGGGGGATTCGTAAATGACTGGCTTCTACCGCGACACGACGTGTGTCCTAGTGCGTCGCGTCGGGGCAGAAGCGGTGGCTAGACCTTGCAGTTCGGGCGGTTGTGACAGTGGTGCCCGTCGCGGCATGCGTTGCACTGACAGCCACAGGTCGACACGTTCTTGGTGGAAACCTTCATTACTGTTCACCCCTGTTTGTCTCGGCGTATCGAGATATGACTACTTCACCATAGTTCGATCGGGGTGCCGCGTGAAGGTCGCCGGACAGACCGACGGCCGGAACCAGTCCTCGTGAGACTGGCTTCCGGCCGTCGGCTGGGGGTGATTCAGTTGGCTGTGTCGTCCGAGGTCTGGACGATGGGCGCGGCCGGAGCGGCGGGGGCACCCAGCTGGCGGGCGACGAAGTCCGCGGCCTGGTTGGCCATGCCGTTGAACTTGTAGGCGCTGTGGGCGGAGCGGTCCATGCCGCCACCGCAGATCGGGTCGCCGGGGGCGCACAGCTGGATGGTCTTGCCGGCGTAGGCGCCGCCGATGTTGATGGCGGGGGCGCTGCGGTCGGCGACGCTCAGCACGAACGGGCTCGGGGTGCCGAACAGGACCACTGCGGCGACGTGCGAGGCGACAGACGCGGGCATCGGGCCGCTGATGCCGGCGGGCAGGACGAACCCGGCGGGCACGCTGCTCATGGTGCTGTAGCCGGCGACGGCCGCGCCCTGCGAGTAGCCGCCGATGACGATCTTGGTGGCGGGGCACGAGGCGGCGATGGACTCGATGCGGTTGGTGGCGTCGGCGACGCCCTCGGCGGCCTGGCCGAAGTCCAGGGAGGCGGGGTAGTTCACGCCGTAGGCGTCGATGTTGCGGCCGGGCATCCGGGCGTTCAGTGCGTCGACGAAGGCTTGGCCGGTGGCTCCGACGCCGGGGCCTTCGAAGGTGCCGCGGGCGAAGACGACCTCGACGTTCGCACAGGAGTCGTCGGCGGCGCTGGCGGTGGCGACCGGGCCGGCGATGGCGCCGACGGCGATCGTGAAGGCGGCCACGGCGGTCAGTGCCACCTTGTTGGCCACGTTACGAATGGCGCTCATGTTGTTTCCCCGTCCTTGAAGTTCTAGTTGCCTGGTATAAGCCGAACGGGGGTGCTGCGATTCCGCCTGCCCGGTGTGACGTACCGCATATCTAGGGTGGCTAACCATTAGGGATGATCTGCGGGCTCTGATGCGTTGGGTTCGTACCGCGCAAATCAGGGTGCCGTCGTTCGCGTCACGGGGAGCGCGTGTGGTCGGCCAACTGACGGATAAAAATCAGTCGAACTGCACGCGCCGGGCTGTGAGGATGAAGCCGTGATCGACGACTGGCGCAGCATCAATCTGGCGAACTGGGAGGCGCGGGTGCCGTTGCACACCGCGCTCGATGGCTACGACCTGGCTGCCTTCGACGACCCCGAATACCTTTCGGCCGTCGTGCGTTACGACCTGCCGCGGCTCGGGCAGCTCGACGGCCGCGACGTGGTGCACCTGCAGTGCCACATCGGTACCGACACGGTATCGCTGGCCAGGCTCGGTGCCCGCTCGGTAACGGGGCTGGACTTTTCGCCGGCCGCCCTGGACGCGGGCCGGGACCTGGCTCGTCGGGCCAACGCCGACGTGCGCTTCGTCGAGTCCGACGTGGACGGTGCGGTCGGGGCGCTCGGCGCGGGATGCTGCGATGTGGTCTACACCGGCATCGGCGCCCTCTGCTGGTTGCCCGACATCCGTCGGTGGGCGGCTGTCGTTGCCGAGCTGCTAAGGCCAGGGGGACGGCTGTTCATGCGCGAGGGGCACCCCGTGCTGTGGGCGATCTGCGACCCGCGGCCGGACGGTCTGCTGGTGCTGGAGTATCCCTACTTCGAGGATGGCGGAACGGTTTTCGTCGAACACGAGAGCTACGCCGGCTCGGGTGTCGTCACCGCGCCCGAGTCGGTCAGCTTCAACCATGGTCTCGGGGAGATCTTCACCGCGCTCACCGAGGCCGGGCTGACCGTCACCGCGCTGGAAGAACATCGCGAGGTGCCATGGAATCCGTTGGGGGAGGCGATGATCCCCAGCAGCGACTTCGAGGAGGAATACGTCCTCGCCGGCGGGCGTGACCGGATGCCGATGACCTACACCCTGCAAGCGGTGAAAGGCTGACGCTACTCCTGGAAGCGGTACCCCATCCCGGCCTCGGTCAGCAGATGCTTGGGGTGTGACGGGTCGACCTCGAGCTTGCGGCGCAGCTGCGCCAGGTACACGCGCAGGTAGTGGGTCTCCTTGGCGTACGCCGGACCCCACACCTCTTTGAGCAGTTCCTCGCGGCCCACCAGCTTGCCGCGGTTGCGCACCAGCATCTCCAACATGCCCCATTCGGTGGGGGTCAGGTGCACCTCGTTGCCGCTGCGGGTCACTCGCTTGGCCGCGAGATCGACGGTGAATGACGATGTTTCGACGACGGGCTCGTCGGTCTCGGACGCCGCCGCGCCGCGCCGCACGGCGGCCCGCAGCCGGGCCAGGAACTCGTCCATGCCGAACGGTTTGGTGACGTAGTCGTCGGCCCCGGCGTCGAGGGCCTCGACCTTGTCCATCGAGTCGGTGCGCGCCGACAGCACGATCACCGGAGCGGTGAGCCAGCCGCGCAGCCCGGCCAGTACGTCGATGCCGGACATGTCGGGCAGGCCGAGGTCCAGGATCACCACGTCCGGTTTGTGTTCGGCGGCCGCCTTCAATGCCTCGGCGCCCGTGGCCGCGACGGTGACGTCGTACCCGCGCACCGACAGGTTGATCCGCAACGCACGCAGAATCTGTGGTTCGTCGTCGATGACCAGAACCCGTGTCACACCCGATCCTTTCCCGCGGCTGCCAGGTCCACCACGACGGTCAGCCCGCCGCCGGGGGTGTCAGTGGCAGAGATGGTGCCGCCCATTGCTTCGACAAAACCGCGCGCGACCGAAAGGCCAAGTCCCACGCCGGTGCTGTTGTCATGGTCGCCGAGGCGCTGGAACGGCGCGAACAGCTGCTCCTCGGCGCCGCGGGGGATGCCTGGCCCCTCGTCGACGATGGTGATCAGCACCCGGTCGCCGACCTGTCCGGCATTCACCCGCACCACGCTGCCCGCGGAGTAGCGCAGCGCATTGTCGATGAGGTTGACCAGCACCCGCTCCAGCAGGCCCGCATCGGCCAGTGCGACGGCGTCGCCGGCTTCGACCTTGATCCGTTCGAGCCCACGGTGCCCGTAACCGGTTGCGCCTCGGCTGATTCCGAGCAGCGCCCGCTGCACGACCTCTTCCATGTACACGCGCCGCAGCTCCGGTTTCACCACCCCGGCGGCCAGCCGCGAGGAGTCCAGCAGGTTGCCCACCAATGCGGTCAGCTGGTCGACGGATTCCTCGACGGTGGCCAGCAGTTCGGCGGTGTCCTCGGGGGAGAAGCCGACGTCCTCACTGCGCAGGCTCGACACCGCCGCCTTGGCCGCGGCCAGCGGGGTGCGCAGGTCGTGGCTGACGGCGCTGAGCAGGGAGCGGCGCAGTTCGTCGGCCTTGGCGATGGCTTCGGCGCGGCCGGCCTCCTCGGCCAAGGCACGTTGCCGCACCAGCCCCGCCGCCTGCCGGGCGACGGCGCCGAGCACCCGACGATCGCGCGCCTCGGTCTTGCGGCCGGCCATCAGCAGCCAGTATTCGTCGTCGCTGACTTCGATGGCGGTGTCAGCGGAATCGACTGTCACACAGGGTTCTTTGCCGACACAGGCGACGATGCCGTCCTCCTCGTGCAGCAGGCTGACGGCCCGTTGCGCGTAGGTCTCGCGGACGCGTTCCAGCAGCGTGGTCAGGTCGGCGCCGCGCAGCACGCTGCCGGCGAACAGCGCCAATAGCTCAGCTTCCTGCGAGGCGTGCCGGGCTTCCCTGGACCGTTTGGCGGCACCGTCGACCAGCGCGGCGACAGCGACCGCGACGGCCAGCAGCACCACGACGGTCAGCGCGCTGTCCGGATCCGCGATGGTGAAGCTGTAGCGCGGGGCGACGAAGAAGTAGTTGAGCAGCAGCCCGGACAGGACTGCCGACAGGGCGGCCGGCGCGACGCCGCCGAGCAACGCGACGATCAGGACGCCGATGAAGAACACCGCGCTCTCGCCGCCGATGTGCAGGAACGGATCCAGCAGGGAGGTGATGGCGGTGATGATGCCGGGCACGACGATAGCGGCCAGCCAGGACGCCAGGTGCCGCTGCCCGCGGGTCGCCGTCGACCAGGACCAGCCGGGCTGGGACTGCTCATGGGTGACCATGTGCACGTCGATCTTGCCGGAGTTCTGGACGGTCTTGGCGCCGATGCCCTCGTCGAAGAGCCGGGCCCAGCGTGACCGTCGCGATGTGCCCAACACCAACTGGGTGGCGTTCATCTCGCGGGCGAAATCCAGTAGGGCACTGGGGACGTCACCGTCACTACCGCCGACGACGGTGTGCAGGGTGGCGCCGAGGCTGGTCGTCAGCTCGCGCACCTTGCCCATCTGCGGGGCGGAGACGCCCGTCAGTCCGTCGCCGCGGACGACGTGCACCACCATCAGCTCGGCGCTGGATTTGGAGGCGATGCGGGACGCCCGCCGGACCAGGGTCTCTGATTCCGGGCCGCCGGTGACCGCCACGACGACGCGCTCGCGGGCTTCCCAGGTATCCGAAATATTGTGTTCGGCACGGTATTTCGCGAGTGCGGCGTCGACCTGGTCGGCCAGCCACAGCAGTGCCAGTTCGCGCAGGGCGGTGAGGTTGCCCTGCCGGAAGTAGTTGGATAGCGCCGCATCGACGCGTTCGGGTGCGTACACGTTGCCGTGGGACAGCCTGCGGCGCAACGCTTCCGGGGTGATGTCGACCAGTTCGATCTGGGCGGCACTGCGCACCACGGAGTCCGGCACCGTCTCCTGCTGCTCGATGCCCGTGATCTGGGCGACGACGTCGTTGAGGCTCTCGAGGTGCTGGACGTTGACCGTGGAAATGACGGTGATGCCGGCGGCGAGCAGTTCCTCGACGTCCTGCCAGCGCTTGGCGTTCTTGCTGCCGGGCGTATTGCTGTGCGCCAGTTCATCGACCAGCACCACCTCGGGGTGGCGGGCCAGCACCGCCGGGACATCCAGCTCGGCGAACGTCCCGCCGCGGTAGTCGATGAACCGCGGCGGGATCCGTTCGATGCCCTCCATTGCCTCGGCCGTCTTCTTGCGGCCGTGCGTCTCGACCACGGCCGCGACCACGTCGGTGCCGCGCTCGAGCCGGCGGCGCGCCTCGCCGAGCATCGAGAAGGTCTTGCCCACGCCAGGGGCCGCACCCAGGTAGATGCGAAGCTCGCCCCGCTTGTCCGGCACTTCCATATGTCCCATTGTCCAGTAGGTCAGCTGGTTGCCGGACGAAGTCCGGCAGATGACCCGAGCGGGTATCGCTTATCCAACGCGAGATTCAGCTGCAGGACGTTGACCCGCGGCTCACCCATGAAACCCAGGGCACGGCCACTGGTGTTGTCCTGCACCAGAGCCCGGACCTGGTCGGCCGAGATGTGTCGGACCTTGGCGACCCGGCCCACCTGCAGGTCGGCGTAGTCGACCGAGATGTCAGGGTCCAGGCCACTGCCGCTCGCCGTGACGGCGTCGGCCGGAACCTGCGGGTCGGCGGGTGCTGAACCGCGGATCGCGACGATTTGCCCGGCGGTGTAATCCTCGCCGTACTTGGCGCATTCGACGCGCACACCCTCATAGGTCGTGGCGAACGGCGTCTTGGTCGTGTCGCACGGCTGGTTCACACTGACCACCTTGGTGGGATGAGTGACGTTGCCCGTGGCATCCCGCGGCCCGATCACCGACAGCACCGCGCCCACGCCGTCCGAGGTGCAGAACGGACGTGCCCCGGCGTTGTGGTCCAGGCCCTCGGTGTCCGCGACGCCGTAGCTCCGCGTGCACACCTGGGTCAGCAAGCTCGGCTTGAATCCGGCGTCGCTGGCCGACTTGCCTGCCTTGATCTCGGCCGGGTCACCTGGCGTGTCGACAATGCTCTCGGGGCCGAGGTTGCTCGCGCCGCTGGACATCGGGTCGTACCCGGTGCCGGCGGCCGACGGCCGACCCTGGAAATACTGCGGCAGCACATTGCCTTTGGCGTCGGTGAACAGCTGGCCGATGAGGGAGCTGCCGACGACTTTGCCGCCCGCGGTGACGAGCGAGCCCTGGGCCTTGTCCTTGAGCCCGGGGAGCTGGGCGATGGCCCAGACGAGCACCGGGTAGGCCAGACCGGTGATGACGGTCAGGACCAGCAGCGCGCGCAGGGCGGCAGCGTGTACGCGAATCAGGTTGCCAATATTCATGATTAAGACATCCCCGGGATGAACTGGATGAGCAGGTCGATGAGTTTGATGCCGATGAACGGGGCGATGATGCCGCCGAGGCCATAGACATACAGGTTGCGGCTCAAGAGCTTTGACGCACTGCTGGGGGTGTATCGGACACCGCGCAGCGACAGCGGGATCAACGCGATGATCACCAGGGCGTTGAAGATCACCGCGGACAGGATCGCCGACTGCGGGCTGTGCAGCCGCATGACGTTCAGCAGATCCAGGCCGGGGAACAGGGCCACGAACATCGCCGGGATGATCGCGAAGTACTTCGCGATGTCGTTGGCGATGGAGAACGTGGTCAACGCGCCGCGGGTGATCAGCAACTGCTTGCCGATCTCCACGATCTCGATGAGCTTGGTCGGGTCGGAGTCGAGGTCGACCATGTTGCCGGCCTCTTTGGCCGCCGAGGTGCCGGTGTTCATCGCGACGCCGACGTCGGCCTGGGCCAGCGCGGGGGCGTCGTTGGTGCCGTCACCGGTCATCGCGACCAGCTTGCCGCCGGCCTGTTCCTTCTTGATCAGTGCCAGCTTGTCCTCGGGCGTGGCTTCGGCCAGGAAGTCGTCGACCCCGGCCTCGTCGGCAATCGCCTTGGCGGTCAACGGGTTGTCGCCGGTGATCATGACGGTGCGGATGCCCATCTTGCGCATCTCGTCGAACCGCTCCCGCATGCCTTGCTTGACGACGTCCTTGAGGTGGATGACGCCGAGCACTTCGGCCTTGCCCTGCTGAATGCGACCGACTACCAACGGGGTGCCGCCCGCCGCGGAGATGCCGTCGACGATCTCGCCCAATTCGAATGGCACGGTGCCGCCGTGGCCCCGAATCCAGTCGGCGACGGAGTTGGCTGCGCCCTTGCGCAGCTGCTGGCCGTCGTGCAGATCGACGCCCGACATGCGGGTCAGCGCGGTGAACTCGATCCAGGTGGCGTCGGTCAACTCACCCGGGGTCCGGGCGCGCAGGCCGTAGGTTTCCTTGGCGTACACCACGATTGACCGACCCTCAGGGGTCTCGTCGGCGAGGCTGGACAGCTGCGCCGCATCGGCGAGCTGCTCAGCGGTGACACCGGGCACCGGGAGGAAGCCCGACGCCTGGCGGTTGCCGAGGGTGATGGTGCCCGTCTTGTCGAGCAGCAGGGTGTTGACGTCGCCGGCGGCTTCGACGGCGCGGCCGGACATGGCCAGCACATTGCGCTGCACCAGCCGGTCCATGCCGGCGATACCGATGGCGGACAGCAGTGCGCCAATTGTGGTGGGGATCAAACAGACCAGCAGCGAGACCATCACGATGCCGGTGACGCCGAAGGCGTCGAGCGCCTCGGTGTCGGGCACACCCGGGTTGTTGGCCTTCGAGTAGATGGCCAGCGGCTGCAGCGTCGCGACGGCGAACACGAAGATGATCGTCAACGCGGCCAGCAGGATGTTGAGCGCGATCTCGTTGGGGGTCTTCTGCCGGTTGGCGCCCTCGACGAGCGCGATCATGCGGTCGACGAAGCTCTCGCCCGGCTTCTGGGTGATCTGCACGACGATCCGGTCGGACAGCACCGTGGTGCCGCCGGTGACGGCGCTGCGGTCGCCACCGGATTCCCGGATGACGGGGGCTGATTCGCCGGTGATGGCCGACTCGTCAACGGAGGCAATGCCTTCCACGACGTCACCGTCGCCGGGGATGACCTGCCCGGCCTCGACGACGACGATGTCGCCCTGCTGCAGCAGCGGAGCGGCGATCTCCTCTTCGGTTCCGGCGCTGCCCGGCGCCCAGCCGACCAGCTTGCGGGCCATGGTGTCGGACTGGGTCTTTCGCAGGCTCGCGGCCTGCGCCTTGCCGCGGCCTTCGGCAACGGCTTCGGCCAGGTTCGCGAAAACGACTGTCAGCCAGAGCCAGAACACGATCAGCCAGGCGAACCAGCTGGGCTCCAACGCGGCCAGGACCGTCGACCAGACGGCGCCGATTTCGACGATCAACATCACGGGGTTGCGCCACAGGGTGCGCGGGTCCAGCTTGCGCAGGGCGTCCGGCAGCGACTTCCACAGCATCTTGGGGTCGAGCAGGCCGCCTTGTACGCGGCCCTTGCTCTTGGCGCCGTGGGCCTGTGCGGGGTGGTCGGGGTCAGCGATCCCGACGGTTGCGGTGTTGGTGGACATCTAGTGGATTCCTTCAGCAAGGGGGCCGAGCGCGAGAGCCGGCAGGAAGGTGAGGGCGACCAGGATCAGCGTCACGCCGGCGACCATGCCGACGAACTGCGGACGGTGCGTCGGCAGCGTGCCGATCGACGGGGGAGTGCTGCCCTGCTTGGCCAGCGAGCCGGCCAGCGCCAGCACCAGGATCATCGGCAGGAAGCGGCCGATCAGCATGGCCAGGCCCAAAGCCGTGTTGTACCAAACGGTATTGACCGAGAGGCCTGCGAATGCCGAGCCGTTGTTGTTGGCCGCGGAGGTGAAGGCGTACAGCACCTCGGACAGGCCGTGCGGGCCCGCGTTGAGCATCGCCGCGCGTTCACCTGGCAGGGCCATGGCGAAAGCGGTGCCGGTCAACACGATCAGCGGGGTCACCAGGAAATAGCTTGCCGCCAGCTTGATCTCCCGCGGGGTGATCTTCTTGCCCAGGTACTCGGGGGTGCGCCCCACCATCAGGCCCGCCACGAACACCGTGATCACCGCGAGGATCAGCATGCCGTACAGGCCGGACCCGGTACCGCCCGGTGCGACCTCACCGAGCTGCATGTTGAACATCGTCATCATGCCGCCGAGCGAGGTGTACGAGTCGTGGAACGAATCCACGGCGCCGGTGGAGGTCAGGGTGGTGGCGGTGGCGAAGACTGCCGAATTGGCCACGCCGAAGCGCTGTTCCACGCCTTCCATCGCCGACCCGATGGCGGTGGGGACGGTGCCGTGGTGCTGTCCCTGGAACAGCATCATGAGGCTGCAGCTGATCAGGGCGAGCGTGGCCATCACCGCGACGATCGCGTAGCCCTGCTTGCGGCTGTCGACCATGCGGCCGAAGGTCCGCGGCAGGGAGAACGAGATCACCAGCAGCAGGAAGATTTCCACCCAGTTGGTCCAGGCGGTCGCGTTCTCGAACGGGTGCGCCGAGTTCGCGTTGAAGAAACCGCCACCGTTGGTGCCGAGTTCCTTGATGACTTCCTGGCTGGCCACCGGGCCGCCGGTGATGGTCTGCTGGGCGCCGGCCAGGGTGTTGGCGATCTGGTCGTGCAGGTGGAAGTTCTGGATCACGCCACCGGCGATCAGGATCACTGCGGCAATCACCGCGAGCGGCAACAGGATTCGGATGGTGCCGCGCACCAGGTCGACCCAGAAGTTGCCCAGTTCGGTGGCGTGCCGGCGGGCGAACCCGCGGACCAGTGCGACGGCGACTGCCATGCCGACGGCGGCCGAGACGAAGTTCTGCACCGACAGGCCGGCCATCTGCACCAGGTGTCCCTGGGTGGTCTCACCCGAGTAGGCCTGCCAGTTGGTGTTGGTGACGAAGCTGACGGCGGTGTTCCACGCGAGGTCGGCCGTCATCGGGGTGGCCGGGTTGTTCAGGTGCAGCGGCAGCAGGCCCTGCACCAGTTGGAAGGCGAACAGGAACAGCAGGGAGATGGCGGAGAAGGCCAGCGCGCTGCGGGCGTAGGCGCCCCAGTTCTGTTCGGCATGCGGATCGGCGCCGATTGCCTTGTAGATGAGACGTTCTGCGCGCGAGTGCTTTTCCGACGTGTATACGCGGAACATGTAGTCGCCCAACGGCACATGGACCGCCGCGAGCGCGACGATGAGTGAGAGCAGGAACGTGATGCCTGCGGCGGTGGGGCTCACTAGAACCGCTCCGGAAAGAGCAGTGCGGCGACGAGGAACAGTGCGATCACCAGACACAGCACCAGGCCGATGGCGTTGGCGTAGTTCACAGGCGTTCCACCGCCTTCTGGATCAGGCCGAGCACCGCGAACAATGCGATGGTCAGCACGACGAAAATCGCGACAGACATGTTGGCTCCGTTCGGGCGCGTCTCGGCGGCGCCCACGAGGCGAAGTAAACGCCGCCACGGTGGGTCCGGCTCTGGTCTTGATGCTTTCCTTACGGGCGCCGCGCGTTCATTTACGGAGTCCTTGCGGGCACGGTGACATGGGTCATATCCGGGGAGCATTTCGGGGTGCGAGCTGGCTGAACTGGCCGGAGTTTTACCAGGTCAAAAGGGTGAGTCTGGCAATTTGGGCTGGTGCCCACAGGTGGTGCCCAGCGTCTTTACACCCTGGACGCAAAGGGGTCGAGTGGCGTTAAGAAGCCGCAAGTTTTCGGTGCGGTCATATCAAGACTGTGGCAGAGCCGGCCGTTGTCGCTGGTGACACGGGTAAGCCTGGAGAAACACACCGCTTTTGGAGGTCTCATGTTGCTGGGTGCATCAGGGACCGGCCTCACACGGCCGCAGCCGACGTTGTGTAGTGCCTAGCTCCCGGTAGGTGGTGTTCTCACGGCGTTCTACCGGCTAACGTGCCAGTCGTGTGGGGTCGATCACCCCTCGAACTTGGGAGGCATAGGTGTTCGACGTCGTCGGTGGAGTGCTGCAGAAGCTGGGCCGTGTTGGGGAGTCCGTGAACGCGGTGAAGCGGCTCGTTGAGACCGGATTTTTGGATCTGTCCAACCCTGGAGTGATGGTGGAGACCGCCAAGAACGCGCCGGTATTCGGGCCGCAGGCGTCCATGGCCATCCAGGGTGGGCGCAAATACGCGGACCTGCCCGCGCTGGTCGATGAACGCGGCACGTTGACCTACGGAGAGGTGAACGACCAGTCCTGGGCATTGGCGCGCGGGCTACAGGGCCTGGGCGTGACCGAAGGCTCCGTCGTCGGGCTGCTGTGCCGGGACCATCGTGGTCTGGTCCTTGCCATGGCGGCGTGCGGAAAGCTCGGGGCCCGGCTGGTGCTGATGAACACCGGGTTCGCCAAGCCGCAGTTCGCTCAGGTCTGCGAGCGCGAAGGCGTCAAGGTGGTGCTGCACGACAGCGAGTTCCTCGGACTTCTCGATGCCCTGCCCGCGGACATGCCGCGCGGGTTGACGTGGGTCGACGAGGGCGTCGACGTGCCCGAGTCGATGCTTACCCTGGACGCCATCATCGCGGCCAACTCCACCGAGCCGCTGCCTGCGCCGAGCAAGGCGGGTGGATCGGTCATCCTAACCAGCGGGACGACGGGCCTGCCGAAGGGCGCACCCCGCAGCTCGGTATCGCCCTTGGCGACGGCGCAGATCATCGACCGAATTCCGTTCCCGCGCAAGGGAACCATGGTCATCGTCTCGCCCATCTTCCACAGCACCGGGTGGGCCACCTACACCGTCGGCGCCGCGTTGGGCAACAAGGTGGTGACCGCCCGGCGCTTCAACGCCGAGCGGACCCTGCAGCTGATCGCCGAGCACAAGGCCCAGATGCTGGTCGCGGTGCCGACGATGCTGCACCGGATCGTCGAACTGGGGCCCGAGGTCATCGGCAAGTACGACACCTCGTCGCTGAACACCATCCTCATCGCCGGGTCGGCGCTGAGCCCCGAGCTGTCGAACCGGGTCCAAGACACCTTCGGCGACGTGCTCCACAACCTGTACGGCTCGACCGAATGCGCCATCGCCAGCGTCGCCACCCCGGCCGAACTGCGTCTCGCCCCGGGCACCGCCGGACGGGCGCCCGTGACGTGCGAGGTGGTGTTGTACGACGAAAACGACCAACGCATCAAGGGAAACAACCGTCGCGGCCGCATCTTCGTCCGCAACGGCGCACCATTCGCCGGATACACCGACGGCCGGACCAAGCAGATCATCGACGGCTACATGTCCAGCGGCGACATGGGGCACTTCGACGACCATGGGCTGCTGTTCGTCGACGGCCGTGACGACGACATGATCGTCTCCGGTGGCGAGAACGTCTTCCCGCAAGAAGTCGAAGAACTCCTCGCCGAGAGGGACGACATCTTTGACGCGGCCGTGGTCGGCGTCGACGACGTCGAGTGGGGCAAGCGCCTGCGGGCATTTGTCGTGTTGCAGCCCGGCGCCGCGCAGGACCCCGATGAGATCAAGGCGTTCGTCAAGAACAATCTGGCCCGGCACAAGGTGCCCCGCGACGTGGTGTTCATCGATGAGTTGCCGCGCAACACCACCGGCAAGCTGCTGCGCCGGGTCCTGATCGAGATGGACGTCTAAGGCAGCGATGCCAACCGAACTCAGTGCCGACCAGGCCGCTGCCCGGTTGGGGCCGGTCGACACGATCGGGATCACCCTGGGTCCCGGCCAGCCGCCGGCCGTGCTGCGGGCGCTCGGTGCACGCCAGGACTGGACGAATCTGCGAGTCTTCGGTGCGCTGTTAGCCGTTGGTACCGAACTGTTTTCGCGACCGGGCGTGCACTACGTGTCCGGTTTCTTCGGCCCGATCGAGCGGGCGCTGCGGGACATGGGCGCCGACATCGAGTTCGCGGCCGCGGACTTTCGCCGATTCGCCCCACTGCTGGAACGGCAAGCGCCGCGGGTGATGACGACAGTGGCGACGCCACCGGATGCCGACGGTTGGTGCTCGCTGTCGTTGCACGCCGGCGGCACCATCGACGAGTTGCGCCGCGCCGGCGCCGACCCACAACGCCTGCTCATCGTCGAGGTTTCCGACGCTTACCCAAGGACTTTCGGCTACGGCTCGCGCCGTCACGCACTGCACGTCGACGAGATCGACATCCTCGTGCGCTCGACCGACGCCCCGCTGGCACTGCCCGGGGGCGATGTGCCGCTCACGGAGGTCGAGCGGGCGATCGCGCAGCACGCCGTCGGCTTCATCGGTTCGGGGGCGACGCTGCAGACCGGAATCGGCGCAATTCCCAACCAGATTGCCACCTTGCTGGCCGAGGGTGACGGCAGCGGGTATGGCCTGCACACCGAGATGTTCACCGACGGCTGCATGCACCTGCATCGCGCCGGCAAGATCACCAACACCGGCAAGGGCCAGTACGAGGGCGTCAGCGTCACGACGTTCGCGTTCGGGTCGCAGGAGCTCTACTCCTGGCTCGACGACAATCGCGATGTCGCGTTCTTGCCCGTCGACATCGTCAACTCGCCGGAGGTGATCGCCGCCAACACCGGCATGGTCTCCATCAACGGCGCGCTCGCGGTGGACATTCAGGGACAGGTCATCGCCGACACCATCGACGGGGGACAGTTCAGCGGGATCGGCGGCGCGGAGGACTTCGTCGCCGGGGCGGGTCTGGAGCTGTCGGACCGCTCACTCATCTGTCTGCCTTCGACTTTCGTGAAGGACGGCCAGCTGCGGTCGCGGATCGTGCCGTGGTTCGGGCCGGGCGCCGTCATCACCACGCCGCGGCACCAGGTCGACGTCATCGTCACCGAATACGGTGCCGCGGAACTGGAAGGCAAGACCGTCCGAGAACGCGGTGAGGCGTTGGCGGCGATCGCGCACCCGCAGTTCCGCGACGCGCTGCTGGCAGCGGCACTGCGCGCCGCGAAGGGGCGTTCTCCGGTCGAGAACTACGCCAATCTTCCGGCGCAGCCGCAGAACTCGTGATTCACTGCCGCCATGACGAGCAGCGACCAGCCCTGGTGGATTTCCGCGCCCGTCGCTGAACTCGCGGCGGCGATCCTGCCGTTGTTCGGATCCTCGTCGTTCGACAGTGAGCGCGGAGCCATGACGGACGTCGTGTCGTGGCTCCGAACCGGCGCCCGGGCCCCGCGCGGAATGTTCTCCGCGGGCGTCTCGACGCGCGGCGATGTGTTTCAGAATCCCGACCTGCGGGCCGTCGCCGAGGCCATGCAGCTGCTCGAACGCTCGGGCCTGCTGCTGCGGGTCTTGGTCCCGTCGAGTCATTCCAGCTTCGACGTCGGGCTGACGCGGCTCGGGTGGCAGGCCGTCCAGACCGGCACGGTCAGGCAGCACCTCGGCCTGGGCGACCTCTAGCCGAGCGTGAAGAAGATCGTCAACATCCGCCGATTTTTGACCATCGTCTTCACGTTCGACGCGATGAACTTTCGCTCGATCGCGAGTCATTTCCGTAGCAATGTCGAAAACGGCCCCGCCCGTTCGACGTGTGTGTGAAGGATTGACTCGACGACGAAAGGTCACGCAATGCGCTACATGGGTTTGGTCATCATGGATCCCAACCAAGGTCCGCCGCCGCAGGAACTGGTGGATGCGATGGGGGAGTACGTCGCCAAGAATGCCGCTGACGGCATCTTCCTCGATGGCGGCGGTCTGGGGCAGGGAGACGGTCGGGTCGGCTACGAGGTGCGTTCCGGGCAGCTGAGCAGCACTGACGGGCCGTTCACCGAAGGCAAGGAGATCATCGGCGGCTACGCGATCCTGGAGTACCGCAACCCGGCCGAGGCCGCCGAGGGCTGCCGGCAGTTCACCGAGCTGCATCGCCGGTACTGGCCGGAATGGGAAGGCCGGATCGAGCAGCACCTGATCGAAGGCCCCGCGGACACCGGATGTCCCGCAGGCGCGCCGGAACCGGGCGCCTGACATTGCGGTGACCCGTACCGGAGGTGCCGGCTCGACCGGCGCCGACGCAGTGACCGCCGCCTGGCGCGCCGAATCGGCGCGCCTGGTGGCGGCACTGGCCCGCATGACGCGCGACATCGACCTTGCCGAGGACGCCGCGCAGGACGCACTCGTTGCGGCACTGGAGGAATGGCCCGACCGCGGGATTCCCGGGAACCCCGCCGCCTGGCTCATGACGGCGGCGAAGCGCCGCGCCATCGATCACATCCGGCGTGCGGAGACACTGCGCCGCAAGACCGAGGAGGTCGGGCACCGGCTGGAGGAGGTCGACATGCCAGATTTCGAAGGGCAGCTCGACTTCATCGAAGACGACGTGCTCCGGCTGATGTTCCTGACGTGTCACCCCGAGCTGTCGGCGGCGTCGCGGGCGGCGCTGACGCTGCGGCTGGTGTCGGGACTGAGCACCGCCGAGATAGCCCGTGCCTTCCTGGTGCCGGAATCGACGATGGCGCAACGGATCAGCCGTGCGAAGAAGAGCCTCGTCGGCGTGGACATGGAGCTGCCGGCGGGGGCCGACCGCGTCGACCGTATCGACGACGTGCTCGCCGCCATCTACCTCACGTTCAACGAGGGCTATGTGGCGACCGCCGGCGAGGATTGGACGCGCCCCGATCTCTGCTTCGAAGCGATCCGGCTGGCGCGTATGGTGGCCGCCATGGTGCCGGACATTCCGGATTCGCTTGGGCTGCAGGCACTTGTCGAACTTCAGGCATCGCGGATTCCTGCGCGTACCGATCGCGACGGAGCGCCCGTCTTGTTGGACGATCAGGACCGCGCCCGGTGGGATCACCTGTTGCGGCGCCGCGGCCTGCAGGCGCTGGCCCGCGCCGAGAAGCTCGCCGCGACGGGCGCGCCCGTCGGGACGTACTTTCTGCAAGCGTCGATCGCGGCCTGCCATGCGCGCGCGATCCGGGTCGAGGACACCGATTGGCATCGGATCGCCGACCTGTACGACGTGCTCGCTTTCGCCGCCCCCGGTGCTGTTGTCGAGGTCAATCGTGCGGTGGCCCACGGCCGTGCGCATGGCGCGGAAGCGGGGCTGGCGGTCCTCGACG
Organism: Mycolicibacterium llatzerense; assembly: GCF_025331195.1. Taxonomy (NCBI): domain Bacteria; kingdom Bacillati; phylum Actinomycetota; class Actinomycetes; order Mycobacteriales; family Mycobacteriaceae; genus Mycobacterium; species Mycolicibacterium llatzerense. The sequence continues at coordinate 133,319 of NZ_LXOV01000001.1, read as the reverse complement.
CGCTCGGCCCCGATCCCATGCCCAGATCGCCGTTGCCGCACGCGGTGCGCGGAGATCTGTTGGAGCGCTTGGGCAGAACCTCCGAGGCGTCGGCAGCATTCACTCAGGCCGCCGACCTCAGCACCAATGAAGCGGAGCGCTCGCTGCTGCTGGGGCGTGCTGAATGACCTAGGCCGGTTTCTTGGTCAGGTCGGCGTTCTCGTCCTCCTGGATCGGCACGCCGTCCTTCTGCGAGATGGATTCGATCGATCCGATCGAGGTGTTCAGGTCGGTGATGCCGCTGGCGTCGCCGCCCTTCAGCTTGTCGAACGCGGCCTGGACGGTGTCCCCGAGCTTGTCGAGCGGCGCGATGATCGCCTTGCACAGCGTGGGGTCGGCCTGCACGTCGGTGGCGGCCAGCCGGACTTCACGCTTCACGAACAGCGCCGAGAGGCCGCCCTTGATGAAGGCCTTGATGCGTCCGTCGGCGCCCTTCTTGAACGTGCCGGCCTGGAACGGTTTCCACAGCCAGCGGTGGAACGCGCCGAAGGCCAGGCCGCTGTGCGCGACGAACTTCGTCTTGGCGAATGACGTGGTGGCCTGCGCCGGGCAGGTCTGGGAGATCGGCGCGGCGTCACCGGCGTCGCCCGACGGGTCGGCGGGGATCGAATCCGATGTGGTGTTTCCCTGCGCGGCTTCTTGTTTGTGCCCACAGCCGCCCACCAGCAGGACGACGGGGATGACCAAGACGGCGATCAGACGGACCAGCGTGTTCACGGGTTGCCTCCAGTAAAAGTTGGCTCGTTTCCCAGGTTCGGCGCGAAGCTAGCAGTCAAACCTGGGTGTTTGGTGGCAACGGCTTGACGTCCTGATGCCTGCTCTGGCTGCGGCACTTCACCTCTCCGAGCGACCTACCAGAGAAACGAGTACTGCAGTACTCGTGATGGCCGGGCGCCATCGTCGGATGCTTCCAGGTGAGAGGAGGTGCGCCATGGGTGCGCTACGTTCTCGCCGCTACTCGCGCCGCGCGGCAGGTGCGCTGGCCCGCGGATGCGCGATCTCGTTGGCGATCCTGTTCGGGGGCGCGGGCGTGGTCTTCGCCGATCCGTCGTCCACAACTACCGCGCCTACAACGACTGCGCCCACGACGTCCGCTATACCTGCATTCAAAGCGCTGCCACCGGTCATTGCGGCACCTGCGCCGGCCGCGGACCAGGCCACCCTCGCACTTGAGCCCACCCACGGTGGCGCGGGAGCTCAGGTCAAGGCCACCGTCACGGGCTTCGACTATTGCCTGGACGCCCCGCACCTGCTGTGGGACGGTCAGGCGTTATCGGCCAGCCTGACGTTCACGGTGCCGGATGGTCCGGCCGGTGCCCACAGAGTGACTGCGGTGTGCAGACTCCTGGATGGGGCCCGCACGGTGGCTCTGGCGACGTTCACCGTCGATGCGACCGAGAAGCCCACTCTCACACTGGATCCCGGCAAGGGGTCCGCCGGCTCGCAGGTGACGGCTACACCTGAGGGCTTCGGGACGTGCCTCGAGGCGCCGCACCTCGAGTGGGACGACCAGCCTCTGGCCGCCAAGGCCGTGGACCCCGCCATTGGCAGCCTGGCGTTCACGGTTCCGGATGGCCCGGCAGCCGCACACACCGTCACCGCGGTATGCGGGACCCTGCGCATAGCATCAGTGGTGGCGTCCGCACCCTTCACGGTGGTCGAAACTCCGAAACCCACTTTGACTTTGAGTACCCCGAAGGGACCCGCGGGCTCGGAATTCACGGCGACAGGTACCGGTTTTGCGTGCCCGGACAGCGGCAGCGTGCTGTTGTTCTGGGACGGTGACAGGTCTCCGGCGACCAAGGCCTCGTCCGGCCTCTTCCGCGTCCCGTTCACCGTGCCCGCGACGGCATCGGCCGGCGAGTACACGGTGCTGGCCGCCTGCGCCGGCGATCCAGACGTCGCAGCCAGTCAGCAGTTCACGGTCGTCAGCCCGGTGACGAACCAGGGAACGCCGGCGGCGTCCATCTCGCTCGACCCGACGCAGGGGCATCGAGGCGACGCGGTGCGGGTCGTCGGCTGGCAGTTCAACTGCGCCAACCACGAACGGGCGGTGGGGCTGTCGTGGGATGGCGCCCCACCCCGGTTCAACGTGACTGTCGATGGGCTCGGCGAATTCACGACGTGGTTTGCCGTCCCAACCGATGCCGCAGTCGGCAGCCATACCGTGCGCGCCTCCTGTACGGATGGATCAGCTTGGGACACTGGAGAATTCACCATCGTGACCCTAGGTCTGCCGGTGCCGCCACCTATCACGACGCCGCCGGTGTCACCGCCTCCCATCATCCCGCCGCCGCCCCATAAATGGTGGCCGGTCGTCGTGGTCGCTGGTGTCATTGCGGTACTCCTGTTGGCCGCGGCCGTCCACTTCGGCCGCCGCGCACTTCGGCCCCCGCGGGTCCGGGTCATCACGCGGCCCCGTGGTCCGGCGGTCGTCAGGCTGCGTGAGAGGCCGGCGGCCGGCGAGATGACGTACGCGATTCAAGTGGCGGTGCATTCCCGGCCCGATGTCATGAGCTTGAAAGGGGAAGATGATGAGCCCATCCGCATTGACTGAGCCGGTGACCGTTCGAGACCTCCTGTATGGCGATGCGCCGGTCGAACCGACTCAGGCGCTGGCCGACTCGCTGCAGCAGAGTGGGACGGTCAGCAACCTCGTTGCCCGCTTTCCCGGCGTTTCGTCTCTCGTCGAGAGGGAGGTGGCCAAGGAGATCGATGGCCTCCTGTCGCAGAGCTTGCTTGATCTGGCCGTCGACGGATGGAAGAAATTTGCAGAGCTCATGGACGCCGCCCGCCGGACGGGCGACAACCCGGCGGCCCGGGAGACCGTGAAGCTGGTGACGCACCGGATCGAGTTCAGCCACCTGTGGACCGTCGAGGTGTTGGTCAACGGCAAGTCGGCCGGCACCCTCGAGGTGGAGTTGGCGGTCTCCTTGGACATGGACCTGGTGGTTCTCGTGGTTCAGCGCGGTCGGATCACGGCCATCGAATCCGGCCGGTGCATCGTCACCACGGCATTGGAGATCGCGCAGACCGAGGTCGTCAAACGCCAGGGCCGGTTCAACTTGGGTGGCGAAATCCCGCTTGGCCATGGGCTGATGCTGGCCGAACGCACGGCAACTGCTGCCTCGGCCGACCGCGCTGTGGTCACCGATGCGCAATCACCGAGTGCGAACTGGTACCCCGATCCCTTGCACCGGTACGAGTTTCGCCGATGGGACGGGACGCGTTGGACTGACCAAGCCTCGACCAAGGGCCGCGTGGTATCCGACCCCATTGCCGGTGAACAGGTTCTTCCGCTCTCGACTTGACGAGCGAGCGAATTCAACGGACAGTTGATTTGCCTATCAATCTGGTAACGGCCAGTTGAGGGATGCGCAGCGTCGCGCGAGATACGTCCGGCAGTGCTCACTGTGTTGGGAAGGCGTCCTCAGTCATGTCCACTCTCAGGTCCGCAGCGGCGGCGGTCGGAATGACCGCCACTGAAACAGGTTTCATACGGCGCAACGATCCCGACGGCGTCCGGGTTGCGTACCAAACGTGGGGTCGGCAACGTCCGGGTGCGGTCTGCGGCGACGTGCTGCTCGTTCACGGTTCGCTGCAGTCCTCGAAAGTGTGGTCCAAGCACGGCTACGTGGCGCAGTTGGCGCAGCGCTACCGGGTCATCACCATTGATGTGCGTGGCCACGGGCTCAGCGATAGGCCTGAACACCCCGCCGGGTACGACATTCAGGCCTCGGTGCGCGACGTGTGTGCGCTGCTCGACCACTTCGGGATCGGCAAGACGCATTACCTGGGGTATTCGCTGGGCGGTCGTATCGGTTTGACCATGGCGGCGGTTGCCCCGGAGCGGCTCGCTTCCTTGGTGGTCGCCGGCTCGTCGTCCCGGCCGCAACGTGGTGCGGTGAACGTTGTGATGTTCCCCGATGCCATTGCGGTGACGGAGAAGTCGGGTGTCGAAGGATTCGTGCGGGGGTGGCAGGAGCATCGCGGGGTGTCGATGGGCTCAGGGTTTCGCGCCACGGTCGAGGCCCTCGGCGCGCGGGGTTTGGTCGCCTTGATGCGGCAGTGGGATGCCGAACCTGGAGTTCCCGAGGATGTACTGGCGCAGGTCCGGACACCCTCGCTGTTCTTCGCCGGTTCCCGAGACATGTTGCGGTTGGCCGATTCCCGCGATGCCGCGGCATTGATGCCGCGCGCCTACTTCACGTTGCTCGAGGGCGCCGATCACAGTCAGACCATCGCGATGCGGGAACGCATTCTGGACCGGGCGGAGGCATTCTTCCGGTTGGCAGAGTTCCCGGATATCGAGAAGCTCAGCGCCGTCGGTTAGGTCACCGTCGTGGGATTGCCGGTGGTCCGTAGCTGGCGGGAAACATCGAGAAGCCAGCCGAGTTCGTTGGCCTGCTCGGTGTCCCGCGGTTCGCCGGCGATCTGGGCATGTGAATCGCCACCCGGAATCTGCCCGGTGCGCTGATGCTGAATTGCACACCGAATTTGTTGCGCTGCCGATGTTTTCGACGGGCCATCGCGGATGTATGGGCGGATGGCGCTGAGCCCGTCGCGGATCTCGACGATGCGGCGGTACAGCCGGTAGTCATGGTCGCCGATTGGTGCTCGGGGCGGCGCGAGGGCGATGTGTGAACTGCCTTCGTAGAGTGCGGTCCACAGCGGCTCGAGTTGCCGGTGCCACCGGTAGATCTGCGCGCGGCGGGCCGCTGCGCGGGCCAGTTGGGAAAAGGACGGTCCCGCAAGACCTATGACGATCAGCACCTGCCCCACCGCGGCGACGAAAGGCGCCAGGTGCTGCCAGGACATGCTGCGGTTGGTGAGCAAGCCGTAGATGGCCGAGTCCGCGCGCAGCAGGCAGAAGACCAGACACAGCGCGGCGCCGGCGGCGGTGAGCAGCAGACTGCGCCGCAGCCAGGCCACCTCGTGGTAGCGAGCGTACTGCAGGCAACGGACGATAATGACAACTGCGCCAAGGGCATACGTGCTCAGGTAGAGCAGCATGTAGGTGACCCAGAGCGGATCGTCGCCGTGCGCGGCGTAGAAATCCACGGGGAGTTCGGCCTCCGGGGCGACGATCCAGCAGACAATCAAGGCGACGGCGACCAGGCAGGCAAGGACGATCCACAGGCGCAATCTGCGATAGGCACGCCGGCCGGGCTCTCCCCAGAACGTGATGACCGCGAGGACGCACGCAGTCCAGGCCATGCCCCCGGTCAGGCTCAGGATGAGTCGGCAGATGTTGTGCACCCCGATCGCGCGGTCCAGCAATACCGAGACGCTCGGAATGGACAGCGTGACCGCAATTCCTTTGAACAGGAACGACATCAGCAGTGCTATGGAGGCGGGCGGCCGCACCGGGGAACGGCTGATGGCCAGCGCCACCACGACGACGGCGCCCCATATGAACGCTGCGGAGACCACATAACTGAACGCCGTGTTTTCGAGCAAGCGGGCCACTGAAGACATCACGGCGTCGCCGAATTGCCCTCGAGTCTCAGCGAAGCGAGAATGCGTCCCAAGTTGGCGTTCGATATCGAGATGGATTGCGGCGCATCGCGTCTGACCCGTTGTCCCATGATGGAGGCGAGTGTTTCAGCCTCGATCTCCTGGTCGTCCAGGTAGTTCTCCCGGCGCAGCACTTCGCCCAGGCCAGTGTGGCCGGCGGCGGAGTGGCCGCACAGCACATGGCTGAGCTCGTGCAAGATGATGTGCTCGCGGTGCATCGTGGTGGTCTCGCTGTCGAAGACCACGTAGTCGGTGGGTCCTGTTCGCACCAACATGCCGTGCACACCGCTTCCTGACAAGCGGTACGGCAGCAGCTGGATGTCACGCCCACTGATCCGGCCGGCGACCTCGCGGATGTCGTCGACCGCGGTGAGCTTGTCCAGCCCCCAATCCACGAGCTTGCGTGTGCAGTCGCGGTGAATCGCCTTGAGCTCGCGCGTCGAGCGCAGAGCGGCTGCTGCGCCACACGACGCGTCCATGACTACCGTTCGGCTTTCACGGGGGCAATGGTCGGCAGGCCTTGCAGTGCGCGCACGTGATCCAGTACGGCGGCAACGGTTTCCAGGCACTCCTTGTTGAGGCCGATGGCACGCAAGGCAATCAGCTCGACGTCGTCGCGGGCGGATTCATCGAGTGCTCCCAACCGCTCATCGAGTGAGTGTGACCGAGCCGGATCGGTGATGGTCGACAACGGCACCTGGAAGAAATCGGCCAACGCACCGAGCAGGTCGATGCCGGGGCGCGCCCGCTTGCCGGTACGCAGCGCGGAGAGGTACGCGCCGCCGACCTTGATATCGGGATGGGCCTTCTTGAGGGCGGTTGCGACTTCGTCGTTGGTCCACATCCGCCCATCGGGACGCCGATGGGCGTCGAAGAGCGCGTTGATGCGCTCAGCCAGGTTGACGCCCGTGTCGTGGGTATCTTGGCTCATCGGTGTGGTCGGCGAAGTCGCCATCTGTCCAGTGAAGCATCGATACCCATCGGCCTCAACTCGTAGACGAGTGGTATCCCATGATTCCAACGCATGGTTGATCCGCGTGGTGTTGTTGGTCGGCGGATGGCGCCCACTGAATGCTGCCGCGCAGCAGTGGCACGACTCGGCCGGACCGCTACGCTCGGTCGGATCGTGGGGCGCTAACGTCATGGCGGCGCCGGTTGGTTCGGTGCCCGCCCCCATAGCCCAATTGGCAGAGGCAGCGGACTTAAAATCCGCCAAGTGTCGGTTCGAGCCCGACTGGGGGCACCAGGTCAGGGCCATATTAGGTTCGCCTTCATGTACACATCACTGCACACTATCGGTTCCAGGGTGGGCATCTGTGTACACCACGCATGACGGACGTGTACAGCTGTGCGCGTCGGCGAGTGGCCATGTCGGACATGCCGGGTACCCTGCGGGTATACCGCTGATCGATAGACTGAGGGCAACGAGGGAGGTGAATCAACCATGGCGCTTGTCGTCGATGCGGCTAGAGAAGCCGCGATAACCGTGAAGAACGACTACGGTGTGCCTGGTCGATTCCCCGTCGACGTCGAATCCATCGCCATGGCTATGGGTATTCGGGTCGAATACACCTACCTCCGCGACGGCGTCTCCGGCATGATCGAAGCCCGCCCGGGCGTGGTCCCTGTTATCTACGTCGACAAGACCGAGGCACCGGCTCGTCAGCGGTTCACGATCGCGCACGAGCTCGGCCACTACGTCGAGCGCAGCAACCAGGGCGTGCTCGACTTCGCATTCATCGACGAGCGTGGAACCAAGTACGACCTGCACGAGTTCTACGCCGACGAGTTCGCAGGCAACCTGCTCATGCCGGCCGAGGAGGTCCGGTACCTGCGGTCACGTGGGGAGTCGAACGTCGCGATGGCGGCGTACTTCGGCGTCTCTGTGCCAGCTCTGATAAAGCGGGTTGATCGCCTGGCTCGTATCGAGTCCGCGTAGCGAGTACATGGTCACTTTCCATGGGCTGTCCCCAGCCGATGACGGCGAAGACGGCCGCCTATCCCCAATCGATTTTTCGGAGTTCTTCAGGGCCTCAGTCGATGACCTCGCGAACGCGCCGGAATCTAATCCTCCCGACGCGTCCATTGCTGAGCGCATCGACGCGGCGCGTTTGGGCGAACTCGAGGACGCGCGGAAGTACCGGCGTCGGATCGTCAGATTCACGCTGATCACCGTCGGGTTCCTTGTCCTGGCCGCAACCGGATTCATGGTCACGTACTTCGTGTCGCAATGGGATCAGGTCGAGTCCAGCGTGATGATCGCGTTCTTCTCATCGATCGTCGTCGAGTCGATCGGCATCCTCTACATCATCAGCCGATACCTGTTCCCGAACTCGGGGCCGGAGAAGAAAGACGGTGAACAGAAGTAGGGCTGTCTCCTATCCGACAGTCCAGAGCCCGAGTTGTTCGCCAAGCGGCCCGCTGAGAACGATCTGCGTTATCGGCGCGGTGGTGTCGAAGTCGACTGTCCCGCGGAGCTTCTGGCCTTGCGGCAGTTGTGTCAGTGCAATCTGTCTCTCCGACGTTCCAGTCCAGGCTCCGAAGTTGGTGCCATCTGCCGATCGCGCGTTGAAATACAACGCGTTGACGCTGGTCACGCCAACCTGCGTCTGCACGGTGACGTCGACGGTGTAGATCGTTCCGGTTGGCTTGACGCCGTAATCGGCGTACTGGGACGGAGCGCCCATTCGCAGGTTGGATACGGTGTAGGCGGCGATGTTGTCGCCTTTGGTGACCTGAAGTGTCGATCCGAGGAGCGCTGACTGCGGCACCGGTGCAGTTGAGACTTCGGGCGTGCCCGACGTGGCGAGCACGGTGGTCTTGGCCGGGCCGCTGCAGCCATTCAGAGCAATCACTGCCGCGAGGGCGATCAGGACGCCCATCGAGGTCGTCAGCCGTACCGGATGGTTTTTTTCGACCGGGCTATCGATTCCGGCTGTGGTCATCGCCGGCTGTAGTACAGGGAGTAGTGGCCCGGGCCGGTTTCGAAGCAGTCCGCGCTGCTGTTGCCGCCGGAATGCAGTTGCTGTTCTGCCGCCTGGCACGCTGCGCGGTTGGTGCCGAAGTCCACGTTGTCGGCGCGTGCAGGCGCCGAAACTGCGATTGCTGTGGCTGCGGCGCCGGCTGCCGCTGTCGCCAGCGCGAGCGTGTGGAACATGGTTTCCCCCTTGGTCTTGTCTGAATCTGTGTCGATCCTAGGAGGTTGCTGTCCGTCTTGGATGCAATAGGTTGAGTTTGCTACCGGCGGTACTGGATAGGCTGCTCCGGCTACGAGTTTCCTGGCGTTGCTGGTGGCAACGGCACTTCGTCGACGGCCGGCGTGCCGAGAACGTGATTACCGCAGCCGGTGTAGCGCGCTTGGATTCGACCTGCACCGTGCGAATTCGGTGAAAATCAAAGACGGCAAAAGACGCCCCCCCCCCCGCAGTTTTTGGGGGTCAGCTAACGCGGCAAAATTGGCTGGCTATTGACGTGTGCCGAGTAGCGAGAAGGGGCGCGCCAGCAACATTGGTAACAATTGTGCAAACGCTCGAAATTTCCTGTCAATAAATACGTTAGGTAGGTAAATTAACGCTGACGCCCGGGGAAGCCGTTCGCACGAAAACTGTAGGAACACAATGATATTCGCACGTCATCTGCCCGGTCTCCGGCGCCCGAGTTACCGCTGAAAAGTCATCTGCGCGATGGAATTACGTAAACTCAACCGGCGAATCCGGACAGCTTCAGCAACGGGGTGGAAGGTTGGCCGTTGACCCTGAACTCGCGCGCCTACAGCACGACGTCATGGACAGATTCGACGCTCAGCCATTCGAATGTTGGCCGAAGCCGCTACTGCGCCTGATTGTCTGGGCGTTCGACCTCGCCGGCATTGGACCTACCCCTGAAGTCTCGGAACCGGTCCGGCGCGGATTGACCCTCGTTCGTTGAATCCGCGCCGCCGTTGGCCGGATTCATGTAGCTCCGGAACTGCTCGGCCACGTCCCCCGCGGATGCGATGAAACCACCACGATGAGCAGCAGTGGCGCCGGCCTTTTCGTCTAGTTCGCGAACGTATTCCTGCCCCAGCTCCCGCAGCCTGGCGAAGACCCGTTCATCTCGCTCAGACTTATCTGCGCGAACGACATCGAACAACAGCGGTCCCAATCCTCGATGCGTGACCACCATGGTTCCGCCACTGTTGTCGTAAAGGGTGATGCCAGCTAGGGCCAGGCTGGAGCGGACTTGGTCGCGCGCATCTCGCTCACTAGCAGCTTCAAGGGTCGCGGCCTGGACCACCACGTCCGGATCGGATGGGTCATACCGGAACACGTTGAATTCGAATGTCTTCTCGTCTTCGGTCGCTTCATTCGATGTTCCCGTCGTCGCGGACGAATCATGATCGTTGCCTGACTCTGACTGCTCATGTCGATTGATCTCCTGTCGTTGCGCCACAAGTACGCGCAGCACGTCGAGTGCCGCGCGCCGTTCCGGTGCTGTCAGATCATCGATCCCTCGAGGGAGTTCCATTGCGAATGGAACCCTTTGCGGTTGATGTCCTGCAGCTGTGAACGCAACCTCGTCGGAGACATCAGCTAGCCAACCGATCGCTCGGACTGTTCCGTCCTTGGGCGCCTTTTTGTAGGTGCCGTCCAGGATTTGGGAGATGGTTGTGCGGTTCAGGGACAGTCCCCGGGGCCTCACTTCTTCTTCGTACCTGACGGCATTCTCTACCGCTCGGTAGTCGGTTGGCAGGCCGTTCTCTGCCCGCTTGTCGAGGCCTAAGAGAAGAAGGCTTCGCAGGGTGTGTGCGTTCACGACCGCCAACTTTCCGTAGCGGTTTCTCGGTGTACCAGCGACGCGCCCTCATGCGTGAAAACCACAAGATCAATCGTCGCATGTCAGATAGCCAAGTCAGTGGTTGACGGTTTGAAAACCACAGTGCTACCGTCTGCGCAGACAGTTGACACGCTGAAAACTGGGAGGCAACATGATCCGCGCAAGACGCAAACCGCCAGTACTGAGGAGGGATTGCTGGATGGAAGTCCGCGACCCGGCTGCGATGAGACGGGCCCGCAAGGAGAAGCGCTATTCGCAGCGCGACCTCGGGCACCTCGTCCGGCGCACGCAAACCACGATTCACAAGATCGAGACTGGCCAGCTCAAGAACATCTCCGAGGACCTCGCGCTCGCACTTGCCGGCCGCCTGGACCGCCATTGGGAGGACTTGTTCATCGCTCATGACGAAGTCCGCGTGCCCGCTGTGTCAGCGGTCTGCGCAGACGGTCGACGGCCCGCCTAAGCAAAAGCCCCCACCCGGCGAGGGGTGAGGGCACCGACAACGAGAGGAAAGCTCGAATGTCTGACCTGACATTACCGGCCGCAAGAGCCGAGCGTGATGAGCTCGCCGGCCACACCGACGTGCTGGACAAGGTGGGCGTGCTCCGCTGCTTGCCCGACGACATGCACGTCACTACCACCGAGGCCGCGACGTTCTACGAGGTCGACGTCGAGCTGGTGCGCTACCACCTGAAGGCCAACCGCGACGAGTTCGACTCGGACGGCTACCGCGTCGCCAACCGCGCCGAATTTGAGAGTGAGTTTGGCTCCCTCTCAAGTCTGGACCCGCGGGCACGATCTGTCGGGCTGTTGCCGCGTCGCGCGGTGCTCAGGCTAGGGATGTTGCTCCGCGACTCCATCGTCGCCCGCCAGGTCCGCGACTACCTCCTCAACGCCGAGCGCGAATCTCCGGCTCGTGAACTCACCGAAGACGAGAAGCTGTTCGAGGCCTTCCAGATTCTGCGCGGCCGCAACGAACGTCTGTCGATCGACAACCAGCGCATGGCCGACAAGATCGCCGAAGACGCTCCCAAGGTCAACTATGTCGAGCTGTACGTCGCCGACACGGACTGCTTGAAACTTCGCACCGTCGCCGCGAACAACAACGTCGGCGAGGAATGGCTGCGCGACCTGCTCGTCGACAAGGGCTGGATCTACGTCGAGACCGAGCGGCGGTTCTCCGAATCCAAAGGCTGCGTGGAGATTCGGCGCCGCTACTCGGCGTACGCGCACAAGCGGTCGTACTTCAAGCCGATCGAAACCCACGAAGCTCCGCGGTTCAAGGGTGAGGTCATGCACACCCTCAAGATCACCCCGAATGGCGCAGAGGCCATCGCCCGTCTGGTCGCGCGCGAGGCCGCGGCGTGACCTACTGCTCGTCGCCGCAGCCGAAGGTTCAGCATTTCCCGAAGCCGAAACGTCCACTCTACGAATCGAAACCAAGGAGAAAGCCGTGACGGCATCTATCGCCATGCGTGGCCTCTACGACCGCGATGCCGCGGCCGAGTACCTGTCGACCTCGCCTCGCCACATCGACGATCTGCGGCGCGGCGGGAAGTTGATCGCGGTGTTCGAGGGTGGGAAGAACAAGTTCCCGCGCGAGGAGCTGGACCGCTACATCGACGGTTTGAAGGAGTCGGCGTGATCGGCTGGCTCGACCGGCTGCTGACTTGGTGGATCAATACTGTTTGGCCGCTGGATGATTCGGTCCGTGGTGGCCGCGATGCCGCGGCTGACGCGCAGGCGGTCCGCGAAGAGAACGAGCTGATCGACTTCTTCCATGCTGGCCCTGGTGTAGTGCCAGGGCCTGGTCCCGGGGCGGTGAGCGCCGGACTTCCCCCTACGGCGCCCGCCCCGGGACCACCACTCAGCGACTACGGCATTCCGCCGTGCAAGCGGGTTCGGCTGGACCGGGTCACCGCTGCCGCCAACAAGTTTCAGAGATAGGTAGGCCCGCGCCAGCTGCAACCTGGCACGGGCCACGACACAGAAGGGATCCCCATGTCATCAACCAGAGTATCAATCCGCATCGAGCCAGGTGACGAACAATTCTCCGCGCGCGAGTCCGGCAACTACTTCGCTGACGACCTTTCGCCGGTCGCTGACGACACCGAGATCGGCATCGATCTGGGCGGGGACGTCACCGCGTACATGACTGTCGGACAGTGGAAGGCGCTTGTTGGCGCGGTCTTCCTTGGCATCGAGTCGATTCCGGCCAAGCGTCAAAAGCGGCTCGAGCGTGAGCAGCAGCGCCGCGCCCGTGCGACTGAGCGCGTACCGGCGGTGCCCGCATGATCCGCAAGGCGATGGTGTTTCTCGGCCTGGTCGTCTGCTGGCTGATCCCGATGGTCGCCTTCCTGGCGCTCCCGGCGCGCGCTGATACGCCGTTCGTGATGTGCCCGAGCGGGCGTGCTGGCGTCGCCACGGCGGTCACCAGTTGCGCGTTCGCCGACAACGTCCGTCGCGGCTACTTCAGCCAGGGGAGTGGCGAGGTCATCGCCTACAGCCCCGTCACGGGCGGCCTATACGACATGTGGTGCCAGCCCGGCTACCGCGCGGCGTTCAGCGATGGCGCCGTGGTGACCTCGGCGCTGTGCGTCGGCGGCAGCAACGCTGCGGTGGTGGTCTGGTGAGCGCGATGACCAAGGCCATGGCGCCATCGGCCCACGAGCTGTCGCAGGCGGTCGGCGCGGCAATCGCCATCGTGGCGGCTCATGACCACAGGTCGGTTGACCCCGCGAGCGTCGTCACTTTCACCTTTAAGTGCGGTGAGGTCCACGCCGAGTTCCTCACGGCCGTTGTCGGACTGGAAGTTCGGCTTCTCGATTTCGACGCCGACTGCGAAGAGATATGGGCCGACGTCGACCGGCAGCTGTCCAAGTGGCACGAGGAAATCTGGTCGGACTACGAGCTGGTGGAGGCGGCGTGATCGAGCAGACATCAGAAGCGATACGAGACCGCCGCGCACGCATCCAAAAGATGGCGGCCGAAGGGGCGACCAGCCAGGAGATCGCCGAGGTGATGAACATCTCCGAGCGTACGGTCGAGCGTCACCGCACAGCATCAGGCATGAAGTCGCCGCGTCGTGACTACCGGATCAACACCACGGGCGAATACTGCCCAGTCTGCAATCGCCGCGTCGGCGCAACCACACTGAGGTACAAGGCGCACAAGACAATTCCGGCCGGTGATGATCTGTGCTCGAACAGTCTGATGCCGCTTCAGGTCGTGGAGGGCACACCACAGACCCACGACCGTCGATGCAAGCAAGTGGCGCTGCTCGCCGCGAGCATCCAGGACGAGAACCCGTTGCATGTCGACCGTTACCTCACTGGGTTGTCGGCGCACGAGGTCCAGGCCATCGCCATGTACGCGCTCGCCGCGATCGATCTGGACCGCATCCAGCGTGAGTTGTGGCCCGACTGGACCGAGTTGCTAGAGGTCGGAGCGTGACCGCCATCAAGCCCGGATCGCCCGAGTGGCTCAAGATCATCACACCGTCGAAAGTGCCGTCGATCCTTGGTGTTTCGCGGTGGAAGTCTCAGCGTGAACTGTGGCTGGAAATGGCCGGCATCATCGAGCCCGCGCCGATCTCCGAGGCCAAGCAGGACGATTTCGACTATGGCCACGCCGTCGAACTGGCCGCCCGCGAGTACTGGCTGTACAAAGCGAACCGCGGGCTGGAGGACGGCAAGGGCTGGCGGCTCTCGCGCGGCGAGGTGCAGTACAGCGATCCGGACCTGCCGTTCGGCAACCTGGCGACCGTCGACCTCCGGGCGTCGATCGGCAGTAAGCGCCGATGCGTCGAGGTGAAAAAGGCGCGCTCGCTCGAAGAGTGGGGCGACGACGGTACCGGCGTGGTTCCGCAGGACTACGCCGCGCAAGTCATGACCCAGATGCTCATCACCGGATGGCACGAACAGGCCGATCTAGTTCTGTGGCCGCAATTCGGCATGCCGCGCATCTACGTCATCGAGTGGGACCAGGACGTTGCCGACTGGATCGTTGAGCAGTGCGTTGCGTGGACTGAGTCCCTGGCGGCGAAAGAACCGCCGCCGCTCGATGATTCGGTGTCCTGCTACGAGGCCATCCGGCGTCTGCACCCGGACATCGACGGCAGTGAGGTCGAGGTGCCGCCGGCGCTGGCGCGTGCGGTCCTCGACTGGCACCGCGAAGCCGACGGCGCCGAGAAGCGGTTGCGCAGCCACAAAACCGAGCTGCTCGAACTGATGGGCAACGCGAAAACCGCCGTCTGCGACGGCATCAAGATCGCCGGCCGCCAACCGGGCACGCGCGGCGCCGTGTCCCTCGTCATCGCCAAGAAGAACTTCGAAGCGCTGTTCGAGCGTTACCCGTACCCCGAACTGAGACCCATTACCGACGAAGAATTGGAGATAGTTGAATGACAACCGAAATCGCCACGGCTACAACGACAACGCTGGCCATCGCCGACGACCAGACCGAGTTCACCCCGGCGCAGATCGCCGGACTCAAGCAGCTCGGCATCGACGACGCCAGCACTGGCGATCAGCAGGTGTTCTTTCACACCGCGAAACGGCTTGGGCTGGACCCGTTCCAGAAGCAGATCTACATGATCGGGCGCAAGACGAAGGTCGGCGGCTACAACGGCGAGCCCGAGCGATGGGAAACGAAATACACGATTCAGGTCAGCATTGACGGGTTCCGGGTTACCGGTCATCGGGTCGCGCGCCGTGAGGGTGTCGGCCGACCAATCGCACACCGCCAGTTCTGCGGTCGCGACGGCATCTGGCGTGACGTGCTCATCGAGGATGGTCCGCCGGTCGCCGCGAAATGCATAATCACCTGCGGCGGCCAGGTATTCGCGGAGGCTGTCGTCAAGTTCGCTGAGTACGTCCAGACGACGCGCAACGGTGACGCGACCGGTCAGTGGCGCGACAAGCCGATGACGATGATCGGCAAGTGCGCCGAGGCCGCGGCGTGGCGCTCGGCGTTCCCGCAAGACTTCTCGCAGGTCTACGAGCCCGCCGAGTTCCACGAGGTGATCGACGGCGAGGTCGAGCCGGTCCGCGTGCGTTCGGAGCGTGCCCGCGGTGTCGACGCGCTGCGCGAGGCTGCAGCGTCCGCTAAGGCAGCCACCGAGTCGGATGCCACGAGCATGGAAACGGCCAGCGCTCAGCTGCCTGAGGGGCGCGACGCTGCGGCGGCCAAACTGTCGGCTGCTGCGCGCAAAAAGTGGGTCGACCGACTCGTCGATCTGTGGGCGCAGGCCGACGTCGCCGACCCGGGCGACCAGTTGACCATCGCGACCGCGATTCTCGACGGCCGACAGATCGACCCCAGCGCGGAGATGCCCGACGAGGACCTGAAGGCCGTCGTCAACAAACTGAACGACTGGGCCAAGAGCGACAAGACCGAGGACCAGGTTCGCGAAATCCTCAACGCCGCGGCACTCGTGGCGGCCAACGCGGAGTCCCAGGAGTCATGACGGACTATCCGGATCGGATGACGTTGCGGCCGTTGGTGTCGTGGACGTATCCGGAGACACGGGATCGCGGCCGGTCACCGTTTTCGGCGACGTGGTCGGCGACGCTGGAGCTGCTCGATCGCGAGCTGTTCCACCTGAAGGACGGCAACTGGAGCGGGAACGCGCCGAGCGTGCTGCAAATCGCGTTGCGCGAGCAGGATTTCCGCAACGACGGCATGCCCCGCGCGAACGCGGTGGTGTCATTCCCGGGCGTGGTCCTGCACATCGAATCCAGCAAGGGCCCGCTGTCCTACCCGTGCGACAAGTTCACCCGCTGGCAGGACAACCTCCGCGCCATCGCACTCGGCCTCGAAGCGCTCCGGAAGATCAGCCGGTACGGCATCACGCCGGGGGATGAGCAGTACGCCGGATGGCGCGCCATCCCGCAGCAGGCCAGCGGTCCAGCGTTCACGGTCACGAGCGCCGAGGCATACCTGCGCAGCGTGGCCGGCGAAGCAGACGAGCCGTCCCTGGGGCTTGAGACGCGGGCGCAGGTGTATCGGCGTGCGCGCCGCAACACCCACCCGGACCGCAACGGCGGCGATCAGTCGCAATGGGACCGCGTCGAAGCCGCCGCCGACTTCCTCCGCGCAGCGGGCCGCCTCTGATGACAACCCAGCAGCACGAAACATCAACCGTCACAACCCGAAAGGAACCAGCAATGCCCGAACCCGAATCCACCGAGGCCAGCACCGAACTACAGCCCGGTGACGTCACCGACTTCCTCGTGGTGCTCGCCCAACTGAACAAGGGCAGAACCCAGGTCGAGGCGACGAAGGCGCTGCACGAGGTCGTCGAGGCGGCGCTGGCGACCGAGAAGAAGGGCGGCTCGGTCACCTTGAAGATCAAGGTCGAGCCGCTCGAATCCGGCGCGGTGTCGCTGATCTCGGATGTCTCCTGCAGCCCCGCGAAGGACCCCGCCGGGACCATCTTCTTCGCCGACGGCGAGGGCACCCTGTCGCGCGATAACGCCGGCATGTTCTACGGCAACCACTGACCACCACACCACCAACCCGACAAGGATTAAAACGCATGTCCGACAACACCATTGAACTGCCAAACCACACCGTCGAACTCATCGACGAGCCCGCCGCCGACAGTCCGCTGTACCTGGCGACCGCGAACGCCGCGCACAGCCTCGAGCAGCTCGTCATCGACGTCCGCAAGGAGGCGCCGGACGCATTCCCGCCCAGAACTGTCCCCGAGCGCGTCGTGACTGACCAGGACTCGTTCGCCGCCGAACTCGAACGCCGAATGCTGATCGAGGGCGTCTCGACAGTGTGGGGAAACCGTCAGCGCGGCGAAATCACCGCCATCTACGACGAGCTCAACCCTGACGCCGGGGAGGAGTATGAGCGCCGGAATGACCGGCTGACGCTGCGGTTCGTCGATGACCCCGACTGGACCACCCTGTTCAACGCTGCTGACGCCAAGTGGCACGGCCAGGAAGCATTCGGCGACCTCATCGAGACCGCCGGCCACCTCATCACCAGCCACCCCGCGGCGGAACTGATGGAGATCATCGACAGCATCCGCGCCAGCTCGAAGGGATCATTCGAGTCTCGGATCAACCGCGCCAACGGAAGCCAGAACCTCACCTACAGCGAAGAGGTCACCGTCCGCGGCAAGACCACCTCGTCGACCAAAGACATTGAGGTTCCCAAGGAAATCGTCTTCGCCGCGCGCCCGTACGAGGACTACCCACTGATCTCGGTGACCTGCTGGCTACGTCTGAACATCAACCAGGGCAACCTCGTGCTGGGCCTGTTCCCGCAGCCATACCAGCACCTCGTGCGCGACGCGTGGAAGGTCGTCGTCGGCGATGTGTCCGAGAAGATCGGCGCCAACATCTACGCCGCGAACACCGGCCGATGAACCCGACAGTTGGGCGCATCGTCCACTACCAAAGCTACGGCACACCCGGTGGTGAGCACCCGTCGGAGCCGGTCGCCGCAATAGTCACCGCGGTTCACGAGAACGACGTGGACCTGTGCGTGTTCTATCCGAATGGCTTGTCGTTCAAGCAGCACGTTCGGCAAGCCGTCGATCCGCTCTCGGTGCCTGATGTCACCTATTCGCGCTCGGGGCACTGGAATTGGCCGCCGCGGTGAATTGCAAGCACTGCCACCAGCCGGTCGTGAAGTTTCCGGGCGGCTGGTGGCACATCAAACCCGCGCAGACATATCGGGCGTGCCGCGACGAAGCAGGCCGGTTGATCGGTAGCACGCTGGCCGAACCGGAGACCCCAGCATGACCGTCGTCCTCGAGCTTCGCGCGCTGCGGCCCGCGTCCGGGCCCGAGCTGGAGACCCGGGCGCGGTGCCAGGACGACGGCCACCCCGTCGGCGCCGTGCACCCGTACTGGTTCGCCGGTGAGCCCGGCTCGTTCTGTCACTGCGGCCGCGTCATCTACCGCGGCAACCTACCGATCGTGCCGTGGCCGCGGCCACCCCGAAACCCAACTGTCAGACCGCTTCACGCACTGAAGGACCACCCATGAACGCAACTGAGGACGGTGTCGAGCCTCTCGGCGAAGCCCCCGAGATGCCTGCCGCACCGAAATTCCCTGACGTGCAGACGATCACGTACTACAAGGCCCAGTGCACGAGCTGCGGCAAGGCCGACTTCTACGAGTGGACGAGCGCCGAAGAGGCGCACAGTGAAACCATCGGGCGCGAGGGATGGCTCCGACACATCGAGTCGGGCGAGCTGCTCTGCACCGACTGCCAAGTCGGCCGCGCATGAGCGAACTTCATTGGCGCCGGTCCACCTGCGCGTGCGGACATACAAAGCTTGGTCACGACGCCGTCGACCGTCGCTGCGGCGTATGTGGCTGCCCGGAATACCGGCTGAACTACACCGAGTTCGTCGCCGCCAAAGCGCGCTTCGAAAACACCTACGGCCACCAGGTGGCCGACACAGACGTTCACAAGATGCTCAAGCCACACCAGCGGGACCTGGTGCGGTGGGCCGTCTCCGGCGGCCGACGCGCGATCTTCGCCGCGTTCGGCCTCGGCAAGACGGTCATGCAGCTCGAGGTGCTGCGTCTGACGCTCAAGGCGCACTGTGCGGCCAACGGCGACCGCGGTGCTTGTGCTCCTGACCGTCCGAACCCGCCCAGCGTGATGGCGCTGATCGTGTGCCCGCTCGGCGTGCGACTCGAGTTCATGAACGACGCCAAGAAACTCGGCCTCACCGTCCGGTTCATCCGATCGACGGCCGAGCTGCTCGCGCCAGGCGGGAGCGGGTACGCGGACATCTACCTCACGAACTACGAGTCGGTCCGTGATGGCAAGGTCGACGTCGACTGGTTCACCGCGGTGTCGCTCGATGAGGCATCCGTGCTGCGGTCATTCGGTTCGAAGACGTACCAGTCGTTCCTGGACCTGTTCTCCGCAGTGCCGTACCGGTACGTGGCGACCGCAACGCCGTCACCGAACCGGTACAAGGAGCTGATCCACTACGCCGGATACCTCGGCGTCATGGACACGGGGGCCGCCCTCACGCGGTGGTTCCAGCGGGACTCCACCAAGGCCAACAACCTGACGCTGTACCCGCACAAGGAGCGCGAGTTCTGGTTGTGGCTCAACACTTGGGCCGCGTTCGTGCAGTCACCGGCCGACCTCGGTCACGATGCGACCGGCTATGACCTGCCCCCGCTCGAGGTCCAGTGGCATGAGGTCGACCCACCTGCGTCTGAGTTCGGGTTCGAGAAGGATGGCCAGGGCCAGCTGGTGCGCGGCGTCTCGATCGGCCTGGCCGAAGCCGCCGGCGAGAAGCGCCGCACACTGCCCGTGCGGTTGGCCAAGCTGATGGCCATCGTCACCGAGCACGCGGGGTCCGATGATGGCCAGATCGTCATCTGGTGTGACCTCAACGACGAGCAGCGCGAGATCGAAAAAGCCCTCGCCGCTGTCGGTTTGAGCTTCTCGTCGGTGTACGGATCGCTGGACCCCGACGAGGTGGAGCGGCGGCTGGCCGACTGGAAGAACCGGGACACCTACGCGCTGATCGGCAAGCCTGTGATGCTCGGCCAGGGCATGAACCTGCAACAGGCCCACGTGTGCGTGTACATCGGCATCACGTTCAAGTTCAACGACCTGATCCAGTCGCTGCACAGGATTCAGCGGTTCGGTCAAACCGACCCGTGCACAGCGCATCTCATCCACTCCGAGACCGAACGAGAAGTCGTCCGCGTCATCAACCAGAAGTGGTCCCAGCACAAGGAACTGACCAGCACCATGACCGACGTCATTCACGAGTATGGGCTTGACCCGACGAAGATCAGCGAAGCGCTGCAGCGGTCGATCGGCGTAGACCGCATCGAAGCATCGGGAGACCGATGGTTGGCGGCCAACAACGACTGCGTGCTGGAAACGCAAGGCATGGAGTCAGATTCGGTTGACCTGATTGTCACGTCCATCCCGTTCAGCAACCACTACGAGTACACGCCCAGCTACAACGACTTCGGCCACACCGACGACAACGACCACTTCTGGCAGCAGATGGACTACCTCACGCCGGAGCTGCTGCGCATCCTCGCGCCCGGGCGTATCTACGCCTGCCACGTCAAGGATCGCATCCTGTTCGGCAACGTCACCGGCGCCGGCGTGCCCACCGTCAGCCCGTTCCATGCCGAAGCGCTATTCCATGGACGCAAGCACGGCTTCGACTACCTCGGCATGATCACCGTCGTCACCGACGTCGTGCGCGAGAACAACCAGACCTACCGGTTGGGCTGGTCCGAGCAGTGCAAGGACGCCACCAAGATGGGGGTCGGGTCACCGGAATACGTTCTGCTGTTCCACAAGCCACAGACCGACCGCAGCAAAGGGTACGCCGACACCCCGGTCACCAAGTCGAAAGACATCTACACGCGGGCCCGGTGGCAGGTCGACGCGCACGCATTCTGGCGGTCGTCCGGAGACCGGCTGCTGACCACCGGCGAGCTCGCCGGACTCAAGCCGGACCAGCTGTCGCGCATCTTCACCGAGCAGACGCTGCGGGAGGTGTACGACTACGAGTCGCACGTGAAGATCGGCGAGCAGCTCGACGGCCGCGGCGCGCTGCCCGCCACGTTCATGTCGCTCGCGCCCGGGTCCTGGTCACCTGAGGTATGGCACGACGTCAACCGGATGCTGACGCTCAACACGACGCAATCTCAACGCGCGCAACAGCTTCACGTGTGCCCGCTCCAGTTCGACATCGTTGACCGGCTGATTGCACGCTTTTCCAACCCGGGAGACCTGGTGTTCGACCCGTTTGGCGGCCTGATGACGGTTCCCATTCGAGCGTTGAAGGCCGGACGCCGCGGCCGTGGCGTCGAACTCAACCCCGGCTACTACTTCGACGGCGTGAAGTACCTACAGGCCGAGGAACGCCGCCGAGAGATGCCATCGCTGTTCGACGTCGAAGAGGCGCTGGCGTGACCGGCCGCGATTGTCTGGCCATGGTTCGTGAGGCGATCGAAGCCCTGTCAGATGACCAGGTGCGCACCATCGTCGAGACGGTGTGGACGTGGAAGACCGGCGTCCCGCCGAGCGGCAGCGTCCGGTATGGGCAGCAATACCGGTCGCATCCGGTGAGTAATGCACTCGGCGCGATCACCGCCCAGCCGGCGCAGGCGCTGCTGTTTTCCGGCTGGTTCAAGCAGAACGGCAGCACGGGCAGCGAGACAGCGCCGCACCCGCTGTCGGATCCGCTGGGCACGCTCACCGGCCGCGACACCACGGCCGTCCTCGCGGCGGAGTGGCGGGCCATGCTCGCCGATCTCAGGCTCGAGGACTGCTACTTCCGGATGATGGCGGCGCACGAGATCGGCCGGGGCTGTGGCTTCGACGTCGACTTCGTTGAGCACAAGGGCACTTTCATCGTCTGGGGGAGCGACCGCGACCAGACCGACGGCTTCGGCAACGCAGTCAGCCCCGCCGTCGGCACGTGGGCCGGCAGCCGGCTCCGTGCCGCACTGCACGGTGAGGTGGCAGCATGAGGGCCCTCACTGTGCGCCAGCCGTGGGCGTGGCAGATCATCAACCAGCGCAAGAACATTGAGAACCGGACCCGTAACATCGCCGGCAAGTACCGCGGGCCCGTGGCCATCCATGCGGGTCTGGCGCCGGACATGGAAGCGTTGCGGCGCCTGCCACGACGTGCGCCCGAATGGGTAACTGAGCCGCGGGTTTTCGACTACGGCGTGTTCCTCGGCGTCGTCGACCTGGTCGAAGTGCACGAAGACAAGCCGTTCGGTGACCGCTCGGATTGTGGCCCGCAATGCGGATCGTGGGCAGAGCCCGGCGTCTGGCACCTGATGCTGGCCAACCCGCGCCCGATCCCGCTGCACAAGCAGTTCAAAGCCCGCGGCCAGCTGGGCCTGTGGACCCCGTCGCCGGAGGACCTCGAGCAACTGCAGGCGGCGATCGCCCCGACGATCACCGTCGGCGGCCACACGCTGTCGTCGGTCCTCACCTCGCGCCCAGGCTGGTGGACCTGTGCCTGAACGAATCCAGCGCAAGCGCACCGCAGGCTGGCGGATGCCCGACGGCGCCGTCTACGTCGGTCGGCCGACCCGCTGGGGTAACCCGTGGACGGTCCACGTCCATACCGCCCGCTGTGACGGTGACGAGCACCCGTGGTGCCCGGTGCACATCGCCGACGACCGGGAGGGCGCGGTCCGGCACTTCCGGCACGCCGTGCTCTACCCGCTCTCAAACCAGCCTGCCGTCCCCACGCCCGACGAGATACGGGCCGAGCTGCGCGGCCGCGACCTCGCCTGCTGGTGCCCACTGGACCAGCCCTGCCACGCCGACATCCTCCTGGAGATCGCCAATGCCTGACCTGCACGAAACGCTCACCGCGGCACGCGATTCCGTGCTCGACCGCGTCGATATGGCGAAGTACTGGCTGCGGAACGCCGGCCGACCGTACCCGCCGATCGAGGTATTGCGCGCCACAGCGGTCTTGGGCCTCAACAGCAACCCGACCATCACCGCCTACACCTTCGAGAACGGCGTCGAGCACCGCCACGACGCCAACCCGTTCACAAAGGTGATGGCCGCGTTCGCCCAGCTCGCCGACCAGATGAACAAGTCCACGGACCGACTGCGCGACTTCTTCCAAGCCCTAGCCGACCACGCCAACGCCAACAGAAAGTCCTGAAACACTATGAGCGACATCGTCTTCCTCGACACCGAGACCCTTGGCCTCGACCCGCAGGCACCTATCTGGGAGTTCGCCGCCATCCGCGTCCGACCCTGTTTCCCTGTCGAGACAAGAGAATTCACCATCAAGCACCAGGCCGCCTACTGGGTGGACAGGATGGAAGGTCAAGGACCGAAGGGCGCGGCGTTGGCCGCGGACTACCGCGCACGCTACAACAAGGCGCACGCGCTGACCGAGGCCGAGGCCGCCAAAGAGATCCACGCCATCACCAAAGGTGCTTGGGTCATCGGCTGCAACCCTGGCTTCGACCTCGACTCACGGCGTCTCGATGATCTGTTGCTGCGCAACGGAATCGAACACGCCTGGCACTACCACCCGGACGACATCAGCTCGATGGCGAAGGGGTGGCTGGCGGCCGCGGGCCGACTGCCCGCGCCGCCGTGGTCATCGGATCAGCTGTCACTCGCACTCGGTGTAGACCCGGCCAAGTTCGCGCGGCACACCGCCATGGGCGACGTTCGCTGGGTCATGGCCCAATACGACGCCATCACCGGAGGCAACCGATGAGCGCAGACATCAGCGACCTGGCCGACGTCATCGAAACAGGTTGGCCACCCGTGCAACTCGTCGCCTGCAAGCTGTGTGGCGTGCTGCTCTGGGACGCCCCCAGCCACTACCGACACGCGCACTCTATCGCCTGCGTTGTGGATGGCTGCCAGGAGACGTTCATCCGGCGGGCGGAGCTCAACGCGCACTCGCGCGAGCATCACCTCGAGCCGAACCCATTCGGTGTCGGCAATCGATATCCCGGCGTCGATGACAGCGGTGACTTCAAATGGCACTTGGTGATCTCATGACCGCCGAATCCCTTGTCGCCTGGCGTAACCGGCGCCGCCTCAGCCGAACCGCATGGAGAATCCGATGAGCGAAATCGATGACCGCGAGCGCGGTCTCTACCGCAAATACGAGCTGTACCGCGTCAAAGAGGATGACTCCGGCAACGTCCGCGAGCACTACCAGGTGACGGACCCGTTCTTCGTGCTGCGCTACACCACCGACCCACACGCGGCCGTCGCGCTGAAGGCCTACGCCGACTCATGCGAGCACGACTACCCGCAGTTGGCCGCCGAGCTGCGCGAGGTACTGCGCGGCCGGCCGGAATGCGAGTGCGATGAGCCGGCGTGCATGTTCTGCGATATCCACGGCGAGACCGGCAACCGCGACGGCGAGGACGACTGCCGCTGCAACACCGTTGACGGCAACTGCCCCGAGCACGGTCCCCGATGAGGCGGCGGATCGCGCGCACGCTCGTCTGGCTGGCCAATCAACTCGTACGCGGCGACGACTCGCCAGCCGTGTGGCCGCTGTACCGGCCCGTCGACACCCACATAGCGGGCATCGGCGACCACGAATTCGCCTGCGGCGCATACAGCTACGAACATCTGAAATCCCTCGTGGAGCAGGACGGACCCGACGGTTTCGGCTCAACCGCCACGATCAGATGGCTGATCAGCCCCGAAGGCTGGGAGCCGCTTGAGGACATGCCGCTGGCTGATCTGAAGGCCCTCTTCGCCACGAGCGGGATGGGCGTCCAGCTGCTTCCAGAACCGAGCTACGCGACGGCTGCCCCGCGAGCACCGCGGCTGACGATCAGCTTCGAACCGCGCGACGTCTGGATCGGATGGTTCTGGGACCGCCGGCCCGACGGCGTCCACCACTACCTCTGCCCACTCCCATGTCTCGTCATCCACTGGAGAACCAAATGACCGTCGAAATCGGCGATTCGTACGAGCTCGCGCAGGCGGTCCGGAAGTGCATCGCGGGCATATGGGACCAGCTGGCCGACGTGTTCGACTGGCTCGCTCCTGGTATGAGCGAGGGCCTGCGAGCGATGCTCCTGGGTGTCCAAGACACCCTGGAGAACTGGGTCTACGCAACCGCGATCTACGGAACAGCTGGGGCCGCAACAGAACTCGACTACTACACCGACGCGCCGCGGGTGCGGACGTGGCAGCACTGCCGCAAGGGCCTTATCACCGGCGCGATCGTCGGCGAAACTCCAGACGGGTATGGGTGACGATTCGCCTGGAGGGCGACCATCGGCTGACCTACTACTGGGAGGCATATCGCGGCCACACCCACACTGACGGCGCCACCGTCACCGTGCGCCGCGAGTACCTCACGGAGGTCGCGCGATGACCGCCGATGACCTGATCGCCAATGCGAGCGACAGCCTGTTCGCGCCGGAGTCGGTCCAGGACGTACGCAAACGGCTGGCCCGCATCGAGTCGGCGGGCTGTCCGTGCGTCGAATCGGATCATCTGAACGCCCTGCACGACTTGGCTCACCACGACGTGCCGGTCCTACTCGGCGTGATCGAGGCGCAGGCCGTCGAGAACGAAACTCTCCGCGGCGCAATCGAATCCATCCGCCAAACCATCAACGCCAGCCTCGGCAAGCCGCTCCACCACCTGGTGCGCGATGTCGTGGCCGCCATCGAACGAATCGAGACGAAATGAGCTGGGCCATCGGCTACGACGAGAAGTGGAAGCGCGA
Source organism: Mycolicibacterium llatzerense (assembly GCF_025331195.1). NCBI lineage: Bacteria > Bacillati > Actinomycetota > Actinomycetes > Mycobacteriales > Mycobacteriaceae > Mycobacterium > Mycolicibacterium llatzerense. The sequence goes on along the minus strand of NZ_LXOV01000001.1, from coordinate 107,730 downwards.
CGTCGGGTACGGCGTGCCGGCGAAGTGCGACCACCCGGACTGCCCCGAACTGATCGACCGCGGCCTCGCGTACGTCTGTGGTGACGAACCGTACGGCGGTGAGCACGGTTGCGGCCTGTTCTTCTGCTCTGGTCATCTGTCGTTCAAGGTCGACGAGCTGGGCGGCATCGCGGGCCCGCAGCAGTGCGAGAAGTGCGCTGCGGGGAAGGAGCCGTTCACCGCTAAACCTGATGTGCCCGAGTGGATCAACCACAAGCTGGCCGACCCGAGCTGGCAGCAGTGGCGCGACGAATACCCCGAAGAGGTCGAGAAGATGCGGGCGGCGGTGGGCCAGTGAGCAGCCTCAGCGTCACCTTCACCCGCCGCGCCGCGATCCGCGACCAGAGATGGCGCGACCACGCCGCCTGCCGCGGCGCCGACCCTGAGCTGTTCTTCCCAGCACCGCCGCCCGCAGGCCGCGGCAAAGCGGTACGCGAGGCCATCGCCAAGGCCGAAGTTGCCGCCAGGGAAGCCAAAGCCATCTGCGCCTGCTGCCCAGTGCGCCTCGAATGCCTGCGCGACGCAATGGAATCCGGCGAGCAGGGCATCCTGGGCGGCCACACGCGCGCCGAACGCGAAGCGCTGAAGGTCCTGAACGCATCGAAGGCATCGTGAGCGACCCGCGGATGACCGCCCTTTTCACCCCTGCCCAGCTGCGCGGCATGGGCCGCTGCACCGAATGCGGCTGGGCGCCAAGAGAACAGGGCCACCGGCCCGACTGCAGTGAGGAGGATTCGGATGACTGAATCTGACGATCCGTCGACCTATGCTGCTGCCGTTGCAGCAGAGGCTATCCGCGATTTGCCGATGCCGTACTGGGCCGCGCGCGGCGACAAGCCGAGCTTCCGCGATGAGACCGAGTACGGCATTGAGGTTGGCAGTGGCTATGTCCACGGCATCGGCGACGAGTTCGCCGCGCAGATCGAGAGCCTTCCGGACTACGCCGAGGGCCGCATCGTCACTCGGAAGGTCACCTATGGCCCGTGGCGCTACGTGATCCCCGAGGAGTTCGAAGATGACTGAGCGCGACTGCGCGTGCCCGAACACGCTGCACGACCATCCGCTACCGCCGCGGTACGTGGCCGCGTCCAACGAGGCAGATGCCCGTCTCGAATCCGGTTGGCGCAACGTGCAGTGCCCCGACTGCCACCTCTACGGATGGAAGCCACCAGCCCGGACAACCAGACAGGAGCCCAGCGATGGCTGAGCGGCGCGCCCCCGGCTTCAACATCCCCATCGACTTCTACGACGGCGCGGAAGTGAATTCGATCTCGAAGCGCATCCGGGCCGCCGCTATCGGCGTATGGGCGTTGGCTGGGAACTACTCAGCAACCAAGTTGCTCGACGGGTACGTCGGGCCGGAGATGCTGAAAATGTTCGGCTGCACACCGGCGATTCGGGCTGCTCTGCAGGCGACGATCAACAACCGGGGCGAGCTATCTCCGCTGTGGGTAGACGCTAGGAGTGGTGGAGTTCAGCTCACTAATTGGCCGAAGTGGCAGCGTACTAACGACGAAGTTACGGCCTACCGACAGAGTGAAGCCGACCGTAAGAGAGCCGCACGAAAAGCCAAGGGCAACAGCAAGACCAGCGTAAATGGTGAAACGTCCGGGCGGACAACTGCCGGACGTCCGCAGGATGTCCCGCCGGACCATCGCGACCCTAAGACAGAGACAGAGACAGAGACAGAGACAGAGTCTTTTCCAGTGGTTACTTCTGGAGGGGGAGTCACCCCAGCAGACGCGCACGACTCCCGCCCCCATTGCCCCGACCACGCCGAAAACCACGACGGCCCCTGCAAGCGCTGCGAGCGCCGACGCAAATGGGACGAGCAACACGAAGCCGACGTCCAACGCGACGAACTCGAACGCAAACGCCGCCTCCGCGAGATCGCCGCCAACTGCGAGCACTGCCACGGCACCAACGTCATCGAGGTCGGCAACAACGCCGTCCGGAAGTGCGACCACGGACAGGAGCCCGACGATGCCTGACCGCTACGGCGAGGACGACGACCCGGTCCTGGACTTCGACTCGCGCCGCAAGGCCCGCCAGACCGCCGCCGCAGTCGAGGCTGCCGAGCGGCAGCGCGAGCGCCTTGGCGAGACCCGTGCCGTCCACGCCCCGATGACCAACGACCAAGCCGCCATCGCCCGCCAGCACCGGCACACCGTCACCGAGCAGGCCGAGAAGCGCCGCAAGGAAACCCGCATCGCCAACTGCGGACTGTGCGACGACGACGGCTACCGCGGCCCCGTCGTCTGCGACCACGTCGACCGGGCCGAGACCACCCAGCGTGGCCTCGCCAAATGCCACGAAGTACTCGCCCAGATCGCCGCCAAGAAAGGCACCACCCGATGACCCACTCGTGCATCGCCAACACCGCCTGCCGGGCCGCCGTCATCGAGGACGGTGCCCGCCGGCCCGCGTACACCGAGCAGCCCGACAGCCTGTGCGACGGCTGCGCCGACGGCTACGGCGACGACATCCGACGCCTCCCACGCGACTACGCGCTGCTCCGCGCCACCCTCGGCGAGCGGCGCCGCGCCGACGGCGCACCCGTGCACTCGACACCGTCCCCGGTGGTGCTGATCGACTCGACCAGCGACCGCCTCATGACCGAGATCGTCGAATGGGCCCGCTTCGCCGCTGATCGCGTCTCAGACGCCCTGAACACCGATCTGCCGGACGGTGCCCGGAAACTGGCCAGTTTGCGCCTCGACGGGACGCTCAGCCCGCCGGAAGCCGGGTCCCTGGCCGACCGCCAGCACGAACTCACCAAGCCACCCGAGCACCAGCGCCTCGCCGCGTACCTCGCAATCGTCGAACCCCACATCGACCTCCTCGCCACACTGCCCGTCGAGGAAGTCAAGGTCTGGGCCCAACCCAAACGCTGCGACCGGCACGCCGAGCAGGTCGCCACCGCCACCCGCATGCTCGAGCTCGCCCGCGACGCCCGCATCCGCGCCGAGATCACCGAGGCGACGGATGCGCTCCAGGCCGCCTACACGGCGGCCGGCGCCTGCGACGACTGCTGCGGCTGGGACCCACACCCCAAGCACGGCCAGGCGCGTCAGGAGATGCACGTCAGCGGACTCGACGTCCTGCAGCGGCTCGCCCGCCAGCACCACCTCACGCGCCAACACCTCGGCCAGACGAAACTCCGCTACCGGTACGCGATGCCGTGCCCGAACTGCGGAGCGTCGATCGGCCGCGACGACGGCGCGACCATCGCCACGTGCGAGAACGACGAGTGCACACCGAAAGGCCCATCGTCGTGGACTGAGCGCGAATACCAGCTACTCGCAGGCATGGTCGGCGACGAAGAACGACTCAAAACCACCACGAAATGGCTTCTCGCAGAAGCCTATGCACGCCTCGACATGGTCAACGGAGTCCTCTCGAAACTGGTCGGCGACTCCATCATGGACATGGCCGGCGCCGGAACGATCATCCTGCAGTCGCTCACCGCAGTCATGGACGGACACGAGTCGGCCGACAAACGCAAGATCGCCACCGACAAAGACACCACAGCACTCCGCCAGCTCGACCAGGACGCCTGGGCGTGGAAACGCGAACCGCGCTACGAGAAGCCAAAGCGCAAGGTACGCAAGAAGACCGAGGAAAAGCCCGAGCAGCGGATCGCGCAATCCTCACGGTCAACGATCACCGACACTATCGATGCTCAACCGGGCCGCAATGAAAACCATTGCCCCGAATGCAAACTCGTCCACGCAGGAGAATGCGCATGAGCCTTGGGCCGTACTTCTCGCCATTCTTCGATGTCCCCGAACTGGACGACCGACAACGCGTCGCAGACGACGCCATGCGCAGGCTGCACACCGTGATATCAGAGGCGATGGACCACGAAATCGCCGAGTGCCAGAAGGGCGAGAAGTGGAGGCGCCGAATCGAATTCGTGGCCAAGGTGGCGCTGGCGGTATTCGTCATCGTCATATTGCTCGCCATCGTCGCCGGAATCTCAGGAGTCATCGCATGACGATCAACCCGATATTCGACGACTCCCGATGGACACTGACACCGCCCTGCTACTGCCCGACATGCACAACCGCGCGACGGCAGTCGATAGCCGACTACATGAGCCTGCTCGAAGACGTGTCCCTGACCATCATCTACAACCGATGGCCGCCCGCACCGCCGACACCGAACCTCCCGGCCCGGCGCAAATGGATCGCACGCCGCAGCCGAATTGTCGTGAACGGCAAGACCATCTACCTACGCGGTTGGGAACTGATCTCGCCGTCCGGTCATTGTCGGTGGTACGGCAGTCGCGCCGAAATCGCTTACTACGCACGTGCTGCCCGCATGGACGAGATGAAGCGCGTCATGCTGCAGGCTCTCGAACTCATCGGAGTGGAGCTGATCGGATGACCGACATCATCGACCGCATCGACGAGAGACCAGCGCGAGCCGCCAACGGCGAAGGCCGGCGACCTTGCGTCGTCGAAGGATGCGACAGTCCCAGGGTTGGCCGGGGCCTGTGCTCCATGCACTGGCAACGGGCGAAGCGCCGCGGAGGCGATCCGGGACCGGCTGGCCGCGTGCGTCGCAGCCACCCCGGGATCACCTACACCAATACTCACGACCGTGTGCGCCGAACGTGGGGTTCCGCATCGCAGTATTCATGCGTGAATTGCGGTGAACCCGCGCGCGATTGGGCGTACGACGGAACAGATCCGACGCAGATGTACCTGCCCAATCACAATGACACCGGATGGCATTTGTGCTCCATGTGGCCGGAGTTCTACATGCCCATGTGCCGGCGCTGCCATAACCGGCGCGACGGCGCGTTAGCCAAACAAGACCTTCACGAATACCGACTAGTCAAATATGGGAATGCACCATGATGAGCGACGTTCTCCGACTTTGCGATGAGATCGACGAGCTCATCGACGAGCAGCTCGCCGCCGGCGAACCCGAAAACGGATGGGACTACGGCGACCCCGATTACCCAGAATGCCCGCACTGTGGCCGAGATTGGCACGGCCTACCGATCAACCGATGGGGATACGCCGCCGTGATGTGCGAGGGGTCCACCTTCATCGGTCCGATGCAAGACCCCTGGGTCCTCCGGCCACGCCGCGAGATCGATATCCGCATCGTCGTCGACCACCAAGAGTCCTGGATGATGCGCCGATACCGCGAGCACATGGAGTACCTCCAGACGATCCTCGTATGGCCGACGTGGCAAATTCCCGACAACCCGTTCGACACCAGCCAGTGGTGGACCCAGCCGGAACCCGAGTGCCCCGGAGAACTGGCTGACATCACCATCACCTTCGGACCACACAACTGGGGTCCGACGGTTCAGAAGGTCCCCGCTCGGGGTTCTCGTTGGACGGGTTGGCCTACTGCGCCGAATCCGCTGCCGCAACTGGTCGACCAGCACTGGGACGAATTCAACGCGCCTGATAACCCGCTTCCAGAGCACCCAGGATTCGACTTCAGCAAGTACGCCAGCCCCGACCAGCCCTGGGTCGTCGCACCGAACCGCCGAAACCGACGCTGATGGCCACGTTCCCATTCCGCGGCTGCCCGAAAGGCAACCCGAATTGCAAGGGCCACCGCCACTTTCGTGGCGGTGGATTCCACGACGGCGCAACCGAATGCGCCGAGAAGATCACCGCCGACGAATTCCCCGACCTCATCGGACTCGGCCACGGGGTACCCATGCGCTCCTGGTACCGAATCTACCGCGCCAAAAGCCACGGCGCCGAAGTCACCTACCAATTCGTCGGCCACGGCGATCACGGCCCAACCTCCAAACCCGGCAACGCGAAAGGCCAACCCGCGTGAGCAGAGCAGACCAAGCCCAAGCCGTCGCACGCTCCTACCGCGCCGCACTCCAAGACATCGCCGCCGGCCGATCCAACAACCCCGCCGCCGACCTCCACATCCTCGACGAACGATGGAAGAAGGAAGGCATCACCTGGCTCACAACCGCGCCCATCCCCGCCGAACCCGACGAATGGATGAGCGCCGCCGACATCGCCCAATACGTCGGCCGCACACCGAAAGACATCTGGAACTGGGCACACCGCACCGAGACCACCGGCGTGCAGCAGAGACCCGGGCCAGACGGCGCACCCGAATACAACGTCCAATCCGTCGTCGACTACTGGCGCCGCCGCACCATCAGGAACATGAACCCGTGAGCACCCAACCGGACAACTTCGCGCTGTACCACTGGGCACCCACCACACGACGCGGACAGATCAACCGCTACGGGCTACGCCCCGGCTCGCTGTCATCCGACCGACTCTGGAAACCGCCCTACGTGTGCCTCGCAGACGGCCCGCTGCTCGCATGGAACCTCATCGGCCCATACCGCCCACACATCCGCGACTGGGACCTATGGTGGACCAACGGCGCCGCCGTGTTCCCGTACGAAACCATCCCATGCGACAACGGCGACATACGCGAATATCGCGTCTACCACCGGATATACAAGCGCGACCTCTGGCTTGTCGGATCGCGCATCAACGAGCACCACAGTCAGGAGTCCAAGCGATGACCTGCCCGATCTGCGGACACGCGACGCACACTGGCCGGTGCACCCACCAGCTCACCGAAGAAGTACCCAGCCACCTGCAAGGACTGATCCTCACCACCACCGTCACCGCCGACCAATGCCGATGCGGACTCGTCGACTCACTCGCCGACCTGTTCAACGCCGACGGCAACCCTGCATCTGCCGCTACCCGCTTCACGAGGCGTACACCGAACTGCCCTGTGCACGGACTCGACGCGATGGCCGCCAACAAGTGCCAGCACATGATGCTGAACCAGAACGCGGCCGGCGACATGCTGGAGTGCAATGACTGCGGCGAACTACTGCCCGACGAAGGCGACGACTACGGCTGCGAAACATGCGGACACGAGGCGCACTTCTCCGGTCCCTGCGCGTGCGGCTGCGACGACTGATGGACACCATCGTGATCATCCTGATGGCGCTCGGCGTGCCAGTCGCTTCGGTTCTGTACGCGTGGCGATGGGTGTTCACCACCGAGGAAGAGCAGAGCGATGAGTGACACGAATACCCAGTTGAGTGCGCAAGTCACTGCTCATGAGTAGTATCTGCCGTAAGCACCGCTATGCCCCGACCGGGACATGGCGGTTTTTTCTTTCCCGGGCCCGGCAGCGGGAAACGCACCACGGCCTTTGAGCGGGCCGGCGCCCAGCAGTCCACAAGCCGCAGCTCAGCGGTGCAACGCTCGAAATGCGCGCGCAAGGGCGGGACTGCCACTGTCGACCAAACCTCACACCAGCCAGCGGAGGCGACCATGGCCAAGAGCGAATCACCCACCGTCGAGGTCAAGGTCGTACCCGACACGTCCGAGTTCGCTGCCATGCTCGCTCAGCAGCTGGACCTAGACGATCCGATGGCGAAGGCCATCATCGCAGCGCCACCGGATGAGACACGCATCATTGCCCGCGTCGGGGATCAATGCTTCGTGCTCCACCACTGGACCGTCGTCAAGGTCGAAGCTCGACGCGTCCTGAACGTCAGCTGGACACCGATCGACAGCGACATTGTCGACGCGCGAGTGAACCGCGAACCACGACGCGTCCAAATACACTGGCGCCCAACGCGGTTGTTCAGCCTCATCCGGCCCAAGCCTCCAGTAGCCTGATGCCACGCGCGCCGCGCCACTGCCCAGGCGACCGCGGCAACTGCGACAACCTCATCACCGGCAGCCAGCGCTACTGCGACGACCACGACCAACCATGGCAAGGTCGAACCACCGGCCAAGGCTCAACACGAGCCACCCGCAAGGCCCGCGAGGACTGCCTCGCCAAGGCCAAGTACCTGTGTCAGTTGAACCATCCCGGCTGCCTCGGGCGGGCCAACGAAGCGCACCACCTCGACGGCGTCGCGGCGACCGGGCGCACCCGTGCTCAGGCCGTTGACCGCGGCCGGCTCGTCGCCGCGTGCCGGCCATGCCACGACGTCGAGACGGTCAAGCAGTCCACCGCCGGTCGCGCAACGCCCTGACCTGCGGAAACGCTGCGACCCCCAGGCCCTCCACCCTCCCCCCGGGGGCCCAGGGGGACACCGCTACGCACTGTGAAAAATGCTCTGTACGCTTCCCGGAACTTTCCCGGGGCCGGGTTTTGGGTCGGATTCGACTGCCGCGCAACAACTTTCCCGACATGGGAGCCACTCATTTCCTGACATAGGAGCCCCCGCATGCCTGCACACTCGAAGGACCCGTCCGTCCGCCAGCGAAGGAACAAGACCGCCACCCGGTCGACTCTGCGGAAGAACGAGAACCCCGAGGTGCCCCCGCTGCCGGCGGGCACGCACTGGTATCCGCAGGTGCAGGAGTGGTGGACTCGGTTGTGGTCGTCGCCGATGGCCAACGAGTGGACCGAGTCGGACATCGACGCCCTGTATTTGGCGGCCCGGTTGCAGCAGCAGTTCTGGAATCCGCGCACGAACGTCAAGGTGCTGAAGGTGCTGTCGACGGAGATTCGGCAGCTGATCGAACGGTGCGGGTTGACCCCGATGTCGCGGCGGTCGCTGCAGTGGGTGTTGCCGCCGGACGACGAGGACGACGAAGACACCGAGTCCGGGACCACGCGGAAGCCCGCGGCGAAGAAGGCAGCGCCGAAGAAGGCGGCCGACCCGAGGGCGCGCTTCAGGGTCGTCAGCGGCGGCTAGAGCCGCATGGACCTGATCGTCCCGCCGATCGAGGACGAGTTCTACCCGACGCTGGGTGATCAGGTCTGTGACTTCTTGGAGGAGCGCGCGTGCTTCGGCCCTGGTGACCTCAAGGGCCAGCCGCTGGTTCTGGACGATGACCGCCGGTTCATCATCCACCGCGCCTACGAGGTGTGGCCGGAGGGACATCGGCGAGCGGGTAAACGCCGCTGGAAGCGGATCGCGATGTCGGTCCGCAAGGGCGCCGCCAAGACCGAGCTCGCCGCGCTGATCGCGTTCGCGGAGCTGCATCCCGAGTCGCCGGTGCGGTTCAACGGGTTTGACGAGGATGCCGACTTCGGCCTGGCACAGGGCCGGCCGGTCGTCGATCCGTACATCCCGATGCTGGCCAACGCGAAGCTGCAGGTCGAAGAACTCGCCTACGGTGCGCTGAAGCTGATCTGCGAAGAGTGCGTCGACGCGGACCTGTTCGACCCTGGTGCTGACCGGATCATTCGCCTCGATGACCGCGGGCGCGCCGACGGCAAGGCTGTGCCGCTGGCGAACTCGCCGGACTCGAACGACGGCGGCCGCACGACGTTCCAGTGCTTCGACGAGACCCACCGGCTGTACCTGCCGTCGGAGCGCGGCGCCGTGGTGACGATGGAAGCCAACCTCGGTAAACGCGTCGCACAGGACCCGTGGTCGATGTCGACGACGACTGCCGGTGAGCCGGGCCAGAACTCGGTCGCCGAGACGGACCATTTCGAGGCCGAGGCCATGAAACGGGGCGAGATCAAGCGGCCGCGCATGTGGTACTTCCATCGGCAGGCGTCCGACGGCTGGGACATGAACGTCTTCGAGGATCGCGTCGAGGCGATCCGGGAGGCCTCCGGCGACGACCTCGCGGCGCGCACGGACTTGGAGGACCTGGCGTCCCAGTGGGACATTCCGGGCGCCGACAAGCCGTACCTGGAGCGCGTGTGGACGAACCGTTGGACGCAGCAGGGCGCGTCGGCGTTCAACCAGCGCCGGTTCAAGTCGCTCGGCCTGCCAGGGGAACTGATCCCGCGTGGGGCGTTCGTCACGCTGGGCTTCGACGGCGCCCGATTCCGGGACTCGACGGGCCTGGTTCTAACCGACGTCCGAACGGGCATGCAGCAGAAGCTGTTTCTTGAAGAGAAGCCGACGGACGGCGCGGACGATTGGGAAGTCAGCGAGGACCTAGTCGACGCTGCGGTGCGGCAGGCGTTCAAGAGTTACCGGGTGTTGCTGTTCTACGCGGACCCACCGTTCTGGAACTCGACCGTCGGCATTTGGTCGGCACGGTACGGGGAAAGCAAGTACACGAAACGCCCTATCGTCCAGGAGTTTTGGACGAGCAGGCAAGAACGCATGATCCGGGCCATCCAGGCATACCAGGATGCGATCGCATCAGGTGCGTTGTCGCACAACGAGGACGACGACGGCGACCTGGTCCGGCACGTCGGCAACGCCGGCAAGAAGCTGCTCAACCGGCAGGACCCAGAGACGGGTCAGTTCCTGTGGATCCTCGGGAAGCTGCACAAGGACCGGAAATTCGACCTGTGCATGGCCGCGATCTTGTCGTGGCAGGCCCGGATGGACGCATTGAAGTACCTGCCGAAGAAGCGGCCTGGTCGAGTTCAGAGAGTGAGGTGATCCGTGGCTACCCTGGCACCTGCCCAATGGTTCGACCGGCTGCAGGCACGGTTCACCGCGCCGACGGCGGAGAACTGGCAGGACAAGAACGATCGGCCGTGCGATCCCAAGCCGCGCAACGAGCAGCTCGACCTGTTGTGGTCGTACTTCAAGGGCGACCCGCCCCTGCCGCAGGTGGCCGACGAGTTCCAGGACATCTTCCGCGACTTGCTGCGCAAGGCCCGGTGCAATTACGCCGAGATGTGTGTCACTGCAGTCACAAACCGGATGGACCTGCTCGCGGTAGCCACCGGTGTCGACGACTCCGCGAATGGCGATGACCGCGCCGCCGAACTGATGGAGGAGTCGGGCTTCGCCGCCCAGATCAAGGACCTGCTCGACTACTTCTGCGCGATGGGCGAGGCCTACGCCATGGTGGTTCCCACCGCGGCCGGCCCGATCATCCATGCGATCGACCCGCGCCGCTGCGTCGGCATCGAGGACCCGGACAATCCGACGCGCCTGCGCGCGGTGCTGGTCAAGTCGTACGACGTCGAGACCGACGAAGAGATCGCCCACTTGTTCCTTAAGGGTGAGAAGTGGACGCTGAAGCGCGACGGCAGCGAGTGGAAGCGCCTGTCCGACAAGCCCGAAGCGATCAAGGGACTGGACGAGCTGGGCGGCATCCCGGTGGTCCGTTTCAAGAACAAGCACGGCCTGGGCGAGTACGAGGCGCACATTGACGTGCTCGACCGGATCATCGACGACACCCTGACGCGCCTGGTGATGACGAAGTTCCAGGCGTTCAAGCAGCGCGGTGTCAGCGGTGACGAGGACGAAGAGAACGAGTACGACACCGAGGAACAGGTCATCCCCGACGACGTCGGCCAGCCGACCAAGCAGGCCACCGACTGGAACGAGGTCTTCAAGGCCGGACCGGGTGCGGTATGGAAAGTGCCTGCGGGATGGCAGTTCTGGGAAGGCAACCAGGCCGACATGGGCCCGCTGCTGCAGGCCAAACGCGACGACGTCAAGGAATTCGCCGCGGTCACGCACACGCCGCTGTACCTGATTACTCCGGATGACGCGAACGGTTCGGCGCAGGGCGCCGGTCTGCTGCGCGAGGCGTTGACGAGCAAGGTGCGTGACCGCCGGGCTCGCGTGATCCCTGGCCTGAAGTTGTTGTGGCGCATCGTGTTCGCGATGGACGGTGACGCCCAGCGTGGCAAGAAGATCAAGTTGCTTTGGGGGCCAATCGAATTCAATTCGCTGGCCGAGAAGGGATCGACGAGCGCGCAGGCCGGCAGTGTCCTGTCGCGCCGGAAGATTCTCGAAAAGGTGTGGGAGATGGACCCGGACGAGATCGAGGAGAACGAGCTCGAGCTGTCCGCGCAGGCGATCCTCGACGGCACGCAGCAGCCGTCACCGCTGACCCCGTCGGGTTCGGTGCCGCCGGTCGAGGAATCGCAGGTGACCCCAGTTGGCGCAGGCGCCGTCGCGTAGCGGCCTGACGCCGGCCCAGGCGTTTGAGCGCGCGCGGGCGGCCCGGTCGGCGCGGAAGCCGTCGGACCTGGCGCTGGGGATGGCGCAGCGAGCGTCGCTGTCCATCATCGGTACACGCGAACGCGCCGCGGCGAAGATGAAGAGCGTCCTGCGGTCGCTGCTCGTGCCGGTCGACCCGTACGACGGCGACCAGATCCGCGAATTCACGACTGCGGCCGCGCGGCAGCTCGGCACGGCGCAGAAGGCCACAGCCATCGCGGCGGCGGCCGGCCAGGTTCAGATGCTGTCCACGATGGGCGTGCAGGTTAAGGCCCGCCCGTCCGCTCCGATCGACGTTCGGGCGCCTCGGGTGACCTTCACGGCCACCGGTGTCGATCTGGAACCCGTGGGCGTCGCGGTGCACTACGCGGACCAGGACCCGGTTCACCTGTCGGCCGCCGACATGACGACAGTCGAGGTACTGAACCGGCCGTTGCGGAAGATGCGGTACCTCGAGTCGCAGGGCGCGACCCGCGAACAGGCACTCCAAGCCGGAATCGTCCGCTTGGACTCCACGATCGACGCCAACCTGATGCTGTCGCAGCGGCTGGCCGAGGCCGAGGTCATCAACGCGGCCGCCAACCTGGACGGTAGCCCCGTCGTTGGGATGCGGCGCATCATCCACCCGGAGCTGTCGTTGACCGGTACGTGCGGTCTCTGCATCGCGGCGTCGGACCGGCTGTACACAGTGCGTGAGCTGCTGCCGATGCACCGGCTGTGCAAGTGCACGTCGGCGGCGGTGACCGAGGAGTTCGACCCGGCCGACGAGCTCAACGCTGTGGACCTGCGGCGGCTGTACCGGGATGCCGGCGGGACGTCGCGAGCGCACCTGAAGCGCACTCGGTACAAGGAAGACCAGCACGGCGAACTCGGCCCGACGCTGAAGCCGGAGCGCACGTACAAGCCGCGCGGCAAGGCCTCAGCCACGGGCGAGGCCGGCGGAACCGGCTCAGTCCTCGACGAGACCCCTGCCGAGATCGCGCGTCGCCAGCTGCCGCTGTTCGAGGCCAACGTTGCCAAGCTCCGTGCTGACGGCCTGTCCGAGGACTCGGCGCAGGTCAAGTACCACGAGGAGCAGATCGCCAAGTACCGGGAACGGGTCGCCGCCGAGGACGCATCGAAGGGTGCGGACCCTGCAAAACAGGGCGCCAACACCGCCACAAGCAGTGTGAGTACCAATTCAGCAGATCGGCCCAAGACGGCCGACAAAGGCAATGTTCCTCCCGTCCCGCCGGTACCGAATCGGCCAGCCAGCGCTGGCGATGAGGACCCGCATGATCGTTTGGGCCGGCTGTTCGCCGAGCAGACGGCGCAGGCAACTGCTCGCCAGCGCTCGGCGGTCATCCGCTGGCAGGGCATGGATCGGTTCTACGAAAAGGTCCAGGACGCACTCGGCGGCGGCAGCGATGTCGAGGCGCAGGTCGTCGCCCAAGAACTGTCCAAACTTGCCCGCCCGCTGCCGGAAGACACCGAGCTCTGGCGCGGCGTTCGATCGATCACGAAGACGTTCGGCGTCGCGCCGGAGGACATCGAATCGATCAGCGGCCGCGAGTGGATCGAAGAGCGATTCATGGGCGTGACCGTTACCCGAGAGCAGGCGACACCCGAGTTCACGCATCCCGGACCGGCGCCGGCCATCCTGCAGATCACCGCGCGGGCCGGTGCCCCGGCGGTCTGGATTCCGCCGCTTGGCGACCCAGAACACGCTCGCCAGAGCGAACTTCTCTTCATGGATGGCATTCGCCTGCGTATTCTCGGTGTGGATACGTCCGGCGATATCCCAGTGATCAGGATGGAGGTGACCTAGTGGGCAAGTTCGACGACGACCTACACCTGGTCGAACCATCCGATTACGTCCCGAATACCGTCCGTGCGCTGCTGCGTCACGCAGGAGTGCCGGCCGACGCGACTCGGGCCGATCAGGTCGCCGCGGTCAGTGCGTGGCTGAAGACGCACCGACCGTCGAAAATGATGGAGTTCTCGATCCGCGACAGCGGATTCGGCGAGCTCCTCAGCATCGCCGTCTGACCTAACCCCGCACTCCCCAGAAGAACCCCGTTGAGCTGACCGCTCCGGGGTTCTTTTGCGTGCACAGAATCTTCCGCCGTTCGGCGGTTGACCCGTCATGGGTTCCTTTCCCGACAGGGAGTTTGTTGTGACATTTCCAGCCACCGGCCAGCCGATCACCAATCCGCCGGCCGCCACACCGCCGGCCACCTCGCCCGCAGTTCCGACACCAACTGATCCGCCGGCGCCGACTCCGCCGCCCGACAGGGGCTTCCCGGAGAACACGCCGATCGCGGACATGACGGCCGAACAGCGGTCCGAGTACTGGAAGTTCCACGACCGCAAGAAGAGCGATCTGCTCAAGGCGTACAACGGGATAACTCCAGAGCAAGCAGCGGCGTTGCAGGCGCGAAACGAGGAGCTTGAGCGCGCGCAGATGTCGGCCGCCGATCAGGCGCTGGCCACTGCACGCGACGAGGCCACCGTTGCGGCCAACACCGCGGCAGCTGCTCAGTGGGCGCCGCAGCTGATGGAGTCGATCGTCGGTCAGTTCGTGGACGAAGAGGCGAGACCAGCCGTCATGGCAGGCCTCAACCCGATGTCGTTCGTGAAGGACGGGAAGTTCGACAAGGACGCATTGGTCGGTCATCTGACCGGACTCGCTGCCGCATTCGGCGGCGGGGTGACGCCACCTGCAGGCGCCGGAACTCAACAGCAGGAACAACCCAGACAGTGGGGCCAATCAGGAGAACGCCCGCCGGCGAGGTCGGCGAGCGACGAAGGACTGGCCGAGGCCAAACGGCGCGGCTACATCAAGGACTAGGAGGGATCCACCATGTCGTCTGACATCAGCGTTCGCTCCAGCAATTACCAGGTCGAGGACCGGTCGTGGCTCGTTGGGCAGCACGGCGCGGACGTCACTCCTGGTGTGATGCTGGACGTTTCGAAGTTCACCAAGGCCACGCACTTCCCGAACGGCTTCATCCCGTCGGGCACCGCGCTGGGCAAGGTCACCGCGACGGGCCTGTACGGCCCGTACGACAACGCCGCCAACGACGGCCGCGAGGTCTGCGCCGGCTTGCTGTTCAGCTCCCTGCGGGCCGTCGACCAGGTCGGAAACAACCTGGCCAAGGTCGGCGGCGCTCGTTTCATCCACGGCGCGGTCAACGCGGCGAAGCTCCCTGCCAACTCGGGGATCGACGCTGCAGGCAAGACCGACCTGCCCCTGATCATCTGGCTCTGAAAGGAGGACTGAACCATGGCAATCGTTTTCGATGGTCCGATTTCCCCGGACGCACTCACCACGTTCATCCGCAACGTGCCCGTCGAGTCCAGCCTGGCGCTGGTCAACATGTTCCCGACGCGGTACTTCGAGACCAACCGCATCGACTGGGCCGAGTTCGTCAAGACGAACCGCACCGCGGCCTACCGGTCCTACGACGGAACGATCCACGTGTCGTCTCGGGACGCCGGGTCGGGCAAGTGGGTCGAACTGCTGCCGTTCTCGGACTCGCTGAACAAGGGCGAGTACGAGCGCATCGCCGAGCAGATCGCACTGCTGGGCGGTACGAACAAGGCGGCTCAGACTCGGGCGGCCTACAACGACGCTGAGCGGCTCGTTGGCACCATGAACAACCGGCGCGAGCTCGCGTGGGGTGACGTTCTCACCGATGGCAAGCTGACCATCAACGAGAACAACTTCAGCGGCGAGGCGGACTACGGTGTCCCGGCCAACCAGATCGTCGCCCCAGCGACTCTGTGGTCGAACCACGCCGCCGCGACGCCGCTGCAGGACCTCGATGCGTGGCAGGAAGTCCGGATCGCCAACGGCTACGGCCGGGCGGCCCAGATGCTCATGTCTCGTGTCGTGGTCGGCCACCTGCGCCGCAACGCCGAGATCATCAACGCCGTCTACGGCGCGACGGCTGGACGCACCATGGTCACCGTCGACGAGCTGAACAACCTGCTCTCGGCCAACGACCTGCCCACGGTGATGACGCCGTACGACACGTCGCTGAGCGTGGAGGGCACCACCACCCGCGTCCTGTCCCAGGACCGGGTCTGCCTTCTGCCGGCCAACCTGGGCGACCTCGGCTTCTTCGCGTACGGCCTGTCGGCCACCGCGCTGGAGATCGTGCGCTCCAACAAGGCCGAGATGACCTTCGGCAGTGCCTCGGGCATCGTCGGCGTCGTCGAGAAGATCGGCCCGCCCTACCGCGAGTTCACGTTCGTCGACGCGGTCGGCATGCCGATCCTGACGAACGCCGGCCTCCTGACCGTCGCGGACGTGCTCTGATGGCGGCGCTCGCGGCGCATGTGGCGCTGTTCGACAAGAAGGGCGTTCTGCACACCTTCGGGCCCGGCGAGGTGCCGCCGGCATGGGCGGCCAAGAAGATCACCAACCCGAAGGCGTGGGGCGGTGATCCGCCGGTCGCTAACGAGCCGGACGAGAGCGGCAAGGACGCCGAGATCGAGCAGCTGAAGGCCGAGCTCGCTCGGCTGCAGGCGGCCGCGGACTCGGAAACGTCCGACGACGGCAGCGGCGACGACTCCACTGGCGACCAGGGTGCTGGCGACAGCCAGGGCAGCGGCAGCGGCAGCGTCAGCGTTGAACCGCCGCCTCCACTGGCCGGACCCGGCTCCGGTCGCGACCTGTGGGCTGCGTACGCCGCGCAGTTCCCCGACAAGGTCGAGGTCGCCGAGGATGACAAGCGCGACGACATCGTCGCCAAGCTGCGGGACGCGAGCATCCCGGTCGAATGACCGCACCCGCGTCTCCTGCTGACGGCAAGTTCGTCAACAGCGATGCAGTAGTGGCCCGGCTCGGCAAGACCCCTTCGCCGAGCCGGGTCACCACGATCAAATGGCGCATCCTCGACGTCGAGAACGAACTGATGGGCGAGGTGCCCTCACTTCGTGACATCGACCTCGCGTCGACCGATCCCGCGGTGAAGGTCCGCATAGGCCGTGTCCGCACGCTCGTCATCGACAAAGTGCTCGAGTTGCACCACAACCCGGACGGCGCTTCGGCGAAGAGCCAGGAGATGGACGGGATCATCGCCTCCCGGACATACCGCGCCGGCACGGGCCCGGGCATCAGCTTCACCGAGGAGGAGCTGAACCGAGTGCGGCTGCCGAAGCCGCGCCGGCCGAAGCTCGGCACGTACGGCGCCAAGCCGTGGATGGTCCCGTGATCGAGATCATCGACGGGGAAACCGTTGCCGTGACTCGTATTACGCGTGCCAACGGAACCGATACACCGGCTCCCAAGCCCAACGTCGACGACACCGCGTTCGGGCAAGCCCACGTCGTCGAAGTAGAAGGCATGGGCGGCCGCCGCACGGCCATCGAGCGCAAATGGTTCTGCTACCGGGGCTCGGATGTCCAAGGTGGAGACCGCATCACCCGCGGCAACGGCGAGGTCTACTCAGTCGTCGACGGCCCGTTCGCAGACAACGATCATCCGCTCACCGGTGACGACATGGACGTCATGTGGTTCCAGCTCCGGAGAGTCAACACACCTCGTGGATGACATCCACATCCCGAAGCCGAACCCCGCGCTCGCGCAGATACTGCTGTCCGGTCGGATGCAAAACGTGGTGCGCAGCGTCACCGAGCTCGCACGGACCAAGTACCAGGCGATTGTGGCGAAGCGGGCCGGCAAGCTCGCGGCGTCCGCTCGGGTTCGGCTGAGCATCGGTGGATACCAGAACGACCGCTGGGTCGGGACGCTGAAAATCGGTGAGGGCACGGCCCACGGGCTGGCGCACGAGTTCGGCCACAAGTCACGCCGCAACACCCAGACCGGGGCGTTCGTGTCGCGGTCTGGACCGCGCCGAAAGGGCCTGAAAACCACCAAACACCAAGGCGCGAAGGACCTCAAGAAGGTCCTCCGGTCATTGAGGGACTGATAGATGATTCCGTGGCTTCCGGCTTGGTACCAACCTGGCCTTGCGTCGGCCGAGGACGCGGTGAAATCGCTCTTCCAGCCGCTGTTCCCGACCGGCGTCCCAGGCGCCGTCGAGGTGATCAACGAGCTCCCCGACGGCGTGCTCGACACGGGCTGGTTCGGCCGGATGCTGTACATCGCCCGGTCCGGTGGCGCGGCCAACGTCCGTCGCGACCAGGCGCCGGTACAGATCGCCGCGATCACCACGAGCCGCAGTGACTCGCTCGTGCTGTCCGGGTTCGTCCGCGATGTCCTTGTGCCCCTCGAAGAGAACGTCGAAGTCGAGCTGTCCAGCGATGGCCGCATCGTCACCATTGTCGGCGTCGAGGAAATCAGTGGCCCAGAAGAGATTCCAGGCCAGGAATACGACGAACGCATCATCCCGTCGACGTACCTGTTCACGTTCGACAACCCGCTGGCCACACCGGATTACAGCGATCACCTCGGCGTCTAAGCCGACAGAGTTCCAAGCCCCGTCCGACCCGGCCGGGGCCTTTTTTATGCCCGCCGGGCAGACACGAAAGGAAGTTCGAGATGCCTCCGATTCCGAATTCGATCAAGGCGTTCAAGGGGTCTCGCAAGGCCCTGCAGATCGCACCGCTGGACATGGCCGTGTGCGTCGGCCGTGCGGACCGGGTGGCCGCGTTCACCCGCAACATCGAGGGCCCCAACGGCGAGGTGGTGATCCCGGCCGGCATCAAGGGTGTCGGCTACATCACCAAGGACTCGGCCATCGGCCTGAAGTTCGACATCAGCTCGAACAACATCGAGTCCGCCGGTGAAGGCCTGCCGACCCGCATCATCATCGACAAGCAGTCCATCGCAGTCGATTTCGAGATGCGCCAGACCGGCCGCCAGGCACTGGAGCTCCAGTTCTCCGGCGACTACGGCTCGCTGACGCCGTCGGCGCACGGCGGCATCCACGCGCCGATCGCGACCGTGCCGGACAACTTCGACTACCGCACGGTGCTGCTCGGCAAGGACTCCTACAAGACCCTGCCGATCTTCTTCGGCTATGTCCTGAACCGGACCCAGGTGTCCGGCGTCGACAACCAGAAGTGGGCGCAGAACAACACCTTGCTGTGGCACCCGACGCTGACCACCGTCGCCGATGACGACGACCCGGACAACCTGGGTGAGTTCTTCATCTTCGGGCCCGGATTCGAGCTGTGCTCGGCCGAGAACGACACGGGCTTCACCCCGCCGACCACTGACTGGATCGCCATCCTGCCGCAGGATCCGACCATCTCGCTGGCCGCCGGCGGCACGCTGCAGCTGAAGGTGGAGGACAACATCGGTGCCGACCGCACCGCAACCGCCACCTACGTGTCCGCGACACCGGCCAAGGCCACCGTCAGTGCGACGGGCAAGGTCACGCCGCTTGCGACCGGCACGACCGACATCACCGCCACCTACGGCGGCAAGTCCAACACGATCACCGTCACGGTGGCCGCGTAGTCGGACCTCAGACCTGGTGGGTGCGTGACGGGCTGGCGCCACGCACCCACCAGCCACCAAATCCAGCCAACACCAGCCACTTCCAGCATCGAAAGGTCTCTTTGCCATGCCCGAATCCAAGACCGCCAAGCCCAAGGCCGGCCGCTTCTACGAGATCCGCAAGCAGCTCGGTGACAAGCCCTATGAGCTGACTGAGGACATCAGCATCAAGCCGATGGATATCGTCCGCCGCAACGCGTGGCGGAAGGCCAGCTACGACTCGCTGACCGCCAACATCCGTGACGCGATCAGCGTCGACCGCGGCGTGGTGCCCGATTACGTGGATTACCACGAGCAGATCGAACGTGCACTGCTGGGCGACCAGTACGACGAATGCAAGGCGCTGTTCGCCGACGACGCTCGCGCCTGGGACCTGTTCCTCAACGAGCTGCGCGACTTCAACAAGGTCGACGGCACCGCCCTCGAATCCGCCGCCGAAAGCAAGGACGCGGAGGGAAACGGCAACGCGACGCCCGAGTCGTCGCAGTAGTCAACGCCCACTGGCGCGCAATACAACTCGACTTCCAAGAAGTACTCCGCGTCAACGCATTGGAGTACTTCTTGGACGTACCGGGTCGAACCTGGGACCAGTTCCTCGAGTTCTTCGACGATCTGTGTGAGCGGCAGGGCACCGAGCTGTGGGCGAAAGCCCAAACTGACCCGCACATGCTCGAGCGAATGCGGTCATTGACCGCCGAGCAGATCGCCGAACTCAAGGTCGAGCACGAAGAACCGCACCGCGGCTACACGCCGATCGTGCGGGAACTTCGCAACGTCGCCGACCAAATGATCAGCCTCCGTGCGCAACTCGGCCGCATGCAGGCACGCGACGTCACGTACATGCCGCGGCCGCTGATGGTCGGCGACATCGTCAATGAACGCCAGACCGACCTCGTCCGCGGCGAACTGGACGCACTCATCGAAGAAGGCCACGCGAACGCGGAGCGCTTGGGACTCAACTGAATTGGAGGTGGATTAGTGGCGACATACGACGCTGGGGATGCCTCCATCAACATCCGCCCCTCGCTGAGTGGGTTCACGACCGAACTCAGGACCGAGCTGGAGAAAATCCACGCCTCCACGGGGGTAGAGATCCGGCCGGACCTCAGCGGCTTCCGTGATGAGCTGAGGACCAAGCTCGAGGCGATTCAGGCGACGGTCGGCGTAGGCATCGACGCTGATCTCACCACTGCCCGCGCGCATCTGGCGGAGTGGCGGCAGCTGGAAGAGTCTCGGCCGCTGACCATACCCGTCCACGTGGATACCACGGTGGCATCTGCTCAGCTGGCAGCGTGGCGGGAAACGCACTCGCACCACACGATTCACGTCACCACGACAGGCCTCGGATCACTCGGTGGCGGCGGAGGGGGAGGTGGCGGTGGGCTCTCGGCCCTGAAGCTGAACCTAGGTGCCTTGTCTGTCGGCAGCCTGCCCGCGATCGCCACCGCGCTGGCCCAGGTCGCAGGTTCCCTGCAGCAGGTCGCCCAGGCGGGCCTGGCCGTGCCGGGCATCATGGGCGGTGCCGCTGCGTCGATCGGCACGCTCGTCGTTGGCCTGTCGGGAGTCAAGGAAGCGTATGACGCGGTCACGAAGGCCTCCGAGTCCGCCGGTGTCGACCAGGCCGCGCAGGCCAAGGCCGCAGCATCAGCACACCAGCAGCTGCGCAACGCGGTTGTCGACGATGCCCAGGCGCACAAGGATTTGTCGCGTGCCTACCAGGATGCCAAGCAGCGCCTGACGGACCTGAACATCGAGCAGCGCGGCGGCGCCATCTCGGAACAGCAGGCGATCCTCGATGCCAAGAAGGCTCGGCGTGACCTGGCGCAGGGCCGGTTCAAGGACGGCCTCGATCTTGAGGAAGCTCAGCTGCGCGTCGCGGCGGCCGACCAGCGGGTGGTCGAGTCGCGACAGCGGAACATCGACCTACAGCAGAAGGTCGCGACCGAGAACGCGAAAGGCGTCGAGCAGTCCGACGAGGTCGTGTCGGCGAAAGAGCGCGTGGTTCGTGCCGATCAGCAGGTGGCGAACGCCCAGCAGGCCGTCGCGGATGCGTCGGCGAACGCCTCGTCCGCGCAGAAGACTGCTGCGCAGGAGATGGCGAAGCTGTCCCCGAACGCCCAGGCATTCCTGAAGACAGTCATCGCGCTCAAACCGGAGTTCTCGGAGCTGAAGAACACGGTGCAGGACAACATGTTCGCCGGTCTCTCAGAGGGATTGAAGACGCTGGTCGACTCCGATCTTCCGAACCTGAAGAACGGCATGGGCGGGATCGCGACGGCGTGGAACCAGAACATCAAGCAGCTGTTCACGTCGCTGGGTTCGGACCAGTCGAGGGGACTGCTGGACCGCATCCTCGGTAACACCAAGGATGCGCAGGAGCGGTTCACGAAGGCGATCGACCCGATCATTCACGCCATCGGGACATTGACGGCTGGTTCGTCGGATGCGTTGCCGCGCTTGGCTGATGGCATCGGAAAGGTCGCTGAGCGGTTCGACCGCTTCATCACCGCAGCAGACTCTGACGGCAGCCTTCAGCGGTGGATCAATGAGGGCCTCACTGCGATGTCGAATCTCGGTAACACGGTCCTGAATCTGGTAACGAGCTTCACCGCGGTCACCAAGGCTGCTGGCGGCGGCGCGGGCTTGCTTGGCACTGTCGAGCAGCTGACTGGCCGCATGTCGCGATTCCTGAACTCTGACGAGGGCCAGGAGAAGCTGAAGAAGTTCTTCGAGGAAGGCCGCCAGCAGCTCGAAAAGTGGTGGGGCGTGCTGCAAAAGGTGCCCGGCGCGCTCGAAGGCCTCTATGAAGGTGCGAAGGCGTGGACCGATGTTCTGCTGCCGCCGTTGAAGGACATCACCGGCTTCCTCAAGGATCACCCGACTCTCATCAAGACCGTCCTTGAGGCGTTTCTAGCTTGGAAGACAGTCCAATTCGCGGGCGGCATCCTCGGGCAGCTCGGAAGGATCTCCGGCGCGATCGGTACCAAGGGCAACAAGGGCAGCCTACTCGGAAAGATCGCGCTGATGGCCGCCGCGCTGGGCGCGCTGGACGCTCTCACCGGTGACGACAAAGAGCCTGAGCAGAAGCCGGGCGCACCTTTGCCGCCGCCGCCTGGTCACGCGATCGATCCCGGGAAGCTCCCTGCGGGACAAGCGGTTCCATTCGGGAACGTTCCGACCATTACTCCCGACGCTGCCAAGGATTACGCAGCAGGAGCCGCTACCGGCGCGCTGATGGGTGGCGCGCCTGGTGCACTCGTCGGTGGGCTCCTGGCCACTGCCGACAACAAGCCCAGTTCGTTGCCGAAAAGCGAACAGGAATTCAACTCCATCCTTATGGCGCTTCCGACGCTCGCCGGAGCTGACCAAGCGGTCCAAGACCGCCAGCTGAAGCCCTTTGCTGACGCACTCGGGCTCTCCGTGGACGCGATGTTGAAGATGAGCCGCAACGACCTCCACGCCCGCTATCAGTGGGTCCTGGACAAGGAAAGCGGGAAGCTCCCGAAAGACGCGCCGCCACCATCTTCAGCCTCCGAGTTTATCGGCGGCGGAGGCAGTTTCGAGAAGGGCGGGCCGACCCGGTCGGGCCGCGGCGACGGACCGACCGGCGGCTGGATCAGCGAGCTGCACCCCGACGAGTTCGTGGCGAATCGCCGCGGCCGCACCGTCCTGGGTGATGAGTTCCTCCACGCCGCGAACATGGGCATCGTCGACATCGGCCGGCTGCCCGGTTTCGAGCCTGGCGGCTACATCGACCCCAACGGCAACGCCATTCACTCGGGCACTGGTGCTGCGCCTGGCCCCGCCGACGGCGGAGCCTCACTGGCCGGCGGCGGCCTGCCCGGCATCGCGAACTCATTCCTCGGTGGACTCGGCGTCCCGTTGGGCGGTCTGCTCGGTGGTCAGCAGTCCGCGGGTGCCAGCCAGGGCGGAGGAGCTGGCCTCGCTGGACTGGCTGCAGCCGGTGACGATCCGCAGAAGCAAGACGCGTGGAGGCAGCAGACCGGCGACTGGCTGGGCACCTGGGCCGGCGGCACACTGGCGAAGGGCATCAGCACGCTCTACACGGGCGTGCTCGGCTTCTTCGGCCTCGAGAACTCGATCCTCTCGCCGTCGAATCCGTGGTTCCAGGCAGGGACGAAGGCCCTCGGCATCTTCAACAACAACGGCGCCGCCGGCGGCGCGTACAGCGATCCCCAGCTCGGTACCGAGTACAAGACGCTCGACGACGGCACCCAGCTCGCGCTACCCACGTTCGGCACCTCGGGCACCCCCGGTACTTCGGGCGGCGGCAAGGGAGCGAACGCCAGCCTGGCCGGGGCCACCACGCCCGCCGGCGATCTGTCCAAGTTTCAGGCAGCACCGGGCGGTCCCGGCGATGGCGGTCTCCAGATCAACACGCTGCGCGGCAAGCAGATCATCCAGCGAAACTTCCCGTGGGCCACCAACATCGGCGGCGTCCGGGCCGACCGACTGAAATGGCATCCGAGCGGCCTGGCGCTGGACGTGATGATTCCCGGCGCCGGAGGCCTCAACGACCCGACACCTCCCGCGGGTAAAGCCCAGGGCGACCAGCTGTACGCCTGGCTCAAATCCCACCAGGCAGAGCTCGGCATCGACTACATCATGTGGCAGGAGAAGGACCACTTCAATCACCTGCATGTGAACTTCTCGCCGAGCGGATTCACAAAGGCGGCACCGGCGGCGGGCTCGGCAGCTGGTGTCCGGGGCTACTCCGACGGCGGTGTTCTTCCCGGGTATTCGCCTGGCAGAGACAACATGTCGGTGCCGATGTCCGGCGGCGAGGGCGTGCTGATCCCTGAGGCTGTCCGTGGTCTCGGCGGCCCGGCAGGGGTGTACGCGATCAACTCGCAGTTCCGTTCGGGGCTCTCTCGCCAGGGCTACGCGGATGGTGGCGTGTTCCCGTTGGGCTACAAGCCGCCGACGCCAGTGATCCCGCCGCTGCCCGACGTTCGGAAGCTGGACCCGGGGCGCGGTGCGACGCCGATTCCTTCGGCACCGGTCACTCCGCTGCCCGCACCCGTCGCGGCGGCTCCGATGCCAGCGCCGACTCCGCCTGCGGCGCCCGCTGGTGCTGACCAGGGCCCTGCGCCCGACCAGCAGCGGGCGACTCAGCCGGTCATCGCCGGTGCGCCGTCGTCCCAGAGCCACCTTCTGCCCGCGGTGCAGAAGGGCATCACCGAGGGCGCGTCGACGCTCGGCAACATCGCCGCGACAGCCGCTTCGATGGGTGCTGGTGCTGCCGGTGGTGCGGGCGGTGCCGGCGCCGGAACCCTGATCCAGGGCATGTTCAACCTGGGCGGCAAGGCCGTCTCAGGTGCGGCGAATGTGTTCGCCTCCGCGCTGGTCGGAAACCTCGGCGACAACACGACCGCCGGCGCGTACGGCGCCCCGGTGCTCTCGGCTCCGCCGCAGACCGCTCAGCCGATCGACGCCCGAACGATCTTCGGCGACGTGTCGACCAATGACCCGCGCGACTTCTACGACAAGCAGGTTCTTTTCGAACAGCAGCGGAGCCAAACGATGACGAGCTACGTCTGATGAGCCAGTACCTGACCTTGGACATCATCAAGGGAGACCCCTCGAACCCAGAGTTCTTCTTCCGTGTGATGGGCCCGGGCCGCGGCCAGCAGGGTGTCATTCTGTCGCCCAAGTGTGCCGGACTCTGGGACCTTCCCGTCGAAACACGTTGGGTTACCAACGCATTCGGCCAGCGATACCAGGATTACCGGTTCAAGAAACGCACGTTCCCGCTGACGTTCCTGGCATATCACCGCGACAAGTACGCGTGGGCGGACATCGCGGCTCAGCTCGGTTGGGCGTTCGACTATGACACCGAAACTCGGCTTCGCTTCACCGGGCCCGATGGTGTCCGAGACCTGTTCGTGCGCAAGGAGAACCAGTCGACGGCGTTCTCCGCGATGCAGTGGGAGGCGCGGGAGCCCTTCCTGACCGGGCAGTCATCGGAGCAGTTCGTGCTGTCGGCGGAACTGCCGTTCTATGTCGGCAAGCCGCAGACCCAGGAGTTCCACACCGCGGCGGCGTATGCGTGGTTTCCGTTCGACTTCATCAACGAGGGCGACGTTCCCGTTTGGCCTCGTTGGACTCTCACGCACGACGCGGACTGGGAGGTTCCGGACTGCTCGTGGGGTTCGGGGATGTTGGGCCGCGCGATCGAGGACTCCGGTCGTGTGGTGCCGATCCCGGCATCCGACATCCGCGACGGCGGCCAGGTCTACGACTCCGACCCGCGCCAGATGACGGCAGTGTCCGAGAACGACACCCTGGTGCAGGGCAGGTGGAAAGGCCAGGACCTGCGCTATCCGGTGATCGCCGGACTGCGGGACCAGGCGACCGTGCGATTCACCAACAACGTGAATCCTGATGGGGCGCATTGTCGCTTGACGATCCCGCAGTGGTACTCGCGGCCGTTCTCTCGGCCGAAGGTGGCCGCCAGGTGATCGACGGGACCGCGCTGCTCGACAGCATCGAACACAACGTCGACCAGGTCCGTGCGAAGCACTCGATGTTCCGGCTGCAGCAGAACGACATTGAGCTGTGGATCAACCCGCCGGACGGTTCGCCCGGTGCGGAGTTCCTTGGCCGGATTGCCGGCCAGTCGGTGGTCAAGCAGTCTTGGCCGACGCGTAAGAACGTCTCGTCGCAGGGCTATGTCGAGGTTCCGACGGATCACGTGATCGCGCGGTACGTGATGGGGCTTCCGAACAACAAGGAAGCTCTGAAGAACGTCCTGATTACGGTGTCCCGCTACGACGGGAAGTGGCGCTGGTCGGGGCTGCTTCGGTACTGGAAGCTGCAGCGGCGCAACGGGATTCTGTCGTTCGTCATGTACTTCAATGACGACCTTCAGTACCTGCAGTTCATGCTCGTCCCGCCGAACCCCGCGTTGCCGATCCCGGTCTTCCAATTCCCGCGCGAATTTTTCCTCTATGCGCCCCTGAAATGGGCCATCAGTATGACAATCCTGTTGCAGCTCATCAGGATTGAAGGCCACCCCTGGACACTGCCGGACGATCCGTTCAACCCGGCCCAATGGACGTCTCTGATCGACTGGACCCAGTGGCAGGCACACGTCAAGGCCTCGCCGTGGCTCCTCGACGACTCGACCCTGTGGGGCCCGATCGCCAGCCGGATGAACGCCGCCGACGTCACCTTCGCTGACGCGCTCGACGACGCGCAGATGGTCATCACCTACCGGCGCATCCTCACCGCGAAAGGCGAACGGCCCGAAGGCCTCATGGTCAACACCGTCGCCAACGGCGCCCTGGTGTTCGAGGTCGTCGACCGCTCCGGGTTCCACGCCTTCGGCGGCACGTTCCTGGACGGCACCATCGCGGCCGGCATGTTCCGCACCGCGGTCACGTACGCCGACGGCTACTTCGAAGACATCCTCAACGTCGTCGCCGACGACGAGACCCTGGCCCCGGACGCCTACTACCAGAAGGGCTGGGCGGGCACCTTCGCCGTGATGCCGTGGATATGCATCAACGACGACCAGTGGCACAGTTTCGACTCCGAACTATCCTGGGGCCCAGCGGGACCGGTGTCGGTGGTCGTCGGTGGCGACAACCCGACGGCCGACGCCATCGCGCGCCTGATCATCGAGTCTGTCGGCAACCTGCTCGGCTACTTCCTGCTCGGCGGCTTCTCCAGCCTGGGCGATATCGCCGCCGACGTCATCATGCCCTTCCTCGTCGGCACCATCGCCGCGTGGCTCGAATGGAAAAACATCGGCCGCGCAAGGCAATTGGGATGGATGCACCTGTGGGAGATGTACCAGTCCGGTGCCGAGAACAATGCTTGGTCGCTGTCTGCGGAAGCGGCGATTCGTGGCGCGTTCACCGCGACGAAAGCCCAGACCGGGCACCGCATCAAGCTGGACGGCTCGCACTGGATCATCCCGGGCTATCACTGCCAGATCGGTGACCGCGTGGCGTCGACGCATTCCGAGCTGCTGAAGAACGGCATCGAGGTGATGTTCGTCGACCAGCTCGAAGAGATGACCCTCGACGAGGACAACAGCGCCGGCAAGCCGCTGACCTGGGACCTGACCATCGGCCTGAACAAGGCGGCCATGACGCAGGGGGAGCGTAGCGCCCGCACGCTGAAGAAGGTGCTGGCGACCGTTCAGAATATTGGAGTACACCTAATTAGCTGAGCTGCAAGACATTTGGGAACGATTGTCCTTTGCAGATGCGCATGGCGGTAGCACGGGAGCATCCGAACCTACGGCTGATCTCGGTCATGTTGACGCCTTCCTCGTAGAGCCTTCGCATCTCTCTGACTTCGGCATCGGTGCGGTGACGGTGTCCAGTGCCGTTGTAGGCCTCGGCCCCGCGTTCGAGTCGGTCGTCGGAGTTGTCGGCGTGTGTGCCGAGCTCGAGGTGGGCTGGGTTTGTGCACGGTGGGTTGTCGCAGCTGTGTCGAATGACCATCCCAGCGGGAAGCTCTGTGTCGTTGTGGATTTCCCAAGCGACTACGTGTGCTTGCCGCATCCGTGATCCATAGACGGTGATGGCGCCATATCCCTTGTTGAGCGCTGCGGTCCACTCCCAACATTCGTCGGGCGCGCCTGCGGGCGCGTAGTGGCGTAGACGCTCTTCGATGTTGTCGGTCATGAAGTATCCGCCGACGGGTGCGGTGAGGTCTGTGCCGACTTCACGGCGCTCGCGGTGGGTGTTGCACAGGCCATCGCTGACGGCTCGTCGACCGCAGTTGTCGACGGTGCATGGGCGTCCGCCCTTGTGCTTCATCTGGATTGGGGTATCGAGCGGTAAGCCCTGCTTCCAGCGCTTCCAGTGGGCATTGCAGTAGCCGCGGGCAACAGTCCGGCGGCCACAGTCGAGAACGGAGCATATAGCCATGCTTAAAAGCATAATGGTTGCGGGGCAACGTGTCTGAGGTTGTGCAGATATCCGACCGGGAAACCACGATCACGAAGCTCGTGGATGCGCTGTCGGCGGTGAAGACAGGCCGGCGCGACGAGACCATGGGACTGCCGGCGCCGATGCGCCGCGCGGCCGCCGAAGGTCTCGCTGATCTGGGCTTCCGGTACATCGAGGCGCTCGCGACGCAGCGGATCGTCATGCCGGAGAAGTCTTGGCTCGGCTCCCATGCGATTCCGTCCGTGGAGTCCATCGACCCCGAGAGCCGGGCGTCGATGGAAGCCGCGCTCGAGGAGTGGAATCCGGAGCTCGCGGCGGCGGTCCGGTCCGCCGAGACCGCCGAGCAGAAGGCGGCGCTGCTGGCCCAGTTGCAGCCCGAGGTCGCGGCGACCCTGGCCAAGTCGATGGACATGGACGCGGCCGCTTCGGCGATCCGGGCCGAAGGCAAGGCCGAAGCTGCGGCCCTGCGGGAACGGCACGACATGACCGAACGGGGGGAATAGGTGCTCGGATCCAAGACGCGCCTCGACACGTTGGTCCTGTCGGAGGGCCAGACCTGGGTGGCGGTGTTCTTCCCTCAGGCCGGTGCCCGTTTCCCGGATGGAACGACGTGCGAGTGCACCATCACGGGCCCGGACGGCGGCGTGCTCGCGACGTGGAACGCGTCGTCGATCAGCGAGACCCGAATCGATTTCTTCGTCAGCACGGACGAATCCGACGTGATCCCGCATGGCGCCTACTACCGGGTTACAGCGCACTACCCGGCGATCGGGCCGCGGCCGGCGATCGACGACAACCTGTCACGCGGTTCGGTTGTGCGCGATGACAACCCGTCGCCCCTGGCGGCGCCGCGCTCGTCGAACATCGCGCTGTCGTTCTTCGACGACATGTCCGGTCCGGGGATTGATCCGAACTGGGTGAAGATCAAGGGCAGCCTGAAGATCTACGGCAATGGCCCGTCGCTGCCGAACGGAATGTCCGCGGACTTCACGTTCTTCGACGTCGCGGCCGCGCGGTACCGGGCGCAGACCAACCAAGATGCTGTAAAGGTCGAGGTATCAACGGTTCTCGGCGACTTCGGGGGCGACGGCAAGTCCACCGTGATCGTCTGCTCGAACCAGCAGATGACCTCGTGGGTCGGGTTCCAGTTTGCGTACTCGGGACTGTCCGCCAATCGATATGTGCACATCATTCGGGGGACTGGCCCGGACAGCGCGGTGGTCATGGAATCGAACGGCAACACGGTTCACAACAACGACCGTTACACCTGCATGTACGACCCGCTCGCCGATAAGTACCTGATGTACAAGGGAACTGACTTCAGTGCCCCGATCGTCGAGTGGGTTGACGAGGCGCACGAAGTCCCGCACGGCAACGGCTACCGGTACCCCGCCTTGCACTTCAAATCCGGGCTCCTGTCCACCGGCGTCAAGCTGTCCGGCTGGGCCATCAAGGACAACTAGGTGACAACACCTTCAGGACCTGTTGGGTTCGACAATCTGCCGGCGCGGTTTGGCATATCGCCGAACCCGCTCACCGGTGACACTCCTGCTGCGTTGGTGGGCCGCACTCAGGAGTTCATTGAGCAGAAGCTCAAGCAGCAGTACGTGGCGGGTGGGCCGTCGATCTGGGCGTTGGGGCAGGGGACGCCGCTGCAGGTCGCCCAGAACGTGCTGAACGCGGTGTTCAAGGCGATCCTCGGGGCGCTCGACCCACACAACCTGCCGACACCGGAACAGGTCTGGCAGACGATCACCGACGTCTTCCTGGCTCCGTTGAACTGGCTGCACAACATCCCGATCGGCGCCATCACCGCATCGACGCCGAACATGTTGGCGGACTTCATCACTGCCGACTCGCTCGTGGGTGACACGACGTGGGTATTCGACAGCACGGCCAAGCCGGCAGGCGCCGTCGGGTCGGCACGTATCACGTTCGACGGCGCCATCCACGAGCTGATCTCCGAACGGATCCTGCTCGACGTCGGCCGCAAGGTCGACGCCTCGGTCAAGATCAAGTACTCCGGTGTCACTGCGTCGACCGGTTCGCCGATCCGGCTGTCCTGGATCGGGTGGAACGGCGACGACGAGGTGGCCGGCGGTGACTTCGCAGTTCACCAACCGGCGGGCGCGGCACTGGACTGGACCACGCTGAGCGGGTCGCTCACCCGGCTGGAATCAGACCCATGGGACCGGGTGTCGATCGTTCTGAAGACGACAGCGGGCGCGGCCGCAGGCACTGTGTGGTTCGCCGCCGCCCGCGGCACCAAGCCGGACAAGTTGCCGAAGAACCTCGTCGACGGCCTGGAGTCCGCGCTGGCCGCTGCGGGGCAGACGATCCGAGACGCGATCTGTAATGCGCTGGGACTAGGCGGAACTGGGCACACCGACGCCGACGTCATCCACGCGCTGACCAACATTCCGAGGGTCGCGGTCGAAGGCATGGTCGACCTGGCCGACGATGTCCGCGACGGCTTCAAGGCCTGGTGGAACGGGTTCTTCAACCGCACGGACGGCACCGGTTCGGTTGCCCAGGTGCAGCAGGTGGCCGAAGCCGTGCGCATCGCCGTGCAGGGCGGACTCATCATGGAGACGTTCCCCACCAGCAATCCAGCGTGGGTCATTCCCGCCGGCGTCACCGAGCTGCACGGCATCACCCTGGACGCTGGCAGTAACGGCATTCGCGGCGACGCGGGCGGCCCCGGTGGCGGCTACATGCGGCGACGAATCGACCTGACGGGGCTGACACCGGGCGTATCGACCCTGAACTTCGCAGTGGGTGCCGCGAGCGGTGTTCAGGGCGGCACGGGCGGCCTGACGACGATCAAGGACTCGGTGGGCAATGTTCTTGTCGGCGCGCTCGGCGGCGTCGGCGGTGTGGTGTCCGACATGGACCTGCTGGCCACCACGTCATCGGCTGGCCACGGCGGCGCCGGTGGCACAGCACTGGGGGCATCGCCGTACACGGCGACACCGGGGGACGCCGGTACATCGTCCGGACTGGCCGCTGGCGGTGTTGGCGGTACTCGGATTCAAGGGATCGGCGGCGTCGGCTCAGCGAAGGCCGGAGACGGTGGCGACGGCGCCGCGGGACAGACGGGCGATGTACCGATCGCAGGCGGCGGCGGCGGTGGCGGCGGCGGTGGATGCACTTCGACCTCGGCCACCATGTCGCCGCATGGCGGCGACGGCGGCGACGGCGGATACCCCGGCGGCGGCGGTGGTGGCGGCGGCCAAGCGGCGGGCGGATCAAGCCCCGGTAGCGGTTCATTCGGCTTCGGGGCCAACGGATTCGCAGCAGCTCTCTACAAGCTAGGAGGGGTCTGAACGTGGTTGTGACACAGGTTGATAAGCCAATGCGGAGATGGCCGCCGAACACGCGGCTCTATGTCGACGAGGCGGGCCAGCACTACGCAGTGCACGCAGATGGGGGACTGTCAGCAGGCCAGCAGCGCGCGGTGGATTTTGCGCTCGGCGACCTCGGACTGCCGGTGGTCAAGAGTGGAATGCACACGATTGTGTTGTGCGAGACCACGATTGTTGCCTGCGATGAGAACGGGATCGCCCCCGTGCTGACGCCGATGTGCACGTGCCCACCCGGAACATCGCATGAGGACGCGCTAGCCGCCGCCGGACTCGAAATCGCCAACTGATGGCTGCAGTCCGCACCGGCTGGTGGACGCGCAACACCCTGCCCTGGGTGAAGCGGTCGGCGGCATTTGGACTGTCGGTGACGCCACAACTAGGCGTCAGCGGAGGGGCCGGGCCGTCGGGTGGCGCGGTCGGCCTGGCGGTCACGCCGTCCCTCGGAATGGCCAGCTCCGGCCGGAGCACAGCGGGATTCGGGATTGCCGTCACGATCGGCATGGGAATGTCGGCGGCCGGCAAGTCCGTCGCCGACTTCGGTCTCGTCGTAACTCCGCAGTTGTCGGCCAGCGCGAGCAACCGCACACCGGCGGCCGTTGGTCTGGCTGTGACGCCGTCGCTGGGCATGGAGATAGCGGCCGTGGACCCGGGCACGCCGTTCTCGTTCGGTTTGTCGGTGTCGCCGTCACTGGGCATGGCGGGTGCCGAGCGGTACCCGGCAGGCTTCGGCCTCGCCGTGACACCCGAACTGGCCATCGGCACGGGCGCCATGCCGGCCTCTGTCGGGCTGGCCGTGACACCGGCGCTCGGGATGGATGGTGGCAGCCGCAACCCCGCAGACTTCGGCCTAGCGGTCACGCCGTCGATGGGGATGGGCGGCGCCGAGCGGTACCCCGCAGCGTTCGGCCTCGCCGTGACACCCGTGCTCGGTGTCGAAGGCGCGGCGCGTTACCCCGGCGCGGTCGGCTTGTCGGTCACTCCGTCGCTGGGTATGGCGGCCAAGGCCACGATGACGTATTCGTCGTTCCCCACGGTGCCGTCGGGAACCGTGAACGTCGCTCTGAACTCCGGTGCTGGGGCAGTGCAAGCGTCGTCGAACACGTTGCAGGAAGGCAGTTGCACGGCGTCGAACGCGACCTACCGATCCGCGGCGGTGCTGCCGGACAGCATGGCGACCGATCTGTTCTGGGTCGAAGTGAAGGTCGGCGCGCTCAGCGGCGCGGCCGGCGACCGCAACGTCGGCGCGGGCGCCTTCTCCGCAGACGGAACCAAGGGCGTGGTGACACTCTGGCCGGCGTCCAGAAACACCGCGACTATCTACTCCTGGGCGGGCGGAACGCTGACGCAGCAGGCGTCCCTGGGCAGTCAAGCGGCTAACACTGATGCCCTAATCCGGCTGGTTCCTTCGGTTTCCGCGGGCGTGGTGACGTGGACCATCTGGCTCAACGGCGTGCCGACGTCGCTCACGTGGACCGACAGCGGTCACGTGGTCGACCTCCCCGGGCGGCACCCGGCCGCTGGATTCCGGCGCGCCTACAACTTCGGCCAGTACCCGTCGCGCGGCGTGGCTGCGCTCACCGCCGCAGACATCTGAGCCCACCCCGCAGCGGGGTTAGCCATGCCGAAAACGGCTGGTGCACAACAAAAGTAGAGGAGTACAGATATGGGTCTTCCCAACGCAACTCATCAAGCGGCCGCTGACGGCATCAAGGCGCTCGGCGCATACGTCGCGGTGTTCACCGGCGCTGGCGGCGGAACCACTGGCGCGAACGAGGCCACCGGCGGGAGCTACGCCCGCAAGCAGACCGCATGGTCGAGCGGTACCACCGGAATCGTCAACGGCTCCGCCCAGAACATCTCCGTGCCCGCGGGTACCTACACCGAAGGCGGCGTCTTCTCGGCCCTCACCGCAGGCAACTTCGTCGGATCGGCCCCGTTCGACGCGGGCAACGTCGTCGTCTCTGGCGCTGGCGCATCGATCGACGTGACCCCGCGAATCAGCGCGTAACCGGAAGGGAGACAACAACATGTACGACGTACTCACCGATCACAAGATCGTCGCCTTCGACTCCGAGCTGATGCAGCTGTTCAACTGCGCGGACGGCACGGTCATCGTCACCGCGACCCGCGCCGACGGCACCTGGACTATGCACGCCGATGGCGTCGACGACGTCACCGCAGCGGACCGGCCGGCGGCGATCACGGCCATGATCGAGCAGGCCCTGGCCGCGCTGCCGGGAGCCGGCTACTCGACGACCGTCCCGTACGGCCTGCCCGAGCTGCCGTAGATGGCCGAGAAGGTACTGCCCTACGACCACACGATCGTCGCGCAGGAGACCGGCTACTGGTGCGGGCCCGCGTCGACACAGGTGGTGCTGAACTCCCGCGGCATCAACATGTCCGAGCAGGAGCTGGCCCGCCAGATCGGCACCACGGTCAACGGCACCGACTACGTCGGGCTGATCGAGCGGGTGCTGGACAACATCACCCCGGACGCCAGGTACACGTCGGTGTACATCGAGAACGACCCGGCGACCTACGACCAGCGCAAGGACTTGTGGCTCAACATCGTTCGGTCCATCAACGCCGGTTATGGCGTGGTGATGAACTGGGTCGCCCCGCCGTCGAACTACCCGATCGGCGTCAAGGGCTCGACCTCGCCGTCGTACCGCGGCGGCACCGTCTTCCACTACGTCGCGTGCATGGGCTACGACGACACCCCTGGCGCACGCGCGGTGTGGATCGCCGACCCGGGGTTCCCGCCGTTCGGGTACTGGATCAGCTTCGACCAGTGCGTGTCGCTGATCCCGCCGAAAGGCTACTGCTACGCCGACATGATCGGGGTCCAGCCCGAGACGCCGGACCAGCAGGCCGTCCAGGTGTTCGCGCAGCTGATGTCGCCGACCACACTGACCACCGATCGGCTCGCCGAGCTGCTGCCGGCCTACAGCCAATGCCTCGCCGAATGTGATTGCGACACAGTGCCGCGTATCGCCATGCACGGTGCGCAGATCGGCCACGAGTCGGTGGGACTGCGGTACTTCGTCGAGTTGTGGGGGCCGACGTCCGACCAGGTCGGGTACGAGGGCCGCGCTGATCTCGGGAACACGCAGCCGGGCGACGGGTACCGCTTCCGTGGCCGCGGGCCGATCCAGGTGACTGGCCGCCGGAATTACACCGTTCTGTCCCAGTGGGCCTACAGCGAGGGCCTCGTGCCATCGCCGATGTTCTTCGTCGACGACCCCGACCAGTTAGCCAGCGACACATACGGATTCGTCGGCGTCACCTGGTACTGGACCACTCAACGCCCGATGAACGGCGTGGCCGACGCCCGCGACATCGTCCGGGCCACCGAGTACGTCAACGGCGGCCACAACGGACTCACCGACCGCACCAACCGCTACAACCACGCCCTCTCGTTGGGCGACCAACTGCTGCAACTACTCGATCAGGGAGACGAACTCATGGGCGTGAACGTGGAACGGCTCAACCAGGCCGTCGACAAGATTCTCGGCGGCGGATCGATGCCCGCGCAGTGGCCATCGCGCGGAATGTTCGGCCCCGCAGCCGAACCCGCCAGCGGAGTCGATGACACCGTCGGCATGCTGCTCAACACCGACGGCAACGCCTGGAACGTGGTGATGATCGTCGGCGCGCTGGTGGGCGTCGAGCGCGACGTGCAGGCGATCAAGGACAACGCCGCCGGCAAGTTCCCTCCGGGCAGCTACGTGGCCGGTAACGAGTGGCTGCGGAAGCGCGCGCAGGAGTTCGCGCAGAAGCTTCTCCCGCTGTGCGGACTGCTGACCGCCGCCACGCTGAGTCCCAGCCAGAACGTCTCCGTCCACAACACGGGCGCATAACCGATGTCACGCCACCTCGGTGTGGTGTTCCGCGGCACCGGCGGCATCATCGGCCAGGACTACGTCAGCCGCGTCTGCCAGGGCGCGGCCGATCTCGTCGAGGAATTCAATCCCGTCTGGCCCGCGACGATGGGCGGACTGCCGGTCGGCGCCGCGGGCAGCTTGGGCGACAAATCGATGCAACGCGCAGTCAACATCGCGGTCGCCGACGCCAAGCAGCTGATCGACGCGAAGCTTGCCGCCGAGCCGGACCGCGGCATTGTGATCGGTGGCTATTCGGCCGGCGCCGTAGTCGCCGCCTGGGTGCGCGCGTGGGTCGAGCAGAAGTACCCGCGGAACTACGTGTGCTCGTTCAGCTTTGGCGATCCCACCCGGCCCGCAGGCGGCGCGTTCTACGCCGGCACCCCGGCACCGGGCCGTGGCATCAGCTCCACGCGGTACGGCAACGTCTACGACTGGCGGCACTGCTGGCTGGCGAACCCGGGCGACATGTATACCTCGGTGCCCGACAACCACACGGGCGACATCATGCAGGACGCCTACGACATGGTCACCCGGTTCGAGCTCACCGATCCGATCGGCACCGCGGTGGCCATCGCGCAGAAGGTTCCCGAGATGGTGACCGGCGCCCTCACCGATCCGATCGCGGCATTCCAGGCAATCCGCATCGCGACCGGATTCGTCGCGACCAACCCGCCGACGCTGCCGCACATCACCTACGAGTTCGCCGAGGCGTGGCCCGGCCAGACGTACCTCAGCCTGGCGATCCAGCACGTCCGTGACTGGTCGCTGCGCGCCATGGCCGCGTAGCAGTCCGCTATTTCAGCTCAAACCTGATGTAGGTCCCCGAGGGTCATTTGACCTGCGGTTTTCTCTTGTATCCGAAAGGCGAACCATGTTGCCAATCCCTCAGAATGACACCGTGCGGCTGGTCATCCACGCCGCATGTCTGCTGACGATCTTCCTCAGCGTGGTGGTGCTCGTCGGCTTGAACCGGATGGAGCCGGGGGCCGGACTCACATGGGTCGTCACCGGCGCCGGCCTCATCTCCACGGGCCTGTCGACGGCCAAGATGGTGCAGGACCGGCGGAGCGGCGACGGCCAGTGACGGTGAACTACGCGGAG
Source organism: Mycolicibacterium llatzerense (assembly GCF_025331195.1). Lineage (NCBI taxonomy): Bacteria > Bacillati > Actinomycetota > Actinomycetes > Mycobacteriales > Mycobacteriaceae > Mycobacterium > Mycolicibacterium llatzerense. Next base: position 71,098 of record NZ_LXOV01000001.1, on the reverse strand, counting down.
ATGGACAACCTGTGGGCGTTCCTCGGGTTGGGGGTGGTCACCGTGGCGAACCTGGCCACGACAGTGATCGATCGGCGGCGCGGCAAGACACGGGCCGACGCCCGCGAGAAGAAGCTGAACTCGATCGAACGCTCGGTGAACAACCGGCCGGACACGATGCGCGACCAGCTCGACCGCATGGAGTCCGACCTGCGTGGAGTGAAGAAGGACGTCGGGCGCCTGGCGGATGCTGCCGTCGATGACCGGGAGACCCACCGGACCGACATCGCTCGCATCGACGGCGAGATCGGCGATCTGAAGCGGCGCCAATGAGCGGCCGGCGCGCGGACCGCGGCTGGCTGGTGCTCGGCGCGTACGTCGTCGGCCACAACGTCCTGGCCGCTGGCCGCGGTGACGAGATGCTGTCCCACGCATTCGACCGGTGGATGGCTACCCGGCGACTGAAGTGGGTGCTGTACGCGGTGGTGGGTTCGATCGCGCTGCACCTGGTGAACCTCATGCCGGTCAGGCTGGACTGGCTTGGAGCGGTGATGGGCGCTATCGCACGGAAGGTCGGTCCGCTGACCTGATCGCTGTCGGTCGCGGGCGATACGCTCCGACCGGAAGAAACGTCTGGGCCGCCCTCGACTTCGGTCGGGGGCGGCTCTCTTGCGTTTACAGGGGATTTGGTGCGAACGGCAGGAGTTGAACCTGCACAGCCGAAGCTACGGATTTACAGCCCGCTTTCCTCGCCACATGGTGCGTTCGCGTCGCATGGGTGGAGAGAATCGAACTCTCGCCGCGCGGTTTTGGAGACCGGCGAGCTACGCCTGTGCACACCCACTCGGGTGCTGGTTGTCGGGATGCACGGAATCGAACCGCGACTGCCTGGACCCAAACCAGGTGTGATGCCTTTTCACTACATCCCGTTTGCGGGGTAGCGATATCAGTCGAGTTGAAGGGTGCGAGCTACCGACCCAGCGGCGACTGATATCGCCAGCTGGGGCCGAACGGTCGGCCAGTCAAGGTGCTCACGCCCGAAACTGTAGCACCGGCGTGGGTTGCGCCCCAGTAATTTTCGGGGCGATGTCGCCCGATCCTGATATCGTCGGTCTCATGCGTTTCGCCCGCCGATCATCGAGTCGTTCTTCCTGATTCCAGGAGAGCGACCTCGGCATGGGCTGAGACCCGGTTGCTAGCCGGTGTGTGTCGCAGGGCATGGGGTTCGATTCCTCCGCTCTCCGCTTGGGAGGGTGCCGCGGAATGGTCTGCAACCGGCTTCGAAACCCGGGGTGCCGTGAAAGGTAGGGGTTCGAGTCCTCCACCCTCCGCCAAAATTTGATGGAACCGAACGCGGCCCGCATCCGTCTATATCTGTAGATCGTCCCCAGTTGAAGCTCGACCGACTCTCCCTGCTGGGGACGATCACCTACAGTGGCCCACCGTGACGGAACCGCATCGGCAGCAGAAGCCCAGCAAGCACAAGCTCGCGCACCTGACGCTGATCGTCCGGCCGCCCGGGAATCCTGCGTTGGTCAAGACGTTTACTGACTCCGAGCGGGTTGATGCCGAGGCCTACGCGCTCGAGCACGGCGGTACCGTCGACCCGCTGGGCTAGCCGTAAAGAGCCAGGTTGTTCCGGGATCCGCACTCGCAGTTGTAACGCATCCCGCTTGCCTTGACCTTGACCTTCTTGCCGCAGCTGGGGCACTGCACGGTACATCGGCCATGAATGTCAGTCTCGTCGTCACCGCTGTGCAGGATCGTCCCCTGCTGGCACTGCCAGCAGACGTATCCATCGTCGGAGCTGGCGACGTGCTGTGCGGCTTCGCAATACGGGCACCGCACGCGCAGGCGACCGGGGCTGACGTCGCTGCCGCTGTTGGTTAGGACGACCACGGTCCATCCGATCACGCCGAGGAATGCGCCCCACAGGAACCCGTATTGGCGGTCGTAGCCAACTGCCTTCGCAATCAGCGCGCCGATCACGCCGCCGACGAGGAACCAGATCGCGATGTACAGCAGGAACCACACGAAGGTCATGGTGCGCGAGCATACGGTCGCGTCCAGCGGCCTGGCAGTGAAATGTCAGGTGTGAATGCGGCTCTTGTGTGAGTCAGTCACCTGGCCGGCGCCGGTACTCGCCGCGCCGGTCGTCGTACGCGCACCAGCCGCAGTCGAGGCACTCGTAGAACACCGCGGCGGTGGCTCCTGTCGGTGGTGATCCCCAGCCGCGTTGGACGTTGCCGCGGATCGGCAGCCCGAAGCCGACAGCCGACCAATCGATGCCGCAGCCGGGGCAGCACATCGGCATCGAGGAGCCACGGTAGTTGTCTCCGTCGCCTACCGGCCAGGCGGTGAACCACGACCAACCCGCCATAGCGCGGACGGTACGCGCGGGCGGTGACAATCAGCTGTCGATCGCGAGTGGCCTCTGTGCCAGCACCGACAATGCATCCATCATCGTGGAGTTCTTCGCCTGATCCGCATGCGCGTAGATGCGAGTGACTTCGGGGGAGTTGTGCCCAAGGATTTCCATTCGGGTCTGCTCGTCGGCGCCGGCCGCTCGAAGCACGGTGGCGGCGGTGTGCCGGGTCGTATGCAGTGGCAGCGTCTCGTTGGGCCCGATGATCCCAGCGTCCCGGAGTAGTGAATGCCATGCTCGGCTGTCTTCGTTGGGAATTACCGGGGTGCCGGGAGCGCGGTGGAATACCAAGTTGTGTGGGTTGGGTCCGGCGTCGGCGTCGTGCAGTTCCTTCAGTGCGAGTCGCAGCGGCTCGATCAGCGGTACCCAGCGATTACCCGCCTCTGACTTTGGTCGTGTCAGCGCCAATGATGCGTGCAGGGGCTGGTATTCGAACATCACGGGCATGTCCCAATTGGGCGAGGTGCAGTGGCCACCATTTGCGCGTCCGCACGGCCAGCCCTCGGACGTCCTGTCGCCGCATCCGTGCGCGCGCTTGAGCTGCTGCAACTGCCACGTGATGTCACACGCGCCGCTCACCAAATCCACACGGTCCCACGTCAGTCCGAGCGTTTCACCCTGCCTGGTTCCAGTCAGGAATGCGAACAGCCAGCGCGTCTCCTCCATCATGCTGCGGTGCTCGGCGGCGTAGGCGAGGATCGTCTGCACCTGCTCGATGGTCAGTGGCTTGCGCGCCGTCGGCTTGACCTCGGGTGAGTCGACCACTGCCGCCACGTTGCGCTTGATAAGTCCTTCTGCGATCGCGTCTTTGAGCGCTTTGTTGAGAACGACATGTGCCTTCTGCGCGCGGCGCTCACCCTTGCCCAGTTTGGTGTGCATCCCCCGAACGTCGGCCGGCGTCAGCTCTATCAGCTTCTTGTGACCGATGGTCCGCGCGATATTGGTTGCCGTGTGTCCGTAGTCGCGATAGGTGCCGGGACGAATCCGCTCCTTGTGGATGTTGGGCAGCCAGTATTCGAGCCACTTCGTGACGGTGATGGTGCGGTCGAGGTTCAGGCCGTCGCGATGTTCGGCCTTGGCTTCGTCGAGCTTTGCAACGAGGGTCTTCTGGTCCTTGGCGTAGACCCGCTTCTGGAGTCGTTTGCCGTTTTCGTCGAAGCCTCGATCGATGCTGCCGACCCACATGCCGTCGGACGCTCGCTGGAAGATGCTGCCTTCACCCTTGGCGCGCCGGTTCTTCTTAGTCGGCTGCTTCTTGAACGCCACCTCTGCCCCCGATCATTGTGTACACCACTGCACACTACGTGGTGTACACGTCCCGTATACAGATGCACCAATTATTGCCGCTACCAGCGGATTTGGGATCATCACCAGGTCAAACGCTACCATTTCAGCGGACTTAAAATCCGCACAGTGTGGGTTCGAGTCCCACTGGGGGCACCGGCGTCGCCGCTGGTAACGGTCTTTTTCGGCCGTTACCAGCGGCGGCCCGCAATCGCCGGTACGGCTCCACGTCCATCCCGCGTCCACATTCACTAGGTTGTCCGTCCACGCGACTGTTGAGCCACGTTTCTCAGCTGCTTGAGGTGTATTCTGGGCGTGACCCACTAGCAGCATCACGAACAGCCTTTCAGGCGGGAGTTCGGAGCGCAGGGGTTTGTAGGCCCCTGTCGTCTCGGCGGCGGGTTTGTGAGGCCAAGGAGCCCAGTAGCAGATCCAACCAAGCTTGGTTGCCGAGAAAGCCAAGACACTTGGCTGGAGGCTGCCGGTGCCCTACTTCTGGTATTTCTTCGTCGCGGTCGTAACACCGCTACTCGCACTCGTCTGCTGGCTGTTGTTCTGTATTTGGGCCACTAAGACGGACGCGGCGCAAGCCCCTTCGATCATCAGGGAGGCTGGCCGCAACTTTCCATTCAGGCGGGGAACGCCGAACAACAACGGAACCAGGTTCTTCAATGGGATCGGAGACGCAAGTAGAGTCGCCCAACGTGGCTCCCCTGACGTCGATGCCCCCGCTCGTCCTTCCGCAGACTGAGATGCAGGCCTTTGGGCAGCTCTGGCTGAACGGCGAGGCCTTCACCAAAAAGCAGGTTATGGATTTCAGCATGCTCATCGACGAGGCAGTGGGCAGAGCTCTGGCAGTGATGCTGGGCGGAATTCCAGTGCTGAAGCCCACTCAGAATCAGCTCCAGCCGTCAGCAGCAGATTGTGTCGAAGTCGGCCCCGTACGCATTGTCGGTGGTGTGCGGCCCCAAAACTTCGACGTTGGGTACCGACCTGATGGCGTCCGGATCGCATATGACAGCAAGACATTGAACGATAACGTCAGCGTCGGCAAGAACTGGCAGAACATGATCAACGACCTAGCTACAGAAGCGACAACCGTGCATAGTCGGTTTCCGAGCGCCGTAGTCGGTTTCATCTTCGCTGTTCCAACCCCGTGCTTGACGCCAGGGGCGCGCACGAATGCGATAGTTGGCACGTTGACTCGACTCGGCGGCAGAAAACTGGTGGATGAGCCAGCGCACCGAGCCGAAGCTATGAGCTTGATTTCCTGGGATCCGACCACCGGCCTGATAGATCCAAACTTTCCGGCCTCCACCAGCCCGCTTCGCTACGAACGCTTTAGCGATGACCTGGGTGAGGCGTACTACGAACGCTTCCAGGGGTTGCCACCGCACGCCGGGTGAGGCCGCCCACCCGAGACGCGCCGCACTCCTACGCATGTCTCGTCATACCGTGCACGCATACTTATCGGCATGACGATGTACCCGGCCAAGGCAGCTGCCGATACAGACAAGGTCCGGGGCGGATATTACACACCGGAGCTAATCGCAAGGTTCCTTGCTCAGTGGGTATTTGATGCTGGGAGCAAACTTTTGGAACCGACCTGCGGTGACGGGAGGATACTCCGCGAACTGTCTCAGCTGACCAACGAGGCGCGCGGGGTAGAGCTCATGCGTGAGGAAGCGACGAAAGCGCGCCGCTACGCGCCAGTGGCAACTAAGAGCCTGTTCGACTGGCTGACACGTAGCCAGCACGGCAAGTGGGATGGCGTGGCCGGTAATCCGCCGTACATACGGTTTGGCAATTGGCCCACTGAGCAACGTGAACCGGCCCTCGATTTGATGCGCGACGAAGGCCTCAATCCGACGAAATTGACGAACGCTTGGGTGCCTTGCGTCGTCGCAAGCGCCCTTGCGGTACGCGATGGCGGACGGGTCGGACTGGTGTTGCCTGCTGAACTGATGCAGGTGTCATACGCGGCGCAGCTCAGGGATTACCTGCTCGCAAAGTTCAGCGCTATCACCCTGATCACTTTTGAGCGTCTCCTCTTCGAAGGAGTAACGCAAGAAGTGGTGTTGTTTCTGGGCGTCAAAGGCGACGGTCCGGCGGAAATGCGTACGGTGCACCTCAAAGATGCGGCGGGCCTACATGGAGCTAAACTCGACGGGCCCGCAGCACCGACCTTGATTCACGACCACGAAAAGTGGACGAAGTACTTTCTCAAGCCTCGGCAGATTCAATTGCTTCGCCGACTTAAGAAGTCGCCGGATCTCACCACCGTCGGTGACCTCGCATCTGTCGACGTGGGAATCGTCACCGGGCGGAATAGTTTCTTTACCTTCAGCGACGCAGACGTTGATCAGCTCGGGCTGAAGAAGCATTGTGTCCCTCTGGTTTCACGTAGTGCACAATTGTCCGGCTTAATTTATGACGATCATTGCCGCGACAACGACCTTGATAGCACGCACCGGACATGGCTCTTGAATGCGCGTGTCGATTCCAAGGACCCTGATCTGCAGCGCCATATCCGTTCAGGCGAGGCCGAAGGGGTGCACCTCGGATACAAGTGCTCACTCCGGAAGCCATGGTGGAAAACACCTTCCATGTGGAGCCCCGAGATATTCATGCTGCGGCAGATTCATGCTGCGCCCCGAATGACGGTAAACGGTGTCAACGCCACGAGCACTGATACGGTGCATCGTGTTCGAGTGAACAGCGGGGTTGACCCTGTCGCCTTAAGCACCGCTTTCCACAACAGCGCGACTTTTGCATTTTCCGAAATCCTTGGACGTAGCTACGGCGGGGGCATTCTTGAGCTTGAACCTAGGGAGGCAGAACTTCTGCCATTGCCTCCACCGGGGCTGGTATCCGATGACCTAGCGGCCGATGTCGACCTGCTGCTCAAAGCAGGTGAGGTTATGAAGGCCGTTGATCTCGTCGACCGCCACGTTCTGATTGACGGGCTGGGCTGGTCACCAAAACAGGTCGCTGAATGCCAGGCGGCGTGGTTGTCGCTGCGGGATCGGCGGCTTAGCCGCGGAAGAAACAGTTGGTCGTAGACTAGGCCCTGCCTGTGCTACGTCGTCCCAAATCAATGACATTCGCTGCGGCTGCTGCCACACCACGACTTACCTTCGGAGCCACGAACTCGTCCTCGTTGATGTAGTCCGCGTAGGTGGTCAGCGTCAGCACGAATGTGGAGTGTCCCAACCACTTTGACACCTGCATATAGTGCTCGCCCGCGCTCAGGTTCATAGTTGCGAACGTGTGGCGCAGGTCGTGGAAGCGGACAGCTCCTAGACCCAGGGCCTTGGTCGCTGGCTGCAGGTAGTGCTCGTACAGGCTTGCCGCGCACACCGGCTTAGCCCAATCGAAGACATAGCGATTCCTCCGACCAGGGAACAGAGGAGCGTTCGGCGCGTACCGATTGCCCGCCGTATTGGTGGCCGAGAACGGGTGAACCGTAGTCAGGTATTCGCGCAACTCGTCGGCCAACCACGGAGCCAGGGGAACAACGCGGTCCGAACTCGACTCGGATTTCGGTGTGCCGTAGGTCCAGATGCGGCCTTTGCGCGCGGCGGTACGAACGATACGGACTGAGCCAACCGTGGCGGGGAGGGTGGACAAGGCGATGTCTTGCAGCTGCAGACCTTGCAACTCGCTGGCGCGGATACCTGTGTGAGCTGCGAACAGTACGGCCAGTGCGTACACCTCGTTTCCCGGCCTGACGTAGGTGCTGCCCACAGGACCTGACGAGTTGGTCGCTTGCCGGACCACTTCGCGGTCTTTCGCGATCCAGTCGTATACCGACGCTACTTGGTTCGCCGTCAACGGCCGGTGCTTGAACGGCGCTTTGTCTCCAGCTGCGCGGGTTCGGCGTTTGGTGGTATGGCGACGACCGGGCACCACGGGATTGCCGGCAATAGCCTGATCGTCTACCGCCACATCCAGAATTCGCTTGAGCGTTCCGACGATGTGTTTCACCGTCTTCGGTGAGCGTGTGACGAGCGGCTGATTCGCCGGGATAGGTGTGTCCGGCTTGGCCCTACCGTGCCTACGCTGGTATGGCGCAAGCAGATCGGCCCGAAATCGCATCACGTCCGCTGTGGTGATCGCTGCGACCGGCTTGCTCCCGAACAACGGCCCGATGTGGGTGCGGTAGATCTTCTCGTAGCCCTCGATGGTGTTGTCGTCAATGGTGCCTACCAGGCTGTCCAGATACTGCCGGGCGTAGGTACCCAACGGAGTATTGGCCTTGGCCTTCGCTGACGACGGGTCAACGCTGTAGGCGTTCTCCAGGTCTGTTTCGACCTGCCTGAGTCGGGCCTTGGCTTTCCGCTCTGTCGGGAACGTCTCGCTGGTCTGCTTGAACTTCGTTCTGCCCTGCTCGTCAAGTTCAGGCGCACCAAAGGAGTCCCGCGCGGGCTCATTCCAACGAACCTGATACGACACAACGGGATTGCCGAACTTGTCGCGCTTGCTCGTCTCGCGCTTCCTGATCGTGGCCATCAGATGTCACCTTCGTTCTCGTCGTCAACGGTTGCTATGTCTGCCATGCCGTCGCATGTGGTCTCGCCGGGGTACTGCCACTGGTCTTCTGGGTGCTCGACACCTTCGCCGTCTCGCTTCATCACGCCACGCCCTCCCGCGCCAGCACGTCGCGCACTGTGCTGTAGCTCCATGAGTTGCTGCGAGGGGCGGCAATGCGGGCCTGGTCCAAAGCCTTCGCAATGGCTTTGGTGCCCATGCCGGAGTCGCGGAGCTGAACGATGCGAGCAACGGTGTCGCGGTCGATCGTCGACGGCTTGCCGAGCTGCTTACCGGCCTGCCGAGCACGGATCAGGCCTTGCTTGGTGCGCTTGCTGATCAGCTCGCGTTCTTCCTCTGCGACAAGGAGTCTGGCGTGCGCCGTCAGTTGTGACACTGTGTTGCTATCGGTTCCGTCCAGCCCCACGATGCGCCAGCCTTCGGCCTTCGCGTCAGCGACCAGCTTCGCCCCGTCGGCCATGCTGCGGCTGGAGCGGTCAAGAGTGTTGACTACCAACACATTCGCAACGCCCGAGCGAATCGCGGCGATAGCGGCTATGCGTCCGTACAACTTATCGCTCTTCTTTCCGCTCATCACGTCGGGAATCAGCGCGACCAGCTCGAGCCCGTTGGCCGCGCAGTATCGGGTGATCTGTTCCCGCTGTGCGTCTAGGCCATAACCACTGTCGGCCTGCCTGCTTGTTGAAACTCGGATGTACCCAATGGCTTTGGGTTTCGCGTTCACGTCTTCACGCTCGCTTCCTGGTGTCGGTTGTGGCGGATGTCGGGCGACATCCACCTCAGCCACTACTTATAGCCGACCCGATACAAATGTGGGTACAAACGTGTATCTCGTTGTCTGCCTATCGCTTACGCGTCTAGACGTCGTACGGGTTGCGGTATCGCTTGTGCGGGCTCTCCAGCTCCTTGGGCGGTCGCAGCGCACCGATAGCAACCTGTTTGCGCACCAGGCGGGCGTGCTCGGCCAACGCTGCCTCACCGACCAGGCCTGGATGCTGGCGAGTTGCGCTGCCTGAGGTGCGTGGTCCGGCATCCTGAGGCTGTCGCTCGCGGTCGATGTCGTCGCGCTTGGCCTGTCGTGCCGACGCGTCGCCCTCAGCGCGTGGACCACCTGGCGAGCTTGATGCAAACTGCCCTGTGGCATCAGAGCCCAGTCCGGTCCTGTTAGCGCTACGCCTAAGCGCCTCTAGGCTTTCCGCACTCGCAGCGTTTGGATGACCGCTATCCACTGCTCCCCGCCCCGGTTGCCTGGTGCTGTCATGCATTGGGCCAGCCATGGCGGGAGGGAGCGACTGTTCGGCGTCGTAATCCCTAGTGGGACTACCGCCGATAGCGTCAAAGATCTCTTCCCATGGCTTGGGCTCGATTGGCCCTACCTCGACTGTCGCAGTAGGCCTGCCCATGCTGCGGTCCAGCGCATCCTTGATCGCCTTCAGCCGCGTTTCCGCAGGCAAGCTGTCGTCAATCGCGATGCCTAGCAGCTTCTGAGCCATCAGGTCAGCGGCGTTGTCCAGTCTCGCCTTAGCAGCTCTACGCACATGCCCGGCAGCACCGCCGTGAACCCTGCAGACAGTCGCGCCCTTGATCGCGTGCCTCTTGCATTGCTCGCCGTTCTTCTTGTGAGCGACGCACCTGTTCGCAGCAGTTGGACCTTGTGGCCAATCTCGCTCTCTTGCAGCGGCTTTCATGGCCGGGTCGCCTTCATAGGTCACCGTTACTGGAAGATTAAGCAGCTCAACGATTTCAGCATCCACAATCTCGGATTCGTTCTCAGTCATAGCCTTTGGTCCTGTCTCGCACTACTGCGCTGTATCGCGCTGGGTTGCACTGGTTTCGGATTGCGCGCATTTGCCCAGGTCGCAGGGTTTTCTCCGGCAAAAACATGCCCTGACCTCGAAAAAGGAGAAAATGGACATCCCGTCAGTCCTTTTTCAAATTTCCTATAGAGGGCAAGAACCCGCGAACCATCCGTTTTCTCCTTTTGCCTAGTCAGAGGCACTTTCGGGCGCGGCACCGGCGCGGCGCACCTGCCCCAACCTGCCCTTCAACGCAATGCCCTGGCGCAGCTTGTCTCCTCCGGCCTCGCGCTTGAAGCCGCTGCCGTCCATGTACTTGCCGAACGCTCTGGCCCCGTAGGGCCGCTCGATGCCTTCCCTCTCGCACCACGTGCGGTACTCGGCCAGCAGCGCAGGGTTGCTCTCAGTCAGGTGAGCAGCTTCTTCGCAGCAGTCCCGGCGAAACTGCAGCAGTTCGTCATTGGCCTCGTAGTAGGCCGTGGTCGCGTGCCGCACGGCCTCTGGCACATCTGCCAGGCCCTGTTTCTGGTACCGGACATAGCCTCTCAGCAAGAAGTCGATCACGGCGTCGGCGTCGCCCGCCAGCCGAGAGCTCAAGCCCACATCGGCCGAGTTGGGATCGTTGGGGTCGGGGTCCGGAAGACGAACATTGAACGGAATCACCACGATCCGACGCCACGATGCCTTGTCGTCGCCGCTGACCTTCGGGCCGTGGTTGGTCATCAAGGTGAGGCTGTGTGTGGGCTCCCACGACACGCGTTTCTCGTACAGGTCGCGACCGGTGAGGGTGCCACCACCAGACAGGCTCTTCATCTTGGCCTCGTCGATGCGCTCGCCGCGATTGGTCTCGTCGATGGACACGTACCGCTTTCGGAACAGCACCATGTTGTCCGACGAGTGGCTGAACTTGGTCTCCATCACCAACTCGCGGGGCGCGATGCTGGCGTAGTCGCCCAGCGCGTACCGGATCGCACCGTCCAGCACCGTCTTGCCGTTGTTGCCCAGCTCGCCCAACCAGATCACGAAGCGGTCTTCACGGTGCTCTCCGAGCAGGGCACTGCCGGCAACACGCCCTAGGTACTCAAGGGTGTTCTCGTCGGGCTGGATGCGCTCGATCATCTGCCGGAAGTGTTCGCTTGTCCTGTACGCGTTCTTCCGATACCGGCCACGCGTGATGTGGGTCAGTAGGTCGTCCGGGTTGTGCGCGCGAACCTTGTTCTCTCGCAAGTCGATAGTTCCGCCCGGTGTGTTTAGCAACCACGGTTTCGCGTCGAAGTCCTCGATGCGTGCCGAGAAGCCCGGCAGCTTGGACGCGATCTTGAGCACGCCAGATATGCCGCCCGAGGTGTGGCACCGCTGGATGTCGTCTTTGAGCTGCTGATCACCGAACGCCGACGGCCAAAGCTCCTCCAGCAGTTCGACAAGTAACTGCTGGATGCGGCTCTCGTTGTGGTCCAGTTGCCAAACCATGCCGTCGTACCAGTGCCATCCGCGCTTGGTGATGAACCTGTGCAGCCCAGCAGATTTGGTCTCCAGGCGGCCCGCCATGCGAAGGTCTCGTGTCGCTGCTAGATCGTTGACACTGGGTTGGCGCTGGGTGTCGTTCACCGTGGTCACTGGTTGTTCTCTTCCTTGCTCACAAAGTCTCTGTCCCACTTGGCCCGTAGCGCTGCCTCCGGCGTATCTCGCACCGCCCCCACCGCGTACCGCTGGAGGGCTGCGAACTCGGCCAGGTCCAGCTGCCTGTCGCGTTTGGCGTACCGTTTCTCGGCCCACAGCTGTATCTGCTCCACGGCGTTCCACCAGCTGTACCGGCCGCCCTTGGCTTCGCGAGCTGCCCAGCACAGCGCGTCTCGCACCGCGTTGCGAACGCTGTCGGCATTGGCTGCCTTGGCACGACGGATCAAATGCGGCACCATGTCGGGCTGAGGCCCGCTGTCGTAGGCCAGCTCGAACCGTGCCACTTCGGCGCTATCGGCTTCCCGCCCCCTCCCCGCCACGGCTGCTTGGGGCAGTCCTTCCAGATACGTTTGGGGCAACTGCGGAAGGTCTTCGACAAGCGGCAGGACACCTGTGGCGCTGCACAGTCCGTTGGGCATGTACAGCTGGTACGGCCTGCCGGTGTGGTGCCAACTCGGCGGGGCGACGAGGTAGCGGTGATGTCTGTCTAGGAACTCCACGCCGCCGTTGGGAGGCTCTTTCGGGTAGAAATCGTTCGGCACCCGGAACAGGTAGATGCCGCTGATGCCGTCCACGCGAGCGCTGACGCGGTACGTTGCCGGCAACGGCCCGAACTGCGATCTCCAGCGATCTAGTGTTTCAGCGCCGCTGCGCCCGTCGTACGCGTCCACGTCGATACCGAGCACGCCGAGAGGGCACCGAACGCCAAGGGACAGTACGCCGGGGTCTGCGCCTTTCTTGATCTGCCGGGCCACCGAATGCACCAGGCGCTCGAATTCCTCCGGTGTGGCGTCGACGCCGTTGTAGCCGTGTCGGCCCTTGCGCCACGGAAGTTTGAGTCTGCCTTTGTGTTCCTTGCCTACCGGGAACTGTCCGACCCAACCATTGACGCCATTGTCTTCAGCCTGCCTGAGAATCCTTCCAACAGAGACACTTTCGCCCGCGACACCGGGCAACTGGTCAGCTAAGCTCATCTGAGGTCCTTACCTCCGGTCGATGACCCCGTTTCTCCTCAACCCTGGGAGCGGGGCCATCGTTGTTTGTAGTGGTTAGTGTTCGGGTGCGATGTGTCTGAACTTGGCGGCGCACGAATCACACACGGTCACTACGGAAATGAATTCGCCGAACTTGACCGCGTAGCGCTCGCTGGGCTTTGCGCACGGGTTGTCGCACGACCAGCTCATCCCATCGCAACCGTTGATTTCCATTGCCTTATCGGCAATCAAGATCCACTGAGCTGTGTCACTCAAGGCGAAAGCGCTTTGAAATTTGGGACTTACGGCGTACAGCTGCGTTGGCAGGTCGCGGTCATGCCACGGAAACAGGCTGTCATCAATTGCGAACTCCGGCGGTGTGGCAAAGTCGCGTCCGCCATCGTTGCAGTACTCGGTCATGGTGCCGCCGCAGTACGTCATCGTCCATTCGCGACGACACTGGTTGAGCAGTGACCACGCCAGCTCGACGGCTCTCGGCGCACTCGCCAGGATTGCTGCGTCGACTTGTGTTACGTCGGTGGCGCATATCTCGTTAGCCAGCTTATTGATCTGCTTCCACTGGTCGGGCATCACGCAAACGCCGCCCACTTCGCGCAGCATGCGGTTGTGCTCGCGCCAACGGTCATCGCTCCAAGATTGATCGGTCATCAGAGAGACGCCACCAGTTCATCGAGGCTCTTGCGGGACCAAAATGCCTGCCTTCCAGAGATTCTCGGCTTTTCCAGCTTGCCGGTCTTGTATGCGTGGGTCTTGATCGTGCTCGCGGTCGTGGCGGCGAGCCCCAAGCTGCGTAGGTATTCCACCGCCTCATCTGTGGTCAGATAGGGCTTCGGCAGTCTGCTCATGTCTGCAATCGCCTTTCAGGTAATTGAACGAATAGTTCAGCAAGCCAACGAAATTGATGCGCTGGCAGTTGAACTGTAAGCAACTCTAGGCGGCGCTTCGCGGCCTGTCGCACTTCCTGGAATTGCGGAATTTTGAAACATATTGCGCTATAACGGTTTATAGAGGCGTGACGAGAGTCTGTAAGCATCCTTAGGTGACTGGCATCGACCCTGGGCAGCTAAAACCGACCGACGCGAAAGCGGGTTTTGGGTCACCTTTCTCCCAAGAGCGGCCCGCTTTCGCGGAATCGGTTCCCATAGCCACTCATACGGAGAACTTCGCAAATGACCACCTACACTGCGCCGCGTGGCGTGAACCCCCTCTTTGCCGGCGCTGAGCCGCTGGCATCCCTTCTCTCGCTGCCTCCATTTGGCGGGGAAGGCGGTTACAACGATTCCGGCGATGCGCTGCCTCGTGTGACGGAGACAGCAGACGGTGTAGACCTCAACGTCATCTGGACGGAAATGCAGCAGGCGCTGGACAAGTGGAACTCCAGCCGAAGCGCTATCGCGGACCTGCTGTCGTATTGGCACACCAGCACGGCCGACGCTGTGCCCCAGGGCCTCAACGAACAGAGCTTCGAGGAAGCGTCCGAATACGGTGAGCCCGAAGGTCTGCGGCCTCCGGCTGAGCACGCGCTGCTTGGATACACGCTCAAAGACTTTGACCGGGCCGCACGTTTCACATGGCGGGCCTTGCGAGACATGGATGCCCGTCAAGTGCGAGCTGTACACGATGGCGCAATGAACAGTGACAACCGTCTTGTCACCGGCACAATCCTGCAGCGCCTGTTTGACCCCGCGCCTGAAGAGAATGCGACCGGGCACACCTGTTACGGCCTGTGGTCGGGTGACGGCACCATGCCGCCTCTGTGGAACGGACGCCAGTTCAACGGATCCCATTCGCACTACAAGACCACCGGCGCGGTAGATATCGACAGCGAAGACCTGCTAGAAGCGTTGAAGGACATTCGCGAGCACGGCTACGGTGTGGTCGATTCGGGCCAGGAAGTGATCGCGTTGGTCAGTGAGCGCGAAAGTGAAGTGATTCAAAGCTTCCGGGCCAACGTGGAGAACAACAATTCTGTCACGAGCAAGTGGGATTTCTTGCCCGCGAGCAATCAGCCGAGCTTCATTCTGCAGGGACCGGGCGAGCTGGTCGGCAACCTGCCCGCTGGCGAAATCTTCGGTCTGCCTACGGTCGGTAAGTGGGGGCCGGTGTGGATCGTTGAGACGCAATTCTGTCCCGATGGGTACTTCGCGATGGTCGCCACTGCTGGACCAGGCTCTGCATCCAACCCGATTGGCGTGCGGCAGCACACCAACAAGCTGTATCAGGGTCTGCGACAGCTGCCGGGTACCGAGAATGGATACCCTCTGCTCTCGTCGTTTTACTCGCGCACGTTCGGCACCGGAACCCGTCACCGGGGCGCTGCCACGGTGCGCCAGCTGGCCGTGGGCAACACCTACACCGCGCCGTCGATTCCTCGCTAAACCGTCGTGTGTGGGAGAAGGTGCGTGTTGTGAGTAGGAACTCATCAAGTTCGGGTTCTCCGTTCGCAGGGGTCAGTGAGTACGACCGTCGTCGGCAAGAACTGTCGCCCGAGATGGACTCGGAGGGATCGGAATACGGTTGGGGCGCTGGCATCACTCCTCGCGGGCTTGAAGATGCCCCGGCTAACGAGGGCGGGCGTTACCACGGCACCACGCCGGAGCCGGATGTTGTGATCACCTTCAGCAACGACCAAAGAATGTAAGACCATAGTGCTGCATCGAGATCAGTCCGCTAGTACCGATCACGATGCAGCACTAGCCATCTCGGATTAGACCGTATTGTTCATTGTCCGGCACGCTCCAAACCCGACCAGCCGCCAGGGCAGTGCATAGGCACCACTTGCCTTGAGCGTGCGCCTTGACCCCGCTAGTGTCGCGCGTCTGAATTTGTTTTACGGGCGTGGGGCAGGATTTCGTCGGCGGTCTTGGTCCACACGAATGGGTGGCAACGTTGGTTCCAACCGTCGATGAATGCGCCGATGGCTGCGATGAGTTCTTTGACGCTGTCGAACGATCCCCGGCGGATCGCTTGGCGGGTGATGATCGAGAAGAACACTTCGACCATGTTCAGCCAGGAACCTGATGTCGGGGTGAAATGCAGTGTCACACGCGGATTCTTGGCTAGCCACGCGTTGATGTCCGCATGCTTGTGGGTGTGGTAGTTGTCGCACACCACATGTAGCCGGCGCCTCGGATACGCCCGGGCCACGGTCTTGAGGAAGTCGAGGAACTCGGCTTTGCCGTGACGTTCATAGCAGCGGTCGGTCACTTTCCCGGTCGCGATCTCCAGTGCCGCGAACAGGGTCGCGGTGCCGTTGCGCTGGTAGTCGTGTGTGGCCTTCTCTGGCAGACCCGGGCGCATCGGCAGGATCGGTTGGGTCCGGTTCAGTGCCTGAATCTGCGATTTTTCGTCTACGCACAAAACGATCGCTTTCTCGGGCGGGTTCAGATACAGCCCGACGACGTCACGAACTTTGGCTTCCAGTTCGGGGTCGGTGGAAAACTTGAACGTCTGGCGGCGCCACGGTTTGACCCCGTAGCGTCGCCACGCCCGGGCCACGGTGGCATCCCCGACGCCGAGGTACTTACCCAGCAGACGACTCGACCAGTGCGTCACCGCCAACGAATCCGGCGGCGGATCGAGTGTGGCCGCCAGGATCGCCGCGTCATCGACAGTCTTAGGTCGACCACTACGGGGTTCATCGTCCAGACCGTCAATGCCTAACGCGGCGAACCGATCCCGCCACTTGATCACCGTCGGCCGCGACACCCCCACCAGTCGGGCCGCTCCCGACGTGCCCGCACCATCGCCCACGGCCAACACGATCCGGGCCCGCTCAACATGGCCGGCAGGCATCGTCGAGGACCGTGTCCACGACTGCAATGTCGCACGATCCTCATCACTGATCACCAACGCAGATGACGGCATACACCATCATCGCACACTGTAAACTAATTAATGACGCGCGACACTAGATGCGCCTTCACCCATCTAGCGGGGTCGAGTGCATTTATTCGCCCGCTGCCGTATCGGTTTCAGCAACCGTGGCGGGAGGGGGTTCTCTCGCGCGAACCTACATCGCCTCAGCATGCATGCGCGCCCATTCCAAAGGGTGAACTTGGCGGAGATGATCGAAGATGCCGTGTGGGTCAACCTGAGTGGGAGCATCGCAGTCCAAACACCAGCAAGCCCCACTGTCCGCGTAGTGGATTGTCATTTGGAACTGGGCTTGCATCGTTGTCAGGAGCTCGGCGACGTCGGGTAGCGGCGAGTGACAATTGCTGCACTCGTGACCGAATACGAGAACCTCCCCGGTTTGCCCATAGACGTGCATCAGCATTTCGTTCTCGCGGTGGCACATGCCGCAGGTAGTTGTTTTCCCGGCCTCAAAACTTGAACTCACGCCGCCTTCTCCTCGCGGTCACCAAACCCGATGCGTTCCAGAATTTGGTCAATCTCTTTGCATTGCTGGTCAAGTGCAGACCTGGTTTCGCGCAACCGCTCTACGAACGCTGCGAGCTCAGATTGATCGCCTGTCAGCTTGGGGCCCACGCCTTCGACCACCTTGCACAGGTTCTTCGCCAACTTTTCGGAGGTATCGACTAGCGCGTCCACGGCCCGATTCGCTTTGTCCTTGGTCTCGGTCTGCTGGCTGACTGAATCAGCCTTGTCTCCAGTAGCTTTCGGCTCGTGAGGCTTCTTGGCTGCCCGGTAGTACCGACACCACTGGTCCCGCTCGGCGTCGTACTCTTCGGCGTCATCGAAGTTGATGATTCCGTCTTCTAGTCTTGGCGAAAGTTGTTCTGCTGGAGTGCAATGCCCGGCTTTGGCTGCGAGCTGCCATGGGAGGTTCCCCAGTTTCAGTGGACACCTGAGATAGCGGGACGGTGTCCTGCTGGAAGGATGTCGATATGTCGCGGACGCGTCGGTCGTTCACACCGGAGTTCAAGGTGGAGGCTGCTCGTCGGGTGATTGACAGGGGCCGGCCGGTCTCGGAGGTGGCCCGCGAACTGAACCTGCACGAGAGTCTGCTGGGCAAGTGGGTGCGTCAGGAGAGGGTCCGCGACGGGGTGGCCAGCGATGCCCGCCATGGGCCGCCAGAAGGCGATCTGACGGCCCGTGAACGCGCCGAATTGGTGCGGCTGCGTGCGGAACTGGCCGAGAAGGACCGAGATATCGCCTTCTTGAAAAAAGTATCGGCGTACTTTGCGGCACAGCAACATCGGTGAGTCGGTTTGAGCTCATCGCCGCGGAGTGCGCCGACCACGACATCGCCACACTGACCGAGCTCCTCGACGTCTCACGCTCGGGCTATTACGCCTGGGAAGCACGGCAGCGACGCACCGAACCCACGCCGCGGCAGCAGTGGCGCCGCGATCTCGAGGTCAAGATCCTGGCCCACTGGCAAGAATCCCGACGCACTTACGGTTCACCACGGATCACCGCCGACCTGCACGCCGCTGGGGTCTCGGTGTCGGTCAACACCGTCGCGGCGATCATGGCCGAGATGGGCATCGAAGGCATCAGCCCGC
Organism: Mycolicibacterium llatzerense; assembly: GCF_025331195.1. Lineage (NCBI taxonomy): Bacteria > Bacillati > Actinomycetota > Actinomycetes > Mycobacteriales > Mycobacteriaceae > Mycobacterium > Mycolicibacterium llatzerense. The sequence goes on along the minus strand of NZ_LXOV01000001.1, from coordinate 52,917 downwards.
GCACCTTCAAGGTCAAAACCACAGTCGTCGACCCGGCGGCGTCTTTCCCACCCGACCGGGTGGGCCGGGTCTTCGATCAAGGCCGCCTCGATGCGGTATGGACCTCCGACATCACCTATCTGACCTGCGGTGAAGGCGATGCCTACCTGTGCGCGATCCGCGACGAGCACTCGCGACGGGTGCTGGGCTGGTCGGTGGCTGACCACATGCGCACTGAGCTCGTCGAGCAGGCGGTGGACGCGGCGGTGTTCACCCGCGGCGGGTCGGTGGCCGGCACCATCTTGCACTCGGACCGGGGCAGTCAATACACCAGTCACGACTTGGCCACAGTCTGCTCCGATCACGGCCTGCGCCGCTCTATGGGGGCCACCGGCATATGTTGGGACAACGCCGGGTCCGAATCACTGTGGTCGACGGTCAAGCACGAGTACTACAAGCGGCATGCCTTCACAACGTATGCGAATCTTGCTGCGGGACTTGACAATTACCTTCGCTACTACAACCATGACAGGCGGCATAGTTCACTGGGAATGATCTCACCTATCGACTTCGAGATCACCGCACGGATCAATCAGCAATCAAGCTAACCGTGTCCACTTTTTCAGGGGAACCCCAATGCTTTGTAGTACAGCTGTACAGTTCGGGCGGACACTCCGGCTTTGTCTGCGAACTGGTTCGCAGTAACCCGGCCCAGCTTGTCGGCCTCAAGATCGCTGCGACCGCGTTCGTCGCCTGACACATGCACATTGCGTGCAACGAGCAGACCTAGCCGCCAACCGCCCTGTTTGCAGTGCTGCCCGAACTCGCGGGCGTCGTCATCCAATGACATAGGTACCCCTAGTGAATGCTTCGCAGCGAAGCTGCTCAGCGCGTGAACAATGGGAGCCCCGGTTGTTCACCTGTGCCTTGGGGGTTCTGGCGATTGGCTTTACGGCGTGCCGGGTGATCAGACACGCTCTGCCGCTTCAGTGGCCTTGCCGATTCTCACGACACAGGGTTGCTCGCGTGGCCCAGAGTATCAGGAGCTCGGCAGCGCCTGCATGCAGGTTTGCTAAAGCTTGCTGACAGCAACCTTTCAGCATGGCTAACATCCGCGATATGAACACAGATGATCAGTTCGATCTTTGGCCATTGATCCTCGGCAATCTGCTACTCGCCGTAATCGTGTGGCTTCTGGTTGTGGGCGTCTTTGGCGCAATCGCCGCGCTTGTCGCGCCAAGGGATCGCCGACTGGTGTTCTTTCTGCTGACGTTCTTCTTGTTCGGCCCGTTCGGCATCGCGCTGGCCGCCATCGCAAACTCACGCGAACCAAGCCCGCCCGCAGGGATGCGTGACCAGTTTTGCCGACGATGCGTAGCCCGCAACATGATTGCCAACGATGACGACAACTACCAGTGCTGGCGCTGCGGCAGGGACCACGGAGTGCTACCGAAGAAGTAACGCGGTCGGTTTCCGACGGGCGCCTTGTGCTAGTTGAAGAGCGGATTGTCGGGATGCTGACTTTTCGCGAGCTGGCTATTCAGATCATCGAAAGCTTTGCTGTAGTTAGGGCAATAGGCGGTCATTGCTACCTCCATGAGCGTGATGGCGCTGCTTGGTGTCGCGCCCTTACTGTCGATCAGGTAGTCACCAATCCACTTGACCGACTTCACATTGACGCCGTACTTGTCGAAGGTGTCGCAGACAACGGCCTTACCGTCGATCGAGGGCGCAGCATTCGCTGGTGCTGCATGGGTGACTACGCACAGTCCGGCCAACGCCACGGCGGCAAACCCACGAAACATGACAACTACCCCCAAGATCGCTGAACAACTGCTGTCAACGTAGACAGCCGGTGTCAGTTCAGCAAGGTTCCAGCAGCAAGAGCCACCGTGATGTGTGGACGCGACGCCGTCGTGTGCGGTGGTCGGCCCCACGGTAGACCAGGTGACCTGCGCAAACACGTTTGTCAGCGACTGCTGACGCGGTGCTGACGTGGCTGCCCCAGAACGCGAAACAGGCCAGTGCCGACTTCCACAGAAACCGGCCCCGACCTGCGCGTTTCGCTAGTAGGGCGGGCGGGGCTCGAACCCGCGACCAAGGGATTATGAGTCCCCGGTTTTGGTAGAATTGGGCCAGGTCACAAACCGAAACATGCTGGTAGATACAGGTTTCTAGTAACTGGTATACGCTCCGTGTACACCTCCATGTGGACAGTCGTGTGTACACCTAGAAGGGCATCAACGGGATGGCGTTCAAGAAGAAGACCGAGACGGCACGCAGAGCCAGCGGCGAAGGCGGCATCTTCCAGCGCAAGTCGGACGGAATGTGGGTCGGCAGCATCGAGCTCGGCTACGACGAGAACGGCAGGCGCCGCCAAAAGCGCGTCTACGCCAAGGACTACGGCGCCCTCGTCGACAAGCTCGATGAACTCAAGGCCGACGCCAAGGACGGCCTATCAATCAACCGCACGATGACCGTCGCTGCGTGGGTCGAATACTGGCTACCAAACGTCCACAGAGAGAAAATCCGACCCACCACCTACGCCGGCTATGTCCACACGATCAACAACATCAAACGGGCGTTGGGGAAGACGAAGTTGGTGGACCTTCAGCCGGCGGATGTGCGGCGCATGGCGATCACGCTCGGGAAGGGGACGCGGAGGGCGCAGAAGGCTCACGTGGTGTTGCATCGGGCGTTGAATGATGCGATTGCCGAGGGGTTGATCCGGCGGAATGTCGCGGCGGTGGTGGATGCGCCTGACTATGTTCCGAAGGCGCGCCCGACATTCACGGTCGTGGAAGTTCACAAGATTCTCACCACGGCGCTCGAGACCCGCAATCACATGGAAGCAACCCGGTGGATGTACGCCTTTCTGTCAGGGACGCGGCCCGGTGAAGCACTCGGCGCGGAGTGGGATCGGTTGAAGAATCTGGACACCCCCAACGGCGCGGTGATGGATGTGTCGTGGCAGTTGCAGAACCTCACGAAGTCGCACGGCTGCGGAGATAAGGCGGATGGGGTTTGGCCGTGTGGCCGTAAGAACGGTTGGCGTTGCCCGGACTGGAAGTGGGATTTCCCGGTGAAGTTCGAGAACCGACCGCTGCATGATTCGTTGGTGCTGACGCGGCCGAAGTCGAATGCTGGTGAGCGGTGGGTGCCGATCATCGAACCACTACGCCAGGCACTCGTGACGTTGCGCGACATGGACAAAGGGCCGAACCCGCACGGGCTGGTATTCCACCGAGCCGATGGTTCGCCGGTCACGACGAAAGACGACAACGACGCATTCAGGTCACTACTCAAAGATGCCGGGATAGATGAGAAGCGGGCGCTCGTCCTCTACTCGGCCCGACACACAGCCGCGACCACGCTTCGGGCTGCCGGTACCGATGAGCACACGCGCATGGAGATACTTGGGCACAACTCCCCCGAGGTGACGCGCATCTACGCGCACGCGGATCAGGCGCGGAACTCAGTGATGATGGAAGCGTTGGCCGTACTAGTGCCGCCGGAACTCAATCAGGCCTGACTGTCGTACCCAACGCCTACCGTCCGCCTCGATCCGGGGCAATGTTCTGCGCGGCTGGGGATCACCACCAACCGGTGCCACCGCCGCGGTGTTCTGCGAGTGCCTCGAATGCGGGTGGCAGGCGTACAACGACCGCAAGGGGCGAGTATCGACGCCGCTGAGTCACGGCAGTGTGATGATGTCTTCGGGGTGGACGCTGCACTTGCTGCCGTCGGACCAGCGGACCAGAACGCCGGACTTGTATTGGCGGATGACGCGGCCAGTGAGCCCGTTGGTTTCGCCGAACATGCCGCTGTACTTCACGCGCTGCCCGTTGGTGTAGGTCTGCATCAGTGCCTCTGTAGATATTCGTCGATTGCTTGGCGGACGATTTTGGATAGTCCGACGCCGCGCTGGTCGGCGTGCCACTGGAGTGTGTCGCGGACGGTGGCGGGGACGCGGACTGTGATCACGGGCGAGTGGGTGCCGTCGCCGGATAGGGATTTGCCGCCGGGTGTCAGGTTGGTCATTCGCCGGTTAGCCAGTATTCGCCGATGTCGACGGTGTCGTTTGCGCCGTGGCCGAGGACGGTGTCGGGGCCGCGGTAGATGTCGCCGGTGTCGTCGATCCAGACGGTGGTGGGGAGTTCGTCGTTGTGGGCGGTCAGCTTGTGCATGTATCGAGTATGTCATACATAGTCGGGATTGCAAGGGTAGAACCGATGAAAGATCGTCCCCGACCGGGAGAGCACGGCCAGGGACGATCTACAGGTATAGACGGCTACGAGGGCTGGTCGGTTCCATGTAAAATTCCGGCCCGTTTCTTTACATGTCCCGGCAACATGTAAGGAAACTTGAACAGGCTATCTACCCCGCTAGGTACGACAAAACGCCCCCGACCATGTAGGTCGGGGGCGGTTCTTCAGGCTCCGGGAGGGTGAACCTGGACTGTGCGCCATGCAAGGCGCTGCAAGCCGGGGTGCGATAGTTACCGGCAGTTGTCAGCTTAGCGCCGACGGGTGACAAGTCAGGTCAACGCAACGGCCCGATCTTGCGCGCCAGGGTGCCCATGACAGCACCAAGCGGATCCGCGAACTTCGGCAGAATCCGCAGCAGATGCCCAGCGACGAGCACCACCACAGCGTGCGCCAAGACAGGATGCCGTGTGCGGAACCCGTCGAACGTCTCCGACAGCATCGGCGTACCCCGGCCTGCAGCCGCCACGTTGTGCACGGCCACGAGTCCACCGATGGCCGCCCAACCACTTGTGCTCATGCGGACCGCCGGCGCAACTCGTCGATATCGTCATCTAGGCGATCAATGTCCTTGTGGTGCATCGCCCGATCGTCCACGGCAGCATCAGCTAGACGCCCAATGTCCCTACGCAAGCCACGAATCTCACCGGTCACCGCCTCGTGGAACGCACGCTGGTCACGCTCCATGCGGTCGAGCTGCACCCGCAGGTTCGTCTCTTCCTTGTGGTCGTTGACGGTCTGCTCGTGAATCTCGGTGACCTTCGTGCCCGTCGAACGCGCCTTGAGCCACAGCGGCAGGGCGGTTGTTGCGAGGCCGATCGCGGCGATACCAAGCAGGGCAACGACGTCCATCCACGAGTCGGGGTTGAACGGGGTGATGCCGCCGCTCACTGGACGGTGCCGTCCTTGCGCTGCTTCGACAGAACGACGGTCGCCGTGCTGCCAGACGTGATCGCGAAGACCGCAGCCAACAGCGTCAACCACAGCGGGAGCTTGTCCGGGCTGATCCAGTCGTACCCGACAGCGAATGCCAGGAACGCCGTGGACAGCGCGTAGAAGTAATTTCGGACGCGCGCGCTCGATAGCTCGGCGATGATCTTGGCCAACATCGTGAATCCCCTCGTTAGGCCGCGACGGCGCGGCTGGACCAATCACGGACGTGCTGGATCGCCAGGCCGAGATACGTTTGCCCCGGCCAGACTTCGGCGAACTCGTAGGTGATGTGCGGCAGTGTCGGTGGGTTGGTCGCGACGAATCCGCCTGCGATACCGATGGCCTGGAACGCCGCGAGCGGATCCGTGAGCGCTTCGGTGACGATCTCGGGGACCTTCGCCGCGATGGCCGTCGCCGTGCCGATCGGATCGGTGAGCTCGAAATTCGTGACCATGTCGTACGCGGTCTGCATGATGTCGCCGGTATGGTTGTCCGGGACCGACGTGTACATGTCGTTGCGGTTCGCGAGCCAGCAGTGTCGCCAGTCGTACACGTCGCCATACCGCCACGACGAAATGCCACGGCCGGGCGTCGGCGTGCCAGCGAAGTAGCAGCCACCGTTGGGCCGAGTCGGATCGCCCAGCGAGAAGCTACACAGGTAGTTGCGGGGGTGCGTCTGCTGCACCCACTGCCGAACCTTCGCTGCGACAACAGCTCCCGCCGAGTAGCCGCCGATGACAATGCGCCGATTCGGTCGTTCGGCGAGCTTCGCGGTGATGAGCTTCTTCGCGTCGGCGAACGCGATGTCGACGGAGTGCTGCATCGACTTATCGCCGATACTCCCGGCCGCGCCAACTGGCAGGCCGCCCATCGTTGCGGGCCAGCGGGGGTTGAACTCCTCAACGAGATCAGCCGCGCCTTGGCAGACGCGGCTGACGTAATCCTGACCTATGATTCCGCCGGTGCCCCTGAACACCACGGCGAGGTGGCGACGGCTCACAGCTCGAACACCTTGTCGCGGACCGTCTTGCCCTTCGTGGGCCACGCGGGGTTGCCGGGTCCGGCCTGGTCGGCGAGATACACCAGCAGCTCGCGCTCACTCGCTGTGGCGAGGAACTTCTGATGCTTCGCGACCGGGTCCAACTCCGTTGTCGGCGGGGCGCCGGGGAGGCGCCAGCCGTCCTTGATGACAGTGTCCCATTCGGCGAGATACACACCGCCGTAACCGAAGTCGGGGTTGGACTTCCAGCCGCGCTGCTTCTGGAGCACGGTGGCCGCGTCACGGGTCGCCGTATCCCACTTCTTCGTGACCGGCAGGCCGAGCGCCTGCTGCCAGCGGCCGAGGCCGTCCTTCCAGGACTGGAGGTCGCCTTCGTACTCACCGGAGATGCAGTAGTCGGGGCCGTCGAGTGGGCCGTAGCAGTAGCCGACCGGCAGGGGGAATGCGTTGGGGTCGATGGCGCCGTTGCGGCGGAACGTCGAAAACCCGTCCGCTCGAATCTTCCGCTTGATGAAGTCGTTGCACCGGGCCTGGTTGCCGTACGTGCCGTACCCCATCTGGAAGTGCATCGAATCCTTCGGGCTGTCCCAATCGTTCGCCCACCAGATCATGTTCTCGTAGAACGAGAGAAGGTCACGGACAGTGGCGATTTCGGTGGGGTTGTATCCGGCGTATGCGTTGCCCATCGGATGCTGGTTCCAGTTGAGGTCCATCGCCGTGCCGCCGAGATGGTTCGACGTGGCAACCGAATTGGTTGCAGTCCAACCACCCTCGTCAGCACCGACGCTCAACGGCTCAACATAGGCGTTGAAGTCAGCCGCGAACGCCTTCATGATCGTGTTCGGGATGCCCCGCTGGAGCGGGATTCGGATGCTGGTTCCGGGGATCGGATTGCTGTCGCAAGCATCGATACCGCATGAGGGCCAACCATTTTCGGTGATCATTTCTTCTCTCCGTCCTCGCAATCGGGATTCAGGCAAACGGTGATCACGCCCAAGTCCCGGATGCCGTCTTCGGCGAATCCGAGGAACCGTGCGCGGCCGGCTGATTCGGTGCAGCAGGTGGAGCAGAGGATGCGTTCGATAGCTCCGTCGCTGTGCAGCTCGAGGCGTGTTCCGGCGCTGATTGCTTCGGCTACCAGTCGCAGCCCTTCGCTGCTCATGTGAATGCCCATCTACGTCACCAGGACAACAACGGGTCTTTGTTCGGGTCGGCACCGAAGATCATCCACACGTAGAAGGCGGCCGAGAAGATTCCCCGGCCCGCAACGATTCCCACCAATACAGCGCCGACCTTGTTCATCACGCGACCAACAACGGCAGTAGAGCGTCGTGGTACGCCTGATGCCCCGCGTCACTCGGGTGGATGTTGTCGGTGCCCGCAGAGCCGGCAGTCGTCGCAGCGCCGTTGCCCCAGCGCCCCAACGTATTCCAGTAACCCCACGAGTTTCTGCCCAGTGGCCACATATCCACCAGTGCCGCGCCATACGACTCAGCCAAGGCGCGAGCCCGTTGGGTGATCGTCGCCCAGTTCTGCAGCCCATCGAAATTGCCGATATGAGGCAGAAGGATCAACAGCTCAGCGTTGGCGTTGGTGTTTCGCAGATCACTGAAGTTGCGGGCAGCTGACATCAGCCACGAGTCGGGATTGATCAGCGGGACCTTGATGCTGGCGCCACTCGAATGACCAGCTGTGAGTGCGTATTTCAGTGTGGCGGTCGTGCCATTGGAGGCGATGACGTACACCATTTCGCTGTCGATCTGGTACTGCCCAGGAGCGAGATACGCCGATGTGGTCAGCGTTGTTGCGGTGGCTACTGCGTTGGCGCCGAGCGTGATGCCCGTGGCTGTGGTGTAGCCGGTGCTGTTGACGTCGTTGGCGCCCAGTGCGTAGATCAGCAGGTCGCACGGGTTCATTGATCCGCCCGACCAGGTGCCAGGGTTGATGGGGTCGGCGGTGTTGATGGCGTAGCGGTCCGACGGTGCGCCCGACGATGCGTAGTTGTTGACCAGCACGCCGGACGCGTTGCTGCCCTCGATGCCGAAGAATGCGAGGTTTGCCGAACCTGAGCCGTGGGTGATAACGACGGTGTGGCTGCCGGCCGACAGTCCCGTGATCGTCTTGACGGCGACCTCATTGAAGGCGTTGGTACTGGTATCGGTCACCGATACAGCCGAACCGCCGTCGATCGCGTACGTCCACGGCGCCGAGGTGCCGTTGTTCACGCGGGTATAGATTTTCAGCGTGGTGCCGCGGAATGTCGCGGTGAGCGTGTCCCCTGCGGTTGTCGATCCCACACGGATAGCGCCCGGGCCTTGGTCGGTACCAGAGGTCAGTGCGCCGCCTGTTTGGGTGATGATGTTCCCCGCCGCGGTCCAGGCTGTCATCGCTTGCGACGGTGCAACTGTGCCCGCGAAAGTCGTGGTTCGGTGAGCTCCCTTGAAGCCGGACCCGCCGTCGCCGTACAACGCCTGCAGCGACGTCGCCAACAGCCCCGCGTACGACTTGGTGTCCAGGTTCGACACGAACGCGCCGAACGAGATCGAGTCGCCCTTGATCGCGATCTTCGCTAGTCCGGTGCCCGCCTTGGCCGCAGCGAGTTTCGCGCGCCAGTTGATACCCCAGTCACCCGGAACGTAGATACCAGTCTGGCCGCTTCCTGCGCGGCCTCGGCTGACGTCGGCGAGGGTGGTGCCCGTGTTGAGTCGCGTGCGTCGCGTCACGAGAACACAACCCCCGACATCACGAACGAGACAGCGGACGCGGTACCGGCAAGCGCGGAGATGAAGTCACCCGGCCCGAGGAACTGGCCCGACAGCTCGGACACCACGGTGGAATCACCAGCACCGAGTGAGTACGCCGACAGCACTCGATTCGCGGAACCCGCAGTGCCGCCGGACTTCACCAGCGACAGGGACACCGTGACTGGCGACCCTGTCGTGTTCGTGAGGACGGCTGACGCGATCTTGACGGCCGACGATGCCGGCCCTGTGTACTGGGTTGTCTCCGATGAGGCGACCTGCTGTGACACGAGCACCTGCGGCAGCGCGCTTGTCGAGGCCATCAAGTTCTGGGGCATGACTCTCCTTTATCCGAGGGCGATCGAGAACGCGATTGCGCGGCCGGTCGATGCATCCGCTGTGGCCTTCACTGTCGCCAGCCCGTCAGCGGCGCGGGCTACGGACTGCACACCCTCCAAGGTGACTGCCGCCCAGTCGGATTGGCCGACCGCGTTCAGGTGGATATCGTCGGGGCCCATGATCTGCGCCGCGACCATCTGCGCGTGCGTACCGAGCCGCAGCGACATGTCGAGCAGCGGAAGGTCCAGCGTGACCGCCAGTGTCCGCATCGCCGTCACATAGTTCGCGTGCGCCGCACCATTATCACCGTTGTCCGGCTCGATCACCAACACACAGTCCGCCGACGACCAGCGATTACGCAGGGCAGTGATGTCCGCGACGATCTGCGACGGCGTACGCCCCATGCCAATATCGTTGGCGCCGAGCGCGATCCACAACACATCAGCGTCCGAGCTGTAGTCCTCGGCCACTGCGCGACCAGTCAAGTCACCGGCGTCGTGCTCCTGGTTGTACGCCGCGATGCCGTACTTGACGGCGAGGTTGTCGAAGCTGATACCCGACGCCTGACGCACCCGGAAGCCCAGCAGCAGAACAGAATCCGAACTACCCGAAGCCGCAGTTATCACGACGGTATGCGTGCCGTTGGCGAGGCCACTGGTGGTGTCCACCGCACGATGCCACCCGCCCGACGGCGTCACCGTGTGCGCCACACCGTCGATCGCGACAGTGAAAGCCGGACCACCAGCGGACAGGTAGTAAACATCGACGATCGTGCCAGCCACGTCGCTGGTGAATGTGACAGTGCCGCCACCGGTCGGCGACCCATACCCGATGTCGTAGTGATTCCAGCCGCCCACCTGGGAAATACGCGGGTCGCTGGTCGTCGCGATCGGCACCGGAGCCCCAGTGAAATCGCTCATCGCGACGCGGCCCGTGCCCCCGTTCGGCACACCCGAAGCGACCAGGGCGCGCCACAACTTGCGCCACCACGAATTCGGGAAGTCGAACCCAGTGCCATCGAACATCGAACTGAGGGAATCGCCCAAGACGGCGTGTGTGCTGTAGCCGGTCCCCAACTTCGCCTTCGCCAGCGACGCCCGCAGCTTCGTGGTGTTCGACAGCGTCCAATTGCTGAGCACCGTCGGCGCATCCAGCCCGATGGACGCGCGGGCGGCTGCCTGCGTGGCCCCCTGCGCAATGACGGCTGGCTTGCCACTCAGGGCGCCCCAGTCCGCTACCGGCGGGTTGTCTTCCAGATATCCGCTGACGGCCGCCGCCAGCGCCTCAGCCTCAGTATTTGGCGGGAATGCGACCGCGGCGGCGATGATGTCCCACAGGTCCGCGTCCGTATCCGGCACCGTGACCGTGTACCGCTGCCCGTCCGGATTCCCAATGACACACACACCGGGTTCGAGCTCGGCCGTGAACACACCGGCCACGACCCGCACCCGCTGCTCACGCATCGTCACCACCGCACCCGCCGACCCCTCCCGATACACCGGCGAGAAGATCATCCAGTCGCGCGAATCCTTGCGGCCCGTCTCATCGACCACCACACCGGACACCGTTACAAGCGCCACACCAAACCCCTTATCCTTGCGATCCGGCAATCCAGAATGTGCGATCGAACCGGCGGCCCTTGGCAGTCGAGCAGCGGACACGCACGGAGCGAGTCACGTTCACGGTGCTGCCCGTGATCCACACCTGAGTGAGCACGCCCGCATCATCGAGAGCAGGCTGCGAGATCATGCGCAACGATCCAGACGTCGTGCACTCGACGTGGATGATCTTGTCGTCATCGGCGAGATGGTTCGACCAGTCCAGCGTGTAATCGCTTGTGTCGTCAGGGTCTTTCACGTAGACCGGCATCGGCACACCATCGAGTGAGCGGATGAAGTTACCCGCCAACACCTGATCGTTCGCGGCACCGACCGGCGGCACCACGTACATGCGGTCAGGATGCGGCTCAGCGAACCGGTACACCGACGCCCCGAACGAACCCTTACCCGCCTTGTGAGTCCCCTTCGCGCCGAACACAACCGGCGCGGGATCGATGTTCAGGCCGAGCGTCGCCCACAACCCGGTTGACGGGGACTGCGTCACCGTCGAGTTCACCGACGCTGCGCCACGACATTCACCGAGGATCATCTGCCCGTTACCCGAGGGCGAGTTCGGCGTACCGGCAGAGTTCGCCGCCGCCACCTTGGTCCCGTTGTAGGCGGTGATCTTCTTGCCACGACCAACGAGATGACCTGCGATGACACGGGACGCCGGCAGGATCGACGGCACAGTCACCGTGTGTGACGTGACATTCGAGGATCCGACAGCGCTCACTACGGCGGCCTGAATGTTCACCAGGTCCAACTGCTGAGCCTGCGACCACACACCCACTTCGAGGAACCGCGCCTTCGCCCACGTACTGGTACCGATCCCCGTGTGCGACACCTGAACCGTGCCACTCACCGGGTTTTCAACGATCCAGCCCATCAGCATGTTCATGCTCGACCCGAACAACAGCGGAGACGCCAGCAAGTCCACCGGAGTGCCGCCAGTCCACGTGCAGGTGACCGGGTCGCCCGTGAGGGACACGTCGGAAGTGAAGCCGTACAGCGCGATCCCGTAGACATATGGCCCCGCAGTGGGATTCACGTTCACGGCACGGTCGATGGTGTGCGAGGTGAGATTTCCCGCAAGCAGCGCCGAGGTCTGCGCCGTCGCGATCCGCGTCACCGGCATCAGGCAACCCAATCGGTGACGGTCCACTGAATCTTGTCGGACAGGATGAGCAGGTCACCCTCAACGACCGGGATCGGCTGGTTCGCGATCATGTTGATTGCCCAGTTCCCGGACGTCGGCGCATCCCACAGGCTGATGTGCGTGACAGTCACGTCGGCGACGTCGATTGGCACTTCCATCGGCGCGCCAGTGGTCCGCCAATGCCCGTCAGTGTCCCGCTCGAACAATGCCGGTTGCCGGTCCAGGGCAATGACATTCGCCGTACCACCGCTACCAGGATCGCCGGAGTGGAACTGCACGTACGGCTGGCTGATCACAAACGGGGTGCCCAAGAACACCGCATCCCACAGCGAGTTGACAAGCCACTTCGAAGGTCCAGCAGGCATGGTTGAAACCCCTTCTTGTTAGGTCAGATCGCCAGCGCGGAATGCGTCGATGGACGCCGGTCGCCATACGCCAAAGTTGTAGGAAGCGCAGTGCGCCGAGAACGCCACCCGGCGCCATGCCACCCCGCGTGGCGAGATGTTTCCGGTGTCGGCCCACACCGCCCCTGGGATCGCGTCACCGTTGCGGTAGCAGATGTACGTCGTGTAGCCGGCGGTGTCGTCGTGCACGGCCTCGATACGGAACACGTCGCTGATGTCGGCCTTGAACGAGCTCGAGCTCGTCGCCCGCGTGGTGCCCACATTCAGGAGATCAGCGACAGTCTGGATGGTGACCACCGCGTCGGCAGTCCCGTCCTGTTGCACGAACATCCCGACCGCCTCGGTGCCCGAAATGTTCGACCGCACATACACCCGATCCGCATAGCCGCTGTCGGCGTTGGTCCATTCGGATCCGATCACGATCTCCGCGTAAATGTTGTCGGTGTCGCAGCGCTGCAACACCAAAGAGGCCTTGCGGTAGCTGCTCGCCCCCAGGGTGCTTGTGCCGGATACGCGCAGCTTGCCGTCTTGGATCGCCCACACCGCGCTCGCGTTGTTCTGGAAGTTCGCGCACGCGGGCGAGCTCCAGTTGCCGTTGTTGGCATAGGCATTGAAGTCAACGACGATTGTGACCGGCTGCACCGTGTCAGCCAATGCCACGCCGAGCGACACCCAAATCCTTTGCGTAGCAGTGTGCGTCATGCTCGCGTCGGTCACCGACGACGGCAACGACGACTGCCCTGACACCAACTCGGTGGCGGCCTGCGGATAGATCACCGGGTCGGGAACGATCTCCGAACGCGGAATGCCCGCGACGGTGAAGCTGGCCCCGATGGGGAGCAACCCGATTTGGAAGAGTTCACCGGCCTCGGCAGTAATGTCCGCCGTCATCTCCAGCGAACACTCATACAGCTTCGCCCCGGTGTCCACCTCGTCGGATACGTCACCGAAGTCGTACACCAGAGTTGTTGTCCCAGTGGTGGGATCGAGCTTGTACAGCCCGCACAACAGCGCGCCACCGGGGGTGTCACCGCCGGCAATGAATCGCACCGTGTTCCGTACGACGCCCGTGCTGTCGGCGACGTCGGTACCCACCCGGACCGCGCCAAGTGCGAGCGTTCCAGCTGGGATCGTGTACAGCGGCCGTGTCGGGGTGCCGGCCACCACCGTAAGCGTGCCGACGTCGTGGGTGTGCGCGGCGGTGCCAGCGCCACCTGACGCCGTGCTTCCAGTGAGTGTGTATGTGGGCACAGCCTGCAGCTGGGATCGCGGAAAGCTCACGTCCTCAAATGGATTCGGCGACACCCAGAATGGCGCGTTCTTGGGCGCGGCCGACAAGTCACCGATCGTGATCAGCCCGAACTGGACCTGCCGCGCTTCCCCGAGGATGACCTGAACGTCGTCGGCTGATCCCACCGCGTCGGGGATGCCGCGCCAGCCACGGACGATGCCGTTGAGGACGCCCTGGATGTTTCCGACGGTGTTGCTGGCCCATTCGGTGACCGCTCCCCAGCCGTCGAAGTCGTCGCCGGTATCCACAGCGCCGACAGCCACCGCGACATCCGCGCCCGTACGCTGCTGCTGGAACTCCTGCCACACCTGCACCTGGTCCATGCCAGGACGCGTGTTGCCGACATTCGATTTCCCGGGTGGCCGCTTGATCGCGGCGAAAGTGTCAGCCCAGTCAGGACCATCGGTCATGCGGGCACCGTCATGCAGCCGAACAGGCCAGTACCGGCCACTGACGAGTACGACGACGACCCGGCCTGCTTCTCGGTCCGGAAGTACACGTTGGCAGGGTTATTCGCGAGAATCTTCGTCGCGCTCGACGTGGTACCAGCCGGCGGATAGCCGATCAGGGACAGCTTGTCCTTCGCGCCCGCGATACCGAACGAGCGGCCGACGATCTTCGTGCCGGTCTCATCGTCCAGGTGCGCGACCAGGTCGACGCGGAGGTTCGTGCCGGACGATGCGACGACCTGCACCTCACCAGTTGGGATGACGTAGCGATCCCACGGCACAGCGGCGATGGGGACTGTCGTCATCGTGAACCCCGCAGTCGTTCCACCCGGCACGTCCGTCACCGATGCGGGCCAGTGCATCGTGGGAACCCGCTGCGGCACAAGCTCAAACTCCGTGAGGCCAGCAGCGACGGCGGGAATCCAACCGAGCTGCGGATCCTCGGAAATAGCACCCGGGTTGAACACCACCGTGCCGGCCTCACCCGTCGCCCCGCGATGCAGCACCACGTCCAGGCTGTACACCGGGCCAGACACGTCGGTTGCTTCGGCCAGCAGATTCAGCGACACCGACGCTGGGGTGACGTCGTCGGCATCGAGCTCGACGAAGCTGCCCATCTCGATCGATGGCGAGAAACCCTGATCACCCTTCGCGAGAAGCGTTCCCAGCGACGCCACACCACCGAGCGGGGCCGCGATAGCCAGGAACATCCCCGACGCCTGGCCATCGTCATCGAGCCGGAAACCCAACTCGGCGAGATTGCAGAACAGCCACCGCACACCATCGCGGTATTCGGTGCGCCACAGAATCTCAGCCACGAAACCTCCTCGGATTAACCACTATTGGGCGCGAGCGAGGCCACGTTGATCGCGGCCATGGTCTCGCTGATGTTCCTGCGAATCTGGGCAATTGGGTGCTCTAGCGGCTTCCCGTCACCCATCTGCACCGTCAACTCACGCGTGTTGCGGTTGACTTTGCCGCTGACCAACTCGATGTAGTCGGTGTAGAGCTTCGTCCGGGACGCGTAGACCAGGATGAACAGCGCGCCCGGGAAGATGTCGCGACCGAGCTTGTATGGGCCGTTCTGACCACGGAACGTCGCGATCGCAGTCGTGTAACCCCTGCTGTTCCAAAGCACTTGGATGAACTGGAACAGGGCCTCGACGTTGTACGGGGCACTGTTGGTGGAGGTGAACACCTCGATCGCCGGGTGGTACGGGCCGACACTGTTGCGCCGCGTGTAGTGCTCGATCAACTGGAACGCAAGGAAGCTGTCGTTCATGAAGCCGTCGAGCAGATTTGACGGCACGCCCGTAAACCCGATCACTATCATGGCTACGTCAATCACGTAGGCGAAGAACGCATTTATCAAGTCGTTCAACCACTTTGGTGATTTTCCGCCGATAATGTGTTGCCACCCAAGGGGTGTGTTGTGCGCGATCTCGCACGACACCAACGGCGACTTCTCCCGAACGACGTCACCATCCTCGGTGATCACGTAGTCCGGGGTGACGATCATCGCGTACGGCATCGCGAACTCGATGCCCAGCCGAGGCGCGATATACAGACCCTCAGGCGCGTACTTGCCATCCGGATTCAGCAGCGGCGCCAGGGTATTGCCCAACAGTGAACCCTGCACGTCAACGACCAGCCGCAGCGCCGAATCCAGAACGCTCTTGGTGGGCCCCTCGATCTGCGTGCGGTCCTTGACGACCATCACATAGGTCGGGACCTCGAGGTTCGCCCACTTGTCCGGCTGCGGCATTCCCGGCCGCCACAGATACACCCGAACATCCACGCCGTAGGCCGCGGTGATCTCAGTGATGATCTGACCAACCGTCTGCATCCGGACGGTCTTCACGTAGATCTGCGAACTGTCACGCAGCAGACCCGTACGGACAACGTAGAGAGGCGTTTTCAGGATCGTCGACGGCTTGCCGTCACGCTTGATCGCCTGTAGCACGGTGCCGAAGTAGGACCGCACATCCGGATTCAGCGAGAGCGCGTTGTTGACGAACTCCCACATGCCCGACTGGATACGCAGCGACTGTTCCGCCGCCATCGACTCGATCGCCGTGCAAATCGGCGCCGCGTAGATCGCGTGCGAAAAGGGCTGCGATTGGATCGGCAGGTACCACGACGGCCAGATGACCAGGTAGTTCAAAATGTCGTAGATGCCGACGAGCTCCAGGACATGCGTCCAAACACCGTCCGGGCCCAGCTTCTCCCGATGCCGCTTGACGTAGAACGCCTCCGAGATACCCGCAGTCTCAATGGTGATTCCGACCATCGTCTGCGTACATGTGCGGAACAGCGGGACGAGATGGTGATCGGCCTTGATCGTCAAGGTTGCCTGTGGGGCAAGGTTTCTCGGGATCGTGTACGTCAACTCAATGAAGTCGCCGATGCGATCGACCTCACGCCACAGGTAGTCGCACGCGGTGATGATGTGGTCGGTGTCGTCCGTCGAGAACGACTCGGACAGAACCTCAGCCGCTTCGGCTTCACGCCACTTATCACCCGAATCCAGGTCCCGCTTCCACCGCTCGATCTCGCCGTCGGTGAGCTTCATCGCGGGCAGCCTGAACTAGCCGCTCCAGTGAACTGGGCGGCGAAACCATGGGCCATGGCTAGAAGGGCATCTTCCGCAGCGGTGTGCCGGCGGCGATGATCCGAGAGTCAGGGTTACCACCGGTGATCTTGCACGCCACGCGGTACTCCTTCGCCTTGCCACCCGGAGACTTCGCAGGGATCGGATGCGTGAACCAGCCGTCGATGATCCGATGCAGATTCCCTTGCGGCGGAACAACTCCGAACTCGCTGGCATTCGCCTGCCGCGTCGGACCGATGTTCTTGATCGGCGCGTACGAATCCAGCTCGGCCAGCGCCTTCTTGTACTCGAGCAGCTCGGCGGCGGTCGGCGGGATCGACGTCAGGTCGATGATGCGGCGCTTCGTGCCGTCGGTGCGGATCTGCACCACCTGGTTCGGCAGCAGCGGCCCGATCTTCACCACCTGCTTAGCACCCGGCCCGGACGCGATCTCGAACGTGCCCGGACCGTACAGGGTGTAGCGGTCCGGCATGTCCTGATCGCCGACGTTGATGCGAGTGAGGTACCCCGTGGGTGCCGCTGATGTCAGGTCGCCGGCCGACACTTCCCGCAGCGACGCCGGCGTGCCCTGCGTGACGAGCGCACCCGCAGCCTGCCCACCCGTACCAACACCACGGAACGACGCACCCAACGACGACACCCCGCCCTTGTCCTTCGCGGTGAAAATCGTTGCCCCACCACGACGAACACGTAAGATACGCGGGTTGAAGTTGCCGTCCTTGTCCAGGCCGCCGCACTCCAACCGGTACCGCTCCCCCGGGGTCGGCGGCAACGGAATCGACGCGAATCCCTGCGCGATGATCGTCTTGTGGAAGTTGTTGTACGCCGCGACCTCAATCCAAGGGCCGGTGATCCGGGCGCGGACACCGTAACCGTTCCACTGGCCCGTCGCGGTGCGTCCCTTGCGGCCCCAGATATCGTTCGACGCGCCCCACTCCTGCAGGGAGTCGAACACGATGCTGATGACCTGGTTGTCGGTGGCCGTCTGGAAATCGCGGTACGGGCCGGCGACGAACGAGCGGGGCTCGGTGAACAGCATCCGAGTCGGATCGTCCCGCCACCGCATCGCACCCCGCAGGGTGTACGGGTAGCCGCCGCCCGGGCCGGTGAAGTACAGCGGCCAGTTGGGGCCACAGTTCTTGTCCTCGACGTAATCCGTGTCGAAGGTGTCTTTCATCGCGTCGTACGGCAGCCGGAACTCGTCGACGTGGTCGAAGGTCCGCCAGAAACCACCATCGACCCGAAGATGCAGGTCATACCTCTCCGCGCGACGCTTGTTGCCAATGCCGTAGCCAGCCACCGACGGGCGCGCATGCCGCACATCGCCCCACCAGTAGCCCAAATCCTGTGTCCACCACGACAACCGGGACAGCTTCGTCTTATCGACAGATCCCACCAACGCCTGCCGGACCTGCGCCACATGCGCCCCGTCACGCCCCACCAAGATCAACGGCAGGGTGGTTTCCATCGCCTCATTCACCGCGAACAGGAACGTCACGCCATCTTCGTTCGCGCCCTGCTGATCAACCAGCTTCCACGCCCCGGCAACACCTTTCGGTGCATCGGCAAGCAGAACACACTCCGGTGATGCATATCTGTCAGCGATCGACCCGCCGCCCATCAGCTCGATAATCACCGAGCGGTCGAACGACGTCAGCCGGACCCGCGGAATATTCCCGTTGAGGTAGTAGTACGCCCCGTGCGGCGTCACCGGATTCGCGGGAATCCTCAACGGCGCGGTCACTGGCTGCCCGCCGGTGACCATATGCGGCCCTGTTCCGCGGCGATCTGCTCACCATGCTCCTGACCGGACGCACCCTCACGCGCGGTCACGTTGATGTTCGTGTCGCCGTAGGTGTTGCCGCCGCCCTGCTGCTGACCGCCGGCGGGTTGTTCCGGTGCTTTCTTGGCTGCCAAGTTCGGCAGCGCGGGTGCGGCACCAGCGATACCACCGGCCAACTTCCCCAGCCACCCAGCACCGATGCTGCCCTTGGGGTTGTCTCCAACGGAGAAGAACTCGCCGACGCCGTTGGCGAGGATGCCCGCGTTCTGAGCGGCGTATCCGATGGTGCGGTTGGCGACCTGAATACCGATCTTCGCCGCCGCACTAGTACCAGGCGCCAACATGTCCAGGCCGGATGTAGCAGCCATGATGCCGTCCATCGCCATACCGCCGAGGATGTTGCCCGAGTTGCCACCCTGCGACGGGTACACGTTGCCGAGACCGACACCAGGGAGCCCTTGCGGCGGACCCATTCCCGGCATCATCCCGCCGCCACCAGGTCCCATGCTTGCGGGGATGCCTACACCAGGCTGGAACCACTCAGGGTGCGCCGCCGACGTCGCGGGCCACGCACCAGGACCCTGCCCAGCCAAGATGTTGTTACCGACCGCCATCTGCTGCTCCGGCGACGCGAGGTCAGCGCGCGGTGCATACTGCGGTCCACCGAACGCATTCCATGTCGACGGCATGATCTGCAGGCCGCCATAGAACCCGTTGCCCGTGTTCGCCTGCCAGTTTCCACTAGCCTCCGCGCCTGCGATGTTGTTCCACTGCTGCGTAGACAGACCACCGCCGAGCGCACTTGCGGCCGAGTTGGCCGCGCTTGCAAGGCTATTCAGCGATCCGGTCGCCTGATCCGCGCCCTGCGGCAATCCTTGTTCGCCAATCGAATACGCCTGGCGGGTGTGCACATGCTTCTGATGCCCAGATAGCTGGTCAGCGAAGTACCCCGGGCGCGCCTGTCCAGCAACAGCTTCCTTCGCCTGTCCGGTCAGCGGGTTCTGATAGATGACCTGCTCGGCATTCGGCTGGCTCGCCATGTAGGTGGCGAAACGCTGCATCGCTTCCGGCGAACCAGACCAGTCGATCCCCCGGTTCTGGTGCATCGGATTCGGCGCGTAGCCAGGCTCGTTGCGATCCGACTCCTGATGACCGGCATAGGTGGATGCCTTGACGCCGAACGCTTGCTCGAGGTTGTGCACCCACTGCGGAAACGCCGGTCCGCTGGAGCCATAACCACCGGTATCCGTTCCGGCCGGCAGTCCGTACGGTTGCCCGCCGCGCGTCCCCGGCAATCCCACAAAAGAGTTCCCACCGCCCCGCTGAGACGCCTGCATCATGGCAATAGCACCCGGGGTGTACTGGGAACCGAACGCGCCGTTGGCGGCAGCGATCCCAACCAGACCGGAACCCTCGTTCGGGTTCGCCTTCGCCACAAAACCCAACGCCTGCAAGAACGGTGCCGCCAGAGCGTTGCCGAGCGCCTTGACCGCGTTCTCGATGATCCCGCCCAGCCCCTTGGAGATACCGAAGTCCTTATCGAGCTCGACGCCGAGCTGCTGCAACTCACCACTCGCGGTCTGCATACCCTTGAGCGACTTCTGAACCGCCTGCTGCTTGGCCTCCGTCAGCCGCAGCTCAGACTCATGCTCCTCGCGTTCAGCCCGCGCCAACTCGTTGCGCTTCGCGGTGATCGCATCCTCATCGCGAACATTCGCCTTCTCGAGGGTGTTCAGATCGCTCTTGGCCTGCGCAACCTTCTGCTGGTTATCCAGCACCGAACCAGCCGCGCCATAGAGCGACGCCGTAGCCGGGAAGCCCTGAAGCAGTGACATCGGATCCTGGCCGGCCGCAGCCACCGTCGGCAACGGCTGCTTCTTCGACCCACCAGCTTTGGCCTGGTCGGGCAAGAACATCTGGTTAACCGCACCGGGCCCAGGTGTCATACCCACGGTATTGCCCAAGCCGCCAGGACCAGAAGGGACTGTGCCGGCATCCATGTCCCGCACGGCACGTCCGGAAGTAGTCCCCGGCATCCCGAACTGCGTATCTGGGAACGGCACGGTGATCTGCTTCGGGCCGAAGTCTGGAATCTCGGGAATCTTGAACAGCGGATTCAACCGGTTGTTCAGTTTGATGATCTCGCGCATGGGTGTCAGCGCGGCACTGATCGCTTTCTCGATCATCCCGAACGACATTGCGGCGACATTGGCCTGCATCTTCCAGCCGCGACTGAGATCACCAAAGATGTCGGCGATGCCGCCCAAGACCTTGATCAGCACGCGGGTGGCACCGACGACGACGTCCATGCCGTCTTTGCCGTTCGCCTTGAAGTCGCTGAACATGTTCTTGAGGTCCGGCAGTAGCGTCCCTAATTGCTTGAGCGCGTCGACTCCATCGGTAATCCACTGCTTCAGCTCGCCAGTCTTCGATGTATCCGACACGAAGTTCGAAAACGCCGTCGCCGCATTAGCAATCGCCGTCGCAAACCCCGGCAAGAACCCCGACGACACGTTCACCAGGTCGCCGATCGCCTTCGTCACCGGACCGATCGCCGGCACCAGGTTCTGGAACGCCTGCCCGATGTTCGTCATGGTCGACTGGATCGCGCCCTGGGTTTCTGGCGTCATCAGCTGATTCGCGACACCAGAGAACATCTGGTTGAACGAACCGGCGATACTCGTGGTCATCTGCTGAACCGCCGGCAAATACGTGTTGGAGAGTTGCGTAAGCTGCTGCCCCACACCCGCAAACAATGAATCCGACGTCGCGAACCGCAGACCATCAAACGACGGCAACAATTGCTGGATCGCAGACGCCGCCTGGGCGGCGTTCGGCGACAGCTGCTTCAAGTCCTCGTTGAACTTCTTCGAGTCCCTGATGTCGCCCAGGGCATCCGAGAATCCCTGCGTTGCGAGAGTGAGCGTCCCGACTGCCGCCGCACCCGCAACACCCAAACCGGGCAACGTACCCAGCACGCCAGACAGTTCAGCGATAGCACCACCGAGGGCGCCGATAGCCACCGTTCCCACGGTCGCCGCACCAACAATCGCCGCGCCAACAGCCGCGATGCCTGCCGGGTTGAACGACGACGCAATCGACGACCCCGCACCGGTCGCCGCCGTGGATAGGTTCGCCATGTTCCGTTCAGCGGCCGAGGTGGCGGTAGACAGAGAGTCGAGACTGAACGCTGCTGCGCGACTTTCATTCTCATGTTCACGCAGTGCGTTCACCGCTTCGCGGGTCGCCCGCGCCTCAGCACGCCTAGCCTTCTCGAATCGTTCGGCGGCGGCGATCTTCTGCGCATTGGTGGCATTAGCCTTGGCGTTGACCTCTTCTAGCCGCGCCTCTTCCCTACGAAGGTTTCCTGCGGCATCGGCCGCTTTGTCGTACGCCCGCTCGAGCAGGGCAGCCTGAGCGCGCGACTTATCGGTATCAACCTTGCCGAGGCCCTGGTTCACCTGGCGCGAGAACTCGTCCCCCGCCCGCCGACCAGCAGTTGAGAAGTAGTCCTCAGCCTGACGAGTGGTACGGCGCGCCTGCGTATCATCGAGATGGGATCCAATCGGAAGGCTGATACCCAACGCTCACACCACCTTTCACCACTCGTCTTCGTCGGCCAGGCTCAGCGCGTACTCCAGCGCATCGTCTTTTTCCGCCTGCTCTTGGAACGCTTCCCACCGCTGCTTCGGCGACAGGAACGTCTGAGCCGTGTCCTTGCCGTACTTCCACGCGTGATACAGCGCTTGGTCCTCTTGAATCTTCGCGAGGACTTGCATCAACTCCGACCAGTCACCCTCGCGACCCTGCAATGCCATCTTGAAAGCGCCGTCATCGGGCAAATACTCCAGCCGCACCAACAGTTCTCGGCTGGTGACCATCAGCCGCCCATGCTCGTCCCTCGTCCCTCTGTGCCAGTCCCGCAGAATCGTGCGGTCAGCCCAGAGGTCGGACTCAATCTGTTTCGGCCACCGCTTTAGAAACCACAGGGCCGCCAGCACTTTTCGAGTCGTCGCGGGTACGCTTCCGCATCTCCTCGGCCCGCATATCCAGCGCCATCGCCAGCGCGTTCGACGTGCAGCCGGCTTTCTTGAACTCCTCATACCGCTCGGGAGTGCCCAGCAGAATCTTGGCCATCTGAATGTTGAACGACGGCGTCATCCGCACGCCGTCCTTCTGATACGGGTCTACGAATCGACCAGTCACAGTGTGCGCCTGCATGGTTGTGGTCGTGCCGTCCTTCAGCGTGACGGTCGTCTCCGGTACGTCCTGGGTGACTCGGTCGCACTGGTTGAAGGTGTGGCGCAGCTCCTGGTAAGCCTCAGACGCATCGTCATCGAGCATGCCCGGATGGTCGACCTCGAAGAAGCCGCCGTCTTTGGTTGGCACCAGGACCGGCCGCAGGAACGAATCGAAATCCTTCGCCTGCTCACGTGCGGCATCGAGTGCTTCGGGGTCGATGGGCGTGGACTCGTTTTCGGGCATGCTGGATGAACCTCTCGTTGCTTGAGTTGCTGGAATTGGTTGCGCTGGAGATGAATCGGTGAGCCCGCTGGGTACGTGTCCAGCACACGCACCCAGCGGGAGCTTGGTTAGACCGGGGTGACAGTCAGATCGCCACCAGTCAGGCCAGTGCCGTCGCCCGTCAGCGCCTTCCCGGACGACGGAACCGTCACGGTCCACGTCGGAGCCGAACCAGTGACCGAGAAGTCGCTCGCCGTGTAGCCGTCATCAATCGCGACCAGAGCCGACTTCACCGCCGAACCAGCAGCATTGAACGCGATCGTCGACGACGGACCGACACCGCCATACGACAACGTAAACGTGCCAGCCGAAGCCGCACCCACACCCACCGTGTACTGAGTCGTCGGCGCCGTGTACACACCGATCTCCGACTTCCACTCGTACATGCCATTGATCGGCTGATACTGCGCCCCCTGTGCACCCACAATCACACCCATGAAGAACGGGTCATTCAGAGACTTGAACGTGAAATCGGCGGTCTCCGCGTCCTTCTTCGACATCTTCAGGTCGCCCACCTCAGTGCGGCGGCACAGCGAGTACCCCTTGACGGTGTACGCCTTCTTGCCGCCCGGACGGGAGAACTCGCGGACGATCAACACCTGACGGTCCACCAGGTCGGCACCAACCGGCTCACCCCAACCATCGAACGACGCCCCCGGCAACTGCACCAGGTTGTTGCCATTCGAATCAGTGAACGGCAGGTTGTCACGCAGCCGGCGCCACGCATCCTCCAGCGTCTCCACCGTCGACACCTTGAACGTCTTGTCCCGCTTCGTGATCACCGTGTCGTACGGATCGTCCTGCTGCTCAATCATCAGATCATCGGTGTCGGTCTTCGACATCGTCGTCGGACCGTCGCCCTCATGGAACGCACCGAACCGGATAAACCCCTCGTTCGGCGACGGGTTCAACTGCCACACGCCCGCGACCTTCTTGAACAACTGAAGGTCGTCGCGGATTTGGCCGTCAGTGGCGAGCGGCGACCATGCCTTCGTGCCGTTCGGGTTTTGGGGCGAAATGTTCGTCAACGCGCCACGGTTGTCGCGGACGAACATCGCCACAACCTTGCCACGCTCAAGCTTGCGCGAATCATTGTCGAGATACCCGGCGGCTGCCATTGTCTTGCCGGTTGCGGGGATCGCCATAGTGGTATTCCTTCCACAAAGTGGTTGCACCGGAATGCAATCCGGCATGGATAAAGGCGCTGGAAGAGTGCCGCCACGGTGGACGGCGCACCGTCAAATCAGGAGACGGTGACGTATGAGAAGCCCACTCGGTAGCGGGCGACGAACCGTTGAGTGTCGGTATCGCCGTAGTCCGCGTGGAGTGGTTTTTGTACAACGTCGACGTAGTCGGCGTTGGCGGTCTGCCCATCGGGCATGACGATGTTGATGGAAGGGTTGTTGGCCAGCAGCAACATTCGGCGGTGTGTTCGCTTAGCTTCGGCTTTCGCTTCGCCGAATGTGCGGTGCATCGTGTGCACCGACACCAGTGCTTCGGAGTTCATCCCGTCCACGTAGTCGGCGTCGACCAGCGGGTTGACCACCCGGTATGGGAACGACTTGTCGTCAACGGGGTGTTTGGACCAGGTGTTGCCGAGAGGGAGCAGCCAGGTGATCACGAAGTCGGCGACGTCGGGGGTGTCCTGGTCGTAGAGTTCGACGGTCATGACAGGTCCGCTTCGATGCCGGTTTCGTCGAGTGTGCCGCCGAAGTGTGCGGCTGTTTTGGCACCGGGCGCGAACTCCGGTGTCGGGGTGTTCGGACCGAAGCGGCTGCCGTCCTTGGTGTCTGGCCCGGTGCCGTACTCGATCATGTGCGCTTTCCAGTACCGCGTGCCCACGACGGCCTTGCCGTGACGCACCTTGAGCACCTTCACCGAGGCTGCGTACTCGCCCGTTCGGATGGGAGAGTTTGCGCGCCACACCTCGACGACTTCCTCGGCGAACTTGCGCAGTTCAACATCGACCTCGGCCGACTCGCGGATTGCCTTGGCGACTTCCTCATCCGATATCCCGTACTCGGAGAACGGGTTCGGCATCAGGGAAGCCTCTTGATGCTGTGCACCACCCAGCCGAAGTCGTCACCGGTGAATGGCTGGGGGTGGTCTCCTCGGCGTGCGCCCACGAGGACGTAGGTGGCGCCGTTGTAGACGAACGTGTCGCCTTCGCGACGGTCAAGGTTCCGCGGCGTGAATACGACGCCGGTTTGCGTGTATCCCGGTCCGTCGCCGAGGGTGACCGATCCGGTCTGGATCGATACCACCGCCGGCGTATCACCCAGCGCCGGTGTCGTGACGTCGCCGAACGCACTCTCAGTTGGCCGGCTGAACGGGACCTTCGTCGCGAAATCGGCGATCAGGACTGGCATGTCAGCACCCGACTCGCCACGGCCCGATCGGCACCGTCCCGAACTTCGAACGCTTCGTCCGCAACTGCACAGTGCGCAGCTCTGCTTCCGTGAACGAAATCGAGCCACGGGAGATGTCGCGGTAGTAGGACCGCGACACTGACATCGACTCCATCGCCTGTGACGTCTGCGACGCGCCGTCTGGATTGCGGTACAGCTCCAGCACTTTCGCGCACACCAGTGCCTTGACGCGCAGGAGCCGGTCCGGGTCGACCTGATCGGCCGGCACCGCCAAAGACGGCACCAGACCGATCAGGGTCGACTCGACATCCTCGATGAGCAGCTGCACACGTGGCAGCTTGTCGCCGGGGATGTCACCTTCGAAGCGCGCGGCGACGTCGTCCGGGTGAACGAACTTAGCCGGCGCAACGGGGTGGGTCATTCGACCGGCACACCTGCCTGATCGAGCAGATCGATCACGTCATCGCGACCTTCCGCACTGGACACGTCCACGCCCTTCTGCTCGGCATAGGCGCGCCACTTGTCCTCGCCAGACCCCTTGCCCGCCTTGGGCGGAGGCCCCACCGGATCAGCAGCCGGAACCTCCACATCGGCGGACTCGCCGTCGGCGAAGCAATGCGGACCCATGAGCTTGGCGGCCCAGTCCGGAACCACATCACCAGGCAGGAAAGAGCGCAGTGCGCCGCCATCATCAACGAGATGAACGGCGTACTGCCCTAGAACCTTCGACACGATCAGGCCACCGTCGCAACGAGAATCTTGCGGGGATCAGCCAGAACCGGCAGAGCCACCGCATCCACGAAGGTCCGCTTCTGGAACGGAGGCTGCTCCTCGCGGACCAGCATGCCGATGATCCCTGCCGCGGACTCGACCTGAATGTTGTTCGCGCCGAGCTCCATCACCGTGGTCGGAGTGCCCCAGGCGGTGAAGCCCAGAGTGGACAGGTCCGACGGCAGGAAGAAGAACTTGTTCGCCGGCAGCGCGGGGACCGTGGAGCCATCGACGTCGAAGTTGCTGTTGTACACGGAGCCCATCGAGATCGACGGCAGGCCGTACGAGTTGAACAGCGCCGAGATGTCTTCCAGGGTCACGTTGGTGACACCGGTGTTGGCACCTTTGATGGCATTGATCAGCTTGGTGTTCCGCTGCAAGTAGCGTGCAGTGGCCAGCGAGCAGAGGAACTGGCCCGGACCGCTGCCGTTGAGCGCGACGTACACGTCGTACCAGCCGATCAGGTCCGTCAGCGGGTCGCTGGTGGTGGTGGTCGACCACAGGGTCGGCGCGGTCACCAGGTTACCGGCGGGGATGGCGTAGTCGACCTGCTGCTGCACGCCGTTCTCATTGATGGTGAGCACACCATCGGCGAGGACGTCGCCCCAGGCGAGTTCGACGCGGTTCTGCACGTACCGGGTCAGGTTCTCCAGGTCGTTGTAGATCGCGTCGACCAGGATGGACTGGATGGTGCCGCCGTAGCGGGCCATCTCAATCTGCCGGCGCTCGTACTCTCCGACGCCGAGCTGTCCACCGAGGGGCAGCATCCGGACGCGCTTCTCCGAGCCCGAATCCCGCGGGGCCACCCAGAAGTTGCCGTCCCAGTTGCGGAACTTGGCTGCCCGGTTGGTCTGCGTGATGGTCGCGAAGTCGATCTCGTCGCTGTTGAAGGTGCGGCGAGGGAACATCTCGGTCAGTCGGTTGTTCGACGGCAGGGGAACCTGCTGCACGAACGTCAGAACGTCTTCCAGCGGCAGTGGGCCGTCCAAGAAAAGTGCCATGGTCTACTGCTCCTCTCAGGCTTCGAACCGGATTTGGGCCAGAGCCGACTTCGCCGCGGTCAAACTGGCTGCGGCGGTGACGGTTCCGGTGTTGGAGGTGCCATCGAGGGCGCCCTTGATGCCGGTTCCGGTTGCGAACGGCAGCTTGCTGATCGACACGATGGCGTCATAGGCAACGCCGCCGGTGCCGACCTTCGATGCGGTGGTGCCGTTCTGGCGGACCGCTCGGACGTCGCCGTAGGTGATGTGGGTGGCGGTCTGGGTGCCGTCGGAGGCCGCGGCGTCGTACGGGCCGTACAGGCCGGTCGCGGTGACCTTGCCGATGACGGTTCCGGACGGGATGTAGCCGTTCGGGTAGTGGGTGCCCGAGGTGAACTTGCTGATGTCCAGCGTCACATTGAGCTTGACGTCCGGCTCGGCCAGGAGCCACTGCCGGTTGCCGACCTGATAGGTCGTAGTCTGCATCGAAATGTCGGTCGACATGACAATGCTCCTTCCTATTGGTTAGGTTTTCGAGCCGAAACGCTTTGCGGCTTCGGCCTTCCCGGCAGAGCCGGGTGTTGCGGGTGTCCCCGTCCCTCCTGAGTGCTGACCCCAGTTCCGCGCCGGCTGTTGCTGCTGCTGGGACTGTGCGCCGAACAGCGACTTCAACTTGGTCGCGACCTTGCCCTCGTCGATCTCCCCGTTCTCACCGACGAAGTTCGCCGGATTGACCATCTCCAGGAAGTCATTCAGGCGCTCGGCGTCATTGAGAATCGGTGCTGCGATCGACTTCAGTTGCGCAGCCTGCAATTTCGGCAACCACTCGGCGTCCGCAGCAGCCTTAGCATCCATAGATGCCTGGGTTGCAGCGTCTTTCAATGCCTTGTCGGTAGCCGACAACTGAGCGTTCTCCAGTTCTTGGATTTTCGCCTGCATCGCGTCAACGTCCTGGGGTGTAACACCTTTGAACGCCGCGAGCTTGTTGTCGGACTGACGGTTGTGGTGCTTGTAG
Source organism: Mycolicibacterium llatzerense (assembly GCF_025331195.1). Classification (NCBI taxonomy): domain Bacteria; kingdom Bacillati; phylum Actinomycetota; class Actinomycetes; order Mycobacteriales; family Mycobacteriaceae; genus Mycobacterium; species Mycolicibacterium llatzerense. Next base: position 24,706 of record NZ_LXOV01000001.1, on the reverse strand, counting down.
TACGCGGCACGCTGCGTGTCGGTCATCTCCGAAACGGGGGTGTTCGCCGGGAAGCCGGCGTCCGCTCCCGACGGCTGCTGAGTGACTTGCTGCTGCCCGCCACCGTCTGGCGCAGTACCGGCTCCGGCATCGGTGCCGCCACCGCCATCCTCGGCGCCCATAACGGGGCTAGGAAGCGCAAATCCAAACGGCTGAACCGCAGCCGATGACGCGGACGTGAGTGGCTGAAGTGAGAACGCAGGCGAGATGAACAACGGGGTCTCCCATATCGGGTAGAGGATGTGCCCATAACGGGCCGACCGCCACGATCGGCGGAAGTCTTAGGGTTGCCAGACGCGGTACTTAGGGAGTCGAACCCAACGCGTAGCCCCGCGGTTTCACCCGCGCCTGGCAAGTTCGGTGCATACGAAACAACCCCGGAGCCTGGTGCTCAGGGGTTGATTACGTGGCGTGCGCGGACGGACCGCGTGTCAGCTATGCCGTCGCGGAAAACGGCGTGATGAGACGCCGAAAGTCATCAGCGTCGGAGGTGGCCTGCAAGGTCCAGTTGCGCTGCCGAAGCTTCGCCAACAGCCGCATCGTTTGATCGCGCACTGGCGTCACATCGTCAGAGCTCGACTCGACGGTGATCATGTACGGCCAGGTGTCAGTGTCAACCGAGTCGTACTGAAGGGTCACAGAGACTGTCGGGCTGACCCGAAGCACAATGTAATCATCGGCGGTCGCGGGCGCAGCGGGATCGACGACAGCGACGAGCTCAGCCAGCGAGGCCGGCCCCTTTATTTCAATGAAGTCAGTGTTCTGCATCGTCGTCCCACCTCCAATCCATTCCTTGAGCGCCCCCGCGGATGACGCGGACTGACCTCAGATGGTACCGGGGTCCATATCGTTCCACCAGGCTCTTTATCTCATCGAACGGTATCGGCGAGTCAGTCATGTCGAGTACGACTCGCTTCGATTGAGACGTGGCCTTCCGTAGGTTGCGCGGAATCGAGTCGGGGCTAGAGCCGTGCGGGGACTTCAGTTCCCATGTTTCGCCGTCGATCGTCATGTCGGCGGTTGTTCCGTTGCCACTCGGCGGCAAGAACACGACGCCGTGTCCGCGATCGGCCAGGCGCTCGGCGCCATCGATCTCGTGCTGCTTTAGCCCCCGCGGGACCTGGGTCCGATCGACGCTTCCGCGCCGAGGTTCGTCATCGCCCTGAACCGCTTGCCCGCCCGTTGGTGGTTTGACTGGCGGCATCTTGCCGCCGGCACCCGCCTGTTCCCTCTTGGCTGCCTCGTCGGCGAGCGCCGCCTTGTGTTTGGCGATCTGCGTCATGTGGTATCGCATCCGACGGTCGCTGTCCGGCAGCCCCGATGCGCGCAGATCAGTCAAGGACTTCTCGAACCCTGGCAACAGTTGTCGCGCAAGCTCGGCCGGAGACTGCTTGCCTACCGGCGTCACACGCACCTGAGGCGCCGACTGATTTTCACCTCGAGCCTTGTACGGCTTCCCCGGCACCAGCACCGCGCCCAACTCGCCGTGCTTGTTGGTCTTGTACCGGGTCCGCTTCAAATGCGCCGCCGAAGTGCCGCCGGCATCCTCATACAGCGTGGACAGGTCCAAGTTGTTCAAGGCGGCGCCAGGATCGTTGCCCTTGGCGATCGGCGAGATGGTGCAGTGGCAGTTGCTGTGAATCGGCAACAGCTCCGCGTAGTGGTAAATCTGGTTCGACGCCGTGATGCATAGTCCGCAGGTGCCGCCGTAGGAGAACTCGGAGTGGATGACCCTGCGGTATCCAATGACCCGCGGCTCAATGCCTCTCTTGATGTCCAGTTCGACGGCCTGGACGAGCACCTGTTGACCGCCCAGCCGCTCGGCGAGCATCAGGTTGTCGTCGATGAGCTGGTCCAGCCGTACGATGCCACGTTCGCGCGCAACATCTTCTGGTTCGCCTTGCGACCGAGCCCAACGTGCAACGGCGGCGGGACGTTTCAGTACTTCCGCCGTCGTCATGTCTGACGGGGTCATGCGGCGGGCGTCACCGATGTCGTAGTGGACGCTGACGGCCTGACGGTCAATGACCAACAGGCCCTTCTTGGTCAGCCGCGCCGAGTCGCCACGGATATCCAGTGGAATATCCGGTGCGGGAGTGACTTTCACGTCCTGCATCTGCAACTGCTTGCCCACAGACGCCGCCGACGTGCGGCCCATCACCTGCTGGGCGATCCCTAGGCGTTGGGCGACTTCCATTGCGAAGTCTTCGACCTGCTGCGGGTTTTCCAGCGTGACGCCGGCGATCAGGTCGCCGGCCCACGCCTTCAGTTCCTCGCCGAGGGCTTGCCGTCGCGCAACGACTTGATTCGACAGCACGGCGGTCGCCTGAACTGGGTCTGCCGCTGCGGCTTTGGCTGCCTTGATGGCTTTGGCGGCCGCTTCCATTGCGACCTGGCGGTCGTTTTGGCTAGGCACCGGAAGCGGCGGGTGGGACTGTCTGCGCCGGGGCCGCGGTCGGCGGGGTTTGGTTGTTCGGTGCCGCACCCAGGTTCAGCATCCGGTCGGCAGTGAGCCGCTGAATGTTGCGGGCCGTGTCGTCCGGCGACATCTCCCAAATCTGGTCGCAGCGGTCCTCGAGCGATAGCGTCCCGGCCGCCTGCGACGACGCAGATGCCTTCTCCGCCAACGTCCGGAACTCGATCGGACCCCAGTGCAGCCGAATCTCGCGTCCACGGTCCTCAGCACCGGCCATCGCGAACGCGATACGCCACAGCAGCTTCAACGACGGCGCCCAGCGCGTGCGGCGGTCGCGAACCTTCGATGTCAGCGACTCCCGCATCAGACCAGCGCCCTCAGCGGACCCGTTCGCCGCGTCCGGGGTGATCAGATGCAGCGGAGTGGATGTAACGGCCGCGAATTCCTTGACGTCGTCGCGCTTGGCGTTGATGAACGGCCCAAAGTCGGCCTGCTGCAACTCCTGCAACTTAAAGTCGGACGGGAACCGCCACAGTGCGCCAGGGCCGGCGTTGAGCATCGTGTTCCAGTCGACCGGTGCCGAATCGGGCTCGTCCTCGTCGCCTTCGTCCTCGTCGCCGAACATCGCGCGCTGGCGCAATGCCTGGTACCAGAACCCGATGATCCGTTGCAGGGTCGTGTCGTTGATGCGGTCAAGTAGGTCCAGGTGTGGTTCGTACTCGCCCAGTCCATCGAGGTTGTCGAACCGGACGACCGGGATGCCGCCAAGCGCGTCCAGCCCCTCGACTGGCTCGTAGACAGCGTCACTCCACTTCTGAAGGCCATCATCCCAGTTCAGAGTCCACTTCTCCCCCGGCAGGAAGAAGTGCGACGAATATTCGCCGGTGATCGAGTCGTACTGCCGCACCAACGCCGCACGCAGCCGTACTGGGTTACTCAAGTCAGGAATGCCGATGCAGCGCCGCGGGTCGATCGCGTGAATCGACGGAGACAACGCCCCACTCGACAACGTGGCGCCACCCTTGACACCAGGCACGACCATGCCGTAGCCCTCGCCCATGGACAGCGCGAACCCGAACAGGTTCTTCAGGACGGCGCCGAATCCGGTCTCGTCCATAATGTCGGCAGCCAGATCATCGCCATCAGCGTCGGAGTCCGCCAGCGTCGACACGGCTTGGAGCTCAAGCCGATCCAACATCGCCCCGATACACATCGGCGCATAATTCGACCGAGCCTTGCGCAGCACATCCCGGAACGCATCCGCATACTCAGGCTGAATCTGCGGCAACGGAGGATCGCCAACCTTGTACGACCACAACGTGTCCAGATACTGATTCCGCGGCGTCCAATACCGCGAAATATGAGCCGGACCAGCGCCTTCCGAATTCCGGATCACCGACGGTCGCATCAAACGGTCCTGCCACTGCGGCCTCGTCGGCGACATGAACATCGCCGACAGCCGCTGAAACCAGTCCTCGGGGGTGAGGTCAGCCAAAACCCACCCCTTTCTATCGAATTCGCGCGACCACACGCTTCTTTCGGCGTCCAACCCCGGCCGCAACCGCGTCCAAACGGGCCTTCCACGCCATAACCGCCGCATACGCGGCGTCGATCTTGTCCGGACTATCCGGGTACGACTTGTAGAGCAGATATCCCGCGCGCACCTGACGCTTCCGCGCGTTCAGCACGTGCCGTGTAAGTGCCGTCGAGCCGTCATGTGTGCACTCGGCATGCTCTATGGCCGTGTGCAGCGCCTTCACGGCCTCCACAGCGTTTGTGTCCTTGCCGCGCGGCCACGCAGCGATCTTCGACTGCCCCGACGCCTTCACCCTCGGATGCAACTGGGCACCGAAAGCCGCTTCCCACTTCGCGATCTGCTCAGTCCACCCCGAAGGGTCCGCATAGAACCCGACCACCGTGTACCGCTTGAACGCCATGCGGATCGTCGCATCAACCTCGGCCACCGGTGGCTGCCAGTACGACTCGTCACCCGTCTTTGCGCGATCTCGCGTCGACATCTCGCTGCGCGGCGGCTCCCACACCGACCGCTCGCCAATCTCGAACAGGTACCCGTCACTGACGCGGCAGCCGATCAGCGCCGTAGCGTCCGCCTTGCCCCTCTTGCGGCCAGTAGAACCGTCGAAGCCCAGGACGATAACGTCCTTGTCCGCCAACGGCACAAACCCTTCAACCTTGCCGGCAGCGCCAGAGAAACACGCGCCCCACTCAGGCGACGACACCCAAGCATCCGACGCGTGGGTGATCTGGTTCAAGTAGTCGCTGCGAGCCGTCTGAATATCGGTCGCCGGGTCCCAGATCACCGCGATTTGTGCCTCGAGGTCCACATGCCCAGGCGCACACGGCGGATCGTGAATCACACAACCGTCGGGATGCCCAGACGAGTCCCCGTACGACACACGAAGCCCATGAACCAACGACTCACGGTCGCCGATATCCGTCTCGGGCGGAGCCTCCCTGTGATCCCACAGGATTGGCTGATCCAGCTTCGTGCGCCCGTCACGCGCCGCCGTAGCCGTCTCAGCCGACTTCTCCGCTACCGAGTTCTCGCCAGGAATGTAGGCGTTCGGCGACTCAATCGTCCGCCCACCATTCTTCGCGGTATTCGTCCGAATCTTCTGCGCCAGAGCCGGACCGCCATTCGACGGCACCCACTCCTCAGTCTGATCCAGCACCGCGAACGTCGTCGGCGCACCCTTCACAGTGCGACCCGAGCTCGTCCGCTTCTCAATCTTCCCGCGCGGCAGATTCACCACCGTGTCGAACGGCTCAATCCCCGGATAAGCCCTGTGGATCGGCGCATCCTCGTGCAACATCTCAATCATCGGCTGCCACGTGTTGTTCGTCTGATCCTCAGACACAGCAGCCACGTGCACCATCGGCGTCCGCACAGTCCTCCACGGACGACCAACCGGCTGCCCGTCTGCATCCCAACCGTCGAACAACACGTCAGCAAGGCCCTCGACGATGCACAAGCCGCCCAGAATCGGCGACTTACCCCAACCTCGAGGCCGACCCAACAGCCCACGGCCGTAGACGAAACGACCTGTCAGCGGGTCGATCTCGTACCAGCGCAGGATGAAGTCTTCCTGCTCCCGATACGGCGAGAACGGCTCATACTCATCGACCGCCGGACGAGCAAGGAGCTCACTCATCCAATCAAGGACGTACCAGCCCAGCGTCGGAACTTCGCCAGGCTCAGAAGGCTTCCAGGGCACAGTGCCCTACACCGCCTTGAGTGGACCCCGCCGACTACGAGCCGACGAAGCCGGCGAACTGCGACGCTCATCCGCCTCATCCGCCTGCGCATAGGTGATTCGCAGGCGAGCTCGGTCCTCACCGGTCGCACCCATCTTCGCCACCCGAAGCCGCAACTCCGGCAACAAGTTCAAGGCACCGCGGCCCCACACCTTCGCATGAATCAGCGCCGTATCCAGCAGAAAATCCCAGTCGGTCGCCGTGAAGTCCTTCGCCATCGGCTCAGAACCCCACGTCTCCCACCAACGTCGAGTAGCCGGCGGCCACACGAATTCCTGCGAGATGATCCGGCCGTCGACCTCAATCTGAACGTCGAACGTCGGCAACTCAGGCTGCGCAACCGATTCCGCGGTGTAGACCCGCATCCCGGCCTCGCGTGCCTTCGCGGCACCGTGACCCGCTAGCCTCGACGCATCCTTGGGGCGCGGACCTTGGCCGCCCATCAGATCAACCCTTCGTGATTGCGAATAGCCATATCGGCTGCTCCTCTCGGTTCGCCATAACGGCTCGTCAGAGGTGAATGGGCGGTGCCCGAAAAGTTCCAGACCTAGGCGAACCCCGAGCGACAGGGCCAAAGGGTCGGGGGGTCAGGGGCCGGGGAGGGGTGGTGGCCAGGGGTCTGACCTGCGCTTATGTGTTGGCCATCCCTTTGACCTGCGGTTATGCAGAGCGTGGTGGCAGCAGGCCTGGGTGGGGTCCGGGTGTGCGGCGTGCCTGGTTGGGCTTGGGTCGTCGGCCGCCGGCGACACGGTTGCAGGTGGCGTGCTCTGCCCCTGTGTGGCCTGTGCGGTCGTCTGTGTGTCCGAGGTCCCAAGGTTCATCAGGTGCGATGAGTCGTCCGCAGCGTGGGCATCTGACGGTTCCTGTGGCGACAACGGGTTCGAGGTCGCGGCGTGCTTGCTTGTGGCGTTCGTCGTATCCGCGGGCCGATGTGCTGCCGTTCGATGGCATCAGGGTGCTTCCGTGGTGATGTCGATGTGCCGTACGCCGTTGCTCATGTCCGCACGTCGACCTTGAAGCCGGTGGCTTGTTCGATGGCTTTGCACATTGCTTTGGCTAGCACGCCTCGGATGGATGGTGGCATGTCGGCGGCTTTGATGGGGCCGGTGATGCGTGGTGGTGTGGGTGGTGGGGTCCAGTCGGTGACGTCACCACTCCACAACTCGTTGCCGTCGACCTTGATCTCGATGTGCGCCACTAGTTCGCCCGCTTTTGTGCCACCGTGGCGAGCGCCCGGAGCTGGTCTCGGGTGATGTGAAGTTTGGCGAAGTCGTAGCCGCTGACCGTGAGTCGGGCGATCTTCTCGTCATCTTCTTTGGTGAACATTTCGATCGGCTGGTTTAGCTTGAGTGTTGCTGTAGCGCGTAGGGCCGCGAGTTCTGCACGCTCGTCAGCCAACTCAGCTGCATCAACCATCGTCACGCCGAGTTGCGTAGTCAGCGTGTGGAACAGGGCTTTGAGAAACAGGATGCCGAAGTTGTTGGTGGGGAGGCCGAGTTCTTCGGCTTCGGCGTCTGCCATGCCTTCGGGGAGTGTGTGTGGCTGGAAGACGGGGACGTTCAGCGGGAATGCTGGTGTGTCGTTGTCGCCTGGGTAGACGAGCGTGGCGAGGTGTGGGGCTGCTTGTTCGGCGAGGTCGTCGACGTTCACGGGGTGTTCTCCTGGGCTGTGGAGGAGCGTGGCAGTTTGTCGCACAGCGCGTCGCATCGCTGCTGGGCGGCGTGAATGAGGATCGGGTTGCCGTCTTGGCGTGCTTCTCGCAGCTTGTGGAGTGCGATGCGCACCAAGGTCGTGATCTGGACCTCGATGTCGGGCACTGCTACCTGCGGGCTTTGTCCCGGGTGGCGCGCTCAGCTTTGGCGACGTCGAGGAGACGGTAGAGCTTGCGTCCACGCCCGTCCATGCCTACGGGGGTGATGCGTTGCTGCCGTGCCCATTTGGTGATCGTGCACAGAGCGACACCACATAAGGCCGCTGCCTCGGTTGCGGTGATTTGGCTGTCTATGCCTTCCGGCGTGAGCACTGCTGATCCGGCCAACATTCCCCCTGCACATGAGTGAACCCCGGTGACCGCTGATGCGGGCCGGGGTTCTGGACATACGGGTAGCGCTGCTTTCACTGTACCCGTACAGTCCACGGTCACCTAGCGCTGCCGATCAGCGTGTCGAGAATCATGCGAATCATGAACGGGTAGTGGACTTCCTTGATGGTGTAGCCGCACGAGTCGCAGGTGATGAAGTCTTGGCCGATGCCCTGGACGCGGATCAGGGTGCGGAGGCCGCATTCGTCGTTCGGGCATGGCACGGGGAGCGTGTATTTCGGTGCGTGCTGGCCGAGGGCTCTGCGGATGCTGTTGTGCAGCGATGGGAGTTCTTCGAGGGCTTCTTTTGGCACGAGGTCGACGAGTTGTTCGCAGCGGGGCTCGAGGTACTTCCAGGCGGCGACTACGCGGGATTTTTGGTTGTCGGCCCATGTCCAGATGTCGTCGCCGTCGTCGTTGCGGCCCATGCGCTTCCGGCGGGGTTGCCGTTCGGCGCGTTCTTCGGCGAGGAAGTCGTGCCAGCTGGTGAGGTCGTCTGCGATCTCGGCGGCCTTCACGGATGCCCATTCGGCGGGGTGACCGTATTCCTTGGTGTTGCTGGTGCGTTGACCGCGGCCGGTGGCCGGCATGGGCATGTTTTCGGCGATGTGGAGGTAGTCGAGTGCGAGCCAGTAGAGGGTGCGACGTAGGTGCCGGGGTTTCATGCGTTCTTCGGTCGGGGTGTCGGTGGCTGGCTGTGTCATTCGGCAGCTCCGTTGATCGGTTCGGCCCATTCGCTGATTGCGCAGGGGCTGTGGCATGAGGTGCAGTCGTCTTGGTCGTCAATGAAGATGGTTGCGACGGCTTTTGCGACGGCTGTCATGTCGATTTCGCCGTCGACGAAGCTGTTCTCACGGTCTACGCAAGCGCCGAACGGGTCGGACTCGGCTTGCGCTTGGAGCTCTCCCCAAATGGCATTGGCGATGTTGACAATGAGTGGGTTTGGTGGTTCGGGTGGTGGTGGGATGTCGGCTGGGTTGCGCCATCTGCATCCGCATTCGACGCAGCGGCCCGCTTGAGGGTTGTTGTGGTCGGGTGTGTGGCCGGCCCATGTGTGTGTGTGCAGTGCGGGCAAGTCTCGTTGGGCGTTGTCATCTTGCTCCTAGTCGTCGTTTTTTGGCTTCCCAGACTGCGGTAAGGCATCTGTCGCAGGGTTTTTCGCCGCGTCGTTGGTGTGCTCGTGCGCCTGCTTCGGTGCCGTGTTCGATGCCGGGTTTGGTGGTTTTGACGTTGCGGTATTGGCCTGCCCAGATGCCGTGGGTGGCTCCGGTTTGTTGGGCGTAGTTGGCGCATTCGGCTCGTACGGGGCAGGTTTGACAGATGCGGGTTGCGTGCCGTTGTCCGTGCTTGTCTTTGGTGTGTGGGAACCAGTCGTCTGGTGGGTGTTCTCGGCAGGCTGCGTTGATCATCCAGTCACGGTCAGCTTTCATCGCTGGCCCCATCGGTATCCACATTTGACGCACACCCGAATGACGGTGTTGCCATCCTTGTCGTAGTAGTGCCTCGGCACGTATGGGCCTGGTGAATACAGAGACATTGCCCACATCGACTCGTTGATTACCCTCAGCCCTTGCTGGAGTGGGGTTTCCACCTCGGGCCGCAGTCGTGGCGAATCGATCCAGTGCACTGCCAGGTGTCCACACGATGGGCAATCCGCACTAGCGGTGAATGATTCGCCTTCGCGTGTGTCCATCATTCGCCTCCGAGAACCAGTAGGAATTCCCATCGTCCGAGTTCTGGGTTGTCGATGAATCGGAAGTCCATGACGAGGTGCTGTCCGCTCATCTTGATGTGAGGCTTATTGCGGCGTTTGGCGTCGAACAGGCGGTGACGACCACGACTCATAGCGCTTCCTTGAGTAGTTCGATGAGTGCTGCGGTGTCGGCGGGTTCGTAGACGAGGAACTTGTAGTCGCGGGTTTCGCCTAGGTATTCGCCGCGCGTGTAGCCTTCGTCGGCCGGGTAGCTGACAGTTGGATCGACCAGCATTGCATCCAGTCGGGAGAACGCCATTCCTGATTCGTCAGCGTCTGGCCATGCGAGCGACTTCGACCAGAAGTCATTATTTGCGCCGCCTAGGTTGTCGCCTTTTAGATAGAGTTCGCCGAATACCCAAGGCTCGCGCAGTTCGGCGAACAGTGTGCCGTTGGGCAGTGTCAGTAGCTCTTGCAGGCCAACAATTCTCATCAGATGCACTCTCCTGCGTGGATGGTGAAACAGTGTGTACATTTGCGTTCGTTGCGTTGTGGCGCATCGTGATTCACGGGTTCTGGGCAATCGTCGTGGACCAGGAAGTCGTCTTCGTAGCGGACCCAGTTGCCTTCGTGGATACGTTCATCACAGGCCGCGCATTGAACGGGGTACTTGGCCTGGAAGCTCATTTCATGCCTTTCGTTGCCCACGTCGGGTGCCAAAGCAGTAGCGCGTCGAGCAGGGTGGTTCGCATGTGGTGCGGAAATGGGTTTGTGCAGCCGGGTTCGTACCAGCCGTTGGGGAACTTCTCGTAGAAGCGTCCGACAGACCCGACCACAGCCGACCGAATCAGCACGCCGGGTGGTAGCGCATCCAACTGGTGAATGGTGCTGATGCGCAACCCTTCCCGCAACGCACTGAGCACGTCGATTGAGGCGGTGTCGGTGACTGTGCGTGGTAGGTCGTCGTGTGTGTAGGTTTTGAGCGCGGTCTGCATTTCGGCGCTGGCACAGGCGAGGAGCTGGTGACGGTTCATCGCCGACCCCACGCGCTTCGGTGGTATCTGCGTCGGTTGCGCCACGAGGTGAGGGAATCAGCAGTCATCGCGGGCCTCCGTTTGTGCCGTTCTCTAGCAATGTGATACGAGATCGCGCTTCAGCTATGCGCTCCTCGTGTAGCTCGATCTGATGCAGTTCGGACTCGATCTGATAGATGCGGTCCAGTTCTTCAAGCACGACCACTGCGGACTTCAATGCCGCCTGTACCGCGTCCCTCTTGGTGATCACCGCCAAGTACTGCTTGGTCGGGTCGTATGCAGTTTGGAGGTCGAAAATGTCGATGCGCTGCTTGCTCATTTCGCCTCGTCCTTCCGGAAGAACTCGGCAGCAGCTTCAGTGTTGGCGTCCGCGACTTCCTGTTCAATAATCCGTTGTGCCGCTTCTTGACCCACGGATTCAGGCACACTTGCCAGCCGTGCGTAAGTGTCCGCCATTCGCAGCAGTAGTCCAGCGACCGTGGCCGACACGATGTTCGATTCTTCGAGTGTCTGGTTGGCCCGTTTGATGAGGTCCCAGGATGCGAGGAATGCTGCTGGGCGGGCGTCGGGTTGCTCGTTCATTTCGCCTCACCCTCGGCGGCGTCAACACGTGCAGCAGCGGCAAGGAGGGCGGCGGCAAGGTTGCGTGCCTCGGTGGCGTCGAGCGTGCACGTGCCACTCACCACGATCAGGTCTTCATTCGCGGCGGGGTTCAGCCAGACGGTTTCAGTTTCGCCGCCGATGACGATGGGCCAGATGCGTTCCCGGAGCGGTTCGGGTAGTTGGACGGCGACGATGTCTGTGCGCCGACCGACCAGGTCCAAGGCGGCATCGAGTGGGTCGTGCTGGCCGATCTCGAATCCGGCCAGCGCGATGTCAGCAGCCAGTTTCTCGGCAGCGATGCCCCACGCGTCGGGCTCGGTCAGGGTGCAGTCTGCGAGCGATCTGCGGATGATCTCGACGAGCGTGGCTTCGTCGTCGTGCTGGGGTGTGGGTTTTTCGGGGCTCATAGCGTCTCCTGGGGGCTAACGGGTGGTTGTTGGTGTGGTGGTGCCTGACGGGCCGTTCTGAGGCTTCTGGGCGTTCGTTTTGCGGGCTTCGCGGTCGCCGTGCGCCTTTCGGTAGCGCTCGAGGTCTGCACAGCACTGCGGATGCGTGGAGTCACAGACGGGCAGGCCACCTATGTCGAGCTTGGCTCCGGGCGGTCGGTAACCACGGCGGTCGTCGTCGCCGTACCGGTCAGGCATCGATCGCCTTCCCGAATCCACGCGTGATCTGTTGCATCCGGGCGTAGTTGCGATGCTCGAGTGCGGCGTCACGGCGGTCTTCGCGCGCTTCACGTTCGGCCGCCGTCTCACGCTCGCAGCGGTCACGGCGAATCGCTCGTGCCGCGTCGGACAAATCCTTCGGCAGCGGACGAAAGCCAGACCCGTTGTCGGCGTACATCTTCGCGACCCCAGCCAGCACGTCGGGCAGCTCGAGATTCCAGTGAGCGATCTGCTCAGCCCACGCCGCAACAGTCGCGCGATTCGGCTGCGGGAACCACGGGTCGTAGGCAGCGCACTTGGCGAGGGCTTGGGCGGCGGTGTCGATGTGGTTGGTCATTCGTTGATCACTTTCAGGTTCGGGGTGTTCTGGGGTTGGCCGAGTGCTGCCCAGCCGGCGACTTTGGATTCACCTGCGTTGAGGCCGCCGGCATCGGGTCTGGCACGGGATCGCTTGACGAGGTCGCCGAGGACGGTTGGCAGGAACTCGGGTCTCGTGCAGTCGGCGCGTTGGTCCCACTCGGTGAGCGCTTGGCGGATCAGCGCGTCGGGGTGCTCTTCGCGGGTGAGGATTTCAACCTGGACGGCGAGGCGGTCGACGGTTGTTCGCGGATAGCTGTTGCCGAGTACTTGGCGGACGACGGTTTGAGCTCCGGATGACGGGCGCCGCTTGGCGGGCTTGGCTGGGTTGTCGATGTGCGCGGGCTCGTCGTCGGCGGCGAAGTCTTCGTCTCCGTTAGGAGACGTAGCGTTAGCGATAGGGATAGCGTTAGTAGGGCCACCGTTAGCGGCACCGTTAACCCCATGGGTTGGGTTTTCGTTAACGGCACCGTTGGAGCCACCGTTAGGCCAAGGGTTAGAGGCACCGTTACGGCCACCCTTAGAGCCACTGTTAGAAGCACCCTTAAACGGCTCCAGTTCAGCCGGGTCGATCGCCTTTTGATTGAGCATCGACTGCACCGCTGGCTTTTGCCAGGATGTCGATTTCGGGTCAGCGGATCGCAGCTTCTGGACCTCATAAACAATCACGCCGCGCAGCACTTTGGACGCCAAACTGCCACGCGCGTTGGCCACGGAGACGGCCATGTTCGGGGTCCGCCACAGTCCGTCGTGCTTGATCCATGACCGCAGTAGGCACTCGTCAGTGTCGGCGTCGATGATCAGGAACAGGTCTCGAGACAGCACCTCGGCGGCGGCTTCAATCCGGCCGACTGTCCAATCGCCGGCACGCTGCGCCAACCGTTTCGGGCTCCACTCGTGCGAGCCACAGAGTGTGCGACCCTCACTGGTGTAGAGGGTGAAGTAGAGCATCTGAGCGTCGACAGGGAGGTCCATCCAGTCGTCATCGCCCCAGATATCTAGATGAATGCGGGCGTGATCACGGGCCATCTATTTCTCCTCCGACTGAAGAATTTCGGCGGCCATGTCGACGTTTTCGTGGATTCGGTTCCAGCAGCAGCCGCAGAAGTACCGCCATTTGTTTGGCGATTGGCTACGCATCGCAACTCGCACGAGCTCTTCCATGTCCTCGCGCTCCAGTCCTGATGCGGCGAACCGGACTAGCGAGTCGAGCGCGTCATCGGGCAGATCGAACGTCTCGTCGCGCCAATTCGTCCAGGCATTCCATACGCCGATGAACCAGAGTTTGATCTTCGTGCGCTCGTCGCGATCTGCCTGTCGGATGGCTGAAACTTGCTCCATGGCGCGCGACCAGCGCAATGCGTCCTGCGACACATCGGCAACCAATACGGCATCGGGCGGAACAGATGACTTGCCCGAGTTGCAATCAGCGCACGCGGCAACGAGATTCGATGGATCATCACCGCCGCCTAGCGTTACCGGGACGACATGATCGACCGTCAACTTCACCTCAGGCGCGCTACGTCCGCAGTATCGGCAGGTGTGGTTGTCTCGGCGCAGGACTTCGAATCTCAGGCGTTTCGATACGGCCACTAGTCGCCCTCCTTGAATCTGTCGAGTTGCCCGCCGCAGCATGTGATGTGTTGGTCGACGGTGGTGGGGCGGCCTTTGTGGATGACGGCACCGCATAGGCACCAAGTCGCGTCCAAGAAGGGCGAATGCGTGACGCCGGGATGACCAGCCGCAGCACAACGCGCAGGGGTTTCAGACGCCGGCCAGAGAGTCATGCGGTGGCCTTGAGTGACAACACCGGCAGTACGAGTGGTATGCAGTCTGGGCACCATTTGCTGGTTGCTTCGAGTCGGTCGGGTTTGTGGTCGAATAGCCATTGGTGGTGGCATCGTGTGCATCGGGCCATGGTCATTCCGGTGGCGATGATGTTGGGGTGGGTGCGCGGGTAGGGATCGTTCATGCGGACACGTCTCCAAAGTTGAATCCGACTTCGATGGGTTTGGTGAGTCGGGCGACGATCAGTGGTAGGTAGTCGGCTTCGCGCTCGATGGTGATGCAGCGCATGTGCTCGTGGATGCAGGCCTCCGCGGTGGTGCCCGACCCGGCGAACGGATCCAGCACCAGCCCACCGGGCGGCGTGACGAGTCGCACCAGCCACCGCATCAGTTCCAGAGGCTTCACGGTCGGATGCTCGACACCGTCCACAGAAGGCCGGTCCTTGGTCGGTGCCTTGGCCTGGTATCGGAAACACGGGAAGAACCTGGACGCTCCTGCGCTGTCATCGTGACCACCACTCTGCTCATCGAGCGCGTCGGCCATGTTGCCGTCGAGCACGACGTTGGCGGGCCATCGACCCGTGGCCTCGCGCGGCTGTGCATCGGTACGCCAGCCGGCGCCCATGGCCACACGCGGATTGGTCGACCCCGGCGGATTGATCCGCACCTCGTCACCTACGCGGCAGGCGTCGATGTTCAGCGCGCCGGTGCCGTGCTCCAGGACGTTCGTGGCCACGGTGCCGGCCAACGGTTTCCGGCCGACGACGATCGGCTCGAATGACGGCTTGAGCGCGGTACCCCAGCCAGACCACTGTCGGGCGGCATCGGTGGCCGGGGCGGTGATGTCGACGGATTCGTTCTCTGCCTGCTGACTGCGCTGAAGAACGTTGCCCTTGCCTGCCCATCTGTCCGGGATCGTCTCGAGCACTTCGCGTTCCGCACCTGCGGCCTTATCGATCGCCTTGGAGACGTCGAGCGATTTCGGGAATCCGCTGCCATACAGCCAGGCGATACTGTCGCGAATCTCGAACCCGGCGTCCTCGACCGCGGCCGCGAGTCGGTGCCAGGTGCGCGACCCGCCGAAGCTCAGTAGATGACCACCAGGCTTGAGCACGCGCAAGCACTCCGAAGCCCAAGCGGCACACCACACCCCGAACGCGGCATTGGCGGACAAGTCGTAGCGCCCAGCCTCGGCGGCACGTGATCTGTAGCCACCTTGCGGCCCACCAACACCAGCAGGCATGGGGCATACCTCGCGGCCTCGCAGCGTGCGCTCCTCGATGTCCGCGCCGTCCCACGCCTTGCCCATGAACCGGATGCCATACGGCGGGTCTGTGACTACCGCGTCGATGCTCTCGTCTGGCAGCTCGGTGAGGATGTCGAGGCAGTCGCCGTGGTACAGCGTGACCGAATCGTCCTGGTAGTAGGGATCGTTCACTGGAGCGCACCGTGGATCGTCATGCCCAGTTCTTCGGCTAGCTTCTTCTCGATGCGTGCGCCGCGACTGTTATGCCACCCGGGTAGCAGGTGGATTTCGTCGCATTCGAGGAGTTGTTTGAGCGCGAGTCTCATGTAGAACTCCCAGGGCTTTCCTGAACTGCCACTGTCGTTTTCGGCTGGGTTGTAGACCTCAAATCCCTGCGCTCGCAGCTCGGCGGCCTTCGCGTGGAATGCTGGGTAGTTGAACTCGGGCAACCCAGTCATTGGTCCAGTGATGTATGAATCACCCCGGGTTTGATGCACACCTTCTTTCGAGGGAAGGTAGTTCGCATCATGCCGAAGAAGTACGACGAGGAGTTCAAGGCCCGGGCGGTGCGGTTGGTCGGTGACCATGCCGAGGAGTACGACACCCGTACGGCCTGCATCACCGCGGTGGCCAAGCGGTTGGGGGTGTCCTACGAATCGCTGCGCCGGTGGGTCAACCAGGGCGAGGTCGATACTGGGGTCCGCGAGGGTGTCCCGTCCGATACCGCACGGGCGTTACGGGAGCTCAAACGCAAGAATCGTGAGCTTGAGGAAACTATCGAAATCCTCAAGGCGGCAACAAGTTTCTTCGCGCGGGAGAGCGACCCGCGACGCCGCTGATTTGCGGGTTCATCGCCGAGCATCGTGCTCGGTTCGGGGTCGCTTCGATCTGCCGCGTGCTCTCTGAGCATGGCTGCCAGATCGCCCCGAGAACCTTCTACGCCTGGCTGGCTCGACCGCCGTCGGCGCGGGCCTTGTGGGACACCGTCATCACCGAGGTGCTGGCCGGCTACTACGAGCCCGATGAGCACGGTCGCCGCAAGCCCGAGTCGTTGTACGGCGCGGTCAAGATGTGGGCGCACCTGCAGCGCCACGGCATCACGGTAGCCCGCTGCACAGTGGAACGCTTGATGCGCGCCAACGGCTGGCAGGGCGTGCGCCGGCGCAAGAAGGTCCGCACCACCATCGCCGATCCGGCCGCCGGGCGTGCCCCGGATCTGGTGGACCGCCAATTCCGAGTCCCCGCCCCCAACATGCTGTTGGTGGCTGATTTCACCTACGTGCCGCTGGCCACCGGGGTGTTCGTCTACACCGCATTCGCCATCGACGCGTACGCCGGGCGGATCGTGGGCTGGACCTGCTCGACCAGCAAGGCAGATCTGTTCGTGCGCCAGGCGATCCGGCACGCCGCTGAACTCCGGCGCCGTGAAGGTAACCCATTGTCGGGCAACACTATTCATCACTCCGATGCAGGTTCGCAGTACACATCGGTGCGGTTTGGTGAAACGCTGTTGTTCTCCGGGCTGTTGCCGTCGATCGGATCCGTCGGCGATGCCTTCGACAACGCCTTGGCCGAGACCACCATCGGCCTGTACAAGACCGAAGCTGTCCGTGATGACTCACCGTTTCGGCGAGGGCCACTGAACAGGCTCACCGACGTGGAACTGCTCACCGCCGACTGGGTGCACTGGTACAACACTGACCGGCTCATGCACCGTCTCGGACGCATCCCGCCGATCGAATACGAGACCATCTACTACGCTGCAGCGACAGCCCAATCAGAGGCTGCACACCAATAAAACCGGTGTGCATCAAACCCGGGGCGGTTCAGTGATGTACACCTTGTGTCCGCGACCCGGCAATTCCGGTGCCTCGCCCAAAGGTTCGCCGTCTTCTGTCGCGTTCACGATTTCTCCTCGGGTTCTGCTAGGTGGTCGCCGATGAGGTTGCCCTGTGCGTCTCGGCAGCCTCGGTATGCGTGGGTGATGTTTTGGCCGGTGATGTGCCACCACTGGGCGATGTGCTCGAGGTAGATGATTCGGACTCCGCAGTGACGGCAGCGGGTTTCGAGGGCCTGGATGACGTCGGGGCTGTCGGGATGAGAGAGATTCATTACGGGGACCCGAAAGCCCCAAGGGACCAAATAATGATTGGCGAAATCATCAGCAGGCCAATCAATAAGGAGATCAGGAACGCGAGCACGTAATCCCGAACCTTCTCTCGCCTGGTCATTCGGATGCCCCCAATGCGCGGCGTAGATCATCGGCGAAGGCGCGAGCGACGATGTTCGGCTGCCCGTCAGTCAGGTTGGTCGCGTTCTCCCATCTAGTTGCCAACGCATCGACTGATTCCAGGATTGCGACCAACTCGCTGACGTCATTGAGCCGAATCAGCATCTCCGGGTCGTCGTTGTCCCCTACGCAAATGCACACCGCGAGCGCGTCTTTCACTCTGGCTACGACGTCTCCGCTCATGAGTTTCCATCCAGAGCGTTTCGGAGGTCTGCCGCCAACTGTGGGTAGTCGGCCTCACACGAGTCGGCGTAGGCACGCAACGCAACTGCCGCGTGCGGGTCGCTGGTGTACGCCAGGACGAAGTACGGACCCTTCTCCTTGCCGACGACGCGCTCGACGCGATACTTGCCGTACAGGCCACGCTGCTTGTCGCTGTCGCTCATGCCACTGTCCCCTTCAGTTCGTTGTTGCGCCCGGTCCACGCTGTCTGCAACTGGGTGCGGTGGGTGCCAAGGTCGCGCGTCTTCAACTCGGCGCTGATCTTGTTCAACTCGGCGACCGTTGCGGCCTCACTGATCGCACGGGCGAAATCGAGGGCATCGTCATCAGTGATCGGAGGCAGAGTTGCGGGGGTAGGTGCGTTGGGAAGTGGCTCGATAACGAGCGTCTTGTGCACACCGCGCGCAATCTGGAGGGTCAGCTTGTTGGGCTTGTCGATATGCGAGGCGTGACTGACCCGTATGCCGCCAATCTCCTGCCCCGCCCATTTGACGGTCGGATCATTGAACAGGGTTAATCGCCTGCCCACGTAGGTATCTGACTGCGGACCCCATGCGTTGGCGATCTGTCTGCGTACGGTCGCGCACGGCTTGAATGGGCGGCCGGGGAACTCGACCAGGTGAATGGCGACTGGTTGTTGATCGCTCTTCTTCACGTCAACGTGGTCGACAGTCACAGTCCTTGGGCCGGTGAGGAGGTCGACGGCGTTGAGCTGATCAGACTTGGCCACCAAAGTCTCTGATATGTCCATCAGATGATCTCCAGTTCGACGCGGCGTTCGGTCATCGGCAGCCCATCGGTTGCCTCGTCGTAAAGCCGCATCATCTCGGCGGCGTTGTCCTCGAACAGGCGGACGGCGGCGACGATAGCTTCGAACCACTTCGGTTGGCGGTAAACACGTTTCCGCCACATCCGCATCCCTGCACTGAAAGACACGAAATCGATCCATTCACGGCCGGACACGAGTAGCCCTGCCTGTAACTGGGGCATGTACTCCATCGGGACACCGTCGGAGAGAACCGTTTTCACGTGATTCTTTGCGCGCGGTGACTTGATCTCACACAGCCCGTCATCGCCCACCAGGCCATCCGGCGAATACCCCAGACGAAAACCCCAATCGTCGCGAACCATAAATCCCGTTTGCGTCACTGGCGCAAAGCATTCGGAGTACTTGTCACGGGCAAGCGGTTCGCACTCGATGCCCCGCCACATGTCGTTGGTGGTGGATGTCTCCTCGGTGATACCACTGATCCGTTCGGCTGCGAGGAGCGCCGTCAGGTCGCGCGATGTGTCGTTGCTGGCTGGTTCGATGATCAGCGGCGACGGTTGGCTCTTGGCGTACGCGGTGCGCTCGGGATGCAGCGACTGGACCGTCTTGCTTGGGTCCCGCAGGCTGCGGCAGTCGTTCGTCGCTGTCGCGCCGCACTTCGGGCAGTCATAGTCGATCGCAGTTCGCCGACCGATCGAAAGTAGTGATCCCACAACCGACGCCGTGACCAGGCCGCGACGCTGGTCGTACCATTCGTCGCTGCGTTGTTCGATGGCCGGGAAAGTGTGCAGCGTCATTTGTTGTCCTCGAATGCAATTCGGGTGATCGCGGCGGCGCACAACGTCAGCAGGTCGTCGTACTTCATGGCGTGAAGGCCACAGCCAACCTCCCGGAAGAAGTGCCGCTCGGGCGACAGCAGCGGGTTCGGGCGAGCGGAGCAGTAGTCGCGGATTCCGGTGACGATTTCATCGACCATGGTTTGCGAGATTTCATTCCGGGCCGCGTCGACATCATCGTTCTCGTTCGTCACCATGTGTGTTGTCTCCGTTCGTCTCTGGTGGCTTCTCGTGCGTCGTCTTCGTAGTCGTGGTTTCGGTAGGAGTCATAGTCGGCGTCACGGGCCATGCGGGATTCGGTGCGCTCCCAGGTGTCAGGCATTGGGTACCTGCACGTGCGGGATGTCGAGGATGGCTTGATTGATGTGGTTGAACGCCGACTTGATGCGCGCGACTTGGGCTTCATTGGGGATGCCGGTCTCAATGAAGTCGACGAGTTTCGTTCTGGTGTCGTCGAGTTCAACGATGCATCGACCAAGGGTGGGGTGGTTCATTACGAGGTCACCAAAATTCCGGTTGGGTAGTTGTGTTTGTCGGGGCGGTATTGGTCGCAGGCGCACCATTCCCATGCGCAACGGCGGGTGTCGGGGTAGTGGTTCACGGCTCCGTGCTGGCACAGGCAGGGTGGCGGCGGGATGGACTGCAGGGTCATGCGATTGCCCGCCGCTTGAGTGCGCGCCGCTCGTCGTAGTTCAGGCCGCCGTGGATTCCGTAACGCTCCCCCGTGGTGATGGCGTGATGGAGGCATTGGACCCGAACTGGGCAGTCGCGGCAGACCAGTTTCGCGCCAGCTTCCAGTGACCGTTGGCGTTCTTCGTAGCCGGTTCCGGGTGTTGCTTGTGGGTACCAGTTGTTGACGTTTTTCCCTCGGCAGGAAGCGTTCTCGCGCCACGCCTGGTCGTGGATGGGTGCGAGGCGGGTGAATGAGACGCTGATGTGTGCGGGCTGGTAGGTGCCTCTGATGTCGTTCATGATGCGACCTTGGTTGGCATCACTGGGAACAGGACTCCGACGCATAGTGGGCATACGCGGGTGATGACGGTGTAGTCGCTGTATGGGTGCGCGAACAACCAGAACTTGTGGCAGCGGATGCAGTGGGTGCCGTTGTATTCGTACTGGCCGATGTGCTCGGAATCGCGGCGACGAGGGTAGGGGTGGTTGCTCATTTGTTGGCCGCCTGTACGTGCAAGGTTCGCGGATGTCCAGCGATGCCCTTGAGCCGTTCCATAACCTCTTGGCGCACAACCTCCATCGCGATCGGATCGGACATGATCGCTTTGGCGTAGTGGTCCGCAGCTTCGTCAGCTTTCGCCGTATCGCCGGTCACCGACAGGGCCAGCGACGCGACACCGGTTGTGTAGCCGTCGAGGTAGATGTCAACGAGGATTGAGCTGTCGAACGGCTGCATGTAGACATCCGCATTGGCAGGAATCTTGAACGGTTTCTTGCTCATACTCGTTGTCCTTGTGCCTGGTTGCGGAAGTACTCCCCCGTCTGCTGCAACAGGGGCCAGTTCGATGCGCAGTACTTGGCGACGGACGCATTGACGATGTCGACCGCCTGGGATGCTGTGAAGTCGTCCTCCATCACGCCCTTCACCACCGACACCACACCCTGAATCGTGTGATGCTCCGTGATGGACGGGCAGATGGAGCTGGCACCGTAGGCGATCACGTACGCGGACTCCTTCGCCGTCAGTGAATCAGCGTGCGCGGCAGGGATGTTGAAGAACCCGACGACCGGGATCATGAGTGTGCCGGTGAGTGCGGCGATGGCGGTCAGGGTTCTCATGCGTGTACCTCGGGTGTGTGTTCGGGTGTGTGGGACTGGTGGATTGCGGCGAGTGTGGTGGCCTTCTCGGTTTCGGTCATCCGGTCGAGGGCTGCGAGTTGATCGGCGACGGAGATCAAACGGGGATCGATCACGATTCGTCCTCGTTGATTCCGCGGAGCATGGCCTTTGCGCGAAAGTGCCACCAACGCAATGGCGTCCAGTCGCCAGCCCAGGAGTAGACCCAAAGCCTGTTGCAGTGGCATTTGTAGATCGCGCCTTTTGTGACGGTGCTATATGATTGGGGATAGCACTTGTGGCCGCCCCAGTGGATGACGCTCACTTCTCCCCCTCCGATTTCTGTTGCTTGGCTTTGGGTTTCGGCGTGAACTGTTTGAGCGCACCCTGAACCGTTTTGATGGTGTCGTGGATGGGATTCGCGGATGGTTTGCGGGGTTTGGGTTTGGTCGCGGTGACCGGCACGAGGGTCGGTTTGATCGCCGGGACAGCTGTCGGCTTCGGCGACTTCACCGGACCAGCAGCAAGACGCTGAGGTATCGCAGCGAAATCCTTGGCTGCCTTACCGAACGAATCCACCAGCCCCTGAACCTGTTTGGCTGCAACCTGTGGTGTCGGGGCGAACGTTGCAGCACCCGGTACGTCTTGCCCGCCGAACTTCAACACCCCGGCAGCAATGTCATCGAGCGGTTTGATCAACGTTCCGACAACATGCCCAGCTTGCGGACCGGCGACCATCGTGGCTGCGATGACCGCGAGTTGCCCATACGGGGTGAACGGGTCACGCAACTTGATGACAGTCAGGTTGCCGGAGTGTGTGACCTCGGCACCGTCATAGTTGATGCCCATCGCGCCATACGGGCCACCAGTCGCACCGTGGTAGGTGATGAACCCGACAGCAGCAGCCGGGAGCGTAAATGCCCATGTCCATGCGTATTTCGGGAAGTACGCAACCGGGTCCCACTCGTGCGAGATGCTGGTGATGTCGAAGTTCGGATCCGTCGGCTGAACAGGTGTGCCGCCCGTGACACCCGTCGTCGGAATCTGCTGGCCGGGGAACCGAGCAGTGCCACCAGCACCCGGCGTATCCGGGTTGGAGTAGAGCCGCACGGACAAGTGACGGCCAGCCAACCTCGGATCCGACAGCGCCCGGTAAATCACCATGCTGCCCTGAGAACCACCCGTAACCTGATCAACCTCAGGATGCGCAACCAGGAACTCCACCAACGAATCACGGCCAGTCGCAAGAGACTTATCACCCACACCAGGACCAAGCAACGCCGGATACTGCGAGCTGTCACACAAGCACAACGCCGGGTCTGTACCGTAACGGCCGCCATCCAACCAACCCAAACCGATCGTCGCCGCCGCATGAGGTTTCGTGCCACCGGTACCGGGAACAAACACCGTCTCAGCACGAGCAGGGGCAGACGAACCAGCAGCCAGGACGGCACTGGTGGCGATACACGCGAGAAGACGATTCGTGGTGGCGGTCATGACGCCACCGCCGGGTATTCGTCCCAGGTGCGACCGTCGAGCTCACGGCCGGCAGCCTTCTTGCCGACGCGAGACATGCCCCACTTCTCGAAGTCGCGTTGCCAAGCGGGAGACGGCCTCGGCACATAACTAGGCGCCGGCCTGAACTCGCCCCACTGTTTGAACAGGAACGGCATGCCTGCAGAGGTGCAGATGTCACGGAGAACGCGTGGCCAATCGGGGTGTATGGGTCGTGCGCCGCGCCCAGACTCGCCGCCTGCAATCACCCAGTCGATGCGAGGTTGTCCGGTCGTCCACTTGAATGGCAAGTAGATCGGTCCGAGAAGTGGTTCGGCGCTGATGAATCGGACCGCCGCCGGTGTGTCCAACAGTGCAGGGATGCGGATGTCGGCCCACTGCTGATTCTCGGTGCTGACGCCGAGCCAGACATTCGGCAGAGGGAACGGATCACCTGCGTCCTTAACCTCGTCAGGGTCGGTCATGGACAGCATGTGCTCAGCCGCCGCCGTCTGGAACGCACCACTATTCAGCAGCGAGCGCATCCGGCCGTGACGCTTCGTCAGTACCTGGAACGTGTGCCGATGAGCGACCGTCATGACCGCGAACACCTGCGCGATGAAGTCGTCGGGCACCTGGTCGTGGAACAGGTCTGACATCGAGTTGACGAAGATGCGCTTCGGCTTTCGCCACGTGAGCGGCAAAGTGAGCTTGTCGGGACGTAGCTGCACGTCGAACCCGCGCTCGAAATAGTGCCCCTCCGTGCCACGCCACCGTTCGGCAAAAGTCTTGGCATAGCAGTGATCACAGCCGGGGCTGACCTCGGTACAACCAGTCACCGGATTCCAAGTCGCGTCAGTCCACTCGATACCAGTCTGTCCACTCATGCGTTCACCCCGGCCAGTTCGCGGCAATGAGTGACCGCCCGCGACTCCAACTGTGCGGCCGTCAGGAACTCCACGCGCGGCCCGTTCGCCTCGCCCGACCCGTCCGTGAAATGCGCCTTGAATACATCGGAACCAACCGGGTAGGCATAGACAACCATCGGCTCAGCGAGGGTGTCGGGGCCGATCCACATACGGCTATCGGTACCGGAAACCTTCAACTCATAAAAACCGTCGGGTAGAATGCTGTCTGACATGTGAACTCTTTCTCTTGTCGTGGCCCTGCCCGGGGATTACGCCCCCGAGCAGGGCCGATCTAACGGCTTTGACTTGGTGGGATGCCGGTTAGTCCTGGACCCTGCGGATTTCGTCAGCCAATTCACGCTTGCCGCGCAGCACATACAGGCCCGGACCCATCGCGTTCGCCCCGTGCTCATCGGTGTGAATCAGCTCCGCCGTCTGGCCCACGGGAACCGACACCACGCCGATGACCAACTCGTGGGCGACTCGACCGAACAACACACCTGGCGAATCAAACCCACGATGCAACCAATGAGTGTTTCCCGTAGCTTCACCGGTCACAGCCTGAATACCCTTGTCGGGCACCGGCAACAGCGTCACATGCTCAGCGGCGAACGGGTCGGTTTCCGCTGGAATGATGCCGATGTCGCCCTGAAACTGAACCCCAGTGAGCACAGGCACCTCGGCGTCAGCGATCAGATGGTCGGGCAGGCTCGCACCGATTTTGGCGAGGGCCTGGGCGAAAGTAGTTGCAGGCATTAGTGTTTCCTCTTCTCTTAGGTTCGGCGTGACGCGGTCGCGTACACCGTGGGATCAACCCCGAATTGCCATGCGGCAGCAGACAATGCGGACGTGATGTGAGCTGGCACCGTCTCTCCGTAGCGCCGGACGGTGCCTGACCGGTCTGGAGAACCGTTCGTCATCACCAACAGATTCACCGCCTGGCCGTAGGGGTTCACCTTGTCCGGCACGCGGTACAACTGGTACAGGTTTTCAGGCTTGGCCGGGTCAGCGCAGATGTCGATTGGCTGCTCGCCCATCGCAGCCAGGATCGCGTCCCACCCGGATTTTTCGATGGCACACCGACGAATCTCCGTGTTCGTTTCGGCCATGATGCGTTCGACAGACCAGTCGCCGTCGATCATGTCGGCTGGTACTTGGGTGCCGTGCCAGGAGTAGACACCCCACCCGTCCGACCAGCGGACC